>NZ_CP039634.1:1330000-2712114 GCF_004923295.1 Azospirillum sp. TSH100
TACAGCTTTGCAGTGGTGCTAGGGACTTCATGTGTAGGATAGGTGGGAGGCTTGGAAGCCTGGGCGCCAGCCCGGGTGGAGCCAACCTTGAAATACCACCCTTGAAGTCTCTGGCATCTAACCGTGGCCCGTTATCCGGGTCCGGGACCCTGCATGGCGGGTAGTTTGACTGGGGCGGTCGCCTCCCAAAGTGTAACGGAGGCGCGCGATGGTGGGCTCAGAGCGGTCGGAAATCGCTCGTCGAGTGCAATGGCATAAGCCCGCCTGACTGCAAGACTGACAAGTCGAGCAGAGACGAAAGTCGGCCATAGTGATCCGGTGGCTCCACGTGGACGGGCCATCGCTCAACGGATAAAAGGTACGCCGGGGATAACAGGCTGATGACTCCCAAGAGTCCATATCGACGGAGTCGTTTGGCACCTCGATGTCGGCTCATCACATCCTGGGGCTGGAGCAGGTCCCAAGGGTTCGGCTGTTCGCCGATTAAAGTGGTACGTGAGCTGGGTTTAGAACGTCGTGAGACAGTTCGGTCCCTATCTGCCGTGGGTGTCGGAGTTTTGCGAGGATCTGTCCCTAGTACGAGAGGACCGGGATGGACATACCTCTGGTGCACCGGTTGTCACGCCAGTGGCATGGCCGGGTAGCTAAGTATGGACGGGATAACCGCTGAAAGCATCTAAGCGGGAAACCCACCTCTAAACCAGAGCTCCCTTGAGAGCCGTGACAGACCATCACGTCGATAGGAGGCATGTGGACGGACAGCAATGTCTGAAGCTAAGCCTTACTAATCGCTCGATCGGCTTGATCTCGACCCCACAAACCGCGCCATGCGCAGCAGCAAGCCTGCTCACAAAACAGCAGCTTGACAGCACGCGCCGCAGTTCGATACTCCTCACCTCACTTGCACTGAACAAGCTACAAGCTTCGGAAAAACAGCGTCGGTCTTGAGCCTGGGTGACCTGGTGGTCATGGCGAGGTGTCAAACACCCGATCCCATCCCGAACTCGGCCGTGAAAAGCCTCCGCGCCAATGGTACTGCGTCTTAAGACGTGGGAGAGTAGGTCGCCGCCAGGTCACTCAGCCTCAAGAGACGCTCAACACAAAGCTCATGCTCGCATCTTCACAGTCCGTCACCCCACACTCGAACATCCGCGGGTGGAGCAGCCCGGTAGCTCGTCAGGCTCATAACCTGAAGGCCGCAGGTTCAAATCCTGCCCCCGCAACCAGTTCAACAAAAAGCCCGCACTCCAAAGAGAGTGCGGGCTTTTTGCTGTTCTATCTCCTCCCACCCTACCGTCCTCCCTTGCCATCTGCGACATCCGGGCGCCAAACGCGTTGCATGGTTTCATATGAAACGATATGGTTTGCCCAACCGATCAATGACGGCCGTGCGTCCCGTGAGGGTTGGGCGCATCGGCCGCGCCTTTGGAGAAACCGGATGTCCAAGAACTTCGCTTCGCACGCCGACCTCGACGAGAAGACCGTCAGCTTCGACAAGCTGTCGGACAACGCCTATGCCTACACGGCGGAGGGTGATCCCAACACCGGCATCGTGATCGGTGACGACGCGGTGATGGTGATCGACACCCAGGCAACGCCGGTGATGGCGCAGGACGTCATCCGCCGCATTCGCGAGGTCACCGACAAGCCGATCCGCCATGTCGTGCTCTCGCACTATCACGCGGTGCGCGTGCTGGGCGCCTCGGGCTATGCGCCGGAGCAGATCATCGCCAGCGAGGACACCCGTGACCTGATCGTCGAGCGTGGCGAAGCCGACATGGCGAGCGAGATCGGCCGCTTCCCCCGCCTGTTCCGCGCCGTCGAATCGGTTCCCGGCCTGACTTGGCCGACCATCACCTTCCGCGGCCAGATGACGATGTGGTTGGGCTCGCTGGAGGTGCAGTTGCTGCAACTCGGCTGTGGCCACAGCAAGGGCGACACGGTGGTGTGGCTGCCGCAGCAGAAGATCCTCTTCTCCGGCGACCTCGTCGAATATGGCGCCACGCCCTATTGCGGCGACGCCTATTTCACCAACTGGCCGGCGACGCTCGACGCCATCGCCGCGCTGAAGCCCGAGAAGCTGGTGCCCGGCCGCGGCGCCGCCCTGACCACGGCGGACCAGGTGCAGGAGGGGCTGCGCGGCACCCGCGCCTTCACCAGCGAACTGTTCGAGCTGGTCAAGCAGGGGGTCACCGCCGGCAAGGACCTGCGGGCCATCTACAAGGACACCTACGCCGCGCTGAAGCCGAAGTTCAGCCATTGGGTGATCTTCGACCACTGCATGCCCTTCAACGTCACCCGCGCTTATGACGAGGCGACCGGCCACGTCGATCCGCGCATCTGGACCGCCGAGCGCGACATGGAGATGTGGCGCCAGCTGGAGGGCTGACGCCACCGGTTCCGATCAGGCGGTGACGATCAGGCGGACGTGACGCTTGCGGCCGGCCGACAGCACGGCCGATGCGGTGAGCATCGCCGCCTCGTCGGTCACCGGCTGGCCGTCCAGCCGCGCGCCGCCCTCACGGATCAGGCGGCGCGCCGCCCCCTTGGAGACCGACAGGCCGGCCGCCACCAGCGCATCGACCAGCGGCACGCCCCCGGTCCTCTTCTCACGCGGCAGGGTGACTTCCGGCAGACCGTCGCCGCCGGGTGCGAAGGGGCTGCCGGCAGCCGACGTTGCCTTTTCCGCTTCCGCCGCACCGTGGCACAGGCGGGTGGCCTCCGTCGCCAGGACGATCTTCGCCTCGTTGATCTCGGCACCCTCCAGCCGTTCCAGCCGGGCGATCTCGTCGAGCGGCAGTTCGGTGAACAGGCGCAGGAAGCGGCCGACATCGGCATCCTCGGTGTTGCGCCAGAACTGCCAGAAGTCGAAGGGGCTGCGCGCGTCGGCGTTCAGCCACACCGCCCCGCCGGCGGTCTTGCCCATCTTGGTGCCCGACGCGGTGGTCAGCAGCGGCGTGGTCAGGCCGAACAGCTCGCGCCGCTCCACCCGTCGGGCCAGCTCGATGCCGTTGACGATGTTGCCCCACTGGTCCGACCCGCCCATCTGCAACAGGCAGCCGTGGCGCCGCGACAGCTCCAGGAAATCATAGGCCTGGAGGATCATGTAGTTGAACTCCAGGAAGGTCAGCGGCTGTTCGCGCTCCATGCGCTGGCGCACCGACTCGAAGCTCAGCATGCGGTTGATGGTGAAATGGCGGCCGACGTCGCGCAGGAAGGGCACGTAGTCCAGCCCGTCCAGCCAGTCGGCGTTGTCCACCATGACGGCATCCGACGGGCCGTCCCCGAAGCTCATGTATTGGCCGAAGACGCGGCGCAGCCCGGCGGCGTTGGCGGCGATCTGGCTGTCGTCCAGCATCGGCCGCGTGGTGTCGCGGAAGCTGGGGTCGCCGATCTTGGTGGTGCCGCCGCCGATCAGCACGATCGGGCGGTTGCCGGTGCGCTGAAGCCAGCGCAGCGCCATGATCGACAGCAGATGCCCGACATGCAGGCTGGACGCCGTGGCGTCGAAGCCGACATAGGCGGTCAGCACCCCGCCGGGTGCCGCGGCGGCAAGGCCCGACAGATCGTCGGCCGGATCGCTGCATTGATGGAGAAAGCCGCGTTCGCGCAGGATATGCAGGAAATCGGCGGCGTTGGAACGGGTCGGCATGAAGGACGTCTCTACGGTTGGCCGGGCCGTCCGGAGACTGTCTCTGTATGGGGAGAGAACCATGGCCGCCGGACTTGCGACGGCATGGTTTCGGGTATGACCGATCGACGCCGCGCTATGTGAGCGGCGGATAATACATCGGGGCGGCAAGGGCCGTGCGGTTGACGATGCGGTCGATCATGGGGACTTCCCTACACCGGTATGGCGGAAAGATCCAGCCTCACTTCCGTCCCAGCATCTGGCGGCGGGCGAGCGCGCGGTGGAGCTGCATGCGCTGGGACACCGTGCGCAGGCGGGTGCTGCGGGCGCCGGGGGCGAACAGGCCGTCCAGGTTCTGGCCGAACATCTCCCAGCTGCGCAGCGGCCCGGTGTCGATGTGCAGGAAGTGGGAGCGCGGATACCAGCCGACGCCGCCGCGCTTCAGGTCCAGAGCGCTGCGGTGCGCGTCGGGCAGGCGCGCGGGCAGGGTGATGTCCAGCGCGCGGCCGACCAGATGCTGGCTGTGTTCCGCCACGCCCAGGCTGCGTGCGGCGAGCATGGCGTTGGTTTCCGGCGTGCGGAAGGCCGACAGGATGGTCGCCTTGGACTGGCCGACAGCCTCCAGGACGTCGGCCAGGAAGTCGAGCGTGCCGACGTCGACCGGCCCTTCCTTGTTGGCGCGGTGGTCGCGCAGGAACTTGGCGAGGTCGGTCATCGCGTCGGGCAGCGGGCCGTCGGCATCGCGGTAGGGACCGTCGAAGGTCTCGCCGGTGTGCTCGTTCCTCAGGCTGAGGCGGCGCGGCGCGGCGGGGGCGGCCAGCGCGCGGTCGGACATCAGCACCAGGGCGCCACACCCGATCAGCAGGCTGCGGCGCTTCAGGGGGAAGGGCGAGGAGGACATGCGGTCGGTCGTTCTTTCGGCGGGTCACCGTCAGGTCAACAAAATGGCGACCGATTCGCAAATGCAAAGTGGCGGCGCATGGCGCGGCTGCATGGCAAGCGGGGGAAGACCGGCCGGCCAGAGCCGACTCACAGCAGGCGCTGCGCCTTGAAGCTGGTGTGCCGGCCGCCCTTGCCGATCACCAGATGGTCGTGCACGACGAGGCCGACGGCGTTGCCGGCGCGCACGATCTCCCTGGTCATCTCGATGTCTGCGCGGCTGGGGGTGGGGTCGCCGGACGGGTGGTTGTGGACCAGGATCACGGCGGCGGCCGACAGTTCCAGCGCCCGCTTCACCACCTCGCGGGGGTAGACCGGGGTGTGGTCGATGGTGCCGCGCTGCTGCACCTCGTCGGCGATCAGCTTGTTCTTGCGGTCGAGGAACAGCAGGCGGAACTGTTCCGTCGGCTCATGCGCCATGGCGGCGGCGCAATAGTCGATCAGCGCCTGCCAGGAGGCGAGAACCGGCTGGTCGATCACCCGCTGCCGCAAGGCGCGCAGGGCAGCCGCCCCGACGATGCGCACGGTGGCGATGGCGTTGTCGGTGCCGAGCGACACATTCTCCGCCTTCAGGCCGCGCAGCCGTTCCGGCGGGGCGTTGACCACCCCCCACAGGTCGCCGAAGGTCCGGATCAGCAGTTTGGCGAGCGGCTTCACGTCGCGCCGCGGGCTGACGGCGAACAGCACCATCTCCAAGAGTTCGTAATCGTCCAGTGCGTCCGGCCCGCGGTCGAGGAAGCGGCGGCGCAGCCGTTCGCGATGGTCGATGTAATGGGGGTCGCCGTCCTCGGAGGAGTCTTCCGCATCGGTGGGAGTGGTCGGGGCGGAGGGCGGGACGGCGACCGGCTCCTCGGTCGGTCTATCGATCGGCCCATCGTCCACCGGTGAGGACGGCGTGTCCGGAAAGGGCAGAAGGCCGGCGGTCAGGCCGGCATCGTCCATCTGCGCCCCTCTATCCTTGCCCGACTTCCGCCTGCGTCCAGCGCCGGCTTGTCCTGCCGTCCTGCGTCCTGCCATCGTTCGTCGCCATGCGTATGTATGGCGGCAAGTATAGCGTCGGAATGCGCGAGCGCACAGGGGTGGTGCTCGCGCCGATGGCAAAAGAGACCGGCTGGGTCAGTCGGCGAGACCGTGTTGCTCCCCCCGATGCCGGCCGGGCAGCATCCGGACCAGGACGCCGTCGCGGCGGATGAAATGGTGCCACAGCGCCGCCGCCGCGTGCAGGGCGGCAAGGGCGAGGATCAGGTTGGCGCCAAGCTCGTGGATCTCCTTCACCGAGCGGCCGAGCGTGCGGTCGGTCTCGACGGGGGAGGGGATGGTGAACAGGCCGAAGAAGGTCAGCGTATCGCCGCGCAGCCAGGTCAGCACCACGCCCACCAGCGGGATCGCCAGCATCAGGGCGTAGAGACCGAAATGGACGAGGTGGGAGGCGCCGCGTTCGGCCGGGGTCATCTCCGGCGGCAGGGCGGGGGTGCCGCGGGTCAGGCGCAGCACGATCCGCGCCAGCACCAGCGCCAGCAGGCCCAGGCCGAAGGAGATGTGCAGCCACCAGATGGTGGCCCGCATCGGGTGCCCGCGTTCGTAGAAATCCTCGCCGAAGGTCAGCAGATAGACGCCGACGATCAGCAGCGCGATCAGCCAGTGCAGGGCTTTCTGCGTGGCGCTGTAGGTGGTGGTCATTGGAAAACGCGCCTCCGTTCAGGCGGTGACAGTCAGGCGGTGATGTTCAGCGTGCGGCCGCGGTTGGGGTCCGTCGGCAGGCTGGGGGCGGCGCTGCGCTGCTCGGCGGCCTGGGCGGCGGCGCTCTCGCGCGTGTCGTTGTCGCGGTCGCCGTCGCTGTCGAGGCCCTGGGTTGCGGCCGTGGTCTGGCGGCTCTGGAGCGGCGACGGCATCGACGACGGAGAGGTGATGGAGGTGGCGGACAGCATCGGCGGTCATCCTGGCAGGGGAAAGAGTTCCCCACCGGTCTAGCCTGTCCAGCTTACGTGTGGCTTACAGGGCGCCGGTGGCGGCCGGAATCGGCCGTGCTGCGTCGCTTCGCCACGGCATAGGCGGAAAGCGCAGGGTGAAGCTTGCCCCCCCGCCTGGAGTGTCCTCGACGGAAATGGTTCCGCCATGCGCCGCCATTGTGCGTGCAACGATGGACAGGCCCAAGCCGGCCCCACCGGTTCCGTTACCGCTGATTCCGTTATCACTGATTTCGGGGCCGTCGGCTCCGGGAGTGGGGCGGCTGTCGCGGTCGCCCTGCCAGAAACGCTCGAATACGCGGGCGCGCAGCTCAGGCGGGATGCCGGGGCCGTGGTCGATCACCCGCAGCAGCGGCGCTCCGTCGGCGGCCAGCGCCAGTTCGACGCTGACCGTGCTGCCGGCCGGGGCGTGGCAGACGGCGTTCTCCACCAGATTGCGCAGGGCGCGGAACAGCGGGTCATGGGCGCCGCGGACCGGCAGCGGCCGGTCGTCGCCGATCACCTCGATCAGACGGCCCTTGCCCAGCGCCAGCGGGGCGAGATGTGTGGCGGCCTCCACCGCCAGCTGCGACAGGTCGACCGACTCGTCGGGAGCGATGCGCAGGGCGTCCAGCCGCGCCAGATCGAGCAATTGATCGACCAGCCTGGCCATCCCGGCGACGTCGGCGCGGATCGGGGCGCCGGGAGCGCCGATCAGCGCCAGATGGGCGTCCAGCACCGCCAGCGGCGTGCGCAGCTCGTGCGCGGCGTCGGCGATGAAGCTGCGCTGGGCCTCGTAACCGGCCTCCAGCCGGTCGAGCGCCTGGTTGACCGCGCGGACCAGCGGCAGCACCTCGCGCGGCATGCCCTGTTCCGGCAGGCGTTCGGACACGCTGTCCGGCCCGATCGCCGCGGCGCGGGCCGACGCGCGGCGCAGCGGGTGCAGGCCGCGGTGGATGATGACGAGATTGACCAGGATCAGCACCAGGGCGAAGGGCAGCCAGATCCAGCCGAAATGCTCGACGAACTCCTCCAGCAGCCATTCGATGTGCAGTTCCTCCTCGCCGGAGGCCACCTGGATCCAATAGGGTCGGCCGCCGACCTCGATGCGGTGGCTGAGGCCGTAGAGCGGCGGTTCGCCATTCTGGGCCGGCACCCGGAAGACGCTGCGCGCCCGTTCGGTCGCGCCGGGGTCGAGCGGACCCTCCACCCCGGCGGAGCCGAGCAGCAGCCGGCCCTCGCCATCGACCAGCGCGAAGGAGGCGGCATTCACCCGCAGCATCGCCTGGACCGACTCGGGCAGCACGGTGTTCAGCCTGTCGTCGGTCTTCCCGGCATCGGGGGTGCGCACCGCCTTCTCGATCACGCGGGCGACGCCGGACAGGGTGCGCTGGCGCATGCGGTCATGGGTACCCTTGAACTCGACATAGAGCAGCAGGGCGGTGGTGGCGACCGCCAGCAGAGTGACCAGCACCAGCCAGCGCGCGATCGAGGCCAGCAGCGACGGCGGGCTGCCTTTGTCGGTGCCGCCGCTCATTCCCCGCTCTCCGCCTCTGTCTCCGCCGCCTTTTCAAGTGGGCTTTCGGTCAGGATATAGCCGATGCCGCGCAGGGTCTGGACGCCGGCGGTGGCGCCCGCCGCCTGCAGCCGCTTGCGCAGCCGGTGGATCAGAACCTCCACCGCGTTCGACCCGACCTCCTCGCCAAAGCTGTACAGGCCGTTCTCCAGCGCCGCCTTCGACACCACCCGGCCGGCACGGCGCATCAACAGTTCCAGCGCGTCCAACTCGCGGCGGCTGAGGTCCAGCGGTCTGCCGGCGACGCTGGCCAGCCGGGCGGCCGAATCGAAGGCCAGGTTGCCCTGTTGCAGCACCATCCCCAGCGCCGCCCCCGGCCGGCGCAGCAGGGCGCGGATGCGGGCGACCAGCTCCTCCAGCGCGAAGGGCTTCACCAGATAGTCGTCGGCCCCCAGGTTCAGTCCCCTGACCCGGTCATCCACGCAATCGCGGGCGGTCAGGATCAGCACCGGCGTGGCGTCGGCCCGCGCCCGCAGGGCGGACAGCAGCGTCAGCCCATCGGCATCGGGCAATCCCAGATCGAGCAGCACGGCGTCGAACCCGGCGACGGCCAGCGCGGCCGACGCATCCTCGGCGCTGTGGACGAGGTCGACGGCGAAGCCGGCCTTGCCCAGCCCCTCGGCGGTCAGGGCAGCCAGCCGGCGGTTGTCTTCGATCAGCAGCAGCCGCAAGGGAGGGGATTCCGGAACCGGTGGGCGGGAGGCCGCGACTCTCCGCCTTTTGCCCGGCGACTGCAAGCCGGGCACGAAAAGGGCCTTTCCCCGCTTGCCGGCGGAGGAAGGCCCATTATCGTCGCGAAGCGGACGCGGTCAGACGATCGCGGTGTCCGGGATGGTGCCGTTCAGCACGGCGCGGACATTGTCGGCGATCATGTGGCCGGTGCGGATGCGCGCCTCGTCGGTGGTGGCGCCGATGTGCGGGGTCAGGATCAGGTTCGGCACGCCTTGGAACGGGTTGTCGGCGGGCAGCGGCTCCGTCGCATAGACGTCCAGCAGGGCGCCGCCGAGATGGCCGCTCTTCAGTGCTTCGGCCAGCGCCGTTTCGTCGACGATGCCGCCGCGGGCGACGTTGACCAGGATGGTGCCGGGCTTCAGCCGGGCGATCACCTCGGCGCTGACCAGATTGTGGGTGTCCGGCGTGTAGGGCAGGTGGAGCGACAGCGCGTCGGCGCTGTCCCAGATGCGGTCGAACGACACCTTCTCCACCCCCATGCGGGCCCAGACCGGATCGTCGGCCGGCACATGCGGGTCGGCGGCGATCACCGTCATGTCCAGCCCCTGGGCGCGGCGGGCGACATGGCGGCCGATGCGGCCGAAGCCGACGATGCCAAGCGTCTTGCCCGACACCTCACGCCCGATCAGCCGGCCGCGCGGCCATTTGCCGGCGACCACGTCCGGGGTCGCGAAATAGGTGGTGCCGCGCACCAGCATCATCAGGCCGGCGATGGCCAGTTCGGCCACCGACACCTCGTTGGCGCCGGTGGCGGGCAGCACGGCGATGCCGCGCTGTTGGCAGGCCGGAACGTCGATGTTGTCCAGCCCGACGCCCAGCCGTCCGACCGCCTTCAGGTTGGGGAAGGCGTCGAAGAAGGCGCCGCGGATCTCCGTCTCGTTGCGGATGCAGATGGCGCGGGCGGTGCCGCCCATCGCGTACAGCTCGTCCAGGCGCTTATACAGAGTCTCGTCGTAATGGACGTCGAAGTCGCGGCGCAGCTCGTCGACGGCGCTGGGCTGCATGAACTCGGAAATGATGATGTCGGGCATGGCGGGAAGACTTCGCTGGAGGGGCGGTCGGAGGACGGATCAGAGCGTGATGCCGGCGGCGTCGAGATAGGGCTTCAGGTTCAGAAGCTCGATGGTCGTCTCGCCCGCCTCCAGCTTGTGGCGGTAGGCCGCTTCGGCGGCCTCGCGGGCGGCGGCCTTCTCCAGCGTGTCGGCGGCCAGATCCTGGGGCACCACCACCACGCCGTCGTCGTCGGCGACCACGATGTCGCCCGGCGAGACCATCACGCCGCCGACCACGACGGTGGTGTTGACGTCGCCCTTGGCGTCGGTCTTGTTGGTGCCCTTCATGTTGGTGCCGCGGCAGAACACCGGGAAGCCCATGTCGCGGATGGCGGCGGCGTCGCGCACGCAGCCGTCGATCACCAGCCCGCCCAGGCCGCGGGCGATGGCCGACGCGGTCAGGATGTCGCCCCAGGGGCCGGCGTCGGTCATGCCCTTGAAATCCACCACCAGCACGTCGCCCGGCTTGGCCAGCGCCACCGCGATGTGGATCATCAGGTTGTCGGTCGGGCCGCAGGACACGGTCAGGGCCGGACCGCACAGCCGCATGCCGGGGAACAGCGGCTTGATCGGGTGGCCCATGGCGCCCTTCTTGCCCATCGCCTCGTGCAGGGTGGCGGGGGACTGGGTGCGCAGCGCCTCGACCGTGACGGCGTCGGGGCGGGCGAAATCCTTGTGAACGGTCATGCCGGGAACAGCCTTTCGCGAATGAACGGCATCCGGTGCTGTGCGCGCCGGACAATCCTTATGACGTGTGAACGCTGACGGTTGAACAAGTATTAGATTATCTGAACGAAACTGAAAACATCGAAACGAAGGTTGATTGCTGAAAAATCGCCTCTACGATGGGGATTGCCGCAAGAAGGCGCCGGATCGGCGTCTGCTGGTTGATAAAAAGCAATTGAAAGATGCCGCATCCGCCTGCGTGACGGTCCCGGGACGGCTTGCCGGGGCGGTTCCGATTGTAGGGCGGATGCGAACCGAAGGAGGCGATGTATGGTTAGGAACGCGCATTCCGCCGTTCAGGTTGAAGCGACACGGGCGGCCGGGACCAGCCGGATTGGCGCCTTCTCGCGCGGGTTGCGGCGGCTGGCTGCGGTTGTCGGGTGCGTCGCCGCCGGGCTGACGGCGACCATCGCGCTGGCGGTGCCGGGTGCGGCCTGGGCCGCTTATCCGGAGAAGCCGATCAGTCTGATCGTCGGCTATGCCGCCGGCGGCGGGTCCGATTTCATCGTCCGGTCGCTCGCCCCCTTCATCGAGAAGGAACTGGGCGGCAGCGCCCGGGTGATCGTGATGAACCGTCCCGGCGCCGGTGGCGAGATTGGCTTCGCCGCCATCGCCGACGCGGCACCCGACGGCTACACCATCGGCCTTATCAACTCGCCCAACGTCGTGACCATTCCGATCGAGCGGCATGCGCGCTTCTCGCTCGACCGTCTCGACCCGCTCTACAATCTGGTGGACGATCCCGGCTCCTTCGTCGTCCACAAGGACAGCCCCTTCAAGACGCTGGCCGACGTCGCCGCCTTCGCCAAGGCCAACCCGAACAATGTGACGGTCGGCACCACCGGCATCGGCTCCGACGATCATCTGGCGATGCTGATGTTCCAGCGCCTGACCCAGACCCAACTGACCCATGTGCCCTTCCCGGGCAGCGCGGATGCCCACCGGGCGCTGCTGGGCCGGCACATCCAGGTCACCTCGATGAACATCGGCGAATCGGCGCGGGCGCGCGAAGGTGACCCGATCCGCATCCTCGGTGTGATGACGGAGCAGCGGTCGGAGCAGGCCACCGACGTTCCGACCTTCAAGGAGCTGGGCTTCGACGTGAAGATGTCGTCGTTGCGCGGCCTCGCGGCCCCGATGGGCCTGCCGCCGGACATCCGCGCGAAGCTGGTCGACGCCATCGCCAAGGCGGTCCAGCATCCGGAGTTCCAGGAGATCGCCCGAAAGGCCTACCAGCCGCTGCGCCTGCTCCCTCCCGACCAGTATGCGGTGGAGCTGAAGAGCCAGGAGGCCACCTTCCGCGCCATCTGGAAGGAAACGCCCTGGCTGAAGTGATGGGGCCGGCATGAGCGTTGGTCCTGAGGGATATGAAAAGGGCGCCGGCAGATCGCCGGCGCCCCTTCTTTTTGTCCGAACCCTACCCGGCTCTTACTTCAGCCACGGGTTGGTCGCCCACAGCTCGCGCAGTTCCTTGGTCGACTCGGCCAGTTCGGCGGCGTACTGCTCCGGCGGCAGCAGGCGGACCGGCTGGTACAGCTCCTTCGCCTTGGCCTGGAAGCCCGGATCGTTGGCGGCCTTGCCCAGCGCGTCGACCAGCTTGGTCCGCACGTCCGGCGGCAGACCCTTCGGCGCCGCGATGCCGCGCAGCGACGACATCAGCGCGTTGAAGCCCTGCTCCTTGAAGGTGCCGACGCCGGGGGCCTGCTCCACCTTCTTCTCGGCCATCACGCCCAGGACGGTGATCGGGTCCTTCTGCTTGTACTGCATCGCCTCGCCGATGTTCACGGCGCTCAGCATGATCTTCTTGTTGGCCAGCGCCGCCTCGTTGGCGGCGGAGCCCTGGAAGGGCACATGGGTGAAGGTCACGCCGGCCTGACGCTGGAACACAAGCATCGCCAGATGGTCGTCGGAGCCGATGCCGGTGGTGCCGACGGTGACGGTGTTCGGGTTGGCCTTGGCGAAGGTCACCACGTCGGTCAGCGTCTTGAACTGTCCTTCGTTCTGGACCGCGAAGGAACTGGGATCGTCCACCAGATTGTAGAGCGGGTCGAGACGGTCCAGCGAATAGCGGGCCTGGCGCTCGATCGGGATGGCGTTGACGTTCGGCGAGTTGATGGCGCCGATGGTGTAGCCGTCGGGCGCGGCGTCGGCGATGGCGGCGAAGCCGATCTCGCCGCCGGCGCCGGGCTTGTTCACCACCTCGACCCGGCTGCCGTCACCCAGCTGCTTCTCCAGGAAGGGCGCCAGCGCGCGAATCAGCAGATCGGTGCCGCCGCCGGCGCCGAAGGCCACGATCATCGTGATCGGCTTCTCCGGATAGGCCGCCTCGGCGTTCGTGGCCGACATGAACAGCGCGCCGGCCGCGGCTGCCAGAGAGAGAGCTTTCCAGAACTTCATGATCCCCCCATCGATGATGCGTTGCGCGGACGGCCCTGTGCGGCACGTCCTGCGCAGGAGCGGGGCGGAGTCCGGGCCGATCCGGCACGAATCGGCAGCCATCCCGGCAAGGTCGGCTGTAATCATGCGCGGATGCGGCGCGGATGCCGCTGAATATCTGAGGATGTTCCTACATCAGCAAGAACAGCCCTTCAACTCCGCAGCATACGATTTCGTGTCGTCGCGTCAATACACCGCATAATATTGAGAAGGATTGGTGACTGTGCTGGGGTATGATAAGTAAATACTGTGTAATGGCTCGATTGTCTGGTGGGTTTTGTTGGTTTTGGCTGGGCGGTGCCAAGTCGAGAATCGATGGGGGATAGTCGTCTTCCGCTCACAGCCCGTCGGCAGCCTCTAACGCCAAGTTGTATATCTTCCATACCATTTATCAGAATGCCCGGCATATTGCTCTTTATTGGAGAACATACCGGGGTATCGTGTATTGAAAGTATGTGCTTCCGTCCATCCTTCCCGCACCTGTCGTTCCGGCGTCGCGGGTGCGGTGCGGAAAGCGGGCGGCGAAGCTCGCTGTTTCGGGGCGTTCCCGGGCGTTGACAGTCGGTGGGCACCGCACTATGGTGCGCGCCTTCAATCGAGCCGCCGAGCGTTCAGGAACAGCATCATGAAAATCGTCAACTCCCTGAAGTCGATGAAGACGCGCCACAAGGCCTGCCGCGTAATCCGCCGCAAGGGCCGCGTCTACGTCATCAACAAGCAGAACCCCCGTTTCAAGGCCCGCCAGGGCTGATCGATCCGCAAGGATCGATCGACTGCGAGGCCGGGCATCGCGCCCTGCCTCTCCGTCATCGGGTGTTTACGCAAGGGCCGCGCCTTCGGGTGCGGCTCTTGCGTTTTCAGGTGCCTGCATCCCGGCCGCCGCATCGTCTTGTATTGGGATCGCGGCGGATGGTACGTGTGGCGGACGAGTTCGCCGCAACGGGATAAGGACCGCCCGCCATGAAGATGCCGGTGCCGGACAGCGGGGTGATTGCCCGCCGCCGGGAGATCGTCGAGGCGCTGCGCGCCATCGTTCCCGGCGAAGGCGTGATCGTCGACGAGAACGAGCTGCGCGCCTACGAGTGCGACGGGCTGACCGCCTACCGCCAGCTGCCGATGGTAGCCGTGCTCCCCAGTACGGTGGAGCAGGTCTCCCAGGTCCTGAAGACCTGCAAGGCGATGGGGGTGAAGGTGGTGCCGCGCGGCGCCGGCACCTCGCTGTCCGGCGGCGCCCTGCCGCTCGCCGACGGTGTGCTGCTCGGCATGGGCAAGTTCAAGCGCATCCTCGACATCGACTATGCCAACCGCTGCGTCACCGTGCAGCCGGGAGTGACCAACCTCGGCATCTCCAACGCCGTTGCGCATGAAGGCTTCTATTACGCCCCCGACCCGTCCAGCCAGATCGCCTGCACCATCGGCGGCAACATCGCCGAGAATTCCGGCGGCGTGCACTGCCTGAAATACGGGCTGACCACCAACAATGTGCTTGGGCTGGAGATGGTGCTGATGGACGGCACCATCCTGCGGCTGGGCGGCAAGCATCTCGATGCCGGCGGCTACGACCTGATGGGGATCGTCACCGGGTCGGAAGGGCTGCTGGGCGTGGTGACCGAGGTCACCGTGCGCATCCTGAAGAAGCCGGCCACCGCCCGTGCGGTGCTGCTGGGCTTTCCCAGCAGCGAGCAGGGCGGCGACTGCGTGGCGGCCATCATCGCCGCCGGCATCATCCCCGGCGGCATGGAGATGATGGACCGCCCCGCCATCCATGCGGCCGAGGCCTTCGTCCATGCCGGCTACCCGCTGGACGTCGAGGCGCTGCTGATTGTCGAGCTGGACGGCCCGGCGGCGGAGGTCGACCATTTGATCGACCGGGTGGAGGCGATCGCCCGCGACAAGGGCGCCTGCTATGCCCGCGTTTCGACCAGCGAGGAGGAGCGGCTGGCCTTCTGGGCCGGGCGCAAGGCGGCGTTCCCGGCGGTGGGCCGCATCAGCCCCGATTACTACTGCATGGACGGCACCATCCCGCGCAAGGCGCTGCCGCTGGTGCTGCAACGGATGCAGGAGATGTCGGACCGCTGCGGCCTGCGCGTCGCCAATGTCTTCCATGCCGGCGATGGCAACCTGCACCCGCTGATCCTCTATGACGCCAACAAGCCGGGCGAGCTGGAGGCGGCGGAGGAGTTCGGCAACGACATCCTGCGCCTGTGCGTCGAGGTCGGCGGCGTGCTGACCGGCGAGCATGGCGTCGGCGTCGAGAAGCGCGACCTGATGACCGACCAGTTCGACGAGGCCGATTTGCAGCAGCAGCAGCGGCTGAAATGCGCCTTCGACCCCGACGGTCTGCTGAATCCGGGCAAGGTCTTCCCGACTCTGCATCGCTGCGCCGAGCTTGGCCGGCTGCACGTCCACCAGGGGGAGCTGCGCTTCCCCGACATCCCGCGCTTCTGAGGGGCCGCCCTTCGCCATGACCATCACCACCTTGAAGCCGGAAACCGCAGCACAGGTGACAGACGCGGTGCGCTGGGCTCTGTCGGCCGGCGAACCGCTGGAAATCCTGGGCAGCGGCAGCCGCCGCGGGCTGGGGCGTCCGGTACAGGCCGGCCACGCGCTCGACCTGTCCGCCCTGTCCGGTGTCATCGCCTATGAGCCGGAGGAGCTGGTGCTGACGGCGCTGGCCGGCACGCGCATGGACCTGATCCGCTCCATGCTGGCCGAGCGCGGGCAGCATCTGGCCTTCGAGCCTCCCGAAGGCGGGACGCTCGGCGGGCTGGTCGCCAGCGGGCTGGCCGGGCCGCGCCGCATCTCGGCGGGGTCCGCCCGCGACCACACGCTGGGAATCGCCGGGGTCAGCGGCCGGGCCGAGGCCTACAAGGGCGGCGGCAAGGTGGTGAAGAACGTCACCGGCTATGACGTGCCGAAGCTGATGGCGGGCTCCTTCGGCACGCTGACCGCGCTGACCGAGATCACTGTGAAGGTGTTGCCGGCGCCGGAGGACAGCGCAACCCTGCTGTTGTTCGGGCTGGACGACAGGGCGGCGGTGGCGGTGCTCGACCGCGCGCTGCGCAGCCCCTACGAGGTGTCGGGCGCCGCCCATCTGCCGGCGGTCATCGCCGCGCGGTCCGGCGTGTCCGCCGTGGCGGGGGCGGGTGGGGCCGCGACTCTGGTGCGGCTGGAGGGCTTCGGTCCCTCGGTCGCCGCGCGCGTCACCATGCTGCGCGAGGAGCTGCGGGCCGACGCCGTGCTGGGCCGTGACGAGTCGCTGGCGGTCTGGCGCGAGGTTCGGGACGGGGCGGGGTTGGGGGAGGGCACCGACGCCCAGCTCTGGAAACTGTCCGTTCCACCGTCCGCCGGCCCCTCGACCGTCGAGGCCATCCGCCGGACGCTTGATGTCGAGGCCTTCTACGATTGGGGCGGCGGGCTGGTCTGGCTGACCGCGCGCCCCGACTCGGGGACAGCGATCCGTGCGGCGCTCTCCGCCGGCGGCCATGCCACGCTGGTGCGGGCGCCCGAACCGGTGCGCGCGGCGACGGACGTGTTCCAGCCCTTGCCCGAGCCGCTGATGGCGCTCAGCCGCCGGGTCAAGGAAAGCTTCGACCCCAAGGGCATCCTCAACCCCGGCCGCATGTATGCGGGGCTGTAACGGGAAGACCGACCTCGATGCAAACCAACTTCTCGCTCGCCCAGCTGGCCGATGCCGCGATCCGCGACTCGGAGCAGATCCTGCGCAAATGCGTGCATTGCGGCTTCTGCACGGCGACCTGCCCGACCTACACCATCCTGGGTGACGAGCTGGACAGCCCGCGCGGCCGCATCTATCAGATCAAGGACATGCTGGAGAAGGGCGGGCCGCCGCCCGACAGCACGGTCAAGCACATCGACCGCTGCCTGTCCTGCCTGTCCTGCATGACGACCTGCCCGTCGGGCGTCCATTACATGCATCTGGTCGATCACGCCCGCGCCCACATCGAGGCGACCCACAGCCGTCCGACGGCCGACCGGGCGGTGCGCGATCTGATCGCGCGGGTGCTGCCCAACCCGCGGCTGTTCCGGCTTGCCCTGCTTGGGGCGTCGCTTGGCCGACCGTTCCGCGCGATGCTGCCCAAGCGGCTGTCGGCAATGCTGGCGCTGACCCCGGCCAGCGTGCCGGCGCCGAGCTACAGCGACCGGCCCGGCGTGCATCCGGCGGAGGGGCCGCGCCGGAAGCGGGTCGCCCTGCTGATCGGCTGCGCCCAGCAGGTGCTGGCCCCGCAGATCAACGAGGCGACCATCCGCCTGCTGACCCGCCATGGGGTCGAGGTGGTGGTGTCGAAGGGCGCCGACTGCTGCGGCGCCCTGACGCACCATATGGGCAAGGAGGATCTCGCCCACGCCGCCGCGAAGAAGACCATCGACGCCTGGACCAGGGAGATCGAGGGGGAGGGGCTGGACGCCATCGTCATCAACGCGTCCGGTTGCGGCACCAGCGTCAAGGATTACGGCCACCTGTTCCGCGAGGATGCCGCCTATGCCGCCAAGGCGGCGCGGGTGGCTGCACTCGCGAAGGATGTCACCGAACTGATGGACGGGATCGGGCTGGCCCGGCCGGTGGTGGAGACCGGGCAGGCGGTCGCCTACCACTCCGCCTGCTCGATGCAGCACGGCCAGCGCATCAAGGAGCCGCCGCGCGCCCTGCTGCGCGCCGCCGGGTTCAAAGTGAAGGAGATCCCCGACGCGCATCTCTGCTGTGGGTCGGCCGGCACCTACAACATGCTGCAGCCGGAGCTGGCTGGCGAACTGCGCAACCGCAAGGTCGCCGCCATCGAAAGCACCCAGGCCCAGGCGGTGGCGGCCGGCAATCTCGGCTGCATCACCCAGATCGCGTCGGGCACCGGGCTGCCGGTGGTCCATACGGTGGAACTGCTGGACTGGGCGACCGGCGGCCCGATGCCCGAGGCGCTGGCCGGCCGCCCGGCCTTCCGGCAGGGCGGGGTGCGGGCGGCCTGACGGACGGGGCAGGGAAGGCGGCGCACCTCAGCGTGGGCGGAACCGGGGGTTTCGTACCCCCACAATTCTGTGTTTATCTGCGTCCATCTGTGTCAGAAAATCCGCCCGCCCCACCGCCTATCGTTCCAGCCCCGCCCCGTCCAGGTCAAAGCCTTGTCCTCGCCACCCACGGAAAACATCGGCATGAGCGCCGCCTACGGAATCACCCATCGGCTGTCGGCCTGGGGCGTTCACATCTTCACGGCCAGCGGCGCCGTGCTGGGGCTGCTCGGCCTTCTCGCGGCGGCGGCGGGCGACGCCAAGCTGTGCCTGATGTGGCTGGGCGTGGCGCTGGTCGTCGACGGCGTCGACGGCACGCTGGCCCGCCGGGTCTCGGTCAAGCAGGTGCTGCCGGGCATCGACGGTTCGGCGCTGGACCTCGTCATCGACTACCTGACCTATGTCGTGGTGCCGGCGGTGTTCATGCACCGCTTCGGCCTGCTGCCGGAGGGGCTGGTCAGCGTCGGCCTTGCCGCCTGGATCCTGCTGACGGCGCTCTATTGCTTCGCCAATGTCGGGATGAAGAGCGGCGACAACTACTTCGTCGGCTTCCCGGCGATCTGGAACGTGGTGGCCCTTTATCTCTGGCTGCTCGACCTCAATCCCTGGTTCAATGCCGCGGTGGTGGTGGCGCTGGGGCTGCTGACCTTCACCACCGTCAAGTTCCTGCATCCCTTCCGCGTCAAGGCGCTGATGCCGCTGAACATCGGCGTGACCACGGTGTGGCTGCTCTGCTGCATCGCGCTGGTGGTGCTGGAGCCGGCGCGGCCCGGCTGGCTGTTCGGCCTGTGGCTGGCGACCTCGGTCTATTACGCCGCGGTCTGCGCCTGGCGCACCCTGCGCGGGCCTTGATGGCTTAAGACATAGGGAACCGCTGTGGCGGATGGACGTTGCTCATGCGCAGTCCGTACGCTCCAGTGAAGGGTTCCCGTTTTGGCCGAAGGCTCCACCAAGGTCGTGCTCGCCGCGCTCGGCGGCAACCTGATGATCGCGCTGACCAAATTCGTCGCCAGCGCGATGACCGGCAGCGCAGCCATGTTCAGCGAGGCGATCCATTCCGTCGTCGACAGCGGCAACCAGCTTCTGCTGCTCTATGGCATCCGCCGCGCCCGCCGTCCGCCGACGCCGCAACACCCCTTCGGCCATGGGCGCGAGGTGTATTTCTGGTCCTTCGTCGTCGCCGTGCTGCTGTTCGGCATCGGTGCCGGCCTGTCCATCTATGACGGCTGGCACGCGCTGTCCCATCCCGAGCCGGTCGAAAGCCCCTGGGTCAATTTCGCCGTGCTGGGCTTCGCCGTGTTGTTCGAGGGCTTTTCCTGGATCGTCGCGCTGCGCGAGTTCCGCCGCGGCCAGAGCGGCGTCGGCATCCTGTCCGCCGTCCACCGCTCGAAGAATCCGTCGGTCTTCGTCGTGCTGCTGGAGGACACCGCGGCGCTGATCGGCCTGCTGCTGGCCGGCATCGGCCTCACGCTGGGCGAGGTGACCGGCAACCCGGTCTTCGACGCCTACGCCTCCATCGCCATCGGCGTGGTGCTGGCGGTCGTCGCGGCGCTGCTGGCCTACGAGTCGAAGGGATTGCTGATCGGCGAATCGGCCGACCGCCGCGTCGTCGAGGGCATCCGCCGCATCGTCGGCGAGGAGGCGCGGGTGAAGCGCCCGCTCGACGTGCTGACCATGCATATGGGCCCGGACGATGTGCTGCTGAACCTGTCGGTCGAGTTCCAGGACAGCCTGAACGCCCGCGAGGTGGAGGACGCCGTCTGCACGCTGGAAAGCCGCATCCGCAGCCAATACCCGATCATCCGCCGCATCTTCGTCGAGGCCGAGTCGCTGCGCGCCCGGCGTGGCCGGCACGGTGATGACGGAACCATCCCCGTTTCGGGACTTCCGGCCGAGTGATGGCGGAACCCACGGTGCACCCGATCCGGATCGGCACCGCCGGCTGGAGCATCCCCAAGCTCTCGGCCCCCGCCTTTCCGGTCGATGGCACCCATCTGGAACGCACCGCCCGCGTCATGCCGATGACCGAGGTGAACAGCAGCTTCTACCGTCCGCACAGGCCGGAGACCTGGGCGCGCTGGGCCGCCTCCACCCCCTTGGGCTTCCGTTTCGCGGTGAAGCTGCCCAAGGCGATCAGCCACGAGGCCAAGCTGGTCGGCATCGAGACGGCGCTGGACCGTTTCCTGGCGGAAGCCGGGATGCTCGGCGACCGCTTCGGCCCGCTGCTGGTGCAACTGCCGCCCAGCCTGCGTTTCGACCCTGCGGTGGCGGAGGACTTCTTCGCCCTGCTGCGCGCCAAGTTCGACGGCGCCCAATTTGGCGGCGACGTGGTGTGCGAGCCGCGCCATGCCTCATGGTTCACCGACATGGCCGAGTCTCTGCTGGCCGCCCACCGCGTCGCCCGCGTCGCCACCGATCCGGCCCCGGTGCCGGGGGCGGGGGAGCCGGGGGGCTGGGACGGTCTGCGCTACTGGCGGCTGCACGGCTCGCCGGTGATGTACCACTCGGCCTACGAACCGGCGGTGCTGGACGCGCTGGCCGAACGGTTCCTGGCGGAGGCGGCGCTGCGGCCGGTCTGGTGCGTCTTCGACAACACCGCCGACTTCCACGCCGTCGATGACGCGTTGGCGACCATGACGCGGCTGGCGGGGATATCCCCCTGAAGTGGTCTCGATCATCGACCGAATCCACCAATGGATGAGCCTCAAGCACGACCGAGACAGCGCATTGTTGCAAGATTATGCTGCTGCGAAAGGGCCCCGGTCAGGGGCAGCGGCCTGCAGGCGGTGCGGTCATGGAGTTCGTCGTCCTACTGCTGATTTTCGGCTTCATCACCCGCCGGCTCGACCGGCGGCTGAAGATCCAGGAAGCGGAAATCGCCCTTCTGCGCGGCCGGTTGGACAAGGCGCTTGCCGGCGCCCTGCCATCGCAAGCGGTGGCGGAAGCCGCGCCCACCGAGGCTGAAGTCGCGGAGGCCGAGGCGCTGCCGGAGGAGGTCGGCGAACCGGTCTTCCTGGCGGAGGCGGAGGAGCCGGCACCACCACCGCCTCCGCCGACGACCGTGCAACCCGCCACCCCGGCACCGGCGCGGCCGGGCTGGCGCGAACTGGAGGACTCGCTGGCCTCGCGCTGGCTGATCTGGCTCGGCGGCGGCACCATGGCGCTGGCTGCTGCCTTCTTCATCAAGCTGTCGGTCGATCACGGCTGGCTCGGACCGTCGGTCCGCGTCGCACTGGGGCTGCTCTCCGGCCTCGGGCTGATGGTGGGGGGCGAGTGGCTGCGCCGCCGGCCGATGCAGCGCGCCGTTGCCGCCTTGCGGCCGGATTACGTGCCGCCGGCTCTGACCGCCGCCGGCCTGTTCACCGCCTTCATCAGCGTCTATGGCGGCTATGCCCTGTTCGGCCTGTTCGCCCCGCTGATCGCCTTCGCGCTGCTGGCCGGCCTGTCGCTGGCCGCCATCGGCCTGTCGCTTCTGCAAGGGCCGTTCATCGCCGCGCTGGGGCTGCTGGCCGGCTACGTTTCGCCTCTTCTGGTCTCCACCGGCAACCCGGATGCCTGGAACCTGTTCGCCTATCTGCTGGCGCTGAACGGTTCCGGGATGGCGGTGGTGCTGTATCGCGGCTGGCGCTGGCTCGGCTGGGGCGCGCTGGCCGGTGCGGCGCTATGGCCGCTCCTGTGGATGATCGATCCCTGGCGCAGCGGCGACGCGCTGCCGACCGGCCTCTATCTGCTGCTGACGTCGGCGCTGTTCCTGGTGCCGGCGGTGCGCGGCGTGCTGGACCAGACCCTGCCGGAACCGGTCCCCGCCACCGGCTGGCGCACGGCTCTGCCCGACTGGGTCCGGCGCAAGCGGCGCCACCCGGCCGACCGGCTGGCGATGACGGCGACGATGGTGTTCGGTGTGCTGGTCGCCGCAATGACATGGCGCGATTCGCATGGTTCGGTGTCGCAGATCGTCCTTGGGCTGTTCGCTCTGCTGGCGCTGGTCGGCGGGCGGCGGACCGAGCGGATCGCCGGCGTCGCCTGGATCGCGGCGCTGACCGTGCTGCTGTCGCTGGCACCCTGGAACCTGCCCTATGTGCCCGCCAGCCCGCCGCCGCTGAATGCCGATGGCCAGCCGCTGATCGTCGCCGATCCGGCCGGCTATCCGGCGGCGGTCGGACGCTTCCTGTGGGTGGCGGGCGGATTCGCCGCCCTGTTCGGGATCGGCGGCTTCATCGCCCTGTGGGACGCGCGGCGGGCGGCGCTGTGGGCCTCGCTCTCGGCGCTGGTGCCGCTGGCCCTGCTGACGCTGGCCTATGCCCTGGTGGAGCCGCCGGAGACCGCCATCGGCTGGCCGGCGGCGGCGCTGGGGCTGGCGGCGCTGCTGGTCGGCGCCACCACGCCGCTGGGCCGCCACCGCCACCGGCCCGGCGCCTCGCTGGGGCTGGCCGCCTTCGCCGCCGGGGCCACCGGCGCCATCGCGCTCGGCGCCACCATGGTCTTGCAGGAGGCGTGGCTGACGGTGGCGCTGGCGATGCAGGTGCCGGTGCTGGCGTGGCTGGAGCGGCAGTTGAACCTGCGTGAGTTGCGCGGCGTCGCCCTGCTGGTGGCGGCGGCCGTGCTGGTGCGGCTGGCGGTCAATCCGTCTGTGCTGGATTACGAGGGCTATGGCTGGATCGCCTACGGCTATGGCCTGCCGGCGCTGGGCTTCCTCATGGCGGCGCGCTGGATGCGGTCGGCGCCGGACGGCAGAGGCGACGATCTGGTGGTGATGGTGCTGGAGGCCGGCGCCCTGATCTTCACCACCCTGATGCTGTCGCTGGGCGTCCACCGCTGGATGGCCGGCAGCCTGGAGGCGGCGCCGTCCAGTCTGGCGGAGGTGGCGCTGCACATTTTGTCCTGGCTCGGCCTTGCCCTGCTGCTGGCGGTCGACCGGCGGTGGAACGCGCGGCCCGTCGCGGTGTGGGGACGGCGTTTCCTGGTGCTGATGGCCGCCGCGACCGCCCTGGTCCTGCATCTGGTGGTGTTGAACCCGCTGTGGACTTTCGAATGGGTCGGGACCTGGCCGGTGGTCAACCGTCTGCTGCTGGCCTATGGCGCGCCGGCCCTGCTGGGGCTGCTCTATCTGTGGTACGACCCGCCACGGTCGCGTGTCCTGCGCAGCGCCGCCCCGGTGCTGCCGCTGCTGCTGATCGCCGCCAATCTGGCGCTGGAGATCCGCCGGACCTTCCAGGGGCCGGTCCTGTCCGGTTACAGGATGTCGGACGCCGAATGGTACAGCTATTCCGCCGGTTTCCTGCTGTTCGCGGTGGCGATGCTGGTGGTGGGCATCCGCTTCGGCTGGGGCTGGATGCGCCATGCCGGGCTTGTTCTCGTGCTGGCGGTGGTCGCCAAGGTGTTCCTCAGCGACATGTCGGACCTGGAGGGGATGTACCGCGTCGCCTCCTTCCTCGGCCTTGGCCTCAGTCTGGTCGGCACCGGTTGGCTCTACCAGCGGCTTCTGCGCCCGCCGGCCGGCGGCACTCCGCCGGAGCCGAAGCCGGAACCGCCGCATTCGCCCGCGGATGATCTGCCCACGGATGATCTGTTGAACCAACGGACTCATTGACAGGCCGGGCGGGGAACGCTCCCATACGGTGAAGGATGGGCCGGGACTGAACCCGGCCCCCGCCACCGGAGGAGCAGCGCCAGATGGACCGCGAGACGCACGGCAACGCCTATCCCATCCTTCCCGACGGCGAGGAGGGCTTCACCGTCGAGGCGGCGCGGATGAAGTTCGGCCCCGGTATGCTGGCCGAGTTGGGCGGCGACGCGCTGTCGCTGGGCATGACGCGGGTGGCGCTGTTCACCGACCCGCGGGTTGCCGCAACCGCGCCCTTCGCCATGGCGCTCGACTCGCTGAAGCGGGCCGGCATGGATCCGGTGGTCTATGACCGCTGCCGGGTGGAGCCGACCAGCGCGTCCTTCCTCGACGCCGCCGCTTTCGCGCGGGACGGCGGTTTCGACGGCTATGTCTCGATCGGCGGCGGCTCGGTGATCGACACCGCCAAGGCGGCGAATCTCTACGCCACTTATCCGGCCGACTTCCTCGCCTATGTCAACAAGCCGCTGGGCGAGGGCATCCCGGTGCCCGGCCCGGTCAAGCCGCACATCGCCTGCCCGACCACCTGCGGCACCGGCAGCGAGACCACCGGCGTCGCCATCTTCGACCATGTGGAAAAGCAGGTGAAGACCGGCATCTCGTCGCGCTTCCTGCGGCCGAGCCTCGCCGTGGTCGATCCGCGCACCATCGACAGCCTGCCGCCCGGCGCCATCGCCGCCACCGGCTTCGACGTGCTGACCCACGCCATCGAGAGCCACACCGCGCGCCCCTTCCGCTCCCGCCCGCGGCCCGAGCAGCCGACGGCCCGCCCGCCCTACCAGGGCGCCAACCCGTGGTCGGACATCGGCAGCCTCCAGGCGATCCGGCTGGGCGGGCAATGGCTGGAACGGGCGGTCAACGACCCCGACTGTGCGGAAGCGCGTGACGCCCTGATGTTCGCGGCGACGCTGGCCGGTCTGGCCTTCGGCAATGCCGGGGTGCACATCCCGCACGCCATGTCCTATTCGGTGGCGGGGATGAACCACAGCTTCACCGCGACGGGCTACGAGACTGTGGAGCCGATGGTGCCGCACGGCATCTCGGTGGTGCTGAACGCCCCCGCCGCCTTCCGCTTCACCGGCCCGGCCGCCCCCGAGGCCCATCTGCGTGCCGCCGAGGCGCTGGGAGCGGATGTGCGGGGAGCCGCGCCGGAGGATGGCGGCGAGCTGCTGGCGACGCGGCTGATCGGCATGATGCGCGCGACCGGCCTGCCGAACGGGCTGTCGGCGCTGGGTTACGGCGAGGCCGACATTCCGGGACTGGTCAAGGGAGCCGCCGCCCAGCAACGCCTGCTGACCATCGCCCCGCGCCCGGTGTCGGAGGACGATTTGCGCGGGCTGTATGCGGATGCGATGCATTATTGGTGAGGGGACCTGAGATGCCCTCTCCCGCCGCGGGGAGGGTGAGGGGGTGTATCAGTACGATTTTGGCACGAGAAGAATGAGTCCAGCTATGATTGCGCCTATCCCAGCATAGAAAGCCAAGCTTGCAAATTGGTTTGATGAGTGCATACCCACAAACCAAAGTTGAGCGCAGTCTCCTGTCCCAGCTTTTAAAAGACAAGTTAGCCCAATGTCTTTTGCATTGCGTCCGATGAAGCCTTCAAGCTCGCTCATCCACCACAAATACGTGGCGTAAGACGCGGTAGTGCCGACTATTATTAATGCAATAGGCATCTGACCATCCTTAAATACAGGAGACGAACCAGAAGTTGGAATCATGTATCGCGTTATGTTGATTGAGCACCCGCTGACGGTCAAGTTTAGGAGGCTAAATAGAAGAAAATCACTTGGGAGTACTGAAGAACTTGGGGTTAAATGGAGTCTCTTGGGTCACCCCTCACCCTTCCCACCGCGTTGCGGCGGGTCCCTTCCCTCTCCCGGGGTGGGAGAGGGCATCAGGCGGTTTTCCCACTGACCGTTGCCCCAGACACGTGCCTGATATAGGAAATATACCCTATATCCGCGCGGAGTCTCCATGCCCCCCGTTGCTCGGTTTCCCGCCCCATTCACCGCTCCACTCCACCATCACACGGGCGGCGTGGAACACCTGAACAGGGCCCGGAAAACCGTTTCACGGTGTTTCAAACGTTCCATCCACCCCCGCGAAACAGGGGTGCAAACCTTAGAACTGGTCCTCGCCCAGCGCCATCACCGTGTTGCGGGCGCTGGCGATGGTCGGCAGCAGGGCCGGGGCGGTCGCCAGAACCTGCTCGGCGTAGAAGCGCGCGACGATCAGCTTGGTTTCCAGGAAGGAGGCGTTAGCGCCCGGCTGGCGCAGTCCCGCCATCGCCTTCATCGCCGAGCGTGCCAGCATCCAGCCACCGGCCACCGTTCCCCACAGCTTCAGATACGCCACCGCACCGGCGGCGGCGCCTTGCAGGTCGCCCTCCGCCTGGGTCGCGACCATCCAGTCGATGGCGCGGTCCAGCGCGTCCAGCCCAGCCGACAGCTCGGTGCGGATCACCGCGAGGTCGTCGCCGGGGGCGGCATCCAACTCCTCCACCGTCGCCCGCATGTCGGCGACGAAGGCACGGGCCGCCGCCCCCTTGTCGCGGCCGGTCTTGCGGAAGGTCAGGTCGTTGCCGTGGATGCCGTTGGTGCCCTCATAGATCGGGGTGATGCGGGCGTCGCGGTAATGCTGGGCGGCCCCCGTCTCCTCGATGAAGCCCATGCCGCCATGGATCTGCACGCCGGTGGACGCCACCTCGCAGCCGATGTCGGTCGACCACGCCTTGACGATGGGGGTCAGCACATCGACCCGCGCCGTGGCCGCGGCGCGCACCGCCGGATCCTCGTGATGGCGGGAGATGTCCAGCTGGGTGCCGGCATAGAGCGCCAGCGCGCGGGCGGCTTCCGTCTTGGCGCGCATGTCCAGCAGCATGCGGCGGACGTCCGGATGCTTGATGATGGCGACGCCGGAGCCCTTGGGATCGGCCAGATCCTTGCTCTGCACGCGGCTCTTCGCGTAGTCGCGGGCCTGCTGGTAGGCGCGTTCGGCGATCGCGACGCCCTGGATGCCGACGCCGAGCCGGGCGTTGTTCATCATCGTGAACATGTATTCGATGCCGCGGTTCTCCTCGCCGACGAGGTAGCCGATGGCGCCCTCGTCGTCGCCATAGGCCATGACGGCGGTCGGGCTGGCCATGATGCCCAGCTTGTGCTCCAGGCTGGCGCAACGCAGGTCGTTGCGCTGGCCCGGCGTGCCGTCGGGGTTGGGCAGGTACTTCGGCACGATGAACAGGCTGATGCCCTTGATGCCGGCCGGGGCGTCGGGCAGGCGGGCCAGCACCAGATGGACGATGTTCTCCGTCAGGTCATGCTCGCCATAGGTGATGAAGATCTTCTGGCCGGTGATGCGATAGCTGCCGTCGCCGGCCCGCACCGCCCTGGTCCGCACCGCGGCGAGGTCGCTGCCCGCCTGCGGCTCGGTCAGGTTCATCGTCCCGGTCCATTCGCCGGAGATCATCTTCGACAGATAGACCGCCTTCTGCTCGTCGCTCGCATGCTCGGTCAGCAGGTCGACGGCACCCTGGGTCAGCAGCGGGCACAGGCCGAAGGACAGGTTGGCGGCCTGCCACATCTCGTTGACCGCGAAGGCGACCGTCCAGGGCAGGCCCTGCCCGCCATAGTCCGGCTCGAAGGGCAGGCTGTTCCAGCCGGCTTGCGCGAACTGGCCGTAGGCGTCCTTCCAGCCGGTGGCGGTGCGGACGACGCCGTTCTCCAGCTTCGCCCCTTCCTTGTCGCCGACCCGGTTCAGCGGGGCGAGCACGCCGGAGGCGAATTTGCCGGCCTCCTCCAGGATGGCATCGACCAGATCGGGGGCGGCGCTGTCGCAATGGGGCAGGGCGGCGATGGCGTCGAGGCCGACCACCTCGTTCAGGACGAAGCGCAGATCGTCGACCGGAGCGGTGTAGGTCATGGCGGAACGGACCTCCCAGGGTCTTGGTTTTGATTTACCTATACGTCAACATACAGCATCGGATGGCACTTGGCGAGAGGGCGGGTTGCCGCGTCCATCCCCGTTCCTCAAGGCTAGGCCGGCTGCGGGGGCTCATCAACCGTCCTGCCGACTGGCACGGCGTCTGCATAGGAGAGGCTGCCTCCCATCGGGGCCTTCACACGGGGATCGACCCATGACCTACGCTTCCGCCCTCGGCAATCCCAGCAACGCCGCCACCCAGGCCGCCAATGCGTCGCGTGGCCCGGCCACCGTGGAGGCCGCCGTGCGCAATGCCAGCGCGAAGACGGGGGTCGATTTTTCCTACCTCATGGAAAAAGCTGCCGTGGAGAGCGGATACCGCACGGACGTAAAGTCCTCCTCCTCCTCGGCGACGGGGCTCTACCAGTTCATCGACAGCACATGGTTGCAGACGATGAAGGACCATGGCGCCGACCATGGCTATGGCAAATACGCCAACGCCATCCAGACC
Organism: Azospirillum sp. TSH100; assembly: GCF_004923295.1. NCBI lineage: Bacteria > Pseudomonadati > Pseudomonadota > Alphaproteobacteria > Rhodospirillales > Azospirillaceae > Azospirillum > Azospirillum sp. TSH100. Next base: position 1,358,116 of record NZ_CP039634.1, read on the forward strand.
CGCAGCGACGGCCGGCCCTATGTCTCCGACCCGGAGATGAAGAAGGAGATCCTGGATCTGCGCAAGGATCCGACCGCGTCGGCCCTGATGGCCGCGGAATACACCCGCGACAACAAGGAGTATCTGGAGGAGACGGTCGACGGCAAGATCGGCTCGACCGAGCTGTACATGGCCCATTTCCTGGGCGCCGGCGGTGCCTCGAAATTCCTGAACGCGATGCAGGAGAATCCCAACCGCACCGCCCGCGACGTCTTCCCCGACGCCGCCGCCGCCAACAAGAACGTCTTCTACGACAAGTCCACCGGCAAGGCGAAGTCGCTGAAGGAGATCTACGACCGCTTCGCCTCGAAGTTTTCGGAGAACCCGATGGCAAACTTCGCCCCGGCCCAGGTGGCGAACGACGCGGTGCGCAAGCAGGACATGCCTGACGGCTTCACCACCCAGGTGCCGATGGCCCCGGCCAAGGCGCTGAACGGCACGCCGCTGTCGATCTACCAGGTGCTGGCATTGAACGCTCTGGAGACGCCGGACGAGGTCGACAGCGTCAGCGGCCGTCCGGCCCGCCTGCGCGACAAGGAACATCGCCGCATGCGCGACGAGCCGGTGCGCACCGACCAGTCGTCTGGTACCGGCGTCGCGGTGGGCTTCGGGCTGGGGCTGGGCCGGATCGTCGGTTCCGAGTCGGCGACGCCGGTCGCCTCGGCCACCGCGGGTGCTGCCGGAACGCAGGCGGTCTCCAAGGCGGCGTGAGGCCAACGGGAGAAGAGTCGGCCTGGCGGGTAAGGGGCAAAATGCCCTACGCTGGCGCTTTGACTTGAGGACCGGATGGGTGCAAGGTCGCGCCGTTTTTGGCGCTCACCCCTCAGGACCGATCATGAGCAACCAGCAGCCCGCCGTCACCTTCGAGGAAATCCGCGCGCTCGTGCGCAACCTGCCCGGCCCCGACCTGGAGGCCGGCACCGCGGCCCTCCAGCGCGAACGGCAGCTGACCAAGCCGGCCGGTTCGCTCGGCCGGCTGGAGGAGATCGCGCAGTGGATGGCGACCTGGCAGGGCCAGCACCCGGCCGAGGCGCGCCGCCCGCGCGTCGCCGTCTTCGCCGGCAACCATGGCGTCGCCGCCCGCGGCGTCTCGGCCTATCCGGCCGAGGTGACGGTGCAGATGGTCGCCAACTTCCAGAATGGCGGGGCGGCGGTCAACCAGCTCTGCGAGGTCGCCGACGCCGACCTGCGCGTCTATGAGCTGGACCTGGAGAACCCGACCGCCGATTTCACCCAGGGCCCGGCCATGGGCGAAGAGGAATGCTGCCGCACCATGGCCTACGGCATGATGGCGGTGGAGATGGGCGTCCAGCTGCTGGCACTCGGCGAGATGGGCATCGCCAACTCGACCTCGGCGGCGGCGCTCTGCCTCGCGCTGTTCGGCGGCGAGGCGGCCGACTGGACCGGCCGCGGCACCGGCATCGACGACGAGGGTCTCGCCCGCAAGATCGCCGCGGTGGAGGCTGGCGTCGCCGCCAACCCGCAGGCCAAGGACGACCCGTTCGAGGCGCTGCGCTGCCTGGGCGGCTACGAGTTCGCCGCGATCGCCGGCGCCATCCTGGCCGCCCGCGTCGCCCGCGTTCCGATCCTGCTCGACGGCTTCGCCTGCACCGCCGCCGCCGCCGTGCTCTACAAGGCCGACCGCCGCGCGCTCGACCACTGCATGGTCGCCCACCGCTCGGTCGAGCCGGGTCACACCCGCCTGATGCAGGCCATCGGCAAGGAGCCGCTGCTCGATCTCGGCATGCGGTTGGGGGAAGGGTCAGGTGCTGCGCTGGCGATCAACATCGTCAAATCGGCCGTCGCCTGCCACGCCGGCATGGCGACCTTCGCCGAGGCGGGCGTCAGCACGCAGGGGTGATGGGGCGCGGGGTGTCGTGAGGGCTTTCCTGGCCCTCACAGCATCCCGTCCGCCAGATCGCTGATCGCCGCCGACAGGAACAGGTCCAGCATCACCAGTGCCGCGGCGGCCAGACCCGACAGCGACAGGGCGGTGCGCAGGACGAACCACTGGTAGGTCAGCATCGCCATCATCACGCCGAAGACCAGCGCTTCGGACACGCCGGACGGCAGCAGGCCGGTGGCGGACAGCAGGATGGCCGGCAGATAGATCGCCATCTGCACCACCGCCGACCAGTTGTAGGCGGTCAAGGCACCGGGATAGAGCTGCTCCTTGCCCAGAAGCGAAGCGACGCGGAACAGGGCGAGCGGGAAGGCGGTCCAGCTGACGACATAGGCGATGCCCTCGACCGTCACCAGTTGCAGGACCGGGGTGCCGTCCAGTTGATCCCACAGCCGGATCGCCAGCAGCAGCGCATAGGCCGGCAGAACCACCAGCGCGGCGTAGAAGGAGTTCAGCGCGCCATCCGGTGTGCGGTCGAAGAACTCCATCCCCGTCCGGTCGAAGCGGGCCAGCCGCCAGGCGCCGGTCAGGGCGGACAGGATGGCGGGGGTGGTCAGCGGCATATTGGCGTCCCGGTCAGGCTCGTCACCCGGCAAGGCGCGTGAAGACGCCCTTCAGGATCGACTCGTAGATGGCGGTCAGCTGACGCAGATCCTCCACCGGGCAATATTCGTCCACCTTGTGCATGGTCTGGCCGACCAGCCCGAACTCAACCACCGGGCAGACATTCTTGATGAAGCGGGCGTCCGAGGTGCCGCCGGTGGTCGAATAGTCCGGTCGGCGCCCGGTCACCCCCTCCACCGCCTCTGCCACCAGCTCGGTCAGCGGACCGGGCGGGGTGACGAAGCTGTCGCCGGAGCAGTAGACCTCCAGCTCATAGGCGCCGCCGATGGCGTCGAAGCTGCGGCGCAGCCACGCCTCGATGCTTTCCGGGGTGTGGGCGTCGTTGAAGCGGATGTTGAAGGTCGCCTTGCCCTGGGCCGGGATGACGTTGGTCGCCGTGTTGTCGACGTCGATGGTGGTCAGCGCCAGGGTGGAGGGCTGGAAATGCGCCGTGCCCCCGTCCATCGGGTGTTCGGTGATGGCGGCCAGCATGCGGACCAGCCGCGGCAGCGGGTTGTCGGCCAGATGGGGATAGGCGACATGGCCTTGCGCGCCGAAAACGGTCAGGAAGCCGGTCAGGCTGCCGCGCCGGCCGATCTTGATCATGTCGCCCAGCGCCTTGGGGTTGGTCGGCTCGCCGACCACGCAGGCGTCGATGCGCTCGCCGCGCTCGGCCAGCCAGTCCAGAACCTTGCGGGTGCCGTTGATCGCCACCCCTTCCTCGTCGCCGGTGATCAGCAGGCTGATCGAGCCGGCGGGCGGCCCGTCCTGCAACCGGCGCGACACGGCGGCGACGAAGGCGGCGATGGCGCCCTTCATGTCGACCGCACCGCGGCCGAACAGGCGCCCGCCCATCACCTCGCCGGCGAAGGGATCGACCGTCCAGCCGCGGTCGCCCGGCGGCACCACGTCGGTATGGCCGGCGAAGCAGAAGTTCGGCCCCTCGGTGCCGAGCCGGGCATAGAGGTTCTCCACCGGCTCGGTCCCCTCCTGCTGGAAGCGCAGGCGGTGGCAGGTGAAGCCCATCGGCGTCAGCGCCGCCTCCAGCACGCCCAGCGCGCCGTCGTCGCGCGGCGTGACGCTGGGGCAGCGGATCAGATCCTGGGCGAGGGCGACGGGGTCGATGGTCATGGGAGGTCCGGGTTCGCAAGTCATGGTCCCGCTCCACCGTCCACCCGAAACCGGTTTCGAGCGGACGGTGGAGTGGGCTTAGAAGCGGATCAATCCCGCAGCAGGTCGTTGATCGCGGTCTTGGACCGGGTCTTCTCGTCGACGCGCTTGATGATGACGCAGCAGTACAGGCTCGGGCCTGGGGTGCCGTCGGGCAGCGGCTTGCCGGGCAGCGAGCCGGGCACGACGACCGAATAGGCCGGGACGCGGCCCATGAAGACCTCGCCGGTGTGGCGGTCGATGATCTTGGTCGAGGCGCCGATATAGCAGCCCATGGAGATGACAGCACCTTCCTCGACGATCACGCCTTCGACGATCTCCGACCGGGCGCCGATGAAGCAGTTGTCCTCAATGATGACCGGATCGGCCTGCAAGGGCTCCAGCACGCCGCCGATGCCGACGCCGCCCGACAGATGGACGTTCTTGCCGATCTGGGCGCAGGAGCCGACGGTGACCCAGGTGTCGACCATGGTCCCGCTGTCGACGTAGGCGCCGACATTGACGAAGCTCGGCATCAGGATGACGCCGGGGGCCACGTAGGACGACTTGCGGGCGATGGCGCCGGGCAGGGCGCGGAAACCGGCGTTCTGGAACTGGCCTTCGCTCCAGCCCTCGAACTTCGGCGGAACCTTGTCGTACCAGGAGGAGCCGCCGGGGCCGCCGGGGATCATCTCGTTGGCGTTCAGGCGGAAGGACAGCAGAACCGCCTTCTTCAGCCACTGGTTGACCTTCCAGCCGTCCGCCGTCTTCTCGGCGACGCGCAGGTCACCGGCGTCAAGCGCGTCCAGCGCCGCGTTCACGGCGTCGCGGACGGGGCCGGTGGTGGCGGTGGTGAGATCGGCGCGGTTTTCCCAGGCGGCGTCGATGGTGGCTTGCAGGCTGGCGTGGCTCATGGCGCGGTCGTTCTGCTGTCGATTGTCAAGGGACGGCACCATGAAGCCGCATCGCGCCCGCTGTCAACCGTACCCGCGGCCGGCAACGGCCGGTTTGCGACAGAACCCTACAGGCCGGCGACCGCGGCCAGCCAGGAGGGCAGGTCGTCGACGGTGTGGTCGATGTGGACCCCGGCGCCGACGCCGGCCTTCTCGTACTCCTTCTCGCCACGGACCCAGACGGTGGTCATGCCCAGCGCATGGGCGGGGGCGAGGTTGCGGGCGATGTCCTCCACCATGCAGGCGTCGGTCGGGTCGACCCCGTGGCGCTCCACCAGCGTGGCATAGGGGCGGGGATCGGGCTTCGGCACGAAGCCGCCGGCGGCGATGTCGAACACAGCGTCGAACCGGTCGAGGATGCCGAGCCGGCCGGCGACATTCTCGGCATGACGGACCGAGCCGTTGGTGTAGATGATCTTGCGGCCGGGGAGGCGTTCCAGCGCATTGGCCAGCAGGGCGGAGGGCTGGACGCCGGTCACGTCGATGTCGTGGACATAGTCCATGTAGGCGACCGGATCGACGTCATGCTCCGTCATCAGGCCGCGCAACGTGGTGCCGTATTCGCGGAAGAACTGCTTCTGCCGCACCCGCGCCTCGTCCATGCCGATGTTGAAATGGGCGGCGATGAACTCGTTGATCCGGCGGTCGACCTGGGAGAACAGGTCACAGGACGCCGGATAGAGCGTGTTGTCGAGGTCGAAGATCCACACGGCGCGGTCGCGCAGGGCGGAGAGGGGATCGGGGCCGGATGCCGGTGCGGCGGGGGAGGTCGGGACAGTCATTCCCCAAGAATGGGGCCGCCGCGGGCCGGCCGCAAGACGCTTCACAAGGTCGCAGCCGCCATGCCGCCCTTCGGCCGGGCCATCGCCATGAGGAGTCTCCCGCCTCGTTGGTTGATTGAAGATTAACCCCTAAAGGGGTAGCATGGCCGGACCTTGCTATGGTTTGCAGCTTAAGGTTTTTTCCTCCGCCCGCCTTGATGATTGCCCCACTGGGATCGCCGTGGACCTTCTTCTGACCACCGGTACCTCCGCCTCCGCATCCGCCCTCACCGGCGGCCAGACCGGCCCTGTGACGCTGGTCGCGCTGTATCCCGGTCCTGCCCTGCGGCTTGATTCGGCGCTGGCCGTCGCCGAGGCGAATGCCGAAGCGGAAGACATGATGGACAGCGACCCGCGCTGGCTGCCGGAGCTGCGCAACTGGCTGTCTGCCTCCAGCGTGGCGCCGGGACTGCGGTCGGTGCCGGTGGAATCCCTGCGCGGGATCATGATCGTCGAATGGGCCGGCGTGCCGCTGCCCGACGGCGGGTTCCTGCTGCTGGGCCGTGACGACACGCTGGAACGGCAGCTGCGCCACACGCTGACCGAATCGCGGCGTCGCTACAAGGATCTGGTCGAGGTCTCCTCCGACTTCGCCTGGGAGACGGGGCCGGACGGAAGCTTCGTCTTCGTCAGCCACAAGGGCGCGCTCGGTTATCCGGCGGACGCGCTGATCGGCCGTGACCCGCGCAGCTTGGCGTTGGAGGACGCGGAAGACCTGCCGATGCCCTTCGACTGCCGCCGTGCCGTCGACCAGACCGAGCTTTGGCTGAAGAGCGCCGACGGCACGCCGGCCTGCGTCGTCGCCTCCGCCCTGCCGCTGTTCGGGCCGCAGGGCGACTGGATTGGCGCCCGTGGTGTCTGCCGCGACGTGACCGAACAGGTGCTGCGCTCCAACGAGCTGGCGCGCATCCGGAACCGCGAACGGCTGCTGGGCCACATCGTCCACACCCTGCGCGACCGCCTCGACGCCGCGGAGGCGCTGGCCGTCGCCGCCGCCGAGACGGCGCGGGCGCTCAGCGCGGACGGCTGCCGCATCTACCGGGCGGAGGAGGGGGGCGGTGCCGGCGGCAATGGGGGCGGGCGTGTCTCGCTGTCGCTGGTTGCGGAATTCGGCGCGGAACTGCCGGAGGTCGGGGCCGCTCTGCTCGACCGCATCGCCAGGGGCGAAGGGTTGATCGCCGACCGGCTGGGCGACGTCCAACTGATCGGCGAGCGGACGGAGTACCGGCAGGCGGCGAACGGTGCGCTGCTGGTCTGGCGCACCGGCGATTCTGAGCCCTGGGACGACGACGACCGCCATCTGATGTCGGGTGTGGCCGACCATATCGGTATCGCGCACGCCCATCTCGCCTATCAGGAGCGGCTGCGCCGCCTGTCGGAGCGCGACGGGCTGACCGGGCTGTTCAATCGCCGCACCTTCTTCGAGCGGCTGGAGGAGTCGATCTCCCGGCCGGACAGCGGTCCGTCGGCCCTGCTCTATGTCGACCTCGACAATTTCAAGGCGGTCAACGACCTGCACGGCCACCAGCAGGGCGACGCGGTGCTGAAGGCGATCGGCACGCTGCTGACCACCGGGGTGCGGCCGGGCGACCTGCCGGGCCGGCTGGGCGGCGACGAGTTCGTGCTGTGGCTGGGCCGTACCGACGAGTCGAAGGCCCGCATCGTCGCCGAACGGCTGCTGAACGGCATGCGCGATCTGGCGCATTTGTCGGCCAGCCCCGAGAAGCCGCTGGGCCTGTCGATCGGCATCGCCGTTCACATTCCCGGGCGCGGCGAATCGGTTCGGGAGTTGACCGACCGCGCCGATGCCGCCATGTACGACGCCAAGAAGAGCGGCAAGGGCCATTACGCCCTCGCCCCCGCCCATCAGGCGGCATCCCGGATGTCTTCACCCGACGTTTCCGCCGCGGAGCCCACCCCTTGACCCCGCCTGCCAATCCGCGCCCCGAGGCCCTCGACCCTGCCGACTACGAATCCGCCAAACGGATGGTGCAGAGCGAGGATCCGGCGGTCCGCCGGAAGGTTGCCGAACATCCCAAGACCCGCCCGGAGCTGCTGTATTTCCTTGCCGCCGACGCCGCGGCCGAGGTGCGGCGCGCCATCGCCACCAATGCGGGAACTCCGCGGCAGGCCGATCTGCTGCTGGCCAAGGACCGCGAGGTCATGGTGCGGCACGCGGTTGCCCAGAAAATCGCCCGCCTGTTGCCGGAACTGTCGGCCGACCAGGCGACGCAGATCGAGCGGCTGACGGTGGAATGCCTGGAAACGCTGGCGCGCGATCAGGCGACCGAGGTGCGCGGCATCCTGGCCGAGGCGCTGAAGGATCTGCCCAACGCTCCGCACGGCGTCATCAACCGGCTGGCCCGCGACGTCGAGCTGTCGGTCTGCGCCCCCGTGCTGCAGCATTCGCCGATCCTCACCGAGGAGGATCTGACCGACATCATCATGAAGGGGCCGGTGCGCGGCGCGATGACCGCCATCGCCAGCCGGCAGAACGTCACGGCGTCGGTCGCCGACGCCATCGCGCGCTCGGACGACGAGGCGGCGGTGACGGCCCTGCTCGGCAACCCGTCGGCCCAGATTCGCGAAGAGACCCTCGATCGCATTCTCGATCAGGCGCCGCAGCACGAGCCCTGGCATTCGCCGTTGGTCCGCCGTCCGCGGTTGCCGGCGCGCGCGGTGGCGCGGCTGGCCAGCTTCGTCGCCGACAACCTGCTGAAGGTTTTGCAGGACCGCGACGACCTCGACCCTGTGGCCGCGCGCGGTCTGGTCGAGGCGGTGCGCCAGCGGGTGGGACAGGCGGCGGCCGGTCCGGTCGATTTCGGCGAGGAGGCGGTCGGCAGCGCCGCCGCCGGTCCGGAAAAGCCGGTGGAGCGTCCCGGCGACAAGGCGGCGCGCCTGAACAAGGAAGGCAAGCTGACCGAGAAGCTGATCGAGGGATCGATGGTGGAGGGCGACCGGGCCTTTGTCATGGCGGCGCTGGCGGAGCTGTCGCAAATCCCGCTGCCGGTGGTGGACCGCATCGTCGCCACCCATGCACCGCGTGCCGTGACCGCGCTGGTCTGGCGTGCCGGCCTGACCATGCGCTTCGCCCGGCAGGTCCAGTTGCGGCTCGCCCAGATTCCGCCAAAAACGGCGCTTAATGCTCGCGATGGCACGCACTATCCGATGACCGACGAAGAGATGCGCTGGCAGCTCGAATTCTTCGGCGTCGAGGCGAAGGCGTGACGTTTCCAACCGTTTCCAGGTTCTCCCAGGCATGCGTGTCGCCTTCCTCGCCTTCTTCGTCGTCCTGATCGCCGCCGCCACCAGCTTCGCCGCCCCGCCGCGCGAAACGCCGGAGGAGCGCGAGGTCGCCGCGACCTTCGACGCCGCCCGCAGCGCGCTGGCCGAAAAGCGTGGATCGGCGGTGATCCCGCTGCTGACCCGCAATTCGGTCAAGACGCTGGAGGCGGTGCGCGATGCCGCCCGTCAGCCGGGCGATGCGCCGGTCCAGCGGCTGGAGCCGGCGGAGCGCTTCGCCGCCATGGGGCTGCGCCGCTATCTCGGCCCGGCGGAGCTGCGCCGCATGTCGGTCGGCGACATCGCCAACCACGCGTTGAAGGCCGGCTGGCTCGGCCCCAACGTCATTTCCCGCAGCTCGCTGGGTCCGGTGCGGGTGAAGGGCGACCGGGCGTCGGGCCTGCTGATGGTCGACAACCGGCCGGCGCTGGTGCCGGCGGACTTCGTGCGCGAGGGCGGGGCGTGGCGCATCGACCTCGCCAGCGTCTTTACCTTCGGCAGCCAGATGCTGAAGGGTTTCGCCGCCATGTCCGGCAAGGACGAGACCGCCTACATCGGCGAACTGCTCGACCGGCTGCCGGCCAAGCCCGGAGCGCTGAAGGCGCAGTGAGGCGGAAGCGGACAGGCCGTCCGCCCTTCGTCCTGTCGCCCGCGCCCATCCGCGTGATTGCGGCGACTCCATCGATTGCGTAGACTCCCGCCCGCTTCCACCAAGTGTTGGCGCAGACGATGACCGCAGTGGGGATGACCGCACCGGAAGGGATCCGTCCCTCGCCGCCAGCCGGCCGCACCGTGCCCTGTGGCGCCCGGTTCCGGGCTGCCGTGCTGGCGCTTGCCGCCGCGCGTGGCATCGGGGTGCCGATGCTCGTGGCGGCCGCCCTGCTGCTGGTGCCGGAGGGGGCCGCCGATCCGGGGGGGCGCGACTCCGACGGGGACGCGCTGCTGGAGGTCGGGGAAACCGACGCCGGCGACGACAGGATCCGCGGGGCACTGGCCGCCGCCCTGGCGCTGGCCGATCCCGGCGCCCGCATCCTGCCGGGCGAGGATGTCCGCAAGCTGGAGGCCGCGGTGGAGACGCTGGGCTATCGCAACAAGACGCTGGCCCATGCGCTGCAACGGCTGTCCTTCCAGCCGCTCGACGGCCGCATCACACAGGTGCGCGATGCCGCCCAGCTGTTCGGCTTCGTCAATGAATGGTGCTTCGACGAGGATCAGGTGCGGCGGCGCTTTCGTGAACTGGCGCCGGTCTATCACCCCGACACCGGCATCGTCGCCTGCCGGGAGCGCATGGGCCAGCTGATCGACGCCCGCAATCTGCTGGTCCACCATGTCCGCAGTGTCTACGGTTCCGGCGACTGGATGGCGCGGCGCGGCGGGCCTTCCGCTTAGCTCGGCAATTCAACCGGCCATCTCAGACGGCCAGCCCGATCGCCTCCTCGACGATCGCCTGATCCATCGTGGCGCCGTCCAGCAGCGCTCCGGTCAGATCGGCGCCGGTCAGGTCGGCCTCGCTGAGGTCGGCGCCGGTCAGGTCTGCACCGGCCAGATTGGCGCCGGAAAGGTTGGCCTTGCGCAGATCCGCCTTGCACAGCAGTGCCATGCCCAGCCGGGCCCGCTGAAGGTTGGCGCGCCAGACATGGCCGCTCATGGTCTGGATATGGACGGGACCGAGCTGGGCGCCCGTCAGGTTGGCGCCGGTCAGGGTGGCGCGTTCGAAATTGACGCCACGCAGATCGGCCTTAGACAGGTCGGCCTTGCGCAGGTCCGCCAGCGACATGTCGGCGATCGCCATGGCGGCACCTGACAGGTTGGCGCCGCGCAACGCGATGCATTGCAGGATCGCCGCCGACAGGTTGATGCCGTCCAGCTTGCGTCCCGACAGGTCCAGCGCCGACAGGTCGGCGCGCTTGCCGGTCTTGCCGCCGCTGTCGATCCAGGTCAGATGCTCCATCAGCATCTCGCGCAGGTCGTCCTCCGGATTCTCCAGCGTCTTGGCCAGCACCGCCGCCTGGAGGTTGGGAGAGCGCATCTGTGCCGCGTCCAGGATGGCGCCGATCAGGGTGGCGCCGCTGAAATTGGTGCGGTTGATGGCGCAGCCGGTCATGACCGCCCCGGACAGGCGGGCGCCGGACAGGTTCGCCTCCGTCAGGTCGGCGTCGGTCAGATCGCAGCCGGTCAGGTTGGACCCGGTCAGGTTGGCCCGCATGAACTTGGTGCCGCGCAGGATGGCGTCGGTCAGGTCGGTCTGCATGACGAAGGCGTTGGCGACCTTGGCCCGCGACAGGTCGGCACCACGGATCGTCGCCGCCGTCAACTCCGACGTCAGGACCGAGTCCTCGTAATCATGGGCGTACATCTCGCCGCTGGAATCGTAATGCAGCAGCGTGCCGTCGCGCAGATCGACCTCCACCAGCGTCGCCTCGCTCAGCACCGCGCCGCGCAGGCAGGCGCCGCGCAGGTCGGCCCGGCGCAGGTCGGCCTTCTCCAGATTGGCAAGGCGCAGGTCAGCGGCATAGAGGTTGGCGTTGGCGAGGTTGGCGCCGGTCAGCCGGGCGCTGAACAGCTTGGCCCCCGACAGGTCGGCGTCGGACAGGTCGATGCCGGAGAGGTCGAGATGCGACAGGTCGCGCATCTTCAGGTTGGCGCGCACGCCGCCGGGCTGACTCTTTCGGAACGCCTGGTGCCGCAACAGGATCGCATTCAGCTGGCTCTGGGTCAGCTTGGTGCGCGGACTGTTGGAGCCAAAGCCCTGGGCGGACGACATCGCCGGCATACCTTCTCTATTTGGAAACCCATAATCCGAAAGAGTCGCCAAAAATTGGTTAAGCAGTGACGGTTTGTGACAAGGTTGCGACCGATAACCGTGGACGGACAAGGCAGACCTTCGGCCGGTCGGAAAATGCCGCTTGCGATGGTTGACTCATCCTGCCGGCTTCTCTATGGTCCGCCGACCTGTCTTCCGCAAAGCCGATAGACCGGGTACCCCGGCCCGACGCCGGGTATCTCCGCCAGTCCGCGATATTCGCGCACTGGCGCTTTCGTGCTTGTGCGGGTGGCGGCCCTGACGCTGGACCCGGAACTGGGGAACGAGTATCGCATGTTCGAAGGCCTGACCGGACGCCTGGGCGACATCTTCGACAAGCTGCGCCGTCGTGGTGCGCTGAGCGAGGAGGATGTCTCCGCTGCACTGCGCGAAGTTCGCGTGGCGTTGCTGGAGGCTGACGTCGCCCTGCCCGTCGTCAAGCAGTTCGTCACCCAGGTGAAGGAACGGGCCGTCGGGCAGGAGGTGCTGAAGTCGGTCACCCCCGGCCAGCAGGTCATCAAGATCGTCCACGACAACCTCGTGGAGATGCTGGGCGAAGGCTCCGAGATCAACCTGAACGCCGCCGCCCCGGTGCCGATCCTGATGGTCGGCCTGCAGGGCTCGGGCAAGACCACCAGCACCGCCAAGATCGCGCTGCGCCTGAAGACGAAGGACCGCAAGAAGGTCCTGATGGCCTCGCTGGACGTCCGCCGTCCGGCCGCCCAGGAGCAGCTGAAGGTTCTCGGCGAGCAGACCGGCGTCGCCACCCTGCCGATCGTGCCGGGCCAGGACCCGGTCGCCATCGCCAGGCGCGCCATCGAGACCGGCCGTCTCGAAGGCTACGACGTCGTCATGCTCGACACCGCCGGCCGCCTCGCCATCGACGAGGAGCTGATGGCGGAGGTCGCGGCGGTCCGCGACGCGACCAGGCCGGTGGAAACGCTGCTGGTCGCCGACGCGATGACTGGCCAGGACGCTGTCACCGTCGCCACCAACTTCAACGACAAGGTCGGTATCACCGGCATCGTGCTGACCCGCATCGACGGCGACGCGCGCGGCGGTGCCGCCCTGTCGATGCGCCAGATCACCGGCAAGCCGATCAAGCTGCTGGGCGTCGGCGAGAAGATCGACGCGCTGGAGCCCTTCCACCCCGACCGCATCGCCGGCCGTATCCTCGGCATGGGCGACGTGGTGTCGCTGGTGGAGAAGGCCGTCGAGACCATCGACAAGGACGAGGCCGAAAAGCTCGCCCGCAAGATGGAGAAGGGCCAGGGCTTCGACCTCGACGATATGGCGATGCAGCTGAAGCAGCTCCGCAAGATGGGCGGCATGTCCGGCCTGATGGGGATGCTGCCGGGCATCGGCAAGATCAAGGACCAGCTGAAGGACGCCAACGTCGACGACGGGATGATCAAGCGCCAGGAGGCGATCATCTCCTCGATGACCAAGGCGGAACGCAAGAACCCCGACATCATCAAGGCTTCGCGCCGCAAGCGCATCGCCGCCGGTTCCGGCACTTCGGTGCAGGAGGTCAACAAGCTGCTGAAGCAGTTCGAGACCATGCGCGGAATGATGAAGCAGGTGCAGAAGCTTGGGAAGAAGGGGATGCTGCGCGGCGGCCTCGGAAACCTGCTGCCGAAGGGACTCGGCGGCTTTGGCGGTAAGGGGCCTTTCGGCTGACCTGACCGCCTCTCGAAATCACCTGATACCTGTTTGACTTGAGAAGAGAAAGTTTCGACCAATGGCTCTGAAGATTCGTCTGGCTCGCGGTGGTGCGAAGAAGCGTCCGTTCTACTCGATCGTCATCGCGGACGCCCGCAGCCCGCGTGACGGCCGCTTCATCGAGAAGATCGGCACCTACAACCCGATGCTGCCGCGCGAGCATGAGCAGCGCATCATCCTGAACGCCGAGCGCGCCAAGCATTGGCTGTCGGTCGGCGCCCAGCCGACGGACCGCGTGGTCCTCTTCCTGGCCAATGCCGGCCTGGTCGAGAAGCCCGCTGTCCGCGAGACCCCGAAGAAGTCGGCTCCGAAGGCCAAGGCGCAGGAGCGTCTGAAGGCCGAGGCCGCCGCTGCCGCTGCCGCCGCTGAAGCCTAAGGTCCGGGTTGAGGTCGTGACGACGTGCCGGGTGCTCCTTCGATGACCGCCAAAATCTGTGTCGGCCAGTTCGCGGGATCGCACGGCGTGCGGGGGCTGGTGAAGCTGCGCAGCTTCACCGCCGAACCCGCCGACATCATGACCTATGGCCCGCTGTCGGACGAAGCCGGCGCCCGCCGGTTCACGGTGACGCTCCAGGGCATGGTCAAGGACAACTTCCTGGCCAAGGTCGATGGAGTGACCAGCCGCGAACAGGCGCAGGCCCTGGCAGGTGTGCGGCTGTATGTCGACCGCGGCGCCCTGCCGGCGACGGAGGACGAGGACGAGTTCTACCATGCCGACCTGATCGGCCTGCGTGCGGAACTCGCCGACGGAACCGTCTACGGCACGGTGAAGGCGATATACGACTTCGGGGCCGGAGACGTGCTGGAGGTCAGGACCGCCGGTGGGCCGCTGGAGATGCTTCCCTTCTCCAAGGCCTGCGTGCCGGTTGTCGATGTCAAGGGCGGCCGCATCGTCGTCGATCTTCCGTCCGTGATCGAAGCCCGCGAGGGCTCCGGTGACGAGGACGGGGACGAGAGGGAAGAGGGCGGGGACCGACGCGGGGAGGAGGGGCCGTGAATCACGGCGCCGACGGTCCGCGGGTCTGGACGGCCAAGGTTCTGACGCTGTTCCCGGAAATGTTTCCGGGGCCGCTCGGCCACTCGCTGGCCGGCAAGGCGTTGGAAAATGGAGTCTGGGCGCTGGAATCGGTGGACATTCGCTCGTTCGCGCGCGATAAACACCGCTCCGTCGACGACACCCCCTTCGGCGGAGGGGCCGGCATGGTCATGCGGCCCGATGTGCTGGACGCGGCTTTGACCGCGACGGCGGGACCTGTGGGGGCACCGGGACGCGGCCGGGCGATCTATCTGTCGCCTCGCGGACGGGTGCTGGACCAGGAACTGGTCAAGGAGTTGGCCGCCACCCCGGTGGTGACGCTGCTCTGCGGCCGGTACGAAGGGGTGGACCAGCGGGTCCTCGATGCGCACGGCCTCGAAGAGGTCAGCCTCGGGGATTTCGTGCTGTCCGGCGGGGAACTCGCCGCGCTCAGCCTGATGGATGCCGTGGTGCGCTTGCTCCCCGGTGTCATGGGCAACGTGGAGACGGCGGGCGAAGAGAGTTTCGAACGGGGGTTGCTCGAATACCCCCACTACACCCGGCCGGCGGTCTGGGCCGATGGGCAGGGTGTGGAGCGCGCGGTGCCGGAGGTTCTGCTCTCCGGTCACCATGGAAAGGTCAAGGCCTGGCGGCTGGCCGAGGCGGAGAAGATCACGGAGGCCCGACGGCCGGACCTGTGGTCGCTCTACCAGGCAAGCCGTCCGGCAGAAACTGTTACGAACAAGGGTCGACGGCAGGCTCGCCGGCGCGACCCGAAACCGGAGTGACGGTCCGCCGCGAGGCGCGCCGATAGAAAAGGGGTAGTGCTATGAACCTGTTGCAGCAGCTCGAGCAGGAGCAGATCGAGAAGGCCCTCGGTGGCAAGACGATCCCGGAGTTCTCCTCGGGCGATACCGTCCGCGTGAACGTGAAGGTCGTCGAAGGCACGCGCGAGCGCGTCCAGGCCTATGAGGGCGTCGTGATCGCCCGCAAGAACGCCGGGCTGAACAGCTCCTTCACCGTTCGCAAGATCAGCTACGGCGAGGGCGTGGAGCGCGTGTTCCCGCTGTACTCCCCGCGCATCGACTCGATCGAGCTGGTCCGCAAGGGCGCCGTCCGTCGCGCCAAGCTGTACTATCTGCGCGATCTGCGCGGCAAGGCCGCCCGCATCGCCGAGCGCACCACCGGCCGCGGCATGGTCAACGGCCGCCGGGCTGCCGAGTAAGGCACCTACCGGTTCGGTCCAGGTTCATAGGTTCGGCGCCCGGCCACCCGGCCGGGCGTCTTCTTCCCGTCACCATCAGCAAAGCTTAAGGAGTAGGCGCCATGAAGCGCACGTTCCAGCCGTCCAAAATCGTGCGTAAGCGTCGTCATGGCTTCCGCGCCCGTATGGCCACCGTCGGCGGCCGCAAGGTGATCGCCCGCCGCCGCTCCCGCGGCCGCAAGGTTCTGAGCGCCTGATCCCCGCGATGGCGGCGCCGGGCCACGAGGTCGGGCGCCTGATGCGGCGGCCGGAATTTCTGGCCGTGGCCGGGACACGGCGCAAGCATGTGGCTCCCGGCCTGATCCTCCAGGTGCGCCGGCACGACGACAGGCAGCGGCCCGCCGAAGGCGGTCCGCCCATCCGTCTGGGTTTGACGGCGAGCCGCAAGGTCGGCAACGCGGTGGTGCGCAATCGCGCCCGCCGCCGTTTGCGTGAGGCTGCGCGGCAGATTCTGACCGTTCATGCGGCGCCCGGCCACGATTTCGTGCTGGTCGCCCGCGGCGACACGGCCGAGCGGCCGTGGACCGACCTGCTCGGCGACCTGACCGCCGGGCTGAAGCGCCTCGGCCTGTGGCGCGAGGCGGAAGGGTAGGAGGTCCGCGACGTCATGTTTCGCATCGCCGGCCTCAGCCCGCTCGCGCACCTGCTCCGCGCCCTCGTCTATCTCTATCGCTGGACCTTGTCGCCCTTCGTGGGCTGGCAGTGCCGTTTCCAGCCGACCTGCTCCTGCTACGCCATCGAATCACTGGAAAAGCATGGGGCCATCCGGGGGGGATGGCTGACCGTGCGCCGGCTCGGGCGTTGCCATCCCTGGGGTGGGTCCGGCTGGGATCCCGTGCCCGATCCCGGACCGCGGCAGGCGCGCAAGGCGCCGCATCGCTGCGGTCTGCCGGAAAATGGGCATGCGGCGGTTGCCCAGCCCGGCGAAAACCCGTAACAAGGCCGCGCACACGCCGCCCTTCTTCCAAAGGCCCCACGGCAACCGGGACGCCATGACCGACCAACGCAACCTCATCATCGCGATTGCCCTGTCGATCGCCATCCTTCTGGGCTTCCAGTACTTTTACGAGAAGCCGCGGGTGGAGCAGCAGAAGCAACTCGCCGCCCAGCAGGCCGCGCAGACGGAGCAGTCGGTGCCGGTGCCGGCCCCCGGCGTGCCCGCCCAGCAGCCCCCCGCCACGGCTGAGGTCGCGAAGGAGCGCCCCGTCCTGCTCGCCGAGCAGCTGGCGGCCGGCACCCGCGTGAAGATCGACACGCCGGCCCTGCACGGCTCGGTCAACCTCGTCGGCGGCCGAATCGACGACCTGACGCTTGCCCAGTACCACGAGACCCCGGACCCCAAGAGCCCGGAGATCGTGCTGCTGGCTCCGGCCGGTACGCCCGCCGCCTATTACGCCGAGTTCGGCTGGGTTCCGCAGGGTGCCGGCATCGCCGCCCCGACCGCGACCACCCGCTGGACCGCCGATGGCGCCGCCCTGACCCCGGAAAAGCCGCTGACCCTGAGCTGGGACAACGGCCAGGGACTGGTGTTTGAGCGCAAGATCGCGGTCGATCCGGACTTCATGTTCACGGTGACGCAGACCGTGCGCAACACCGGCGCCGTCCCGGTCACCTTGCTGCCCTACAGCCTGGTGTCGCGCAGCGGCACGCCGCACACCTCGGGCTACTACATCCTTCATGAAGGCCCGCTCGGCGTCTTCAACGGCTCGCTGACCGAAGAGAAGTACGACGACGTCCGCAAGGCCGGCTCGATCGCCAAGGAGACCACCGGCGGCTGGGTCGGCATCACCGACAAGTACTGGCTGGTGTCGCTGGTGCCCGACCCGAACGAGAAGGTCACCGCGCGCTTCCTCTACAACCAGGTCGCCAACACCGACCGCTACCAGACCGATACCATGGGTGCGCCGGTCACGGTGGCGCCGGGCGCCTCGGCCGAGAACACCGGCCGCCTGTTTGCCGGTGCCAAGCAGGTGAAGCTGCTGGACAGCTACTCCGAGAAGCTGAACATCAAGAACTTCGACCTCGCGATCGATTTCGGCTGGTTCTACTTCCTGACCAAGCCCTTCTTCTACGCGCTGGATTTCCTGGGCCGCATCATCGGCAACTTCGGCATCGCCATCCTGGTGCTGACCGTCTGCGTCAAGGCCGTCTTCTTCCCGCTCGCCAACAAGTCCTATCAGGCAATGAGCAAGATGAAGGCCCTGCAGCCCAAGATGCAGGAGCTGCGCGAGAAGTTCAGCGACGATCAGGCGCGCATGAACCAGGAGCTGATGGCGCTGTACAAGCGCGAGAAGGTCTCGCCGGTGTCGGGCTGCCTGCCGATCCTGATCCAGATCCCGGTGTTCTTCTCGCTCTACAAGGTGCTGTTCGTGACCATCGAGATGCGGCATGCGCCGTTCTTCGGCTGGATCCACGATCTGTCCTCGCCCGATCCGACGACCATCTTCAACCTGTTCGGCCTGATCCCCTGGGACCCGCCCGCCATGCTGCATCTCGGCCTGTGGCCGCTGATCATGGGCGTGACGATGTGGTTCCAGCAGAAGATGAACCCGGCACCGCCCGACCCGGTCCAGGCGAAGGTGTTCCAGTTCCTGCCCATCGTCTTCACCTTCATGCTCGCCGGCTTCCCGGCCGGTCTGGTGATCTACTGGGCCTGGAACAACACGCTGTCGGTCCTCCAGCAGTGGACCATCATGAAGCGCATGGGCGTGAAGGCCTGATCCGTCAGGTCCGGAACCCTCTGCCCAATGTCCGAGACATACCGCCGGCAAAGACCCTTGACGGGCCTCTGCCGGCGGTATGTTTTTTATAGCGTCATCCGTTTGTTGAAACGGATGACGCTATAAGCCTTTGTTTGACGATCGGATTCACGCTTCAAATCGTGTCCGATTTTTCGCGATCCGATCTAGCCGACCCAAACGAGAGCGTCCGCCATGACCACCTCCGACACGCCGACCCCCAACACCCCCAGCATCGTTTCCGGCTTCGACGAGGCCGCGCTGGAGGCCGGGCGGCTGCTGTTCGCCAAGGAGTGCGACTTTGTCTGGGGCGCCAACGCGCTGAACCAGCTGCCGGAGGCCGACCTGCCGGAGGTCGCCTTCGCCGGCCGGTCGAATGTCGGCAAGTCGAGCCTCGTCAACGCGCTGACCGGCCGCAAGACGCTGGCCCGCACCTCCAACACGCCGGGGCGCACACAGCAGCTCAACTTCTTCAACCTCGGCGACCGGCTGAAGCTGGTGGACATGCCCGGCTACGGCTATGCCAAGGAATCGAAGGAGAAGGTGGAGGCGTGGAACGACATGGTCCGCCGCTTCCTGCGCGGCCGCGTCACCCTGCGCCGGGCGCTGGTGCTGATCGATTCGCGCCACGGGATGAAGCCGCACGACCATGAGATCATGGAGATGCTCGACCGCACGGCGGTGCCCTACGTCGTCGTGCTGACCAAGGCGGACAAGGTCAAGGCGGCGGATCTCGACAAAGTTCGCCGTGACACCCAGGCAGGGCTGAAGAAGCATCCGGCCGCCTTCCCGGACATCCACGTCACCAGTTCAGAGAAGGGGACCGGCATCGCGGAACTGCGCGCCAGCCTCGCCGCCCTGGCACTCGGCGCGGAATAGGGGTAGCGCGGCGATGGGTGGGCTTTCTCCCGCGCTGCTGTTCCTGATGCAGGCCCTGCTGCTGATCGCCGGGCCGTTTCTGCTGTGGCGGCTCGGCGGCGGCCGTCACATCGCCCCGATGGTGGTGGTCCAGATCCTGTTCGGGGTGACGCTGGGGCCGTCGCTGCTCGGCCGGCTGGTTCCCGATCTGTGGGGCGTGCTGTTCGCGCCGGCCGCGCTCGCCCCGCTGTCCGGGCTTGCCCTGATGGCGGTGGTGTTCTTCGCCTTTCTGACCGGCCTGCATCTCGACCCTGCGGAGTTTCGCGGGCGGGGCGGCGCCTTCGCCGCCGTGGCGCTGTCCAGCATGCTGGTGCCGACCCTGCTGGGTGGAGCCCTGGGCTGGTGGCTGGCCGGCGCCTTTCCTGCCATGACCGGCAAGCACGCCACTCCGGGGCTGTTCGCCGCCGGATTCGGCATCTGCGTCGGCGTCACCGCCCTGCCGGTGCTGGGCGCCATCCTGCGCGAGATGGATCTGCTGGGCGACCGGGTGGGGCGGCTGGCGCTGGGTTATGCCGCTGTGAACGATGCACTGCTTTGGCTGCTGATCACCGCAGTGCTGGCCTGGGCGACGGCGGATGGCGCAGGTGATGCTTTGGCTGTTGCCCGGGTGGGACTGCTGGGCTTCGCCTATGTCGGGGCGACGGTCCTGGTGGTGCGTCCGCTGCTCGACCGCCTGCTGGAGCGGGTGGCGCCGGACGGGCGGATGGGCGACACGGCGGTGGTCGTGACCTGTGCGGCGTTGCTGGCCTCGGCGGCGGTGACCGAGTTGATCGGGCTGCATTATATCCTGGGCGCCTTCATCGCCGGCAGTGCGATGCCGCGCCGCTATGCGGCGGCGATTCTCGACCGGCTGGAGCATTTCGCCACGCTGATCCTGCTGCCCTTCTTCTTTACGCTGACCGGGCTGAAGGTGACTTTGACGTTGGACGACCCGGCGCAATGGACGGTGTTTGCGCTCGCCAGCCTCGCCACGCTCACCGGCAAGATGGCCGGCACCACGTTGCCCGCCCGCTGGAGCGGGGAGTCCTGGCCCGACGCGCTCCGGCTTGGTACGCTGATGCCGTGCAAGGGGCTGATGGAGGTCATCGTCCTGACCGTTCTGCTGGAGGCGGGAGTGCTGTCCGGCCCCTGTTTTTCGGCGATGGTGCTGATGGCGGTGGCGGTCACGGCGCTGACGCAGCCGATGACGCGGCTGGCGGGATTGTGGCGTCCGGCTGGTGGCACCGCGGCAGCGACCGCGGGTGGCCGGCGCGGGGGTGTGTGACCGATAAATTGCCCTCTAGGCAACCGGCCGGCCTTTCCGTTAAAGAAACCCGACATTCCATCCCGACAAAGGGCATCCTCCCGTGCAGACTCCCACCCGTGACGAGTGGCTCGCCAAGGCCCGCACCCTGTCCGAAGCGCTGCCCTACATGCGCCGTTATGCCGGGAGCACCTTCGTCATCAAGTACGGCGGCCATGCCATGGGCGACGCCGGCCTGGCGGAGCTGTTCGCGCGCGACATCGTCCTGCTGAAGCAGGTCGGCATCAACCCGGTGGTCGTCCATGGCGGCGGGCCGCAGATCGGGCAGATGCTGGAGCGGCTGAAGATCAAGTCCAGCTTCATCGACGGCCTGCGCGTCACCGACAAGGAGACGGTCGAGGTGGTCGAAATGGTGCTGGCCGGCTCCATCAACAAGCAGATCGTCGCCGCCATCAACAGCGCCGGCGGCCGGGCAGTCGGCCTGTCGGGCAAGGACAGCAACCTGATCACCGCCCGCCGTCTGGAGCGCGTGCAGCGCGACCCCGACAGCAACATCGAGCGGGTGCTGGATCTCGGCTTCGTCGGCGAGCCCTACAAGGTGAACCCGCAGATCCTGCATGCGCTCGCCCAGTCGGACATCATCCCGGTGATCGCTCCGGTCGGCTTCGACGTCAACGGCGATACCTACAACATCAACGCCGACACGGCGGCCGGCGCGGTGGCGGCGGCGGTGAAGGCGGCCCGCTTCTTCCTGCTGACCGACGTCGCCGGCGTGCTCGACAAGGAAAAGAAGCTGATCGAAAAGATGTCGCTGGAGGATGCTCACAAGGCCATCGCCGACGGCACCGCTTCGGGCGGCATGATCCCGAAGATCGAGACCTGCATCGGCGCGGTGGAGCAGGGCGTCGATGCCGCCGTCATCCTGGATGGCCGCGTGCCGCATGCGCTGCTGCTGGAGATCTTCACCGAAGGCGGCGCCGGCACCTTGATCGGCAAGGCCTGACGCAAGCTGAGGGGGCCCGATGAGCGACCTGCGCAAGGACCTGCTCCGCCAGATGAAGGCCATCCGCGAGAAGATGGACCCGAAGCTGGTGGAGCGCGTCAAATTGGCGGCGTTGGGCAAGGTCCCCTACGACAGCGATGCGGCGAAGGAGGCGGTCGGCCATTTCCTTGACGCCAAGCGGGATGGCGGCGCCTTCCGTCGCAAGCTGGAACAGGCGCTGAAGGCCGAGGGTGGGACGCTGGACCTCGACGGGGAGAAGGCGCCGCCGCCCGTCAAGCCGCGGCGCGGTGGTCGGGTGACGTAAGTTGCCTCTCCCGGGGCGGGAGAGGGACAGGGTACCCACGCAAGGAGCACAGCCTTGCTGCATGTCTTCGTCAATGACGGCGGTCTGCTGCGCTGGGACAAGGGAGCCGCGGACGAGGCGGCACCGCTGCCCGAGGCCTCTGTGTGGCTGGACCTGATCAACCCGACGCCGAACGAGTTGGCGCGGGCGGAAGCGTTGATCGGCACCGGCCTGCCGACCCGCGAGCAGATGGCGGAGATCGAGGAGTCGAGCCGCCTGCGCGTGGCTGGTGGCGCCCTGACCATGACCGTCACGGCGCTGGTCTGGGCTGATACCGATGAGCCGCGCATCGCCACCGTCAGCTTCGTGCTGGCCGGGCGGCGGCTGGTGACCATCCACGACATCGATCCGCAGGCCCTGCTGGCCTTTCGCCGCCGCGCCACCCACGGGCAGGTCTCAGCCGCCCGCGGCGAGCTGGTGCTGGCGGCGCTGGTGGATGGGATGATCGACCGCACCTCCGTCGTGCTGCGGCGGACCGGGGTGGAGTTGGACGCGCTGAACCGCCGCTTCTTCCGCGGGCGCAAGCTGCGGTCGCGTGGCGAGACGCTGGACGACGCCCAGACGCTGAAGCGCATCGGCCATGCCGGTCACCTGATCGGCAAGGCGCGGATCAGCCTCGCCAGTCTGTCGCGCATGACCGATTTCCTGGCGCGCGGCGATGGTTGGAATGCCGGCAAGGCGACGCGGCGCTGGGCCAAGACCACGCTGCAGGACCTGCGCGGGCTCGACCAGTATGCCCGCTTCCTGGCCGGCAAGGTCGCTCTGGCGCTCGACACTGCGCTGGGCCAGATCAATGTCGAGCAGAACGAGATCGTCAAGATCGTCTCGGTCCTGACCGTCCTGCTCTACCCGCCGATCCTGGTCACCAGCATCGGCGGCATGAACTTCACCGACATGCCGGGACACGGCTCGCCCTTCGGTTATCCCAGCGCGTTGGGGCTGATGCTGCTGTCGGCGTTGCTGCCGGTGATTTATGTGCGGCTGAAGCGCTGGATGTGATCGGTTTCCACAATGGGGAAGACGGATCGTTCGCCGCGCTTTCCTTTTGACACGACCGCTGGCCGGCGGCAGGATGGGCCCATTCCAGGGGGGTCCCGACAGGGGGCTGAGATACCAACGGCCGGACGGCGCAACGCGCAAGACGGCAGCGTGGTGACCCTTCGAACCTGATCCGGGTCATACCGGCGAAGGGAGGGACCTCGTGACGGGCCGGTTTTCCGCCCCCGTCCGGCCGTATCGGCCCCCGCACTGCCGGGGAAACATGCCGGGACACGGCCCGCACGAAGATACCGCACCTCCGTCCGCAGTCCCGGGTTTGTCCGCCCAACTCCGACGGAGAAACCCAATGCCCAAGGACTTCAACGAGAACGCCATCCGCATTTCGACCGGCCCGCTGCCGTCGTCGCGGAAAATCCATGTGCCGGGCACGCGCTTTCCCGACTTGCGCGTTGCCATGCGCGAGATCGCGCTGTCGGGCGGCGAGCCGCCGCTGACCGTCTATGATGCCTCCGGACCCTACACCGACGAAACGGTTGCCATCGATGTGCGCGCCGGCTTGGCCAAGCACCGCCGCGACTGGATCCTGGCGCGCGGCGATGTCGAGACCACCGACGGCGGCGTGCTGCGCGCCAAGGGCGGCGGGGCGGTGACCCAGATGGCCTATGCCCGCGCCGGCATCGTCACCGCGGAGATGGAATACATCGCCGTCCGCGAAAATCTCGGCCGCGCCGCGGCGCTGGAAGCCGCCCGCGACGGCGAGGATTTCGGCGCCGAAATTCCCGACTTCATCACCCCGGAATTCGTCCGCGACGAGGTGGCGCGCGGGCGGGCGATCATCCCGTCCAACGTCAACCACCCCGAGTCGGAGCCGATGATCATCGGCCGCAATTTCCTGACCAAGATCAACGCCAACATCGGCAACTCGGCCGTGACCTCCTCGATCGAGGAGGAGGTGGAGAAGATGGTCTGGTCGATCCGCTGGGGGGCCGACACCGTGATGGACCTGTCCACCGGTGCCGATATCCACCAGACCCGCGAATGGATCCTGCGCAACTCCCCGGTTCCCATCGGCACCGTGCCGATCTATCAGGCGCTGGAGAAGGTGAAGGGCAAGGCCGAGGATCTGACCTGGGAGCTGTTCCGCGACACGCTGATCGAACAGGCGGAGCAGGGCGTCGATTACTTCACCATCCATGCCGGCCTGCGGCTGGCCCACATCCCGCTGACGGCGAAGCGGGTGACCGGCATCGTCTCGCGCGGCGGCTCGATCATCGCCAAATGGTGCCTGGCGCATCACCGCGAAAATTTCCTCTATGATCATTTCGCCGACATCGTCGAGATCTGCCGGACCTACGACGTAGCGCTGTCGATGGGCGACGGGTTGCGGCCGGGCAGCCAGGCCGACGCCAACGACGCCGCCCAGTTCGCCGAGCTGGAAACCCTGGGCGAGCTGACCAAGATCGCCTGGGCGCGCGATGTCCAGGTGATGATCGAGGGGCCGGGCCATGTGCCGATGCACAAGATCAAGCACAATGTCGAGAAGCAGCTGGCACTGTGCGGCGAGGCGCCCTTCTACACGCTGGGGCCTTTGGTGACCGACATCGCGCCGGGCTATGACCACATCACCAGCGCCATCGGCGCGGCGATGATCGGCTGGTTCGGCACGGCGATGCTGTGCTACGTCACGCCGAAGGAGCATCTGGGGCTGCCCGACCGCGACGACGTGAAGGCCGGCGTCATCGCCTACAAGATCGCGGCCCATGCCGCCGACCTCGCCAAGGGCCACCCGGCGGCCCGGCTGCGCGACGACGCCATGTCGCGTGCCCGCTTCTCCTTCCGCTGGCGCGACCAGTTCGCCCTGTCGCTCGACCCCGACACGGCGATGGCCTATCACGACGAGACCTTGCCGGCGGAAGGCGCCAAGACCGCGCATTTCTGTTCGATGTGCGGGCCGAAATTCTGTTCGATGAAGATCACGCAGGAAATCCGCGACGCCGCGGAATCCGGCATGGCCGAGATGTCGGAGAAGTTCCGCCAGTCGGGCGGGGAGATTTACCAGCCGGCGGCGGAGTGAGTTCGGCGAAGGGGGCGGGTTACCGCCCCTTCCGTCAATCGGCGTACCGGATTTCCAGCACCTCGACCTGTTCCATGCCGGCCGGTGTGCGCACGTCCACCAGATCGCCCTCGCGGGCCTTCAGCAGGGCGCGGGCCATGGGCGAGATCCAGCTGACATGGCCGCGGTCGGGATCGACCTCGTCGGCCCCGACAATGGTGATGGTGTTCTCGGAGCCGTCCTCGCGGGCATAGGTGACGGTGGCACCGAAGAAGACCTGTTCGCGGTTCTTCTGGTCCTGCGGATTGACCACCACCGCCGATTCCAGCCGCTTGTTCAGGAAGCGGATGCGGCGGTCGATCTCGCGCAGCCGCTTCTTGCCGTAGAGATAGTCGCCATTCTCCGAGCGGTCGCCGTTGCCGGCGGCCCAGGACACCACCTCCACCACCTTCGGCCGCTCCACCCGCAGCAGGTGGCGCAGCTCCTCCTGCATACGCTGGAAGCCGGGCGGGGTCATGTAGTTCTTGAAGCCCTGCGGCAGCGGTGCCGGATCGTCGAGATCGTCGTCGTCAGGCGTGTCGTTCTCGCGGGTGAAGGCCTTGCTCATGGTCCGACCTGTCCTGTGGCAGGGATGATAACGTCCGGGAAAAGGAAAAGGCGCCTTGCGGCGCCTTTTCCCGTTCCAGATGTCCCGGTTGGGCCGTTCGGCTTACCGCTTCCACCAGCCGCGGCGCGGCTTGGCATCCGATGCCTCGTCGCCACCGGCAGAAGCAGGCGCGGCGGCCGGCTCGGGAGCCGGGGCCGGAGCAGCCTCGGCAGCGGTTTCCACCGGGGCTTCGGCGGCAGCCTTGCGCTTGCGGGACGCCTTCTTAGCCGGCGCGGCTTCGGCGGCGGTTTCCACCGGCGCCTCGGTCGCAGCGGCGGCCTTACGCTTGCGACCCTTGGCCGGGGCTTCGACAACCACCGGAGCGGGGGCTGGCGCGGCCTCGGCAGCGGTTTCCACCGGGGCCTCGGCGGCGGCCTTGCGCTTGCGGGACGCCTTTTTGGCCGGCGCGGCTTCGGTGGCGGTTTCCACCGGCGCCTCGACCGCAGCGGCGGTCTTGCGCTTGCGGCTCTTGGCCGGGGCTTCGACAACCACCGGAGCGGGGGCCGGGGCGGCCTCGGCGGCGGCTTCCGCCGGGGCTTCGGCGGCGGCCTTGCGCTTGCGGGACGCCTTCTTGGTCGGCGTCTTCGCGGCGGCGGCTTCCACCGGTGCACTCACCGGCGGCTCGGCGGCGGGCACCGGAGCCAGGGCTTCCTCGACCGCAGGAGCCGTGTCGCCGGCCAGGATCCAGTCGAGGTCACTCGCCTCCCCCGAAACCGGGACGGAAACCGGAGCCGGAGCGGCGGCGGGCTGCTGGCCAGCGGCGTCCTCGCCGCCCTCCAGGCCTTCCGCACCCTCGCGGCGGGACCGGCGACGGCCACCGCGCTTGCCGCGGCGACGCTTCTTGCGACCTTCGCCGTTCCGCTCGCCGGCATCGGCGCCGGTCTCGTCCTCGCCCTCATCCTCGTCCGAATCGTCGCCTTCCGCCTCGGCGGAGTCGAACGCGGGCTCGGAGACAGCGGCCGCAGGGATCGCCTCGGCGGCAACCGGCAGAGCGGCCTCGTCGGTGTCCTGACCCGCCTCGTCCTCGGTCTCGCCCTCGGCGCTTTCACCTTCGACGCGGCCTTCCTCGCGGTCACGGCCACGGCCGCGGCGGCGGCGGCGGCGGCGGCGACGGTCCTCGCCGTTGCCGTCGCCATTGGTCTCGGCACGCTCGGCCGATTCCTCTGCCTGGGCGGCCTCGGTCTCGACCTCCGGCTCTTCCACCGCCTCGACCGGCTCGGCGGCAAGCGCGCGGTCGGTCTCGGCCATCACGCGGTCGGCGCTGACCAGCGGGCCGTCCTCGTCGGGCAGGCGGGCCTTGTTGCGCTCCAGACGGTGGTCCGGGGCGATCAGCGTATCGTCGGCCTGGACCATGACGCTGAATGCGTGACGCTCTTCGATCTTGGCCAGCTCACCGCGCTTCTGGTTGAGAATGTAGAGCGCGATGGAGGTCGGGACGTAGATGGTGATCTCGGCCGACCGCTTGCGGATGCCCTCTTCCTCGATGGCGCGCAGGACGTGCAGCGAGGCGGATTCGACCGAACGGACGACGCCGGTGCCCGAGCAGTGCGGGCAGCGCTCGAAGTTGGTCTCCAGCAGCGACGGGCGCAGACGCTGACGCGACAGCTCCAGCAGGCCGAAGGCGGAGATGCGGCCGAGCTGGATGCGCGCCCGGTCGTTCTTCATCGCTTCCTTCATGCGGCGCTCGACGGCGGCGTTGTTCCGCGGCTCCTCCATGTCGATGAAGTCGATGACGATCAGGCCGGCCAGATCGCGCAGACGCAGCTGGCGCGCCACCTCGTCGGCGGCCTCCAGGTTGGTCTTGTAGGCGGTTTCCTCGATGTTGCGCTCGCGGGTCGATTTGCCGGAGTTGACGTCGATGGAGACAAGCGCCTCGGTCGGGTTGATGACGATGTAGCCGCCGGAGCGCAGCTGCACCACCGGGCTGTGGATGGCGTCGATCTGCGTTTCCACCTGATAGCGGTGGAACAGCGGGATCTGGCTGTCCCGGTACAGCTGGACACGCTGGGAATGGCCCGGCATCAGCATGTCCATGAACTCGCGCGCCGTGCGGAAGCCGGCCTCGCCCTCGACCCAGATCTCGTCGATGTCGTTGGCGTAGAGATCGCGGATCGACCGCTTGATCAGGTTGGCCTCTTCATAGATCAGGCAGGGCGCCGACGACTTCAGCGTCTGTTCGCGGATGTCGTCCCACAGACGCAGGAGATATTCCAGGTCGCGCTTGATCTCGGGCTTGGAACGCTCCAGCCCGGCGGTGCGCAGGATGACCGCCATGCCATCGGGAATGTCCAGGTCGGACAGGATTTCCTTCAGGCGCTTGCGGTCGGCCGGGTTGGTGATCTTGCGGGAAATCCCGCCGCCACGGCCGGTGTTGGGCATCAGGACGCAGTAGCGGCCGGGCAGTGACAGATAGGTGGTCAGTGCCGCACCCTTGTTGCCGCGCTCCTCCTTCGTCACCTGCACCAGCATGACCTGGCGGCGCTTCACCACTTCCTGAATTTTGTAGGAGCGCAGCGGGCGCGAACGGCGGCGCTGGGTTTCCGCCTCCTCGTCCTCGTCGCCGCCGAGCGTGTCGGGGGCGTCGGCTTCCTGGGCGGCGGACTGGGCGGCGCCCTCGGTCTGGGCGGCCTGCTCCTCGCCGGCCTCGGCGTCTTCGCCGTTGTCGTCCTCGCCATCCTCATCCGACGCCTCGGGCGCGATGGGGGAGGGCATCGGCGACCATTCCTCGACCACCTGCTCGGGGCGGATCGGCTCGGCCATCACGGCGCCGTCGGCGGCGGCCTCGGCCCGGGCTTCCGCCTGCTCCTCCAGCCGGCGTTCCTCGGCCAGCAGGGCCTCGCGGTCGGCCATCGGAATGCGGTAATAGTCGGGATGAATTTCGGAGAAGGCGAGGAAGCCGTGGCGGTTCCCGCCATATTCCACGAAGGCCGCCTGGAGCGAAGGCTCGACCCGCGTCACCTTCGCCAGGTAGATGTTGCCTTTCAGCTGCTTGCGGCTGGCGATCTCGAAGTCGAGTTCCTCCAGCCGGTTCCCATTGACCACGGCGACCCGGGTTTCTTCCGGGTGCGTGGCGTCCACCAGCATGCGCTTGGCCATATACGTTCCTCAACGGCGCGACCCAGGGAACCCGCGCGACCGGTCGGGCCGCCTGGACGCAGCGTCTGTTGTGGGCGAAGCATACGGCACGACGGACCGGAACCGCCGAACGGCGCTGACGAGAGCAGCCAGGACGGCCCGGTCGACACGCGCCGGGCTGCCGCCTTGCGGCCACAGCCAGCTTCGAGGTTTCGTCCTCTCACCGCCAACCCGAACGCGCCACCCCGCGACGTCCCTCCGGCGCAAATGGCCGGACAGGCGGTGTCGAGGGCGACGCCGCAGCCCCTTGGGTAGGCCCCGTGACCGGCGATCGGCTGACCTTTGGATTGGGTGTCCGTGGATCAGCGAATCGGCGCTCACCTTGGGAGTCCGACCCTGGTCTGGCGAATTGCGGTCTGTCGCAAAGATACCATAGACAAGCGATCCCTCTTGCACAACGCGGAAATGCGGCGATTCGGTGAACAAGTTGATCGCGGGGAAGCGGGGGTGCGTCCTTCCACCGGGACGGCCTGTCCGGGTGCCGTGCCGGCCACGCTCCCATTCACTGTTGCAGGAACGGCACCCCCGGCCGGAATTGACTCGGAGCCTGACGATCCGCGTTGAGAGCGTTGAATTGGCTGGGCTATAGCTGGTCGTCCGGCGCTCGTTTCCGCCACCTCTTTCCGTCCTGGTCCCTCTGCCGCCGAGGAGATTTGATGCCACGGCCGCCCAGCCTGCCGACCGTCTTGCCCGATCGCCTGCCGCGTTCCGCCCGTTCGCCGCGCGGGCTTATTGCCCATGGCCTGGGCATGGTTCTGCTGGCGCTGGTGTTGCTGGGCTTCGGCGCGGCCGGGATGATGGCCGGAACGGCGGCGGCGCAGGCCACGGCGGCCCTGCCGTCGGCGCCGCCGCGCACGGCGGTGGTCGACGCGCGGCTTGGCATCCACCCGGACAAGACCCGTTTCGTGCTGGAACTGAGCGATCCGGTGTCCTTCACCGTCTCGGTTGCCGCCGATCCCTATCGCGTGATCGTCGATCTGCCCGACCTGATCTGGCCCGGCGGCTCTCTGCCGGTGGAGGGCAAGGGGGTGGTCGCGCGCTACCACCATGCCGGGGGGCCGCGCGGCACGCGGCTGACCTTCGAGACGGTCGGCCCGGCCCGGCTGCGCGAGGGCTACATGATCTCGCCGCGCGACGGCCACCAGCCGCGCCTCGTCCTCGATCTGGAAAAGACCACCGCGGCGGAATTCCGGCAGATTGCCGCCGGGAAGGACGCGAAGGAAGTTGGCGCCAAAGGTGCGCTGACGATGTCGTCCATCGTCTCGTCGGCGATGGCGGTTCCGCCGCCTGTTCCGGCGCCGCAGCCTTCTCCGTCCGCCGTCGAAGCCAACGGCACCGTCACGGCTCCGCCGCCCTTCGTGCCGCTGCCGCCGCTCCCGCCGGCCCAGCTGATCCCGGCCGCTCTGCCCGCCGCTCCGCCGGCGCCGGAGAACAAGCCGCCGACGGTGGCGGAAAAGCCGCTGATCGTGCTCGACCCCGGCCATGGCGGGCAGGACCCCGGCGCCATCGGCGTCGGCGGCATCTATGAGAAGGACATCACGCTCGCCACCGCCAAGGAGGTGAAGCGCCAGCTGGAGGCGACCGGCCGCTACCGGGTGAAGCTGACCCGCGACAGCGACGTTTTCATCCGCCTGCGCGACCGCGTCGCCATCGGGCGCGAGGCGGGTGCCGACCTGTTCATCTCGCTGCATGCCGACAGCATCAGCAGCGGCGACACACGCGGCCTGTCGATCTACACCCTGTCCGACAAGGCGTCCGACCGCGAGGCGGAGATGCTGGCCGCCAAGGAGAACCGGGCCGACGCGCTGGTCGGGCTCGACCTGTCTGGCGAGAACCAGCTGGTCGCCAACATCCTGATCGATCTGGCTCAGCGCGACACGATGAACCATTCCAAGCGCTTCGCGACGCTGGCTTTGCAATCGCTGGGGCGCGACGTGCCGCTGATCGCCAACCGGCCGCACCGTCAGGCCGGCTTCGCCGTGCTGACCGCGCCCGACGTTCCGTCGGCGCTGATCGAGATGGGGTACCTGTCGAACCGGCAGGATGTCGGTTTGTTGACCTCCGGCAGCCATCGCGAGCGGTTGGGCAAGGCGCTGGCCCGCACCATCGACAGCTATTTCCGCTGGCTGCACGGATCGCAGCGCAGCTGAGGCGTGGCATTGAAAGGGGGTGCGGTCTACCCCGTCTGTGCCGGCAATTTCTCGCACGCGCCCTCTGCGCGTCACATTTCCCTGACATGACGGGAACGGGGGCGGCGCTTCGCGGCGAGGCAGTGTAGGATGCGCCGCCCTGTCAGGCACGGCAGCGCTCCGCACCCTTGAAAATGCGGACTCCGGCCGCGCCCTTCGTCGTTTCTTGCGGGATTGGTCATGCGCCTACTTCTGTCCTTGCTGATGGCTTTCGTGATGCTGGTTATTGCCGGCGCCGGGGGGCTGGTCTTCCTGTTCGAGCATTACGACCACGACCTGCCCGACTACACCAAGCTGGCCAATTACGAGCCGCCGGTGACGACGCGCATTTATGCCGGCGACGGGCGCCTGATGGCGGAATTCGCGTCCGAGCGGCGCATCTTCGTGCCGATCGACGCCATGCCGCGCATGGTCATGAATGCCTTCATGGCGGCCGAGGACAAGAATTTCTACGGCCACCAGGGTGTCGATCCAATCGGCATCCTGCGCGCGATCCTGACCAACATCGAGAATTTCGGCCGCGAGCGCCGGCCGGTGGGCGCCAGCACGATCACGCAGCAGGTCGCCAAGAACATGCTGCTGACCAACGAGGTATCCTTCGCCCGCAAGATCAAGGAAGCGATCCTGGCGGTCCGCATCGAGCGGGCCTTCACCAAGGACCGCATCATCGAGCTGTATCTGAACGAGATCTTCCTGGGCAACCGCTCCTACGGCGTGGCGGCGGCGGCGCTGAACTATTTCAACAAGGCGCTGGACGAGCTGAGCATCGAGGAGGTCGCCTTCCTGGCCGCCTTGCCGAAGGCGCCGTCCAACTACAACCCCGACCGCCAGCATGACGCCGCCGTCGCCCGCCGCAATTGGGTGATCGGCCGCATGGCCGAGGACGGCTACATCACCCCTGAGGAGGCGAAGGCAGCGCAAGGACGGCCGCTGGTCACCCGCAAGCGCGACGAGCAGGAGGTGGTGACCTCCGAATATTTCTCCGAGGAGATCCGGCGCGAGCTGGTGAAGCTCTATGGCGAGCAGGCGCTGTATGAGGGCGGGCTGTCGGTCCGCGCCTCGATGGACCCGGTGCTGCAGGCGACCGCAACCAAGGCGCTGCGCGACGGGCTGATCGCCTACGACCGCCGCCATGGCTGGCGTGGTCCGGTCGGGAAGATGGAGAATTTCGACAACTGGTCGAAGAAGCTGGCCGCCATGCCGCCTCCCGCCGGATCGGAAGGCTGGAAGCTGGCGGTGGTGCTGAAGGACGATCAGGCCGACGGGCTGGACATCGGGCTGGCCGACGGCAGCCGCGGCCGCATCCCGCTGTCCGAACTGCGCTGGGCCCGCGCCTCCAAGGACGGCGACGTCGCCGGCCCTGCGATCCGCAAGCCGTCCGACGTCGCCAAGCTGGGCGACATCCTGCTGGTCGAGGCGGTCAGCGGCCCGCCGGCCAAGGACGAGGACGAGAAGCCGGCCAAGAAGACCGACAAGTCCGCCGCCAAGGAATTGCCGCCGGGCAGCTACGGCCTGCGCCAGATCCCGCAGGTGCAGGGCGGTCTCGTGGCGCTCGACCCGCACACCGGCCGCGTGCTGGCGATGGTCGGCGGCTTCTCCCCGGCGATGAGCGTGTTCAACCGGGCCACCCAGGCGCTGCGTCAACCCGGCTCGTCCTTCAAGCCATTCGTCTACCTGACGGCGCTGAACCAGGGCTTCACCCCGTCGTCGCTGGTGATGGACGCGCCGTTTGAATACAGCCCGGGCGGCGGGCAGCCGGTCTGGCGGCCAGAGAACTACAGCCACGAGTTCTACGGCCCGACCCCGCTGCGCGTCGGTATCGAGAAGTCGCGCAACGTCATGACCGTCCGTCTCGCCCAGCAGATCGGCATGGACAAGGTCAAGGCGCTGGTCGAGAAGTTCGGCATCGTCGACAACCTCCAGCCCTATCTGCCGATGTCGCTGGGCGCCGGCGAAACCACGGTGCTGCGGCTCGCCACCGCCTACGCCATGCTGGACAACGGCGGCAAGCGGGTGGTGCCGACCTTCATCGACCGGGTGCAGGACCGCACCGGCAAGACCGTTTTCCGCCACGACAACCGCTCGTGCGAGGGTTGCACCAACGTCAGCTGGAAGGACGGGATGGCCGTCCCCGCCGTTCCCGACACGCGCGAGCAGGTGAACGACCCGCGTACCACCTACCAGATCGTCTCGATCCTGGAAGGCGTGGTGCAGCGCGGCACTGCGGCGGCGCTGAGGTCGCTGGGCAAGCCGCTGGCCGGCAAGACCGGCACCACCAACGACAGCCACGACGCCTGGTTCATGGGCTTCTCGCCCGATCTGGTGGTCGGCACCTACATCGGCTTCGACCAGCCGCGCTCGCTGGGCGGTCATGAGACCGGCGGTTCCGCCGCCGTCCCGGTGTTCAAGGAGGTCATGCAGGTGGCGCTGAAGGACAAGCCGGCGACGCCGTTCCGCGTGCCGCCCGGCCTGCGCCTCGTCCGCGTCAACCCGGCAAACGGCCAGTTGGCCCAGCCCGGCGACAACCGCGCCATCTGGGAGGCTTTCCTGCCGGGCACCGAGCCGAACCCCGACCAGCCGCAGGTGGTGCTGGACGGGTCATCCCAGGCGTCCGGCGCCCTGGTGGGCGATCCGAACGCCGCCGGCTTCGGCACGCCACAGCCGGGCGTCCCCACTGCGCCGGCCGCGGCAACGCTGGGAACCGGCGGGCTGTACTGAGCCTTCTGAGCCGAACGAGAAAGGGGCGCCCACTGCGGGCGCCCCTTTTTCCGTTCATCGCAATGATCGCATCGCGGCGTTCAGTGCGTCGTATTCCCCGCCCCCGTCAACGAGGCCATCGCATCGACCGGGCAGTTGCCGAGCGGGCGCAGGTCCGCTTCCAGTGCCGCGAACATTGCGCGTACGCCGTCCTCGTTGACGTGCAGGGCGTCCATGAACAGCTCGTCCTTGTCCACGGCGCGGCGGGCGTCGATCACGGTGGCGCCGGCGGGCAGGCGGGCCTTCAATTCGGCGAAGAAGGCGTCGAAATTCTTCAGCTTGCCGGCATAGGTCGGGAAATAGGGGGTGATGACCACCGCCACCCGGGTGCCCTGGGCCTGGGCGCTGCGGACGATGTGCTCCAGCGCCTGCCAGTTCGCATCGTCGGCGGTCATCATCTCCTCATGCGCTGCGGCAAGCTGGGCCTTCAGCGGATCGGGGATGGCGCCCACCAGCGTGCGGTCACCGGCAGGTTTCAGCAACCCGGCGACCAGCCGCATGGTCTGATTGTTGTTGAAGGTCATCAGGTTGAAGGCATGGTTGGCCATCCACAGTTCGTGGTTTTCCTGACGGACGAAGGCGTCGATCCGCGGCGAGTAGTAGGCCAGCAGCGGCAGGTCGGCCAGATCATGGGGGTTGTCGACCACGCCGGTCGGCTCCAGCACCAGCAGGCGCGGGGCGCCGTGCCGCTCGACGTAATCGTCCCACAGCAGAGCCGACAGGACGGTCGGCGCCCCGCCCATGCCGAGGTTCAGCGCCCGGCCGCAGGTCATGTCCTGAAGCGCGGACACCGGGAAGTGGTTGTCCGCCCGCGAATTGCCGAGCACCAGCACGTCGGCGGGACCGCTGGCTACGGTAGCAGCCGGGCCTTTGGCTTGGCGGGCCTCCGTCGTCAGGGCTGCCTTCACCAGCAGGGCGCTCGGCTGTTCTTCCTGCTTGGCTGGCGGCTTGACGGCCGGCTGGGCCTCCGGCTCGAAGGGGCGGTAGACCGTCATGAAGCGGTCGCTGGAACGCAGCAGCAGGTCGCCCAGCGCCGAGGCCAGGACCCGGTCCATCGCCGTGACGGTGGCGAGGATCAGCGCGATGCAAGCCAGAAGGCGGTACATGGGACACTCTCCGTCCGGTCAGAACTGGAAGTAGATGAAGGCGTGGTTGGCGAAGCTGCCGAACAGCAGCATCACCAGGATCAGGGCCGAGCAGGCCATCGAGCGGGCCACCACATTGGTCCCGGCATAGCGGCGGCCGGCGCCGCGCTCGACCATCGCATCGACCAGCAGCACGATCAGCCCGGTGACGGCGACGCGGATCAGCGAACTGGCCTGGAGATTGCCCTGCTGAAGGCCGAAGTCGCCGTGGGCGATGATGCCCAGGATGGTCCAGACGGTTTGCAGGTTGTCGGCGCGGAAGGGCAGCCAGGTCAGCGTCACCACGGCGAAGACCAGCCCGATCATCACCAGCCGGCCGGCGGCCAGCACCGGCCCGCTGAGCCGCACCGGGCTGAGGGCGGCCAGCCGGCGCATGCCGTCCTCCACCAGCATCAGGCCGCCATGCATCGCGCCCCACAGGACGAAGGTCCAGTTGGCGCCGTGCCACAGGCCGGAGACCAGCATGGTGATGACGACGTTGCGGATGCGCAGCCAGCGCGTGCGGCTGCCGCCCATTGGCACATAGAGATAGTCGCGGAACCAGGTCGACAGCGAGATGTGCCAGCGCCGCCAGAAATCGCGCATGCCGGTGGCGAAATAGGGCCGGGCAAAATTCTCGCACATGGTGTAGCCGAAGATCTGCGCCAGCCCGATGGCGATCAGCGAATAGCCGGCGAAGTCGCCGTAGATCTGCAGGGAGAAGCAGAACAGCCCGATCACATGCTGGAGCGCATTGAAGAACTCCGGCTGGTGGAAGCGGGCGTCGACCACCACGGCGGCGTTGTCGGCCAGCCCGATCTTCAGGAAATAACCCCAGATCACCTTTTCCAGACCGGCGAAGCGCTCCTCGAACGGTATGTCGCGCGGGCGCTGCTGGATTTGCGGCAGCAGGTCGCGCGCCCGGACGATAGGGCCGGCCACCAGCTGCGGGAAGAAGGCGACGAAGGTGGCATAGCGCATCAGCGAGCGCTCCGGCTCCTTCACCTCGCCGGTGTAGAGGTCGATGCCGTAGCTGAGATTCTGGAAGGTGTAGAAGGAGATGCCGACCGGCAGCAGGATGTCGAGCGTGCGACGCCCGATCTCCACCCCCAGCGAGGCCAGCGCGATCTCGGCGCTGTCGGCGAAGAAGTTGTAGTATTTGAAAAAGAACAGCATGCCCAGGTTGGCGCCCAGGCTGATGAACAGATACATCTTCTTGGTGCTGCGGTCGGGCGAATCGGCGATCTTCAACCCGCAATAGAAGTCGATGAAGGTGCTGAGCGCCAGCAGCCCGCAGAACCGGTAATCCCAATAGCCGTAGAAGATGTAGCTGGCCGCCAGCAGGAAGGGTGTGAAGGCGCGCGTGCGGGCCAGCGCCATGAAGCCGGCGCTGAACACGGTGATGAACAGCAGGAAATTCAGGCTGGTGAAGCTCATCGTGCCCCCGGCAGAGGTGATCGCGCAAGAAAGGTGCGGAACGCCGCAGAACATAAGCTCGATTTCGGGGAATCCCGGCTGCCGCGGTAGGGTTGTGGTCCCGGATATGGGACGTACTCTGAAATGAACCGTCCCGATGATTCCAAACGGTTAGGACCTCCAAGCAGGGGCTCGGCCATACTCGAAAGTGGCAAGCCGTCCCGGCGCGGAGTCCCGGCGGGCAAGGGGCTGCTCATTAAGGGGGTGCAAGGCGGGGGGCGAGCGGCTACATATGCAGCCGACAAACCTTTCAACTCTGGCTGACGAGGAGGCACCGCCATGCGGGCCGAGATCGAAGCGGCCGCCGGCGAGATCAGAGAATCGCTGGCGCTGCTGAGGAGGCATCTTTGACTGGGACAATGCACTGCGGCGTCTCGACGAACTGAACAACCTCGCCGAGGATCCCAAGCTTTGGGACGATCCGGCGCGGGCCCAGACCATCATGCGCGAGCGTACCCAGCTCGACACCTCCGTTGCGGGCTATCGCTCGCTGGAGCGCGATCTGTCCGACAGCCTGGAACTGATCGAGATGGGCGAGGCGGAGGGGGATACCACCGTCGTCGCCGATGCGGAGGCCCAGCTCTACGGCCTGCGCGACCGGGCCAACAAGCTGCAGATCGAAAGCCTGCTGTCGGGCGAGGCCGATGCCAACGACTGCTTCGTCGAGGTGAATGCCGGCGCCGGCGGCACGGAGGCCCAGGATTGGGCGCTGATGCTGATGCGCATGTACACCCGTTGGGCGGAGCAGCACGGCTACAAGACCGAATGGCTCGACGAGACGCCGGGCGAAGAGGCCGGCATCAAGTCGGCAACCGTGCAGATCAAGGGCCACAACGCCTATGGCTGGCTGAAGACCGAGGCCGGCGTGCACCGTCTGGTGCGCATCAGCCCGTTCGACAGCCAGGCGCGGCGCCAGACCAGCTTCGCCGCCGTCTCGATTTCCCCGGTGATCGACGACAAGATCGACATCGAGATCAACGAGAAGGACTGCCGCATCGACACCTACCGTGCGTCGGGCGCCGGCGGCCAGCACATCAACAAGACCGACTCGGCGGTGCGCATCACGCACATCCCGACGAACATCGTGGTGAGCTGCCAGCAGGAACGGTCGCAGCACAAGAACCGCGCCAAGGCGTGGGACATGCTGCGCGCCCGCCTGTACGAGCGTGAGCTGAAGATCCGCGAGGATGCCGCCGCTGCGCTGGAGGCCACTAAGACCGACATCGGCTGGGGTCATCAGATCCGCTCCTATGTCCTGCACCCCTACCAGATGGTGAAGGATCTGCGGACGGAGGTGGAGACCTCGCAGAGCCAGGCGGTGCTGGACGGTGCGCTCGATCCCTTCCTGGAGGCGGCACTGGCCTCCCGCATCAAGGGGCAGAGCGACGACGCCCACGCCGCCGGGGGCTGACCGGTCGGAACGTCAAAAGGGCGGCCGCTTGCGGCCGCCCTTTTCGATTCGGCGGGTTTTGGGAATGGCCTTCTTTGGAATGGAAGGGTGGGCTCGGCTGTTTCACAGGCTGCAACTCCAACGATCCGGAGCAATCAATCCATGAACAGACTTCTTCTTCCGGTCCTTTGCGCCGCCATGCTGCTGGCGACGCCGGCCTTCGCCGCTTGCGAAACGGACAATCTGCCGGACGAGATGCGCCGCGCCTTCATCTCCGGCGCCCAGGAAGCGCTGAACGATCATGGCTTCAATGCCGGGTCCGTGGACGGAAAGATGGGATCGCGCACCCGCACGGCGATCCGTTCCTACCAGCGCGCGGCCAAACTGCCGGTGGACGGCTGCGCCACCCAGGGGCTTCTCGACCACCTTAACTTCAGCCAGCCCAAGATCTACGGGCCCAACAAGCCGCGCTGACGTGGCGGACTGGTCTCAGGCCAGCATGTCGAGCAGGTGCTGGCTGTTCTCCTGCGTCGCCTTCAGCACCTTGGCGTTCGCAGCGAAATCCACCTGGGCGGAGGTCAGGTCGAGCACCACAGCCGGGTCCAGGTTGCCGGAGGCAATCTGCTCCGACGCCGCCTCGGTGCGGGCCTGGGCGTCCTGCAGTCCGTCGACGGCGCTGGCCTGTGGCCGGTAGGGCGTGGCGGAGGTGGCCGATCCGATGTCCATGGCGCGCTGTCCGGCTGGTTGAAACGCAAGGATAGCGGGGCAGGGGTTTAGGGTTGGTGAATCGGGTGGATGCGCCGAAGCGGCCTTACCCCGCCAGCCAATCCGCCAGCCGGTCCAGGAAGGCCGTGACCTCCGCCGGATCGTGCAGGCTCCAGGTCGCTGCCGTCTCCGCCGGCCCCTCCATCACCCGGATGCCGATCCCTCCGCCGTATCCCCGCTCCGCCAGCGTGCGGAAGGCATCCTCGTCGGTCTCGTCGTCGCCGATGTAGATCGGCATGGTGATGGCTCCTTCCAAACCCAGCGCGTCCAGCAGGGCGAGAACCGCGCGGCCCTTGTCCCAGGGCAGGTTGGGGCGAAGCTCGAACAGTTCCTTGCCGCCGGTCATGCGCAGGCGTGGCTGGGCCTCCACCACCGCACGGACTGCATCGGCGACCATGGACTTTTCGGGTGCAGCGACCTGACGGGTGTGGATGGCGATGGCGAAGCGCTTGCGTTCCACCAGGGCGCCGGCAATGCCGTCGAGCCGGCCGTGCAGACTCCGTTCGGCGATGTCGAGATCGGCGACATACTCCACGCCGACCTGCCGGCGCAGGTCCGGCCCGCGCAGATCGAAGCCATGGCTGCCGGCATAGACCAGCCCGTCCACCGCCACCATCGCGGTCAGATCGTCGAGGTCACGCCCGCTGACGAAGGCGACCGGGCAGAGCGCCGACAGCCGCCGGACCACCATGCGCGCCTCGGCGGGCATCACCGCCAGTTCAGGACGCGGCGCGATAGCAGCCAGCGTGCCGTCATAATCGAGGAAAAAGGCGGGGGTGCGGCCGCCCAGCGATGCGGCGAAACTGTCGAACTCCGCGAATGCGGATGGGGGGGGAAGGGTCAAGACGGGATCCTCGGAACCACTGCCTGTCGGAATGAGGCGGCGGACCGGGGCCGGAACGCCTCGGCTATGTAACGGGCGGTACGCGGAAGCGGCTCGCGTTTCAATCAAAGGAATGGATCGGATGTGGCCGATCCGCAACAGATCTGTCCAAAAGCTGCGGCCCCGTACAGGGGCCGCCTTTGGGGGTTGCGGGCCCCCCGGGTTCTGGTACTGTTGCAGTGCAGCAAGCGATTGCTGCTTCGCCCTTCTTGGGCGTTTCCTCCCTAAACTCAAGGCCGCTGTTTCCAGCGGCCTTTTTCTTGCCAGAAAGCGCCCAGGGAAGGCAACCCCTTACAAAAGTCATAGCGCTGCGATTTTCTGGCGCAAAACCCTGCATTGCAGGGATTGCCAAGCCGACGGGCAGGGCCGGCGCTTGATGCCGGCGGTGCGGAATTTCAGGAAAAATCTTTTTTTCGCATAGGGTTGCCCTTGCCGGTCGGGCCTGCCCGACGGCCTGTGTCTGGCCGGGCGTTCAACGCGCCGGCTTTGTCCGCATGCCGGAATTTTTTTGCCCATCGCCGTCGGATCGGGTGGGGGAGTGAAAAACCGCCGCAGGGGAACGGAAGCACTGCCGCCGGACTGCGAACTGTCGTATAGATCGGAGCGAAACGCCTATCCGCCGTCATCCACAGGAGCCGTTCCCATGGACATCGCCATCATGGTCCTCGCCGTCGCCTTCTTCTTCTGGCAGACCATCACCGATTGATGCAGGCACCGACCGGGCGGGTCTCCGCCGGTCAATCGAATGAAGAAGGGCGGTCCTGTCGGGCCGCCCTTCTTCATGTCGCGCTCATATCGCTTGAGTCCCGTCGCCGATCGGTGGGAGTGACCGTCAGTCGGCAGCGATGGGCGGTTCCAACCGGGCATGGGCGGATGCGATCAGTTGAAGCGTCTCCATGATCGACCCGATGGCTTCATGCAGGTCAGCCTGTTCTTCGCCGGGCAGGGTGGCCAGCACAGTCTCCAACTCGACAGCCGCGTCCTGCAACCGTGCGCAGGCATGCTCCAGATGGCGGCTGGTGCCCTGGACGGCAGTCTGGTCATGGTTGGCGGAGTCATTTGCAGAATGCAAACGCGCCGCTGGTTTCCCGGCCCGCGTTGCGTTCCGGTTTGCAAAATGCAAATGAACGCTGTTGCCCGTGGCCCGCGTCCCCAATTTCTTCCGCATCATGGGCGTACCCCCGTTCGGTCTGACCGGAGAATGCGCAAGTCCCGTGCCATCCTGTGACCGTTGGTTGCGGTCGCTTTCCCGAAAGTGGTGGTGTGATGCGGGTGCGGTTCGGTTGGACCTGGTCAGCCGGGCCAAAGGCGGGCGGCGCCGCGCATCCCGCTTTCCGCACCATGGCGGGCGACCGCCATCCGGGTGCGCGGTTGGGCCGCCAGCGACCAGGCGCCCCAGCGCCGCGTCACCGCCTCGCACAGGCCGGGCAACGCTGACAGGCCGCCGCCGACCACCACCATGTGGGGGTCGAGCAGGTTCAGCACCGGCGCCAGCGCGCGGGCCAGGGCATCGGCATGCCGGGCCAGGGTGCCGGCCGCGGCGGCATCGCCGGCTTGGGCGCGGGCGGCGATCTCCGGCGGCTCCAGCGCCTCGCCGGTCAGATGGCGGTGCAGGCGCGACAGCCCGGCCCCGCACAACATGGTTTCCAGGCAGCCTGTCTTGCCGCAGCCGCAGGACGCCGGCGGGCCATCGGCCTCCTCGCGCCAGGGAAGCGGCGCATGCCCCCATTCCCCGGCAAGCCCGTTGGCGCCCGGCAGAATGCGGCCATCGACGACGATGCCGCCGCCGACCCCGGTGCCGAGGATGACGCCGAACACCACCGACCCTCCTCCCGCCGCCGCCCCGTCGGTTGCCTCCGACAGGGTGAAGCAGTTGGCGTCGTTGGCGATCCGCACCGGCCGGCCGATCCGCCGCGCCGCGTCGGTGGCAAAGGACTGTCCCTCAAGCCAGGGCAGGTTGACCGCGCGCACCCGTCCGGCGGCGGCATCGACCACGCCGGGCAGACTGATGCCGATTCCCCCGTTTCCCGCCGGGTTCAGGGCGGCCACCGTTTCCGCCAGGGCGTTCAGTGTCCCATCATAGCTGCGCGGTGTAGGGCAGCGGTGGCGGGCCAGCTCCGTCCCATCGCGGTCCAGCGCCACGGCGGCGATCTTGGTGCCGCCCAAATCGATTCCGACTCGCATGCCTGTCGCCGTCCGGATGGTGGGGAATGACCGATTTTCGCGGGCAACCCTATACCCCTCCCCCGTCCGGCGGACCAGGGTTGCTTTCGTGCCGGAAGGGTCAGTCCACCCACCCCGGAAGAGAGGGGACAACCGCCCTTTGCTCCGTCGGGCCTTGGGGGGCGCATCACTAGAGTCTCATCAGCGCATCCTTCACTGATCGGCGTCTTGAGATGTCCATGGACCGTTCTGCCCCGAAACACTCCTCGCGCGCCCGGCGCGCCGCTCCGGGCCACCACGATCCCGTTTCCGAGCCCGCCGGCGTCACGGCGGCCGAGATCCGCGATGGACTGGTTCTGGCCTTTCTGGCGCGTAAGAGGCTTCTGGTGCTGGTCGGCGATGCCGGTTCTGGACGTCCTGCCCTGTTCCGCCAGCTGGTCGAGCATATCGACGCCGACGGCGCCATGGTGCTGCCGGTCGCGGCGTCGATCGGTGCGGAGATCGAGGATCTGGTCGCCGCCGCCGGCACCGGCGCGCTGCCCGATCTGGTTGCGGGAGGAGACGGCGAGGCCGATTTCGACACGCTGATCGCGGCGCTGGAGGAACGGCTGGAGCTTGCCGGGTCCGGGCTGCTGGCGGTCGACAACGCCGCCGTGCTGGCGCCGCCGGTGCTGGCGGATCTGGTCGACCTGACCCGGGCGGAGACGGCGGCTGGCCGCTTCATGCAGGTGCTGCTGTGCGGCACCCCCGAGCTGGAAGGAACGCTGGCGC
This sequence comes from Azospirillum sp. TSH100, assembly GCF_004923295.1. Lineage (NCBI taxonomy): Bacteria > Pseudomonadati > Pseudomonadota > Alphaproteobacteria > Rhodospirillales > Azospirillaceae > Azospirillum > Azospirillum sp. TSH100. Next base: position 1,400,266 of record NZ_CP039634.1, read on the forward strand.
GCGCCGGGCTGACGGACGAACTGCGCGACATGGGCGTGATCTACCGGATGACGGCGGGCAACGGCCCCGTCGAGCATGTCCGGGAGGTTCCTCCGGCGTCGAGGCCTGCGCCGATGCTGGCGGTTCCCCCCCAGCCCCAGCAAATTCCCGCGCAGTCCGCCGCGCTTCCGCCCGCGAACGACTGGTCGGTCGGGCGACAGCAGGAGCGCTGGCACGACGAGAGCCTCCAGGATGGCCGGGACTGGACCGATCGCGCTGCCGGGCCGGGAAGCTCCGGACCGGGCCAGGGCGTCGCCATGCGCGCGCCGCGCCGGACCGCGCTCTATGCCGGGGCGGCGCTGACAACCCTGGTGTTGCTGGGCGCCGCCGGTGCGGCGATCGCCACCGCGGTGCCGGGTGTCCTCCCCGATCGTGCGCTGGTCACGGTCGAGGAGGGCTGGACCAAGGCACGCGACGCAATCGAGCGGACCGTCCAGGGACTGACCGGGACGGCGCCGACTGACCGGCGGCATGCCGCCGATGTGGCGGCCACGCCCACTCCCGATCTGCCGGCCTCTTCCGCGGTCAACCAGTCAACCGGCCAGCCCCCGGCTCAAGCCACGGCTCAACCCATGGGCCAGCCCACGGTGACGGCCGCCCTCCCTGCGCAGGCGCCTCCCCAGGCACCTTCCCAGGCGACAGTGGTGCCGCCGCCTGCCACCGGCACCCAGACGGTGTCGAAACCGGCGACTGCCGTTCCGGTCGAGACCGCGGTCCTGCCGCCGGCCCAAACGCAACCGGCCGCCGCCGCCAAACCTTCCGCGACCGGCGTTACGGAAGCAGCTCCGGGTGTCGCCTCTCTGCCGCCGCTGGAGGATCCGTCGGCGACCGCCGTGGTGCCGGCTGCGCCGTCGCAGGCCGCCGTTCCGGATGCCGATGCCACCCAACGGGTGCGGGCGATGGTCGATCAGGCCCGCCGCCAGATCGCCGGCAAGCGCCTGACCACCCCGCCGGGCGACAACGCCTATGAGACGGTGCAGCGCATCCGCCAGATCGCGCCGACCTCGCCGGAGGCGACGGAACTGCTGACCACCATGACGGACACCTATCGCCGCTGGGCGATGCTGGCCGAACGCGACGGCGACTGGTCGGAGACCAAGCGCTTTTACGAGCGGGCGCAGATGATATCGCCCGACAGCCCAGATCTGGCGGAACGCATCCGCGCGGCGAGCGAGCAGCGGACCTACACCGGTTCCGGCACGGGAACGGCATCCGGCACCGTCCCCGGAAGCGCCCCTGGAAGCTCGGTGGCGCCGGTGAAGGCGGCGCCGGGGCTGGGCGACCGCGAATCGGTCCTTGCCCTGCTGCGCAACCCTGCGGAGCTGTCGCGCACGCTCCAGGCCGGGGCCAACGCCGACACGCGTCTCGACAATGGCAAGACCCTGCTGATGATCGCCGCCGAGCAGGGGCTGGCCGATGCGGTGCGCGTGCTGCTCGACCGCCACGCCCGAACCGACCTGCGCACCTCCGACGGCGCCACGGCGGTGATGTATGCCGCCTGGGGCGGGCATGACGCCGTGGTCCGGGCGCTGGCCGATGGCGGCGCCGACCTCGACACCACCAACAGCGACGGCAAGACCGCGCTGATGGCCGCGGCCGCCCGCGGCCACGAGGATGTTGCGCGCACGCTGATCCAGCGCGGGGTGATGGTCGACCGCACCACCGCCTATGGCTGGTCGGCGCTGATGTACGCCGCCAACAACGGGCACGAGGCGGTGGCGAAGCTGCTGCTCGACAGTGGTGCCAACCCCTACCGCATGGATGCCAACGGCAACTCCGCGCTGACTCTCGGCGCCTTGCAGGGGCATGTCCAGGTGGTGGAGGCGTTGAAGCCGCGCTGATTCTTGCCGGCTGATCCTTACTGGCTCAGCTTTACTGATCAAGGCGGACGGAGCCGCGCCACATCCCGGCGCTCTGTCCGCCGTTGGCGTAGTGGAAGATGCCGGGACCGTCCGGCTGGCCGTCGCGGAAACGCCCGGCGAAGCGGCTGCCGTCGGTGAAGGTCATCACGCCGTAGCCGGACATCAGGTCGCCCGACCATTCCCCCTCGTATGTCTGGCCGTTGACGAAGCGGTAGACGCCGGTTCCCTGCCGGATCGGCCGGCCCAGTGCCGGATTGCTTCCCGAATTCGACGAGGATTGCGCCCAGGCCCCTTCATAACGGTCGCCGCCGGAAAAGCCGTAGCTCCAGTACCGGCTGTCGGGGCGGCTGCGCGCCCGTTCCGCCGCCGTGCGGGCGTCGCCCAGCGCACGCATCGCCAGCTGTTCCGCCTCCACCGCCGCGCCGTCCGGCGTGGAGAAGCCGGTGCCTGGCGCGGCACTGGGGAAGCTGCGCGGCTGTTCGGCCTGGAGCGGGTCGGATTTGCCGGCGGCCGGCGGTTCGACGCCCTGCTCCATACCGGGATCGCCGAAGGACGGGCCGGTCTCGATCGGCCCACGGGCGCGGGCGGCCTGCGGCGACGGGTCGGCCCAGCGGGCGGCGAGCGCGCCCGCCGTGAGATAGCCGGTCCGGCCGACCGAGTCGCGGACGCGCAGCCAGCTTCCCTCCGGCACCGGCTCCAGCACCGTCACGGCGCTGCCGGCGGCCAGTTGGGCGACGCCGCGGGCGCCGACGGCCGGCCGGTCGAACAGGACGCCGGCCTTCGCCATCTCATACGCGCCGGGCGGAAGGCTGGTGGTGGTGACCGCAGGCGGCTCCTTTGTCGGCGTGGTGGCGGAGGGAGCGGGCGACACGGGCGGAGCGTTTTGCGGCTTCGCAGGAGCGGCGGCGACGGCCGGCATGAGCACCAGAGTGCTGCCCAGCCGGTCCTGCAGCCAGGGCAACTGCCGGCCGTCGCTCCGTTCGGCGACCGCACGCGCCACCTCGGCCAGCGAATCGCGGAAGGTGACGCCGGGCTTGACCATTTCGCGCGCCAGGGCGGCGGTGAAGGCATCGGGGCCCTTGCCCGGCTTCGGAGCCACCGGCGGAATGCCCGGACGGTGGGCATAGACGATGAACAGGCCGTCCGCCTCCATCGGCGTGCCCAGCGCGCCGCCGCCCACCCGCTGGGCCAGCGCCTCGGCGACGGCGGGGTCGATCACCACCACCGCCTTGCGCCCGCTGTCACGCAGGTCGCTCAGCAGACCGTCGAGATCCAGCGCGCTGCGTGGCAGATCGTCCGCTCCGGTCGGAGCGGCGTCGGCGGGCAGCAGGAACTCCCGCTCTCCCACCCCGACCGCGAGGCCGGTGTAATAGACGAAGCCGAGTTCGGCCCCCGACAGTGCTTCGCGGAAGCGCTCCAGCGCCGACTCCATGGCGACCCGCCCGACATTGTCGGCCCGCGTCACCGAAAAGCCGGCGCTGCGCAAGGCCGCCGTCATCGCTGAGGCGTTGGCGGCCGCCTGGTCGGAGCGGCTGTCGAGTGCGGTGTAGCGGCCATTGTCGATGACCAGGGCCACGCGCTTTCCGGTTTCCGCCAAGGCACGCCCCCCCTGCATGCCGTCGAAAGGCAGGGCGGCCAGCAGTGCCGCCGTCAGGACGGTCGCCTTGAGGCGGCGCCTCCACCTGCCGGCCGGGCGGCGGTCTGTATGGCTTGCGGTCGGCGTTGCGGTCTTCGTCACGGCGTTCCATCCTTCGTAGTCGCGGCAGCCTCTTGCCATGGAAATGGGCATGAGCCTGTGCGCCGCCCGTTGCCGGGAAGCGTACCGCCGCCGGGAGCATAGCCTTTTCCGCCGTTCGGAAGCGCCGCTCATTCGGAGCGTCGGACGGTGCCGGCGTTACCCCGCGTGGACGAGGGTGCGCTTTGCGCACGCGCCACACCTTGCGATGGCCGCGCGTGAAGCGGCGATGTATCGCTTTCCCTTCGCGGCGAAGCCGCCTATATGACGCTCCTTCGCAGACAACGAGGTTCGCCATGCCGCCCGCCAAGCCGTCCGCCGTCCGGATGTCCGACACCGAAATCGCCCGCGTGCAGATGTACCTGCGCAAGACCCTGGGCAACCCCAAGATCGTGATCGAGCCGCCGGCCAAGGCCGGCCAGTCGGCCGAGGTGACGGTGGATGGCGAGTTCTTCGGCACGCTGAACCGTGACGATGACGAAGGCGAAATCTCCTACGCCCTCAACGTTGTGATTCTGGAAGAGGACCTGCCGGAGCCGCCGGCCATTCCGCGCCGCTGAGCCTTTCGGTCTTTTCCGGTCTTTCGCCCTGGGCCCCCTAGCGGCTGTGAGCGCGAAGCTCCGCCGCCAGGGCGGCCAGCAGGGTCTGCCCGCCCGACAGGGTCAGGCCGCGGACCAGGACGATCGCCTTGTGCCCGCCGCGCCGATGCATGACCAACCGCACGTTTCGGCTGCCCGCGGCCTTCAGTTCCGCCTTCACAGCGTCGTTGGGCGCCACATTGCCGGCGACCAGTGTCATCTCCGCCTTGTGGCGGTACTCGTGCGCCGGATCGATCCAGGCCACGAACAGTGGCTTGCCGCCCACCATCGGATAGATCGCCAGATCCCGGATCGTCTGGTGCGGATGGATTCGCGCGCCGTCCACCGTCAGCCCGCGTTCCGTCACGCCAAGCCGCACGGCGCGGCGCTGCACCGTCTCCGACAGTGTCACCACCCAAAGCAGCAGCACCGGCACCGCGCAGAAGACGGCCAGCCATTGCAGCATTCCGGCCAGCTCGTCGGGCGCCAGACCGGCCCCGGCGATGAAGCCGGTCGCCAGCAGCCCCGCGATCAGCAGATAGCGCGTGCGGATCACCGGGGTCAGCACCGGTGTCGCCACGAACACGGCACCGGCCGCGCTGTCTTCGCGCGTGACTTCCAGACTGGGGAGCGGCTTGGCGGCGGGCATGTTGCGGGCGGACTGGGGGAATGGGGCGTGATCCTGTTCCGGCGGAGTGTCGCCCGTCCAGTTCTTTCGCCCTTGCCTTGAAAATGAACCGGGGGGCGCTAATCTGCGGCGCAGGAGGTGACGCGAGCCGCTTCATGGATGGCGGGACCGGTTTCCCGGCCCCACCAAGTCTGGCTTTACCTGCCCTGGTCCCTGTTGAAGCCCGCTTCCAACTCGAACTTCAGCTTCAATCAAAAGCGGCGGAGCCATTTCAGGAATTTTTTCACTCGCGTCACCTCCTTTCGGTGGTCGTCGGCGCATTGTGCGTGTCCGGCGGCGCGAGAATACGGGGCGCACATGTGTGTACCAATCTCGCTTGGGAAAAGGCCTCCCTTAAAGTTGCGTTACGATTCCCTTGGGCGAGAGGGTTGGGCTTTTGCAACCCTGGTGCCTCGATCAGGGTGATGATAGTTTGCGAGTTGGATGATTTCTGACCAAACCGTCAGGTCCGCTTTCCAATTCCGCACCCTATCCGCCCTGTGAAGGACCGCCGCCCGTGACCTTCCCAAATCCGCTCGATGTCCGGGAGGCGACCGCTCCCCGACAAGGCTCGGACCGGGCCGCTTCTTCGGCCAAGTCCCCAGTGGTTGTCGAGGCGCGCAAACTCTCGCTGGTCTACCCGACGGCGGACAAGCCGGTCACGGCGCTGAGCGAGGTCGAGCTGACCATCGCCCGCGGCGATTTCGTATCGCTGATCGGTCCCAGCGGCTGCGGCAAGACCACCTTGCTGCGCGTCATCGCCGATCTGGAGCGGCCGACCTCCGGCCACATCGCCATCGAAGGCATGACGCCGGAGCAGGCGCGGTTGAAGCGGCTCTACGGCTACGTCTTCCAGGCGCCGGCGCTCTATCCGTGGCGGACGGTTGAGCGCAACGTGATGCTGCCGTTGGAGATCATGGGAATCGCCCGCACCGAACGGCAGGCAAGAGCCCGCGAGCAGTTGGAACGCGTCGGCCTGTCGGGCTTCGAGCGCAAGTTCCCCTGGCAACTCTCCGGCGGCATGCAGCAGCGCGTCTCCATCGCCCGCGCTCTCGCTTTGCAGCCGGACCTGCTGCTGATGGACGAGCCGTTCGGCGCGCTGGACGAGATCACCCGCGACCATCTGAACCTGCACTTGACCCAGCTGTGGCGGGCGACCGGCAAGACCTGTGTCTTCGTCACCCATTCGATCGCCGAGGCGGTGTTCCTCTCCACCCGCATCGTGGTGATGAGCCCGCGTCCCGGCCGCATCCTTGATGTCATCGACTGCGACAGCCTGCCGCGCGAGCGCACGCTGGACATCCGCGAGTCGCCGGAATTCGCCGCCATCGCTCACCGCGTACGCGAGGGGCTGAAGGAGGGGCACAGTTACGATGACTAGGCGTGCGCTTCCCGTCACCGTGATGACGCTGCTGTTGCTGGCGGCCTGGTACGTCGGTGCGGCCTGGCTGAACTGGCCGCAGGCGGTGGAGACGCTGATGCGTGCAAGCAAGCCAACCGGCGTCGCGGATGTGCTGGCCCAGGCCTACGCGATGAAGCGGCCGATCCTGCCCACCCCCGATCAGGTGGTGGTGGAACTGTGGAATTCCCTGACCGGCTACGCGCCGACCAGCCCGCGCAACCTGCTGTTCCATGCCTGGGTGACGGCGGAGGCGGCGCTGACCGGTCTGGCGATGGGCCTTGTTCTGGGCATCCTTCTCGCCGCCGGCATCGTCTACACCCGGACCCTGGAGGCCAGCCTGCTGCCCTGGGTGATCGCCTCGCAGACGGTGCCGATCCTGGCCATCGCACCGATGATCGTCGTCATCCTCGGCAACATCGGGCTGACCGGGCTGCTGCCGAAGGCGGTGATCTGCATGTATCTCTGCTTCTTCCCGATCACGGTCGGCATGGTGAAGGGTCTGCGATCCGCCGATCCGCTGTGGCTCGACCTGATGCGGACCTATTCGGCCGGCGGGCTGCGCGCCTTCTGGTCGCTGCGGCTGCCGGCCTCCATGCCGTTCCTGTTCGCCAGCCTCAAGGTCTCGGTTGCCATCAGCGTGGTCGGTGCCATCGTCGGCGAATTGCCGACCGGCGGTCAGGCCGGGCTGGGGGCGCGGCTGCTGTCGGGGTCCTATTACGGCCAGACGGTACAGATCTGGGCGGCGCTGATCATGGCCTCGCTGCTGTCCGTGGCGCTGATCGCCGTGGTGCGTGGACTGGAGCTGGTCCTGCTGGGCCGGGCGGGGGCGCGATGAGCAATTTGACGAGCGATGAGGCGACGAACCCCTACCGCACCAACCTGCGCAGCGCGGTCGATTGGGGGTTGATCGCCATAGGTCTGCCGATCTTGGCCGGGCTTGCCTTTCCGATCGCCGATCGGAGCGGCGAGCCCGTCGGCTGGTTCGATGGCACGAACGCGCCCTTCTTCCTCGTCGGCTTCGTGCTGGCGGTGATCGCCGCCGCCTTCGCGCCGAAGCGCGTCTGGGGCGCCTGGGTGGAACTGGCCGGCGTGGCCTTCGCCTGGCTTCTGCCCCTCCATCTGATGAATGGCGGGCTGATGCTGTCGGACGCCTGGGGACTGTGGCTGTTCCTGTTTGGAACGATGGTTCTGCTGTGGCGGGTGATGGCGGTGTTTGCCGGCGTGCCGGGCTGGACCCGTTCGGTGCTGGTGCCCGGTCTGTTCGGCCTTGGCCTTCTGGTCGCATGGGAACAGCTGGTGACGGGATTTTCGGTGCCGGCCATCCTTTTGCCGGCGCCATCCCGGATCCTCGTCGCGATCATCCACAACGCCCCGGTGCTGTGGGACGATTTCCGTCAGACGGTCCTGACCTCCGTCCTGCGTGGCTATGTCATGGGGTGCAGTGCCGGCTTTCTGGTGGCAATCCTTGCCGACCGCGTGCCGTTTCTTGCCCGCGGATTGCTGCCGCTCGGCAATCTCGCCAGCGCCATTCCGGTGGTGGGCATCGCGCCGATCATGGTGATGTGGTTCGGCTTCGACTGGCAATCCAAGGCCGCGGTCATCGTCGTCATGACCTTTTTCCCGATGCTGATCAACACGCTGGCGGGCCTCGGCAACTCGGAGCGAATCCAGCTCGACCTGATGCGATCCTACGGCGCCGGCTATGGCACGACGCTGGCCAAGCTGCGGCTGCCCAACGCGCTACCCTTCCTGTTCAACGGGTTGAAGATCAACTCCACCCTGGCGCTGATCGGCGCCATCGTCGCGGAGTTCTTCGGCACGCCGGTGGTCGGCATGGGTTTCCGCATCTCCACCGAAGTGGCGCGGATGAATCTGGACGTCGTCTGGGCCACCATCGCCGTGGCGGCGCTGACGGGTTCCGGCCTTTACGGCGCGCTGGCGGTGCTGGAGCGGGTGACGACGGCTTGGCATCCATCGATGCGTGGACGCTGAGCGGCTCTGGCACGGTCATTGCTTTGATCCCGCCGTTCCAGCCGGGAGGGGAGGTGGGCATGGCCGACATCGTCGTTCTGAAGCATGTCCGCCTGACGCGGGCCTTGCAAGCCATCGAGACGGCCGCGGCCTCGCTCGATGGTGAACTCGTCGCCCTGCGCACCGCTGGGCAGGCCGGTCTGCTGGGCGACCATGCCGAGGAAGCCACGCTGCTGCGCACCTATGTTCGGACCCTGCGCGTCCTGTTGCAGGCAATGACCCCCGACGAGGTGGATGAGGCTGGGTTGAGCGAGCGTCACGCCCTGGCCGAGGCGGCGGTCAGCCGCTGTGCCGTTGCGTTGCGGGTGCTGGAGTTGCCGGCTGGTGGGGGATCGCTGAGCGGCATCGCCTGAACTGGTCTGTTTTGCCTGGGCCTGTCGCGAAGCCGACAGCCCCTTGACGCCTTCCCGCCACTACCATACTGCCGTATGGCTGGGATGCGGAAAGCCTTTCCCCTCTCCGCTGCCGGGACGCCGCGCTATAGTGGCAGGCCCAACGAACAGTCGGACACCACCGACACAGGTGCAGGCACAAAAAGGGCGCGATGAGGCTTCTCGTTTCCGATCTGACCCACTGCTACGACGATCTGACCGTGCTGGACGGCGTCAATCTGACATTGGCGGAGGGCGAAATCCTGGCGGTGATCGGCCCCAGCGGCTGCGGGAAATCGACGCTGCTCGGCATCGCCGGCGGCATCGTCGCCCCCACATCCGGCAGCATCCGGGTCGAAGGGGAGGTGCCGGACGGCTGCCTGAACCCGATCACCTTCATCTTCCAGGACTTCGCCCTGCTGCCCTGGCGCACGGTGGAGGACAACATCGCCCTCGTGCTGGAGCATCACCCGCTCTCCGCCGCCGAGCGGCAGGAGCGGATCGACAGCGGCCTGCGCCGCATGGGGTTGTGGGAGTTCCGCAAGGCCCTGCCCAAGCAGCTGTCCGGCGGAATGCGCCAGCGGGTCGGTATCGCCCGCGCGCTGGCAGTGCGTCCTGCCATGCTGCTGCTGGACGAGCCGCTGTCGGCGCTCGACGCCCAGACGCGCGAACTGCTGATGGACGATTTCCTGGAGCTGTGGCGGCGGGAGAAGACCACCGCCCTCTATGTCACCCACAATCTGGACGAGGCGCTGCGGCTCGCCGACCGTGTCTGCGTGCTGAGCCGCCGCCCCGGCCGCATCCGCGAACTGGTCACCATCGAGGAGGCCCGCGACCGTCGGCAGGAGCCGTCGGCCCAGGCCCATCTTGCCGAAGTGCGCGACCGCCTGTGGCACCTGATGAAAGCCGAGGCCCAGATGGCCGACCGGGAGATCGCCCGTGCCTGACAGCCTGAACCCGTCCGCCGCAGCCGCTGCCTCCGCGATGGACCAGCCCGTCCGCTTCCGTGGCGGCGGTTTTACCGTAAAGCGCCATCCCTGGGCCGCGCTGGCCGCCTTCGCCCTGCTGATCGGGCTGTGGGAGGGGGCTAGCCGCCTCGGCCTCGCCAGCCCGCTGTTCCTGCCGCCGCCGAGCGCCGTCGCCAAGGCGCTGGCCGGCATGGTGGCGGACGGATCGCTGTGGCTGAACCTGAAGGCGTCGCTGGCGCGTATCGCCGTCGGCTGGGTGCTGGGCACGGCGGGCGGCATGCTGGTCGGCTTTGCCATGGGCATCTTCTCCACCGCCCGCGCGGTCGGCGTGCCGCTGGTGTCGGCCTTCTTCCCCATCCCGAAGATCGCGCTCTTGCCGCTGTTCATCCTGTGGTTCGGCATCGGCGAGCCGTCGAAATTCGCCACCATCGGCTTCGGCGTCTTCTTCCCCACCGTCATCGCCACCTACAGCGCCATCGACCAGGTGCCGCGCAACCTGATCCGCATGGCGCAGAGCTTCGGTCTGCCCTGGCGCTCGATCCTGCGCTCCATCGTCCTGCCGGGCGCCCTGCCGGGCATTCTGGCCGGTTTCCGCATCACCGCCTCCATTGCGCTGATCCTGGTGGTGGCGGCCGAGATGATCGGCGCGGAGTATGGCATCGGCGCCTTCGTGCTGATGGCCGGCAACCTGATGCAGACCGACACGCTGCTGGCCGGCGTGCTGGTGCTGTCGCTGCTGGGGCTCGCCATCGGCACGGTGCTGTCGCAGCTGGAGCGGCGCTTGCTCAACTGGCGTTGACCGCCTCATTCCAAGAAACATGAACCATCGATCGGGAGGATTTCCGTCCATGACCGCCGCCATGACCGTGGCCCGCCTCACCCGGCGCGCTCTGATCGCCACCACCGGTGCTGTCTTCGCCGCCGGCACCCTGATGTCCGCCGCGCTGGCTCAGCCGCTGGAGAAGGCGACGGTCGGCGTGCTGGCGCTGTCCTCCTCCGGGCCGATCTTCATCGCCAAGGCCAAGGGCTATTTCGCGAAGGAAGGGCTGGACGTCGAGCTGAAGATGTTCACTTCGGCCCAGCAGGTGCCGGTCGCCGTGACCTCGGGCGATGTCGATTTCGGTGTCACCGGCCTGACCGCCGGCTTCTACAACCTCGCCTCCAAGGGGGCGGTCACCATCATCGCGGCGCAGAGCCGCGACGAGCCGGGCTTTCCCCTGAGCGCCTATCTCGCTACCAACGCCGCCTATGACGCCGGCCTGAAGGCGCCGGCCGACCTGAAGGGCAAGCGGGTCGCCATCACCACCATCGGTTCGACCTTCCACTACATGATCGGGCTGCTGGCGCAGAAGCACGGCTTCACGGTCAAGGACGTGACCATGGTGCCCTTGCAGGACGTGCCGAAGATGGTCGCCGCCTTCCGGGGCGGGCAGGTCGATGCCATCATCGCGCCGTCCACCGTGTCGCGGCAGCTGGTGGCCGACGGTGCCGGCAAGATGCTGGGCTGGGTCGGCGACGAGACGCCCTGGCAGCTCGGCGCCCTGTTCACCGCGCCCAAGACGATGAAGGACCGGCGTCCGCTGGTGGAGAAGTTCGTCCGCGCCTACAAGACCGCGCTGGCCGAATATCACGCCGCCTTCAACGGCAAGGACGCCTCGGGCGCTCTGGTCAAGGGCCCCGGCTATGACGAGCTGCTGACCATCATCGCCGACGCGACCAAGCAGAAGCCGGACATCGCCGCCGCCGGCCTGCCCTATGTCGATCCGCAGGCCCGCTTGCTGGTGGATGACGTGATCAATCAGGTGAAGTTCTGGCAGTCGGAAGGCCAGGTCGACAAGGCGCTGGATCCGAAGTCGGTGATGGATCTCAGCATCGCCGGGCAGTGAGAGGAGGGGGCGGTCAAACCGCCAGATAGGCCGCCCTCACCCCGTCATCCGCCATCAGCTCCGTCATCGTGCCGGTCCAGCGCAGGCGGCCGGTCTCGATGACGCAGGCGCGGTCGGCGACCGACGAGGCGAAGGACAGGCTCTGTTCGGACAGCAGCACCGAAAGCCCCTCCGCCTTCAAGCGCCGCACCGCGTCAGCCATCTGCCTGACGATCAGCGGCGCCAGCCCTTCCGACGGTTCGTCGAGCAGAAGCAGCGACGGGTTGCCCATCAACGTGCGGGCCAGCGTCAGCATCTGCTGCTCACCGCCGCTCATCCGGGTGCCGCGCCGCCCGCGCATCTCCGCGAGGTTGGGGAACAGGGCGAACAGCTTCTCCGGCGTCCAGGCCGGGGCGCCGGGGCGGGGCGGCTGGCGGCCGACCTCCAGATTCTCCTCCACCGTCAGGTCGGCGAAGATGCGGCGATCCTCCGGCACATAGCCGACGCCGAGCCGGGCGATGCGGTGGGCGGGCAGGGCCGATAGGTCGAGCCCGTCGAAGCGCAGGGTCGTGGCGTGCCGCTCCACCAACCCCATGATCGCCTTCAGCGTGGTGGTCTTGCCGGCACCGTTGCGGCCCATCAGCGCCACCACCTCGCCACGTCCCACCGTCAGGGCGATGCCGTCGAGGATATGGGCGCGGCCATACCAGGCCTGGAGGCCGTCGACCGTCAGCAGGGGTTCGCTCACGCCTCGCCTCCCAGATAGACCGATTGCACGCGGGGATCGGCGCGCACCCGATCCGGCGGGCCCTCCGCGATCAGCCGGCCACGGTCGAGCACCAGCACGCGGGTGGCGTGGCCGAAGACGGCATCCATGTCATGCTCGGTGAACAGCACGGCGAGGCCGCGCTCGCGCACCAGCTCCGCGGTCAGCGCCATCAGGGCGAGCCGTTCGGCGGGCGCCATGCCGGCGGTCGGCTCGTCCATCAGCAGCACCGTCGGCTCGCTCGCCAGCGCCATTGCCAGCTCGACCCGCTTGACGTCGCCATAGGCCAGCACGCCGCAGGGACGGTCGGCTTGCGCCACCATGCCGACGCGCTCCAGCAGGGCCAACGCCGGTTCGCGGAATTGGGCGGCGGCCGGGCGCCACAGCCCCAACAGCCGGCGGGCACGCGACAGCAGAACCATCTGCACATTCTCCGCCACCGTCATCGAGGCGAAGGTCGCGGTGATCTGGAAGGTGCGCCCGATGCCCAGCGCCCAGATGCGCCGGGGCGGCAGTCCGACCAGTTCGGTGCCGTCAAGCCGGACCGATCCCGAATCGGGACGAAGCTGGCCGTTCAGCAGGTTGAAGCAGGTGCTCTTGCCGGCGCCGTTCGGGCCGATCAGCGCCAGCAGGTCGCCGGAGCGCAGGGTGAAGGATACGCCGCCAACCGCCTGCACCCCGCCGAAGGAGCGTTGCAGGTCGCGCACCACCAGTTCACTCATGGGCAATTCGCTTCTGGGCAACTCGCTCATGCCCGTCTCCCGATGCCGGACAGGAAGCCGACGATCCCCTTGGGGAAGACCAGAACCAGGGTGACGACGATCAGGCCCAGCACCAGCCGCCACCAGTCGGTCAGGCTCATCACCTCCGATTCGAGCAGATGGAAGACCGCCGCTCCGGCCAGCGGCCCGGCGACGGTCTGGATGCCGCCCATCAGCACCATCACCAGCGCGTCGACCGACTGCGGCACCGCCAGCAGGGTGGGGAAGACGCTGCCCTTGGCGAAGGCGTAGAGCCCGCCGGCCAGACCCGCGGCGCTGCCGGCGAACACGAAGGCCATCCACTGGAAGCGGCGCACGTCGATGCCGACCGATTCGGCGCGCAGGCCCGAGTCGCGTCCCGCCCGCAATGCGTATCCGAAGGAGGCGAAGGCCGCCCGTCGCAGCAGCCACAACGCGCCGCCGCACAGCGCCAGCGTCAGCCAATAGTAAGCCGCCTTGCCCGCCGCCCAGGCCGACGGCCAGACGCCGAGGATGCCGTTGTCGCCGCCGGTCACCGCATACCATTGGAAGGCGATCGACCAGACGATCTGCGCGAAGGCCAGCGTCAGCATGGCGAAATAGAGCCCCGAGCGCCGGACGCAGAACCAGCCGGCCACCAGCGCCCCCAGCCCGGCCAGCACCGGCGCGCCGGCCAGCGCCAGCGGCATCGGCGCGCCCAGATGCCTGACCAGCAGGGCCGAGCCATAGGCGCCCAGCCCGAACCATGCCGCATGGCCGAAGGACACCAGCCCGCCCAGCCCGATCAGCAGATGCAGGCTGGCGGCGAACAGGGCGAGGATCACCACTTCGGTCAGCAGGATCAGCGCGTAATCGCCGGCGACCAGCGGTGCGGCGGCCAGCAGCGCCAGCAGGGCCAGCGCCCACAGCCCGGCATGGCGGCCGGCCGACAGCGGCACGGTCACCGTGGCGGGTGCGGTCGGCGGCACTTCCTCGGCCCGGCCGAGCAGGCCGTGCGGGCGCAGGACCAGGACCACCGCCATGAACAGGAAGACGATCACCAGCGTGATCTGCGGGAAGATCAGGATGCCGAAGGCCTGCAATTGTCCGATCAGCAGCGAGGCGAGAAAGGCGCCGGTCAGGCTGCCCATGCCGCCGACCACGACGACGACGAAGGCCTCGACCACGATGGCCATGTCCATCTGCAAGGTCACCGCCTCGCGCGGGACCTGCAGGGCGCCGCCCAGCCCGGCCAGCGCGCAGCCCAGGAACAGCACCCCGGTGAACAGACGCGCCGGATCGACGCCGAGCGCGCTGGTCATCTCGCGGTCCTGCGTCGCCGCGCGCACCAGCGTGCCCCAGCGGGTGCGGTTGAACAGCAGCCACAGCAGCCCGAGCACCAGCGGCCCCAGCCCGATCAGCACAAGGTCGTAGAGCGGGAAGGGCTGGTCGAGGATGTCGATGGAACCCTTCAGCCCCGGCGCCCGGCGGCCCAGCAGATCCTCCGGACCCCAGGCCCAGGCGGTCAGATCCTGCACCACCAGCACGATGCCGAAGGTGCCGAGCAGCTGGAACAGCTCCGGCGAGCGGTAGAGCCGGCGCAGCAGCCCGATCTCCATCGCCGCCCCCAGCAGGCCCATCGCCAGCGCCGCGGCGGCGACCGAACTCCAGAAGCCGGCTGGCGTGCCGCCGAACCGCTCGATCAGCGACCAGCCGGCATAGGCCCCGACCATGTAGAAGGAGCCGTGCGCGAAATTCACGATCCGCGTCACGCCGAACACGATGGTCAACCCGGACGACACCAGGAACAGCGTCGCCGCGGTCGCGAGGCCGCTGAGGGCCTGGACGAGGAGGAAGGACATGAGGCGGGGCGCCGGAAGCCGGGCGCCTTACTCCGCCGGCCGCATCTTGCGCGCCGCGTCGTCGGGCGGCAGGTAGTTGGCGCCGTCGGCATAGCGCCAGTCCTTCATGGTGCCGCGGCCGTCCTTCACCGTCGTGGTGCCGACATAGGTGCCCATCGTCGCCTGATGGTCGGAGGCGCGGAAGGTCACCGGGCCGACGGGGCTGTCGATGGTCAGGCCGGCCAGTGCATCGACGATCGGCTCCGCATTGGCCGACTTGGCCTTGGTGATCGCTGCTGCGACCGCCTTCATGGTGGTGTAGCCGACGATGGATCCCGCCTTGGGCGATTCCTTGAAGCGCGCGGTGTAGGCGGCGACGAAGGCCTTGTGAGCGGGGGTGTCGATCTGCTCCCAGGGATAGCCGGTGACGATCCAGCCTTCCGGCGCCTCATCCTTCATCGGCTCCAGATATTCCGGCTCGCCGGTCAGCAGGCTGACGACCTTGCGGTTCCGGAAAAGGCCGCGGCCCTCGCCCTCGCGCACGAACTTGGCGAGGTCGGCACCAAAGGTGACGTTGAAGATGGCATCGGGCTTGGCGGCGGCCAGTGCCTGCACGGTCGGACCGGCCTCCAGCTTGCCCTGCACCGGCCACTGCTCGGCAACGAACTCGACGTCCGGGCGCCTTTCCTTCAGCAACTGCTTGAACCACGACACCGCCGACTGCCCGTATTCATAGTTTGGGGCGACGGTGGCCCAGCGCTTGGCCGGCAGTTTCGCCGCCTCTTCCACCAGCATCGCCGCCTGCATGTAGGTGCTGGGGCGCAGGCGGAAGGTGTAGCGGTTGCCCTTCGACCAGGTGATGGCGTCGGTCAGCGGTTCCGCCGCGACGAAGGGCATCTTGTTGCGTGCGGCAAAATCGGCGACGGCCAGCCCGATGTGGGAGAAATAGGTGCCGGCCAGCACGTCCACCGCCTCGTTCGTCACCAGTTCCTGCGCGACGCGGACGGCGTCGTCCGGCTTGCCGGCGTCGTCGCGCGAGACGACCTGAAGCTCGCAACAGCCGATCACGCCGCCCGCGGCGTTGATTTCCTCAAGCGCCAGTTGCCAGCCCTGGCGGTAGGGAATGGTGAAGGCGGGCAGGCCGGTATAGCTGTTGATCTCGCCCACCCGCACCGGCGCGCCGGAGAAGGTCACCGGCGGCTTGGCCGATTGAGCCGCGGCCGGAGTGGCGGAGAATGCTGCGACGGACACGGCAGCAGACACGGCAGCGAACAGAGCGGCCGGGCGGAGAACCTGCGCCAGCGGCGAGGCGGTCGGGTGACGGTGCTTCATCCTGCGGGAACCCCGGTTCGTAAGAGACCAGCGGCGTGTCCGGGTCGCGGTGCGACGCAACACATCGCGTTCATAGCAAACCCGGCGCAAAAGTCACCGCCTGATCGGGAATTTCCCGCCCGTGCCCCCTTGGGTGGCGTCTACATCAGGCGCGCCAGCAGGGCCATGAACTGTACCCGTTCCTCCTCGCTGAGCGGCGCCAGGGTCTGTTCGTGGGCGGCGGCGGCGTTCGCCATCAGGTCGATGACAAGGGCCTGACCGATCCGGGTCAGCCGGACGCTGGTGCGGCGCCGATCCTGCGGGTCGGGCTGGCGTTCGACCAGATTGCGCTCCACCAGACGCAGGATCACCCCCTGGGTCGTCGCCGGGTCCATGTAGGTCAACCGGCCGAGCTGATTCTGCGACAGCGGTCCTTCCGCATGCAGGGTGGCCAGTGCCCCCCATTGGGTGGGAGTCAGCAGATGATCACCGATCAGGGCGATGAAGATCGCCGACGCGCGCTGATGGGCGCGGCGAAGGCGGTGGTGAACCTGGCCGGCCAACAGGTAGTCGTCGGGAGGCAGTCGTCCGAAGTCGTCCATGGCAGCAGGCCCGTGGTTCGCGCCCGCCTTCGGTCCGGGGCGAAGGCTGGGGCGGGCACGGACCGCCGCTCCCGGCTGCGTGGGCAGGGATGGCGCGGCGTTTCCCGCCTGTCACCATCCGCTGGGTCCATTATGCGTTCCTCATGGAAAGGGTAGAAAACGCAATGCCCGCAGTGCAACCTTCGCAGATGCGTCATAGAGCCACAGGAATGCGCATGTTGCGACTTGCGCAACAAAAGAAGCGCCGTAAGCCTGAAAATAAGCCATGGGCGAAATTTGCCGCAACTCGGGCCGCCATTCGGATGTTCTGTACGGCGGCTTCTTGTCGGCTGTTCTTCGTCAGGGTTTACGTTTGGGCGGATAGCTGTCGGGCGGGGCGGTCTTCTCGGCCGGGCTTATCGCATCGTCCTTTTCAGGGGGCGTCACGCCGCCCGGCGTGTAGGGCGGCGTGGTGGCGTCGGGCGGGCGGTCGGTCGAAGGCGGCGCGGGTGGCGTGTCGAGTCGGCGTGTCATGTGGCACCTTTTCTGGCCAAGAAACGTGATGAACAACCCGGTGCCGGGCAGGGGGTTCCAAAGCAGGCGCCGTGTCCCATCGCCAGTTCCGGCCTGTCGTTCTATGACCTTCATCTTAGGACCACTTGAAAAAGGCGCAGAAATCAAGCGGGTCATCGCTGCCGACATCATTGCCGGACCGGCGGCTTTTTGTTGCGGCCACACCACAGGACCCGGCAAAAGCGGCAGGACGTGGGCTTCACTGTTGCGTGGGAAGCACGGTTTGTTGTGTCTTTGCCGAGGATGCGTCCGCATCGGCCCCGGCCTGGGTTTCAAGCCGGATACCGGTGCCGGGCCGTGTCCCACCAAGGAGCCGGACCCCCGGCCCAGTGAGCCGACCGAACCCAGCCAAGCGCGGTGACTCCAGATGAAGACCAGCACCCTTTCCCTCCTCGCCCTCGCTCTCGCCTCGACCGGGCTGACGTCGCTTCCCGCCGCCGCCCAGGACGACCTGCAGCGTGGCGAAACCGTGCTGGAGCGTCGCCGGCCGGAACTGGAGCAGCTCGGGCTGCGCGCCGGCTCCTTCCTGTTCCTGCCGCGGGTGGAAACCGGTGCCACCTATGACACCAACGTCTACGCCACGCGTGACAACCATGAGGACGACGTCATCTGGACGGTCCGTCCGCGGCTGGACATCAAGTCGGATTTCTCGGCGCACGCGCTGAACTTCTCGGCCTCGGCCGATGCCGGCCGCTACAGCGACCATTCAGGTGAGAACTACACCGATTATACCGTACAGGCCGACGGACGCTTCGACGTGAACAAGGGCGGCGCGCTGGACGGCCAGCTGTTCCACCGCCGCAACCATGAAGGCCGCGGCGACATCAACAGCCTGCAAGGCTATGCCGAGCCGGTGAAATATTACACCAGTGGCGGCGAGGCCGGCTATACCCAGCGCTTCAATCGCCTGCGCGCCCGCGTTTCCGGTTCGGCCCAGTACATCTCCTATGACGACGTCGATCTGATCGGCGGCGGCGTCGCCCGCCAGGGCGACCGCGACCGCTGGGAATATGCGACGGTCGGCCGTGTCGGCTATGAGTTCATCGCGGGCTACGAGGCCTTCGTCCAGGGCACCTATTCCTGGACCCGGCACAAGAACGACCGCGACGCCTTCGGCCTCGACCGCGACTCCGACGGCTACGAGGTGGTGGGCGGTCTCGCCACCGACCTGACCGGCCTGATCACCGGCGAGGTCTTCGCCGGCTATCTCGCCCGCAACTACAAGGATTCACGGCTGGAGGATTTCAACGGCCTGTCCTTCGGCGGGCGCCTGAACTGGGCCGTCACCCAGCTGACCGGCATCAGCGCCACCGCCAGCCGCCAGGTGCGCGAGACCTCGGCCAGCCCCGGCTTCGGTACGGCCTCCAGCTACACCCGCACCCTGTTCGCGTTGGGTGTCGATCACGAGTTGCTGCGCTCGCTGGTGCTGAACGGCCGTCTGCAATACCGCCAGGACGACTTCAACGGCAATGACCGCAACGACAAGGTCTATACGGCCGGCGTCGGCGGCACCTATCAGATGAACCGCAACTTCTATCTGACCGGCGGCTACACCTACGAAAAGCGCAACTCCAACCTGAGCTCCGCCGAGTATAGCGACAACCTGATCTATCTGCGCGTCGGCGCCCAGATGTAATCCAGGCTGTAATCTGGCGGAATCGGATCGGCCGACCGGGAAAGTCCCGGCCGAACGTCCTAAAGGTTCCGCTGAACAGGGCAGGGCGTCCGTTCTATGACGGGCGCCCTTTTCTTATGCCTGTTTTTATTATCGACGGTGTTGTACTGGGCAGATCCGAAGGCGGTAATTCCTCTCCACTTTTTCCCAAGCGCTTGCGAGTTGCTAGTCTCCACCCGAATTCAGGTGCATGACCAAAGGGCGCCGCTGCAAGGCGGCCGGCGGATGGGGCGGTTCCGGTGGAACGGCTCCGTCGAACAGGGCCGGGCCGGCGCTGTGGCAGGCATCCACCAGCCAGGGAAGGGGTTTAGGGATGAATCGACGTCAGGTGATCCGTGCGCTGGGCCAGGGGATCGGACGTGGGATCGCGGTGACCGCGCTCGCCGTTGCCATGGTCGGCTGTGCCGGCAACGACGCGCCGATGGAGACCGCCAGCGCCGGTCAGATCGGCGAATACCGTCTCGGCCCGGGTGACGCGCTGCGTGTCATCGTGTTCGGCGAGGAACAGCTGTCCGGCGAATTCCGCGTGGACGGCACCGGCAAGGTCGCCATGCCGCTGATCGGCGAGGTCTCCGCCAAGGACCGCAACACCCGGGACCTGGAAAAGGAAATCGCCACCCGCCTGTCCGCCGGTTACGTGAAGGATCCGAAGGTCAGCGTCGAGGTGCTGAACCACCGCCCCTTCTTCATCCTGGGCGAGGTGCGCAACCCCGGCCAGTACCAGTATGTCAACGGCATGACCGCTCTGTCGGCGGTGGCGATGGCCGGTGGCTACACCTACCGCGCCAAGGAGGATTATGTCCTCATCACCCGCGGCAGCGATCCCAAGAAGGAAATCCGCAAGGCGCCGATCACCACCTCGGTGATGCCGGACGACGTGGTCCGCATTCCGGAGCGTTATTTCTAAGCGACGCGGTCCGGCGAACGGCAGCGCGAGGCAGAATCGCAGGAAGCCCGGTCAGGAATCATCCGGCCGGGCTTCTTGCCGTCTGGAAAGGGCGATCAGGTGTCGAGCGTGTCGCCGCCCTTCTTCTGGCCCGGCGGCATGCGCTGGTTGCCGGGAACCACCGCATCGCGCGAGATGCCGTGCGGCGGGGTGGTGCCCGCCGCTTCGTCGTCGGTGCCGAGCGGCGCCGCGGCGGGATCAATGGCCGGAACCTTGTCGCCGGTCAGGCCGCGGTCGATGTCGGCACGCATCCGATTTGCCTCCGCGCTGGGCGTGGTGGGCGTATCGCCGTCCGAGTCGGGATGGGGCTTGGTCATGGTCGGCCTTTCGCGCAAACTGCCAATGGGGGGCTTCAGATGCCTTTCCCAACCGATGCGTTCCGTAGAGGGTTCCCTGGCGGGGAATTCTCCGGGCAAGAAGTCCCTGCCGGACGCATCGGTCAGCTGATCCGCATTCTGACCCTGCGGCCATGGGGGGTGCCTGATGTCCGACACCGGCCTTGCTCTGTTGGCGTTCGGTATCCCGGCAATCACGGGCGCCCTGTTCCTCGCGGCAACCATCCTCATGGTCCGTCTCCGTGGATGGCGGCGGCTCTACTGGGCCTGCTGCGCCATCATGATCGCAGGCGGCAGCGCCGGAGCGGTCAGTGCCTTGTGCTGCCTGCCTCCGATGATCCTGCCCGACGGCTCGGTCAGCGGAGAGATGCCGCCGACCTTCGGAGCCGGTCTGACGATGGCGGTCACGGGATGCGGGAGCGCGTTGCTTGGCCTCCTTGTGTTTTGGTTCATGAACCGTTCCGGCATGCGGCGGCGAACCCACCGGCCGCGGTCACGGGTTTGGCTGTAGGCAGGCAAATCCCTGGGGGAGACGTGGGCGATCAACGCGCTACGACCAGCAATGACGGAAAGGATTTTGTGACCGTAACCCCGGGGCAAAGAGAGATGGAACCGGCCTTGGGCGTGGCAGGGGTCGTGTCAGTCTCCGCTGGCCCGTATCGTGGCGAAGGAGCCCGGTATCCGCTCCGTCGGCTGTAGGCACAGCCAGAGCGCGGCTGGCGGGGGCGCTTGGTCGGGCTCAATCAGCGCAGCGGGGCTGCGGTGATGATTTCCTTGTGACGATGGTCGGGCGATCAGGCGCGTTGCCACATCCTCCGACACAGCCGCCAGCAGTTCAGCAATGAGTTCTGCCGTGTGGTGTTCGCGGTCAGCCTTACGACGGCTCCACTGCTTCTGCCGTTCAGCATCGGTCATCGACTTGCCGTCAAGTAATGGCCGGATCACGGAACGTCCGAAACGCGGTGTGACATTGAGACGTATGGACGAGGCCGGCGACATCCACATACGTCCAGGCGTAGCGCCCTTTTGTCGCAGAGGGTGCTTCACCTTCGAGGTAAGCTGCTACTTTTGGTAACGTTGCCGAAGCAGTTGAAATGGCAACTCAAACCTGACCTCGCTATAACCATGGGTAAATTGCGATATGCCTAATATTTCCGCGGAAGAGCGTGATCGGCTAGGCCCAGTGTGGGATATGAGCCAAGAACGCGCCTTTGTTGAAAATCTTCTAAATCAACGCGTAAATATGTTTCTCGTGTTGTTCTCGGTGACGATGGGGGCGACTATACAGTTAAGGGGTACGGGAACATTGCAGGCAATTGTTCTAACGATTGGAACTTTTTTGCTGTCAATTATGCTGTTGAGCATTATTCGAGCTCAGCAGAAGCTTGATGTAATATTGGGGGTTCTGTTTCAGGACGATACGCACCCCGCAAAGATTGCTGATAATCTGGCGATTCCTAAAATAAGTGCCAGAAAGGTTGTGGGGTATGGTCTGCCAATTACGTGCGTCACAATTCTGATTGTCACGTCTGGTTTGGCGTGGACAGGATACATTGATGCAATTTTGAAGACTTCGGTTCCAAGTCCCGCGATACATTGCCAACCCAACGAACAGACAGCGCAACAAAAATAGAAAAGATATTAATCTGCGTTTAAAGCAGTTTCACGCTCAGCCGTCCTCTGCATGCTCTGTCCATACACCTCCACGTCCCAGTGTGTCAGGTTCGCGAACCACAGTGCGGACACAAAAGCAAAGGCCCCGGCGGAACGCTCGGGGCCTTGCCATAAGTGCTTGATATTCAAGCCAAAACTGGTGCCGGATACAGGAATCGAACCCGTGACCTTCTGATTACAAATCAGCTGCTCTACCAGCTGAGCTAATCCGGCGCGCCCATCGTTTGACGCGGGCACACCTTAGCGTCCCTTTTCCGCGTAAACAAGCACTTGGCCGCTCCGGTCCCGCAGCCGGTCACTCGCGCAGGCGGGCAACCTCATACAGAGCCACCGCCGCGGCGTTTGAGACGTTGAGGCTGCCCACCGGACCGCCGGTCGGCAGGCGGGCGATCGCGTCGCAACGCTCCATCGTCAGCCGGCGCAGGCCGCTGCCTTCCGCACCCATCACCAGTACCGTCTTGCCGGTCAGGTCCAGCTTTGCCAGCGTCGATGGCCCCGATTCGGCAAGCCCGACCGACCAGAAGCCGTTCTGCTGCAGATCTGTCAGCGCGCGGGCCAGATTGGTGACGCGGACCAGCGGGACCGCCTCCAGCGCGCCCGACGCGCTCTTCGCCAGCACGCCGGTCGTCTCAGGTGCATGGCGTTCGGTCACCACCACGGCACGGGCGCCGAAGGCGGCGGCGGAGCGCAGGATGGCGCCGACATTGTGCGGGTCCGTCACCTGATCGAGGGCGACGATGACTGCCGACGTTTCCGAAGCCAACTCGTTGCACAAATCCTCGATGCCCAGCTCGGGCAGGGGAGAGGCGTCGACGACGATCCCCTGATGCACCGCACCAGGCGGCAGCATCCGATCAAGCTCCATCCTGTCGACCGGCGAAGCCTCCGGCCGTTGCAGGCCCCGAGCGCGGGCGGCGGCGATCGCCGGCTCAAGCGCGGCGCGGCCCGAGTCGGTCACCAGCAGCCGGTGGATGCGCCGCTCTGGATTGGTCCAGGCGGCGGCAACCGGGTGCAGTCCATAGAGCAGCACGCCCCGCGCTGCCGGCCCCCGACCACCCTTCGCAGCGCCCCGTCTGCCACGTCCGGACTCCTCCGAAAGCTCCTGCCGCGGCGCCGCGACCTGCTGCGGCCTGGAGCCCGGCCGCTCGGCGTTGCGTTCCGAGTGAGGGGCGGAGGGACGGGTGGAGGAGGGGCCGGAACCCGGGTGCCTGGAGCGCGTCATGATACCCACGAAGAAGGGGAGGGGACCGCAGCGGACTGCGGCCGAATTTTTTCTGGTGTGAACCGCTTAACCCGTGTTGACAAGGTCTGAAAAATTCGCATATTGCCGAACTCCGCGGCGGGCACTGCCAGGCTGCGGACTGGAAGGGTGGCCGAGTGGTTAAAGGCAGCAGACTGTAAATCTGCCCGCGTTAGCGTACGCTGGTTCGAATCCAGCCCCTTCCACCACTACTTTCCACGGCTTGTCCGTGATCGCGTTTGCCCCGGACGGTCGCGCCGGCGGGATGCTTAGGCGGGTGTAGCTCAATGGTAGAGCAGAAGCCTTCCAAGCTTACGACGGGGGTTCGATTCCCCTCACCCGCTCCAATCCCGCGTGCGCCACGGAAAACGGATCTCGGCCGGGCCATTGTGTGCGTCCGGAACGTCGGGAACGAAAGACCAAAGCGATGGCGAAGGCAAAGTTTGAGCGGAACAAGCCGCACTGCAACGTTGGCACGATCGGCCACGTCGACCACGGCAAGACGTCGCTGACGGCGGCGATCACGAAGGTGCTGGCGGAGTCCGGCGGCGCCACCTTCACCGCTTACGACCAGATCGACAAGGCGCCGGAAGAGAAGGCGCGCGGCATCACGATCTCGACGGCGCACGTCGAGTACGAGACGACCAACCGCCACTACGCGCACGTCGACTGCCCCGGCCACGCCGACTATGTGAAGAACATGATCACGGGCGCCGCCCAGATGGACGGCGCGATCCTGGTCGTGTCGGCCGCTGACGGCCCGATGCCGCAGACCCGCGAGCACATCCTGCTGGCCCGCCAGGTTGGCGTTCCGGCGCTGGTCGTGTTCATGAACAAGGTCGACATGGTCGACGATCCGGAGCTGCTGGAGCTGGTCGAGCTGGAAGTTCGC
The DNA here is from genome assembly GCF_004923295.1 of Azospirillum sp. TSH100. Taxonomy (NCBI): domain Bacteria; kingdom Pseudomonadati; phylum Pseudomonadota; class Alphaproteobacteria; order Rhodospirillales; family Azospirillaceae; genus Azospirillum; species Azospirillum sp. TSH100. The sequence goes on from NZ_CP039634.1 coordinate 1,424,337, forward strand.
GAGCTGCTGTCCTCCTACCAGTTCCCGGGCGACGACATTCCGATCACCAAGGGCTCGGCCCTGTGCGCCCTGGAAGACCGTCAGCCGGAGATCGGCCGTGACGCCGTCCTGGCGCTGATGAAGACGGTGGACGAGTACATCCCGCAGCCGGAGCGTCCGAAGGACCGTCCGTTCCTGATGCCGATCGAAGACGTGTTCTCGATCTCGGGCCGCGGCACCGTGGTGACCGGCCGTGTCGAGCGCGGCATCGTGAAGGTCGGTGACGAAGTCGAGATCGTCGGCCTGAAGGCGACGGTGAAGACGACGGTGACCGGCGTCGAGATGTTCCGCAAGCTGCTCGACTCGGGTGAGGCCGGCGACAACATCGGCGCGCTGCTGCGCGGCACGAAGCGCGAGGACGTCGAGCGCGGCCAGGTTCTGGCCAAGCCGGGTTCGATCACCCCGCACACCAAGTTCAAGGCCGAAGCCTACATCCTGACGAAGGAAGAGGGCGGCCGCCACACCCCGTTCTTCACCAACTACCGTCCGCAGTTCTACTTCCGTACGACGGACGTGACGGGCATGGTGTCGCTGCCGGAAGGCGTCGAGATGGTGATGCCGGGCGACAACGTCGCCATGGAAGTGGCGCTGATCGCCCCGATCGCCATGGACGAGGGCCTGCGCTTCGCCATCCGCGAGGGTGGTCGCACCGTGGGCGCCGGCGTCGTTGCCAAGATCGTCGAGTGATGCTATAAGCCTGCCTCCCCCGTCGAGCCGCCGGTTCGACGGGGGAGTTTTATCTGCGCGAAGAGTAAGGTTGGGCTTCTGGTAAGCCGATCTGAACGTTCTTTCGAAAGTCGGGTCGAAAGGCCTTGACACCGCCGCCGAAAGAATGGTTTAAGCGGCCTCCCACGCCGGAAGGTGTGGTTGGACGGAGATAGGAGTGTAGCTCAATTGGTAGAGCACCGGTCTCCAAAACCGGGGGTTGGGGGTTCGAGCCCCTCCACTCCTGCCATCCCGTCCCAATAACGATCAGGGTAAAAGCGGCGCCCTTACAGTCGCTCCGGAGCTCGCACGGTTCGCACGATGGCAAAAGTCAATCCCGCAGAATTCGCGCGCGAGGTCCGCCGCGAGGTAGCCAGGGTCACCTGGCCGACCCGCAAGGAAACCGGCATCACGACCGCCATGGTGTTCGTCATGGTCGTGCTCGCCGCCCTGTTCTTCCTCGTCGTCGATCAGGTGCTGGCGGTTGCCGTTCGCTTGATCCTTGGGCTGGGAGGCTAAGACATGGCTGCGCGCTGGTACGTCGTTCACGTCTATTCGGGTTTCGAAAAGAAGGTCTCTCAGGCCATCCGCGAAAAGGCGGCTCAGAAGGGTCTGGAAGACAAGTTCGAGGAAATCCTGGTCCCGACCGAGGAAGTGGTCGAAGTGCGCCGGGGTTCCAAGATCAACACCGAACGCAAGTTTTTCCCCGGCTATGTCCTCGTCAAGATGGACCTGACCGACGAATCCTGGTCGCTGGTGAAGAACACGCCGAAGGTCACGGACTTCCTGGGTGGTGGCGGTAAGCCGCAGCCGATTTCCCAGCGCGAGGCCGAGCGGATCATCCATCAGGTGCAGGAAGGCTTTGAGCGCCCCAAGCCCTCGATCACCTTCGAGGTGGGCGAGCAGGTTCGAGTGAGCGACGGCCCCTTCACCTCGTTCAATGGTGTCGTCGAGGAAGTCGACGAAGAGAAGTCCCGCCTCAAGGTGGCGGTGTCGATCTTCGGTCGGTCCACGCCGGTTGAGTTGGAATACACGCAGGTCGAAAAGATCTGAGCGCAAGGTTCCAAAAGTGTTTCGAGTCGGAGCTGCCGGTGCCTGCATCGGTGGCTCCATTCTGTTGCGGGAGGCTCGCCATGGCCGAACCGCAAAACCCCGCGACGCCGCGCCGGACCATCCGGTCACAGGCGTGAGGCGTCGTCCCAGGAGGTTGTGAGATGGCGAAGAAAATCGTCGGTTACATCAAGCTGCAGGTCCCGGCCGGCAAGGCCAACCCGTCGCCGCCCATCGGCCCGGCGCTCGGTCAGCGCGGCCTGAACATCATGGAGTTCTGCAAGGCGTTCAACGCCAAGACGGCGGACCTGGAAGTCGGCATGCCGATTCCGGTGGTCATCACCGCCTATGGCGACCGCACCTTCACCTTCGTGACCAAGACCCCGCCGGTCAGCTACTTCCTCAAGAAGGCTTCGGGCAAGGACAAGGGTTCGACCACTCCTGGCAAGGGCGGTTTCGTCGGCCAGGTCACGACCTCGCAGATCCGCGAGATCGCCCAGAAGAAGATGGCCGACCTGAACGCGCACGACGTCGAAGCCGCCGCGAGCATGATCGCCGGTTCCGCCCGCTCGATGGGCCTCGAAGTGGTGGAGGGCTGATCCTATGGCGAAGCTGGGCAAGCGTCTGACCGACGCCTACAAGACCGTTAACCGCGACTCCTTCTACTCGCTGGAAGAGGCCGTCACCCTGGTGAAGGGCGCCGCCAAGGCCAAGTTCGACGAGACCATCGAGATCGCGATGAACCTCGGCATCGATCCGCGCCACGCCGACCAGATGGTCCGCGGCGTCGTGAACCTGCCGAACGGCACCGGCAAGACCGTCCGCGTGGCGGTGTTCGCCCGTGGCGCCAAGGTCGATGAGGCCCTGGCCGCCGGCGCCGACGTTGTCGGCGGCGACGATCTGGCCGAACAGATCCTGGCCGGCAACATCAACTTCGACCGCTGCATCGCCTCGCCCGACATGATGGGCGTGGTCGGCAAGCTCGGTAAGGTGCTCGGCCCGCGCGGCCTGATGCCGAACCCGAAGCTGGGCACCGTGACCCCCGACGTGGCCGGCGCCGTCAAGGCCGCCAAGGCCGGCGCGGTGGAGTTCCGTGCGGAGAAGACCGGTATCGTCCATGCCGGCGTCGGCAAGGTCAGCTTCTCGGAAGAGGCGCTGGTCCAGAACATCCGCGCCTTCGTCGATGCCATCAGCCGTGCCAAGCCGACCGGCGCCAAGGGTCAGTACCTGCTGAAGGTCTCGCTCTCGTCGACGATGGGCCCCGGCCTGAAGCTCGACCTCGCCAGCGTGTCGGCTCCGGCCGCCGCCTGACGACCCGTTTCGCCACCGCCGTCCTCGGACGGCGGTGGCGACAGGGTGGATTGCTTGCGGGGGAAACCTCAAGGGCACCCACCCACCCCTGTCCGAGACCGCTGGTGTCCAACCCCGACCGCAGGGAACGGGAAGGGCTTAAAATTCACCCGCGCAGACAGGAGTTGAACCCGTTTACCCCTCCGGCTCCGCAGCACCCGTGCGACGGCATCCGGTTCAGGAACGGCTTGACTTCTGGGACAGGTTCGCCGGATCTCCGACCCTTCGGGGGCGGGGGTCCATGTACACCTCTGTGCAAGGAGGCGATCCGTGGATCGTACACAAAAAGAAGCGACGATCGCGGCTCTGCAATCGAAGCTCCAGGACACGGGCCTGGTGGTGGTCACCCACCATCTGGGCCTGACGGTGAAGGAAGTCACCGACCTGCGTGCGAAGGTTCGGGCTGCTGGCGCCAGCTTCAAAGTGACGAAGAACCGGCTCGCCCGTCGTTCCCTTCAGGGGACGCAGTTCGAAGGTCTGGACGGTCTCTTCAAGGGACCGACGGCGATCGCCTTCTCGAAGGATCCCGTTGCGGCCGCCAAGGTGGTGGCCGACTACGCGAAGACCAATGAGAAGCTGAAGATCGTCGGCGCCAGCCTCGGCACCCAGATTCTGGACGCGGAGGGGGTCAAGGCCCTCGCCTCGCTCCCGTCGCTGGACGAACTGCGTGGCCGCCTCGTGGGCATGATCCAGACCCCGGCGACCCGTATCGCCGGTGTTCTCCAGGCTCCGGGCGGCCAGGTCGCCCGCGTGCTGGCTGCCTACGCGAAGAAGGACGACGAGGCGGCGGCCTAACCAGGCCTAGTCACTCGTTTTTTCCATCCCCAGAACTCAAGTTGTTTGGAGTAGTAAAATGGCTGATCTGCAGAAGCTCGTCGACGATCTGTCGGCCCTGACCGTCCTGGAAGCCGCCGAGCTGTCGAAGCTCCTCGAAGAGAAGTGGGGCGTCTCCGCCGCCGCTCCGGTGGCCGTTGCCGCCGCCGGCCCGGCCGCTGCCGCTGCCGCTCCGGCCGAAGAGCAGACCGAGTTCACGGTGATCCTCGCCGACGCCGGCGACAAGAAGATCAACGTGATTAAGGAAGTCCGTGCGATCACCGGCCTGGGCCTGAAGGAAGCCAAGGACCTGGTCGAGGGCGCTCCGAAGCCGGTCAAGGAAGGCGCCACGAAGGACGAGGCCGCCAAGATCAAGAAGCAGCTTGAAGAAGCCGGCGCCAAGGTCGATATTAAGTAAGACCTTGTTGCGTACGGATCACACAGTACCAAGCCGGACGGCGGTCGGTTCCCCAGGGGGCCGGCCGCCGCACGGCATTTTCTGCCTTCCGCCGGACCGGGCTCGCCCGGCCCGGCTCTTTCCGTCCCCATCATGGGGATGGCCCGCGCGGGCGCCCTCGGGACCGGTCGACAGCAGTCGGCTCGATCCCACGGTCGGTTGAACGGTCGGTATAACGCGCATCACGTACAGACGTTTGGGGACATCCATGGCCAAATCCTTTACGGGTCGTAAACGTGTTCGGAAGAGCTTCGGGCGCATCCCGGAAGTCACCCAGATGCCCAACCTCATCGAGGTGCAGCGCAGCTCCTACGATCACTTCCTGCAAATGGACGTCGCCCCGGAAAAGCGGGCGAACCTGGGCCTGCAGGAAGTCTTCAAGTCGGTCTTCCCGATCAAGGACTTCTCCGACCGCGCGGTGCTGGATTTCGTCAAGTACGAGCTTGAGCAGCCGAAGTACGACGTCGAGGAATGCCAGCAGCGTGGCATGACCTTCGCCGCCCCGTTGAAGGTCACCCTGCGCCTGTCCGTGTTCGACGTCGAGGAGGACACCGGCCTCCGCTCGATCCGCGACATCAAGGAGCAGGACGTCTACATGGGCGACATGCCCCTGATGACGGCCAACGGCACCTTCGTCATCAACGGCACCGAGCGCGTCATCGTCTCCCAGATGCACCGCAGCCCGGGCGTCTTCTTCGACCATGACAAGGGCAAGACGCACGCGTCGGGCAAGTATCTCTTCGCCGCCCGCGTCATCCCCTACCGCGGTTCCTGGCTCGACTTCGAATTCGACGCCAAGGACCTCGTCTACGTCCGCATCGACCGCCGCCGCAAGCTGCCGGCGACCACGCTGCTGTTCGCCCTGGACGGCGCGGAGACCGAGGCGCTGCGCGCAGAGCGCAAGGCGAACCGCAAGGACCTGCTGCCCTACGAGGCGCAGGGCATGTCGAAGGAAGAGATCCTCAACTACTTCTACGACACCATCACCTACACCCGCTCCGCCGGCGGCTGGAAGACCCCGTTCAGCGCCGAGCGCATGAAGGGCGTCAAGCTGATCTCCGACCTCGTCGATGCCGCCACCGGCGCCGTCGTCGCCGAGGCTGGCGCCAAGATGACGCCGCGCGCCATCAAGAAGCTGGTCGAGGCCGGCCTGACCGAGCAGCAGGTCTCCACCGAGGAGCTGACCGGCCGCTACCTCGCCGTCGACATCATCAACGAGCGCACGGGCGAAGTCCTGTTCGAAGCCGGTGACGAGCTGTCGGCGAGCGACCTCGACAAGCTGGAGAAGACCGGCGTCGACGAGCTGCCGGTGCTGGCGATCGACCATCTGAACGTCGGCGCCTACATCCGCAACACCATGAATGCGGACCGCAACGCCAGCCGTGAAGACGCGCTGATCGACATCTACCGCGTCATGCGTCCGGGCGAGCCGCCGACCCTGGAGTCGGCCGAGGCGCTGTTCTCGGGCCTGTTCTTCGACAGCGAGCGCTACGACCTGTCGGCCGTCGGCCGCGTCAAGATGAACGCGCGTCTGAACTTCCAGACAGACGACCAGATGCGTGTCCTCCGCAAGGAAGACATCCTGGAGATCCTCAAGGTTCTGGTGAACCTGAAGGACGGCCGCGGCGAGATCGACGACATCGACCATCTCGGCAACCGCCGCGTCCGCTCGGTCGGCGAACTGATGGAGAACCAGTACCGCGTCGGCCTGCTGCGCATGGAACGTGCGATCCGCGAGCGCATGAGCTCGGTCGAGATCGACACGGTGATGCCGCACGACCTGATCAATGCCAAGCCGGCCGCCGCTGCCGTGCGCGAGTTCTTCGGTTCCTCGCAGCTGTCGCAGTTCATGGACCAGACCAACCCGCTGTCCGAGATCACGCACAAGCGTCGTCTCTCGGCCCTCGGGCCGGGCGGTCTGACCCGCGAGCGCGCCGGCTTCGAGGTGCGCGACGTGCACCCGACGCACTATGGCCGCATCTGCCCGATTGAGACGCCGGAAGGCCCGAACATCGGTCTGATCAACTCGCTGGCGACCTATGCCCGCGTGAACCAGTACGGCTTCATCGAGAGCCCCTACCGCAAGGTCATCGACGGCAAGGTCACCAACGAGGTGGTCTATCTGTCGGCGATGGAGGAGGGCCGCTACGTCGTCGCTCAGGCGAACGCCGAGCTGAACGCCGACAACAGCTTTGCCGCCGATCTGGTGTCCTGCCGGCAGGGCGGTGAATACCTGATGTTCCGGCCGGAAGCGATCGACCTGATCGACGTGTCGCCGAAGCAGCTGGTGTCCGTCGCCGCGGCGCTGATCCCGTTCCTGGAGAACGACGACGCCAACCGCGCGCTGATGGGCTCCAACATGCAGCGTCAGGCGGTGCCGCTGGTGAAGGCCGACGCCCCGCTCGTCGGCACCGGCATGGAGGCGACCGTCGCCCGCGACAGCGGCGTGACCATCGTCGCCAAGCGCTCGGGCGTGGTCGATCAGGTCGACGCCACCCGCATCGTCGTCCGCGCAACCGACAGCTCGGACAGCACGGCGCCGGGTGTGGACATCTACAACCTGCTGAAGTTCCAGCGGTCCAACCAGAACACCTGCATCACCCAGCGTCCGCTGGTGAAGGTCGGTGACCGGGTGAACGCCGGCGACATCGTGGCCGACGGCCCGTCGACCGATCTCGGCGAGCTGGCGCTCGGCCGCAATGTGCTCGTCGCGTTCATGCCGTGGAACGGCTACAACTTCGAGGACTCGATCCTCATCAACGAGCGTATCGTCAAGGACGACGTCTTCACCTCGATCCACATCGAGGAGTTCGAGGTCATGGCCCGCGATACCAAGCTGGGCCAGGAGGAAATCACCCGCGATATTCCGAACGTGGGTGAGGAGGCTCTGAAGAACCTCGACGAGGCCGGCATCGTCTATATCGGCGCCGAAGTCCGTCCGGGCGACATCCTGGTCGGCAAGGTCACGCCGAAGGGCGAAAGCCCGATGACGCCGGAAGAGAAGCTGCTGCGCGCCATCTTCGGCGAGAAGGCTTCGGACGTCCGCGACACCTCGCTGCGCCTGCCGCCTGGTGTGGTCGGCACCATTGTCGAGGTCCGCGTGTTCAGCCGCCGCGGCGTCGACAAGGACGAGCGCGCGCTTGCCATCGAACGGGCTGAAATCGAGAAGCTGGCCAAGGACCGCGACGACGAGCGCGGCATCCTGGAGCGCAGCTTCTACACCCGCCTGAAGGAAGTGCTGCTCGGCCAGACCGCGCAGTCCGGCCCGAAGGGCATGAAGGGCGGTACGGTCCTGACCGACGAGGTGCTGGCCGGCCTGTCGAAGGGCCTGTGGCGTCAGATCGCCATCGCCGACGAGCAGGTGATGGAGACCGTCGAGAACCTCGCCAAGGTGTTCGACGACTCGATCAAGGCCCTGCAGGACCGCTTCGAGAACAAGGTCGACAAGCTGCAGCGCGGTGACGAGCTGCCGCCGGGCGTCATGAAGATGGTCAAGGTCTTCGTCGCGGTGAAGCGCAAGCTGCAGCCGGGCGACAAGATGGCCGGCCGCCACGGCAACAAGGGTGTCGTCTCGCGCATCATCCCGCAGGAGGACATGCCCTATCTGGAGGACGGCACCCCCGTCGATCTGGTGCTGAACCCGCTGGGCGTGCCGTCGCGCATGAACGTCGGTCAGATCCTGGAAACCCACCTCGGTTGGGCGGCCTCGGGTCTCGGCAAGCAGATCGGCCGTGCGGTCGACCAGTATCGTCTGGCGATCCGTCAGAAGGCCGAAGGCGCTCCCCAGCTGGAGGCTCTGCGCAGCACGCTGAAGTCGGCGTACGGCGAGGTGACCTACAACGAGGACATCGCCGACATGACCGACGGCGAGCTGCTGGAGCTGGGCGGCAACCTGCGCAAGGGCGTGCCCTTCGCGACGCCGGTCTTCGACGGCGCCCGCGAGGAGGATATCTGCGTCCATCTGGAGCGCGCCGGCTTCGACCGGTCGGGCCAGTCGACGCTGATCGACGGCCGCACCGGCGAGACCTTCGACCGCAAGGTGACCGTCGGCTACATCTACATGCTGAAGCTGCACCACCTCGTGGACGACAAGATCCACGCCCGGTCGATCGGTCCTTACTCGCTGGTCACGCAGCAGCCGCTGGGCGGCAAGGCCCAGTTCGGCGGTCAGCGCTTCGGTGAGATGGAGGTCTGGGCGCTGGAAGCCTACGGCGCCGCCTACACGCTGCAGGAAATGCTGACGGTGAAGTCGGATGACGTGTCCGGCCGCACCAAGGTCTACGAGGCCATCGTCCGCGGCGACGACAACTTCGAGGCCGGCATTCCGGAGTCGTTCAACGTGCTGGTCAAGGAGCTGCGCTCGCTCGGCCTGAACGTCGAACTGAACCAGCGGTCCTACTGAGCCGAATTGACGTGACCAAACCCCGGAACGGCGTTTTCGCCGGTCCGGGGCCATGCACTGCCCTTAACCGACAACGCGGCGATGCCAGCGGGAGACGGTCATGAATGAGTTGATGAACATTTTCGGCCAGGTCCAGGGGCCGCAGAGCTTCGATCAGATCCGCATCCAGATCGCGAGCCCCGAGCGGATCCGGTCCTGGTCCTACGGCGAGATCAAGAAGCCGGAAACCATCAACTACCGCACCTTCAAGCCGGAGCGCGACGGCCTGTTCTGCGCCCGCATCTTCGGCCCGATCAAGGATTACGAGTGCTTGTGCGGCAAGTACAAGCGCATGAAGTATCGCGGCATCATCTGCGAGAAGTGCGGCGTCGAGGTCACGCTGTCGAAGGTCCGGCGCGAGCGCATGGGCCACATCGAGCTGGCGTCCCCGGTCGCGCACATCTGGTTCTTGAAGTCGCTGCCGAGCCGCATCGGCCTGCTGCTCGACATGACGCTCAAGGATCTGGAGCGCATCCTTTATTTCGAGAACTACGTCGTCATCGAACCGGGCCTCACCCCGCTCAAGCTGCATTCGCTGCTGAGCGAGGAAGAGTACATGAACGCCCAGGACGAATATGGCGAGGACGCCTTCACCGCGTCGATCGGTGCCGAGGCGCTGCGCATCATGCTGTCGGCGCTCGACCTCGACGAGGAGAAGAAGCGCTGCCGTGAGGATCTGCGCGACACCAACTCCGAGGCGAAGCGGAAGAAGCTGGTCAAGCGCCTGAAGCTGATCGACGCCTTCCTGGCCTCGCAGTCGCGCCCCGAATGGATGATCCTGGAAGTCATTCCGGTGATCCCGCCCGAGTTGCGTCCGCTGGTCCCGCTCGACGGCGGCCGCTTCGCCACGTCCGACCTGAACGACCTGTACCGCCGCGTCATCAACCGCAACAACCGTCTGAAGCGGCTGATCGAGCTGAAGGCGCCGGACATCATCGTCCGCAACGAGAAGCGCATGCTGCAGGAGGCCGTCGACGCTCTGTTCGACAACGGCCGCCGTGGCCGCGTCATCACCGGCGCCAACAAGCGTCCGCTGAAGTCGCTGTCCGACATGCTGAAGGGCAAGCAGGGCCGCTTCCGTCAGAACCTGCTCGGCAAGCGCGTCGACTACTCGGGCCGTTCGGTCATCGTCGTCGGTCCGGAGCTGAAGCTGCACCAGTGCGGCCTGCCGAAGAAGATGGCGCTGGAGCTGTTCAAGCCCTTCATCTACGCCAAGCTGGAGCTGTACGGTCTCGCCTCCACCATCAAGGCCGCCAAGCGGATGGTGGAAAAGGAGCGTCCCGAGGTTTGGGATATCCTGGAGGAGGTGATCCGCGAGCATCCGGTGATGCTGAACCGGGCGCCGACGCTGCACCGTCTCGGCATCCAGGCGTTCGAGCCGACGCTGATCGAGGGCAAGGCGATCCAGCTCCACCCGCTGGTCTGCACCGCCTTCAACGCCGACTTCGACGGCGACCAGATGGCCGTGCACGTCCCGCTGAGCCTCGAGGCCCAGCTGGAAGCGCGCGTCCTGATGATGTCGACCAACAACATCCTGTCGCCCGCCAACGGCAAGCCGATCATCGTGCCGTCGCAGGACATCGTGCTCGGCATCTACTACATCTCGATGGACCGCCCGGCTGAGAAGGGCGAGAACATGGTGTTCGCCAACGTCTCGGAAATCGAGCAGGCGTTGAACGCCAAGGTCCTGTCGATCCATGCGAAGATCAAGGCGCGCTATGTCGGCGTCGACGACGAGGGCAACGAGAAGATCAGCATCGTCGAGACGACGCCGGGCCGCATGCTCCTGTCGGAGATCCTGCCGCGTCACCCGAAGGTGCCCTTCTCGCTGATCAACCGCGTCCTGACCAAGAAGGACGTCGGCAACGTCATCGACGCCGTCTACCGCCACTGCGGCCAGAAGGAGACGGTGATCTTCGCCGATCGCCTGATGAAGCTCGGCTTCGGCCACGCCTGCCGCGCCGGCATCTCCTTCGGCAAGGACGACATGGTCATCCCCGCCGCCAAGGAGAAGCTGGTCAACGAGTCGAAGGAGCGGGTGAAGGAGTTCGAGCAGCAGTATCTCGACGGTCTGATCACCCAGGGCGAGAAGTACAACAAGGTCGTCGACGTGTGGTCGGAGTGCACCGAAAAGGTCGCCTCCGAGATGATGAAGTCGATCTCGACCACCGAAGCGGGCAAGCCGGTCAACTCGGTGTACATGATGGCCCACTCCGGTGCGCGTGGTTCCGCCGCGCAGATCCGTCAGCTGGCCGGCATGCGCGGCCTGATGGCCAAGCCGTCGGGCGAGATCATCGAGACACCGATCATCTCGAACTTCAAGGAAGGCCTGACCGTGCTGGAGTACTTCAACTCCACCCACGGCGCCCGCAAGGGCCTGGCCGACACCGCCTTGAAGACGGCGAACTCGGGTTACCTGACCCGTCGTCTGGTCGACGTGGCGCAGGACGCCATCATCGTCGAGCATGATTGCGGCACCGAGCGCGGCATCACCGTCAAGGCGGTGATCGACGGCGGCGAGGTCATCTCCCCGCTGGGCGACCGCATCCTCGGCCGCACCGCGGTAGGCGACGTGATCGATCCGCTGAACGGCGAGCTGATCATCGAGGACGGCGGCCTGATCGACGAGCCGACGGTCGACCGCATCGAGCGGTCGGGCATCGATTCGGTCAAGATCCGCTCGGTCCTGACCTGCGAGACCCGCGACGGCGTCTGCGCCAAGTGCTATGGCCGTGATCTGGCCCGCGGCACGCTGGTCAACACCGGCGAGGCGGTCGGCGTCATCGCGGCGCAGTCGATCGGCGAGCCGGGCACCCAGCTGACGATGCGTACCTTCCACATCGGCGGTGCGGCGCAGCGCGGTGCGGAGCAGAGCCAGATCGAGGCGGCGTTCGACGCGACGGTGCGGATCAACAACCGCAACGTCGTCATGAACTCGTCGGGCATTCCGGTCGTCATGGGCCGCAGCACCGAAGTGATCCTGCTCGACGAGCAGGGCCGCGAGCGGGCGCGTCACCGTGTGCCGTACGGTGCCAAGCTGTTGGCGGACGAGGGCGTCAAGGTCGAGCGCGGCGCCAAGCTGGCCGAGTGGGATCCCTACACCCTGCCGATCATCACCGAGCGCGCCGGTACCGCCCGCTACATCGACCTCGTGGAAGGCATCTCCATGCGCGAGGTGATGGACGAGGCGACGGGCATCAGCTCCAAGGTGGTGGTGGACTGGCGTCAGCAGCCGCGCGGTGCCGATCTGAAGCCGCGCATCGCGCTGGTGGATGACCGGGGCGAGCTGATCACCCTGCCGAACGGTCTGGAAGCCCGCTACTTCATGTCGGTGGACGCCATCCTGTCGGTCGAGAACGGCGCCGAGGTGAAGGCCGGTGACGTGCTGGCCCGTATCCCGCGCGAGTCGTCCAAGACCCGCGACATCACCGGCGGTCTGCCGCGCGTCGCCGAGCTGTTCGAGGCCCGTCGTCCGAAGGACTTCGCCATCATCTCGGAGATGAGCGGCCGCGTCGAATTCGGCAAGGACTACAAGACCAAGCGCCGCATCGTCGTCCGCAACGACGAGACCGGCGACGAGAAGGAGTATCTGATCCCGAAGGGCAAGCACATCTCCGTGCAGGAGGGTGACTATGTCGAACGCGGCGATCTGCTGATGGATGGCAACCCGGTGCCGCACGACATCCTGGCGGTGATGGGTGTGGAGGCCTTGGCCGACTACCTGATCAACGAAATCCAGGACGTCTATCGACTGCAAGGCGTGAAGATCAACGACAAGCACATCGAGGTGATCGTTCGCCAGATGCTGCAGAAGGTCGAGATCACCGACGCCGGCGAGACCACCTTCCTGGTGGGCGAGCAGGTCGACCGTCAGGAGTTCGACGAGGAGAACGAGAAGACCGTTGCGGAAGGCTTGCAGCCGGCGCACGGCCACCCGGTTCTCCAGGGCATCACCAAGGCCAGCCTGCAGACGCGGTCCTTCATCTCGGCCGCGTCGTTCCAGGAAACCACCCGCGTCCTCACGGAAGCGGCCGTCGGCGGCAAGGTCGACAACCTGGAAGGCCTGAAGGAGAACGTCATCGTCGGCCGTCTGATTCCGGCCGGCACGGGCTCCGTGGTGAACCGCCTGAAGCTGATCGCCGCCGAGCGTGACCGCGAAGCGGCCCTGGAGGCCGGCGCTCCGGAGGAAACTCCGGCCCTGCCGACCCCGGGTGAGGAAAGCTCCGCGGCCTGATCCGTCAGAGTGATTGAGCAGGGAAGGGGACGCGTTCCGAGAGGAACGCGCCCTTTTTCTTTGGGCTTTGCCGATTGAGAGCGGGGGCTTATTCAAGCCGCAATACCGTCCTTGACTCTCTCTCGACCTTTCCCTAAAGTCCGCGAACTTCAAAGGACCCATGGGGGAACCCGTGTGTCCGCTTGAATCCACCGATCCCGCCGGTCGGAGTCCTCCGATCGGCTTTCGCTCATTCAGCCCGCTCGGAACGGCAACGTTTCGCAGGCGGGCTTTTGCTTCGTCCGGCTCGTCCGGCCGAGTGATCTTGAAGGGATGAAGGGCAGATATGCCGACGATCAACCAGTTGATCCGTAAGCCGCGCGAGCCGTTGGCCGCGCGCAACAAGGTTCCCGCGATGGAGGCCTGCCCGCAGAAGCGTGGCGTCTGCACTCGCGTTTACACCACCACCCCGAAGAAGCCGAACTCGGCGCTCCGTAAGGTCGCCCGCGTTCGTCTGACGAACGGCTTCGAGGTGACGAGCTACATCCCTGGCGAGGGTCACAACCTCCAGGAACACTCGGTGGTCATGATCCGCGGCGGTCGTGTGAAGGATCTTCCCGGCGTTCGCTACCACATCATTCGCGGCACGCTGGATACCCAGGGCGTCAAGGATCGTAAGCAGCGTCGTTCGAAGTACGGCGCGAAGCGTCCGAAGTAAGGAGAACTCACGATGTCCCGTCGTCATCGCGCCGAGAAGCGTGAAGTCCTGCCGGACGCCAAGTATGGCGACCGCGTCCTGACGAAGTTCATGAACTGCCTGATGCTGGACGGCAAGAAGTCGGCCGCCGAAGGCATAGTCTATGGTGCGCTCGGCCGTATCGAGGTCAAGACCAAGAACGATCCCGTTCAGGTCTTCCACGACGCCCTCGCCAACGTGAAGCCGCACCTCGAAGTCCGCTCGCGCCGCGTCGGCGGTGCGACCTACCAGGTTCCGGTCGAGGTCCGTTCGGACCGCGCCCAGGCCCTGGCCATCCGGTGGCTGATCAGCGCCGCCCGCGCCCGCTCGGAAAACACCATGACCGAGCGTCTGTCGGGTGAGCTGCTCGACGCCGCCAGCCAGCGCGGCACTGCCGTGAAGAAGCGCGAAGACACGCACCGCATGGCGGAAGCCAACAAGGCGTTCTCGCACTACCGCTGGTAAGGTTCACGCCTGTCCTGGTGATTTTGCATGCCCCGTTCGCACGCCCTCGACCGTTACCGCAACATCGGCATCATGGCTCACATCGATGCCGGCAAGACGACGACGACCGAGCGCATCCTGTTCTATACCGGCAAGTCCTATCGCATGGGCGAGGTCAATGACGGCACCGCCGTCATGGACTGGATGGAGCAGGAGCAGGAGCGGGGCATCACCATCACTTCGGCGGCCACGACCTGTTTCTGGCGCGACCACCGCATCAATATCATCGATACGCCCGGCCACGTGGATTTCACCATCGAGGTCGAGCGGTCGTTGCGTGTTCTGGATGGCGCCGTTGCCATCTTCGATGCGGTTGCGGGGGTTGAGCCCCAGACCGAGACCGTGTGGCGGCAGGCCGACAAGTACGGCGTGCCCCGCATGGCTTTCGTCAACAAGATGGACCGCGTCGGCGCGGACTTCGCCGGCTGCGTCGCCAAGATGGCCGATCGATTGGGCGTGAAGCCGCTGGTTCTTCAATTGCCCATCGGCAGCGAAACCGGCTTTGCCGGGGTCGTCGATCTTGTGGCAATGCGCGCCACGATCTGGAAGGCCGAGACCCTCGGCGCCGAATTCGAACACAGAGACATTCCCGAGGAACTGGCCGGATCGGCAGCAAATGCCCGTCAGGCGCTGCTGGAGGCTGTACTCGACCTCGACGAGGCGGCAATGGCCGCCTATCTGGAGCGCGGCGAGGAGCCGGCGCCCGATGCGTTGCGCGCGCTGATCCGCAAGGGTACGATTTCCGGCGCCCTTGTCCCGGTTCTTTGCGGTTCCGCCTTCCGCAACAAGGGCATCCAGCCGATGCTCGATGCCGTGGTCGATTACTTGCCGGCGCCGAACGACATCGGCGCCGTGAAGGGCCACGCCGTTGGCGGCGAGCGGTCGGAAGAGCGTGCGGCCAACGACAGTGCTCCGTTCTCCGGCCTCGCCTTCAAGGTGATGAACGATCCCTATGTCGGGACGCTCACCTTCTGTCGCATCTATTCCGGTACCGCCAGCGTCGGCGATTCGCTGCTGAACCCGGTGAAGGGTGAGCGCGAGAAGATCGGCCGCATGTTGTTGATGCACGCCAACAGCCGCGAAGACATCGAGCGCGCCCATACCGGCGACATCGTGGCCTTCGCCGGTCTGGAGCAGACGGCGACCGGCGATACGCTGTGTGATCCGGCCAAGCCGATCGTGCTGGAACGCCTTGATGTCCCCGAGCCGGTGATCGAAATCGTGGTGGAGCCGCGAACCAACGCCGACCATGATCGGATGGCGGCTGCTTTGAACCGTCTTGGCCATGAGGACCCGTCGCTTCAGGTCTCGGTCGATCGAGAAAGTGGCCAGACGGTGATCCGCGGGATGGGCGAACTGCATCTCGACATCATCGTCGACCGCATGAAGCGCGAATTCCGCGTCGATGCCGCCGTCGGCGCCCCGAAGGTCGCCTATCGCGAAACCGTGATGCGCTCCGCCGAGATCGACCATGTCCATGCCCGCCAGACCGGTGACCGCGCACAGTTCGCGCGCGTGACGCTGAAGCTGGAGGCATTGGAGCGCGGCGCTGGTTTCGTTTTCGAGAACCGGGCGGCCGGCTTGCCGCGCGAGTTCGTCGCCGGCGTTCAGAAGGGGCTGGAGGCGGCGAAGGACAGCGGCGTCGTTGCCGGCTATCCGGTGGTCGACGTGAAGGTGACCCTGACCGGCGGCGAGGCGCATGACGTCGACAGCTCGCCGCTGGCCTTCGAACTTGCGGCGCGGACTGCCTTCCGCGAGGCTATGACAAAGGCTGCTCCGGTGCTGTTGGAACCGCTGATGCGGGTCGAAATCATCACGCCGGACGACTATATGGGCGATGTCATCGGTGACCTGAACGGTCGCCGCGGACAGATCACCGGCATGGATCAGCGCGGGAACGCGCGAATCGTCACGGGACTGGTTCCCTTGGCGGCCATGTTCGGCTATGTGAACTCCCTGCGCTCCATGAGTCAGGGCCGTGCGCAGTACAGCATGCAGTTCGACCATTATGAGCCGGTGCCACAGGCCATCGCGGACGGCGTCCGCGCCAAGGTGGCCTGAAGACCGCTGGAACGATTGAGAAACGGAGAGACCACCCCATGGCGAAGGCAAAGTTCGAGCGGAACAAGCCGCACTGCAACGTTGGCACGATCGGCCACGTCGACCACGGCAAGACGTCGCTGACGGCGGCGATCACGAAGGTGCTGGCGGAGTCCGGCGGCGCCACCTTCACCGCTTACGACCAGATCGACAAGGCGCCGGAAGAGAAGGCGCGCGGCATCACGATCTCGACGGCGCACGTCGAGTACGAGACGACCAACCGCCACTACGCGCACGTCGACTGCCCCGGCCACGCCGACTATGTGAAGAACATGATCACGGGCGCCGCCCAGATGGACGGCGCGATCCTGGTCGTGTCGGCCGCTGACGGCCCGATGCCGCAGACCCGCGAGCACATCCTGCTGGCCCGCCAGGTTGGCGTTCCGGCGCTGGTCGTGTTCATGAACAAGGTCGACATGGTCGACGATCCGGAGCTGCTGGAGCTGGTCGAGCTGGAAGTTCGCGAGCTGCTGTCCTCCTACCAGTTCCCGGGCGACGACATTCCGATCACCAAGGGCTCGGCCCTGTGCGCCCTGGAAGACCGTCAGCCGGAGATCGGCCGTGACGCCGTCCTGGCGCTGATGAAGACGGTGGACGAGTACATCCCGCAGCCGGAGCGTCCGAAGGACCGTCCGTTCCTGATGCCGATCGAAGACGTGTTCTCGATCTCGGGCCGCGGCACCGTGGTGACCGGCCGTGTCGAGCGCGGCATCGTGAAGGTCGGTGACGAAGTCGAGATCGTCGGCCTGAAGGCGACGGTGAAGACGACGGTGACCGGCGTCGAGATGTTCCGCAAGCTGCTCGACTCGGGTGAGGCCGGCGACAACATCGGCGCGCTGCTGCGCGGCACGAAGCGCGAGGACGTCGAGCGCGGCCAGGTTCTGGCCAAGCCGGGTTCGATCACCCCGCACACCAAGTTCAAGGCCGAAGCCTACATCCTGACGAAGGAAGAGGGCGGCCGCCACACCCCGTTCTTCACCAACTACCGTCCGCAGTTCTACTTCCGTACGACGGACGTGACGGGCATGGTGTCGCTGCCGGAAGGCGTCGAGATGGTGATGCCGGGCGACAACGTCGCCATGGAAGTGGCGCTGATCGCCCCGATCGCCATGGACGAGGGCCTGCGCTTCGCCATCCGCGAGGGTGGTCGCACCGTGGGCGCCGGCGTCGTTGCCAAGATCGTCGAGTGACGACCCGTCCGGCTCCGCCGCAGGGTGACGGCCGGAAGGGAAGGGCGTTGGGAGCGATCCTGCCGCCGGTTGTAAGTAGAGACGGGCCGTCTTCCCCGCGCAAGCGGGATGAGCGGCCCGCCCGGTTCTAGCCATCGGGCGTCGGTGTTCGGAGCCGTCCGCCTGTCAAGCCAGCTTCCTCCGATCCGGGGGGAGATTCAGGATTGACACGCGGGCGCTGAACGCCTAGAGATTACGCCCTCTGGATTTGGGTTGGTGGTAGGCAGCTTCGGCCTAGACGCAGCCCGAGACGAACGGCACGGCGCGCCTCCCAGTGGGGCGCGCCGTCTGCTGATCGAAACATCCCCTCCGCGCGATCCGCGCAGGGGATGTTTCTTTTCGTATCGGCCCGTCGCATCGGTCACAGTGCCGCCCGTCAACCCCGCTTCGGTGGTTCGGCGCGCGGCCTTGCGCTGTCGGCGATGCCCCAAAGCAAGCTCGTGGAGTTCCGGTGACGCGTCCGCGTCATCGCTAGAAGGTGCAAGGGACGTTTGGACATGGACAGCCAGAACATCCGCATCCGTCTGAAGGCGTTCGATCATCGCGTGCTCGACCAGTCGACCAGCGAGATCGTCAACACCGCCAAGCGGACCGGCGCGCGCGTGCGGGGCCCGATTCCCCTGCCGACGCACATCGAAAAGTTCACCGTGAACCGCTCGCCGCACATCGACAAGAAGTCGCGCGAGCAGTTCGAGATCCGCACCCACAAGCGCCTGCTCGACATCGTCGATCCGACGCCGCAGACCGTGGATGCGCTGATGAAGCTCGACCTCGCCGCCGGCGTCGACGTCGAGATCAAGCTCTGATTTTGGTTGGTAAGGGACCTCTCCGGTAAGCGGATGTCCCTGGTCAGGAGATAAAGAACAATGCGATCCGGTTTGATCGCGCAGAAGGTCGGCATGACCCGCGTCTTCACGGACGACGGCCAGCATGTTCCGGTCACTGTGCTGAAAGTCGACAGCTGCCAGGTCGTCGCCGTTCGTACCGAGGACAAGGATGGCTACACCGCCGTCCAGCTCGGCGCGGGCGCCATCAAGGTCAAGAACGTCAACAAGCCTGAGCGTGGGCATTTCGCCAAGGCGCGTGTGGAACCGAAGCGCAAGCTGGTCGAGTTCCGCGTCGATGCCGATGCCCTGATCGAGGTCGGTGCCGAGCTGTCGGCCGCCCACTTCGTCGCCGGCCAGTACGTCGACGTCACCGGCACCTCCATCGGCAAGGGCTTTGCCGGTGCGATGAAGCGCTGGAACTTCGGTGGTCTGCGCGCCACGCACGGCGTGTCGGTGTCGCACCGTTCGCACGGTTCGACGGGTAACCGTCAGGATCCCGGCAAGGTCTTCAAGAACAAGAAGATGGCCGGCCATCTCGGTGACGAGCGGGTCACGGTCCTGAACCTGCAGGTCGTCGCCGTCGACGAAGCCCGTGGTCTGATCATGCTCAAGGGTGCCGTCCCCGGCGCCGAGGGCGGTTGGCTGCGCATCCGTGACGCCGTCAAGAAGAAGGCTCCGGAAGGCCTGCCCTTCCCGGCCGGCATCAAGTCTGCTCCGGCGGCGGAAGCCCCGGCCGAGACGCAGGAGTGAGCGCCATGAAGGCCACGATCAAGAATCTGAACAACGAAGCCGTCGGCGAGATCGAGCTGTCGGACGCCGTGTTCGGTCTGCCGGCCCGCACCGACCTGCTGGCCCGCATGGTGAACTGGCAGCTGGCCAAGCGCCGCTCCGGCAACCACAAGACCAAGGGCATCAGCGAGATCAGCGGCACGACCAAGAAGCCCTACGGGCAGAAGGGCACCGGCCGGGCTCGTCAGGGCTCCATCCGTTCGCCGCAGTTCCGCGGCGGTGCGACCATCTTCGGGCCGGTGGTGCGTTCGCACGCCCACGACCTGACCAAGAAGGTCCGCAAGCTGGCGCTCAAGACCGCCCTGTCGGCCAAGGCCGCCGAGGGCAAGCTGATCGTCCTGGAGGCTGCGGCCGCCGAGACGCACAAGACCAAGGAACTGGCGGCCCGTCTCGCCACCCTCGGCCTGACTTCGGCGCTGATCATCGATGGCTCGAACCTGGACGAGAACTTCGCCAAGGCTTCGCGCAACATCCCGCTGATCGACGTGCTGCCGGAGCAGGGTGCGAACGTCTACGACATTCTCCGCCGCGATACGCTGGTCCTGACCCGCAACGCGGTCGAGCAACTGGAGGCTCGCCTGAAATGAGCAAGCAGTCGAAACCTGCGGTGAGCCAGGAGCGGATGTACGACCTGATCCTCGCTCCCGTCATCACCGAGAAGTCGACGTTGGTGTCGGAGCACAACCAGGTCACGTTCCGCGTGCCGCTCACGGCCTCCAAGCCGGAGATCAAGGCCGCCGTTGAAGGTCTCTTCAACGTCAAGGTGACCGCGGTCAACACCCTGGTTTCCAAGGGCAAGACCAAGCGGTTCCGCGGCACCATCGGCCGTCGCTCGGACTTCAAGAAGGCCGTCGTCACCCTCGCCGAGGGTAACAAGATCGACGTGACCACGGGCATCTGAGCGGGAGTGTGATCCGATGGCTCTGAAGCAATACCGCCCGATTACTCCGTCGCTCCGCCAGTTGGTCATCGTCGACCGCTCGGAGCTGTGGAAGGGCAAGCCGGTCAAGACCCTCACCGAGGGCCTGACCAAGTCCGGCGGCCGCAACAACACCGGCCGCATCACTGCGCGCCGCATGGGTGGCGGTCACAAGCGTACCTACCGTCTGGTGGACTTCAAGCGTCGCAAGTTCGACGTTCCGGCCACCGTCGAGCGGCTGGAATACGATCCGAACCGCACGGCCTTCATCGCGCTGATCAAGTACCAGGATGGGACGCTGTCCTACATCCTGGCGCCGCAGCGCCTGAAGGTCGGCGACACCGTGATCTCCGGCGAGCGCACCGACGTGAAGCCCGGCAACGCGATGCCGCTGAAGAACATCCCGGTCGGTTCGATCGTGCACAATGTCGAGCTGAAGGCCGGCAAGGGTGGTCAGGTGGCTCGGTCCGCTGGCACCTACCTGCAGCTGGTCGGCCGCGACGGCGGCTATGCCCAGCTGAAGCTGCCCTCGGGCGAGCTGCGCATGGTTCGTGGCGAGTGCATGGCCACCCTGGGTGCCGTGTCCAACCCGGACCAGATGAACACCAACCTTGGCAAGGCCGGTCGCAACCGCTGGCTCGGCGTGCGTCCGTCGGTCCGTGGCGTCGCCATGAACCCGATCGACCACCCGCATGGTGGTGGTGAGGGTCGCACCTCGGGCGGCCGTCATCCGGTCACGCCGTGGGGCAAGCCGACCAAGGGCAAGAAGACTCGTCACAACAAGAAGACGGATGGCCTGATCCTGCGCCGCCGTCATTCGAAGTAAGGAGGTCGAACGATGGCACGCTCCGTTTGGAAGGGCCCGTTCGTCGACGGCTATCTGCTGAAGAAGGCGGACAAGAGCCGGGCTTCGGGCCGCAACGAGATCATCAAGATCTGGTCGCGTCGTTCGACCATCCTGCCGCAGTTCGTCGGTCTGACGTTCGGCGTCTACAACGGCCACAAGTTCCTGCCGGTTCTGGTTACCGAGCACATGATCGGTCACAAGTTCGGCGAGTTCGCTCCGACGCGGACCTTCTATGGCCACGCGGCGGACAAGAAGGCGAAGAGGAAGTAAGCCATGGGCAAGTCTGCCAACCCCAGCCGGGTCGCGGAGAACGAGGCTCTGGCCCGCAATCCGATGATCCGCACCAGCCCGCGGAAGCTCAACCTCGTCGCCCAGCTGATCCGGAACATGGATGCCAGCCGCGCCGTGGCCGAGCTGACCTTCTCCAAGCGCCGCATCGCCGGCGAAGTGAAGAAGGTTCTGCAGGCCGCGATCGCGAACGCCGAGAACAACCACCAGCTCGACGTCGACCGTCTCTACGTGTCGTCGGCGACGGTCGGTCGCGCTCTGGTGATGAAGCGCTTCCACGCCCGTGCCCGCGGTCGCGGCGCCCGGGTCGAGAAGCTGTTCAGCAACCTGACGATCATCGTTCGCGAGCGTGACGCCGCCGTTGCCGAGGGGGCCGAGTAATGGGTCAGAAAATCAATCCGATCGGGCTGCGCCTCGGCATCAACCGGACCTGGGACAGCCGTTGGTTCGCCAAGCGCGACTACGCCAATCTGCTGCATCAGGACCTGAAGCTGCGCGGCTATCTGCAGGGTCGCCTGCAGCAGGCCGGTTGCTCGCGCGTCGTGATCGAACGTCCGGCCAAGAAGGCCCGCATCACCATCCACTCGGCCCGTCCGGGCGTGGTGATCGGCAAGAAGGGCGCGGACATCGAGAAGCTGCGTCTTGAGCTGTCGAAGATGACCGGCAGCGAGGTGAGCCTGAACATCGTCGAGATCCGCAAGCCGGAAATCGACGCTCGCCTCATCGCCGAGAACATCGCCAGCCAGCTCGAGCGCCGTGTGGCATTTCGTCGCGCCATGAAGCGCGCCGTGCAGTCCGCCATGCGTCTGGGCGCCCAGGGCATCCGGATCAACTGCTCGGGCCGCCTCGGCGGTGCGGAAATCGCCCGCATGGAGTGGTACCGCGAAGGCCGCGTTCCGCTGCACACCCTGCGCGCCGACATCGATTACGGTGTGGGCACCGCCAAGACCACCTACGGCACCTGCGGTGTCAAGGTGTGGGTGTTCAAGGGCGAGGTCATGGCTCACGATCCGATGGCGCAGGACAAGCGCATGGGGTCCGAGCCGGTGTCGACCGACGGCGAGCCGCGCCGCGAGCGGCACGATCGCCGCGACCGTCGCGAGCGCTCCGAGCGCTCCGAACGCGAGTAAAGGGGCCGAGCGATGCTTTCTCCCAAGCGCACGAAATTCCGTAAGGCCCACAAGGGCCGCATCCACGGCAACGCCAAGGGCGGCACCGCCCTGAATTTCGGCTCCTTCGGCCTGAAGGCCCTGGAGCCGGAGCGCATCACCGCCCGTCAGATCGAAGCGGCCCGCCGCGCGATCACCCGCGCGATGAAGCGTCAGGGCCGCGTCTGGATCCGCATTTTCCCGGACCTCCCGGTCTCCACCAAGCCCGCCGAAGTCCGCATGGGTTCCGGTAAGGGTTCGCCGGAGTACTGGGCGGCCCGCGTGAAGCCCGGCCGCATCCTGTTTGAACTGGACGGCGTGCCGGCAGATGTGGCAAAAACCGCCTTCGCTCTGGCGGCCGCGAAGCTGCCGATCAAGGTGAAGCTGGTGACCCGCCTGGGCGGTGTCGAGGAGACCGCGGCATGAAGGCCGTAGACATTCGTACGAAGAGCGCGGACGAGCTGAACGATCAGCTCCTCCAGCTCAAGAAGGAGCAATTCAACCTGCGTTTCCAGAAGGCCTCCGGCCAGCTGGAGAACACCGCGCGGGTGAACACGGTGCGCCGCGACATCGCCCGCATCAAGACCATCCTCGGCGAGCGTGCCCGCTCCGCCGACGCCGGCAAGTAAGGGGGATCATCCATGCCTCGCCGCGTTCTGCAGGGCACGGTGGTCAGCGACAAGTGCGACAAGACCGTTACGGTTCTTGTCGAGCGCCGTGTCATGCACCCCGTGTACAAGAAGTTCATTCGTCAGTCGAAGAAGTACGCCGCCCACGATGAGGGCAACCAGTTCAAGGTCGGCGATACCGTTTCGATCATCGAATGCCGCCCGATCTCGAAGTCCAAGCGTTGGACGGTCGTGACGGAGTCCGCCGCCGACAGCGGCGCCGCGTGATAACGAAAGGTCGTAAACAATGATCCAGATGCAAACCAACCTGGAAGTCGCCGATAACAGCGGGGCGCGCCGGGTGCAGTGCATCAAGGTGCTTGGCGGGTCCAAGCGGAAGGTCGCGACCGTGGGCGACGTCATCGTCGTCTCGGTCAAGGAGGCCATTCCGAAGGGCCGCGTCAAGAAGGGCGACGTGCATCGCGCCGTCATCGTCCGCACCGCGAAGGAACTGCGTCGGGAGGACGGGTCGGCGATCCGTTTCGACCGTAATGCCGCCGTGCTGATCAACAAGCAGGGCGAGCCGATCGGCACCCGTATCTTCGGGCCGGTCACTCGCGAGCTGCGCGGCAAGAAGTTCATGAAGATCATCTCGCTGGCGCCGGAGGTGCTGTAATGGCCGCCAAGATCAAGACCAAGGACAAGGTCGTTGTCCTGACCGGCCGTGACAAGGGCAAGACCGGCGAGGTGTTGAAGGTTTTCCCCAAGGAGAACCGTGCCGTTGTGCAGGGCGTGAACGTGGTGAAGAAGCACCAGCGTGCCAGCGCCCGCTCGCAGGGTGGCATCATCGAGATGGAGGCGCCGATCAACGTCTCCAATCTCGCTCACGTCGATCCCAAGGATGGCAAGCCGACCCGCGTCGGTTTCAAGATCCTTGAGGATGGCCGCAAGGTGCGTGTCGCCAAGCGGTCCGGCGAAGTCATTGACCTGTGAGGACCCGGGCATGACCGCACGTCTGAAAGAAGTTTACGATTCCAAGATCCGCGCCGCTCTGAAGTCGGAATTCGGCTACAAGAACGACCTGGAAGTTCCGCGGATCGAGAAGATCGTGGTCAACATGGGTGTTGGCGAGGCTGTCGCCGACTCCAAGAAGATCCAGCTCGCCGTGGCCGAGATGGCCGCCATCACCGGCCAGAAGCCGGTGGTGACCAAGTCGCGCAAGTCGATCGCCCAGTTCAAGCTGCGCGAAGGCATGGCGATCGGCTGCAAGGTCACGCTCCGTCGCGACCGCATGTACGAGTTCCTGGATCGCCTGGTGACGATTGCGTTGCCGCGCGTCCGTGACTTCCGTGGCATCCCGGGTGACAGCTTTGACGGCCGTGGCAACTATGCCATGGGCGTCAAGGAACAGATCATTTTCCCGGAGATCGATTACGACAAGATCGATCAGATCCGCGGCATGGACATCATCATCGTCACTTCGGCGAAGACCGACCAGGAAGCCAAGGCTCTCCTGAAGGGCTTCGACATGCCGTTCGTGAGCTGAGGCTGGAGCACGACCATGGCTAAGACCAGTGCCATCGAAAAGAACAAGCGTCGCGCCAAGCTGGCCAAGCAGTACGCGAACAAGCGTGCGCGCCTTAAGGCCATCGCGAACGACAAGACCCTCCCGCCGGAAGAGCAATTCGCTGCCCGCCTCAAGCTGGCCGAACTGCCGCGCAACTCCTCGAAGGTGCGCATCCGGAACCGCTGCGAAATGACCGGGCGTCCGCGCGCGTTCTATCGCAAGTTCAAGCTGTCCCGCGTCACGCTCCGTGAACTGGCCTCGACCGGCCAGATCCCGGGCATGACGAAGTCGAGCTGGTAAGGAGGGTCCGAGAATGTCTTTGAGCGATCCGCTCGGCGATATGCTGACCCGCATCCGCAACGGTCAGCACGCCCGCATGTCCGTTGTGGTTTCCCCGGCGTCTAAGCTGCGTGTCAATGTCCTGGAAGTTCTGAAGCGTGAAGGCTTCATCCGCGGCTGGTCCGAGGAAGAACTGCGTCCGGGCGTCAAGAACCTGAAGATCGAGCTGAAGTACCACGAAGGCGAGCCTGTCATTAAGCAGATCGCCCGTGTGTCGAAGCCCGGCCGTCGCGTCTATTCGAAGATCGCCGACCTGCCCCGTGTCTACAACGGGCTCGGTCTGTCGATCCTGTCGACCCCGCGCGGCGTGATGTCGGACAATGAGGCCCGCGCCGCCAACGTTGGCGGTGAAGTCCTCTGCCGCGTGTTCTAAGGGGGATTGGCAGATGTCGCGCATTGGCAAGCATCCCGTGCCGGTCCCGGCTGGCGTCGACGTGAAGGTCGACGGTCAGCAGGTCACGGCCAAGGGCAAGCTGGGGCAACTCAGCCTGACCCTGATCGACGACATCACCGCCTCGCTGGAAGACGGCAAGGTGGTGGTGAAGCCGGCAAACGACAGCAAGCGCGCCCGCGTCATGTGGGCGACCTCGCGCACCCTGATCAACAACATGGTCACCGGTGTCAGCCAGGGTTACACGATCAACCTGGAAATCAACGGCGTCGGTTACCGCGCCGCCGTGCAGGGCAAGGAGCTGGTTCTCCAGCTCGGCTTCTCGCACGACGTCAAGTACCCGATCCCGGAAGGCATCACGATCAAGTGCGACAAGCCGACGGCCATCTCGGTCAGCGGCTACGACAAGCACAAGGTCGGCCAGGTTGCCGCCGAGATCCGCGGTTGGAAGAAGCCGGAGCCCTACAAGGGCAAGGGCATCAAGTACGAGACCGAAACCATCCTGCGCAAGGAAGGTAAGAAGAAGTAACCGCCATGCTGAAGCCAAAGCAACTCCACGAGCGCCGCAAGCAGCGCGTGCGCGCGCAGATTGCCAAGAAGGCCGGCGGGCGCGTTCGCCTCTCGGTCTTCCGGTCCAATCTGCACATCTACGCCCAGATCATCGACGACGAAAATGGCAAGACGCTCGCGTCCGCCTCGTCGCTCGAGAAGGAGCTGCGCGAGCAGCTCAAGCACGGCGGCAACGTCGATGCTGCCAAGCGCATCGGCGGCCTGATCGCCGAGCGCGCCAAGGCCGCTGGGATTACCGAGGTCGTGTTCGACCGCGGTGGTTACATTTACCATGGCCGGGTCAAGGC
This sequence comes from Azospirillum sp. TSH100, assembly GCF_004923295.1. Lineage (NCBI taxonomy): Bacteria > Pseudomonadati > Pseudomonadota > Alphaproteobacteria > Rhodospirillales > Azospirillaceae > Azospirillum > Azospirillum sp. TSH100. The sequence goes on from NZ_CP039634.1 coordinate 1,450,554, forward strand.
CCTGGCCGACGCCGCCCGTGAGGGCGGGCTGTCGTTCTAAGGAGGCCCGGATATGGCACGTGAACGTGGGGAGCGGGACAACCGCGACCGGCAGCCGCGCGAGCGGGAAGAAAGCGAGCTGATCGAAAAGCTCGTCGGCATCAACCGCGTCGCCAAGGTGGTCAAGGGTGGTCGTCGCTTCGGCTTCGCCGCTCTGGTCGTCGTCGGCGACGGCAAGGGCCGCGTCGGCGTCGGTTCGGGCAAGGCCCGCGAGGTCCCGGAAGCCATCCGCAAGGCGACCGATCAGGCCAAGCGCGGCATGATCCGTGTTCCGCTGCGCGAAGGCCGCACGCTGCATCACGACACCAACGGTCACTTCGGTGCCGGCAAGGTCGTGCTGCGGGCCGCTCCGGCCGGTACCGGCATCATCGCCGGTGGTCCGATGCGCGCGATCTTCGAGGCTCTCGGCGTCGCTGACGTCGTGACCAAGTCGATCGGCACGTCGAACCCGCACAACATGATCAAGGCGACCTTCGACGCCCTGACCCAGGTCACCAGCCCGCGGTCGGTCGCGGCGCGTCGTGGTCGTCGCGTGAGCGACATCCTCGGCCGTCGTGAGGCCGGCGCCGGACAGGAGGCCTGATCATGGCGGAGAAGAAGACCGTCGTCGTGACCCAGATCGGCAGCCCGATCGGCCGCAAGCACGACCAGCGCGAAACGCTGGTCGGTCTGGGTCTCAACAAGCTGCACCGGACCCGCGAGCTGGAGGACACTCCAGCCGTGCGGGGCATGATCGCCAAGGTCGCGCACCTGGTCCGCGTCGAGAACGAGGGCTGAGATCATGACCAAGCTGAATGACCTGCGTGACAACGCCGGTGCCCGCAAGGCGCGCATGCGCGTCGGTCGCGGTATCGGTTCGGGCAAGGGCAAGACCGCTGGCCGCGGCGTGAAGGGTCAGACCTCGCGCACCGGCGTGGCGATCAACGGCTTCGAAGGCGGGCAGATGCCTCTGCACCGCCGCCTGCCGAAGCGCGGTTTCCGGAACATCTTCGCCAAGGAATACTCGGTGGTTAACCTGGGCATGGTCCAGAAGGCCATCGACCTGGGCAAGCTGAACGCCGCCGAGACCATCGATGCCGCGGCGCTCAACGCCGCCGGCGTCACCGGCAAGGTGAAGAAGGACGGTGTCCGTCTGCTGGGCAAGGGCGAGCTGACCGCGAAGGTGTCCTTCACGGTCGCCGGCGCGTCCAAGTCGGCGATCGAGGCCGTCGAGAAGGCGGGTGGCAGCGTCACGCTGACCGCTCCCGCCGCCGAAGCCGCCGAGTAAAGTTCCGCGACAAGCCCGTGCTTGCGTACGGGCTTTCGGGGCACTACAAAAAGCGAAGTCGCGAGGGGCGGCCTGCGTCATGCAGTGCCGCCCCGTTCGCGCTTACGGGACAGGGATTGGACCATGGCATCAGCGGCCGAGCAGCTTGCCGCCAACATCAATTTCGGGGCTTTCTCCAAGGCGACCGAGCTGAAAAAGCGGATTTGGTTCACCTTGGCGGCCCTGATCGTCTATCGGCTGGGCACCTACATCCCGATTCCGGGCATTGATCCGCACATCCTGCAGGACGTTTTCAAGCAGCAGGGCAGCGGCATCCTCGGCATGTTCGACATGCTGGCCGGTGGTGCGCTCCACCGCATGACCATCTTCGCGCTCAACATCATGCCGTACATCTCGGCGTCCATCATCGTGCAGTTGCTGACCGCCGTGTCGCCGCAGATGGAAGCCATGAAGAAGGAAGGCGAGGCGGGGCGCAAGAAACTGAACCAGTATACCCGATTCGGCACCGTCGTCCTCGCCACCGTCCAGGCTTACGGCCTCGCGGTCGGGCTCGAGGCGATGCGCGGCTCCACGGGTGCGGCGGTTCTCGATCCAGGGCTGTTCTTCCGCATCGCCACGGTCATCACGCTGGTCGGCGGCACCATGTTCCTGATGTGGCTGGGCGAGCAGATCACCGCGCGCGGCATCGGCAACGGCACCTCGCTGATCATCTTCGCCGGCATCGTCGCGGAACTGCCGCGCGCGCTGGTCAACACGCTGGAACTCGGCCGGCAGGGCGCGTTGTCCACGGTCTTCATCATCCTGATGCTGGTGATGGCGGTCGGTGTGGTGTTCTTCATCGTCTTCATGGAGCGCGCCCAGCGCCGCCTGCTGGTGCAGTACCCGAAGCGTCAGGTCGGCAACCGGGTGTTCGGTGGCGAAGCGTCGCACCTGCCGCTGAAGATGAACACGGCCGGCGTCATCCCGCCGATCTTCGCGTCGTCGCTGCTGCTGCTGCCGCTGACCGCGGTCGGCTTCGCCGGCGGCGAGGGGCCGGAGTGGCTGCAGGCGGTGTCGCGCTACGTCGCGCACGGCACGCCGCTCTATATGCTGCTCTACGCCTCGCTGATCGTGTTCTTCTGCTTCTTCTACACCGCCATCGTCTTCAACCCGACGGAGACGGCCGACAACCTGCGTAAGTATGGCGGCTTCATCCCGGGCATCCGTCCGGGCAAGAACACCGCCGACCACATCGACTATGTGCTGACGCGGCTGACGGTCATCGGCTCCGCCTACCTTGTGGCGGTTTGTCTCCTCCCCGAAATCCTGATATCCCAGCACTCGGTTCCGTTTTATTTTGGCGGCACCAGCCTGCTGATCGTGGTCACCGTCACGATGGACACGGTCGCGCAGATTCATTCCCACCTGCTGGCCCACCAGTATGAGGGATTGATCAAGAAATCGAAGCTTCGGGGGAGAAAGTAATGAACCTCATACTGCTCGGTCCGCCGGGCGCCGGGAAGGGGACCCAGGCGCGCCGTCTGGAAGACACTCGTGGTCTGGTGCAGTTGTCGACCGGCGACATGCTCCGCGCCATGGTGGCGGAAGGCGGGCCGCTCGGGCAGCAGGCGAAGGAGATCATGGCCGCCGGCAAGCTGATGCCGGACGAGCTGATGGTCAGCATGATCGCCGAGCGCATTTCCAAGCCCGACGTCAAGAACGGCTTCATCCTCGACGGGTTCCCGCGCACCGTGGCCCAGGCCGAGGCGCTCGATCGGATGCTGGACGAGAAGGGCCTGAAGCTCGACCATGTGGTCGAGATGCGGGTGGTCGACGACGTGCTGGTTGAGCGCATCACCGGCCGTTACACCTGCGCCAAGTGCGGCAAGGGCTATCACGACAGCTTCGAGAAGCCGAAGGTCGAGGGCGTCTGCGATGTCTGCGGCAGCACCGAGTTCAAGCGGCGCGCCGATGACAATGCGGAGACGGTGACGACCCGTCTGGCCCAGTACCACCAGCAGACAGCGCCGATCCTGCCCTATTACCAGGGCCGCGGCGTGCTGAAGGTGGTTGACGGCATGGCCGACATCGATGAGGTGACCAAGCAGATCGAGACGATCCTCGCCAGCTGAGGACAGTCACCGATCGCAAGGTAAAGGCCGCAGTCTCCGTCGGGAGGCTGCGGCCTTCTCGTTTTGCGGACAATTCAGGGCGCGAGCGGGTCAGGCGCCGGCGCTGTCGGAGGAGGGCGTGGCGTCGGTCGCGCCTTCCGTCCCGCCATTCGTCCCGCCGGCGGGATGCTCCGACATGGTGCGGTAGCGCGCCAGGATCCAGCCGAGATGCGCGGTGACCGCACTGGCGGCTGCATCGGGATCGCGCCGGGCGATGGCCTGATGGATGGCACGGTGGTGCTCGATCATCAGCGCCTCATGGTTTTCCATGAAGGGCTCGGTGTGCTTCATCTCGACCATGTTGCCGAGGATGTCGCGGATGGTCGACAGCAGGTGCAGATAGACCGGGCTGCCGGAAGCCTGGGCGACGGCGACGTGGAAGTCCATGTCGTCCGCCGCGCGTCCACCGTCGCGGTTGGTCTCGCTCATCGCCGCCAGGATGCGGCCGATGGTGTCGATCTGCTCCTGCGTGGCCCGCTCTGCTGCACGCCGGGCGGCCCAGCTTTCCAGCGCCATGCGGATTTCCACGAGGTCGCAGAGGTTCTGGTGGGTGCTGCGCACCATCGCGGTGAGGGCGCCGTCCATGACGCCGGCCGAGGAGACCACGCGGGTGCCGCCGCCCTGGACGGCGGTGAGGAAGCCCTGGGTCTTCAGCTTTTGCAAGGCGGCGCGGACGGAGACGCGGCTGACATGCAGCTGCTCGGCCAGCTGGCGTTCCCCCGGCAGACGCTCGCCCGGCACCAGCTCGCCACGCGCGATGCGGTCGAGAAGCTGTTGTGCCACCCACTCCGAAATCCGCTGGGAAGAGGAGGGGACGTGAGCGCTGTCGTCGGTGCCGGGCACGGGTTGTTCCCCTTTGGTCGGAAAGCGGTTCATGGCTGATTGGTCATACCGGTAACGGTCCCGGCGGGTGCGGTCAATGGGCCACAGACACGCTGCGGCGCCTTGCCCGTGCGATGGAAAAACATGCCGGTTGTGGCGCCGGCCCTTCCGGATGTGGACGCTTACCGGCCGCCGGGGCGGGCCAGCAGGATACCCACCAGAATTACGGCGGCGCCCAGCGCCTGCAAGGGGCCCAACGGTTCGTTCAGCAGAACCCAGGCGAGGATGGCGGCGGCGGCCGGTTGAAGCAGCAGGCTGACCGACGAGAAGGAGGCCGGCAGATGGGCCAGGGCGTAGGCGATCAGGCTCTGGCCGCAGGCATGGCTGAACAGGGCGAGCCCCGCCAGCACGGCCCAGCCGGTGGCGGTCGCCGGCAGCATCGCCTCGCCGTCATAGAGGCCGATGGGCAGCAGGACCGCGGCCGAAATGGCGCCGCTCCAGGTCATGATGGTGGCGGTGGAGAATTCGCTGCGCAGGCGCCCGACCGACAGGATGTAGCCGGCATAGAAGGCGGCGGTCAGCAGGGCCAGCGCGTCGCCGAACAGATGATCGGCATCGAGCTGAAAGCTCTCGCCCATCAGCACGATAGCCCCGGCCAGCGCCAGCAGCATGCCCATGACGAAGCGGCGGGTGATGCGCTCCTTGAACAGGAACCAGGCGGCGGGCGCCACATAGAGTGGGGCGAAATTTGCCAGCAGCGTGGAGTTGGCGACCGAAGTGTAGCGGATCGAGGTGTGCCAGATCGCGAGGTCGCCGGCGAAGCAAAGCCCGGCCAGCGACAGACGGGCATAGTCACCGATGGAGGAGGGGCGGCGGCTGGCACGCCCGCTCCGCTGACGCGACTCGGCGGCCATCCACAGCGCCAGCGCCGGCATTGCCAACGCGGTCCGCCAAAAGCCGATGGCGACTGGACCGACATCGGACAGCCGGACGAAGATGGGCGCGAAGGCAATGCCCAGAGCGCCGATCAGCAGCGCGATAAGGGCGATGCGTTGTGTCCGGTACGCATGGTCGACTGGGATGGCACTGGCGTCTGGCATGGTGCGCTTATAATGACGCCCCGGCTGGGGGGCCAGCCGGTTGCCAGTCATGGCTGCCGTGCGCCTCCGGGATTCTCCCGGAGGCTGCCGACGGGGGAAACGCGACGGCGGATCAGCGCGGACGGATGCGGCGCAGCGCGACCAGCTCGTCGTCCTCCGATCCGTAATCGTCGTAGTGGACCGGGCAACGGCCGTCATTGCGGGGATGGTCCTTGACGGTGGCTGGGTACCAGTCGCCCTTCCACTCCACAGACACCCGCATGCCGGGCTGGCACAGCGAGGCGCCAGCCGGATAGCCGCCGCTGTTGGACATCGGAGCCGATCCCATCGGGGCCTGCATCATCGGCGCCTGGGTGCCGCCCTGCGGCACCGGGCTCAGCCTCGGGGCGGCGGCGGCCGGCTTTTCCTGATCGCAGAAGGCGGTGCAGACGCTTTTGGCGATCACCTGTCCGCCACAGCTTCCGCCGAAACAGTCGCGATAGTCGGATTCACAGCGCGCTTCGCAGCTGCTGTTGCCACAGGAGTAGGATCGGTCGAAATCGCCGACCGACTTCTTGATCGGCTTCTTCTCCGCCTGTTGGCGGTTGACGTAGGCCTGATAGTCATAGAGCGCGCGCGACCGCGCCTCGTTCACGCAGGCCTGCTGCGACATGCCGCAATTCTGACGGCAGTAATTGCGGTTCTGCTGACACTGGTTGACGCAGAGCCGGCCTTCAGCCGAACTTGGCGGGATGAGGCTGTACTGCGTCTCGTAAATGGGGCCGCAAGCGCTGAGCAGCGCCATCACGGCAAGGCAAAGGGTGAGCAGGCGAAGCATGCGGGTCTTCTTCCGGGTGGGTTCGCGCGGAGACGGAGGGGAAGCCTAGCAGTTTGCCGTTCGGACTACCACCATCGGCGGCGCCTCCGCCCGGCATGGCCCCCAGTGTGGCGTCCTGCGTGGAGGTTGCGTTACTGTGTCGCATGTCTTCCCATCCCTCCGAACATCGCCAGCCCGTCACCGCTCCCGCACCGGCGCCGCGTGCGACGAGCCCCTTGCTTGGTCCTGACGATCCGCCGCCGGCGACCACGCTGAATCCGGATGCCGGCGGACCTCTGCTGCTGGTATGCGACCATGCGTCCCGCGCCATTCCACGGTCGCTCGGCGACCTCGGTCTGCCGGAGGAGCAGCTCTGCCGCCACATCGCCTATGACATCGGCGCTGCCGAAGTGACGCGGCGGCTGGCGGCGCGATTCGGCGCCACAGCAGTGCTGTCGGGCTTCTCGCGGCTCGTCATAGATCCGAATCGGGCGCTGGAGGATCCCACCGCCATTCCGGTGGTCAGCGACGACGTGGTGATCCCCGGCAACCGCGCGCTCGATGCCGAGGCCCAGGCCCAGCGGGTGGAGGCGCTGTTCAAGCCCTACCACGCCGCGGTTGCGGCGGCGGTGGTGGCGATCCGATCCCGTGGGCAGGTGCCGGTGCTGGTGTCCGTGCACAGCTTCACGCCCGCGATGCGCGGGGTGGCACGGCCCTGGCACATCGGCGTGCTGTGGGACAACGATCCCCGCCTGCCGGTGCCGCTGATCGGGGCGCTGAAGGCCGACGGCCGCTGGTGCGTCGGCGACAACCAGCCCTATTCCGGTCGCGGCACGCTGGGCGGCACGGTGGAAACCCATGCCACCCCCGCCGGCTACCCCAACGTGCTGCTGGAGGTGCGGCAGGACCTGATCGCCACGCCGGAAGGCGCCGATCTGTGGGCGCAGGTGATCGGCGATGCGTTGGAACCGTTGCTGTCCCTGCCGTCGCTGACCGCCATCCACCATTACCCCCGGGCCTGACGAGCTATGGAACGCGCCGTGACCGAACCGTCCTTCACCCTCGGCCTGGAAGAGGAATATCTGCTGGTCGACCGCGGCACGCGCGACATCGTGCCGAGCCCGCCGGACGAGATGCTGGAAGCCTGCCAGGAGCAGGCGCCCGGCCGCATCCATCCCGAGTTCCTGCGCTGCCAGATCGAGGTGGGAACGCCGGTCTGCGAGACGCTGGAGGAGGCACGGGCCGAACTGGCGGCGCTGCGCGGCACGGTGGCCGGTGTCGCCGACCGCTATGGGCTGGCGCCGATCGCCGCCTCCACCCATCCCTTCGCCGCGTGGGAGCCGCAGAAGCACACCAACCGCGACCGCTACAACATGCTGGCCCGCGACCTGGGTGCACCTGCCCGCCGGCTGATGATCTGCGGCATGCATGTCCATGTCGGGATCGAGGATGACGACCTGCGCATCGACCTGATGAATCAGGTCCGCTATTTCCTGCCGCATCTGCTGGCGCTGTCGACCTCCTCGCCTTTCTGGCGCGGGCGCGACATGGAACGCCGCTCCTACCGGCTCAGCGTCTGGCACGAGCTGCCGCGCACCGGCATGCCCGCCGGCTTCCAAAGCTATGGCGAATATCAGAGCCATGTCGCCGTGCTGGTGAATGCCGGGGTGATCGAGGATGCCAGCAAGCTGTGGTGGGACATCCGTCCGTCTTCCCGCTTTCCGACGCTGGAGATGCGCATCACCGACATCTGCACCCGGCTGGACGATGCGGTGACGGTCGCCGCACTCTACCGCTGCCTGCTGCGCATGCTGTGGCGGCTGAAGGCGCGCAACGTCACTTGGCGGCCCTACAAGAACCTGCTGATCGAGGAGAACCGCTGGCGGGCCCAGCGCTATGGCCTGGACAGCGGGCTGGTCGATTTCGGCCAGGGGCGGATCGTGCCCTATGCCGACCTGCTGGACGAGATCATCGATCTGACACGCGAGGACGCCCTGCATTTCGGCTGTACGGCCGAGGTCGAAAGGGCCCGCGAGATCCTCAAGCGTGGCACCAGCGCCCACCGGCAGATCGCGATCTTCCAGGCGGCGCTCGCCGACGGCGCCAGCGAGGACGAGGCGCTGCGGCGGGTGGTAGACTGGCTTGCGGAAGAGACGATGGTGGGGGTGCGCTGACGGCTCCTGTGGAGGCCGTCAGCGCAGAGGCGTGTCGAAGAGATGCGCCTCGCCCTGGACATGGATGCGCACGCGGCTGCCGATCCGCGGCAGATCCATGCTGGAATGGCGCAGAAGCAGCGGGCCGGGCTGGCCCGGCGCATTGCCCAGCGTGACCGCTACCTTGCAGACCGAGCCGCCGAACTCGACATCGACGACGCGGCCCCAGCCTGTGGCGCCACCGTCCCCGCCGTTGTGGGAGTGGTCGTGATCCACCACCAGCCGGAGCTGTTCCGGGCGCAGCATGATCTCGGCGGCGCCATTCCGCGATCCGCCGGCGACCGTCAGCCGGCCGAGGCTGCAACTGGCCCAGCCATTCTCGACCTCGGCCGGCAGGATGATGGCGTCGCCCAGGAAGGTCGCCGTCTCGCGGTCGCGCGGCCGGTGATACAGCTCCTGGGGCGGACCGGCCTGGGTCAGGCGGCCTTCGCGCATCACCGCCACCTGATCGGCGAAGGACAGCGCTTCGGCCTGATCGTGGGTGACGAGGATGGTGGCGATGTCGGCTTCGCGCAGCACGCGGGCGACGGTGCGGCGCAGTGAATCGCGCAAGCCGGTGTCGAGCGCCGAGAAGGGCTCGTCCAGCAGCATCAGCGCCGGCTTGCGGGCCAACGCGCGGGCCAGCGCGACGCGCTGCTGCTGGCCGCCCGACAGCTCATGCGGGCGGCGCTCCAGCATCTGCGGGTCAAGCTCCACCGCCTCCAGCAACTCCAAAATGCGGGTCCGCCGGGTCGGGTCGTTGCGCTCCAGGCCGAAGGCGATGTTGTCGGCGATGCTGAGATGCGGGAACAGGGCGCCGTCCTGCGGCACATAGCCGATGCCGCGGCGGTGGGCCGGCACCATCGTGCCGGCTTCGACCAGCGGCCGGCCGTCCAGCAGGATGCGGCCGCCGTCGGCGGTCTCGAAACCGGCGATGATGCGCAGCAGCGTGGTCTTGCCCGACCCGGAGCGGCCGACGATGGCGGTGCGGCTGCCGGCGCGCACCGACAGTGCGACGTCCTCCAGGGCCACCGCGTCGCCGTAGCGTTTTCCCAGTCCCTGAACCTGAAGGAAGCTCATCGTCCGGCGGCCCGTTTCGATTGGATGTGGAGAAGGATCGTCATCGGCAGCGACGCGGCGACCATCATCACCGCGTAGGGTGCCGCCCCGGCATAGTCGATCTCGCTGGTCAGCGCCCAGAATTCGGTGGCGAGCGTGCGCGTGCCGCTGGGTGCGAGCATCAGGGTCGCCGTCAGTTCGTTGGTGATGCCGAGCGCCACCATCGCCATGCTGGCGGCCGCACCGGGAGCGGCGAGCCGGAAGGTGATCTGGCGCACCGCCTGCAACGGCGTCCGGCCCAGCGCCATGGCGGCGCGCTCCAGCTCGACCGGCGCCTGGGCGATGCTGGCCCGCAGGCCAACCAGGGCGCGCGGCAGGAACAGCAGCATATAGGCCAGCAGCACGGTGCCGACGGTCTGGTAGAGCGGCAGGGCGACCCGGACGGTGATCGTCACCAGCGCCAGCGCCACCACGACGCCGGGCAGCGAGCCGACATAGTAATGGCAGGCTTCCAGAACCCGTTGCAGCCGGCTGGGCGCACGCACCGACAGCCACGCCATCGGGGCTGCGGCCAGTGTGGTCAGCAGGGCGCCGGCCAGCGCCAAGGCGACGGTCTGGACGATCGCGCCGCCAATGTCGGCACCCTGCCAGATGCGGGCGCCGCCGATCGCGAGCCAGCGGCCGAGCGTCAGCATCGGCACGCCGAGCGACAGGGCGGCGAACAGCAGCGGGATGGCCAAGCAGGGCAGGGTGGCCCGGCCGAGCTTGGCCGGTGCGGCCTGCCGCGCGGCGCCGCTGCCGACGCGGGCATAGCGCTCCTGCCCACGCAGCAGCGCCTCGCCGCCCATCAGTCCCATGCAGAGCAGAACCAGCACGCCGGCCAGCATGTTCGCCGCCGGGCCGTTGTAGGCCGACTGGAACTGGTCGACGATGGCGGTGGTGAAGGTGTCGAACTGGATCATCACATAGAGGCCGTATTCGGCCAGCAGATGCAGGCCGATCAGCAGGCAGCCGCCATAGACCGCCACCCGCAGCTGCGGCAGCACCACGGTCAGGAACACCCGCCAGGGGCCGTGGCCGAGCGAGGCGGCGACATCCTCCATGGTCGGGTCGAGCCGGCGTAGCTGCGCCGCCACCGGCAGATAAAGGAACGGGGAATAGGCCAGGACCGAGACCAGGACGGCGGCGGCCAGACCATGCATGCCGGGCGCGACGGTCACCCAGGCATAGCTATGGACGAAGGCGGGAACCGCCAGCGGCGCCACCGCCAGCCAAGCCCAGAAGCGCCGTCCGGGCAGGTCGGAGCGTTCGGTCAGCCAGGCCAGCGTCACCGCCACCACGACCGACAGCGGCAGGGTCAGCAGGACCAGCAGCAGCGTGTTTCCCAGCAGCTCGCCGACCCGGCGGCGGAACACCAGCTCGACGACGGTATCCCAGCCCGTCTGGATGGTGACCCAGACCACGAAGGCGAGTGGCATGAGGGCGAGCGCCGCGACCAGGGAGGTGACGGCGAGCACCGGCAGCGGCGCACGCCCGGTCCTCCGCACGGCAATGAGGGACGCCGCGGCGGGAAAGGCGGTGCTGCCACCGTTGGGCGGGCCATCCGGCGGGTGCTGCGTATGTTGCGTGTTGAGAGTGATGACGGCGAACTCCGGAACCGGCCCCTGGTCCGCCCGGATGGACGGACCTCGACCGCCGTTGCCCGCGATCCGATGCCGCGGGCAACGGCAGCAGGGATTACAGCAGGCCGGCCGCAGTCATCAAGTCGGTGACGGCCTTATTGTTGAGGGCCTCCGGCTTGACCTTCGGCGCCTGGAGCTTGTCGAGCGGCTCCAGCCGCTGGTTGGAGGCGATGCCGCCGGCGACGGCATATTCGTAGGAGTCGCCGTCGCGCAGCACTTCCTGGCCGCCCTTGCCGGTCAGGAACTTCACGAAGGCCTCGGCCTCGCCCTTGTGTTTGCTCGACGCCAGGACGCCGGCGCCGGAGATGCTGACGAAGGCGCCGGGATCGCCGTTGCGGAAATAATGCAGGGCGACGTTCTTGCTGTTCTCGCCGCCGGTGCGGGCCTGATCGCCGATGTAATAGTAATGGTAGATCACAGCGCCTTCGACTTCGCCGGCATTCACCGCCTTCATGGCGACGCTGTTGCCGCGATAGGGCTTGGCGTTCTCCTTCATCGCCTTCAGCCAGGAGGCGGTGGCCGCCTCGCCCTTCAGCTGGAGGAGCGCGCCGACGATGGCCTGGAAGTCGGCGCCGGCCGGCGAGGCGGCCCACCGGCCCTTCCACTCGGGGTTGGCGAGGTCGAGCAGCGACTTAGGCAGCTTGTCCTGGGGCAGCTTGCCGGTGTTGTAGGCGAAGACGGTGGAGCGGGCGGCGATGCCGACCCAATGTCCGCTGGCCGGGCGGAAGTTTTCCGGCACGGGAGCCAGTGTCTCGGGGCTCAGCGTCGCGAAAAGGCCGGCATTGTCGACCAGGGCCATCGCCGGCGAATTCTCCGTCAGGAAAACGTCGGCGGGGGAGGCAGCCCCCTCCTGCACGATCTGGTTCCCCAGCTCCATGTCGCTGCCGTTGCGCACGGTCACCTTGATGCCGGTCTCGCGGGTGAAGCGCTCCACCCATTCCTTGGTCAGGCTGGCATGCTGGGCGTTGTACACCGTGATGCCGTCGGCACTCGGCGTGGTCTGGGCCGAGACGGAGCCGGTCAGGGCGACGGCCGGCAATGCGGCGAGAGCGGAGGCAAGGGCGAGCGAACGGACGAACCGGGAGCGGGAGATCTTCATTCCAACCTCTTCTGCGGGCAGGCACGGCCTGTCGGGCCATGCCACCCCCGCCTTTTAGTCCTTGCGCCAACTTGTTGCAACTTGTTCTCATTCGCGCGGGGCGGCCATGATTTTGCCCATCCTCGCCGTTCATGCCGGTTCAACCACCTTGACGCGCGCGTCATGCCTCCATACGCTTCCGCACCGTCGATACCGCTGGAATGCGGGTTGAACAGGGCTGGCAAATAAGACGCTGAAAAGCAAAGGAGGGCCGCTCGACCACAGGCGGCCCTCTTTCAATTTCCGGTTCCAACGATAAGGGGAGGGAGGAGCATGGCGGGCGCCAAGTTCCTGAAGTTCGACACGCAGAGCCTGCATGCGGGCCAGAAGCCCGATCCGGCCACCGGGGCGCGGGCGGTTCCGATCCATCTGACCTCCTCCTACGTCTTCAGCGACGTCGATCAGGCGGCGGCGCTGTTCAACCTGGAACGGCCCGGCCACATCTATTCCCGCATCTCCAACCCCACCGTCGCGGTGCTGGAAGAGCGGCTGGCGACGCTGGAAGGCGGGGTGGGGGCGGTCTGCACCGCCAGCGGGCAGGCGGCGCTGACGCTCGCCATCATGACGCTGATGGATGCGGGCGGGCACATCGTCGCCTCCTCCTCGATCTATGGCGGCAGCCGCAACCTGCTGGCCTACACGCTGCCGCGATTCGGCATCACCACCAGCTTCGTTCATCCGCGTGACCTCGACGGCATTCGTGCCGCGATCCGCCCCGAAACGCGGCTGGTCTTCGGCGAGGTGCTGGGCAATCCGGGGCTGGAGGTGCTGGACGTGCCGAAGGTGGCGGCCATCGCGCACGAGGCCGGCATCCCGCTGCTGATCGATTCGACCTTCACCACGCCCTATCTCTGCCGGCCGTTCGAGCATGGCGCCGATCTGGTCATGCATTCCTGCACCAAGTGGCTGGGCGGCCACGGCACCGCCATCGGCGGTGTGGTGATCGACGGCGGCCGTTTCGATTGGGAGGCGTCCGGCAAGTTCCCGACCCTGACCGAACCCTATGCCGGCTATCACGGCATCGATTTCGCCGAGGAATTCGGTCCCGCCGCCTTCATCGCCCGCGCCCGCGCCGAAGGCCTGCGCGATTTCGGCGCCTGCATGAGCCCGATGAACGCATTCCAGATTCTGCAGGGGGTGGAAACGCTGCCGTTGCGGATGAAGTGCCACATTCACAACACCCGCAAGATCGTCTGCTTCCTGGAAGGGGAACTGGCCGCCGAGAAGGGCGCCGTCGCCTGGGTCTCCTACCCCGAGCTGGTGGACCACCCCGACCATGCGCTGGCATCCCGGCTGCTGCCGCATGGTGCCGGCTCCATCATCTCCTTCGGCATCCGGGGAAATGGCGAGGATGGCGGCCGTGAGGCCGGGCGACGTTTCATCGAGTCGCTGACGCTGTTCTCGCACCTTGCCAATGTCGGCGACGCCAAGTCGCTGGTCATTCATCCCGCCAGCACCACCCATGCCCAGCTTGATGCTGCCGCACTCGCCGCCGCCGGGGTGGGGGAGGACATGATCCGCCTGTCCATCGGGCTGGAGGATTGCGACGACCTGATCGACGATCTGAAGCAGGCGCTGCGCGCCGCCACCAAGGGCTGAGGGCCGCGCCATGCAGCTGACCGTCAACGGGAACCCCGTCTTCGTCCACACCGGCGGCCGGGAGATCGATCCCGCGCGTCCCCCGGCCCGTCCCGCTGTCGTGCTGATCCACGGCGCCGGCATGGACCACAGCGTGTGGAGCCTGCAAAGCCGTTATCTCGCCCACCATGGCCGTTCGGTCCTGGCGGTCGACCTGCCGGGCCATGGCCGTTCCGGCGGTGAGCCGCTGGGCAGCATCGCCGCCATCGCCGACTGGCTGGTCGCTCTGCTCGACGCCGCCGGGCTGGAGCGCGCGGCGCTGATCGGCCATTCGATGGGCGCCCTGGTGGCGCTGGATGCAGCCGCCCGCCATGGTGGACGGGTGGAGGCGGTGGCATTGCTGGGCGTGGCGGAGCGGATGCCGGTCCATCCCGACCTGCTGGCCGCCGCCCATGCCGGCGAACAATCCGCCATCGAGATGGTGATCGGCTGGGGCCATGGTCCGCGCGGCCATGGCGGTGCCCAAGGTGGCGGCTGTCCGACGCCGGGTCTGGCCCTGATCCCCGGCGGGCGCCGGCTGATGGCTTCGGTCCGGCCGGGGGTGCTGGGTGTCGACCTTGCCGCCTGCAACGAGTACGGGCAGGGGGCCGAGGCAGCGGCGACGATCGCCTGTCCGGCGCTGTTCCTGCTGGGCGCGCTCGACAAGATGACTCCGGCAAAGGCCGGGCGGTCGCTGGCCGCCCGCGTCAAGGCGTCGCAGGTCGTCGTCCTGCCGCAGACCGGACACATGGTGATGACCGAGGCTCCCGACGCAGTTCTGGAGGCGCTGACATCTTTCCTGTCCCTGCGGCGCGGCTGAAGATTTCACTGTGGAAATTAATCCGCTTGGAGTCGGGTTTATCCTGACATGAACCATTAACGACGCTCGACTACCCTGATCGGCGGGGTTGTGGATAGCCCCGCCGTTCGTCGCAGGTCCGGGGGTGTCGTCTTGCAGAATGGCGCGTTTGGGGACATTGGGGCAGACGCCCTGTTGCAGGATCGCCGCGAGGTCGTCGCGGTTCTTTCGCCGGACGGGCGCGTGCGCCACATCAGCGAGTCCGTCGCCGATCTGTTGGGCCACAGGCCGGAGATGCTGACCGGCGCCTCCCTCGACAGTCATATCCATCCCGACGATGTGGAGGAGGTGCACCGCCGCCTCCATCTCCGCAGGAGTGCCCCCGCCGGCAGCAGCAGCCGCGCTGCGTTCCGTTTCCGCCATTCCGACGGCGGTTGGCGCTGGCTTGAGGTCACCACCCGCAACGAGATGGCCGATCCTGTCATCGGCGGGCTGGTGCTTAACATCCGCGACGTCAGCGACCACATCGCCCTGTCGGAACGGCTGCGAGCGAGCGAGGCGCGTTACCGCACCCTGGCGGAGGCGGTGCCGGTCGGCATCCTGCAGGCCGATGCCGGCGGACAGGTGTTGTTCGCCAATGCCCGGCTTGCCGGGATCACCGGGCTGGAGCCCGACCGGCTGCTCGGCGAGGGCTGGCTCGATGCCGTCCATCCGGAGGACCGGGCGCGGGTGGCGGCAGAGTGGCGGCTGGACCCGGACGGTGAGTCGGTGACGACCGATTTCCGTTTCCATGATCCCGACGGGTCGGGGGCCGACCGGCGGGTGTTGTGCCAGCGCATCCGCCTGGAGGATGGCGGCACAATCGCCACCATCACCGACGTCAGCGAATATGTGCATACCGCCAACGCTCTGCGCCTGTCGGAGGCGCGCAACGAGGCGATCCTGGACACTGCCGCCGAAGCGATCCTGATCATCGACGAGGCTGATGTGCTGATCAGCTTCAACCGTGCGGCGGAGGCGATGTTCGGTGTCGCCGCCGGGGAGTTGCTGTGGCGCCCGCTCGACCGCCTGATTCCGTTGTCCGACCTGCGCGAGGAGGGCGGTGTCCGGCTGGAGTTCGCACCTGGCCAGACCACCGCGCTGGTCGCCCGCGATCGCGCGGCGGAAGCGGAGCGTGCCGACGGCACGCGCTTTCCGGTCGAACTGTCGGTCAGCGCCAGCGAGGTGGAGGGGCGGCGGCTGTACACCGCCATTCTCCGCGACGTGACCGACCGTCGGCGGGCGGAAGCCGAGCTTCTGGCCGCCAAGGAGGCGGCAGAGGCCGGAAATCATGCGAAATCGACCTTCATCGCCGCCATGAGCCACGAGTTGCGCACCCCGCTGAATGCGGTGATCGGCTTTTCACAGCTGCTGGAGGCACAAGTCGGGACCGTTGCGGCGGACGGGCAGCGGAATGGCCGGCCGGACGACTGCGTCGGTGCGATCCGGCAGGCGGGCGAACAGCTTCTGGCGATCATCGACGACATCCTCGACATGGTGCGGATCGATGACGGCGGGCTGTCGCTGGCGGAAGGAACCGTGGACCTGTCCGCGCTGGTCGAACGGACCGTGGCGGACCTGCGCTTCCACGCCAATCGCCAGCGGGTGATGGTGGGGGTGGTGGTCGACGGCGACCTGCCGCCGCTTCGCGGCGACGAGCGACGCCTCGGCCAGGCGTTGGGGAACATCCTGTCGAACGCCATCAAGTTCAGTCATCCGGAAGCCGCCGTCGGTCTGACCGCCGGCCTTGCCGCCGATGGCTGGGTGGAGTTGTCGGTGCGCGACCAGGGCATCGGCATGCGGCCGGAGGATATCGAGAAGGCGCTTACCCCCTTCGCCCAGATCGATCAGGGCACCAACCGCCGTCACGAGGGCGTCGGTCTCGGCCTGCCGCTGGCGTTGCGTCTGGTGGAGGCACATGGCGGCACGCTGAGGCTGGACAGCGCGTTGGGGCAGGGCTGTACCGCCACCATCCGCCTGCCGCCGTCGCGCATCATGACCATCGCGGAATTGCTGGCGCTGATGTCCTGATCTGGTCTGTACCGTCCGGATGTGCCAGAAGCTGTCGCAGGATGTTCGCATCGAGCGGGCGGACGGCTTCGGAAAGGCAGGTGTGCGATGGCAGGGCAGAGCGGTATCCGGGACGCGGTGGTGCTGGTCAGCGGCGGGCTCGACTCGACGACGGTGCTCGCCATCGCCAAGGCCGAGGGCTATCGCGTCAATGCGCTCAGTTTCCGCTATGGCCAGCGCCATTCGGTGGAGCTGGAAGCGGCGCACCGGGTGGTCGCCGCCATGGGCGTCGAGCGGCATGTGATCGCCGACATCGACCTGCGCGCCTTCGGCGGCTCTGCCCTGACCGACAGCATCGCGGTGCCCAAGCACGACAGCGCCGCCGAGCTGGAGGCCGATCTGGGCGAGGGCATCCCGGTCACCTATGTCCCGGCGCGCAACACCGTCTTCCTGTCCTTCGCGCTGGCCTGGGCCGAAACGCTGGGCGCGTCCGATCTGTTCATCGGCGTCAACGCGCTGGATTACTCCGGCTATCCCGACTGCCGTCCCGAATACATCGCCGCCTTCGAGACGCTGGCCAACCTCGCCACCAAGGCGGGGGTGGAAGGCACCAGCCGGTTCAAGATCCATGCGCCGCTGATGACCATGGACAAGGCCGCGATCGTCCGTCGCGGCCTGGAACTGGGAGTCGACTACGGCCTGACCCACTCCTGCTACGACCCGACGCCGGAGGGGCTGTCCTGTGGGGCCTGCGACAGCTGCCTGCTGAGATTGAAGGGCTTTTCCGAGGTGGGAACGGCCGATCCAATTCGTTACGCTGCCGGAACCAAAGCGTAATGAAAGGGATCATTGCGGACCCGGTCTTGTTTTTCCTGTCTCATTTCCAGGGCATCTCGGCCCACAGGGTGCGGAACTCGCCATCCAGTTGCTTCAGTTCGGCGGCGAAGGTGTCCGGGCCGACGATGCGCAGCGGCTGGAAGGTCTCGCGCGCCTTGGCCTGGAATTCCGGGTCCATGGCGGCCTTGGTGATCGCCTCGATCAGGGTGCGGCGGATGTCCTGCGGCAGGCCTTTCGGCGCGCCGATGCCGCGCATCGACACCATGTCGATGGCATAGCCCTGCTCGCGGAAGGTCGGCAGGTCGGGCGCCATGTCCCAGCGTGACCGGCTCATCACCCCCAGCATCCGCACCGGGTCGCCGCCGGCGATCCCGCGCAGACCTTCGCCGAGATTCTGGTCGCAGATCTGGATGTGCTGGCCCAGCATCGCCCGGTAATTCTCCGCGCTGCCGGGGAAGGGGACGTGGATCAGCTTCGCGCCGGATTGCCGTTCCAGCAGAAGCATGGCGAGATGATCGTCCGATCCGATTCCGGTCGAGCCGACGGTGAGGGTGCGGGGATTGGTCTTGGCATGCTCGACCACGTCGGCGACCGAACGGAAGGGGCTGTCGGCGCGGACGGTCATCACGCCGGGGTCGTCGACGATGTTCACCAGCGGGTCGAGCCGGTCCAGGCCGTAGCGCGCCTGCCGTTCGATCGGGATCGTGACGAGGTTGGGCGTGTTGATGAAGCCGATGGTGTAGCCGTCGGGCGCCGCATCGGCGATGGCCGCGAAACCGATCTCCCCACCGGCGCCTGGGCGGTTCAGCACGATGATCCGCCCGCCACCGAGATAGCGTTCGATGTAGGGCGCCAGCATGCGGGCCGTCACGTCGGTGGAACCGCCGGCCCCATAGGCCACGATCATGGTGATCGGCTTCTCCGGATAGGCGGCCATCGCCGCCGGACCGCCAGCGGCGCTCAGGGCAATCGCCGCCAGCGCGGTGCCGAGAAGGGATGCGGCACGGCCGCCGGCCATGCGCAGAAATCGGGTCGCTGCTGTCATCATTCCGTCCGCTCCATCGGGCCAGCTCTCAGGATGCCGATCCAGACCATGGTGACGTCAAAGACCCGGGGTCGGCGATATTGCGTGCATTGATATAGCAGATGTGTACCGTGACGGGTAATATGCTGCGAGACTCCGTCAGGACTGTTTGAATTTTATCAATTTCGCCGAACGCTGGCGCGCGATACGGCGCAGAAGGCGCTCGACTACGATGCTATGCATGATGATAATGCAACCCATGGATTCGGGGTGCTGGAGGCTCGGACCGGCGGGCGCGCCCGGCCGGCCCGGTTCGGCAGGACCGCTCCGATCCGGGTTTCCCGCCCAACGGACTCGTCCCACGAAGCAAAGAATGCCGCAGCCGGTTCCTTCGCCGTCGCGTGCTTGAGAGAGCGGACATCCATCGAATGACAAACACCCTGAGATCGCCGCGGCCGGCCGCCATCCGGCTGAGATCGCCCCAGGACCTTGCGGCCGGGCTGCTGCTCGCCGCCATCGCGCTCGGCGGATTGTGGTTGGCGCGCAAGTGGGATGCCGGGTCGCTTGCCATGATGCAGGCAGGCTTCTTTCCGCAGCTCATCTGCTATCTGCTGTTGGCGTCGGGGCTTGCGACGATGCTGCGCGGCCTGACCACCGACGCGCCGGCTGCGCTCGGTTGGGCATGGCGGCCATCGGTTGCCATCACCGTCGCTGTGGTCGCCTTCGCCACCCTGCTCGACAAGCTGGGGCTGGTGCTCGCCATCCTGGCGTTGATCGGGATCGGCGGACTGGCCGGCCGGCCGCTGCGTCCCGGCCCCTTCACCGCGCTGTGGGCCACACTGGCCTCCGCATGCGTCGCCATCTTCTCCTGGGGGCTGGGCCTGCCGCTCCAGATCTGGCCATGATCGACGTGTTCGCCAATCTCTGGCTCGGGCTGGGCGTGTCGGTCGAGCCGATGAACCTGCTCTACTGCTTCATCGGCGCCCTGATCGGCACGCTGATCGGTGTTCTGCCTGGTTTGGGCCCGACGGCGACGGTGGCGCTGCTGCTGCCGATCACCTTCTACCTGCCGCCGGTCGGCGCGCTGATCATGCTGGCCGGCATCTTCTACGGTGCACAGTATGGCGGCTCGACCACCGCCATTCTGGTGAAGCTTCCGGGCGAGTCGTCCTCAGTGATGACCTGTCTGGACGGCAACGCCATGGCGCGCCAGGGTCGCGGCGGCGTGGCGCTGGCGACGGCGGCGCTTGCCTCGCTGTTCGCCGGCGTCGTCACCACGCTGGTGATCGCCGTCGCCGGCCCGCCGCTTGCCGGGGTGGCGCTGGCCTTCGGCCCGTCGGAGTATGTGGCGCTGATGCTGGTCGGCCTGATCGGCGCGGTGATCCTCGCCCACGGTTCCGTCGTCAAGGCTGTGGCGATGATCCTGATCGGGCTGTTGCTGTCGATGGTCGGCACCGACGTCAATTCCGGCCAGATGCGCTTCACCTTCGACATTCCTCAACTTTACGACGGGCTGGACTTCGTGCCGCTCGCCATGGGGCTGTTCGGTCTGGCCGACATCATCATCAATCTGGAGGAGACGGAGGGGCGCGGCATCGAACCGTCACCGATCCATCGGCTTTGGCCGACCTGGGCGGACTTCACGGAAGCCTGGCCGGCGGCGGTGCGCGGCACGGCGCTCGGCGCCTTCCTTGGCATCCTGCCGGGGGGCGGGGCGACGCTCAGCGCCTTTTCCTCCTATGCGCTGGAAAAGAAGGTGGCGCGCGATCCGGCTGCCTTCGGCAAGGGCGCCATCCAGGGCGTCGCCGGGCCGGAGGCCGCCAACAATGCCGGCGCCCAGGCCAGCTTCATCCCGATGCTCAGCCTCGGCATCCCGTCCAACGCGGTGATGGCGCTGATGATCGGCGCCATGATGATCCACGGCATCACGCCCGGCCCGCAGATCATGACCAAGCAGCCGGAGCTGTTCTGGGGCATGATCGCCAGCATGCTGGTCGGCAACATCATGCTGGTGGTTCTGAACCTGCCGTTGATCGGCATCTGGGTGCGGCTTCTGCGCGTGCCTTACGCCTATCTGTTCCCGGCCATCCTGGTCTTCTGCTGCATCGGCACCTACAGCCTGCGCAACGACGTCTTCGACGTGGTGATGATGGCCGGCTTCGGCCTGTTCGGCTACGTGCTGAAGAAGCTGGATTGCGAACCGGCGCCGCTGCTGCTGGGTTTCGTCCTCGGCCCGTTGCTGGAGGAGAATCTGAGCCGGGCGATGCTGCTGTCGCATGGCGACCTGACCATCTTCGTCTCGCGGCCGATCAGTGCCGGCCTGATGGCGGTTGCCGCCGGATTGCTGGCCCTGATCCTGCTGCCGGCCTTCCGCCGTCAGCGCGAGGTGGCTTTCAAGGAATAGGTGCCGGTCCTATCGAAGGAGTCCTGTGGCAATCCGCTGCAGGACTCGTTCCTTGCTCAACAATATAAAATTTGATACAAAAGCATATCGATTGTTTGGGATGACGGGGAGCGCATCATGGCCGCCACCGCCTGGATGGGACAGCGTCTGAACGCCCGTGCCGCGCAGGCCGTGCTGCGGGAACATCGCCGCGCCAACGCCCGCAAGCGTGGCTGGGCCCGTGACATCGCCCGGCTGATGCTGGTCGCTTCCGTCCTCGTCCTCGGCGTGCTTGCGGTGGAGATCGGGCGCAAGGCCGTCACCATCCTCGGTCACAATGCCGCCCAGCATTCCATCGAGATCACCGGCTGACGAGATCACCGGCTGACGCCATCGTCAGGGCAGGATCACCACATAGCGCTTGGTCGTTGTCTCAACCGCCGTCCAACTGCCTTGGAACCCCGGCTCGATGATGAAGCGGTCTCCCGCCTTCAGGTGCCATGACCGGCCGTCGTCATGGGCGACGATGCTTTCGCCCTCCAGGATCTCGCAATATTCCCACTCGTCATAGACGATGCGCCAGGAGCCGGGCGTTGACCGCCAGGTGCCTGCGAACCGTTTTCCATCGGGCGACTCGTAGCCGTTCCATGTGGTGAAGACCGGGGTTCCCGAGAGCATGCGATCGGCGGCCGGAGCGCCGGCCTCGGGCGTGATGCCGTCGAGGTCGGGCAGGGTAAACAGGGAAGCAGGCAGGGTCATCGTCAGAACTCCTCACCAATCCGCCAGCAGCGCCGGTAGATCACGGACCGACTCCAGCCGGCGGTAATGCTCGTCCGGCACCTCGGCCTCTTCATGCGCCCAGGTGATGGCATAGGGAATGTGGACGGCATGGGCGCCGGTCGCCAGAACCGGCAGGATATCGGAGCGGGCCGAGTTGCCGACCATCAGGAAGCGGGCCGGGTCGATGCCGTGGCGGGCCATCACCCGGCGATAGGTGGCCGGGTCCTTCTCGCTGACGATCTCCACCGCGTGGAACAGCTCCGACAGGCCGGAGCGGGCGATCTTGCTCTCCTGGTCGAACAGGTCGCCCTTGGTGATCAGCACCAGCCGGTGGCGGCGGGCCAGCGTTTCCACCACCTCCTGCACGCCGGGCAGCAACTCGACTGGATGCTCCAGCATCGCCTTGCCGAAGTCGATCAGGCTTTGCAGGTCGCGCGCCGGGACATGGCCGTCGGTGACGGCGATCGCCGTCTCGATCATCGACAGCACGAAGCCCTTGATGCCGTAGCCATAGACGCGGAGGTTCGCCCGTTCCGCTTCCAGCAGGCGGCGGTCTAGATCGGTCGGGTCGGCGGCATGGGCCAGCAGGGCGCGGAAGCGGTCCTGCGTCATCGAAAACAGCGATTCATTGTGCCAGAGCGTGTCATCGCCATCGAAGCCGATGGTCTCGAACTGCTGGCTGGCGGTGGGGAGGGTGCTGCTCATCAGCCTGTCCACTGGTCCGCAGGATTGATCCGTAAGTAAAACAATACATCACCCAAGTCGGTCTGCCTTGTCCAGGGGGTGTCTTCGCGAGGCTTCTTTATTGTCAGTGTAGCGAACCGTAAGTATCCACAATGACGATTTTGCCACAGATCGGTGACATTCCATGGCGAGTTCTTCGCTGCCTGCAAAGCGGGCATGTTGCCGAGAGGGGTGGCAACAGGGCTCGAAGGAGCGTAATTATATTTCCACACAAGGAGGACGTGATCGCCGACCGGCGGACCCTCCAAAACAAGACATCTCAGGAATCTCCATCATGGCAACCCTTCTGCATTCGGCCGAGACCGGCCACTCCACCACCACCTTCGGCCACATCGTCGAAGTCGCCTCGAACCTGCTGGGCCTGTGGCGCCAGCGCGTTGTGACCCGCCGCGAGCTGGGTTATCTGGACGACCGTATGCTGCAGGACATCGGCTTCAGCCGCCTGGACGCCGAGCGCGAGATGTCGAAGCCGTTCTGGCGCGAATGAGCGCCTGTACGCCGGCCGGCGAACGCACCGGAAAAGGCCGCTTCCGTTGATCGGAAGCGGCCTTTTTCTTTGTCCGTCAGTCGGTCATGCTGAAAAATTAGGCTGCACAAAAAACACCCTGCTGGAAAGGAAAAAGCCCGCCGCCGGGAGAACCGGCAGGCGGGCTTTTTCTTGACGGGCTGAAGAAGGAGCAGGGCGCTGCCCCGCCGCCATCCTCAGATGCAGTAATGCTTGAGCGGCTCGAAGCCGTTGAAGCAGACGGCCGAGTAGGTCGTGGTGTAGGCGCCGGTGGCATGGATGCGCACGCGGTCGCCGGCCTTCAGACCCATCGGCATCTTGTAGTCGGCACGCTCATACAGCACGTCGGCGCTGTCGCAGGTCGGGCCGGCCAGGATCACCGCTTCGCGGTCCTCATCCTCCTCATCGCCCAGCACCTCGATCGGGTACTGGATCGCCTCGTCCATCGTCTCGGCCAGGCCGCCGAACTTGCCGATGTCCAGATAGACCCAGCGCTTGGTGTCCTCGGCCGACTTGCGCGACACCAGGACCACTTCGCTCTCGATGATGCCGGCGCTGCCGACCATGCCGCGGCCGGGCTCGACGATGGTCTCCGGCAGGTGGTTGCCGAAGTGGGTGCGCAGCGAGTCGAAGATCGCCTGGCCGTAGGCGGTGCATTCCGGCACGTCGGTGCGGTAGCGGGTGGGGAAGCCGCCGCCCAGGTTGATCATGCCCAGATCGACGCCCAGCACCTCGAGTTCGCGGAACAGCTGCGCCACCTGGAAGATGGCGTGGTCCCACTGCATCAGGTCCTTCTGCTGCGAGCCGACATGGAAGGACACGCCGTAGGGCTGCACGTCCATGTCGCGGGCCTTCAGCAGCAGCTCGCGCGCCATCTTCAGGTCGCAGCCGAACTTGCGCGACAGCGGCCATTCGGCGCCCTCGCCCGAGGTCAGGATGCGGCAGAAGACGCGGGCACCGGGGGCGGCGCGCTCGATCTTCTCCAGTTCTGGCTCGCTGTCGAAGGCGAACAGGCGCACGCCCAGCTCGAAGGCGCGGCGGATGTCGCTTTCCTTCTTGATGGTGTTGCCGAAGGAGATGCGGTCCGGCGTGGCGCCGGCGGCCAGCGCCATCTGGATTTCCGGGACCGAGGCGCAGTCGAAGGCGGAGCCGAGACGGGCCAGCAGGCTGAGGATTTCCGCGGCCGGGTTCGCCTTCACCGCATAGAAGATGCGGGCGTCGGGCAGGGCGTCATGCAGATCGTTGTAGTTCTGCTCGACGACATCCAGATCGATGACAAGGCAAGGGGTCTGCGGGCGCTGCTCTTCGAAAAAGCGCGCAATCTTCTGGGTCATCTCAGTCTCCTGGGACGCAAGATGATGGAACGGAAAGGGCGAAGTCGGGGGGAACGGAGCGGCCGAGCGTGCCGATCAGCAACTGAAAAAGCTGATCAGGCGCTCAGGCCGCAAATACTGGATTGCCCCGTACAGAACCCTGTTCTGTCCGTATGGTCCAGGAGCGGCAGATTTCGGAGACGGGTGAGCACGCGCCCACCCACAACAACATCAACCATCGTAACCTCCAAGTCGCCGCCTTGTTTAAGGGACGGTCGGGGATCACGCGTTACGTCGTTGCATAACCACATCTCGGAGACGCCGAGGGGCGGGCCAGCGGCACGTGCGCTTGCGAGTTCGCGTTACATAGATCCAACGCGATCGAATGCAAAGTGAAAAATGCGGTCCGACCCAAAAAAGTGGCAGACCGTTTGGGAGGCTGAAAAACCGGAGCAATTTCATGGGCTTGACTAATGTTCTGACTGCGGAGGAGATCGGGTTGCGGTTGCTGGCGGCCGCCTTTTGCGGTGCCTTGCTGGGACTCGACCGCGAGATGCGCGGCAAGGCGGCAGGGTTGCGCACGCATACGCTGATATCCATCAGTTGCGCGCTGACCACGCTGGTGGCGCTGGAACTGTTCGCCGGCTTGCAGGCGACGGGGGACGACCGGCCGAGCGATCCGGTGCGCGTCATCCAGGGCGTGGCCCAGGCGGTCGGCTTCATCAGCGCCGGGGTGATGTTCCGCTCCGGCGACAGCGTGCGCGGAGCGACCACCGCGGCGGTGATCTGGGTGGCTGGGGCGCTGGGGATCGCCTGCGGCGCCGGATACTACCTGCTGGCGGGGATGACGCTGGGCCTGTGCCTGATCGTGACGATCCTGTTCACCATCCTGCTGGACCGCTTTCCGCAGTTGGGAAAGGAAGATGGCGATGACGACGGCAAGACGCGGGAGCGCCGACGCGCAGCCCGCCATTCCTCACATCAGGGCCATTCCCAACAGGGCCGGATCAGGCGGATCGCCCGCCCGTCGCCGCGGGGATGACCAGCAGCCGGTGCGCCAGCAGCGCGCCCAGACCCACCAGCCCGATGGCGCCCATCATCGGCACGGCGGTGCCGTTGTTCAGGTGGCCGACCACGATGCCGATGACCGCGGCGATGGGCCATCTGCGCGAAACCCAGCAGCGAGGAGGCCAGCCCGGCCATGGAGGGGTAGGGGCCGACGGCGTTGGCGCTGGCGTTCGGCAGGGTCAGCCCGGCACCCAGGATGAACAGGAAGACCGGCACAACGATCGCCAGCAGGTGCAGCACACCGGCCAGCGCCAGCGCCGCTCCCGCCAAGCCGCCGCCAAGCGACAGCAGTGTGCCGATCCGGATCATCCGCGCGCCGCCCAGCCGCGGTGTCAGCCGCCCGGCCAGGAAGGTGCCGAGCATGTAGCCCAGCACCACCGCGCCGAAGCTGGCGCCATACTGCGCTGGGGTCAGGTGCAGCTGCTCGATCAGGACGAAGGATGAGCCGGAGATGAAGGAGAAGATGCCGCTGTAGGAGAAACCCACCACCAGCACATAGCCGACGAAGCCGCGGTTGCGCAGCAGAAGCAGGTAGTTGGCGGCCAGCCGGCCGGGCAGCAAGGCCTCCTCGTCGCGATGGGCGTTGGTCTCGCCCAGCAGCGACCAGACGGCGCCGAGAATGCCGCAGGCGAAGATCGTCAGCAGCACGAAGTTGGCGCGCCAGCCGAACCACTCCGTCAGCACGCCGCCCAGCATCGGCCCCACTGCCGGGGCCAGCGCCATTGCCATCGACATGTAGGCCAGCACCGTCGCCGCCCGGTCGCGCCCGAACACGTCGCGCACCACCGCACGCGCCACCACCGGGCCGCAGCAGGCGCCCAGCGCCTGGAAGAAGCGGGCGGCGATCAGTGCCTCGACGCTGCCGGTCATGGCGCAGACGGCGCTGGCCGCCAGATAGATCGCCACCCCCACCAGCAGGGTCGGGCGGCGGCCGAAGCGGTCGGACATCGGGCCATAGACCAGCTGCGACACCGCGAAGCCGACCAGGAAGATTGACAGGGTCAGCTGGACCGTGGCGACATCGGTGCCGAACACCCGCACCAGTGTGGGCAGCGACGGCAGATAGAGGTCGGTGGACAGCGGGCCGAAGGCGACGAGCGCCGTCAGCAGAACGCGGATGGTCAGGGAGTCGGGACGTGGCATGGATGGGGCGGGTGGTGACTTGCGGCGGGAAGCGGGGACGGGGCCGCACTGTATCAGATGAAACCACCGCCGCCAGCGCGGATCGCCAACTGTCCGGTCACTTCGCCGGCAGCACCATGCGGATGCAGCGCGAGAGCACCGTGTTGCCGGTCATCTCGCGGTAGTTCTGGATGATGATCGGCTCTGCCGCCTTGCATTGCTCCAAGCTGGAGAATTCCAGCGTCGTCGGGCCGCCCTGGTTCAGCATGAACAGCAGCATCAGCACCCGTTCCATCACCCAACCCCTCCGGTCAGCCGGCCGCCAGCACGGCGCGGGCGGCGGCGGCATCCTGCACGATCTGGTCCTTCAGCGCGTTGAAGCTGGGGAACTTCATTTCCGGCCGCAGGAAGTCGATCATCTGGACCCGCAGATGCAGATCGTACAGGTCGAGGTCGACATCGAACAGGTGGGCTTCCAGCCGCGCCACCGTGCCATCGACGGTGGGGCGGGCGCCCAGGTTGGCGACACCCGGCAGCCAGACGGTCTCGCCGCCGCGATCGATGCCGGCGCGCACCGCATAGACGCCAAAGGCCGGGCGCAGATATTCGCCCAATTCGATGTTGGCGGTGGGGAAGCCGATGGTGCGGCCCCGCTGGTCGCCATGGACGACCCTCCCCTCGATCTCCCAGGGATGGCCCAGCACATAGGCGGCCTCGCGCGGGTGGCCGGCGGTCAGCGCGTCGCGCACGCGGGTGGAGGAATAGACGCCGCCCTGCTCGTCGGACACCGGCCCGACCTCGGTCACGCCGAAGCCCTGGGCGCGCCCGGCCTGCAGCAGGACGGCGGGATTGCCCGACCGCTTGTGCCCGAACAGGAAGTCATAGCCGCAGACGACGTGGCGCACGCCCAGCCCGGCGACCAGCACCTCGTCGACGAAGTCCTGCGCGGTCTTGTGCCGGAAGCCGTCGTCGAAATGGCAGACGATCAGCTGGTCGACGCCCAGCGCCTCGATCTGGCGGGTCTTGACGCGGAAGGGCGTCAGGCGGAAGGGCGGATCGTCGGGACGGAAGACGCTGCGCGGATGCGGCTCGAAGGTGACGACGGCCGAGGGTGCGCCCATCTCCGCCGCAAGGCGCTGGGCGGTGCCGATGACCGTCTGATGCCCGCGATGGACACCGTCGAAATTGCCGAGCGCCACGACGGCGCCCCGCTCTTCGGCCGGCAGGTCGGCGGTGTGTCTGTACAGTCGCATGCGCGCCCCGGTGCTGTGGGCGGATCCCGGCGGGTCCGCTTGCTCGGGCGTCTATATAGACCGACGCCGGCGCGGGGTAAACGCGCCGGCGTGTTTTACGCTTCCAAGCAGGCCAATCAGCGGTCTCCGGTCAGCCGCGCGACGGGACCATCAGCAGTGCCTCGCCCTCGACCACCACGGTCTCGCCGACGGTGCAGACGGTCTTGATGACGCAGCGGCGCTTTTCCGGGATCAGCTCGGTGATGGTGGCGCGGGCGGTGACGGTGTCGCCGGCGCGGACCGGCGCCTTGAACTTCAGCGTCTGGCTCATGTAGATGCAGCCCGGCCCCGGCAGCTTGGTGCCCAGAACGGCCGAGATGAAGCCGACCGTCAGCATGCCATGGGCGATGCGGCCCTGGAACATGGTGGTGGCGGCGTATTCCTGGTTGATGTGGACCGGGTTGGTGTCGCCGGAAATGCCCGCGAACAGGACGATGTCGGCTTCCGTCACCGTCTTGGCGAAGCTGGCCGTCATGCCGACGGTCAGGTCTTCGATGCAGTAGCCTTCGGTATCCTTGCGGACCTGACGCACGTCGTCCATCGCAGCAATTCCTCTTTCTCTCGGTGCCTGTTCCGGCATCTGACGCAAAGCGCGCCGTGCCGTTCGCTGCAATGCGTCGTGTGCGCCGCAGCGAGGGGAATGGCACCACGTCTCCTCCAAAAATGCAAAAAAATCTCTAACGTTCCGCGCAAGTCCGCAGGAAAGCCGATCGCCCCATCCGGCAGGCATCGCTCCAATGCCAACGGGTCCGACGGTAATGGATTACTTGTGGGGTCAGGTAATGCAAGGGAAATTGTGGCAGATCATAGGCTTATCGGAAAAGCTCATGCCGCTCCCGCCAACGCGGCGCCATGGGTGCGACTTTTCCACCACCGGCTGGACAGCCGGTGGCGAAGTCCCGTTCTTTTCAACAGCTTGACCGTATGGTGACTGTTGGTTCGGCGGCGCAATAAAAATTCGGCAGCGAATGCGGCGAATCGGGAGACCTCTTCGCCGCGCCGCAGCATTACTTTCCCGAGCCGGAGTGCGACACTGTGTCGCTTCTGCTCCCGCCTGTGTTGCCGCTGGTGCCGGTCCGGCCGGATCCGCCCTGGGCGACTTGGCCCTGGGCGACCTGCCCCTGGGCGACCTGCCCCTGGGCGACCTGATTGCCGGGTGTCAGCTGGTCCACCTTTTCCTCCACTTTTTCACGGGCGGTGTCGGTCGGCTGCTCCGACGGTTTGACCTCCACCTTCACCGGGGCGGTGCCGTCCTCGATCATGTCGAGTTTCCTGGCGGCGGAGCGTGACAGGTCGATCACGCGGCCATCGACATAGGGGCCGCGGTCGTTGACGATGACGTCGACGCTCTTGCCGTTCTCCTGGTTGGTGACGGTCGCCTTGGCGCCCAGCGGCAGGGTGCGCGAGGCGGCGGTCGGCTTGTTCTGATTCATCGTTTCGCCGCTCGCCGTGGTGCGGCCGTGGAACTTCTGGCTGTAGAAGGACGCTTCCCCCTTGTGGACGAGGATCTCCTCGCCATCCTCATGCTCGACATGCACGGGGGGAACCTTGGCCTTCTCGTTCGCCAATACCGGGACGGCAGTCCCGCTCAGGGTCGTGGCGGTAAGCGCCAGGACGATGATGCGTTTTGTCTTCATCGGTACACCTCCAACGGCGCACCAACGCCATTCAAGGAAAAGAGTTCCCTGGCGGAATCGATGCAAGACGCCACCACTATTTCTGGTTTCTAATATCTTGACGAATTCGGAGTGGTTGGCCCTTCCCGGCGCCATTCCGGTCCACAACACAACGGTCAGGGGAGAAAGCATGGCCGATGATGCCGCCTGGACTGCATCCGAATTTGCGGCGGATCACGTCTCCAATGGCGCGGGTGCGCCGGTGGAGATGCGTCGCATCGCAATGCCCGACGGGGTGCGGCTGCGCGTCGCCGTCTGGCCGAAGCCGGAGCGGGCCCGCGGCACGGCGCTGGTGCTGACCGGCCGGGCGGAGTTCATCGAGAAATATGCCGAGACCGCGGGGGCGCTGACCGCCCGCGGTTTCCGCGTGGTGGCGCTCGACTGGCGCAACCAGGGCCTGTCCGACCGGCCGCTGCCCAACCGTCAGATCCATCATCTGACCGATTTCATGACTCTGGTGGACGATCTCGACGAGGTCCATCGGCAGGTGGTGGCGCCGGTGGCGGCGGAGACGGGTGGTCCGGTGATCCTGCTGGCCCATTCGATGGGGGGGCTGGTGACGACGTTGGCGATGGCCCGCCATGTCGACGACGATCCCGGCCGCTACGCCGCCGTCCTGCTGGCGGCGCCGATGTACGCCATCCACAGCGGCCTGCTGCCGCGCTGGCTGGTGCGGGTGCTGGCCAGCCTCGGGCTCGCCTGCGGCTGGGGTGCCCGCTATGCGCTGGGGCAGGGTGATTATGATCCGGCGGAGGGGCGCTTCCGCCTCGACAACAAGATCACCGCCGATCCGCGGCGCTATGCCGCCTTCCACAGCCCCTTTGCCGAGCGGCCGCAACTGCGCGTCGGCGGCGTCAGCTTCGCCTGGGTCGCCGCCGCGCTCGATGCCGAGGAGGCGTTGCGTGACGGCCTGCCGTTGGAGCGGGTGCGCACGCCGGTGCTGCTGCTGAGCGCGCCGGGGGACCGGGTGGTGCGGGCGAAGGTGCACCGGGCGGTGGCCGCGCGGCTCGGCAACGCCCATCTTGTCGAGTATCCCGACGCGCGGCACGAGCTGCTGATGGAGTGCGACGTCATCCGCGACCGGGTGTGGGCCGACATCGACGCCTTTCTCGACCGGACGCTTCAACACAAGACACTTGCGCCGGCCGACGGCTCTGTCGTCGGATAGGCTCCTTCAGGACCAGAGGTGCCCAGCAGCATGACCGATTTCTGGACGGCGTCCGGTTTCCACCTGTTGACCCGCGACGCCGACAACCATCTGGCGGTGACGCCCGATTTCCTGCGCGCCTATCTGCTCCGGCCCGAGATGCGACCGCCGGAGGAGGCCTGCGACGCCGAGCGCACGCTGCACGCCGCCCTGCTGGACGATCCGGCGCGCGTCGTGCCGGTCCCGCTGATCGACGCCATCGCCGATGCGGACGCGCGGGAGAATTTCCAGGTCTGGCTCGCCTTCCGCGACCGGCTGCTCGCCGCCGGGACGTTGGAGGGCTGCTACATCCGACTGTTCCGCGAGGGCGCTCGCGGCGTGCCTGGCCTGTTCATCGACCAGCTGGCCCATGCCATTCTGCGCGGCATCCTCGACGAGACGCCGTCCGGCCTGCGGGCGCGGGCGGGGGAGCTGTTCTTCCGCGAACAGACGGTGTCGGTGGAGGACGGCCGCGTCCGCGTCGCCGATGCCGAAATTGTGGAGACGATGGCGGCGTCCGGCGGCTTCGGCTCGCTCGGCCGGCTGGTGGTGGAGGCCGGTACGGCGCCGCGCAGCGTCGAGCTGGACATCCTGGACGAGACCAACCACCCGCTCTACTGGGGCCGAGACGCCCGGCACGACACGGTGCTGGACATCACCTTCGCCGCCGCCGGGCTGGATGCTCTGGCCCGCGTGCTGGAGGTCTGGGTCGCGCATTTCCTCGGCGTGACGGTCAACATCCAGCCGGTGCAGAACATCCGCGACGACCGCTGGGTCTGGCATGTCGGGCTGGACAGTTCTGCCACCGCGATCCTCAACGACCTGTACAACGGCATCGAGGTCGGGGAGGACCGGCTGGCCCGCATCCTCGCCCTGTTCCGCCTGGACTTCGCCGACCCCGCCGCGATGCGTCCCGACCTCGCTGGCCGGCCGGTCTATCTCGGGCTGGCGATGACGGAGGGCAAGCGGCTGAAGCTGAAGCCGCAGAACCTGCTGGTGAATCTGCCGCTGGCGTCGGTGGCGTGAGGGGGCATCCGCCGCCTCACCCGCCCAGCAGCGCCCCCACCGGCTTCAGCGGCTCGTGCGCGTCGAACAGGATCTTCAGGATCGCCAGGATCGGCACGGCCAGCAGCGCGCCGGGGATGCCCCACAGCCAGCCCCAGAACAGGATCGACACGAACACCGCGATCGGGTTCAGCGACAGGCGGCGGCCGACGATCATCGGGGTGAGGAAATTGCCCTCGATCGTCGTCAGCGCCACGAAGGACAAGGGCGGCAGGATGATGGTGCCGATGCCGTCGAAGGTCAGGACCGACACCAGGAAGAACACGCCGGTCATCACCGCGGGGCCGATGAAGGGGATGTAGTTGGCCAGCGCCACCATCACCCCCCACAATGCCGGGTTGGGCAACCCCCACAGCCACATCACCAGCCCGGTCGCCACACCGAGTACCGTGTTGATAAGCGTGATGGTCAGCAGGTAGGCGGCGATGTTCTGCTGCAGGGTCGCCGCCACCATGGCGTAATGCACGCGGTCGTCGACGTTGCGCATGGTGCCGATCAGCGCCTCCAGCGAATGGCGGCCCCGGGCCAGAAAGAAATAGAGCAGAACCTGCAGGATCACGACATTGGCGAGCACCGATTCGACCTGGCTGACCGCCTGCTCCATCAGCGTCGGGCCGCGCACCACCACTTCGCGGACCGGACCGGCCTCGTTGCCGGTCTCCTTGGTGATCTGTTCGATCTGGCGGGAGGCCTCGCGGGCGCGCTCGATGCCGGCGCGGACGTCGCCCAGCTTGAATTCCAGCTCGTGCAGGACGCGCGGCATGCGGTTCACCCATTCCGCCGCCGGGGCGGACAGGGTGTAGACCGCCAGCAGCACGCCGCCGAACAGTGTGATCACCATGATGGCGGCGCCGATTCCCTCCGGCACGCCGATGCGATAGAGCGCGCGTACCAGCGGCCGCAGCAGGAAGCTGAGGATCAGCGCCAGCATGATCGGCAGCAGCACGTCGCGCCCGAAATACAGGGCGAACAGCACGGCGATGACGAACAGGCCGACGACGCCGACGGTCAGCGGGTCGCGGCGGTGGCCGGGCGGGGGCAGGGGCTGGGTCACCGGTTCCGGCGTGCCGGCGAGCGGCGCCTCGGGCGCTGGCGGGAGCGTAGGGGGGATCGTGGCGAACTGGCTGCGGTCTGTCATCGCGGTGGCCGGACCTCCGAAGGACGACGCTTGACGGTGGCGCCCGACCCTCCGATCTAGGGGAGTGTTTTGCCGGACCGCGTCGCTCGCGGTCCCCGCCCGTCCTTGCCGGAGACCCAGTCGCAATGCGCAGTCCGTTTCCCCTGATGAACGTTTCCGCCGGCCTTTTGGTTCTGGGCCTGCTGGCCGCCGGGCTTCCGTTGCGCCCGGCGCTGGCGGCGGACGACGTGGTCGGCCGCTTTTCCAACGACTGGACCGGCAACGGCCTGCAGGTCCAGGCGATCGAGGATCCCAAGGTAAAGGGCATCACCTGCCATCTGGTCGATTTCGACCGCAGCCTGATCGACCGGCTGAGCAAGGGCAACTGGTTCGAGGATCCGTCCAACGCCTCCATCGCCTGCCGCCAGACCGGGTCGGTGACGGTCGGTGACATCGACCTGTCGCAGAAGGGGGAGGAGGTCTTCTCCGAACGGAAAAGCCTGATTTTCAAGTCGATCGCCATCCGTCGCATCTACGACCGGCCGAACGACACGCTGGTTTATGTGGTGTACAGCCGACAGGTGAAGGACGCCTCGGCCAAGACCTCGATCTCCACCGTGCCGCTGTTCAGCGCCAACGCGACCTGGACGAAGGGCAAGCCGGCGGCGAAGTGAGGGCGGGGGCGGCGCTCGTCGTCTTTACCCCGCGATCCGCCCGAGCCTTACCGCCGTCTGGCCGATCTTCACGCGGCGGGCGGGCATGATCAGGACGCAGTCGTCATAGGGGGTGACGATCGCGTGGCCGTCGTCCCAGCCGATGACGGTTCCGGCGCGGCCGATTACCTCCATGCCGACGAAGGGGGCGGTGAAGCGGAAGCGTTCGCTGGCGGCGGTGATGGCCTCGGTCACCTCGACCACCCGCTGCGGGTCGGTGCGCGGGCGCATCTTCGGACCATGCGCGGGGGGCTCGATCATCTCCAGGCCGAGCAGCAGGCGCAGACAGCTTTCCAGCGCCACCGTCGCCGTCTCGGTCCGCCAATGCTGGCCGCATTCGACCAGAATGGCGGTGTGGGATCCCTCCGGCTCGGCGAAACTGCCGTAATCGATCAGCCGCTTGCCGCCGGCGTGGCCGCCGTCCGCCACCACCCAGGCCGGATAACCGAGCCCGAGCGCCAGATCGCGCCCGCGCGTGGTCCGTCCGCACAGGGTCAGGGGTGCGGTGTCCGCCGTCATCGAATGCAGGTCGAGCAGCAGGTCCGCCGACTCATAGACCGGACGCAGCACACGGGCGCGGCGAAGCTCGACGCTGTCGCGCCGGCCGTCCAGTTGGTCCGGTGACCACAGGCGGTTGAAGTCCTCGTCCAGATAACGCGAGGCGTAGGGGTTCTGGCGGTCGAAAGTGGCGTAGGCTGCGGTGTTGGCGAAGACGAAGGTCAGCCGTCCCCGCGTCGGCCGCAACCCCATGCGCAGCAGGGCGTCCAGAGCGATGGCACCGCACAGTTCGTTGCCGTGGACGAGCGCGTTTAGCACCACATGTGGCCCCGGTTCCGCCGCGGACAGGCTGGTGACGTGGTCGATGCCGGTGTTGCCGCGCCGGTAGGGCGCGATGTCCGGCGGGATGAGTTCGACGGGGGCGAAGAGCGGGTCGGTCAAGCGGCAAGCTCGCCAGCGGTGGACGCTTCAAACAGTATGGCGAACCAAGCGACTCCACGCCAGTACGGGCCGGTCGGGGGCTGCGGTTTTTTTGGCTGATTCGCATGGCGCGATGTTGCTGCGGCATGGCAGGATCATGACGAATTGCCGTCGACTGGGGGTTGACGCTTGGGTTATAGGGTCCGCCATTATCAATGATGGCGGCCAGGGCGGCGGTTGAACGTGAGGTTGTTATTCCCGGGTTGTCTGGTCGGGGCCGGTCGATGAGCTTCGTGATCGATGACGTTCTTGTCCGCAACGACCCGGTCGGCCGGCGCCTTCCGGTGCTGTTCGACTCGCCGCACAGCGGCTGCGTCTATCCCGCCGATTTCCGGGTGATCTGTCCACATCCCCTGTTGCGGCAGGCCGAGGACAGCCATGTCGAGGAGCTGTTCGCCACCGCTCCCGACCATGGCGCCACGCTGCTGTGTGCGCTGTTTCCCCGCACCTGCATCGACGTGAACCGCGCTGTCGACGACATCGACCCGGCGATGATCGATGGTGACCTGCCGATGAGGCTGCGGCCGACACCGCGCAGCACGCTCGGCATGGGGTTGATCCGCGCCATGCTGCGGCCGGACGTGCCGCTCTATGACGGGAAGCTGCCGGCCGCCCTGGTGGCCGACCGCATAGACCGCTATTACCGCCCCTATCATGCCCAGATGCGCATGGCGCTGGATGGACTGGCGGAGCGGTTCGGTGCCGTGTGGCACGTCAACTGCCATTCGATGCCGTCGTCGCTGCGGCCGGACGGGCGCGACCCGCTGGCGGTGGATTTCGTCATCGGCGACCGCGATGGCACCACCAGCGAGCCGGGATTCGTCCGGCTGGTGGCGGACACCTTGCGCGGCTTCGGCCACCGCGTGGCGATCAACGACCCGTACAAGGGGGTGGAACTGCTCGCGCGCTACGGCGAGCCCGCGCGCGGCCGCCATTCGATCCAGCTGGAGATCAACCGGCGCCTCTACATGAACGAGGAGACGCTGGAACGTCACGACGGCTTCGCCCGGCTGAAGGGCGAGATCGATGCGCTGATTTCCCGCATTGCCGACTATGCCGGTCAACGCGTCCTGAACCGCGCGGCGGAGTAGGCGGCCCGCCGAGACAGGGTCGGCGGGGCCGCGAAACCATTGTCAGGCCCTCAGGATTACGTCCCGAGGATCATTCCCCAGGTTACGCCTGGGTGATCTGCTGGCGTGCGATGTCCAGGAAATGCGCCATCTGCTTTTCAACCCGGTGGTCGGAGATGTCGACCCCGCGGGCGTGAAGGTCGGCGGACAGCTTGTCCCGGATGTCGTGCGGGCCGGGAGTGGCGATGTCGGTGTCCACGATCTGGCGGGCATAGGCCTCGGCCTCCGCCCCGGACAGCCCCATCAGGTCGGCGGCCCATTCGCCGGCCAGCCGGTCGCGCCGGGCGCGGATGCGGAAGAGCAGGTCCTCGTCGTGTTGGAACTTGTTCTCGAAGGCCTTTTCGCGGTCGTCGAAGGTCGTCATGGGGACCCAGGCTCCTTTATTGGTTTCGCTCCCGTTTCCAGAGATTATATAGCCCGGAAGCGGTTGTCGTCACTGCCTCGCCGCGTCGCAGCCGCGGATATTGTGCGGAGTTTCCCCGGCCGGCCGGATAGGATCCAGAGCCTCGAAAGACACGGACCGCAAAGACTCAAACGAAAGACAGGGCATGGCATGTGCAGCGTGATCCTCCTGCGGCGACCCGACGCAACCTGGCCGCTGGTTGTCGCCGGAAACCGTGACGAGATGAAGGGGCGCCCCTGGTTGCCCCCGGCCCGCCACTGGCCCGACCGGCCCAACGTAGTCGCCGGGCTCGACGAGCTGGCCGGCGGCTCTTGGATGGGGCTGAACGACGAGGGGGTGGTGGCGGTCATCCTCAACCGCTTCGGCACGCTGGGGCCGGAGGCCGGCAAGCGGTCGCGCGGCGAACTGGTGCTGGACGCGCTGGACCATGCCGACGCGGCCGACGCGGCGCGCAGCTTCGCCGACCTCGACATCCGTGCCTACCGCCCGTTCAACCTTGTGATCGCCGACAACCGCGATGCCTATCTGGTCGTCCACCGCGGCGCCAACCCGCGCCACCGGCCGGAGGTGTCGTCGATCCCCACCGGCGTCCATATGCTGACCGCCTTCGAGATGGACGACCCGCAGGACCCGCGCACGTCCTTCTACCGCCCGCTGTTCGAGCATGCGGTGCCGCCGACTGTTGACGCATCCGACGCGAAGTCCTTCGCCTGGGGCGGCTGGCCGGAGCTGATGGGCAGCCGCATATGGGAGGGCACGTCGGACGAACGCGGCGCCATGGACTTCCTGCTGCCCAGCGGCTTCGGCACCTCGTCCAGCTCGCTGCTGGCGGTGCCGCGGGTGGAGCGGCCGGACCTGAACCCGATCTGGCACTTCGCCCCCGGCCGGCCGCACGCGGTGGACTATGCGCCGGTGGAGCTGTGAGCCGGCCACCGCACAATCCTGCCCTCCAGCCCCCGTCGTTGTGTTCGTGCACCCGGCTTGCTATATCACTCAGGCACATTCCTGGGCCGGCAAGCTCGCTTGACCGGTCCTTACGTATTTGGACGAAGACGCGATGACACGACGCCGGCGCATCTACGAAGGCAAGGCCAAGGTACTCTTCGAAGGGCCGGAGCCGGGCACCCTGGTGCAGTACTTCAAGGACGACGCCACCGCCTTCAACAACCAGAAGAAGGGCGTCATCACCGGCAAGGGGGTGCTGAACAACCGCATCTCCGAGTATCTGATGAGCCGTCTGTCCGAGATCGGCGTGCCCACGCACTTCATGCGCCGCCTGAACATGCGCGAGCAGCTGGTGCGCGAGGTGGAGATCATCCCGATCGAGGTCGTCGTCCGCAACGTCGCCGCCGGCAGCCTGTCGCGCCGCTTCGGCATTCCCGAAGGCACGCCGCTGCCGCGGTCCATCATCGAATACTACTACAAGTCGGACGAGCTGAACGACCCGATGGTCTCGGAGGAGCACATCACCGCCTTCGGCTGGGCGGCTCCCCAGGATCTCGACGACATGGTCGCGCTCAGCTTGCGCGTGAACGACTATCTGTCCGGCCTCTTCCTCGGCATCGGGCTCAAGCTGGTGGACTTCAAGCTGGAGTTCGGCCGGCTGTGGGAGAACGAGGAGATGCGGATCGTCCTGGCGGACGAGATCAGCCCCGACAACTGCCGGCTGTGGGACGTCAAGACCAACGAGAAGCTGGACAAGGACCGGTTCCGCCAGGATCTCGGCCGTGTCGAGGAAGCCTATCAGGAGGTCGCGCGGCGCCTCGGCATTCTGCCGGAAGGTGGGCCGAGCGACGTCAAGGGCCCCAAGACGATCCAGTGACCGTCATTCAGTAACCACCCCCTCCACCAACACCCCAAAGCGAGCGGACATCCGATGAAGGCCAAGGTTCACGTCACCCTCAAGCGCGGCGTTCTCGACCCCCAGGGCAAGGCCATCGCGCACGCGCTGCACACGCTGGGCTTCGACGGCGTCGAGGACGTCCGCGCCGGCAAGGTGATCGAGCTGCAGCTCAAGAGCACCGACGAGGCGACCGCCCGTCGGGAAGTCGAGGCGATGTGCAGCAAGCTGCTCGCCAACACCGTGATCGAGGATTACGCCATCGAGCTGGTGGCCTGATCCACTGGTCTCGGGCAATGGGGCGCGGCCGATGAGCGTCGAGCATGAACGCTGAGCATCTGGCCGCGCTCGACCCAATTTTCGCCGAATGCTTGCGCGTCGGCGGTCCGGTGGTTCGCGATTTCACCCGGCCGACCGGCTTCGTCGGCCTGCTGCGCATGGTGATGGAGCAGCAGCTCTCCACCAAGGTGGCGCTGGCCCTATGGGCCAAGTTGCAGGACCGGCTGGGTGGTGCCGTCACCCCTGACGCCATCCTGGCGCTCGACGACGAGAGCTTGCGCGCCTGCGGCTTCTCCCGCCAGAAGATCGGCTATGCCCGCGGTCTCGCCGAGGCGGTGGCGAGCGGCCGCCTCGATTTCGACATCATTCACGGTTTGCCCGACGAGGAGGCGATTGCCCGGCTCGTCGCGCTGAAGGGCATCGGCCGCTGGAGCGCCGAGGTTTACCTGATGACCACGCTCGACCGGCCGGACATCTGGCCCATCGGCGATCTGGCGATCCAGCTGGGCGTCCAGCGGCTGAAGGGCTGGTCGGACAAGCCGACGGCCAAGCAGCTGATCGAGGTTGCCGAGCCGTGGCGGCCCTATCGTTCGCTGGCGGCACGGCTGGTCTGGCACCATTACGTGGCCTTGCAGGAGCAGGCGAGGGCGGCGCGGGGCCTGCCGCCCGGGCGGTGATTGTTCCTTTTACCCCGCCAGCACCGGCAGCCTCCATCCCGCCAGCGTGATCTCCACCGGCAGTCGGGCCAGCACGTCGCCGTCGCCCTGCACCGCGTCGGCGAACAGTCCGTCGCCCGCCGGCCCCTCGATCCGCACGCGCTTGGCCGTCACCACGCGATAGTCCGGAAAGTGCGCCAGCCGCCCGGCGGTGACGCCCCAGACATAGCGCAGCGTGTTCAGCCGCCCGCCGCGCGGGAACAGGCAGACATGCAGGTCCGGCTCGGTCAGCCGGGCATCGGGGGCGCAGATGAAGCGTCCGCCATAGAAATGCCCCTTGGCGACGATGACCGATGCCACCTCCTGCGGTTCGCCGTTATCCAGCGTGACGCGGTAGCGATGGTCCGGCCGGGTCGCCAGCTGAACCAGGGTTTCCGCCACATAGGCGCCCTTGCCGATCAGCCGCTTCACCCGGGGATCGACCCGCTCCACCACCCGGGCGTCCAGCCCGACCCCGGCCATCAGCGAAAACACCCGGCCGTTCGCCAGCGCCGGCCAGATCGCCGTTTGCCGCCCGCCGGCAATCGCGGCGGCGATGCGCCCCGCATCCGTCGTCAGGCCCAGTTCGGCCGCCAGCACATTGGCGGTGCCCATCGGCACGATGCCCAGCGGCAGCGGCCGGCCCGCGTCGGCATGAACCGCCAGCCCATTGATGACCTCGTTGATGGTGCCGTCGCCGCCGGCCGCCACCACGGCGTCGACGTTGGCGGGATCGGCGGCACCGGCGAACTCCTCGGCATCGCCGCGCTTGCCGGTCGGCCTGACGGTGACGCCGATGCCACGCGCCTCCAGCCGGGACACCACCGCACGCAGCCGGCGTGCCCGCCGCCCGCCGGCGGTCGGGTTGTGGATCACCAGCAGCCGCCGCACCTTGATCGCCGCATCCCCGCCATCACCGGCTTCGATCGCCGGGCTTTCGTCCATCAGCACCGTGTCGCGCACCGATTCGCTCTCCCTGGCCGGCGCATGGAGCGCCATCTGTTGCAGAACAGTGAAGGGCCCGCGACGGTAGCGTTACAGTAAAACTGCGACGTTATGACGATTGCCCAAAATGTTGTGACGAATAGGTGCGATGGTTCCAAATCATTGTCAAGATGGATGGCTTTCGATTATACGGCAGTTGTCTTGATGGCCAACCGGCCATGGCGACGACGGAGCGGAAGATGGACGCCGTCCCAGCGGTCAAGCGTTACCGCAGCATCTGGATATCCGACGTTCATCTGGGAACGCGCGGCTGTCAGGCGGAACTGCTTCTCGATTTCCTGAAGCACACCGAATCGGAGCACCTGTTCCTGGTCGGCGACATCGTCGACGGCTGGCGGCTGAAGAAAAGCTGGTATTGGCCGCAGGCCCACAATGACGTGGTGCAGAAGATCATGCGCCGCGCCCGCAAGGGGGTCGAGGTCTATTACATCCCCGGCAATCACGACGAGGCGGCGCGCGATTACGTCGGGTTGCAGTTCGGCGGGGTGCATGTGGTGGATGAATGGGTCCACACCACCGCCGACGGCCGGCGCCTGCTGATCACCCACGGCGATAAATTCGACGCGGTGGTGCGTTACGCCAAGTGGCTGGCCCTGCTGGGCGACCACGCCTACGTCACGCTGCTGCACGTCAACACCCTGTTCAACTGGGGGCGCCGCAAGCTGGGCTTCAATTACTGGTCGCTGTCGGCCTACCTGAAGCACAAGGCCAAGACCGCGGTGGAGTTCATCGGCAAATACGAAGAGGCGCTCGGCGAGGAAGCCCGCCGCCGCAAGGTCGACGGCGTCGTCTGCGGCCACATCCACACCGCCGAGATGCGCGATATCGAAGGAATCCTCTATTGCAACGACGGCGATTGGGTCGAGTCCTGCACCGCCTTGGTCGAGCACGACAGTGGCGCGCTGGAGATCATCCACTGGACGGAGGTCATGGCGCAGCGGCTTCCGGTCCCCGGTTCCGGTGCGGGCAAGGTCACGGCGAAGGAACGGGAAGCGGCGTGAACATCCTGATCGTCAGCGACGCCTGGCATCCGCAGGTGAACGGCGTCGTGCGCACCATCGGCACCGTCCGCGGCGAGCTGGAGGCGATGGGCCACAGCGTCGAGGTGATCGGCCCAGACCGCTTCCGCACCCTGCCGATGCCGTCCTACCCGGAAATCCGGCTGGCGGTCGGGGCGAAGCGGCGGCTGTGGGCGATGATCGAGGGACTGCGGCCCGACTGCATCCACATCGCCACCGAAGGGCCGCTGGGCTTCGCCGCGCGCTCCTATTGCCTGAAGCATGGCAAGCCCTTCACCACCGCCTACCACACGCGTTTTCCCGAATATGTGCGCGACCGCGCGCCGATCCCGCTGGCGCTGTCCTATGCGGTGGTCCGCCGCTTCCACAAGCCGTCCTCGGCGGTGATGGTGGCGACCCAGACCATCGAGGATGCGCTGAAGACCCGCGGCTTCGCCAACATCCGCCGCTGGACCCGCGGCGTCGATACCGAACTGTTCCGTCCCCGCGACAAGGACTTCCTCGATCTGCCGCGCCCTGTGTCGATGTATGTCGGCCGCGTCGCGGTGGAGAAGAACCTGGAGGATTTCCTGCGCCTCGACCTGCCCGGCACCAAGGTGGTGGTCGGTGACGGTCCGGCGCGGGAGGAGTTGCAGCGCAAATACCCCGGCGTCCATTGGGTCGGCGCCAAGCATGGCGAGGAGCTGGCCAAGCACTACGCCGCCGCCGACGTCTTCGTCTTCCCGTCGCGCACCGACACCTTCGGGCTGGTGCTGCTGGAAGCGCTGGCATCGGGCGTGCCGGTGGCGGCCTATCCGGTGCCGGGACCGCTGGACGTGGTCGACGGCTCCGGCGCCGGTTGCCTGGACGAGGATTTGAAGCGCGCGGTCGAAGGCGCCCTGACGATCCCGGGGCAGGCCTGCCGCGACTATGCGCTGGGCTATTCCTGGCGCCGGTCGGCCGAACAGTTCCTGTCGAACCTGCGGCCCTTCACGTAAGGGGGCGTCTGGTCATTCGAGCTTGGCGAAGCTTGTGGGCCATGGTTCCATGCGGGGGAGGCATCACCCCCGCGCGAGTTTACCGGCCATGACCCCCGACTTCCTCATCACCTCCCTGATCGTCGTCGCCTCGCCCGGCACCGGGGTGCTGCTGACGCTGGCGGCAGGACTGTCGCAGGGCGCGCGGGCCAGCGCGGTGACGGCCTTCGGCTGCACGCTGGGCATCCTGCCGCACATGGCGGCGGCGGTGCTCGGGCTGGCCGCCCTGCTGCACACCAGCGCGGTGGCGTTCCAGGGGCTGAAGATCCTGGGAGTGCTCTATCTGCTCTACATGGCCTGGGCGACGCTGAAGGAGCGGGGGGCACTGAGCGTAGAGGCTGACAGGACGCAGCGCACGGTTGGACGCATGATCCTGCGGGCGGTGCTGGTCAATGTGCTGAATCCGAAGCTGTCGATCTTCTTCCTGGCCTTCCTGCCGCAGTTCGTCAGCGAGGCCGATCCGCAGCCGCTCGCCCGCATGCTGGAACT
Organism: Azospirillum sp. TSH100; assembly: GCF_004923295.1. Classification (NCBI taxonomy): domain Bacteria; kingdom Pseudomonadati; phylum Pseudomonadota; class Alphaproteobacteria; order Rhodospirillales; family Azospirillaceae; genus Azospirillum; species Azospirillum sp. TSH100. The sequence continues at coordinate 1,492,943 of NZ_CP039634.1, forward strand.
CAGTGGCGTGTTCATGGCGCTGACCTTCGCGGTCTTCGTCGTCTACGGCCTGTTCGCCGCGGCGGTGCGCGATCAGGTGGTCTCCCGTCCGCGGGTGATGGCCTGGATGCGCCGCAGCTTCGCCGCCGCCTTCGCCGCGCTCGGCGCCAAGCTGGCGCTGGCCGAGCGGTAAGACGGCAATTGGCGATTGTAACGAGCCGTAACGACCACGAAACACGGCGCTTTGGCCACCGGGTGGAACGAAGTGTCTTTCCCGCAGGCCTTCGAGGAGGATATGCTCCGCCCTCAGAGGGGTGGGTATGCCGTCCGCCCGGGATCCCGGCGAACCCAATGCCGTCAGGCGGCTCCGTATAGGGCTGTGCGTTACCGTCTTGTCCCACCGCCTGTTCACCGGCACCAAGCGCATCATCGACGCCCGCTGTCGAATCCGGAACGTCTTCATTCGCCAGCCGGGACGCATCCGCTCTATCTGTGGATACTTGTGGGCTCTTCAGGTCGAAACTTCCTGAACTTGCCATGAAACGCAGCAGGAGCAGACGGGGGTATGATCGCAGTGCCGGATCGTCCTCGATGGACTCTCAGCATCCGTTCCCGCATCGCGGCGCTGGTGGTGGTCTGCCTGCTGCCGGCATCCATGGTTGCCGGTTTCCTGGTGGTCCTGTCCCATAACCGGGGCCGTGCCGAGCTTGAGCAGGTCATCCTCGCGGCCTCGCAGGCACTGGTGTTGGTGGTCGAGCGTGATTTCGCCGGAGTTGAGGCCGCATTGCGCGCCCTGTCCACGTCGCCGAGCATCGACGAGGGAAACCTCGCCGCCTTCGACCGCCAGGCACGGGAGGTGCTGTCGCAGTCCCCCGGCCTGAACATCATTTTCAACAATCTGGACGGGCAGCAGCTGCTCAACACGGCCCGCCCCTTCGGCACCCCGCTGCCGCTGGAGAGGCCAAATCCGCGCGTGCTGCAGGTGCAGAGAACCGGCAAACCGCTGGTATCGAACCTTTTCAACGGGCCGGTTCTGCAGAAGCAGCTTGTGGCTTTGGCGGTCCCGGTGCTGCGGAACGGCATGGTGGTGTCGGTTCTCGCCATGTCGCTCGATGCGACGCATCTCGACGCCGTACTCGCCAGGCACAGCCTGCCGGCGAATTGGGTGGTGACCGTCCTCGACGGCAACGGGAAGATGGTCACGCGCAGCCGGTCGCCGGAAAGCGTCGTCGGTACCGCCGGCACACCGGCGATTCTCGCCGCCGCGGAGCGCGCGCAGCAAGGCGTGCTGCCTCTCGCCGGAGAGGGCGGCGCCCCTGCGATGCTCGCCGCATACACGCGCTCGCCGACACTCGGCTGGACCGTGGTGGTCGAGGTTCCCGAAGCGCTGATGGATGCGGAACTGGTCCGCTCGCTGTGGCTGAACCTTGCGGGTGGAGCGATCCTGCTGGTGCTCGGGCTGGTGCTGGCCCACCGGATCGGCCTCGGCATTGCGCAGCCCATCCGGGCGTTGATCGCGCCGGCCCTCGCGATCGGCCGGGGCGAGCCGGTGGACATCCCGCAGCTGGGGTTGGTTGAGGCCGATCAGGTCGGCCGGGCGCTGATGATGGCTGGGGCGCTGCTGCGCCAGCGCGAAGACGAGCGCAACCGCGCCCAATGGGAAGCGACCACGGACGCGCTCACCGGGCTGGACAACCGCCGCAGGTTCGACGCGGTGCTGACGGCGGAGGTCCAGCGCCTGCGGCGCAGTGGGGCGCCGTTGTCCTTGATCCTCCTCGATGTCGATCACTTCAAGGCGTTCAACGACACCTATGGGCATGTTGCCGGTGACGACTGCCTGCGCAGCGTCGCCACCGTCATCCGGAACACCATCAAACGCGCGTCGGACCTGGCCGCGCGCTACGGGGGTGAGGAGTTCGCGATCATCCTGCCCGACACCAATCTGACGGGTGCCGTCGCGGTGGCCGAAAGCCTGCGCCAAGGCATCATCAGTCTGAACATCCCCCATCGCGCGTCGGGCGTGGCCCCCATGGTCACCGCCAGCTTCGGCGTCGTCTCGGTGCCGGTGGCGACCGGAACCACTCCGGAAGCAGTGATCGCCGTGGCCGACCAGCGGCTCTACGAGGCCAAGAAGCAGGGGCGCAACTGGGTCACGGCCGGCGAAGAAGCGGAAGACGTCGGCGCGGCCGGATAAGCGAGCCTTGAGTGCGCTGTTTCAAGCGGTATCGCTTGAAACGTGAACCCCATGCAAACGTTGCGAGTGCTCCCTTCGGTTCGGGCCGGGCAATCACGGCCCAGGAATTTGGCGGTCCGCAAGGGCCGGTCCGGTGGCCGAAACCTCTTCATCGCACCCGCCCCTGTTACGGAGCGGTCACCGCGTGCTAAGGTGCCGCCGGGCGCGCGGCCGGTGTTCCGTACCAGGGGGACCGGCAACGCGCCCGTTGTCGTACGTCTCCTGTTCCGGACCTTGATGCTGCATTCCCTCTACCGTGGCCTGACGACCGTTGCCGGGCCGGCGGTGCGCCTCTATCTCGACCGTCGCCGCGCCGCCGGCAAGGAAGACCCCGTGCGCCAGACGGAACGGTTGGGCATGGCCTCGCGTACCCGGCCGGCGGGGCCACTGGTCTGGATCCACGCGGCCAGCGTGGGAGAGGCGAATTCGGTCCTGGTTCTGATCGGCCGTCTGCTGGACAGCGCGCCCGACCTGACCGTGCTGATGACCACTGGGACCGTCACCTCGGCCGAGCTGATGGGGAGGCGGCTGCCGGAACGGGCGATCCACCAGTATGTGCCGGTCGATCTGCCGGGAGCGGTCGACCGCTTCCTCGGCCATTGGCGGCCCGATGCGGTGCTGTGGACGGAATCGGAGATTTGGCCGAACCTGCTGGCCGGCATCCGCGCCCGTTCGATTCCGGCCGCCCTGGTCAACGCCCGCATGTCGGAGCGCAGCTTCTCGCGCTGGCGCAATGCGCCGGGGCTGATCGGCGGCCTGCTGTCGACCTTCCAGGTCACGCTGGCCCAGACCGAAGGCGATGCGGAGCGGCTGCGCCGGCTTGGCGCCTCCGGCGTCGCCAGCGTCGGCAACCTGAAATTCTCCGCCGAGCCGCCACCCGCCGCGGACGACGCGATGGATCCGCTGCGGGCATCCTTGGCCGGCCGGCCGGTCTGGCTGCTCGCCAGTTCCCATCCGGGGGAGGACGAGATCGCCGCCGCGGTCCACAGCGCGCTGGCGCCGGTGCTGCCCGGCCTGCTGACGGTGATCGCCCCGCGCCACGCCCATCGCGGCGACGCCATCGCTGAGCTGATGCGGGCGCGTGGGCTGCCGGTCCTGCAACGCACGGCAGACCATCGGCTGCCGGGCTCCGAGCACGCCGTCTATATCGCTGACACCATGGGGGAACTCGGGCTGTTCTACCGGGCGGCTCCGGTGGTGTGCATGGGCGGCTCCTTCATTCCCCATGGCGGGCAGAATCCGGTGGAGCCGGCGCAACTGGGCTGTGCGGTGCTGTACGGCCCGCACATGTTCAATTTCGGCGAGATCACCCACATGCTGGAGGCCGCCGGCGGCGCCCTGCCGGTGGCGGACGGCGATGCCCTGACCCGCGAGACCCGCCGGCTGCTGACCGACGAGCGGGCGCGCCACCGCATCGTCGCCGGTGCGGCAAGGGTGACGGCGGACAACCGGCGGATCATCGACCGGGCGCTGGGCGCGCTGGCTCCGGTGCTGGGCGCCGCCGGCATCCGGACCGCCGCCTGAGGGGACCTGCCGCCGTGAAGACCCCTGCCTTCTGGTACCGGCCGCCCGGTCTGGCCTCCACCCTGCTGGCTCCGCTGGGAGCGCTCTATGGGCTGGCGGGGCGGCGGCGGATTGCCGGGACCGTCCCACGCCGTGTCGGTGTTCCGGTGGCCTGCGTCGGCAATCTGGTGGCGGGCGGGGCCGGCAAGACGCCGGTCGGGCTGGCGCTGATCGCGGCCTTGCAGGCGCGCGGCGTGATTGTCCATGCTCTGACCCGCGGCCATGGCGGGCGGGAGGCCGGTCCGCTGGCTGTCGATCCTCGCCGCCACAGCGCCGCCGATGTCGGGGACGAGGCACTGTTGCTGGCCGGGGCGGCGCCCTGCTGGGTGGCGCGCGACCGGCTGGCTGGGGCGGAGCGTGCCGCAGTGGCCGGAGCCGGCGCCATCGTCATGGATGACGGGTTCCAGAACCCGGCCCTGCACAAGGATCTGGCGCTGATCGTCGCCGATGGCGCGGTCGGCTTCGGCAATGGCCGGCTGGTGCCGGCGGGGCCGCTGCGCGAACGGGTGGCTGACGGTCTCGCCCGCGCCGACGCGCTGGTGATCCTGGGCGAGGACCGTCACGGTCTGGCGGCGCTGGCCGGCGGGCGCCCGGTGCTGTCGGCCCGGCTGGAGCCCGATCCGGAGGCTGCCACCCGGCTTGCCGGCCGCGACGTGCTGGCCTTCGCCGGGATCGGCCGGCCGGAGAAGTTCTTCGCCACCCTGGAGGCGCTCGGCGCCCGCCTCAAGGAGCGGGTGCCTTTCGCCGACCACCATCCCTACCACCCGACCGAGGTCTCGGCCCTGATCGACCGTGCCGCGGCGCTGGGCGCCGTGCCCGTCACCACCGCCAAGGACGCCGTCCGTTTCCCGTCGGAGCTGAGGGCAAAGGTCGCCGTCCTGCCGGTGTCGGTGCGCTGGGCGGATGAAGCCGCGCTTGCCGTGCTGCTGACGCATCTGTTGCTGAAAGGAAGCCCCGATGGCCAAGCCGCGTAGCCCGTTGCAGCGATGGCTGACGCGCCGCATCGGCTATCCGCTGGAGGCGGTGCTGGTCCATGGCGTCTCCCGGCTGTTCCAGGCCTTGCCGCTCGACCGCGCCTCGGCGCTCGGCGGCTGGATCGGACGGACGGTGGGGCCGTGGCTGCCCAACAATGCCCGCGCCCGGCGCAACCTGACCCGCGCCTTCCCGGAGAAGGGCAGGGCGGAGATCGACGCGATCCTGCGCGGCATGTGGGACAATCTCGGCCGCACCATCGCCGAATACCCGCATCTGGAGCAGATCGGCCGCGAGCGGATCGAAGTGATCGGCTCTGAACATGTCGACGCGCTGCGTGACGATGGCAAGGCCGGCATCATGGTCTCCGGCCATCTGGCCAACTGGGAGGTTCAGTCGGTCGCCGCCCGCTTGCGCGGGCTGGAACTGGGGCTGGTCTACCGGGCGCCCAACAACCCGATGGTCGGCGACCTGCTGGTGAAGCTGCGGGGGGCGGCGTCTGGAAATCAGATTCCCAAGGGGCCGGATGGCGCCCGGATCCTGCTGCGCCACCTGACCAAGGGTGGCCATGTCGGCATGCTGATCGACCAGAAGATGAATGACGGTATCGCGGTCCCCTTCTTCGGCCGCGACGCCATGACCGCCCCGGCCGCCGCCGTCCTCGGCATGAAGATGAAGCTGCCGCTGTGCCCGGCGCGGACCGAGCGGCTGGAGGGCGCGCGGTTCCGCGTCACCGTCCTGCCGCCGGAGGAATACCCGACCAGCGGCGACCGCAATGCCGATGCGCGAATTCTTATGGAAAGGCTGAACCGCCTGTTGGAGGATTGGATCCGCGACAAGCCTGCGCAATGGCTGTGGATCCATCGCCGCTGGCCCGACTGAGAACCAGACCCCCTCCACTGAGCCCCTCGCCCGAAGGCCCGTCCCGCGATGACCCTGCCGCTCGACCTGCATCTGCTGCAACTCTATATGGTCGCCGTCTGCGTCCTGGTCCTGGCACCGGGACCGGATTCGCTTCTGGTGCTGACCCGCAGCATCGCCGATGGCCGGCAGGCCGGCGTGGTGGCGACGATCGGCATCTGCGTTGGCAACACCGTCCATTCCCTTCTGGCCGCTGCCGGGATTTCCGCGCTGATCGCGGCGTCTGCCTCGCTGTTCGACCTGTTGCGCTATGCCGGCGGCGCCTATCTGGCCTGGATCGGCCTGCGCTCGTTGTGGAGCGTCTGGACCAGCCGCAACGCCGGACCCGCGGCGGCGATTGAGCTCCAGGCTCCGGCACCGACGGCCCGCGTCTTCGTCCAGGCGCTGCTGACGAACCTGCTGAACCCGAAGATCATTCTGTTCCAACTGGCCTTCGTTCCGCAGTTCATCGCCCCGGAGCTGGGCCATGTGGCATTGCAGACCTTCATTCTCGGCAACATCATCTCGGTGCTGGGCGGTCTCTATCTGATCGCCATCGCCGCCCTCAGCGCCGGTGCCGCGCGTCGGGTGCTGTCCAGCCCGCGTGTGCGCAGGGCGATGGACGGCCTCGCCGGCGTGCTGTTCCTGGGCTTCGCTGCAAGGCTGCTGCTGACGGACCGCAAGTTCGCGTGAGGGACTGCCGCGTGGCGCCCGCTCACCACAGATCGTCCTCGTCCTCCACCCCGGTGTCGACGTCGAAGGTCGCCGTGTGGCGCACCACCGGGTGGCTGTCCTTCCACTCCTCGAAATCCGACACCACCGCCGGGCGGATGCCGAGCGCCAGCACCGGGCAGCCGCCGCCGCGGCCGGCGTCCAGCCGGTAGAGCAGCTTCTTCATCCAGGTGGTGCTGGCTCCGTACTTGTTCTGGAAGTTCTTCATCTCCACCCGCCGCGCCACCTCGGTGAACAGCGGGATCAGTTCGGCGCTGCGGGTCAGCAGGACGCCGGCGTTGATGATGCCGCATTCGTAGAAGGTGCGGGCGGCATAGAGGTCGCGGTCGAAGGTCTGGTCCTTGCTGTTCCATTCCAGATCGAAGGATACGCGCTCCTTCACGAAGTCGATCTTGTGCCCGTCGATGAAGCCGTTGACCTTGTACAGTTCCTCGCGCTGGCGCTGTTCGGTGACGGTCTGGCCGCGGTTCTTGCCGGCGACGCGGCGCTTTTCCTCGTGCGTCACGATCATCTTGGTGATGAACAGGTCGCCGCGGATGCGCGTCTCGTTCCAGCCCAGCGGGTTCAGCATCCGCTCCATCGTCTTGGCGATCTGCGATTTGTTGCCGCCCGACGCCACGATGTCCTCGGTGCGGATGCGGAACTCCATCAGCCGTTCGGTGATCTCGCGGAACTCGGCGGTGCAGGCATGGGCCAGGATGCGCGCGGCGTTGCGGTAGCTGTGCACCTCGTACAAATCGAGAAAGCCGGGCGGGAACAGGTCGCCCAGGTCGGGATCCCGCGCCTCGATCAGCGGGGCCTTGTCGTGGATGCAGGCAAGCAGGGTCATGACGGCACTTGGGCGATGGAAAACGGCGCCACCATGGCGGCTGCCGCCCGGCAAATCCACCCTTTCCGCCGCTCGGTGGGGAGGGGAGCCGAACTGGCGGCCGTTCACCGACATATGGTAAGGTCGCCCGCATGTTGGGCCACCCGTTGGGGTGGAAAGAGTGCGGCCAGTTCGCCGGGGGACCGTGATGAGCGACGAATTCCTGTTCGCAGAGGAGGAGCCCGCCGTCGAGGCGGTGGCCGAGGCTGTCGAACCGGTCGAACCCTGGCTGGTGCTGATCGTCGATGACGACCCCGCCATTCACGCCACCACCAAGATGGTGCTGCGCGGCTTCACCTTTGAAGGACGCCCGGCGCAGTTCCTGTCGGCCGCCACCGCGGCGGAGGCGCGCGGCGTGCTGCGCGACAACCCTGCCATCGCGGTGATCCTGCTCGACGTCGTCATGGAATCCGACGACGCCGGCCTGCGGCTGGTCCGCTACATCCGCAGCGACCTGCACAACCGCCGCGTCCGCATCATCCTGCGCACCGGCCAGCCGGGGCAGGCGCCGGAACGCGACGTCATCCTCAGCTATGACATCAACGACTACAAATCCAAGACGGAACTGACGGCGCAGAAGCTGTTCACCTCGGTCGTCGCGGCGCTGCGGGGCTATCAGGACATCACCGCCATCGAGGACCATCGGGAGGGGCTGGAGCGTATCCTGGACTCCTCCTCCACCCTGCTGGGCAAGCGGACGATGGCGGAGTTCGTTCGCCATGCCGTGTCCCAGATCGTCGGCGTCTGCACGCCGGCCAATGGAATGACGGTGGGCGGGGTCGCGCTGGTCAGCCGCCTGTGTGAAGGCCCGCGTCCGGCCGAGCCACTGGTGCTGGGTGGCGCCGGTTGCCACGTCGGGATGGAGGGAACGCCGCTGTTACTTGCGCTGCCGCCAGACGCGGCGCAGGCGGTGACCGCGGCGCTTGCCGACGGCCGCAACCGGTACGAGCGCGGGCACAGCGTGCTGGTCTTCCGATCCGCCACCCGCCGGCACGACACCGCGGTCTATCTCGGCCATGGCCGCGCCCTGACCGCCGACGAGCGGCGGCTGCTGGAGGTGTTCTGCGCCAAGGTCGCCATCGGCTTCGACAACGTCCATCTGTACGAGGAACTGACCGAGCTCAACCGCAGCCTGGAACGGCAGGTGACGGAGCGGACGCAGGATCTGGTGGCGGCGCGCGAAGCGGCGGAGGCGGCGCGCTCGGAAGCCGAGGCGGCCAACCAGGCCAAGTCGCTGTTCCTGGCGACGATGAGCCACGAGATCCGCACGCCGATGAACGGCATCCAGGGCATGCTGGAACTGCTGGAGCACACCAGCCTGACCGGCGACCAGCGCGAACTGGTCAGCGTGGTGCGGGAGTCGGCCGGCGCCCTGCTGACCATCATCAACGACATCCTCGACTTCTCGAAGATCGAGGCCGGGCGGCTCGACCTGGAGCGGGTGCCGGTGGCGCTCGCCAATGTGGTGGAGGGGGTGGCAGACACGCTGGCGCCCAGCGCGCGGGCCAAGGGGCTGTCGCTGGTCACCTACATCGACCCCGATCTGCCGGGGGAGGTCGTCGGTGATCCGGTCCGCATCCGGCAGGTGCTGTTCAACATCGCCGGCAACGCGGTGAAGTTCACCCAGTCCGGCTCGGTCACCGTGCGGGTGGAGCTGGCACAGTTCGACGGCGACCGCGTCACCATCCGGGTCGCGGTGACCGACACGGGCATCGGCATTTCCAGGGAAAGCCAGACCCGCCTGTTCCGTCCCTTCACCCAGGCGGAGGCGTCGACCACCCGCCGCTTCGGCGGCACCGGGCTGGGTCTGTCGATCTGTCGGCGTCTGGCCGAACTGATGGGCGGCGATATCGGGGTCACCAGCGAGGTCAATGTCGGCTCCACCTTCTGGTTCACCTTCGCCGCCGATCTGGTGCCGGCGGCGAACGATCCGGCCGTGGTGCAGCGGGCGCCGCTTCAGGGCGTGACCGTCCTGCTGCTAGCCGCCGATGCGCAGGAGCGCGGCTTCCTCGCCCGCTATCTGAATGCCGACGGCGCCCAGGTGGTGGAGGCTGCCGACGCCGCCGCCGCCTTGCGTACCCTGCTGCCGACCGCGGCCTGCGACGTGCTGGTCTCCACGCTGGGCACCGACACGGCGGCGCTCGACCGCGACCCGCGCGGCCGGGTGCGTGGGCGCGTGCTGATCGGTGGCGACGCGCTGAGCGCCGGCGACGCGGCGGAGCTGGGGGCCTCCAGCCCCGGCACGGTGGTTCTCGGCAGGCCGGTGCGGCGGGTCGGGTTGGTCCGCGCCGTGCTGGCCGCCGCCGGGCGGATGGCGGCGGGGGAAGGGAGCCGCGCCGACCTGCGCCCCGAACCGGAACCCGCTGCCCGGGCCGCCGGACGCCGCCGCCTGCCCACTGTGGAGGAGGCGCGGGCGCGGGGCCGGCTGATCCTGGTGGCCGAAGATCATCCGACCAACCGTCAGGTCATCCAGCGCCAGCTGACCCTTCTCGGCCACGTGATGGAAACGGCGGAGGACGGCGTTCAGGCGCTGGAGCTGTGGCGGGCCGGTGGCCATGGCCTGCTGCTGACCGACTGTCAGATGCCGGAGATGGACGGCATGGAGCTGGCCCGCAGCATCCGCGCCGCCGAGGCGGCCGCCAAGGGAGCCGCCGAAGGCCCGCGCCTGCCGATCGTCGCCATCACCGCCAACGCGACTGAGAACGAGGCCCAGCTCTGCCTGCTGTCCGGCATGGATGACACGCTGGCTAAGCCGGTCAGCCTCGCCGACCTGCGCCGTGTGGTCGACCGCTTCCTACCCCCGCCGGACGGCGAGGCCTGGGGCGGGGAGGAGCCGTGCGAACCATTGCAGGAGGTGGAGGCGGTGACCGAAGAGTTGCAGCAACCACCCCCTCAGCCGTCCTCTCCGCCAACTCCCGTGACCGCCGACCTGCCGCCGCTAGACCTTGAGGCGCTGACCGCCCTGTTCGACGGTGATTGCGAGTTTGTCCGGCATCTGCTGGGCGAGTTCGTGACCTCCAACAGCACCTCGCATCGCTGGCTGACCGATGCGTTGGCCGGCGAGATCTGGGATGAGGTGCGGCAGGCCGCCCACAAGCTGGCGGGCTCCTCGCGCACCGTCGGCGCCCGCGACCTCGCCGCCGCCGCCGATGCGGTGGAACTGGCGGTGATCGACCAGCGGCTGGAGGGCATCGCCACGATGGTTGCCCGCGTCGGGGTCGAGCTGGACCGCGTGATCGCCCATATCGGGACGGTCTGATCCCGCTCCCTGACGGCTGTGCCGGGGGGCTGTAGCGAAACCGACATGAGCGTCCCCTTGTCGCCTTTGCGACAAGGGGACGGTGCTTTCCACCTTCTGAAAATCTCCAGTGTTTTCCGTGGCTTGGTCGGTCTTCGCCGGCTGGCACGCCGCTTGCTGTTCTGGGGGTGTCCCGGCCCGGTGCCGGCCCCAAACCCACATGCGCGCCACAGCGAGAGCGGAAGCCAAGGAGAACGGGATGCACATCGTCGTCTGTATCAAACAGGTGCCCGACAGCGCCCAGATCCGCATCCATCCCGTCACCAACACCATCATGCGGCAGGGCGTGCCCGCCATCATCAACCCGTTCGACCTGTTCTCGCTGGAAGAGGCGCTGCGGCTGAAGGACAAGGTGGGCGCCCGCGTCACCGTGCTGACCATGGGGCCGCCGATGGCGGAGACCTCGCTGCGCAAGGCGCTGTCGCTGGGGGCTGACGACGCGGTGCTGCTGACCGACCGCAAGTTCGCCGGTTCCGACACGCTGGCGACCTCCTATGCCCTGACTTCGGCCATCCAGAAGCTGGCGGAGGAGGATCCGGTCGACATCGTCTTCTGCGGCAAGCAGACGGTTGACGGCGACACCGCCCAGGTCGGCCCCGGCATCGCCACCCGTCTCGGTTTCGAGCAGCTGACCTACATCACGAAGATCGAGGATCTGGACATCGCGTCCAAGGAGATCGTGGTGCAGCGCCGCTCCGAAGGCGGGGTGCAGGTACTGAAGACGAAACTCCCCTGCATGATCACCATGCTGGAGGGCACCAACACCATCCGCTTCGGTAAGATGGACGACCTGTTCCGCGCCGCCCGTTACGAGCTGAAGACCTGGAGCCGCGACTTCACCGGCGCCGAGGAGGGCCGTGTCGGCCTGAAGGGCTCGCCGACCGTGGTGTCGAAGGTGTTCGTGCCGAAGCCGCGGGCGGAGAAGGCCAAGATGATCGAGGCCGCATCCGATACCCCCGACGCGATGGCCGCCGCCGCCATCGACGCCATCTTCGCCGCCCAGCCCAAGCTGGCCGGTGACCTGCTCGCCCGCGCCGCGGCCGGGCTCTGACGATTTACCCGCGGGAGACCCGACGATGAGCGAACCGAGCAAGCCCCAGGGCCGCAAGTTCCAGCTTCCCGAACATCTGAAAATTTACCAGAACGTCTGGGTGATCGTGGAGCAGGAGCGCGGCATCGTCCATTCCGTGTCGTTGGAATTGCTGGGCGAGGCCCGCAAGCTGGCCGACAAGCTGGGGGTGGAGGTGGGTGCCGTTGTGCTGGGCGCCGAAAGCCCCGACCTGAACCGCATCTGCGGCGACGCCATCAGCTATGGCGCCGACATCGTCTACAAGGTGACCGACCCGGCGCTGGCCGATTACCGCACCGATCCCTATTGCCGCGTGATGACCGATGTGGTGAACACCCACAAGCCGGAAATCGTGCTGCTGGGTGCCACCACGCTGGGCCGCGATCTGGCCGGTGCCATCGCCACCACGCTGGCGACCGGCCTGACCGCCGACTGCACCGAGCTGGACATCTACGCCGACAACCGCTCGCTGGCCGCCACCCGGCCGACTTTCGGCGGCACGCTGCTCTGCACCATCCAGACGCTGGCCTATCGACCGCAGATGGCGACGGTGCGCCCGCGCGTCATGGCGATGCCGGAACGCGACGACGCCCGCACCGGCCGCGTCATCGAAATCCAGCCGGACCTGCGTGAAGAGGACATCGTCACCAAGGTCCTGAACTTCATCGCCGACCGCGAGCAGAACGAGGCGCAACTGGCCTTCGCCGACATCATCGTGTCGGCCGGCAAGGGGCTGGGCAAGGTCGAGAACATGAAGCTGGTCTTCGACCTCGCCAAGGTGCTGGGCGCCGAGGTCGGTGTGACCCGTCCGCTGGTCCAGGCTGGCTGGGCGACCAACGACCGTCAGGTCGGGCAGACCGGCAAGACGGTGCGGCCGAAGCTCTACATCGCCGCCGGCATTTCCGGGGCCATCCAGCATCGGGTCGGCATGGAGAAGTCGGACCTGATCCTGGCGATCAACACCGATCCGAATGCGACGATCTTCGACTTCGCCCATCTCGGGCTGGTCGGCGACGCGCTGAAGATCCTGCCGGCGCTGACCGATGCCTTCGGCCGCCGCCTGTCCGTCAACCGCATGGCCGGCTGATCGCCGGACGAGAAAGGAGCCTGTCGACATGGTCGAAAAGTTCGACGCCATCGTCATCGGTGCCGGCCCGTCCGGCAACGCCGCCACCTACACGCTGGCCAAGCAGGGGCTGAAGGTGCTCCAGCTGGAGCGCGGCGAATATCCCGGCGCCAAGAATGTCCAGGGCGGCATCATGTATGCACATGAGCTGGAGAAGATCATCCCGGATTTCCGGGAGGATTGCCCGACCGAGCGCCACATCATCGAACAGCGCGTCTGGCTGCTGGGCGACGACAATTACGTCGGCACCAACTACCGCTCGGAAGCCTTCAACAGCGACAAGCCGAACCGCTACACCATCATCCGCGCCAACATCGACAAATGGTGGGGCGAGCAGATCCGCAAGGTCGGCGGCCTCCAGATCTGCGAGACGACGGTGACGGAGCTGATCCGCGATCCGTCCGGCAAGGTGATCGGCGTGCGCACCGACCGCGAGGGCGGGGAAATCCTGGCGGATGTCGTCATCATGGCCGACGGTGTGAATGCCCTCCTGGCCAAGCGTGCCGGGCTTCAGGCCGAAGCGGCGCCGGAGAATGTGGCGCTGGCGGTCAAGGAGATCCTCTTCATCGATCCGGAGCTGATCCAGCAGCGCTTCGGCATCAAGGAGGACGAAGGCGTCGTGATCGAGATCATGGGCAAGGTGACCAAGGGGATGGTCGGCACCGCCTTCCTCTACACCAACAAGGAATCGCTGACGATCGGCATCGGCTGCCTGATCTCCGACTTCAAGAACGGCTCCTGCCCGCCTTATAAGATGCTGGAGGACCTGAAGAACCACCCCGTCATCAAGCCGCTGATCGAAGGGGCGGAGATGAAGGAATATGCCGCCCACATGATCCCGGAGGGTGGCTACAAGGCGGTTCCCCAGCTCTACGGCGATGGTTGGATGGTGGTCGGCGACGCCGCCCACTTCAACAACGCCGCCCACCGCGAGGGCTCCAACCTCGCCATGGCCTCGGGCCGGATGGCGGCGGAGACGGTGATCGAGCTGAAGGCCGCCGGTAAGGCCTACAGCGCGTCGAACCTCGCCGCCTACAAGAAGAAGCTGGACGACAGCTTCGTCATGAAGGACCTGAAGAAGTACCGCGAGCTGCCCGGCATCATGCACGGCAACAAGCAGTTCTTCGGCGCCTATCCCGACGAAATCACCGCGGCGGCCCACAACTGGTTCACCGTGGACAGCATCGACAAGAAGACGAAGGAAAAGCAGATCATGAAGTCCTTCATCAAGCGCCGCTCGATGATGGGACTGGTCGGTGACGCAATCAAGCTGGTGAGGGCCGTGCGATGAGCATCATGGTCAAGGTCGAAGAGAAGCTCTATCAGAACCGCTACATCGTCGACGAAAGCCGACCGCACATCCAGATCAAGAGCGTGGAGGCCTGCCAGACCTGCGAGAAGCAGGCTTGCACCTTCTGCTGCCCCGCCGCCTGCTACAGCAAGAACGAGACCGGCGGCGTGACTCTGGTGACCGACGGCTGCCTGGAATGCGGCACCTGCCGGGTCGTCTGCCAGGACAAGGGCAACATCGCCTGGGACTATCCGCGTGGCGGCTACGGCATCAGCTACAAGTTCGGCTGATCCGGTCTTTCGCTGTCTTCCTCCGGCGCTGCCTTCCCCGGACTTCGACGGCCTCCGCGTGGCGACGCGCGGGGGCCGGTTTGTGTTTGGGGTTGGGCCAGGTCAGCGACCTCTCAATATTTCCACCGCATGTCCCAGCGCCCGCTGAAGCTCGGCCGGGAAGTAGGGTTTGCGAACGAAGCCGAAGGGATCGCATTCGGCGGCGCGGTGGCGGGTTTCCGGGTCGCCGAAGGCGGAGGTGAAGATGCAGCGGATACCGGTCCGCTTGCGGATTTCCGCCGCCGCCTCGATGCCGTCACGGGGCCCCAGCAGGCGGATATCCATCATCACGACATCCGGACGCCACCGTTCCGCCGCCGCGATCGCGCCGTCGGCATTGTCCTCGATTCCGACGACGGTGAATCCGAGCATGCCCAGAACCTCTTCCAAAGCCATGGCGGCAAGGCTCTCGTCTTCCACGATGAGGATGCGAAGGGGCTGGTCGGAGGCGGACGAAGGGTCGGTCATCATGATCGCGTAAGGGGTGTCACAAGGATTTTACAGGAGTCGCGCAACCAGCGAACCCGAAAAGCGCAGGATTATGACCAATGGCGAAGTCTGCATCGGCTGCATGGGTCAGGGTCGGAAAGCGTCGCCCTGGCTGTGGGCTGACACTTGTTTTTCACACCTGCGGCGTACCATCTCTGTATCACGGCTGTTTTAACGAGCGAACGTTGCGGACCCGCGCCCATCCCTTGTGGTGCAATAGCGGGGCCGCTGCCTTTTCCATGAGGAGACCGGCGATGGACCTGCGTGTCTGCTTCGAGAACATGGAAAGCGTCAACGTCAACGACGCGGCGATGATGAAGCACTACACCAAGAGTTATCTGGCCGATTTCGACCCGGAATGGGCGGGCTTTATCATGCTGCCCCATGACGAGACGCAGCGCGCGACGATGGAGCCCGCCTGGCAGGTGCTGATCCGCGACGCCAGCCAGCGGACGGAGCAGGATCTGCTGCGCTATCTCGACGAAAACCCGATGGCGGCCTACCACGTTCATGTCTACCGGCGCGACGGTGGACGGAACGAGAGCAAGATCCACTGACGAAGAAGGGGGCGCGGCGGGCGCCCCCCTTGTTCCTCATCGTCTTCTTTTGACGGGCATCATCGGCGCCGGCGGCTCAGCCCGCCGGCGTGCCCAGCAGGCTGTCCAGCGGAACGAAGCGGTCGGCCATCTTGCGAGCCTCCTCCTTGTGGACCTTGAAGGTCTTTTCCGCGATGGCGTTGGAGACGACGAAGTCCTGGTACGCCCGTTCCAGATGGAAACGGTAGCGCGCCGACGTCCCCTCGTCGTCCAGTCCCTCCATCCCATGGTCCGCCGACAGGTAATCGTGGAAGCGTTGCAGGATGTGCAGGCGGTTTACATTCACCACGCGCTGATCATAGGTGACGTGGAAGAAGCGCAGGAAGTCTTCCGCGGTTTCCAGATCGTCGAGGTCGTCGGTGAAATCGCTCATCGTCGAAGGCTCCTCACGCGTGCTGCTGGGTGGAAGGGGAGGGGGCGCACCCCTCCTGGTCGCAGATGTTGCCACAAGAGTTGCAGGCCACACCGTCCAAACGTATATCGTTCAGCCGAAATTCCGACAGGCGGATGCTTTTAGCAGGAAACTGTGACGTTTCGGTTGTGGTCTGGGCTTCAAGCCGGGCTTCGATCCGGTTGATGTGCTCGATCAGGCAGGCGATGGCCTTGCCGACCGGGTCGGGCATCAGGTGATGTTCCAGGTCGATGCCATGCGGGGACAACTGGCGCTGGGTTTCCGGCCGCATCACGCGGCCGGGGATTCCGATCACGGTCATGCCCGGCGGCACCGGCTTGGTCACCACCGAATTGGCGCCTATCCGCGCGTTGGCGCCGACGGTGATCGGCCCCAGGATCTTGGCGCCGGCACCGACCAGCACGCCATTCATCAGCGTCGGATGCCGCTTGCCCTTGGTCCAGGAGGTGCCGCCCAGCGTCACACCGTGATACAGCGTGACATCGTCGCCGACTTCCGCCGTCTCGCCGATCACCACGCCGGCGCCATGGTCGATGAAGAACCGGCGGCCGATGCCGGCGCCGGGATGGATGTCGATGTTGGTCAGCGCACGGGCGACATAGGACAGGAAGCGTGCCGGCCAGCGCAGCCCCCGCCGCCACGCCGCATTGGCGAAGCGATGGAATACCAGCGCATGGATGCCGGGATAGCAGGTGAGCACGTCGAAGACGTTGCGCGCCGCCGGGTCGCGGTCGAACACGCAGGCGACGTCTTCGCGCAGCAGGGCGACGACGCCCAATGAGCAGGTGGGCGAACTGGTGGGGTTCATCATGTCGCCGCCTCCAGAAAGGCGTGCAGCTCCTCGGCCGTCGGCGGCCGTTTTGCACGGGTGGCGAGAGCCCGGACGCGCGGCAGCACAGCCTGGGCCGTGACGTCATCGCAGGCGATGCCGAGCCGCTCGTAGGCCAGCTTCACCGCCGCGGTGCCGGAATGTTTGCCCAGCACGATGCGGTGCTCACGCCCGACCTCGGCCGGGTCGAAATTCTGGTAGGTGGCGCGGTCGCGCAGCAGCCCGTCGACATGGATCCCGGCCTCGTGGGTGAAGACGGCGGCGCCGACGATCGACTTGTTGACCGCCACCGGCCGGTTGGACGCCCGCTCCACCAGATCGCTGATGGTGCCGAGCGCCCGCGTCTCGATGCCGGTGTCGATGTGGTAGAGGTGCTTCAGCGACACCACCACCTCTTCCAGCGGGGCGTTGCCGGCGCGTTCGCCCAGGCCGTTCACCGTGGTGTTGACGTGGGTGGCGCCGCCCAGCACCGCCGCCAGCGAATTGGCGTTGGCGAGGCCCAGATCGTCATGGGCGTGGATCTCGATCTCCAGGTCGGTCGCCCGGCGGAGCCGTTCGATGCAGGCGCGCGTCTGGAAGGGGTCGAGCACGCCCAGCGTGTCGGCGAAGCGGAAGCGGCGGGCCCCGGCCTCCTGCGCCACCGTGGCGGCGGCGATCAGGAAATCCATGTCGGCGCGGGAGGAATCCTCGCCGCCGACGCTGACCTCCATCCCATGATCGCGCGCCTGTTTCACCCGGCGCTCGATCTCCGCCAATGCCCAGGCGCGGCTGCGCTTCAGCTTCCTCGTGATGTGGATGTCCGACACCGGCATCGACAGGTTGACGAAGCCGGTATTGCAGGAAAGCGCCGCCTTCAGGTCGGCGTCGTGCATGCGGCACCACACCATCAGCCGGCCCTTCAGCCCCAGCGACGCCACGGCGCGGATGCCCTCGCGCTCCTCCTCGCCCATGGCGGGGATGCCGATCTCCTGTTCCGGCACGCCGGCGGCGTCGAGCGCCTTGGCGATGGCGATCTTCTCGTCGAGCGTGAAGGCGACGCCGGCGGTCTGCTCGCCGTCGCGCAGCGTGGTGTCGTTGATGGTGGCGAAGGTGGTGGTGGCGAAGGTGATGGGCATGGGGGCACCTCGCGCGCGGGGAACACCTGTCCCCTTTGAGAAGTGTCGCAGGCCGGGCCGGGGACCCGCCCCGACGGGGTGTCGTCGGGCGGGGTGCCGGGACGGGCCATCGACCCGGCCTGCGATCTCGGTGTTAGGAATAAACGGGTGCGAACTCTTTCGGCCGTCCGGCTTCCTGCTGCCAGTAGGGCGACAGGCTGCGCAGCTTGGCGATGATGCCCGGCACCACGGCGATGACCCGGTCGATCTCCTCCTCCGTCGTGTCGCGCGACAGCGAGAAGCGGGTGGCGCCATGGGCGGCGGTATAGGGCACGCCCATGGCGCGCATGACGTGGCTGGGCTCCAGCGAGCCCGAGGTGCAGGCGGAGCCGGAGGACGCGGCGATGCCGGCCTCGTTCAGCAGCAGGAGGATCGCCTCGCCCTCGATATACTCGAAGGCGATGTTGCAGGTGTTGGGCAGACGGTCGTCCGGGTTGCCGGTGACGAAGCAGCTCGGCACCGCCGCCAGGATCGCCTGTTCCAGCCGGTCGCGCAGCGCCTTCACCCGCGTGTTCTCCTCGCCCATATGGACGAGCGCCAACTGGGCGGCGGCGCCCAGCCCGACGATGGCGGGCGCATTCTCGGTGCCGGCGCGCCGGGAGCGCTCCTGATGGCCGCCGCGCAGCATCGGGCGGAAGCGCAGGCCGCGCTTGACGTAGAGCGCGCCGATGCCCTTGGGGGCGTGCAGCTTGTGGCCGGACAGCGACAGCATGTCGATGGCGCTGTCGGCCAGCTTCATCGGGATCTTGCCGACCGACTGCACCGCGTCGGTGTGGAAGACGGCGCCGACCTCCTTGGCCATGCGCGCCAACTCCTCGACCGGGAAGATCGTCCCGGTCTCGTTGTTGGCCCACATGATGGAGACGATGGCCACCCGGTCGGACAATGCTGCGCGGTAGGCCTCCATGTCGAGGTTGCCCTTGTTGTCCACCGGGATGCGGTGGACGGTGTAGCCGCGCTTCTTCTCCAGATACTCGCAGAGCGCCAGCACGCCGGGGTGCTCGACCACGCTGGTGACGATCTCGCGCTTTTTCGGATAGGCTTCCAGCGCCGACAGGATGGCGGTGTTGTCGCTTTCCGTCCCGCCGGAGGTGAAGACGATCTCGCTGTCATGGGCCGCGCCCAGCAAGGCCTGGACCTGCTTGCGCGCCCATTCGATCTTGCCGCCCACCGCGGCGCCGAAGCCGTGCATCGAGGACGGGTTGCCGAAATGCTCGGTGAAGAGCGGCAGCATCTCCTGCAGCACTTCCGGATCGACGCGGGTGGTGGCGTTGTTGTCGAGATAGATTCCCTGGCTCATGGTCTGGCGCTCCCCTTAGCCCGCATGGGCCGGCATGAGGGACGCGGGTTTGACCCGCACGAACTCGCCGAGCTTCTCGACCAGCTTCATCTGCACGCCCATCATCGTGCCGGCCGACTGCGAACAGCCGGAGCAGGCGCCGGAGAGCCGCACATAGATGTCCTTGCCGTCGATGTCGACCAGCTCCACGTCGCCGCCGTCGCGCTGGATCTGCGGGCGCATCTCCTCGATGGCGCTCATGATGGCCTGCATGCGCTGGACGTTCGTCAGCTTCGGCGCCGCAGCCGGTTCCGCCTTGGGTTCCAGCGGCTTGATGGCGTCCAGCCCGACGGTGCCGGGGGCATGCCTGGCGGCGGGCTTCAGGGCGCCGGTCTTCGCCAGCACCTCCTCCAGCACCTCCTCGATCTTCTCGTGACAGGTCTGGCAGGAGCCGCCTGCCTTGGTGTAGTGGGTGACCTCCTCCAGCGTGGTCAGGCCGTTGACGGTCACCGCGCGCTCGATCATGGCGGCGTCGACGCCGAAGCATTTGCAGACCAGCTCGCCTTCCTCATGGTCGTCTTCCCACGCCTCGCCCTTGTAGTTGGCGATGGCGGCACGCAGCGCCTCGGCGCCCATGACGGAACAGTGCATCTTCTCCGGCGGCAGGCCGCCCAGATACTCGGCGATGTCACGGTTGGTCAGTGTCAGCGCCTCATCCACCGTCTTGCCAATGATCATCTCGGTCAGCGCGGAGCTTGAGGCGATGGCCGAGCCGCAGCCGAAGGTCTGGAACTTCGCATCCAGGATGATCTGGGTGTCTGGATCGACCTTCAGCATCAGACGCAGCGCGTCGCCGCAAGTGATGGAGCCGACCTCGCCGACCGCGTTGGCGCTGTCCAGGACACCGGAGTTCTTCGGGTTGAAGAAGTGTTCCTTGACCTTGTCGGTGTAGTTCCACATGTCGCTGCTGCCTTTCCGTGGGGTGCGCGCCTAGGGGAAGAATGTCCGGGAGCGGAATCAGTGAGTGGAGTAGGGGGCCGACGAGCCGCAGCTCGACGAAGAGGTCGAGCAGGAGCCGCCCCCGCCTTCGCCAGCCGAGAAGGACTTGCCGCAGCCGCAGCTGCTGGTCGCGTTCGGGTTGTCGAACTTGAAGCCGGAGCCTTCGATGCCCTCGACGAAATCGACCACCACGCCGCTGAGAAAGGGCTGGCTGTTGGCGTCGACGAAGATGGTGACGGGACCGAAGCTGAGCACCGTGTCATCGTCGCCGGCCGCCGCCTCCAGGCCCATCTGGTATTTCAGGCCGGCGCAGCCGCCGTCGGTCACCGCGATCCGCAGGCCGGCCGCCGCACCGCCGGATTTCGCCAGGACCCGTTCCAGAGTGGAAACCGCCGCATCCGTCAGAGTCACCATGTCCCGCCTCCTCAAGCCGCGTTGCCGGGGATGCCGGCCGATCTGACGAGGAGTAGAGCAAGGGCTGTGCCAATCAGGTAAGCAATTGATTTTCAATAATTGTCAGGTCGGGCGGCCGTGGTGAAAGTCTGACAATGTTCTGAACACGAACCATTTTGTCGGGTTTGGCGCGTGTCGCTTTTGCGACAGCCGCGACACTTCGCCGCACAAAAATAATGTGGTCTTTCCCTGTGTCTGCGCGCGTACCATTGGGACGTCGTCGGTGCGTCGGATGATTGATTGCGTCAGCGGGAAATACAGGCGAGGGAAGCGATGAGCGACGAACCGATCGAACTCAGGATGTCGAACGGCCGCATGGCCTTCGGCGACGTGCCGGAACAGATCGACGAGCTGTTGCAGGAGGCAGTGAAGGCCCGTGACGTGCCTGACGCCTGCGAGGCCTTGCTGTGGGAAGCCCATCGCAAAGGACCGCGGGTGCTGCCGGTCTTCTACGCGCTCTACAAATTCTACTTCAACCGCAAGAAGCTGGCGGAGGCGGAACGGGTGGCCCGCATCGGGCTGGATGCCGCCGCACTCCAGGGCGGCTTTTCCGCCGACTGGTCGCGGCTGACGGCGGGCTCCACCGACTGGACGGCGGCCGGACCGGCGCGCTTCTTCCTGTTCACCATGAAGGCGCTGGCCTTCATCGAACTGCGCCGCCACAACCGTGACAAGGCGCTGGCGATCCTTGGCAAGATGGCGGAGATCGACCCGGTGGATCAGGTCGGCTACGGCACCATCGCCGCGCTTGCCCGTGGACTGGGCAATGGAACGGAGGGAGAGGGCGGGGCGGCGTAGCGGCGCCCACAAAAAAAGCCCCCCGGCCCAGGGGGGAACCGGGCCGGGGGCAGCGGGGATTTGCGTCTCACGACGCTCTCACGACGCGCTCTCACGTCGAGAGCTATTGCGGCCCCGCCGGGGTCGTGGGGCCGCAATTCCGTCAGGCGGCGACGGACTCCAGGGCCGGATAGTCGGTGTAGCCCTTGACGTCGCCGCCGTAATAGGTGGTGCGGTCCGGTTCGGCCAGCGACGCGCCGACGCGGAAGCGGGCGGGCAGGTCCGGGTTGGCGATGAAGGCCTCGCCGAAGCTGACCGCGTCGGCCTCACCCTTGGCGAGCGTGGCATCGGCGTCACTGCGGCTGTAGCCGCCATTCAGGATGAACGGACCCTTGAAGGCGGCGCGCAGGGCGGACGCCACATGCGGCGTGCCCTCCGGCGGAGCCATGTGATGGCCGGGCCGCCCCTCGATCACATGCAGATAGGCGAGGTTGAACGGGTTCAACGCTTTGGTGATCGCCAGGAAATGCGGCAGCGGGTCGCTGTCCTTCATGTCGTTGAAGGCACCGGTCGGCGACAGGCGGACGCCGATGCGGCCGGCACCGACGGCATGGGCCGTGGCCTCCAGGATCTCCAGCAGGAAGCGGCAGCGGTTCTCCACCGTTCCGCCATACTGGTCGGTGCGGGTGTTGGTGCCGTCGCGCAGGAATTGGTCGATCAGATAGCCGTTGGCCGCGTGGATTTCGACGCCGTCCAGGCCGGCGTCGAACACCGCGCGCTTGGCGGCATCGGCGAAATGGCGGACCAGAGCGGGGATCTCGGAGGCTTCAAGGGCGCGCGGCACCGGAAAGGGCTCCATGCCGGCGCCGGTGTAGAGCTGGCCCTTCGCTGCGATGGCCGAGGGGGCGACCGGGGCGGCGCCGTTCGGCTGGAAGCGCGGGTGGGAAATCCGGCCGACATGCCAGAGCTGGGTGACGATCCGCCCGCCGGCGGTGTGCACGGCGTCCGCAACCGCGCGCCAAGCCAGGGTCTGGGCATCGGTGTGGATGCCCGGCGTGTTGGGATAGCCCTGGGCGGTGTCGCAGACCTGCGTCGCCTCGGTGATGATCAGGCCGGCCGAGGCGCGCTGCGCATAATATTCGGCGGTCAGCGCGGTCGGGCAGTTGCCTTCGCCGGCGCGGCTGCGGGTCATCGGCGCCATGACCACGCGGTTCGGCAGCTCGATCGCGCCGAGGCGCAGCGGGGTGAACAGGTCCGGGGTTGCGGTGCTGTGCGGATCGGTGCTGTGCGGCATGGCGGGACTACCCCCTGTTGGGCAAATCAGCTTGTATGTATGTGAGTACATACTTGAACCCAAGCCTGCCGCTTGTCAAGTATGTATCTGCATACTTATTATGACGCTGACGGGACGCACCGGAGAGGGACGGGTTTTGGACGCAAGCAAGGAAGCTGACGGCTGTTGCCCCGGTAACGGCACCGAGGGTGCCTGCGAGGGCGGGGGGCGCAAACGCGACCGGGCCGCGACCGAGGGGGCGCTGCTCGACGCTGCCAAGCTGGTGTTCGCCGAACGCGGCTTCGACGCGGCGACGACGCGTGAGATTGCTGGGCGGGCCGGGGTCAACGAACAGCTGATCCAGCGCTATTTCTCAGGCAAGAGCGGGCTGCTGCTGGCGGTGGTGGAGCGCTATTGGCGCGAGGAATCGGGCGGCTGCGCCCTGCCGCCTCCGCACGAGGATCTGGAGACCGACCTCGCCCGCTTCCTGCACGCCCAGCTGAAGCACAGCTGGGAGTGCCGCGACTTCACCCGTGTCGTGCTGGCCCGTGCCCTGGTCGATCCGGCGATCGCCGATGAGATGGCCCGAACCCTGTCGCAGAGCCGCATCCCCTGTCTCGTGAAGCGGCTGGAGGGGCATCGCGACCGTGGCGCCATCGCCGCCGACGCCGACCTCGCCAATGTGGCGGCCGGCATCGCGACGCTCAGCTTCGGTTTGGGCTTCCTCGATCAGGTGGTGTTCGGCCGTGACGATGCCGGCATCTGCGCGATGGTCGGCACGCTGGCCCACACCATCGCCCATGGCCTGACGCCGCGGTAGGCCGCAAGTTCTAACGGTTACTCCGCAGCGGCGGCCGCGCGGGTGGTGGCGCGGTGGCTGTGCACCGCGTCGGCGGTGAAGACGGCCAGCGCCACCCAGATGCAGGCGAAGGTGATGGCGTGGCCGCGCGTGAACGCCTCGCCATAGACCAGCACGCCCAGCAGGAGCTGCCCGGTCGGCCCGACATATTGCAGCAGCCCCATGGTGGTCAGCGTCAGCCGTCCCGCGCCGATCATGAACAGCACCAGCGGCACCGCCGTCATCGGCCCGGCCAGCACCAGCAGGGTGCTCTCGCCCCAGCCATGACCGAAGGCGCCGTCACTGCCCACCCACAGCAGATAGCCGAGTGCGGCCGGCAGCAGCAGGGCGGTTTCCACCAGCAGGCCGATCACCGGATCGATCGCCGCCTTCTTGCGTACCAGGGCATAGAAACCGAAGGATAGCGCCAGCGACAGGGCAACCCAGGGCACGGCGCCATAGCTGGCGACGAGGCTGCCGACGCCGGCCGTGGCGATGGCGACCGCCAGCATTCGCCCGCGGCTGAGCCGTTCATGCAGGAACAGCACGCCCAGCAGCACATTGATCAGCGGGTTGATGAAATAGCCCAGGCTGGCCTCGACCAGCCGGTTGTTCACCACCGCCCAGATGAAGACCGTCCAGTTGATGGTGACCAGCAGGGTGGTGACCACCAGGATGCCCAGCCGGCGCCAACTGCCCACCGCCAGGACGACGGCCGCCGGTCCGCGCGTCACCAGCACGATGACGCCGACCAGCAGCACCGTCCAAACCACGCGGTGGGCGACGATCTCCACCGCGCCGACATCGCCCAGCGATTTGAAGAAGACCGGGTTGACCAGCCCCCAGATCAGGTAGGAGGAGAGCGCCGCGACGAACGCCGCGGTCGTGGAGGTCGGGGCCTTGGCGGGCGGCAGGGTCTGAACCATACCGTCCGTTTAGCACATTGTTTGTGCAATCCGGCAGCGGGCCGCCGAACATGGCCGGGCTGCGCGGTCGGCATCGCTGTCTGCCACCCTCGGTCCTTGCATGAAAAAGCCCCGCAGAAGCGGGGCTTTCTCGCAGCCGTCGGACCGGCGACGCGGTCAGGCGGCGGTGGCGACGCCCTTGTCGGCCAGCAGGGTCTGCAGCTCGCCCGACTCATACATCTCGCGGACGATGTCGCAGCCGCCGACCAGCTCGCCCTTGACGTAGAGCTGCGGGAAGGTCGGCCAGTTCGAGTATTCCTTCAGGCCCTGGCGCAGGCCCGGATCCTCCAGGATGTTGACGCCCTTGAACTTGACGCCGGTGTGGCTCAGCACCTGGACGACGGCGGCGGAGAAGCCGCACTGCGGGAACACCGGGGTGCCCTTCATGTAGAGCACGACATCGTTGTTCTTGATGTCCTGCTCGATGCGCTCGACGACGTTCTGATCGACCATGACTTGGGTAACCCTTCCGATTGGGCCCGGCGGTGCCGCGGCCTTGTCCGTTGCGACTTTGATCAGGCGCCTTCCGGCACCGCGGTGGTCAGCGCCAGGGCGTGCAGTTCGCCGCCCATCCTCCCCTGAAGGGACGCGTAGACCATCTGGTGCTGCTGCACCCGGCTCTTGCCCTTGAAGGCCGCGGAGGTGACGAGCGCGGCATAGTGGTCGCCGTCGCCCCGCAGATCCGCGATCTCCACGACCGCGTCCGGGATGCCTTCCTTGATGAGCTTTTCGATCGTGGCGGCTTCCATCGCCATGGGTACGGTCCTCGCTCTGTTCAGGATTGCCCCGCCCGGGCACATGCTTCTCGAGATAGAGTAGGTGCGGGCGGGCCGTTTGTCATCCACCGGCAAAGATTTGCCGGAATGCGGAAGACGCGGGAACCGCCCGGGACACCCTTTATTCAACAGGAAAGATCCGTTATTCGCCGAACACGCGCTTGAACACCGTGTCGACATGCTTGGTGTGGTAGGACATGTCGAACATCGGCTCCAGCTTGTCGCGGCCGATGTGCTTGGCGATGTCGGCGTCGCTCGACAGCAGGTCCAGATAGTTGCCGCCCTTCTCCCACACCTGCATGGCGTTGCGCTGCACCGCCTTGTAGCTGTCCTCGCGGCTCATGCCGGCCTGGGTCAGCGCCAGCAGCACGCGCTGCGAGAAGACCAGCCCGCCCAGATCGTCCAGGTTCCGCTGCATGCGCTCCGGATAGACCACCAGCTTTTCCATCATGCTGGTCAGGCGCACCAGGGCGAAGTCCAGCGTGACGGTGGCGTCGGGGCCGATCATGCGCTCGACCGAGCTGTGCGAGATGTCGCGCTCGTGCCACAGCGCCACATTCTCCAGCGCCGGGACGACGGCGGAGCGGACGATGCGGGCCAGGCCGGTCAGGTTTTCCGACAGGACCGGGTTGCGCTTGTGCGGCATCGCCGACGAGCCCTTCTGGCCGGGGTGGAAGTATTCCTCCGCCTCGCGCACCTCGGTGCGCTGGAGGTGGCGGATTTCCGTCGCCAGATTCTCGATGCTCGACGCGATCACGCCCAGCACGGAGAAGAAGAAGGCGTGGCGGTCGCGCGGAATGACCTGGGTCGACACCGGCTCCACCGACAGGCCCAGCTTGGCGGCGACATGCTCCTCGACCCGCGGGTCGATGTTGGCGAAGGTGCCGACGGCGCCGGAGATGGCGCAGGTGGCGATGTCCTGGCGCGCCTGGACCAGACGCTCGCGCCCGCGGGCGAAGGCGGCGTAATGGCCGGCCAGCTTCAGGCCGAAGGTCGTCGGCTCGGCATGGATGCCGTGGCTGCGGCCGATGGTGACGGTGTTCTTGTGCTCGTATGCCCGGCGCTTCAGCGCGGTCAGCAGGGCGTCCATGTCGGCCAGCAGCAGGTCTGCCGCCTGGGTCAGCTGGACGGCGAGGCAGGTGTCCAGCACGTCGGACGAGGTCATGCCCTGGTGGACGAAGCGGGCCTCGGGGCCGACATACTCGGCGAGATTGGTCAGGAAGGCGATGACGTCATGACGGGTCTCGCGCTCGATCTCGTCGATGCGGTCGATCTGCCACTTGCCGCGCTCCCACACCGCCTTGGCGGCTTCCTTCGGGATCACGCCCAGCTCGGCCTGCGCGTCGCAGGCGTGCGCCTCGATCTCGAACCAGATGCGGAAGCGGTTTTCCGGCTCCCAGATGCGGGCCATTTCGTGGCGGGTATAGCGGGGGATCATCGGCACTCTCCGGAGGAAGCGGGCGCTGGATTGCAGGTGGCTAGCGGGTCTCGTAGCACGCGCGCGCGACCATAGCGGTGCCGGAGTGCGTTTTAAAGCGTCGCGATGACCCGATCCCATCAGCCCAAAGCGGGCCACCGCCGGGAGCATTAATCTTCGCCGCCGAATTGTTGTCAGCCTAAGGGAATCCGCGCCTAATGCTTGACAGGCGCACTTTGCGGCAATTCCCTGTCGGTATACAGTCCTGCACCCCAACGGCCATCCAGAGGTGAGGAAAACAGTCAAAGAGTCGCGCCCGGGTGGATTTCCTTTGCTTGCAGTTGAATCCGCGCGAGCATTAAGCAACACTTGCGCAGCGCATCGGGGCCGGCCCCAGCCGGCATCCGCAATTTCCATCCGACAGGCCATCCGAAGGGAGCCCTTCTTGTCCGACCCCGTCGCCGAGCTGGTCCGTGCGCCGTCGCGCTCGTCCGACGAGGCCCGGCTTTACCGGCTGCAATTCCTGGCGTCGATGGCGCTGGTGGCGGCGCTCGTCCTCGGGCTTGGGCTCTACTTCGTCTGGCAGCATTGGGCCGACCTGGAGCACGACCTGCAGCAGAGCGAGGCGCGCTACGTCCAGGAGCAGCATCAGGCCCTGGTGCAGGAGGTGGAGAATGCGCAGTCATATCTCGCCTACATGCGCTCCCGCGTCGAGCCGCTGCTGAAGGAGCAGCTGCGCGCCCAGGTGGACGAGGCCTATTCCATCGCCCGCAGCGTCCATGATCGGGAAAAGGACATCCTGCCCGAAGCGTCGGTGAAGGAGTCGATCAAGGAGACGCTGCGGCCGCTGCGCTTCTCTGGCGGTCGCGGCTATTACTTCATCAACGACCTGAACGGCGAATCGGTGCTGATGCCGGTCGACCCGGCGCGGGAAGGCACCTCGGCCTTCGCCGCCCCCGATCCGCAGGGCGCCGCAGTGGTGCGCGAGCTGATGCGGGCGGCCCAGGACCCCAGCCTGCGTGGTTTCGCCCGCTATCGCTGGCGTATGCCGGACGACCCGGCCCAGGCCGTCGACAAGCTGGCTTTCGTCCGCCGTTTCGAACCCTATGACTGGCTGATCGGCGCCAGCGATTCGCTGGGCGCGGTGGAAGCGCGCCTGCAGCATGAATCGCTGGAGCGGCTGCGCGCCTTCCGCTTCGGGGAGACCGGCTATGTCGGCGTGCTGCGCCAGGACGGGCAGGTGCTGCTGTCGCCGACCGCTCCGGCATCGGAGGGCATGAACGCCCGCGACCTGCCGTGGAAGACGGAACGCGACCTCGTCACCCGGCTGCTGGAGCTCGGGCGCCAGGGCGGCGGGGAGCTGCGCTACGACTGGATCCATCCGGTCACCGCAAGGCCGACGCCGAAGATGGCCTATGTCTCGGCGCCGAGCGTCTGGGGCTGGATCCTGGTCGCCGGCTTCTACATCGACGATGTCGGCAAGGAGATGGAGATGCGCCGGGCCGAGATCAGCCGCGGCGTCAACCAGCGGGTCTGGACCACGGTGGCGGTGCTGGGCGTGGCGCTCGCCGCATCGGTCGGCGTGTCGTGGCTGGTCACCGGCTGGATCCGGCGCATCGTCGGCAGCTACCAGCTGCGGGTCCGCCATAGCGACAGCATGCTGCGCGAGCGGGCGCGCCAGCTCTATCTCGCCAATTTCTTCGTCGACCATGTGTCGGAGATCGTCGTGCTGGCCGACGCCAGCCTGCGCATCGCCTACATCAACCCCTTCGGCTGCCAGGCATTGGGCGGGACGCTGGAGGATCTGGTGATGGGGCAGGCCGACCTGCTGAAGCGCTTCGCGTCCGAGGGCGACGACGCGGCCAGCCATTACGAGACCGTCTATCGCACCGTCGACGGCCGCACGCTGGAGCTCGAGGTCACCGCCAGCCGCATCACCTATGAGGGTGAGGTCTATTACTCCGCCATCGCCCGCGACATCAGCGAGCGCAAGCGGGCAGAATGGCAGCTGCGGCTGTCGGCGAAGGTGTTCGACAACGCGGCGGAGGGCATGTTCGTCGCCAACGAGCAGCGGCAGATCGTCGCCGCCAACGATGCCTTCTCCCGCATCACCGGCTATGACCGCGACGAGGTGCTGGGCCGCGGTCCGGAGTTCCTGCGTTCGGACCGCAACCCGCCCGGCTTCTACGAGGAGCTGTGGCTGCAACTGATCGCCGAGGGCCATTGGGCCGGCGAGATCTGGAGCACCCGCAAGAACGGCGAGGTTTTCCCGGAATGGCTCAGCGTCAAGCTGGTCCGCAACGAGGACGGCGCCGTCGCCAACTACATCGCCGCCTTCACCGACATCACCGCGATCAGGGCGCAGGAGGAGCGCATCCGCCATCTGGCGCAGTTCGACTTCCTGACCGACCTGCCCAACCGCTTTCTGCTGCGCGACCGGCTGGAGCGCGCCATGTTGGCCGCCGGGCGCCACGGCACCAAGGTCGGGCTGCTGTTCGTCGATCTCGACCGCTTCAAGACCATCAACGACAGCTTGGGCCATCAGGTCGGCGACGATCTGCTGCGCAAGGTGGGAGAACGGCTCACCGGCACCGTGCGGGCCAGCGATACCGTCAGCCGGCAGGGTGGCGACGAGTTCATCATCCTGATCAGCGACATGGACAGCCCCGACGCCGCCGGCATCGTCGCGCGGAAGGTTCTGCACACCCTGTCGGAGCCCTACCTGATCGAGGGGCACGAGTTGCAGGTCACGCCCTCCATCGGCATCGCCGTCTACCCCGACGACGGCACCGGCATCGACGGGCTGCTGAAGAGCGCGGACATGGCGATGTACGCGGCGAAGGAGGCCGGGCGTGCGACCTACCAGTTCTTCACGCCGGAACTGAACCGCCGCGCGTCCGACCGGATGTGGACGGAGAGCAACCTGCGCCGGGCGCTGGCCAACAACGAGTTGGAGCTGCATTTCCAGCCGCAATTCTCGCTGGACGGCCGCCGTCTGGTCGGGGCGGAGGCGCTGGTGCGCTGGCGTCAGCCCGACGGCACGCTGATCATGCCCGGCCAGTTCATCCCGATTGCCGAGGACACCGGCCTGATCCTGCCGCTGGGCGACTGGGTGCTGGGCGAGGCCTGCCGCCGCGCGGCGGAACTGCTGCGGCACCAGACCCTGGTGATCGCCATCAATCTGTCGGCGGTGCAGGTGCGCCGCCCCGGGCTGGCCGAGCGGGTGGCCGGCTGGCTGTCCGCCTACGGCATCCCGCCCTCGGTGCTGGAGCTGGAGGTGACGGAAAGCGTCCTGATGGACGAGTCCGACGTGGTGTCGGAAACCTTCTCGCAGCTGCGCGAGATGGGGGTGCCGCTCGCCATCGATGATTTCGGCACCGGCTATTCGTCGCTGGCCTATCTGAAGCGCTTCCGTGTCGACAAGCTGAAGATCGACCGCAGCTTCGTCAGCGGCCTGCGTGCGGGCAACCCGGACAGCGGCGCCATCGCCGAGGCGATCATCAGCATGGCGCGGTCCTTGCGCATGCAGACGCTGGCCGAAGGGGTGGAGACGGAGGAGCAGTACGACTGCCTCGTCGAACTGGGCTGCGACCAGTGCCAGGGCTATCTGCTGGGCCGTCCGATGCCCTACGAGGATTTTCTCGAATTCGTCCGGCGCGACGCCGCCGCCGCCGAACCGCGGCTGGCCGAGGCGGTGGAATAGGCGCCGGGCTTCCCCGCGACCGTCAGCCGTACCGCAGCAGCCGCGTTCCGTTCGCCTTCAGCCAAGCCCGTGGCCATTCCACGCCCGAGCCGTCCGTCAGGCTGGCGCACAGCGCCCAGAAACGCTGGGAATGGTTCATCTCGCGCAGATGCGCCACCTCGTGCCCGACCACATAGTCGAGCACCTGTTCCGGCGTCAGGATCAGCCGCCAGGAGAAGGACAACCGTCCGGTCGACGAACAGCTGCCCCAGCGGCTCCTGGTGTCGCGGATGGTGACCGCCGCCACCCGGGCGCCGATGGTCGCCGCCTTCTGCCGGGCGCGGGTCGCCAGTTCGCGCTTGGCCTCCGCCGTCAGGAAATCGCGGACGCGGCGGGCAACATGCTCCGGCTGGCCGCCGACCAGCAGGACACCGTCCTCGATCCGGCTCGGGCCGCGCAGGGCCGGGTCGTGGCGGATGACGTGTTCGACGCCGAGATAGGGCACACTGGCGCCGTCGGCGAAGGGCAGCGAGGGCGGCATTGCCGCCAGCCGAGCCCGCAGCCAGCCGTCATGGCGGCCGACGAACTGGCGGGCGTCGGTTTCCGACACGCCGACCGGCACCACCACCTGGACCAGCCCGCGCCCGGCGTCGACGCGCAGGGTCATGCGGGTCGCACGCACGCTTTCCCGAAGCTCCAGCGGGATCGGCAGGCCGGAAATCTCCAGCGCGCGCGGCGGCTGGGGGGGCCGGGCGGCGGATCGCTTGCGGCGACGCAGAAGGGCGGGAAGGCGTTGCACCATGCCGTCTTATAGCGCGGCGGCCGCCGAATGCGGAAGCGTCCTCCGCCCTTTGTCGGAGTGGTGCAACGGCGCAGTTTCGGCTTAAAGAATTAGGGCTTTCGAACGATCCCATGCCATGGGGTCGACTGAGGTCACATTTGACACGATCGATCGAGGCACAAAATAAAGCAGGGGTAACGCGGTGGTCTGGTGGCCTCCCACTTACCGCCAATTCTGTCGCCGTTTTTTCATCGGGCGGTCTTCCGCTTATCCTTGCCCCTCAGCCTTGCCCCTCAGCCTTGCAGAGTATACGCCGATGCCCCTCATCCCAGGACAAACGCCGACACGCGAGGATTGGCTGGACGCGCTGCTGTCGGCCAACGGGTCCCCGCAGGTTCTGCTTGGCGAGGACGGACGCGTGCTGGTGGCGAACCTTGCCTTTGCCGACCTGATCGGCCATGCGCCGGAGAGGGTGGAGGGGCGGACGCTGGCGGAGGCCGGGCTCGTGGCGGAAACGGCCGGCGGGATCGACCGCCTGCGGCGCCAGGTGATGGCGACCGGCACGCCGGCCTCGACCCCCGGACCTCTCCCCGGCTTTCCCTGCGCGCTGGTGCTGAAACCGGTGACGGAGGCCGGGGGGCGGATTCGTGCGGTGGCGCTGGTTGCCGACGCCGGTGCCGCCGCCTTGGCGGACGCGCGGGCGGAGGCGGCGCAGGCCCGTGCCGATGCCGAGCGGGCCCGCACCGCCAAGGGCAAGTTCCTGTCGGCGGCCAGCCACGATCTGCGCCAGCCCTTCCAGGCGATGCATCTGTTCCACCATCTGCTCAGCGGCCGGCTGACCGATCCCGCCTCCATCGAGCTGGCGAACAAGCTGGAACAGGCGATCATCGGCGGCGAGACGCTGCTGCGTGCCCTGCTGGAGGTTTCGGCGCTGGAGGCCGGGCTGGTCACCGCCAAGCAGCAGACCTTCCCGGTCGATGATCTGCTGGCCAAGATGCTGGAGGAATTCGGGCCGGAAGCGGAGGCCAAGGGCCTGCGCTTCAATGTCCATCCGCTTGATGCCCAGGTCATCAGCGACCCGGTGCTGATGGAGCGGCTGCTGCGGCCGCTGCTGGCCAACGCCCTGCGCTACACGCTGACGGGCGGCGTCCTGCTGGCCGCGCGGCGCCGCGGTGACCGGCTGCGCATCGAGGTGTGGGACACCGGCGTCGGCATCGACCCGTCCAACCATGCGGTCATCTTCGAGGATTTCCACCAGCTCGGCAATCCGGGGCGTGACCGCAAGCAGGGTCTGGGCCTTGGCCTCGCCATCGTGCGGCGGCTGGCGCAGGTGCTGGGGCATCCGGTGACGGTGCGCTCCAGGCCCGGCAGGGGCTCCGTCTTCGCGGTGGAGGTGCCGCTGGCCGGCAATGACGGCGACCGATCCGGCGACGACTCCGGCGACAGCGAGCCTGAACCGGCAGCCGGGCAGTCTTCCGCCGCCGGGGCTCCTGCGCCGGCCGGCACGGTGCTGGTGATCGAGGACGACGCCATGCAGCTGGAAGGCATCGGGCTGCTGCTGCGCGGCTGGGGCTACGCCGTCATTCCCGCCCGGGGCATCGACGAGGCCTGTGCCGGGCTGGACGGCGGCGCCCCCGTCCCCGACCTCGTGCTGTCGGACCTGCGCCTGTCGGGACCGGAAACGGGTATCGACGCCATCCAGGCGGTCCGCGCCCGCTGCGGCCGGCGGGTGCCGGGGGTGATCGTCACCGGCGACACCGATCCCGACCGGCTTCGCATCGTCGACCGCAGCGGCATTCCCCTGGTCCACAAGCCCTGCGATCCGACCGCCCTGCGCCGCCTGCTCAGCCGCAGCCTCCCGGCCGTTCGCCGGGCGGATGCCGCCCGCCCACGTTAGCTTTTCCGCGCCCGCGCATTTTCGCTCCGCAACATTCCGGCGCTGCGCTTTTCACGTCATAAAACTGTAAAGCGGCGACTTGACAGACCCTGGTATGCGTGCGCAGTGTGACGGTTAGAGCAACCAAACAATTTCGG
This sequence comes from Azospirillum sp. TSH100, assembly GCF_004923295.1. Taxonomy (NCBI): domain Bacteria; kingdom Pseudomonadati; phylum Pseudomonadota; class Alphaproteobacteria; order Rhodospirillales; family Azospirillaceae; genus Azospirillum; species Azospirillum sp. TSH100. The sequence continues at coordinate 1,526,057 of NZ_CP039634.1, forward strand.
AAACGATCATCGCGCCGCCGGTCTTTTTCGCAACCGCACACAACGTCTTATGCAGTTGCCATTAAAACTTCACGAAAGCGTCGCGGGACGGCAACCCGTTGCCCTCATGACAACCGCGAACCATACCGGGACAGGGAGACCCACCGCATGTTGACCCGCCGCAAGCTTGCCCTCCTGACGGGCGCCGCCACCACCAGCGCCCTGCTGTTCGCCGCCGCCCTTCCGGGTTCGGCCCTGGCGCAGCAGAAGACGGTGGTCGATTTCTGGCACGGCCTGCCGCAGCCGCTGGGCGGCCAGCTGGAGCAGATCGTCAAGGACTTCAACGACAGCCAGCAGGCGGTCCAGGTCAACGCCTCCTACAAGGGCAGCTATCCGGAGACGATGCAGGCGGCGATCGCCGCCTTCCGTGCCGGCAACGCGCCGCACATCGTGCAGATGTTCGAGGTCGGGACCGCCACCATGATGGCCGCCGGCCCGGCGGTGAAGCCGGTCTACCAGCTGATGCAGGAGACGGGCGCCTCCTTCGACGCCGACGCCTACATCCCGGCGGTGAAGGGCTACTACTCGTCCAAGGACGGGAAGATGATGGCGCTGCCGTTCAACAGCTCCACCGCCATCATGTTCTACAACAAGGACGCCTTCACCAAGGCCGGTCTCGACCCGGCCAAGCCGCCGGCGACCTGGCCGGAGCTGATCGACGCGGCCAAGAAGCTGAAGGCGTCGGGCTCCAGCTGCCCCTTCACCACCTCCTGGCCGACCTGGGTGCAGCTTGAGCAACTGGGCGCCATCCACAACACCCCCTTCGCCACCCAGGCCAACGGCTATGGCGGGCTGAACGCCGAGCTGAAGATCGACGCCCCGGTCTACGTCAAGCATGTCCAGACCCTGATCGACATGCAGAAGGAGGGGCTGTTCAAGTATGGTGGCCGTGACAACAAGCCGGACGCCCTGTTCCCGTCGGGCGAATGCGCGATGATCCAGGGCTCGTCCTCGCTGCGCAGCCGCATCATCAAGGAGGCGACCTTCGCCTGGGGTGCGGCGCCGCTGCCCTACTGGCCGGAATTCGCCAACAACGATCCGAAGAACGGCATCATCGGTGGCGCCGCCTTCTGGGTGATGACCTCGCCCAAGCGCACGCCGGCCGAATACAAGGCGGTGTCCCAGTTCTTCACCTATCTCGCCAAGCCCGAGGTCGACGCCAAGTGGCACATGGACACCGGCTATGTCCCGGTGACGCTGAAGGGCATCGAGATCGCCAAGGCGCAGGGCTATTACGAGAAGAACCCCGGCGCCGATGTGCCGGCCGCCCAGCTGACCCGCACGCCGACCACCGAGAACAGCATGGGCCTGCGCCTGGGCAACCTGCCGGAAATCCGCAACATCATCCAGGAAGAGCTTGAGAAGGCCTTCCAGGGCCAGCAGGACGCCAAGCAGGCCCTCGACGCCTCAATCAAGCGCGGCAACACCGTGCTGCGCAACTTCGAGCGCGCCAACAAGGGCTGATTTCGGCCGTAACCTCCCCTTGGTCCCCTCTCCCCCCCGGGGAGAGGGTTAGGGTGAGGGGGATGCGCGGCGTGGCTTAGTTCAGTGGGACACGCTTCGCATTTCCCCCAATCCACCGCATGCCTCCCCCTCACCCCGACCCTCTCCCCGGGGGGGAGAGGGGGGAGCACCCTTACGCCACGCATAACCGACGAAAGACCATCCTGTGCAGCGTCGCGTCACCTTCGACAACCGGCTGTTGCCTTACCTGCTGCTGGCGCCGCAGGTGGCGGTGACGCTGGTGTTCTTCATCTGGCCGGCGGCCAATGCCATCTGGCAGTCGGTGCATCTCCAGGACGCCTTCGGCATCCGCAGCGAGTTCGTCTGGTTCGAGAACTTCACCCATGTGCTGAGCGACCCGAACTATCTCGACACGCTGAAGGTCACGATCATCTTCAGCGTCGCGGTGACCGTACTGGCGATGGGGGTGGCGCTGCTGCTGGCGGTGTTGGCCGATTCGAAGATCAAGGGTGCCCGCGCCTACAAGACGCTGCTGATCTGGCCCTACGCGCTGGCTCCGGCCGTCGCGGCGGTGCTGTGGATGTTCATCTTCAACCCCGACATCGGCTCCTTCGGTCAGGCGCTGCGGGCGCTGGGTTATGACTGGGACTACCGGCTGAACGGCGGGCAGGCGCTGGTGATGGTCATCATGGCCGCCAGCTGGAAGCAGGTGTCCTACAACTTCATCTTCTTCCTGGCCGGCCTTCAGGCGATCCCGCGCTCGGTGATGGAGGCGGCCAGCATCGACGGCGCCGGTCCGATGCGGCGGTTCTGGACCATCACCTTCCCGCTCTTGTCGCCGACCACCTTCTTCCTGCTGGTGGTCGACATGGTCTACGCCTTCTTCGAGACCTTCGGCACCATCCACGCCCTGACCCAGGGCGGGCCGGGCAAGGCGACGGAGACGCTGATCTTCCGCGTCTATCAGGACGGCGTGGTCAACAACGACCTCGGCGGATCGTCGGCCCAGTCGGTGATCCTGATGGTGATCGTCATCGCGCTGACCGCGGTGCAGTTCCGCTTCGTCGAGCGCAAGGTCCATTACGCATGAAGCCGACCCGTTTCATCGATCTGCTGCCGCACATCGTCCTGATCGTCGGCGTCCTGATTTTCGCCTATCCGATCTATGTGACGCTGATCGGCTCCACCTGGGATTCCGGCACCATCGGGCGCGGCGGGCTGCCGCTGTGGCCGGGCGGGCAGGGGATGGCCAACTACGCCCAGGCCTGGGCCGGGGAAGCCGGCGAGCGGGCGCTCTACACGCCCGTCCGTACCATGATGCTGAACAGTCTGGTGATGGCGCTGTCCATCGCGGTGGGCAAGATCGCCATCTCGATCCTGTCGGCCTATGCGGTGGCCTTCTTCCGTTTCCCGCTGCGCATGGCCTTCTTCTGGCTGATCTTCATCACGCTGATGCTGCCGGTGGAGGTGCGGATCATCCCGACCTACAAGGTCGTCGCCGATCTGGGCCTGATCAACAGCTATGCCGGTCTGGCGATCCCGCTGATCGCGTCGGCCACCGCGACCCTGCTGTTCCGCCAGTTCTTCCTGACCATCCCGGACGAGCTGCTGGAGGCGGCGAAGATCGATGGCGCCGGGCCGGTGCGCTTCTTCATCGACGTGGTCCTGCCGCTGTCGCGCACCAACATCGCGGCGCTGTTCGTCATCCTCTTCATCTATGGCTGGAACCAGTATCTCTGGCCGCTTCTGGTCACCAGCAGCGGCGACATGGAAACCATCGTGACCGGGATCACCAAGATGATCGGCACCGGCGAATCGGCCAACGACTGGCACATCATCATGGCGACCACCGTGCTGGCGATGTTGCCGCCGGTGGCGGTGGTGGTGTTCATGCAGCGCTGGTTCGTCAAAGGTCTTGTGGACAGCGAAAAGTAAGCGCGGGCGAAGGGAAAAAGAACAATGGCAACCGTTGAAATCCGCGACGTCCGCAAGTCTTACGGCCCGGTCGAAGCGATCAAGGGCATCGACATCGCGATCCAGGACGGCGAATTCCTCGTCCTGCTCGGCCCATCGGGCTGCGGCAAGTCCACCCTGCTGCGCATGGTCGCCGGGCTGGAGGGCATCACCGGCGGTCAGATCGCCATCGGCGGTCGCGTGGTGAACGATCTGGACCCCAAGGACCGCGACATCGCGATGGTGTTCCAGAACTATGCGCTCTACCCGCACATGACGGTCTTCGACAACATGGCCTACGGCCTGAAGATCCGCGGGATCCCGAAGGCCGAGATCCGGGCGCGCGTCGACAAGGCAGCCGCCATCCTTGAACTGGGGCGTTTCCTAGACCGCCGGCCGAGCCAGCTGTCGGGCGGCCAGCGCCAGCGCGTCGCCATGGGCCGCGCCATCGTGCGCGAGCCGGCCGCCTTCCTGTTCGACGAGCCGCTGTCGAACCTCGACGCCAAGCTGCGCACGCAGATGCGGGTGGAGATCAAGCGGCTTCAGGACCGGCTCGGCATCACCAGCCTCTACGTCACCCACGATCAGGTGGAGGCGATGACGCTGGCCGACCGCATCCTGGTGATGAACCATGGCGTCGCCGAGCAGATCGGCACGCCGCTGGAGGTCTACCAGCGCCCGGCCAGCCTGTTCGTCGCCGGCTTCATCGGCTCGCCGCCGATGAATGTGCTGGACGGCCGCATCGACGACCGGGGTGAGGCGGTGCTGGTGCCCGGTGGACAGCGCCTGCCGCTGTCGCAGCCGCGTCCGACCGACGCCGGCCGGGCGATCAAGCTCGGCATCCGGCCGGAGCATCTGGCCGTCGCCGCCGAGGGCTTTTCGATCGAGGTCGAATTGGTGGAGGCGCTGGGGGCCGACACAGTGGTCTATGGCCGCCTGCCGGACGGCGAGACCCTGCTGGTCCGCATGGCCGGCATCCCCACCGTCCGCGAGCGTGACCGCCTGACGGTTGCCCCGCAGGACGGCGCCCTGCATCTGTTCGACGCGGTGACGGGGCGCCGGGTGGAATGACGGGCTGGAATTGATCTTCGCTCAGAAATCCGAACAGCGCCCTTTGAACTCCCAGTCGCCGTAGCGGGTCGGCTCCGGCCCCTTCGGGCCGCCGATCTCGCCGGGCTTCTGTTCGGGGCCCTTGGTTTCGGTTGCGTCCGGAGCGGCCTCGGTGGTTGAGGTTTCGGCCACCGCGTCGGCGGCGTCCTGCTGCGGCTTGGTTGGTTCGGTCATCATATCCATCGCAAAACTGCGGGCATTTGGGCGGGTATCTTGAACGCCGGCGCGGCCCGGCCCCATATCTTGGACCGGAGCGGGTTACCCCGCTTCGGCCCATCCTGAACCGATATGGCGATCATGACCAGCTATCTGAAGACCACCATCCTCCTTGCCGGCCTGACGGCGATCTTCATGGCGGTCGGCTTCCTGCTGGGCGGCAAGACCGGCCTGATCATCGCCTTCGTCATGGCGCTGGGCATGAACCTGTTCAGCTACTGGAATTCCGGCGACATGGTGCTGTCGATGTACGGCGCCCGCGAGGTCGACGCCTATTCGGCGCCCGAGTTCCATGGCATCGTCGCCCGGCTGGCGGAGCGCGCCGGCCTGCCGATGCCGCGCGTCTACATCATCCAGAACGACCAGCCCAACGCCTTCGCCACCGGACGCGATCCGGAGCATGCGGCGGTCGCCGCCACCACCGGCCTGCTGCAACGCCTGACGCCGGAGGAGATCGCCGGCGTGATGGCGCATGAACTGGCCCATGTGAAGAACCGCGACACCCTGATCATGACGATCACCGCGACCATCGCCGGTGCGGTGTCGATGCTCGCCAATTTCGGGCTGTTCTTCGGCGGCTCCAGCAACGACGAGCGCGGCGGCAACCCGCTGGGCATGGTCGGCGGCATCCTGGCCGCCATCCTCGCCCCCATCGCCGCGACCCTGGTGCAGATGGCGATCAGCCGCACCCGCGAGTTCGAGGCCGACCGCATCGGTGCGGAGATCTGCGGCCGTCCCAACTGGCTTGCCGATGCGCTGACCAACATCCACAACAGCGCCAACCACATCCCCAATTATCAGGCGGAGGCGCATCCGGCGACCGCCCACCTGTTCATCGCCAACCCGCTGAGCGGCGCCAGCATGGCCAGCCTGTTCTCCACCCACCCCGACATGGGCGAGCGGGTGGCGCGGCTCCGCGCGATGGCGGCCCGGAGCGGCAGCTCTACCGGTGGCTTCGGCGGTGGGTTTGGGGGCGGCCAGACCCCGCCGCGCGATGGCCGCTCGCCCTGGGGCGCGCCGCCGCAGGGGAGTGGGCAGGGCGGCTTCATGCCGCAGAACCGCCGCGGCCCCTGGGGCTGATCTCCGCAGGCTCACTCTGGTAAAGGATTGCCGCCGAAGGGGTAGGCGACTACCCTTCCGGCACGCGCTCAACCATGACGGTCGCCAGGGGAAGTTTGCATGTCCGACGCCGCGAAGTACCGCCTTGTCACCCGGTCCGATTTCGACGGGCTCGTCTGCGCCGTCCTGCTGAAGGAACTGGGCATCCTCGACGAGATCAAGTTCGTCCACCCCAAGGACATGCAGGACGGCAAGATCGAGATCACCGGCCGCGACATCACCACCAACCTGCCCTACGTCGACGGCGCCCATCTGGTGTTCGACCATCACCTGTCGGAGACCATGCGCGTCGGCGAGAAGCCCAATTACATCATCGACCCCAAGGCCCCCTCCGCCGCTCGTGTCGTCTATGACTATTACGGCGGGAAGGGGCGCTTTCCCACGATCTCCGACGAGATGATGGCGGCTGTCGATCAGGCCGACTCGGCCCAGTACCAGCGCGATGACATCCTGAACCCGACGGGCTGGACCCTGCTGAACTTCATCATGGACGCGCGCACCGGGCTCGGCCGTTTCCGCGAGTTCCGGGTGTCGAACTACCAGCTGATGATGGACCTGATCGACTATTGCCGCAGCCATTCCATCGAGCAGATCCTGGAATTGCCGGACGTGAAGGAGCGGGTGGAGCTCTATGTCCAGCATGCCGAGCTGTTCGTCGACCAGCTGAAGCGCTGCGCCACCGTGCGCGGCAACGTCGTCGTGCTCGACCTCCGCAAGGAGGAGACGATCTATGCCGGCAACCGTTTCATGATCTACGCGCTGTTTCCCGATACCAACGTGTCGATCCATGTGCTGTGGGGCCTGAAGCAGCAGAACACCGTGCTGGCCTGCGGCAAGTCGATCCTGAACCGCAGTTCCAGGACCGACATCGGCCCGCTGATGCTGCAATATGGCGGCGGCGGCCATCAGGCGGCCGGCACCTGTCAGGTCGACAATGACCGGGCCGAAGAGGTATTGGAGGCGATCGTCGCTCGCATGCGCGCGGACGGCTGACCTCCTTCACCGACCGGGCCCTGAGCGATTGAGCGTCTTTCTTCACTTCCCCGACGGTGCCTTGTTCGACGTCGACTGGCTGTCCGCCCTGTCCGACGAGGTGTCAAGGATGGAGGCTGTCGACCGCGCCCGTCCGGTGGTGGCCGACGCCATCGCCCGCACCGACGCGGCGGGGACGGCGGCGCTGGCCCGCATCGACGGGCTGGTGTCGGGGGCGGCGCTCGACGCCATCCCGGCCCTGCTGGCGGCGGAGACGGTGGAGCTGCCCGATGCCGCCGCGGCGAGCGAGCGCTCGATCCATGACCTGATGAGCCGTGTCGCCTACAAGCGGCGCGAGCTGATGCCGCTGTTCCCCGACCTGATCGAGCGTGTCGCCGCCGTCCATGCCGCCGCCATCCGCGCATGCGGTACGGCGCGCTGGCGGCTGATGGCGGCGCGGGCACGGATGCAGCCCGGCCGTCCGTCCAGCCCGATCCAAGGGGCCGGTACCCGCTATGTGAAGAGTGACCGCTTCGACGCCCGCGCGGCCGAGAGCCTGCCGTCGATCGACCGCACCCGTGCCGACCGCATCCTGAAGCGGTTGGGCGAAGCGCCGGTGCCGGACGAGCTGGAGCTTCATCCGCTGGATGACGGCGGCGACCTCTGGACCATCAAGGCCGGCGGGAGCAGCCGCTTCATCCTGCGGGTCGAGCGCGACCGGCGCGGGCCGTTCTACATGGTGGAGGATGTCGGGCCGCAGGCCGCTGGAACGCTTCCGGTTTGAACGCTTCCGGCCCGAAGGCTCACGACGCCTGCCGCGAGCGCACCTGTTCCCGATAGAAGATATAGACGCCGCTGCCGACGATGACGGCGGTGCCGATGACGGTCGACAGGCGGAGGTCCTCGCCGAACAGCATCAGCGAATAGACAGCCGCCCACACCAGCGTGGTGTAGCCGAAGGGCGCCACGGTGGCGGCCGGGGCAGCGCTATAAGCGCGGATCAGGCAGAAATGGCTGATGCCGCCCAGCGTCCCCAGCAGGATCATCAGCGCCGCACCCGTCAGGTCCGGTGTCACCCAGTTGAAGGGCAGGGCCAGCGTGCAGGCCACCGTTCCGGCCATGCCGGTGTAGAAGATGGTGGTGGTCGGCGAATCGGCACCCCGCAGCTTGCGCGTCGCGATCTGGTACAGCGCGTTGCAGAAGGCCGCCGCCAGCGGCAATGCCAGCGCCCATTGGAAGGTGCCGCCCACCGGCCCGACGATGATCAGCGCGCCGGCCATGCCGGCCAGCACGCCGACCCAGCGCCGCCAGCCGACCTTTTCGCCCAGCAGCGGCACCGACAGCGCCGTGATCAGGACCGGCACGGCCGCGGCGATCGCCTGCACCTCGGCGAAGGGGATGCTGCGCAGGGCGAGCACCGCGAACAGCGTGGTCGCCAGCAGCAGGCAGGAGCGGACGAGTTGCAGGGGCAGCCGGTGCGACACCATCAGATGCGGGCTGCGCCACGCGACGACCAAACCGACCAGGGCCATGTGCACGGCGAACCGGGCCCAGGCGACCTCCACAACCGGATAGCTTTTGGTCAGGATCCGGATGGTGGCGTCCTGGGTGACGAACAGCAGGGTCGTCAGCATCATCCAGAAAATGCCGGCCCGGCCCGACCGCCGTTCCGCCAGGGATCTTTCCGTCAGGGACCGTTCCGCCTTGGCGGCCTCTTCGGCTGCGGTCGGACTGGCCGTGGCCGCCGTCGTTTCCCCCGTACTCATCGCCCCCGCTTTCCCAGCCTCGTCATATTAGTATACGGGGGGAGCGCGGGTGGTGCCTTGCCAAGGGCGGGACATTGCCGTGCCCAAGGCGCAGGGCTGATGCCAAGGGTTGCGGAACGTCAGATCCCCGCCACGCCCCACAGCAGCAGCGCCACCAGCCCGACCAGCAGCAGGGCGGCGACGGCGGAGAGAGCGAGCGCCCGCCCGATGTCGGCAGGGGTGGCGCGGGCGCGGCCGTCGCCGATCCAGCTCTCGGTGATGACCACGCCGCCGTCGCGGTGTGGGCCACCCAGCGCCAGCCCCAGCGCGCCGGCCATCGCGGCGATCGGCCAGCCCATGTTCAGCGACGGGTGCTTGCGCGCGTCACGGCTCAGCGCGCGCAGGGCGGCGCCCGCCTTCGCGGTGCCGATGAAGGGGGCCGCCAGCGCCAGCAGCAGGCCGGCCAGCCGGGCGGGCAGGGCGTTCAGCGCGTCGTCCAGCGTCGCCGCGGTCGAGCCGAAGCGGCCATGGCGGACGCCGGGGCTGCCCAGTGCCGCGTCGGCCCCATCCATCGCGGTCCAGACGAACAGGCCCGGCACGCCGAGCAGGGCATAGCCGAAGACCGGAGCCACCAGCTTGCGGTCGAAGGCGCGGGCCGCGGCCTCCACCGCCGCGCGGGCGATGCCGTGTTCGTCCAGGCCATAGACATGGCGGCGGGTCAGCGACTGTATCGCCTCCTGTCCGGCGACGACCCCGCCGCCTTCCAGCGCGCGGCGCACCGCCCGCACCCGGGTCCAGGCCGCGCGGCCGCGCAGGCCGCAGAGCAGGGCCAGCAGTTCCACCATCCAGCCGCGGCCGATGGAGCCGATCCACTCCACCAGCAGCCCGGCCGCGACGGCGATCAGCAGCAGTGCCAGCACCACCAGCGCCCCGCGGATGACCTGGGCCGACTTGCCGCGCTCCGCCCGGTTCAGCCGGGCGTCTGCGGCGTTGCAGAAGCGCCGGGCAAGACCCGCGGGGTCGGGCAGGATGCGGTCCAGCCAGTCGCCGAACAGCGCGTCGATCCCCAGCGCCAGCAGCAGGAGCAGCAGCGGACCGGGACCGCCGAAGGCTGAACCGAACATGAGGTCTCCGCGGTGTAGAGTCTGGTGGTCAGCGGGCGCCGGCCTGGCGCAGCAAGGTTCCTACGCGGGAGTTGCGGCTTTCCTGCGACCAGTTCAGCGCGGTGCGGCCGGTGAAGTCGGAGCGGTCGACCTTGGCCCCGGCCTTCAGCAGCCGCTCGACCACATCGGCTCGGCCGTTGCGGGCGGCGACCATCAGCGGGGTCATGCCCTCGCGGTTCTCCAGATCGACCTTGGCGCCCTTCTTCAGCAGCAGGTCGATCAGCTCCGGATTGCCGCCTTCCGCCGCGACCAGCAGCGGGGTGTTGCCCGCCTTGTCGGCGCGGTTCACGTTGGCGCCGCTGTCGAGCAGCAGGGCGGCGATGGCCGGGCTGGAGCGGTCGACGGCGGCCAGCAGCGCGGTCTTGCCATGGATGTCGGCCTGGTTGGGGTTCTCGCCCCGCAGCAGGGCGCCCTTCGTCTTGGCGACGTCGCCGTCATTGACCGCCTGCATCAGACCGGTGTCCTGAAACAGGCTGATCTGGGCGAGGGCCGGGGCGGCGGTGCCGACCGACAGGCCGGCCGCAAGCAGAGGGGCGAACAGGGTGGCGAGCAGGAGCCGCTTCATGGCGGGTGTCCTTCCTTGACAGCATGGGTGCCGGATACTAGCCAGAAGACCGGTGCTTTTGCCAGATCGGCCTTCATTGCCGGACCCGGCGCATGCAGCTCCGCATCGACAGGTTGAAACCCATGTTGCGCAATCTGCTCGCCCGCCACATCGCGCTGTTTCTGCTGGTGAAGGCCGTGCTGATCGGGCTGGGACTCTGGTGGTTCCTGGGCGCCATGCCGGAACCGCGCGGTGCCGTCCCGCCCCCTGCCGCATCACGATCCTGAGCGGAACCTTGCCCCCGCTTTCCGGTTGGATCCGGATTGTTCGGACTTCCTGCCAAGCGAAGGGGTGGAGGCATGATCGAGAGCCGCGACCAGAACCCGACCACGATCGATTCCAGTGCCTGGACGGGAGACTCCGGAAGCACGGGCGCAGACGCGACCATTCGCGAGGCCGTGGCGGTCTTCGACAGCCGCGACGCCCTGCAGAGCGCCATCGACGACCTGACCCTGGCCGGCTTCCAGCGCCACGAGCTGAGCCTGCTGGCCAATGACGAGACGATCCGCGAGCGGCTGGGCGGCGTGCCGAGCGATGTCGGCAGCCTCGCCCACGATCCCGACGCACCGCGGCAGGCCTACATCTCGCCGGAGGATGTCGGCAGCGGCAAGGGCGTTGCGGTCGGCTTCCCCGCCTATGTCGGCGCCATCATCGCCACCGGTGCGGTGCTCGCCACCGGCGGGACGGCGCTTGCCGCCGCCGCCGCGGCCGCGGCGGCCGGCGTGGGAAGCGGGGCGGCCGGCTCCTTCCTGTCGCAATGGATCACCGACAAGCGCAACGAGCCGATGCTCCAGCATCTCGACAAAGGCGGCATTCTGCTGTGGGTCAATGTCGGCGACGCCGCGCGAGAACGCATCGCACTGGATGTCCTGAACCGCCACGCCGCCCGGCCGGCCGAAATTCACGACGTGAGGCAGACCGGGTCGATGTAAGCGGGCGCTGCCGTTTCGTCCCCGCCCGAGCTACCCCCGCCTCCCCCGGCGAACCAGGGCGTCGGCGGTGAAATCCTCGGGCTTCAGCGGGGCGTCGAAGCGTGGCGGGGCCAGGCCGTTCTCCAGGCCGCGGGCGGCGTAGCGGTCGGCCGTCAGGTCGAAGGCGAACTCCGCCGTCGGCATCAGGGCCGGGACCTGCCAATAGGGCATCGGATGGGCTTCGGCATAGCGCAGAAGCTCTCCCTTGCCGTCGTAATGTTCCGACGCCAGGATCTGCCAGCTGTCCTCGTCCAGGTAATAGGTGCGATCGGGAAGCGAATGCTTGAAGTTCGGCTTCAGCCGGGCGTCGACCACCCAGACTCGGTGCATCTCATAGCGCAGGAACTGCGGGTTGGGATGGTGCGGCCACAGGATGTCCCGCATCGACAGGCTGGGGTTGGTCAGCCGGTGGGCGTTGTACGGCATGTACATCTCCCGCCGCGTCACCAGCGTGTAGTCGAAGCGGTCGAGCGCGCCGCTGAACATGTCCAGCATGTCGGCGGTGCAGATGCCGCCGGTCACCGGATCCGCCGTGTCATAGGAGAAGCCGGGCGCCGGCGTCACGCGCCCGCGCTCTCCCTCCCGAGCCCAGGCGCGGGTGCGGGCGGCGATGGGATCGAGGGTTCCCTGCACGATCAGGCTGCTGCCCGCCTGTTCCTTGGGGTCCAGGATGGTGCGGCGGTAGAGCAGCGGTGGTGCTGCGGCATCCCCGGCGGCATAGGGGGAGGCGAAATCCTCACGCAGTCTGGTCAGCGACCGGGTGCCGTCGCCGGACTGGACCACGGTCAGGCTGGTGCGCGACACATTGCCGCCGCGCCAGCGCAGCTTGTGGTTCCACATCGCCTGCACGCCGTTGGCCGGAATGGGGAAGGGCACGCCCACCGTCGCGTCGCGCAACGCCAACCCGTTCTCGCCCAGCCTGGCGCGGTCGGCATTGGCGAGCGAGGCGTCATAGATCCGTTGTGGTGCGGCGGCGCTGCGTCGGCAGGGGAACAGCGCCAAGTCGAAGCTGTCCGGGTATTTCGCCAGAAGGGCCTGCTGCCCGGCGGTCAGCCGGATCTTGTATCGCTCGACATCGGCGGCGCCGACGGTGAACCAGCGGACATCCTCGATGTAGGGATCGGGCGAGGGGCGATCCGGCACATAGCCGCGCGGCGCCTCGGTCAGCCCGCCTGTCCAGGGCGGGATCGCCCGCGTGCCGTTGCCGGCCCTGACCGCCCCGAAGGGCGTCAGCTCCTCGCCCAGCCGCGGTACGCCGGCATTGGGCACGCCAATTTCGGGTGGGGCGGCGCCCTGGGCGAGGGCGCCGGTCGTGGTTGCCGTCGCGGCGGCGCCCAACAGCAGTCCAAGGGTCTGTCGCCGGTCGGGGCGGAAGTCAGTCGGGTCGTTCATGCCGTCGGCCGCTCCGCAAAAGCCAGTTCCCGTTCGATCGCGGCACAGGTGGCGGCGAAGACCTCTTCCAACCGGGCGGCTTCCTCCTTCAGCCGGGTGAGGGCAGCGCCTTCGGTGGCGGATCGTTCCAGCACGCGGGCAGCCTCGGCCAGCGGCTTGGCGCCGGCATTGCGGGCAGAGCCCTTCAGATTGTGGGCGCTGGCCCGCACCCGGTCACTGTCGCTCTTGTTCAGCGCCGTCCCGTCCAATGCCTTGCGCAGGTCGGCGATCACGTCGCGGCCGATGGTGACGAAATCACCCAGCAACTCCGCCAGCATCGCCGCATCGCCGCCGCACAGGGCGCGCAGGCCGCCGAGTTCGATCAGCGGGTCTGCATCCGCGCCGGCGGCCGGCGGCGGAGGCAATGGCGGAGATGGCGGCGTGACCGCATCGTCCGGTGGCGGCATCCAGCGCGCGAGCGTCGCCGCCAGCTGCGACAGCTCCAGCGGCTTGCTCAGCACGTCGTCCATGCCGGCGGCACGGTAGCTTTCGATGTCGGCAGGGGCGGCGTTGGCGGTGATGGCGACGATCGGCAGGCGGCGACCGGCCGACGGCTCGTCGCCGCGAATCCGCCGGGTCAGCTCGAACCCGTCGATCTCCGGCATCTGGACGTCGGTCAGCAGCAGGGCGAAGCGTCGCCGGCCCTGACGCATGGCCTCCAGCGCCTCCAGCGCCTCCGCCCCTCCGGGGGCCATCTCCGCGGCATAACCCAGCGCCTGCAACTGCATCAGCAGGACCTTGCGGTTCACCGCGTTGTCCTCCGCCACCAGGATCAGACGCCCCTGCGCTTCCGCCTCCTCCATGCCGGATGCGTCGGCGTCCGGGCCGATGGCGGTCTTTGCCCCGTTGGGTGAGGGCGGAATGGAGGGCAGGGTAGAGGCATGCGCGTGGGCATGCCGGGGAAGCAGCCGTCCGGCGGCGATCGCCACGGCGCGCAGCAGGACCAGCCGGCGCAGCGGCCGGCTCAGCACCACGGTGCCGGCCTCCGCCCCGCGGGTGGCAGGCCGGGAGGAGGGACAGGGCATTCCGCCGGTCTCGTGGCAGAGCAGGACCACCGGCGGTCGTGCCTCGCCGCTGCGTCGGCCAAGCTCCTCCGGCGCGCAGGCGGCTGCGGGGACGTGAAGCGCCTCGTCGACGGTGACGACGCCGACGGCACAGCCGGCCTCGCGCGCGATACGGGCCTGCGCCGCCAGCTCGGACGGGGAGGCGGCGGGCAGCACGCGGGCGCCGGCCTGCTCCAGATAGCGGGCGAGGAAGCCGCGCTCGGTATCGTCCGGAACGCCCAGCAGGACGGTCAGCCCATCCAGCTCGACAGTGCCCTGGCCGTCCTCCACCGTCTCCGGGGCCGTGGTGCTGGCCAGCGGCAGGCGCAGCCAGAAGGTGGAGCCGATGCCGGGCTCGCTTTCGACCCCGATCTCGCCGCCCATCAGCGCCGCCAGCCGCCGGCTGATCGACAGCCCCAGCCCGGTGCCGCCGAAGCGCCGGGTTGTGGAGCTTTCCGCCTGGGTGAAGGGCTGGAACAGGCGCTGGCGGGTGGTCTCGGCGATGCCGATACCGGTGTCGCAGACGGCGATGCGCAGCAGCGGTTCGGCCACCGCGGGAGATGATTCCAGTTCGGCACGCAGCACGACGCGGCCAGCCTCGGTGAACTTGATGGCATTGCCGGCCAGATTGAACAGGATCTGCCGCAACCGCACCGGATCGCCCAGCAATGCCGATGGAATCGCAGGATCGACATAGGTCAGCAGCGCCAGCCCCTTGGCTCCGGCGGCGGGAGCCAGTGTTTCGGCCACCCCCTCCACCAACGCCGGAACCGACAGCGCCACCCGCTCCAGATCCATCTTCCCGGCTTCGATCTTCGAGAAATCCAGGATGTCGTCGATGATGCGCAACAGGGCATTGGCCGATTCGCGCATGGTGCCGACGGTGTCGCGCTGGTGGTCGTCCAGCTCCGTCCGTTCCAGCAGGCCCAGCATTCCCAGCACCCCGTTCATCGGCGTGCGGATCTCGTGGCTCATGGTGGCGAGGAAGGCCGACTTGGCCTTGGTCGCCTCCTCCGCCTGTTCGCGGCTTTCGCGCAGCTCACGCGTGCGCTCCGCCACCCGGGTCTCGATCGACTGGATCTGGTCGAAGGCGCGCAAGGCTGCGATCACCGCGGTGAACAGGCTTTCCGCCGACAGGTCGGCCTTCGGCTTGTAGTCGTTGATGTCGTAATCGACGATCACGTCGCGCTGCGGCGCCTGTCCGGGCTGACCGGTGCGCAGGATGATGCGGACGTCGCGGTTGCCCAGCCCGTCGCGGATCCAACGCACCAGCTTCAGGCCCGAATCGTCCTCCTCCATCACCACATCGAGCAGAACGACGGCGATGTCGCGCCGGTGTTCCAGGACATTGCGGGCATCCGTCGCGGTGAAGCTGCTGATCAGATCCAGCCGCCGTCGCTGGAAGGTGACGTCGGCCAGCAGCAACCCGGTCATCGAATGGACGTCGGATTCATCGTCCACCACCAGGATCGCCCAGGGCGGGGCCGCCGGATCGATCATCGCCGCGCGTGCGGCGGCCTTGCCGGGTTCCGCGGCGGCGCCGTCCGTCTCCTCGTCCGCGAACAGGATCTCGTCGTCGTCGTAGGCGCCGATGTTCATGCGGGTTGGGTCTCCAGCGTCACCGCGGGCGGCGCGGGGTTGGGGGTGGCGGCCGGGGTGATGGCAGGTGTAATGACGGTCTTCGGGATGCGAAGGGTGAAGGTAGTTCCATCGCCGGGAACGCTGTCAACCGAGATCCGCCCGCCCAGTGACTGGGTGACCAGATTGAACACGATGTGCAGCCCCAGCCCGCTGCCGCCCGACCCGCGCCGGGTGGTGAAGAAGGGCTCGAATACCTTGGGCAGGTTTTCCGCGGCGATGCCGACGCCGTCGTCGGCGAAGCGGATCTCCACCTCGCCGTCCGTCGCCTCATCGACGTCGATGACCATGTGGCCCTTGCCGTCGGCCGGGAAGGCGTGGGTCAAGGCGTTCATCACCAGATTGGTCACCACCTGGCTCAGCGCGCCAGGAAAGCTGTCCATCAGGATGCCGGGCGAGCAGGCTATGGCGACACGGTGCGGGCTCTTGCGCAGGGTGGGGCCGAGCGAGGTCACCACCTCCTCCAGATAGGCCAGCAGGTCGAAGCGGCGGCGTTCCTCGCTGGTCTGGTCGACGGCGACGCGCTTGAAGCTCTGGATCAGCTCCGCGGCGCGGGTCAGGTTCTGTTCGATCAGGCGGGAAGATTCGCTGGCGGTGGCGACATAGGCGGCAAGGTCGGACTTCTTCATCGTCCCCCGCTCGAACGCCTCGGCCAGCACGCCGGTGCGGCCCGACAGGTGGGTGGCGCAGCCGAAGGCGATGCCGATCGGGGTGTTGATCTCGTGCGCGACACCGGCGACCAGCAGGGCGAGGGAGGCCATCTTCTCCGCCTGGACCAGATTGGCCTGCGTCTCCTTCAGGTCGGCATAGGCCCGTTCCAGCTCCTGCATCGCGTTGAAGATTTCCTCGGCCGACCGTGCCTCCACCGTCACGTCGGTCAGGGTGCGGACGAATCCGCCCTCCGGCAGCGGGTTGGTGCGCACCTCGACGATGCGACCATCGGGACGGCGGCGCTTGAAGGTGAAGGGCTGGTCGATCAGCCCCGCCGGCTCGCCCGGCGGCATGCTCAAGCCGCTATCAGAACCGCTGTCAAAGCCGCCGTCCTGATTCTCGCCGAAACCGGTTCCGTCACCTGCCTGACCGATCCCGTAGCTCAGATACAGATCCGGGTCGTCGGCCATCTCGCCGAATTCGCCCTGGCGTCGCTGGAGCGCCACCAGATCGGCGAAGCGCGGGTTGCCGGCCAGCACCTCCGGCGGGATGTTCAACAGTTCCGCCGCACGGCGGTTCGCCGTCACCACCCGGCCGTCGCCGTCGACCTTGATGATGCCCTGGTCCGTGTTGTCCAGCGTGACCTGCAGCACATTGCGTTCATGCGCCAGATCCAGCTCCGCCCGCACCCGCTCGGTGATGTCGGACATGGTTCCGGTCAGGCGGCGGGCGCGGCCGTCCGGATCGCGCTGGGCAGTGGCGCGGTCCTCGATCCAGGCCCAGTGGCCGTCGCGCCGGCGCATGCGGTAGATGGCGGTGTAGGCCATGGCGCGGTCGCGCACCCGGCGCCGCGACTCCTCCATCACCCGCCCCGCCTCGTCGGGATGCAGCAGCGAGGACCAGGTCTCCGTGGTCATCGGCAGATCGCTCGGGCCATAGCCGAGCAGGGCGGGAAACTCCTTCGACCACCAATATTGTCCGGTGTGCAGGTCGTAATCCCAGACGGAGGAGCGGGTGGCGGTGATGGCAAGCGCCAGCCGCTGCTCGCTCTTGCGCAGGGCGGCTTCCTCCTGCCCCAGCCGGGCGAGCATGGCGTTGTGGGCCTCGATCACCCGTCCAAGTTCGTCGGCGGCGCGCCAGTCCACCGGTTGGTGGCCGCCACCCCGTTCAGATTCCAGGATGGAGGCGATCAGCCGGCCCAGCGGCCGGCCCACCGTCAGCCGCAGCGCCGCCAGCGCCGCCGCGACGGTGCCGGCCAGCATCAGCAGAAGCAGCACCGCGGTGTTCACCACTTCCTGCCGCAGCTGCTCGCGCACCACGTCGTGGCTGTAATGCAGGGTGATGGTGCCGACCTGAAGATGCTGGACCCGGATCGGGCGCCGTTCGATGTTGGCGTCGCTGCTCAACGGACAGCTCGGTCCCGGCCAAGCGAACAGCCCGTCGGCCAGATCGTCGGTCACCTCGACGCAGACGAGCTCCCGGTTGGCGCCGATCGCCTGGATGACGTTGCGGATCGCCTGGACGTCGAAGGTCCAGAGATTGTTGGACAGCGCCGCCGCGTTGATGTCGGCGATGGTCGCCACCTTCTCCCGCAGCGCCGTCTGAAGATCCTTGTAGCGGTCGTAGAAGAACAGGGCCGAGAACAGCGAGACCGCGACCACGAGGCTGGGCACCAGGATCAGCAGGAACTTGGCCGATACCGTCGGCACGCGCCGCCATGCCTCAGCGATCCTGGTCATGCAGTGCCGTTCCGGAGGTGCGTTGAAAAAGATTGGCGGGCGATAGTGTCCGGCAGTGGCGCGGCACGCCGGACGCGTGCTGCCCATTAGAGCTTCTACCCTGTTGCGCGGTGTCCGTCCATGCAGGTCGGTCCCGGGGACGGGCGCCTGGGGAAAAGTGTCGCGCGCAGAGGGAATGGATGCCTCGCCATGGCATCTGGACTTGAGGCCGGGCGAGAGCTTGCACTACTGTGCATAAGCAAAGGTTCTTGGTTTCACGCGCATTTGTATGGGCATGGCCAGGACCGGGGAGCGGTTGAGAGGATCTATGGATTTCAAGACTACCAAGACACCCGACGCGACCGAGGTCTGGCTGACCGGCCGTCTGGAGTTCACCGACCATGACCGGCTCAGCGACATCATCTCGCTGGTGGAGCAGTCCACGGCGCGGCGCTTCGTCCTCGACCTGTCGGGGTTGGAGTTCATCGACTCCGCCGGTCTCGGCATGCTGCTGATTCTTCAGGACGAGACCGAGAGCCGCAACATCAGGATGATCGTCCGCGGGCCGGCCGGTGACGTCAGGCGGTCGATCGAACTGGCGCGGTTGAGCGAGATCATCACCGTCGAGTTCTGAACCGCCGGCCCGCATGCTGGTCTCTGTCCCAGGGGAGTTTGCCGCATGGACGCCGCCCATCACGATCGCACCGCCGAATCGTCCGTCCGCGGCTTCAGCCTGCTGCGCGACCGGGTGCCGGCCGACATGGCCGCCCGCGTCGCGTCGCGCTTCGCCGGGACGGTACAGGATCACCCGGACGAGCCTGCCGCAAGCCGGACGCCGGGGGTCGGGCAGGGGAGGGGGCATGCTGGCATGCGCGCGGTGGAAACGCTGCTGATGGAACGGGCCGACCGCGACCGGCTCCGCGCCGCCTTCGACCACAGCCCCTTCCTGACGGTGGAGTTGGGCGAGGACGCCGACGAGGGTGCGGCTCCGCTCGACGACTGGTCGGGCGCGCCGGTGGCGGACCATCCCGATCTTCCCGGTTTCTACCTGTCGCTCACCACCGGCACCGCCTATGGCCTGCAATGTCCGGTGCTGGTCTGCGACGAACTGGTGCGGCGCGGGGTTCTGGATCCGCAGCGTCGGTCCAATGTGGAGCTTTGCCTGCACGAGGCCGTCGCCAACGCCATCGTCCACGGCAATCTGGGCCTGTCGAGTGCGGTGAAGGGGGAACCCGGCGGCTACCGCCGTTTCAGCGAGATGATGCGCGACCGGCTGGGCGACCCTGCCGTGACGCGGCGGCGGCTCGACATCTTCTGCCGCTGGAACGACCGCTGCATCGCCATCGCGGTGGTGGACCAGGGTGGCGGCTTCGATACCGAGCTGGCTCCCGCGACCACCGGCAACAAGGCGCGGTCGGGCCGCGGCTTCGTCTTCATGCGGACTCTGGCCTCGCGCGTGACCGTGACCGATGGCGGACGCTGCACCGTCCTGCAGTTCGACCGTTGACGGAGCATCCATGGCCGCGCCCGCCCTGTCGCTGTCGCTGTCGGACTGCCGCGTCCTGATCGTCGACGACAACGAGTTCAATCGGAAATCGCTTGCCCTGGTGATCCGCCGCGCCGGGATCACCCAGATCGCCTTCGCCGAGAATGGTCGCGAGGGGCTGGCGGCGGTCGACCGCTTCCGTCCCGACCTCGTCCTGCTGGACGTCGACATGCCGGTGATGAACGGCTTGGAGATGTGCGAGGCGCTGCGTCGCAACGCGACGCACGAGGAGCTTCCAGTGCTGTTCCAGACCGCCCTGGACAGTGACGAGGAGCAGGTCCGCTGCTTCGAGGCTGGTGGCAGCGACTTCATCTCCAAGCCGATCAAGCCCGGCGAATGCGTGGCCCGAGTCCGCCATCAGCTGGAAAAGCGCAAGCTGTTCAATGACCTCGCCGCGTTCCGCGAGCGGGTCCAGCGCGAGCTGTCGCATGCCCGAGCCATGCAGACCTCGCTTCTGCCGGAAGATCGCCGGCTGGCCGAGGTCGCGGACCGCTATGGCCTGACGCTGGATGCCCATTTCGAGACATCGTCGGAACTTGGCGGCGATTTTTGGGGCATCTATCCGCTGGGCGATGGGCGTCTGGGGCTGCTGATGGTCGATTTCGCCGGGCATGGCATCACTGCGGCGATCAACACCTTCCGCCTGCACACGCTGATCGACCGCTTGCCGATGCAGCATATGGCGCCGTCGCAATGGCTGACGCAGCTGAATGCCGCGCTGAACGACGTGCTGCCGCGGGGGCAGTTCGCCACCGCCTTCTTCGGCATCCTCGATCTTGCCGTCGACACGCTGACCTTCGCCGCAGCGGGCTCGCCCAACCCGGTGCTGGGGACGCCGGCCGCGGTGAGGGAAAACGGGCCGGACATCCGCCTGCTCGATTCGGCCGGGCTGGTGCTGGGCGTCTCGCGCCGGGCGCAGTATGTCGACCAGACCTATCGGCTGCCGCGCGGCGGCTTCCTGTTCCTCTACAGCGACGCCCTGATCGAATGCGGCGGCGAGGTCGGGCCGCTGGGGCAGGATGCCGTGCCCGATTTCGTCCGCGACGCGCTGGCCCGCGACCGCCAGCACCCGCTGCGGCCGATGATGGACAGCTTCTATGCCCGCACCCGCCTGCCGCTGCGCGACGACCTGACCGCGGTGTGGGTCGCCCGGCGGGCGTGACGCAGGGGGGCGTGAGGGCCGTTACGGCGCGAATTGTTCCTTCAGGATGCGCTCCTCAAAGTTCAGTTCGGGGTCGAACAGCAGGGTCAGGCCGACCTCGCGGCACTCCTGCACCTCGACCCGCATGACCTCGCGCACCTCGGTGAAGTCGGCGACGGCGCTGACCGGGCGCTTGCCTTCCTCCAGCACGTCGAAGGTGATCTTGGCGGCGTGCGGCAGCAGGGCGCCGCGCCAGCGCCGCGGGCGAAAGGCGCTGATCGGGGTCAGGGCCAGCACGCCGGCATTCAGCGGCACGATCGGGCCGTGGGCCGACAGGTTGTACGCGGTACTGCCGGCCGGCGTCGCCACCAGGGCGCCGTCGCAGATCAGTTCCGGCAGGCGGACCACCCCGTCTATGGTGATGCGCAGCTTGGCCGCCTGCCGTGTTTCGCGCAGAAGCGAGACCTCGTTGATGCCCAAGGCTTCCACCCGTTCGCCATTCACCCGCGTTGCCACCATGCGCAGCGGGTGCAGGCGGACATGCTGGGAGGCGACGATCCGTTCCGCCAGATCCTCCTCGCGGTAGGCGTTCAGCAGGAAGCCGACCGAGCCGCGGTTCATGCCATAGACCGGCGTCGGCCGTTCCCGGTTGCGGGTCAGCGCCCGGTGCAGGGTTTCCAGCAGGAAACCGTCGCCGCCCAGCGCCACGATCACGTCGGCCTCGGTAGCGACGGCATTGCCATAGCGATGGACCAGCCGGGTGCGGGCGGCGCGCGCCTCGTCCGTGTCGGCACAGGCGAAGGCGATGCGCAGCGCGTCGGGGGCCGGCATCAGCGGCGCCTGCGCATCTGCGGACTGGACGAGGCCGGATTGAGCGGCGGCGGACGACATGGCGGCATGATCGGTCATGGCGCGACCATAGCGCAGTCCGGCCTTCGGGCAAAAGGATCGCGCGGTGACGATCCGATGCAAAAGAGCGCATCCGTCGGCAGCCCCCATTGGCCGCGCAACGAAAAAGGGGACCGCGGACGGTCCCCCCTTTTTTACGATGTGGAACGCATGGGCGAAGCGGAACGGGCGCGTTACTCGACCATCTCCGAAACCATTTCCTCGTCATCGTCGCCGGAGGTGCGCTTCGGCCGGTTGCCTTCGGTATAGTCGAAGGCCGGCTTGTCATCCTTGACGGTGACCTTGACCAAGCCGCCCTTGCTGAGCTTGCCGAACAGCAGTTCTTCCGCCAGCGGCTTCTTGATGTACTCCTGGATCACGCGCCCCAGCGGGCGGGCGCCATAGAGCGGATCATAGCCCTTCTTGCCCAGCCACTCGCGCGCCTCCTCGTTCAGCTCGATGGACACGCCGCGGTCTTCCAGCTGTGCTTCCATCTGCATGATGAACTTGTCGACAACGCGGTTGATGACCTCCTGCGTCAGCGGCGCGAACGGGATGATCGCGTCGAGACGGTTGCGGAACTCCGGCGTGAACATCTTCTCGACCGCTTCGATGTCCTCGCCGACCCGGCGGTCACGCTCGAAGCCGATGGCGGGCTTGGCCATGTCGGCGGCCCCGGCGTTCGAGGTCATGATCAGGATGACGTTGCGGAAATCGACGATCTTGCCGTTGTGATCGGTCAGCTTCCCGTGGTCCATGATCTGCAACAGGATGTTGAACAGATCCGGATGGGCCTTCTCGATCTCGTCCAGCAGCAGGACGCAGTGCGGGTGCTGGTCGATGGCGTCGGTCAGCATGCCGCCCTGGTCGAAGCCGACATAGCCCGGCGGGGCACCGATCAGTCGCGACACCGTGTGCCGTTCCATATACTCCGACATGTCGAAGCGGGTCAGCTCGATGCCCAGCGTCATGGCGAGCTGACGGGCCACCTCGGTCTTGCCGACACCGGTCGGGCCGGTGAACAGGTAGTTGCCGATCGGCTTCTCCGGCTCGCGCAGGCCGGCCCGCGCCAGCTTGATCGCCGAGACCAGCGCGTCGATGGCCTTGTTCTGGCCGAAGACCATGGTCTTCAGGTCGCGCTCCAGATTCAGGAGCGTTTCCTTGTCGTCGCGGCTGACCGACTTCGGCGGGATGCGGGCGATCTTGGCGACCACCGCCTCCACGTCCTTCACGCCGATCTTCTTGCGGCGCTTGTTCTCCGGCAGCAGCATCTGTGCCGCACCGACCTCGTCGATGATGTCGATGGCTTTGTCGGGCAGCTTGCGGTCACCGATATACTTGGCCGACAGCTCCACCGCGACGCGGATGGCGTCGTTGGTATAGGTGACCTTGTGGTGCTTCTCGTAGTAGGGCTTCAGGCCCTGGAGGATCTTGATCGCATCCTCGACCGACGGCTCGTTGACGTCGATCTTCTGGAAGCGGCGGACCAGCGCCCGGTCCTTCTCGAAGTAGCTGCGGTATTCCTTGTAGGTGGTCGAGCCGATGCAGCGCAGCGAACCCGACGCCAGGGCCGGCTTCAGCAGGTTCGAGGCGTCCATCGCCCCGCCCGAGGTGGCGCCGGCGCCGATCACCGTGTGGATCTCGTCGATGAAGAGGATGGCCCCCTCCGTCGCCTCAAGCTCCGACACGACGGCCTTCAGACGCTCCTCGAAATCGCCGCGATAGCGGGTACCGGCCAGCAGCGAGCCCATGTCGAGCGCGAAGATGGTGGCGTTGCGCAGCACCTCCGGCACTTCCTGCTGGACGATGCGGCGGGCGAGGCCCTCGGCGATGGCGGTCTTGCCGACACCGGGATCGCCGACGTAGAGCGGGTTGTTCTTCGACCGCCGGCACAGGATCTGGATGGTCCGTTCGACCTCCTGCTCCCGGCCGATCAGCGGATCGATCTTCCCGCCGGACGCCTTCTTGTTCAGATTGACGCAATACGCCTCTAGCGCTTCGCTGCCTTTTTTCACGACCTTCTCCGCCGCCGCCTCGTCGTCAGCGCCCGAGACACGCTTTGTTTCCGAGCGGCCCGGAGCCTTCGCGATTCCGTGAGAGATGTAGTTGACCGCGTCGAACCGGGTCATCTCCTGCTCCTGCAGGAAGTAAACCGCGTGGCTCTCGCGTTCAGAGAACAAGGCAACGAGCACGTTTGCTCCCGTCACCTCCTCACGTCCCGACGACTGGACGTGGATGGCCGCACGCTGCAGAACCCGCTGGAAACCAGCCGTCGGCTTGGCGTCATCGGGCCTGTTCGTGATAAGGTTCGCCAGTTCGTTGTCGAGGTAATCCGACAGTTCCGCGCGCAAACGGTCGAGGTCGATTCCGCAAGCGCGCAAGACGGCGGTAGCATCGGAGTCTTCGGTCAACGCGAGAAGCAGATGTTCGAGCGTCGCGTATTCATGCCTGCGCTCGTTCGCGTGGGCCAGGGCTCGGTGCAGCGTCTGTTCCAGGTTACGCGACAGCATGTGTGGGTCTAATCCTTTTCTAACGTGCATTGCAGCGGGTGCTGGTTCTGGCGCGCAAAGTCCATCACCTGCGTGACTTTCGTCTCCGCCACCTCGTAGGTGAACACGCCGCACAACCCCACACCCCGCCGGTGCACATGCAGCATGATCTGTGTCGCTTCCTCACGCGATTTGCTGAAGAAGCGTTCGAGAACGAGAACGACGAACTCCATTGGAGTGTAGTCGTCGTTCAGCATCAACACCTTGTACATCGACGGCTTTTTGGTCTTCGGTTTGGCCTTTACGACCACGCCGCTGTTCGTGCCGTCGTTGCCCCGCTTGTCAGAGTCGGCCATGGTCCCAGTCGAATGTCATCGCGATGCACTGTCACTGAGAATGATATGGTCATTTCGGGCGCGGTGGGAAGGGGCCGTTTTCAGTCTCTCTCCATTTGGCAGACCCTCCTTTGGTCCGGCTGGCCTTCCGTTACCCCGAAATAGGAGACACCTCTTCCGGCCGGGCTGCAACCGGCGGGAAACCCTAGATCGGATCGCATGGAAATCGGAATCGATTTGGAGCATGCGGCCCGTCACCAAACATAAGGCCAAGGCTTCGCCGTGCCGCCCCAGTGGGGAAACCGTGAACGCGAAACGGCCCGGCACCCCTGTCCGGGATGCCGGGCCGTTCCAATGCGGCTTGTCAGATGGACAGCGGCTGCCTGCCGGTCAGGCGGCGACCTGCTTCTTCGCCAGAACCTCGACCGTGGCGTTGACGCGGGCGTTCAGCGGCGCGAGCGCCTCGTTGGCGATCTTGACGGTCAGCTCCTGCAGCTTGGTGCTTTCCGACACCAGCGCGTCGATGCTGGCCTTGGCATAGGCGTTCTGCAGTTCGACCAGTTCCTGGATCGTCTTCACCGCCAGCAGGGCCTTGGCGTTCGACACACCCTTCTCCAGCGAGGACTGCGTGAAGGCGGCGACCTGCTTGCCAGCCTCTTCCGCGCCCTTGGCGACGACGGTGCCGGACTTCACGAGCGCATCGACATTCTCCTTGGTGAGAACGGTCAGCTCGTCATAGTTCTTCAGCACCTGGGCGGAGGCCTTCTCGATCTGCTCCTGCTGGGCCTTCACCAGGCCTTCCAGGTTCTGCTTGGCAGTGGCGATGGCGTCTTCGACGGACTTCGTGACGGCGGTGATCTGATCGGACATGGCTATGCTCCTCGCGCTCTCTTAAGGGGTCAACCGCGCGGCCCCGACGATGCGGCGGCCGGTTGCGGAGTGGGTTGAAACCCTCGGACCCCGTCAGGGCGGGCGCCCGAGATATGCTGCACTGCAACATGAGCAGAAGATAAGGGAGCCTCGGGGCGGAGTCAATGGGAATTGTGCGCTGCACAAAAACCCTCGGCGCGAAACTCCAGAGCCACCTGGGCCAGTCGCCTGAACGCAGAACGGCCCGGCAACCGCGTGGAGGTTGCCGGGCCGTTTGCGAAGCCGGGGCCCATCTCTGAACCCTGGCCGTCAGCCTCTGACGGGACCGATCGCCGATCAGGCGGCGAGCGGCTTGGAGAAGGTCTCGACCGTTGCGGTGACGCGGGCGTTCAGCGGGGCCAGCGCCTCGTTGGTGACCTTGGTGGTCAGCTCCTGCAGGCGGCTGGTCTCGGCCAGCATCGCGTCGAAGCTGGACTTCAGGAAATCGTTCTGGAGCTCGACCACTTCCTGGATGGACTTGGCGGTCAGCAGGGCCTTGCCGGTGGTGATCGACTTGTCCAGCGCCGACTGGCCGTAGGCGACGACTTCGCGACCCAGATCCTCGGCGCCCTTGGCGGCAATGGTGCTGCTGGCGATCAGCGCCTCGACATTGGCCTTGCCGGTGGCCTGCAGGTCCTCGTAGCTCTTCAGCAGTTGGGCGGCAGTCTTCTCGAACTGCTCCTTGGCGGCGGTCGCGGTCTGCTCGAACTGCTTGACCGTCTGCTCCTGGCCGGCCTTCACCAGACCCTCATACTGTTCCTTGGCCTGGGCGGCGACGTTTTCGAGCGACTTCGGCGTGAACTGGTTCATGACGCGCGTTCCTTCCTGGCTGATGCCGGCGTTTGAAGTGGGCCCCGTCCGCCGCAAAGCGTGGCGGGAAGCCTGCCGGCAGCGGTGTGCGTTGCGTTTTTTACGTTGTGCAGACGTTACCGCGTGTTTTCCGGCGCCCGCAGAACGGTGCCAGAAGATGCTGCACTGCAATATAAGGATTTTATGGGCTAAGCAGGGCGCGGTGTCAACAGTCCGTTCGGCGGGTATCCGGCTTAATCCATTGCGCCGCAGCATACCCCCATCGCGTGAAACTCCGATGACTCCCTATCGCCGGAGCTGTCGGCCCCCTCCGCTTTCGCGGCAACCGGGGCCAAGTCCTTGATCATGGCCCTGATGGCGGCCCTGATGGCGGATGTCCTTAACGAAGGCTTTACCGACGCTGGGACAAGTGTAGCGTGGCCGCGGGCGGGATTCGCCTCGGCCAATGGTCAGGTGCGGCGCTTGGACGCGGCGCGCCGGGCCATCCGCTCTCCAGGCCGCATATTCGGGACCATTTCGATCATGACCTATTGCCTTGGCATCAAGACCCGCGACGGCCTGATCGGTCTGTCGGACGGCCGGATCACCAGCGGATCGCAGCTCTCGTCGGCCCGCAAGGTCACGATGATGGGCAGCGGCGGCGACCGCTTCTTCATCATGAACTCCGGCCTGCGCAGCGTGCGTGACAAGACGCTGGCCTATCTGCGCCGCGACATGCAGAAGCGGCGGGGCGAATCCTATTCGACCATGCTGGATGCCGTTTCGGCCTTCACCGCCTGCCTGCGGCAGGTCGCCACGGAGGACAAGGAATCGCTGGAGGCGTCGAAGCTGCACTTCAACCTCCATGCCATCATCGGCGGCCAGTTGGC
Source organism: Azospirillum sp. TSH100 (assembly GCF_004923295.1). NCBI lineage: Bacteria > Pseudomonadati > Pseudomonadota > Alphaproteobacteria > Rhodospirillales > Azospirillaceae > Azospirillum > Azospirillum sp. TSH100. The sequence continues at coordinate 1,552,881 of NZ_CP039634.1, forward strand.
CGAAGACCGCGAACCCTACATGTTCCTGGTCTATCCGGAGGGCAACTGGATCGAGGTGGACGAGCGCACGCCCTACCTGTCGATCGGCGCCACCGCCTATGGCAAGCCGATCCTGGACCGGGCGCTGACATACGGCACGGACATGCAGACGGCGCTGAAGCTGGCCTACCTGTCCTTCGACAGCACCCGCTTCTCCAGCAACGACGTCGGCTTCCCCATCGACATGGTGTCCTACCACGCCGAATCGCGCAGCTGGCGCCAGTCGAACTACGACTATGACGACCTCAGCGAACAGCGCCAGTGGTGGAACCGCAACCTGACCGAGCTGGCCCGCCGCATGCCGGACGGTCCCTGGGTCGAGACGCTGGTTCCGGAAGACATGCGTCCGCAGCGGATCGCCGAAGAGACCGTCTGACCTGGTCTCAATTCCCCGGAAGGGCGCTCAGCAGCAGCGCCCCGAAGGGGGCGGCCGGGCCGACCAGACCGTAGTGGCCGGAGCCGTCACGCCCGATCTGGACCTCGAAGAACACGCCGCCGTCCGCCAACTGGCCGGAGGAGGGCAGGGTCCGCGGCGCCTCGTCCGGGGGCGGCAGGCCGGGAAAGGCGACGCCGGTCGGATCGATGCTGCGCAGAAGCTCCGGGAAGCGGGCGTCGGTGAAGCGGCTGGACGGGTAGGGGTAGGCGGTGAAGAACCACTGCCCGGCCCGGCAGCCGTTGATCAGCCAATAGAAGCCGTTTGACGGCAGCCGCAGCCCCTGGGGCGGCGGATCGAACACCCCGTCCTCGCGCAGGCGGCCGATGAAGCTGTCGAACTGCGTTGCGCTCAGTTGCAGGGTCGCCGTATTGCCCCGCGCGGACGAGAAGGGATCGGCCAGCGTCAGCCGGGCGAGGTCGGTCGCCTCGATCACATGCGCCTCGACCGCCGCACCGCCGCGATCGGGATCGCCGACGATGTCGTAGGTACGCACGTGCCGATTGTAGTCGGCATTGAAAATCAGGCGGTAGCGGTCGGCACCATCCTTGCCGCAGCGCGACCGCAGGTCGTCGCCGTTGAGATAGCTGAACCAGGTCAGCTTGCGTGCCAGCGGGTTGTCGGTCGGCCCGACCGAACTGCAGCCGGCGAGCGCCATCAGCGAGACGGCCATGGCCGCCGCCGCACCATGTCGGAAAGCCCGGCGGAAAAGGGTGGCCGGAACAGGTCCCCGAACGCTTCTTTGATGACCACGGCTCATTGTCGCTTGCCTCGCGTCAGCGGCCCCTGGTAGGTGGAGAACGAAGGACGTGGCGGCAAGAGCCGGCATGCAGGCTTCGGTGGGCTTCGGCCTGTCGAAGGGCGCCGGTAACCCGTTTGCCCCCTGCCGCGATCCGTCCACCGTGCCCCTGTCTGCCGTGCCGTTCCCGCCGTTCCTTCCCTCTTCATGCAGGACCCGCGATTTTGGCCACAGAAACTGCGAAAAGCCAAAGCAGTAAATTAACGAATTCATGCTAGACACTGATTTCGCACGAATTTACCATTGAACCAAGCACCAGGATCTAGCGGTTGGCGGGGCCATCATGAGTGTAACGCGCAACACCGTTCGTAACGGATTGTTTCCGTTCGCCTTTCGCGCGGCGGATACGGCCGGCGGGCGGAGTTCGGCGGGTGTGGGTCGCAATTTCCTCGCGGCCGCCGCGCTGCTGGGCATGGTGGCCGTCGGATCCGGCCTGTCGGCGGCCGAAGCGCTGGCGGCCAAGGCGGCGGCGATCGTCGTAGATGCCCGCACCGGGCAGGTGCTGATCGATCAGGATGCCGACGCGATCACCCATCCGGCGTCGCTGACCAAGATGATGACGCTCTACCTGACCTTCGACGCGCTGGATGACGGTCGCCTGACCCTCGACCAGCAGTTGCCGGTGTCCTCCTGGGCGGAGAGTATGTCGCCGACCAAGCTCGGCCTGCGCGCCGGCCAGACGCTGAAGGTGGAGACGGCGATCCTCGGCCTCGTCACCAAGTCGGCCAACGACGCCGCCGTGGTGCTGGCTGAGGCGCTGGGCGGCACCGAGTCGCGCTTCGCCGAGATGATGACGCGCAAGGCCCGCGAGCTGGGCATGCGCCACACCGTCTACCGCAACGCCTCCGGCCTGCCGAACATGGAACAGGTGACGACCGCCCGCGATTACGCGGCGCTGTCCCGCGCGCTGATGCGCGACCATGCCAAGTATTATCCCTATTTCAGCCGCCGCAACTTCGTGTATGGCGGCCGCACGCTGGCCAATCACAACCACCTGATGTCCCGTTACGAGGGCATGGACGGCATCAAGACCGGCTACACCGTCGCGTCCGGCTTCAACCTCGCCGCCTCGGCTGTGCGGGATGGGCGGCGGCTGGTCGGCGTGGTGCTGGGTGGCAAGTCGGCGGTGTCGCGTGACAACAAGATGGCGGCACTGCTCGACCAGGCATTCGGCCGGCCCAACCGTGGCCGCGACGATGCGCCGGTGATGGCGAGCCTCGACACCAGCCGCTCCGACGCCGTTGATGGCGAAGGTGACGACGATGATGAGGACGAGACGGAGGTGAAGGCCAAGCCGGTCCGTGCCTCGTTGCAGACTGCTGCGGTTCCGGCGGCGATCCCTGCGGCACCGGCGCGGGAGGAAAAGTCGGCTCGCGGCGGCAACTCCTCGCATTGGGGCGTGCAGGTCGGCGCCTTCTCCAGCAAGGCGGCCGGCAACAAGGCGGTCTCGCAGGCGGTCAAGCAGGCGCCCTTCCTGCTGCGCGGCGCCAAGGCCAGCGTGGTGGAAGCCAAGACCGGCAAGGAAACCGTCTATCGTGCCCGTCTGACCGGCCTGGACGAGAAGGACGCCCGCAAGGCTTGCGCCGTGCTGACCAAGCACGGCCATCACTGCGTCGCCGTTTCCCCCGGCGAGCGCGGCTGACCGGCAGGCGGCTGACCACCGGCGGGGAAAGTCATTCCCGTTTGGCGGCGTAGCGATCCAGAAACACCAGCGCCGCCGTCAGCAAACCGCCGACTTCGTCGGTCCGGCGGGTGGTGTCTTCGGTTGGCTGCTCCAGTTCCGTCTCCAGCGCACGGGCGGCCCGGCGCAGGGCGATGCAGCCATATTGGCCCGATACCCCGGCGATCTTGTGAGCCATCGCTCCGGCGGTCGCCCGGTCCCCAGTCTTCAGCGCTTCATCCAGCGCCTCTCCATGCTGGCGCAGCACTGCCGCCGTCTTGCCGATCAGCTCGGCGACGCGGGCGGCTGGCAGCATTTCCTGCATCGTCCTGATGGCGCCTTCATCGAACGCGGGTTCTGCCGCCGGGGACACGGCCTGCGCCCCACCGTTCCGATCACCTTTCCCACTGCCGCCGAGCGCTGTCGACAGCGCCTCCAGCCGCAGCGGCTTGATCAGCGTGCCGTTGGCGCCACAGGCCGCACAGCGGTCCTGGCCGTCGGCGGTGGCGCTTGCGGTCAGCATCAGGATGCAGGGAGCTGCGCCGTTGGGCTGGCGCCGTATGGCGCGCACCGCTTCGTCGCCCGGCAGGCCGGGCAGGCCAAGATCCATCAGGATCAGGTCGAAGGCACCGTCCGCAGCGGCGGCGACGGCCGCGTCCCCATCCTCCACCGCCACCACCCGGTGGCCGGCACGTTCCAGCAGCACGCGGGCGGCGAGGCGGGTGACCGTCTCATCCTCCGCCAGCAGGATGTGCAAGGGGGGCGTCGTGCGTGTCTGGTCCGCCGGCATACCGGTCCGCTCTTCCCGGTTGATCCAAGGATCTTACTTTAGCCGCTTCAGCGCCGAGGCGCATCCCCGCGGACGGGAGATCGGGTCACACGGTTGGCGAGGATTGGGTGAACATCGGATCCTCGATCCGGTGCAGGCGGCCGGCGCCGGTCATCGCGGCGCGCAGCAGCAGGGTCTTGCGGCGGGCAGCGGCCAGCTTGGCGACCGGCGCCTCGCGCAGGATTTCCGCGCCATAGGCATCGGCGACCATCAGGCCGCACCCCTCCGGGATCAGTTCGGTTGGAAAATTGTCGTCAACGGCGAAATAGAAGGCGTCGCACCATTCGCGATATTCCTGCCATTTCTGGTCGGATCGGAAATCGGGGACGCCGCTCTTCACCTCGACGATCAGGATGTTGCCGGCTTCGTCGATGGCGAGCACATCGGCCCGTCGGCCACTCGCCAGCCGGAATTCGGTCAGGGTCGCATAGCCGCGGGTCGCCAGCGCCCGCCGGACGCCGCGGAAGATCGGTGGCGCCCCTCCGGCCAGCAGGGCTGGCTCGGCGTCGGAAACCGGAACGGCAATGTCGTCGCTCATGGTGCGGTGCCACCATTGAAACGGGAACGTGTGGAGAACGTGCGCCCCACAATGACCCGTCGCCGTGTTTTCGCCAAGGGGCAAAAGATGGATGGCGGCGATCGGGATTTCAGGGTCAGGCCGGAAGAATGACCGGAGGCAGAGGGGATGGCCGGCAACGGTCGCGCGGCAGGCTGCGGTCGGCGGGGAAGACCAGCACGACTGCGGTGCCGACACCGGGCTGGCTGGTCAGTTCCAGCCGCCCGCCATGCAGCTCCACCAGCCGTTTGACGATCGGCAGCCCCAGCCCGGTCCCGCGGGAGTTGCGGGCGATGGTGGAATCCGGCGGATCGAACGGATGGAGGATGCGCGGAAGCTCGGCGGTCGGGATGCCGACGCCGGTGTCGGCCACCATCAGCCCGATCCCGCCGTCGGGCATCAGATGGGCAGTCAGCACCACTTCGCCGCCGGGGCGGGTGTGGGTGACGGCGTTCGACAGCAGGTTGGTCAGCATCTGGGTCAGCGCCTGGGCGTCGCCCTGCAACAGCGGCAGATCGTCCGGCACCTCGCGGCGCAAGCGGACGTCGCCTTCCGTTGCCGCTTCCTGAAGGGCGGAGACGACGCGCAGCGACAGCGTGCCCAGATCCACCCCTTCCTCGGCAATCGGCATGCCGCCGCTGTCCAGGCGGGACAATTCCAGGATGTCGTCGATCAGTGCCAGCAGATGGGTGCCGGCATCGCGGATGTCGCCGGCATAGCTGCGATAGCGTGGGTTGCCGAGCGGCCCGAAGGGCTCCGACAGCAGCATCTCCGAAAAGCCCAGGACGGCGTTCAGCGGCGTGCGCAGCTCGTGGCTCATCTGGGCAAGGAAGGCGCTTTTGGCCCGGCTGGCGCTTTCCGCCTCGGCGCGGGCGGAAAGGGCCTCCGCCTCGCGGACGCGCAGCCGTTCCTCGTTCAGCTTCAGCGTGGTGACGTCGGTGTAATGGACCAGCACGCCGCCCGGCACCGCATGGTCGCGGCTGAGCAGCCAGCGCCCGTCGGACAGCGGCACCACCATCGGCGGTTCAAGGCGCCGATGCCGCTCCAGCCGCGCCGCCATCCAGGCCCCGCGCTCCTCGTCCGTGGTCAGGCGCGGGTCGGCCAGGGCGAAGCAGCGGACCAGTTCCTCGAACGGTACGCCGGGAACCAACCGATCGGCCAGACCGGGCAGATCCCGTTTCAGCCGGCCATTGGCATGGACCAGCCGGTCCGCATGATCGAACAGGGCGAAGCTCTCCCCGCTGTGCTCCAGCGCCGCCGTTAGGCTTTCGGCCAGCGTCTCGGCCAGCGTCGGTGTCTCGGGACCGAGATCAGTCAGCACGGCGCACAGCCCGCCCGGGGCCGGGCCGGCCGCCACCCGCCAGCGCACCGGGGTCGTGCCGCGCCGGGCCGCGACGGTGCACTGCACCGGGCCGTTCAGCGCGTCGGCCAGAGCGTTGAACAGTCCGGGACAGGCTGTGTCTGTGCCGCCGCCACGCAGCCGCCGCCCGGCCAGTGGGGCGATGCCCAGCAGCCGCTCCGCCGCCGGATTGGCGCACAGCCATTCGAGGTCGGTCAGAGCCCCGCTGCAATCATTGTGCGGCCTGAACAATGCAACCGCGTCCGGCAGTTGCAACATGGCGGACAGCAGCGGATCGGCAGGTAGGGATTCCCTGGCGATTGTTCCGTCGCGCGAGTCGGCGCAAGTCTGCGTGTCGCATTCCATCGCGCCATCATTGCGACCTATTCCTAACAAAGGCTGAAGGCCAAGCCTGTAATGTCACCGAATATTTGTCGAAATGTAACGTAACTCGAGGTGAGCCCTTCATCTGCTTTGAATTTACCAAAAAAGCAACGAAAGGTTTGATTGAGATGGTCGTTATGATCTTCGCCTTCGATCTGCCCAATGGCGGGCTTTGCAACGGATCGTGCCTTCCATAGTCTTGATGGCCGTCGGACCATGAGATTTGGGATGAAGGTGTGACCGTGAGCGGCAGCCACGATGACGTCGGCGGCGGGGGGCCGGCCCTTCTGGTGTTCGGAGGCGACGGACGGCTTGCTGACTGGACGCCGGCGGCGGCGGTCCTGCCGTTTCTGGCCGGACGCCTGACCACCGGCCTGTCCGCCGGCGCATTGGAAGCCGCCCTGCTCTCCGTCGCGGGATCGGACGCGCTGTGCGGTCGGGAGGTGCTGCGGCTTGCCGGCGGTGGCGTGATGTGGCGGTTCGGCGATCCGTCCTCTTCAACTCCTTCAGGGGTCAGCCCCCCCGAAGCGCGGTCGATGCCAGATCCGGCCGGTCGGCTTTTCGCGGCGGCGAGCCACGACCTGCGTCAGCCTCTCGCCGCGCTCTCCCTGCTCATCGGCACGCTGGACGGTCGGCTCGGCGCCAAGGCGGGGGAGGGACGCGATCTGCTGCATTCAATGGCCCAGGCGGTCGAATCGATGCGCAGCATGGTCGATGGTCATTTCGACCTCGTCCGCCTGGAAAGCGGCCTGATCGAGCCGGACATCCGCCCCCATGCGGTGAACGGCGTTCTGATGCGGCTGGCGCTGGAGGTGGCGCCGCGCTTCGCCGACCGTGGGTTGCGCTTCACCGTGATGCCCTGTTCGGCGGTGGTGCGGACCGATTCCGCCCTGCTCGAACGCCTGCTGCACGGGCTGGTCGCCAACGCCTTGCGCGGTGCGGTGCGGGGACGCGTGCTGCTGGGCTGCCGGCTGTGCGGCGACCGTCTGCGCATCGAGGTGTGGGACAGCGGGCGTGGCCTGTCGCCGCAACGGCTGGCCGCCCTGCGGACGGATTTGGCGAAGCCGGCCGGTGAGGCGGGGGCGGCGCTGGGGCTGGACCTGACCCTTGTGCGCGGCCTCGCCCGCAAGCTCGGCCTTGGTCTCGATGTCTGTGCCGCGGAGGGGCGGGGCACCGTCTTCGCCGTGCTGGTTCCCCTGTCGGTCGAACTGCTCGCGGAGGGCTCTGCTGGCGGTGGGGAGGCGCCCGGACAGGCGGACGGGGCGGCAACTCCGCAGGCGGCGTCCGACAGCGGCACCACCGACATCAGCCGCACCCGGATCCTGGTGATCGAAGACGACCCGATGGTGCTGGCGGCGCTGGAGGCGTTGCTCGGCCAATGGGGATGCAGCGTCGTCGGCGCCGAATCCTACGACATGGCGGTCGAGCGGATCGGTCCGGTCCCGGGGCGCTTCGACCTCATCATTTCCGATCTGCGGCTGAAGGGTGCGGCCAACGGCATCGTCGCGATCCGGCAGATCGCCAAGCTGTTGGATCGTCCGGTTCCAGGGATGATCCTGACTGGCGATACCGATCCCAAGCGGCTGCGTGAGGCGCGCCTGTCCGGCTATCCTTTGCTGCACAAGCCGGTGGCCCCGCTCGCCCTGCGTGCCGCCGTCATCCGTCTGCTCGGACATGATCCTCTTTGACAACAATGGCCGTAAGTTGGCGAATGAAGCCCGGAGCAGTGCACAAAAAATGGAGTGTCGAAACTGTCGGGATTTTATGCATTGCAATGACATTCCTGAAACAGTGACTGATGAATCCGGCAAAGTGCGACAGGATTTTTCCCATTCTCATCGCTGGATTAGTCCGTCATCTCTCCAATGGTTAGATGTATCTCCTCCTTTCGTTTGAATTTGAAGTTTCACATACCCATTTATGTCTTCTCTCCGGTATGATCGTTTCCGACGCGTCGCTGTCAGGACGGGCGGGTGGAGGTCGTGCGGATGTACCGGCGGTATCGGGAGGGGGGGTGGGCGAGAACGCTGACGGTGATCGTCACCGCCGGGCTGTTCCTATCCTTTTCCGCCTTTCTGATGATCCGGAGCGCCACCCGCGATGCCGAGCTGACATTGGCCGACCGGCAGGCGATACAGCTTCATGACGAACTGAAGTCGAGTTTCGAGGATCAGAGCGTGCTTCTGCGTGCGCTCAGCGGTCCACTGGCCGGTCCGGCTCCGGTCACCGACGCGAGCTTCGCATCGGCCGCCGGGCCGCTGCTGCCGCTTTATCCGAACCTGCATGCTGTTGCCTGGGCGCGCCGGATCGCCGAACGGGACGTTTCACTGCTGGAGCGCGCCATGCACGCGGCCGGCCACAGCAGCTTTGCCGTCCGTGGCGCGGATGTGGAGAGCGGCCGTGAAACCAGCGGGGTGAACAGAGGGCTGGGGGCCGACCGGTTCGTCAATGTACTGGCCGAACCGCGCTCCGCCGCCGGGCTGGTCGGGCTGGACATGGCCGACCTTCCCGGCCAGCGCGACCTGCTGCTCCGGTCCTGTGCGGCCAACCGCATCGTCGTGGCCGATGGCGAACCTTTGAAGGCGCAGCTGGGCAGGGGGGCCGTGCTGATCTATCTGCCGGTCTATTCCCGCGAGGTCGATCCCGATGACGGCCCCGGCTATGGCGGCGGACGCATCCTCTGCGATGTGCTGACGGGCTTCCTGTGGACCAGCTTCGATGTCAGGCAGCTGTTGCGCGATTCGGTGCGCCGGGTCGGGCTGACCGTCGGCGATGCCTATCTGCTGGAACCGCCGCTCGGTCCGGATTTGGGAGAGCCGCGTCTTCTTGCCGCCGAAGGAGCGATCAGCCGTCCCGGCGAACTGTCGCATCCGCCGATCCATGCCCTCACCATGAAGGAGCTGACCGGTCCGGCGGCGCCCCATGCCATTGTCCGCGACATCGCTTATGGCGGCCGAGTCTGGCGGCTCCATGTGGTGCCCTATGCGGCAGGTCTGTTCAGCGCCGGTGACCGGCTCGCCTGGACGATGCTGATCGGCGGGCTCCTCCTGACCGCCGGCAGCGCGGCCTATGTGCTGCGCGAGGCGAGGACCAAGCGCCTGCTCCAGACCGAGGCGCGCGCCCGCGCCGCCATGGCCCGCGCCCTGCGCGAGAGCGAGGAGCGGTTCCGGATCGCCCTGCGCTATTCCAAGGTGACGCTGTTCAGCCAGGACCGGGATCTGCGTCATCTCTGGATCTACTGTCCGCGCGCCGATCTTCATCCGGAGCGCATGATCGGCCGGACCGACGCCGACCTGTTTCCGGCGGAAGAGGCGGCGCGGATGGTTGAGCTGAAGCGGTCGGTGATGGATGGCGGGATCGGCACGCGCCGCGAACTGGAACTGACCTATGGCGGCCACCGCCGGGTGCTCGACCTGTCGGTGGAACCGATGCGCGACGAGACGGGGGCGATTGCCGGCGTCATGTGCGCTGCGATCGACGTGACGGAATCGGCCGACATCCGCGAGGCGCTGGCCCGCGCCCATGCCGAGGCGGAGCGGGCCAACCAGGCCAAGAGCCGCTTCCTCGCCGCCGCCAGTCACGACCTGCGCCAGCCCTTCCAGGCCATGAGCCTGTTCCACCACATCCTGATGTCAAAGCTGGACGATCCCCAGCAGCTGGAGGTGGCCAGCAAGCTGGGTGAGGCGCTGACGGCGGGAAACACGCTGCTGTCCACCCTGCTCGATACCTCCGCGCTGGAGGTCGGCAACGTCAAGCCGCGGATCGTCGATTTCGAGGTTCAGGAGATCCTTGGCCGGCTGGCGGTGGAGATCGGCGATCAGGCGATTGACCGCGGTCTCGTGCTGCGGACGGTTCCCTGTTCCGTCCGCGTGCAGAGCGATCCGATCCTTCTGGAACGGATGGTGCGCAACCTGCTGGTCAACGCCCTGCGCTACACAACCGAAGGACGGATCCTGCTGGGCTGCCGGCGCCGGTCCGACGCCGACGGCGGGATGCGCCTGTCCATCGAGGTGTGGGACACCGGCCCCGGCATCGCCGAGGCGGAAATGGCGGCGATCTTCGAGGATTTCTATCGCTGCGGCACCGACCAGCGTGACAGCGGACGCGGACTTGGGCTTGGCCTGTCCATTGTCCGCCGCATGTCCCAGATGCTGGACCATCCCGTCACGGTGCGCTCGCGCGTCGGGCGCGGCACCGTCTTCGCCGTCAGCGTGCCGCTGGTCACGCAGGATTGCTCCTGCTCCGCCGCCGCCGACTGAGAGTCCGGCCACGCCGGCCCATTCCGCAGCGCGCAATGGAGGCAGTCCCGACCCGCGGCCCGCTTTTCCTGTCCGAGTCCGCGCAAGTTTCGGTTATGCTGCGTCTGCTCACTGAATCGAAACGATCCCAGTAACCCAGCTGCAACAATGGCTTGACGACTTTATTGATGTAGGTCATTGGGCCCCTTCGCCATAGGGGCTATTGCTTTCGCATAAGCGCACTCCTTGGGAAATCCTTGGAAGATGAAGGTTCCGTTTCAAAGGAACCCAACAAGACGGAGTTCGGCCCGCCACCATGGCATGCCCTGTCGGGCGCCGACGGCAACGGGAACCGGGCTTGGGAGGATACGGCCTGCCGCCGCGACGCATGCCCCGGCAAACAGGGCATGCGGTCCGGTCACCGGCATTCGGGCCTCCGCCGTTCCGGCGGGGTCCGTTGGTCGGGCGCCGCGATCCTTTTCAGGAGCACAGAGTATGGACACCGCCATCGCCGCCCCCTCCGCCGCCCAGGCGGGTCGCAGCGGCATCGTTCCGACTGGCAAGAACGGCAGCCCCATGATCGAAAACGTCACGTTCGAGGAAATCCGCATCGGCCAGCAGGCGAGCCTGTCGCGCCGCCTGACCATGTCCGACATCGAGCTGTTCGCGACGGTGTCCGGCGACCTCAACCCGTCCCATGTGGACGAGGATTACGCCGTCGACCACAAGGTGGTCGGCCATGGCATGTGGTCGGGCTCGCTGATCTCCGCCGTTCTCGGCACCCTGCTGCCCGGTCCCGGCACCGTCTATGTCGGCCAGGATCTGCGGTTCGAGCGTCCGGTCCTGCTGGGCGACATCGTCACCGTCACCGTCACTGCCCGCTCCAAGGACGCAGCGCGCAAGACGGTCGTCTTCGACTGCCTGTGTCTCAACCAGGACGGCCGGACGGTCGCGACCGGTGTCGCCGAGGTGATCGCCCCGACCGAGAAGGTGCGGCGCGCCACGGCGGAACTGCCGCAGGTGCAGGTGATCCGCCATGACGGCCACGAGCTGATGCTGAAGAAGTGCGAGTCGCTGCCGCCGGTGCCGACCGCCGTCGTCCATCCCTGCGACGAAAGTTCGCTGCGCGGCGCCGTCGAGGCTGCCGAGGCGAACCTGATCGACCCGGTGCTGGTCGGGCCGGAGTCCAAGATCCGTTCGGTCGCCGACGCCCATGGTCTCGACATCTCGCGCTACCGCATCGTCGACGTCGCCCACAGCCATGCCTCCGCCGAGACCGGCGTGCGGCTTGCCCGCACCGGCGAGTGCGAGGCGGTGATGAAGGGCAGCCTTCACACTGACGAGCTGATGGGCGAGGTGGTGAAGAAGGAGACCGGCCTGCGCACCGGCCGCCGCCTGAGCCATGTTTTCGTGATGAATGTCCCGACCTACCCGCGGCCGCTGCTGATCACCGATGCGGCGATCAACATCTATCCCACGCTGGAGGACAAGGTCAGCATCGTGCAGAACGCCATCGACCTCGCCAAGGTCCTGGGCACCGAGGTTCCGCGCGTCGCCATCCTGTCGGCGGTCGAGACCATCAACACCAAGATCGCCTCGACGCTGGAAGCGGCGGCCCTCTGCAAGATGGCCGACCGCGGCCAGATCACCGGCGGCATCCTCGACGGCCCTCTGGCCTTCGACAACGCCATCAGCCGCGAGGCTGCCATCACCAAGGGCATCAAGTCCGAGGTGGCCGGTCAGGCCGACATCCTGCTGGTCCCCGACCTGGAGGCCGGCAACATGCTTGCCAAGCAGCTGTCCTTCCTGGCCCATGCGGATGCCGCCGGCATCGTGCTCGGCGCCCGCGTGCCGATCATCCTGACCAGCCGCGCCGACAATGTGCGCACCCGTCTGGCGTCCTGCGCCGTGGCCGTCCTGTCGGCCGCCGCCCGCCGCCGCGGTGCCGCCGCCGCGGCCGAGTGAGAAAGCCAGACGCCATGTCCAACGCGATCCTCGTCATCAATGCCGGCTCCTCCAGCCTGAAATTCTCGGTGTTCCGGGATCACGGCGGCGGGGATCCGGTGGTCACCATCAACGGCCAGATCTCGGGCATCGGCACCCAGCCGGTGTTCGAGGCCAAGGACGCCCAGCGCCGTCCGCTCGCCGAAAAGAGCTGGGCTGCGGGGGAGGCCAGCGACCGCACCGCCCTGCTGTCCTATCTGCTCGACTGGATCGAGGAACGGCTGGAGGGGGCGACGCTGATCGCCGCCGGGCATCGGGTGGTGCATGGCGGCGTCCGCCACGCCGCTCCGGTGCTGCTGACCCCCGCCGTGCTGGACGAACTGGACGGTCTGGTCCCGCTCGCCCCGCTGCACCAGCCGCACAACCTCGCCGCCATCCGCGCGCTGGCCGAGGCGCATCCGGAACTGCCGCAGGTCGCCTGCTTCGATACCGCCTTCCACCGCAACCAGCCCTGGCAGGCCCAGACCTTCGCCATCCCGCGGGAACTGACGGAGGAGGGCGTGCGCCGCTACGGCTTCCACGGCCTGTCCTATGAGTACATCGCCCGTCGCCTGCCGGAAATCGCGCCGGAACTGGGTGATTCGCGGGTGGTCGTCGCCCATCTCGGCAGCGGCGCCAGCATGTGCGCCATCCATGGCGGGCGCAGCGTCGACAGCACCATGGGCTTCACCGCGCTCGACGGGCTGCCGATGGGCACCCGCTGCGGCACCATCGACCCCGGCGTGCTGATCTACCTGATGCGCAAGGGCATGGACGCCGGCGCCATCGAGAAGCTGCTCTACAACAAGTCCGGCCTGCTCGGCGTGTCGGGCATCTCCAACGACATGCGCGCCCTGCTGGACAGCAGCGACCCGCATGCGCAGGAGGCGGTGGAGCTGTTCTGTTTCCGCATCGCCAAGGAGACCGGCGCGCTGGCCGCCTCGATGGGCGGGGTGGACGCCGTGGTGTTCACCGCCGGCATCGGCGAACGCTCCGCCCCGGTGCGGGCGCGGGTCGGCGACAAGCTGGCCTGGATGGGCGTGGAGATCGACGCGGCGGCCAACGAGGCCAATGCGTCAAAGATCTCGACCGCCGGCAGCCGTCTGCCGGTCTACGTCATCCCGACCGACGAGGAAGGGATGATCGCGCTGCACACCCGCAAGGTGCTGACAGGACGGTGAGTGTTTCGTGGGGTGGCGTCGGCTGACGGCACCCCACATCTCCCTGGAGCCCGACCCCATTCGGTGCTAGCACCCCTCCGGCATCACGCATCGTCCGGGGGAAATTTTGGTCCGCCCCTATCTGCCGCTGAACGCCCTGCGTGCCTTCGAGGCGTCTGCGCGACATCTCAGCTTCACCCGCGCCGCCATCGAGCTGTGCGTGACCCAGGCCGCCGTCAGCCATCAGGTCAAGCTGCTGGAGGAGCGGCTGGGCGCCAGCCTGTTCCACCGCCTGCCGCGCGGCCTCGCCCTGACCGACGAGGGGCGGGCGCTGCTGCCGACGCTGGAGGAGGCGTTCGACCGCATCGGTGGCCTGCTCGACCAGTTCGAGGGCGGGAGATTCCGCGAGGTGCTGACGGTCGGCGCGGTCGGCACCTTCGCCGTCGGCTGGCTGCTGCCGCGGCTGAGCCGCTTCCGCGAGGCGCATCCCTTCGTCGATCTGCGCCTGTCCACCAACAACAACCGCGTGGACATCGCGGCGGAGGGGCTGGACTACGCCATTCGCTTCGGCGATGGTGCCTGGCACGGTACCGACGCGGTCCGCCTGTTCGACGCGCCGCTGTCGGTGCTGTGCGCTCCGGACATCGCCGGGCGGCTGCGTGAGCCGGCCGATGTCGGGCGCGAGACGCTGCTGCGTTCCTACCGTTCCGATGAATGGACGGGCTGGTTCGCCGCCGCCGGGATTGAGCCGTCGGCCATGCCGCCGGTCAAGGGGCCGGTCTTCGACTCCTCCTCCCTGATGGTGGAGGCGGCGATCCAGGGCGCCGGAGTGGCGCTGGCTCCGGTGGCGATGTTCCGCCGGCCGCTGGCCGTGGGCCTGATCGAGCAGCCCTTCGCCGTCACCGTGTGCAAGGGCGCCTATTGGCTGACGGCGCTGAAGTCGCGGCCGGAGACACCGACCATGCGCGCCTTCAGCGACTGGCTGTTCGCCATGGTCGCGGAGGACGCGGCGGACCGAGCGGTCAGGACAGGGTGACCCGGCGCGGCGCCTGCTGCCGTTCCCGCTGCTGCCAGAAGCGCAGCCGCAGCCGCGGCGCCACGAACCACGCGATGGGTGCTGCGAGCACGATGCTGAGGATCACCACGGTCGGCATCAGCGTCATCGCCTGTTCGGAAAAGCTGGGGACCGCAAGAACCAGGACAGTGCCGATGCCGAAAACCACACCCTGGATCATGCCGTAGATCAGGATGGCGAGGCGTAAGCGGGTGGACATTGGACTGCTCCGATGAAGTGGGTTGGTGCATAGACCGTTTCCCTCTTCAACCGGAGCGATGCCGCACTGTTCCGAACGCCATCGGGCCGGATTTCACCAACCCGATTGCGACCGTACACATACGATTATTGGGCGTAAGCCGCGCCGCTCCTTACCGGTGCGCCCGCCACCACGCCATCAGCCCGGTGGTGGAGCTGTCATGCGCTCCGTCGGCCGGACCATTCTCCATTTCCGGCAGGATGGTGTTGGCCAGCTGCTTGCCCAGCTCGACGCCCCACTGGTCGAAGCTGTTGATGTCCCAGACGATGCCCTGGACGAAGACCTTGTGTTCGTACAGCGCGATCAGGGCGCCCAGTGTCGCCGGGGTCAGGCTTTCCATCAGGATGGTGTTGGACGGGCGGTTGCCGGGGAAGACGCGGTGGGGGACCAGCGCCTCGACCTCTGCCGCCGGCTTGCCGGCCCTGGTCATCTCCGTCCGCACCTCGTCGGCGGTCTTGCCGCGCATCAGCGCCTCGGCCTGGGCGAAGACGTTGGACAGCAGGATGCGGTGATGGGCGCCGGCCTCCGCCCCGATCGGGTTGTGGGTGGTCGCCGCCGCCACGAAGTCGCAGGGGATCAGCGAGGTGCCCTGGTGGATCAACTGATAGAAGGCGTGCTGGCCGTTGGTGCCCGGCTCGCCGAACAGCACCGGGCCGGTCTGGTAGTCCACCGGTTCGCCGCCGCGGGTCACCGACTTGCCGTTGCTCTCCATGTCCAGCTGCTGGAGATAGGCGGGGAAGCGGTGCAGATACTGGTCGTAGGGCAGCACCGCGTAGGACGAGGCGTCCCAGAAATTGCGATACCAGACGCCCAGCAGGGCCAGCAGCACCGGCATGTTGCGCTCAAGCGGCGCGGTGCGGAAATGCTCGTCCATCGCGTGGGCGCCGGCCAGCATCTCGGCGAAACGCTCCGGTCCGATGGCGATCATGATCGGCAGGCCGATGGCCGACCACAGCGAATAGCGGCCGCCGACCCAGTCCCAGAAGCCGAACATGTTGGCCGGGTCGATGCCGAACTTGCGCACCTCCGCCTCGTTGGTGGAGACGGCGACGAAATGCTTGGCGACATGCGCCTCGTCCTTCGCGGTCTCCAGGAACCAGCGGCGGGCGGAATGGGCGTTGGTCAGCGTCTCCTGCGTGGTGAAGGTCTTGGACGCGATGACGAACAGCGTCGTCTCCGGATCCAGCCATTTCAGCTGCTCGGCCAGATGGGTGCCGTCGACGTTGGAGACGAAATGCAGGGCGACATGGGCATGGGCGAAGGGCTTCAGCGCTTCCGTCGCCATCACCGGGCCGAGGTCGGAGCCGCCGATGCCGATGTTGACCACGTCGGTGATCGGCTGGCCGCTGTAGCCGCGCCACTCGCCGTCGCGCACCGAAGTGGCGAAGGCGTCCATCCGCTCCAGCACCGCACGCACGCCCGGCATCACGTCGCGGCCATCGACGGTGACGGCGCGGTCGGAGCGGTTGCGCAGCGCGGTGTGCAGGACCGCACGCTTTTCGGTCAGGTTGATCGGCTCGCCGCCGAACATGCGGGCGCGGGCGCCCTCGACATCCTGCTGGCGGGCGAGGTCGAGCAGCAGGCGGACCGTATCCTGCGTGATGCGGTTCTTCGAATAGTCGAGGAACAGGCCCGCGGCTTCCATGGAGAAGGCATTGAACCGGCCGGGATCGGCGGCGAACAGGTCACGCATGTGCGTACCGGCCATGTCCTGGCGGTGTTGGGCGAGAGCGGCCCAGGCGGAAGAACGGGTCAGCGCAGTCATGATGCTTTGGACTCCTTGACGTCAGCGGTCCTTTGACGCGGCCCTCTGCGGGGCGTGCGGAGCCTAACACCGACCGCCGGCCACGGCCACGGCCCAAAACGCGGCGTTGGATGCTGCTGAATGGCCTATGCGGGGTGGCCAGGGGTGCAACTGCATGGCGGGCGGGGTGTTGTGGTGTTCAGGAATTGCGACAGGAGGACACCATGTCGGGCAAGCCTGCCACCCCGCCGCTGGAAGAGCGGGAGGAGCAACGCGACCGCGACGACACCGCGCGGCCGGATCAGGTCGGGATCATTCCCGGTAAGGTGCCGGGAAGTCCGGTCGATCCGAGTGACCCACGCTTTCCGGGGAGCCAGCCGGATCTGGCATGAGGGGAGGCTGGGGGCGTTAAGCCCCCGGCTTGCTCAACTGCCCCCTTCGATCGTCCGTGTCGGCGTCACGCCTTCCGGCTTGCCGACCAGCACGGTCAGCAGCTTGGCCGGGTCGAGCAGACGTTGGGCGACGCGCTTGATGTCGGCCTGCGTCACCGCGTTGATGTAGCGGTCGCGCTGGTTCAGATAGTCGATGCCGAGATTGTCGCGCTTCACCTGCAGCAGGATGCGGGCGATCGCCTGGGTCGAGCCCAGTTGCAGCGGGAAGGAGCCGGTCAGATAGGTCTTGGCATCGGCCATCTCCCGGTCGGTCAGACCGTCCTTGGCCATGCGCGCCCATTCCTGGCGGATGATGTCCAGCGCCTGACCCGCCTTGGCGTTGACGGTGGAGCCGCCGGCCATCACCAGCGCCGCATGGTCCATCGGGATCAGGTAGCTGTAGACTCCATAGCTGAGCCCGCGCTTCTCGCGGACCTCCTCCATCAGACGGGAGCCGAAGCCGCCGCCGCCCAGCACATAGTTCATCACCGTGGCGGCGTACCAGTCGGGATCGTCGCGCTTCACACCGGGCTGGCCCATCAGCATCACCGTCTGCGCGGTCGGGCGCGGCAGCAGGATGGTCTGGCCCAGGCCGGACATGGCCACGTCGGGGATCGGCTTCGCGTCGGCCTTGGCCGGCAGACCGCCGAACAGCCTGTCCAGCGCCTTGCCCAGATCATCGGGCGAGATGTCGCCGGCGGCGGCCACCACCAGCCGGTCGCGGCCGAACTGCCCCTTCACGAAGGCACGCAGATCGTCGGGCGTGATGGCGGGCAGGCTGTCCAGGCTGCCGCGGCTCTCACTGCCATAGGGATGGCCGGGGAAGGCGGTGGCGTAGAACTGGCGCCGTCCGACATAGTTGGGGTCGGCGAGGTCGCGCCTCAGGCTGGCCATGACCGAGGCACGCATGCGGTCCAGCGCCTCGGGCGTGAAATGCGGTTCGGTCAGCGCCAGCCGGGTCAGCTCGAACGCCTCCTCGCGGTTCTCGCCCAGGGTGCGCAGCGAACCGCTGAAGCCGTCGCGGCCGGACTCGAAGCCCAACGCGATGGCCTTGTCCTGCAACCGCGCCTGGAAGGCCTGCGAATCGTAGGGGCCGGCGCCCTCGTCCAGCATGGTGGAGGCGAGGTTCGCCAGCCCCTCCTTGCCCTTGGGATCGGTGCCGCCGGCCCCGTCGAAGACCCATTCCAGCGCCAGCACCGGAACCTTGTGGTCCTCGACCAGCCACGCCTCGATCCCGCCGGGGCTGACCACGCGCTTGATGTCCATGGCGTGAGCGGGGGAGAGGAGGGCCAGCGCCGTGGCAAAGAATACCGCAGCAGTCAGACGCAGATTCCCTCTCCCCCCCGGGGAGAGGGTTAGGGTGAGGGGGAGCCACAGCGAGGAGAAAGTCTTGGGCATATGCTTCGCCAGCCGGAAAAAGGCACGCAGTGCATCCCCCTCACCCCGACCCTCTCCCCGGGGGGGAGAGGGAGGAAGCCCGCGGGCAGATGAAACATCGTGAAACACGCTCATCCTCAACTGTCCTTTCCGGTCGGGGGCAGCAGCAGGCCGGTGACGTGGTTGGTCTGGCTCAGCACGGCGCGGGCTGCGGCGTTGACCTGATCGGCGGTGACGGCGTCGATGCGCACCGGCCAGTTTTCCACGTCGTCGATGCTCTGGCCGGTGGCGAGCGCCGCACCCAGCGTCTGGGCCGGCCCGGTCAGGCTGTCGCGGGCGTAGGCGGCAGAGGCCAGCATGCGCTTGCGGGCGGTGGCGACCTCCTCCTCCGTCACGCCGGACTTCAGCAGCCTGTCGACTTCGGCCCACAGCGCCGATTCGAGCTTGTCCATCGGCACGCCGGCGGCCGGGCTGGCGCCGACGCTGAGCGTCGCCATGTCCCAGGCGGTCGGGCCGTAGCCGAGCCAGGCCGAAGTTGCCAGCTTCTGGTCCACCACCAGACTGCGGTAGAGGCGTGACGTGGTGCCGCCGCTCATGATCTCCGCCAGCACCTGCAACGCATAGGCCTGGCTGTTCTGGTCGAGGCGATAGGACGGCGCGACCCAGATGCGGCGGACTGACGGCTGCCGCACCTCGTCGTCACGCAGGACCACCTGACGGGAGGAGGTGAGCGGCGGCTCTGCCACCCGCTTGCGCTCCGGCACCGGACGGGCGGGGATGGTGCCGTAATAGCGCTCGGCCAGCGGCTTCAGCTCCGCCGCGGTCACGTCGCCGGACACCACCAGGATGGCGTTATTGGGCGTGTACCATGTCTTGTAGAAGCGCTCCGCCATTTCCCGCGTCAGGGCCGACATCTCCTGCGGCCAGCCGATCACCGGGGTGCCGTAGGGGTGGTGGACGAACAGGGTGGCGTTGATCTGCTCGCCGATGCGGTCGGCCGGCTCGTTCTCGATGCGCTGGCGCCGTTCCTCGATGATGACGTCGCGTTCGGGATAGACCACCGCGTCGGTCAGCTTCAGATTGGCCATGCGGTCGGACTCCATCCGCATCACCATCTCCAGCCGGTCGCGGGCGACGTTCTGGTAATAGGCGGTGTAGTCGTAGCTGGTGAAGGCGTTGTCGCGACCGCCATTCTTGGCGATGATCCGGCTGAACTCGCCGGGCTGGATCGTGTCCGTGCCCTTGAACATCAGGTGTTCCAGGAAATGGGCGATGCCGGACTGGCCGCGTTCCTCGTCGGCGGCGCCCACCTTGTACCAGACCATGTGGGTCACGACCGGCACGCGGTGGTTGGGGATCACCACCACCTGCATGCCGTTGGACAGGGTGAAGCTTTCGGGGAAGAACACCCCCTTTTCCGCCGCATGGGCGGGCTGGAGCCCGAGCGGAAGCGGTGCCAGGGGGGCCGCGACGGTCATCGTCAGGGCGAGAAGTCCGGCCGTGGCGAGGCGGCGGGCTGGAAGGCAGGCGGGCATGGGGGCTCCCGGATCAGGAGGTCCGAATCGAAAGGGCGCCCTTCGCTGGGAAGGACGCCCCCGGAAACTGGTGTGATGACTGGTCCCGGACAAGGCCGAAAGACGGCCGAACCGGCTGTCGCTTAGAACAGGCCTTCCAGCGGCGCCTTGCGCTTGCGCTCGATCGTCGGGGTCGCGGCGCCGTCGACTGCCTTGCCCTGGGCCTGGGCCTCGCGCAGGCGCTGCTGCTCCTTGGCCGGATCGACGACGGAGACGGGCGGCTCCTGCGTCTGCCAGAACAGCAGCGAATCGATCCAGCTCTTGTCGGCGACGATCAGCTGGGTGGTTTCCTGATCGACCTTGGCGCGGATGTTCGGGTCGATGCCGTCGCGGGACGAGGCCTGGGCGACCAGCGACTTCTCGCCCGCCGTCGAACCGGCCGTCTTGGCGCCACGCGCGGCAGAGCCGAAGACGGCGCCGGCTGCGGCCTGGGTCGGGGTGGTGTCCTGCGGGCGCGGGGCGCCGGGGCGGGGCTTCGGCAGATCCTGCATGCTGGGCGGCAGGGTCAGCGGAGCGCGGGAAACGACGGAAAATTCGTCGGGGCTCTGGCGGTCGAGACCGATGGACCGGCGCACATCCGAGCAGCCGGCGAGCGTCAACGCCGCAAGCGCCAGCCCGATGAGCGGCAGCCGCGCCAAAGGAAGCCGGGTCCGGGGGAAGGAGAGGGCGGAGGAGATGCTGGTCACGTTCGGAGGATCCCGTCGTCAGTCACGTCGTAGCGACCCGGCCCGGAGGTCGAGGCCGCGAGGTCAGCGCTCGCCGGCGGTTATAACGCCACCGGCGACGGAACTCTTACGACTTTTCGCGGCCCGCGAACAGTCCGTCGATCAGCAGCAGCACCACGCCGACGCTGATTCCGCTGTCGGCCACGTTGAAGGCCCAGAAATGCCAACCGGCGACATGGAAATCGAGGAAGTCGACAACCGCCCCATGCATCAGCCGGTCGGCGACGTTGCCCACCGCCCCGCCGATGATGAAGCCCAGCGCCAGAGCCACCAGCCGCCGTTCGGCCTGCCGCAGCCATGAGATCAGGCAGACGGCGATCACCGCGGCGACCGCGCTGAGGATGTAGGGCATCATCGCTCCACCGCCGGCGAAGGTGCCGAAGCTGACGCCGAAATTCCACACCAGCACGAGGTTGAAGAAGGACGTCACCTCGATGACATGCGGCACCGGCTGCATGACCTGTTCGAGGATCCACCATTTGCTGCCCTGGTCGAGCACGACCACCACGACGGCGACGATCAGCCCGAACAGCCAGTAGGACCGGGATTGGTTGGCGACGAAGGCATTCATCGGGCGAGGGATCCTCCCTCTCCCCCCCGGGGAGAGGGTCGGGGTGAGGGGGATGCGCGGCGAGAGGCGTCCGGCAGGCGGACCCCCCTCACCCTAACCCTTTCCCCGGGGGGAGAGGGGATAGAGCCGCGGTTTGGGTGTATGGCGTCATGCCACCGCGTCGGAGCAGCGGATGCAGAGCGTCGGATGGTCGGGGACCGTGCCGACCTCCTCCAGGACCTTCCAGCAGCGCTCGCACTTTTCGCCTTCGGCCAGAGCCGGAGCGACGGCGATGCCGGGGACGTCGGGAAGGGTGAAGGCCCCTTCCGGCGCCGCGGCATCCGTCACCTCGATGGCGGAGGTGATGCAGACATCCTGGAAATCGACATCGGCCAGCAGGGCCTTGGTCGCGGCATCCACATACACGGTCGGATCGGCCTGAAGCGAAGACCCGATGGTCTTGTTGGCGCGCTCCAGCTCCAGCGCCCCGGTGACGACGCGGCGGACGGTGCGAACCGTCTCCCACTTCGCGGCGAGCGCGTCGTTGCGCCAATCGGCCGGAACCTCGGGGAAGCCCCGCAGATGCACGCTCTCCTCGGTCCAGCCCGACCCTGCCGTCAGACCTTCCGGCCGGGCCAGCCACGCCTCTTCCGCGGTGAAGCAGAGGATCGGGGCGAGCCAGGCGGTCAGGGTGGAGAACAGATGCTCCATCACCGTCCGCACCGACCGGCGGCGCACCGAATCGACCGCATCGCAATAGAGGCTGTCCTTGCGGACGTCGAAGTAGAAGGCCGACAGCTCCACCGCACAGAAGTTGTGCAGGGCCACGAACAGGGCGTGGAAGTCGTAGGCCTCGACCTTCTCGCGGACCAGCGTGTCCAGCTCCGACAGGCGGTGCAGAACCCAGCGCTCCAGCTCCGGCATCTCGGCGGCGTCGATCCGCTCGGCCGGGCTGTAGTCGGCGAGCGCGCCCAGCAGGTAACGCAGCGTGTTGCGCAGGCGGCGATACAGGTCGGCCTGGGTCTTGATGATCTCCTTGCCGATGCGGAGATCCTCCGAATAGTCGGAGTTGATGATCCACAGGCGCAGGATGTCGGCGCCATACTGGTCGCAGACCTCCTGCGGGGCCACGACATTGCCCAGCGACTTGGACATCTTGCGGCCCTGCTCGTCGAGCACGAAGCCGTGGGTCAGCACCGCGTTGTAGGGCGCCCGTCCACGGGTGCCGCAGCTTTCCAGCAGCGAGGAGTGGAACCAGCCGCGATGCTGGTCCGAGCCCTCAAGATAGAGGTCGGCCGGCCAAGCCAACTCCTCCAGCCGCTGTTCCAGCACGAAGGCGTGCGAGGAGCCCGACTCGAACCAGACGTCGACGATGTCCTTGACCTGCTCGAACTCGTCGGCGGAGTAGCTGTTGCCGAGGAAGTCCTGCGGGTCGCGGGCGAACCAGGCGTCGGCGCCTTCCTGCTGGAAGATGTCGGCGATGCGGGCGAACACCGCCTCGTCGCGCAGGATCTCGCCGGTCGCCTTGCGGACGAACAGGGCGATCGGCACGCCCCAGGCGCGCTGGCGGCTGATGCACCAGTCCGGCCGGCTCTCGATCATCGAGCGGATGCGGTTCTCGCCCTGGCCCGGGATCCAGCGGGTGTCGGAGATCGCCTGCAAGGCCACCTTGCGCAGGTCGTTCGTCTCCATCGAGATGAACCACTGCGGCGTGGTGCGGAAGATCAGCGGCGCCTTCGACCGCCAGCTGTGCGGGTAGCTGTGCTTGATGCGGTTGCTGGCCAGCAGCGACCCGGCTTCCTCGAACGCCTCCAGCACGGCCTTGTTGGCGGGGCCGGTCTTGCCCTGGTCGGTGTAGACGGCGAGGCCGGCGAACAGCGGCACATGGGCGTAATAGCGCCCGTCCTCGCCCACCGTCTGCGGCACCTCGATGCCGTTGGCCTGACCCAGGCGGAAGTCGTCCTCGCCATGGCCGGGGGCGATGTGGACGAAGCCCGAACCGGCATCCGTCGTCACGAAGTCGCCGGCCAGCAGCGGCACCTTGAAGTCGTAGCCCTTGCCGTGCAGCGGATGACGGCAATAGGTGCCGGCGAGGCGCGAGCCGGGGAAGCGGTGCAGCTGCTTCCACTCGGTGATGCCCGTCTCCTTCAGCACGCTCTCGGCCAGCGCGGTGGCGAGCACGAGGCGCTCGCCGACCATCGCCTTGCTGCCCTCGGCGACCGCCGTGACCTTGAAGGTCGCGTATTCGATCTCGTCGCCATAGGCGATGGCGCGGTTGCCCGGCAGGGTCCAGGGGGTGGTCGTCCAGATGACGATGTTGGCCTCGTCCACCTCCGGCGCCGACGATCCCCAGACGGGGAAGCGGGCGAAGACGGTGGTCGAGGTGTGGTCGTGGTATTCCACCTCGGCATCGGCCAGCGCGGTCTTCTCGACCACCGACCACATCACCGGCTTGGAACCCTTGTAGAGGCCGCCGTTCAGCGCGAACTTGTGGATCTCGCGGACGATCTGCGCCTCGGCCGGGAAGGTCATGGTGGCGTAGGGATGCTTCCAGTCGCCCTCCACGCCCAGACGGCGGAACTCGGCGGCCTGGATGCCGACCCACTCCTCGGCGAACTGGCGGCATTCGGCGCGGAACTGGATGAGCGGCACGTCATCCTTGTTCTTGCCGGCCTTGCGGTACTTCTCCTCGATCTTCCACTCGATGGGCAGGCCGTGGCAGTCCCAGCCGGGGACATAGTCGGCGTCGAAACCCTGCATCTGGCGGAAGCGGACGATGACGTCCTTCAGGATCTTGTTGACGGCATGCCCAATATGGATGTTGCCGTTGGCATAGGGCGGGCCGTCATGCAGCACGAACTTCTTGCGGCCCTTGGCGCCGGCGCGCAGCTTGCCGAACAGGTCCATCTCTGCCCAGCGCTTCAGCAGCTCGGGCTCCTTGGTCGGCAGGCCGCCGCGCATGGGGAAGTCGGTGCGGGGCAGGAAGACGGTCGATTTGTAATCGCGGGTCATATCGGATCCCTGGGGGAAAGCATCACCGTCGGGCGGCGGCATGGAGGCCACCCGGAACACAGCAGGTCTCTATCCCGGCCCTCCTCAGAGAGCCGGGCCGGTAATTCGCGCGCGATGCGTCGGGACACGCATCATCATCGGGATCCGCAACGAGACATCCATGGCGCCGGATATTAGCTGCGTGTGCGGTGCGGTCAAGGACGGCTCACGCCGGCCGGAGGCACGGCAGGGTCCGAAATTACCGCTGGCCTCGGGAAGGTGGCAAATTTACGGTATCGCCACCGGGAGGGTCCGGGACAGGGACGGTTACAGGTGGCAGGCACGCCAGCAAGCACGCATAAGGGCATCGCCGGGTATGATCGATCGACGGACAAGCGACTTCCTGGCCGAATTTCTTGCGTCCGCTAACAAGGACCCGGCGGTTCTCGACCGTTTTCTTTTGCATGGGCCGGATCGGGGGGGCCGCAGCGCCAAGCCGCGGCTGAAGATCGCCTTCTTCGATTTCTGGCCGGAATTCGATCCGGCGGCGAATTTCTTCGTCGAGATCCTGTCCGCCCGCTTCGACCTGTCCGTCGTCGACAATGACAGCGACCTTGCCATCGTGTCGGTGTTCGGTATCCGCCACCGGGAGGCTCGGACGGCCCGTTCGCTGTTCTTCACCGGCGAGAATGTGCGGCCACCGCTCGACGGCGTCGACATGTCGGTGTCGTTCGACCGCATCGACGATCCCCGGCACTACCGGCTGCCGCTCTACGTCATGCATGCCTGGGACCACCGGCGCGAAGGGGCGACGCGGCATTTCTGCCATTCGGTCCTGCCGCCGGTGCCACCGACGCGGGAGGAGGCGGACAGGCGGAAATTCTGCGCCTTCCTCTACAAGAATCCCAACTGCGAACGCCGCAACGATTTCTTTCGGATGCTCTGCGCCCGCCGCCATGTGGAGTCGGTGGGTTGGCTGCTGAACAACACCGGCAGCGTGGTGAAGATGGGCTGGCTGCCGAAGATCCGGGTCTTCTCGCGCTACCGCTTCGCCTTCGCCTTCGAGAATGCCAGCCATCCCGGCTATCTGACCGAGAAGATCCTCGACGCCTTCCAGGCCGGCGCAGTGCCGCTCTACTGGGGAGATCCCGGCGTCCTGCGGGAT
Source organism: Azospirillum sp. TSH100 (assembly GCF_004923295.1). Classification (NCBI taxonomy): domain Bacteria; kingdom Pseudomonadati; phylum Pseudomonadota; class Alphaproteobacteria; order Rhodospirillales; family Azospirillaceae; genus Azospirillum; species Azospirillum sp. TSH100. Next base: position 1,578,171 of record NZ_CP039634.1, read on the forward strand.
GTTGCCGCCGGCAGCTTCATCGATGTGTCGCGCTATTCCTCGGACGAGGAGGCCATCGACGCCATCCTGGCGATCGACGATGATTACGACACCTATCGCCGCCATCGCAGCACGGCACCCTTCCTCGGCACGGAGGATTTCTACTTCGATGCCTTCCGTCTGGCCGAATGGATCGAAAGCCGTCTTTGAGCGGCGGGAGAACGAACGATGAAACGCGTGCTGCTGAACTATGCCGACGGGGCCTTCACCACGGCGCAGAAATACAACGGCAAGACCGGCCTGGGGATCGGCGGCTTCGACGGGGTCGCCTTGATGGGGCGCCGGCACATCGATGCCGCATTCGCCGCCCGCAATTCGCACATCCTGAACCAGCCCCGCGGCGCCGGCTATTGGCTGTGGAAGCCCTACTTCATCGACCTGCTGCTGCGTGAGCATCTGCAGGACGGCGACATTCTCTTCTACAGCGACAGCGGCGCCCATTTCGTCCACAGCGCCGAACCGGTGATCGAGCTGTGCCGGCAGCGGCGCGACCTGCCGATCCTGTTGTTCGGCTTGGAGGATCATCACCGCAACAGCGTCTGGACCAAGCGCGACTGTTTCCATTTCATGGGGCTGGACCAGCCGGCCTTCGCCGATGCCCCCCAGATTCTCGCCAGCTTCGTCGTGTGCGAACGCGGGCCCGCAAGCATGGCCTTCGTCGCGGATTGGCTGCGTCATGCCCAGGACGCCCGGCTGATCACCGACGCCCCCAATGAATGCGGTCTGCCGAACTACCCGGACTTCCGCGATCACCGCCATGACCAGAGCATTCTCAGCCTGCTCGGCCGCAGCCGCGGCGTGACGGTGGTCCCCGATATCTCGCAATGGGGGGACGGCCGCCGTCCGGCCGACATTCCCCGCATCATGGAACACACGCGCTGGCGCGATTAGGAGCGGCCATTGCAGAGGAAAGACCCGGCCGATGACCGTATTCGCCGCCGCCGCGGCGGCCGAAACCAGCGGCGATTTCCAGCGGGCGAGGGAGTTGTATCTCCGGCTGTTGCGGGCCGAGCCGCGCAACGCGGCGGCGCTGCACCGGCTGGGCGTGGTGGAACTGCGGCTGGGCCGGCCGGGCGAGGCGGTGCCCCTGTTCCAGAAGTCGCTCGCCATCGCCAAGAACCTGGAGGTCTATCTCGATTTCGGGATGACGATGGCCGGCCTGTCCCGCTGGGATGCGGCGGCGACCGTCTATGCGGCGGCACTTCGTGTCGCCCCGGAGTCGGCCGACGCCCATTACGGGCTGGCGCTTGCCCTGCACAGCCAGGGACGGCCGCAGGATGCCGAACCCCATTACCGCAAGGTGCTGGCCACCCATCCCCATTTTGGCGAGGCCCACAACAATCTCGGCGTCGCCCTGTTCAGCCTCGGGCGCGTCGCCGAGGCTGCCGAGGCCCATCGCGCAGCTGCCGGGCTCGACGGTGGCGATGCCACGGCCTGGGGCAAGCTTGGCGTGGCGCTCCATGGCCTCGGGCGGACCGGGGAGGCGGAGGCGGCCATCCGCAAGGCCGCCGGCCTCGCTCCCGAGAGTGTGGAGAACTGGTACAATCTCACTGGTCTGCTCGATGCGGACGGGCGGGCCGAGGCGGCGGTCGCCGCCGGACGGATCGCCGTCTCCCTCGACCCGGCGGGTCCGGCGAACTGGCTGGCCCTCGGCAATGCGGCGCAGGCGGCGGACCGGCGGCAGGAGGCATGGCGGGCGGCTGCGGCGGCGGTGCGGCTGATGCCCTCCGACCCGGCGGCGCGCAACAATCTCGCCAACGCCCTGCGGTCGCTGGGCCGCCTGCGGGATGCCGTGGCGGAGTACCGGGCGGCTCTTTCCCTCCGGCCGGACTTCCCGGTGGCGGAAGTGAATCTCGCGCTCGGCCTGTCGATCCTGGGCCAGCCGGAGGACGCGCTGGAGGTGCTGCGCGGCCTGATCGCCCGGCAGCCGATGAACGGCGACGCATGGCTGCGGATGGGGCGCGTGCTGGTGGAGGCGGTGCGGCCCGACCGCGCCGTCGCCGCCCTGCGCACCGCCGTCGCCATCGCGCCGGGGGACGCGGAGTCCCATGCCGATCTGGCGATGGCGTCCGCCATGTGCGACTGGAACGCCCAGTCCGCGGTCGCCTGCCGGCGGGTGCTGCGGCTGGTGCCGGACCACGCGGCTGCCCTCGGCCAGCTCATCCACCAGCAGCGGGCGCTTTGCGACTGGCGCGACCTGGACAGGCTGGAGGCTCTGCTTCTTCTGCGGGTGCGGGACGGGGCGGGCGGTGTGGCGCCGTTCGACCTGCTGTCCTGTGATTCGACCCTTGCCGACCAGCAGGCCGCCGCGTCCCGTTGGGCGGCGGCGAAGTCCCGCGACGCGATTCCCGCCGTACAGCCCGCCGCGTCGTCCGGCGACCGGCGTCTGCGCATCGGGTATCTGTCGTCGGATTTCCGGGAGCACGCGATGGGCCATCTGATGGTCGATGCGCTGGAAACGCACGACCGCTCCCGCTTCGCCGTCACCGCATATTCAACCGGACCGGACGATGGCAGCGCGCTGCGCCGGCGGTTCGAGCGGTCGATGGAGCGGTTCATCGATCTGCGCCGCCATTCCGATGCCGCTGCGGCGGCGGTCATCGCGGCCGACGGCATCGACATCCTGGTCGATCTGACCGGTTTCACCACATTCTCGCGCACCGCGATCCTTGCCGCCCGCCCGGCGCCGGTGCAGGTCAACTGGCTCGGCTATCCGGGGACGCTGGGCGCGTCCTTCGTCGATTACATTCTGGCCGATCCTGTGGTGATCCTTCCGGGCGAGGAGATGTTCTTCACCGAGCGGGTGGTGCGGCTGCCCGATTGCTACCAGCCCAACGACCGCCAGCGCGCCATCGCCGGCCCCACCCCGTCGCGCGCCGATTGCGGGCTGCCGGAGGACGGCTTCGTCTTCTGCTGTTTCAACAGCTCCTACAAGCTTACGCCCGCTCTGTTCGACGGCTGGGCGCGCATCCTGACGGCGGTGCCGGGCAGCGTGCTGTGGCTCTATGCCGGAAATCCGCAGGTCGCCGCCAACCTGCGGCGCGAGGGCGAGGCCCGTGGTCTGGATCCCCGCCGGCTCGTCTTCGCCCCGCCCTTGCCGCATGCCGAGCATCTGGCGCGCCACCGGCTGGCGGACCTGTTCCTCGATACGCTTCCCTACAACGCCCATACGACGGCCAGCGACGCCCTGTGGGCGGGGCTGCCGGTGCTGACGCGCAGGGGGACGGCCTTTGCCGGGCGGGTGGCGGCCAGCCTGCTGCTGGCGGCCGGACTGCCTGAACTGATCGTCGACAGTCAGGAGGAGTATGAGGCGGCGGCGGTGGCGTTGGCCCGCTCGCCCGACCGGCTGCGTGCCTTGCGGGAGAGGCTGGCGGGCAACCGGCCGACCTGTCCGCTGTTCGACACGCCGCGCTTCACCCGCAATCTGGAGACGGCCTACCGGACGATGTGGGACATTCACCGCTCCGGATCGGCCCCGAGGCACATCGCCGTCGCCGCGGATGGAACCGCCGGCCCAGCGGAAACCAACCCGGCGGAAACCAACAGGGGGAGGGAAGGCACATGACGGTCGATGCCGGCGCCGGACAGCGGCTCCACATCGTCGTTCCCTATCGGGATCGCGAAAGTCATCTCGGCCAGTTCGTTCCATGGGTGAGCGCCTATTTCGACCAGCTGAGGCCGCCGATAGACTATCGTGTCACCATCGTGGAGCAGGAGGCCGGGCTGCCTTTCAACCGCGGGGCGCTGAAGAATGCCGGCTTCCTTCTCGGGGAAGGGTGGAGCGACTACACCTGTCTGCATGACGTCGATTACCTGCCGATCGACGCCGATTATTCCTGGGCCGACTGCCCCACTCCCATTCTCTGGTACGGGGCGGAACAGCGGCCGGTGGCGCCGGGCATCTCCGACAAGACGGTGACCACCAACCTGGAGAGCACGATGGGCGGAGCGCTGCTGGTGCCAAACCCGGTCATGCGGCAGGTCGACGGCTATTCCAACGCCTTTTGGGGGTGGGGATACGAGGATTTCGATTTCTCCTTGCGCATCCGGGCGCGGCGGATCCCTACCGGCCGGCGCAAAGGCCGCTTCCAGCCGCTCGACCACCGCAACGACGGCTTCACCCCCGATGCGGTTCCGTCGCCGATCTCCCATGTCAATCGACGCCTGTTTCAGCAACTCTGGTCCACCGGAAAGATCCCGGCCGGCGACGGGCTGTCCTCACTGTCCTTCGAGGTGGTGGACCGCAGGCCCTGCGACGGTTGCGTCAACGGTGGGGAAAGCCGCTGGGAGATCGTCCGGGTGCACTTCGCCCATGCCCCAAGCCCGGATCAAGTTGAGGCGGACCGCGTCGCTCCCGCCTCCGGTCGGCAGGGCAGCTGACCCTCGAACAGGCCGTGGCAGGCTTGTCTTTTTCCATGCGACCCGACTTTATGGCCGGGCTGGGGTCGTGTATCCCTGGGAAAGCGGCAAGGACGGCGCAGGGAGACCTGCCAATTTGAGAGTGGATGAGTATGAACGGTGCGCCGGAAAAGACCCTGTTGCAGCATTTCCTGACCGGTCGGGTCACCGTCGTTGCGGTAGGGCGGGGTGCCGAGGACTGGTCCGCGGTCCTGGCTGCGGCCGAGCGGACGGTGATCGCGGCGGCGGTGCCCGCATCCTTCGACGATTGGTGCCGGCGGAATGGTCTGCGGCATGTCGACGGGCTGCTGCTGCACCGGGCGGGTGGTGCGCTGGCCATGCTCGACGGCGCGGACGAGATGCTGCGTCTGCGCCGCATCGACTTCATCCAGTTCGATCAGATGGAAGCCGGGGGCGACCTGCCCGCAATCTATGGGCGATTGCAGCGCCACGGCTATTCACTGTTCCGCTTCACCGACCGGAACTTGCAGTTCTGCCCGCAGCCGCCCCTGGATGGCAGGGACGCGACCCATCTGGCGGTCGCGCCGCGTCATTGGAAACGGCTGTTCGCCCGCGATACCTCGATGTTCCGCTATGCCGACCTGTTCCCGCGATACGGCATCCTCCCTCGTGGGGTCATCCATATCGGTGCGCATGAGGGCGAGGAATACCCGCACTATGTCGAGGCGGGCTGCCGCCGCGTGCTGTTCATCGAGGCCGATCCGAACACCTTCGCCCGGCTGGCTCCCAAATTCCGGGACAATCCGGACGTCACCTGCATCAACCGCGCGGTGTCCGACCGTGCCGGCCGGCTGCCCTTCTCGCGGATGAGCGGCAGCCAGTCCAGTTCCCTCCTGCCGCCGAAGGAGCATCTGGACATCTATCCCGGCATCACGCTGACCGAGACGATCGAGGTCGAGGCCGCCCCGCTGCCCGACATACTGGCGGAGTTCAGGCTAGATGCCGTCGGCTACAATGTCCTGGCGATCGATACCCAGGGGGCGGAGCGGATGATCCTCGCCGGCTGCGGCCCGCTGCTGTCCCGCTTCGATGCGGTGTCGGTGGAGGTGAATTATGCCGAGCTGTACGAGGGCTGCGGCCGCATCGCCGACATCGACGATCTGCTGTTCGCCCAGGGTTACGAACGGGTGGAAGAGATCAGCCCCTTCCATCACAGTTGGGGCGACGCCTTCTACGTTCGCCGCGGCTGATCGGCCGCAGTAAGGGGCGGCTCCTGCCGCCCCCGTCCGGCTCACATGCTCGACTTGCCGCCGTGGGCGGAGGACCAGCCGACCGGGTCGTTCAGGAACTTTTCGACCTCGGACAGGGTGTTCTCGTCGAAATAGCGGTTGTCGCGGGCGACCTTCAGCACGTCCCACCAGGTGCACAGCGCGTGCAGCCGCACGCCGATGGCGTCCATGTTGACCTTCGACTGCGGGAAGATGCCGTAGTGGAAGATCACGAAGGTATCGGTTACCTGGGCGCCGCCGTTGCGCAGAGCGGTGACGAAGTTCTCCTTGCTCTTGCCGTCGGTCGCCAGATCCTCGACCAGCAGGACGCGCTGTCCTTCGGTCAGCAGGCCTTCGATCTGGGCGTTGCGGCCGAAGCCCTTCGGCTTCTTGCGCACATACTGCATCGGCAGTTCCAGCCGGTCGGCGATCCAGGCGGCGAAGGGGATGCCGGCGGTCTCGCCGCCCGCCACCGCGTCGATGGCCTCATAGCCGATCTCGCGCTCGATGGTGGCGACGGCGAAATCCATCAGCGCCTTGCGGGCGCGCGGGAAGGAGACGATGCGGCGGCAGTCGGTATAGACCGGGCTCGCCCAGCCCGAGGTAAAGATGAAGGGCGTCTCGGCGTTGAAGTGCAGCGCCTTGATCTCCAGCAGGATCTTGGCCGCGGTGGCGGCGATGGTGGCCTGATCGGGCAGGGTCGACATGGAAAAAGGCTCCGGAAAACGGGATGGCTCGCGCGGATGTCCCCTGTGTAGCGGCGCTTCCGGCGATTCGCAACGGCGGGTAGGCCCGCTCGGACCCGATAGACGGTGGAATCAGACGGGAATGTCGCCGAACACCCGTCCGTCGGGGCCGGCCGGGGTGCCAGGGGCGGCGGTGCCCTTCAGCCAGCGGGCGAACTGGCGATCGGCCGTGTTGATGTGCAGCATCAGCCACTGCGGCAGGAATTCGGCCAGGCTGCGGCGCATCTCGTCGTCCGTCACGTCCCCCGTCACCTCGCCGGAGGCGAAGGCGTGCACCCGGTCCCAGGCGAGCTGGTGCTGGCCGATATGATCGTCGAGGAAGGGGTAGCCGGACTCCTCCATCACCCGCTGTTCGTCGGCGAAATGCGACTCGGTGTAGGCAACGGCGGCGGCGAGGGTGCGGCGCATCTCCTCATCCGGCCGGCCTTCGCAGACGGCGCGTTCGAAAGCCTGGACCAGGCCGATCCATTCGCGGTGCTGTTCATCGATGGCGCCGACGCCGAGAAGGAGGTCGTCGCTCCAGACAAGGCGGCCATAGTCGACGGTATCGGTCTTTTTGCTGTCGATCATGGCGGACCCGTGACGGTCGGAAGGGGCATCCGGCGGCTGGCTCGCGCGGGATTTGCGGTGGCCGGAGTTCTCCTAGAGTCCCCGGCCGCCGCCCGCAAGCACGGGCCTTGCCACCTTTTGCCGCATGGCCGCCTTGGATCTGCGGGCCTCAGACCTTGCCGCGCACACTGCCGAGGAAGCGCTCGACCTGGGTGTGCAGCAGTTCCGCCTGTTTCGACAGTTCTCCGGAGGAGGAGAGCAGACGCGAAGCGCCGCTTCCGGTTTCCGACGCCGCCTGCAACACGCCGCCGATCGAGGAGGAGACCTCGTTGGTGCCGGCCGCGGCCTGCTGGACGTTGCGGGCGATCTCCATGGTGGCGGCGTTCTGGCCGTCGACCGCCTGCGCGATGGTGCCGACGATTGCGTTCACCTCGCCGATGGTGGCGGCGATGCTCTGGATCGCCTGGACGGCATCGGCCGTCGCCGTCTGGATTTCCGCGATCTGCTGCGAGATGTCGCCCGTCGCCTTGGCGGTCTGGTTGGCGAGGCTCTTAACCTCCGACGCCACGACGGCGAAGCCCTTGCCGGCCTCGCCGGCGCGGGCCGCCTCGATCGTCGCGTTCAGCGCCAGCAGGTTGGTCTGCCCGGCGATCGAGTTGATGAGATTCACCACGTCGCCGATCTGGTTGGCCTTGGCCGACAGGCCGTCGACGATGCGGTTGGTGCCATCGGCCTGATCGGCGGCCTGCTTGGCCTTGCGGCTGCTCTCGCCGATCTGTCGGCCGATCTCAGCAATGGAGGCGGCGAGCTCCTCGGCGGCGGCGGCCACGGTCTGCACATTGACCGAGGCCTGTTCCGACGCGGCGGCGACGGTGGTCGCCTGGCTCTCGGTATGGTCGGCGGTGGTCGCCAGCGACTGGGCGAGCGACCGCACCTCGGTGGAGGAGGAGGCGACGCTGTCGACCACGCCCTTCACCTCATTCTCGAACCGGTCGGCCAGTGCCGCCATCTCGGCCCGCTTGCGTTTCTCGGCGGCGTGTTCCGCCTCGGCCTGCCGGCGGCGGAAGGTGTCGGCCTCCACGGCGTTGGCCTTGAACACCTCGACCGCGCCGGTGATCTGCCCGATCTCGTCCTTCGAGTCAGACGCCGGGACGGTAACGGTCAGGTCGCCGCGCGCCAGGGTCAGCATGGCGTCGGTCAGCCGGCGCAGCGGGCGCAGGGCCGCAACGGTCCACAGGCCGAAGGCGGCGGCCAGCAGCAGGGCGGCTCCGCACAGCGACAGCATCAGCGTCTGGAACCCCTTGGCAACGGTGCGCGCCCGGGCGGCGATGGTCTGGTTCTTATGCTCCTGCAGGTCGATGAAGGCGTTGATGCGTTTCAGCCATTCATTGAAAGCCGGCCGGGCGTCCTGCATCAGACCCTTCTGGGCCGCCGCCATGTCGTTCGCCTTGCGGGCGGCGATGACCGACTTGATGGTCGGCAGGGTCTTCGCCTCGATCTCCTTGATACCGGCCAGCAGCTGCCGCTCTTCCGGCTCGATGTCGGTCATGCTGGCGAACATCGCGTCGAGCGGCTTGGCGGACTCCTCGTAGAAGGCGGACAGCCGGTCGATGTCGGCCAGCACGAGGGACAGGATCGCCGGGTCCGTGGTCAGAACCACGTCGCGCAGCGCGATTGCCCGGTCATGCACGCTGCCGCGGAAATTGATGGCATAGCGCTGTTTGACGCTGTTCACGTCGTTGATGCGGGTAAGATCGGAGTCGATCTTCCGCACCTCGCGGACCCCGATGACGGTCAGGCTGAGCAGAAGCACAAGGACCACGCCGAAACCGAGAAACAAACGTGTGCGTATCGTGGCGTGCCGCGGAAGGAACATGTCGGCGCATCCCGTCGAAGTTGGCCCACAGGGGCGGTAAACGGACTTTATCCCAAAAGATGTTACCCTTTCGGGTTAGTCAAGATGTGCATTTTCGTCGGCGCTGCAAGGTCGACTGCGCACGCCTCCGGGAGAATGTGCGGGTTGCGGATCGGAAGTCCCGCCGCAATATGCGGGTCTCGGAGACCGATCCGAAAACCGCCGTTGGAATTGCCGATGCAGCCTCTGTCCGCGCGCCCCCGTTCCCGCAGCCTGCCCCGTCTGGTGGCGACGGCCCTGCTTCCGGCCCTGCTGATGCCGCCCCTGATCCCCGGTTCCGCCATTGCCGCCGGCGCGGACGGGAGCGCCGAACAGGAACGCCCGGAGCACGGCAAATCCGAGGGCGTGAAACCGGAAGCCGGGAAGGCGGAATCGGCGAAGCAGGATGACCTCCAGGGCTTTGATCCGCAGCGCAGCGTCACCCGGCATAGTCTGCCGTTGCCGGACGGCGCGCTGGCTTACACCGCGACCGCGGAGTTCCTGCCGCTGCGTGACGGCGTGAAGGAGGAGGTGGCGGCACGCATCTTCACGGTGACCTATACCGCCGATCCGAAGACGCCGGCCGGCGGGCCGCGCCCGGTCACCTTCGTCTTCAATGGCGGGCCGGGAGCGGCGTCGGCCTACATGCATCTGGGGGCCGCCGGCCCCAAGGTCGTCGCCTTCGGTCCCGACGGTGCTCTGCCGGCGCCGCCGGCGCGGCTGGTCGACAACCCCGACAGCTGGCTGGCCTTCACCGATCTGGTCTTCATCGATCCGGTCGGCACCGGCTTCAGCCGCGCGGTGAAGCCTGACGAGACGGAAAAGCGCTTCTGGTCGGTGGAGGGCGACGCCCGGTCGATGGCGGAGATCGTCCGGCTCTGGCTGACCCGCAATGGCCGCTGGTCGTCGCCGACCTTTCTGGCCGGGGAAAGCTATGGCGGCTTCCGCATCGCCAAGATGGCGGACGAGCTGATCGAACAAGTCGGGCTTGCCGTGAACGGCCTGATCCTGGTCTCTCCCGTCGTCGATTTCGCCGCCATCGACGAGGACGGCATCCTCGGCCCGGCCTGGAAGCTGCCGTCGATGGCGGCATCCGCCGCAGCACTCGGCCGCACCGCCGGCACGCCGGAGCAGGCTGCCGAATCGGCGGAGCGTTTCGCGCTCGGCGCCTATCTGACCGGGTTGGCCGGGCTCGATTACGGCCGGCTCGACGCCGCGCAGGATGTCTTCGCCGAAGTGGCGCGCGTCACCGGCCTGCCGGTCGAGACGGTGCGGCGCCAGCGCGGGCGCGTGCCCATGGGTGTCTTCACCCGTGAGCTTCTGCGCGACCGCGGCCGGGTCCTCAGCATCTATGACGGCACCTTTACCGCGCCCGATCCCGACCCGGGGGCGGCGCGCCTGCCCTTCGATCCTTTTTTGAAGGGAACGGTGCCGACCTATACCACCGCTTTCGCCGCCTATGCCCATGATGCGCTGGCGGTGCGGGCGGAGTCGCCGTACCGGCTGCTCAGCGACCGGGTGAACCGGAACTGGGATTGGCCGCGCATGACGGTGCCGAGCGCCGTCGATGCGTTGCAGACCGCGCTGACCCTTCAGCCGGCGCTGCGGGTGCTGATCGTCCATGGCCGCACCGACCTGATCACGCCCTATATGGCGTCGCGCTGGGTGGCGTCCCGGCTGGAACTGCCGGAGGGGGAGCGCGGCCGGGTTTCGGTGACGGTGCATCCCGGCGGCCACATGATGTACACGCGGGCGGAGGGCCGCGCCGCGCTGGCCGCCGATGCCCGCGCGCTGATCGCGGAAAGCCTTCGGGCACGCTGACCGGAGCCCGGCGGTCGCGGCCCCGGCGGTCGCGGCAACTCTGGAATCGGAAAGGGGCGCCCCGGCGGGGGCGCCCCTTTCCGTGTGTCGGATCGCCGTTCCCGATCAGAACAGACGCAGGATCGACTGCTGCGACTGGTTGGCCAGCGAGAGGGCGATGGTGCCGAGCTGCTGGCGGGTCTGCAGCATCAGCAGGCTGGCGCCTTCCTCGTTCTGGTCGGCCAGCGTCAGCTTGCTGGCGCCTTCCGTCAGCACGTCGCTGAACTCCTTGGTGAAGGTCTCGCGGGTCGTGATGATGTTCAGGTTGGTCGACAGCTGCTGAGACGCGGAGCGGATCGTCGCCTTGGCGTGATCCAGGCCGGCCACCGCCTTGTCGATGTCGGCGCGGTCCATCCAGTTGTTCTGGGCGGCGTCCATCTGCAGGCCCTGGCCGCTGGTCGTCAGGTTGACCGCGGTCACGGTGATCGAGTTGGTGTTGCGCTCGTTCAGCTGAACGGTCAGGTCGTTCGACGTGTTGGCGTCGGAGATCTGCTTGGTGACGATGTTGGCCGAGCAGTTGGCCGAAGCGGCCTTCTTGATCGTCTTCGCATCGATTTCCATGCGAACGGTGCCGCTGTCGAAGGTGAAGGCCTGTTCACCGCCGGTCAGCTTCCCATCACCGCGATCGTTCATGGCGTCGCGGGTGACCTGGGCGCCGTTGGAGTTGGTGACCTGGATTTGCAGGTCGACCTTCTTCTCGATGACCGAGACACCGTTGCCCTGGTTGTTGGCCGCTTCCAGCAGACGACGGTCGACCGTGAAGGACACGATGGTGCCCGACGCGAAGCTTTCAGAGATCTTCTTGGTCAGCGCGTTGGTGGCGGCGGTCGTCACCGTCATTTCGCGCACCGCGCCGGCGGTGCTGTTGCCGGTGAGCGTGATGGTGCCGCCGCTGGCGTTGACCGAGACGGACGCGACGTCCTTGCCGACCAGGCGGCCGGTGCCGATCAGGGCGGTGCTGATCGAGTTGCGGAGATTGGTGGCGACGTTGACCGAGGCGTTCTGGCCGACGGCCACGTCACCCTTGGTCGCCGTGTAGCTGAAGGACTGGCCTTCCACCGTGATGGTGAAGATGTCGCCTTCTTCGATCGTGCCGCCGACATTCACCGTCGACACCTGGGCCACGCCCGTCGCGGCGGCCGTCGTCAGTTTCGCTTCGATGGTCTGGGTGTTGTCGAAGTAGGAGATCGTGCGGCTCTCGTCACCGTCCGTCACGATGAAGTCGCGGCTGCGGCCGTTGGCGCCGCGCACCTCGATCTGGACGTCGGAGAAGCTGCCCAGCGTACCGGACATCGTGCCCGACAGCTTCAGGCCGACGAAGCCGTGCGCGTTTTCCGTCTTGGAGATGTCGGCGGTCTTGCCTTCGATCGAGCCGTCGCCCTTGATGCGAACGGCGTAGGTGTCCGACGAGATGACGTTGGTGACGCGGGCGTTGTCGACGCCGGTGATGGTGTTGACGGCGGCACGGGACGCGCTGGTGCTGTCCATGCTCATGCCGTTGCCGGCGATCAGGTTCTTGCCCTGATAGCCGCTGTCACCGGCCAGCTTGTCGATCTGGTCCTTCAGCGTGTTGAACTGGGCGGCCAGTGCCTTGCGGGTGGAGATGGAGGCGGCGTCGTTGCCCAGTGCGGCGTAGGCGGCGGTGGTCAGGCCCTTGGCCTGGTCGACCAGCGAGTCGATCGAGGTCAGGCCCTTGTCGGCGGCCTGGATGGTGCTGATCGACTGGCCCATCGCGTCCTTCAGCGAGGACAGGTCGCCGGCGCGCTGGTTCAGACCCTTGGCGGCGAAGAAGGAGGTGGGACCATCCAGAGCCGAATTGATCTTGTTACCCGTCGACAGGATGTTCTGCTTCTTGTCGATCTGCGACTGCGTGCTCTGCAGCTGCAGCAGGTTGGTGCGCATCGAGGCGGTCAGGGTCACATTTCCGGCCATGGTCCTAGTCTCCTTCTGAGGCTGTCCCCGCCCCTGGTCATTTGACCGGCGAGGCAACGTGCGTTTTCCTGACACCACTCTTTCAAGCGCCGTGCCAACTGCCTCGGCGTGCCATAAGTGTATGATTTTGCTGTGGAATAAAAATAGGTCGGCAAAAAGGGCAGGGGTGGGCCGATGCCCTCCGGCTCGGTCTCCGAAAAACTTTCCCGGAATCTTTTGCCGCTGACGGACGGTTCTGCCGGTATGCCGGGCGGCAAGAATCTTCCCACCACCCGGCAGGCACGGCTATGGTCGGGCTCCAAACCACGTCCCATACATCGAACGCATGGCCTTGCACGGGCCAAAGCAGGGAAGGGAGAAGCATCATGACCGGTCGGATCGACGCGCGCCTGGCGGAGCTGGGCATCGAGTTGCCGCAGGCCGCCGCCCCGGTGGCCGCCTATGTGCCCTACACCCGTTCGGGCAACACCCTTTACATCTCCGGCCAGGTGACGGTCTGGAACGGCGAGCGAAAGTTCGTCGGCAAGGTCGGCCAGGACTTTACGGTCGAACAGGGCAAGGACGCTGCGCGTTTGTGCGCTCTGAACATCCTGGCCCAGGCCAAGGCCGCGCTGGGCGGCGACCTCGACCGCGTCACCCGCGTGCTGCGGCTGGGCGGCTTCGTCAACGCCGGCCCCGACTTCCACGACCATCCGCTGGTGATCAACGGCGCGTCGGAGCTGATGCGCGACGTGTTCGGCGAGGCCGGCCAGCATGCCCGCGCCGCCGTCGGCGCCCCGTCGCTGCCCGGCAACGTCGCGGTCGAGATCGACGCGATCCTGGAAGTCGCCTGAGCCAATGACGCCTGAGTGAATTGTGGCGGTGACGGCGTCTTGCTGTCCTGCGGCATGAGGCCTACCTCCTTGCCATCGTTCAAGGAGACGCATGCATGCCCGACGGCAACGATGCCATCACCGTAAAGGTCCTGACCGGGATCGGCGAGGCGGACCAGCAGGGCTGGGACGCCTGCGCCGGTGCCGGCAACCCCTTTCTCTCCCACGCCTTCCTGCTGGCGCTGGAGGAGTCGGGCTCGGCAACCGGCAAATCCGGCTGGCAGCCAAGCCATCTCGCCGCCTATGACGGGTCCGGCCGCCTGGTCGGCGCGGTGCCGGCCTATCTGAAAAGCCATTCCTACGGCGAGTATGTGTTCGACCACGCCTGGGCCAATGCCTATGAGCGGGCGGGCGGCAGCTATTACCCCAAGCTTCAGGTGGCGGTGCCCTTCACCCCGGTGCCGGGGCCGCGCCTGCTGGTGGCGCCGGGGCCGCGCGCCGACGCGGTGGCCGATGCCCTGGTCGGCGCGCTGGAGCAGGTGGCGGAGCGTTACGGCGTCTCCTCCGCCCATGTCACCTTTCCGGAACGCGGCGACTGGGACCGGCTGGGGCAGGCAGGCTGGCTGCGGCGGCTGGGCGTGCAGTACCACTGGCACAACCATGGCTATGACAGCTTCGATGCGTTTCTGGAGGCGCTGAACTCCCGCAAGCGCAAGGCGATCCGCAAGGAGCGTCGGCAGGTTGCGGAGAGCGGCGTCCGCCTGCACACCCTGACCGGCGACGACCTGAAGCCGGAGCATTGGGATGCCTTCCACCGCTTCTATCTGGACACCGCCGACCGCAAATGGGGCGGCGGCTATCTCAACCGCCGTTTCTTCGACCTGCTGGGCCGGACCATGGCCGACCGGGTGGTCTTGGTTATGTGCGAGGACGGCGGGGAGTGGGTTGCCGGCGCGCTGAATCTGCTGGGCGACGATGCGCTGTACGGCCGCAACTGGGGTTCGGACGGCAGCTACCGCTTCCTGCATTTCGAGGCGTGCTATTACCGGGCGCTGGATTTCGCCATCGAACGCGGGCTGGCGCGGGTCGAGGCCGGCGCCCAGGGTGAGCACAAGATCCAGCGCGGTTATCTGCCGGTGCCGACCTACAGCGCCCACTGGATCGCCGATCCCGGCTTCCGCCGTGCGGTGGAACGCTATCTGGAGCAGGAACGTCCGGCGGTGGAGGCGGAGATTGAAGCGCTGGACGAGGAACTGTCGCCCTATCGGCGGGAGGGCTGAACGTTACGCCCAGCCGGCCAGCACCGCCGCGGCGTCGCTTTCCAGCAAGGACGCGCGTGCCGGCGGCGGGGCCCCGTCGACGCGAAGGCCCATCAGCGTCTCGACCAGTGGTTCCGGCTCCGGCGTGACGCGGACCTGTCCGCGGGCGGCGACGTGCGGATGGGCGTGGACCTCCGCCAGTTCCGGCAGAGCCTCGAAACAGCAATCGACCGGGTCGAGCAATTCCTTCCACTCTGCCTGCGTCCGGCTTGCGAACAGGGAGTCCAGTTCGGCCGTCAGTTCGGTCTGGGGCAGGGGATCCTCCTGCCGGGCGATCCAGTCGGGACGGCCCACCGCCTCGCAGAAGCCCTGCCAGAATTTGACCTCCAGCGCCGACAGGGTGATGAAGCGCTCGTCAGCGGTGCGGTAGATGCGGTAGCAGGCGGCGCCGCCCGACAGCAGCGCCTCGCCCCGCTTCGGCAGGGTACCGCGGGCCGCCGCGGTCAGGGTCATGCCTTGCCAGCCCAGCACCGATTCCATGATCGACAGGTCGAGGAAGCAGCCCTGACCGGTCCGCTCGCGCCCCAGCAGCGCGCCCGCCACCGCCAGGGCCGTCTGCTGGGCCGAGGCGAAGTCGGCGACCGGCAGATAGCTGATGACCGGCCGTTCCGGCAGTCCGGATGCGTCCAGCCCGCCGCCGACCGCCATATAGTTCAGGTCGTGCCCGGCCCGTGTCGCATAGGGACCGTCATAGCCCCAGCCCGACAGGCTGGCATGGACCAGCCGCGGATTGATCTGTCGCAGCCGTTCGCGGCCAAGCCCGAGCTTGTCCATCACGCCCGGCCGGTAGCTTTCGATCAGCGCGTCGGCCTTCGCCAGCAGCCCTTCCAGCGCCGCGCGCCCCTCGGCCGATTTCAGGTCGATGCGGACGACGGTCTTGCCGGCGTTCAGCAGCTTGTAGGCGGCGGTGGTGCCGTCGCTGTCGGTTGGCCCGAGCCGGCGCAACGGGTCGCCGGTCGGCGGCTCCACCTTCACCACCGTGGCGCCGAGGTCGCCGAGAAGCTGCGCCGCATAGGGGCCGGGCAGATATTGCCCAAGGTCGATGATCCGCAGTCCGGACAGGAAGGGAAGGGGCATGGCGTGGTCAGCCCCCGGTGACGCTCATATGCCGGCCGACGGCCGGCCCCTGGTGGCGGCGGTCGATGATGAAGTCGTGGCCCTTCGGCTTGCGGGTGATCGCCTCGCGCACCGCATCGATCAGCGGACCGTCCTCGTCGCTGACGCGCAGCGGCGTGCGCAGGTCGGCGGCGTCCTCCTGGCCCAGGCACATGTACAGCGTGCCGGTGCAGGTCAGCCGCACGCGGTTGCAGCTTTCGCAGAAATTGTGCGTCAGCGGCGTGATGAAGCCGACGCGCTGGCCGGTTTCCTCCACCCTGACATAGCGGGCGGGACCGCCGGTGCGGTGGTCGCTCTCGGTCAGGGTCCAGCGCGTCTGCAATTCGGCCTTCAGCATGGTCAGCGGCCAATATTGGTCGAGCCGGGCGCCCTCGCCGATGTCGCCCATCGGCATCACCTCGATGAAGGTCAGGTCGAAGCCCTGCTCGCCGCACCAAGCCACCATACGGTGGATCTCGTCGTCGTTGACGCCCTTCAGCGCCACAGTGTTGATCTTGATCTTCAGCCCGGCTTCCTTGGCCGCCTGGATTCCGCCCAGGATCTTGTCCAGCTTGCCCCAGCGGGTGATGGCCTGGAACTTGTGCGGGTCGAGCGTATCGAGCGAGACGTTGATCCGTCGCACCCCGGCCTCATACAGCCCGGCGGCATGCTTGAACAGCATGGTGCCGTTGGTGGTCAGCGTCAGCTCGTCCAGGTCGCCCGATTTGATGTGGCGGCCCAGCGAGTGGATCAGCCGCATCACATCGCGCCGCACCAGCGGTTCACCGCCGGTCAGCCGCAGCTTGCGCGTGCCCAGCTTCACGAAGGCGCTGCACAGCCGGTCCAGTTCCTCCAGCGTCAGCACCTCCGCCTTCGGCAGGAAGCTCATGTCCTCCGCCATGCAGTAGACGCAGCGAAGGTCGCAGCGGTCGGTGACCGAGACGCGCAGATACTCCACCTTGCGGCCGAACGGATCGATCAGCGGTGCGGTGGCGGCTGACGGCAAGGTTTCGGACACTGGGTTGGTCATCACTGGACTCCACGGGCGGCCGCTGACAGGCCGCCACAGTATATGTTCGCCACACGCACGATGTGCAACGGTGGCGGGACCGTATTCCACATCACGGTATGCCGACTTTGACGCCGATCAAGAGGTCTCCGCGTCACGTCAGCTTTTGCCGCACGGCCGCAAGTTGTGCGTCCCGCTGGGCTTCCTCGCGTTCACGCAGGTCGTCGTCGGTGGTGCGCGGCACCGGCCGCTGGCCCAGGGCGAAGGGCTCGTTCCCGCGCTCGAACTGGTCGCGGACGCGGCAGTCCTCGCACATGCGGATGCGGTTGGCCGCCTCCGGCGTGGCGAACATCCAATGCTTGCCGGCCAGCGTCGTCACGATCTTCTCGATCGAGGATTTGGTGGCGAAGGGCTTGCCGCAGGACACGCAGCAGAAGGGCTCCTCCTCCTTCACCACCACGGCACCGCGGGCCTGATCGCGGAAGTCGATCTCCGGCACCAGGGAGATGACCTTCTCCGGGCAGGTGGTCTTGCACAGGCCGCACTGCACGCAGGCGTCCTGGGCGAAGGACAGCATCGGCTTGTCGGCATTGTCCAGCAGCGCCCCGGTCGGGCAGGCGCCGACGCAGGACAGGCAGAGCGTGCAGCCGGCCAAATCCACCGACACCCGGCCGAACGGGGCACCCGGCGGCAGCGGCAGGACCTCTACCGGAGCGGGGGCGGTCTTGTGCAGGTGGCGCAAGGCCAGCATGGTCACCGTGCGCTTCGGTCCCATCGGCAGGAACATCCCCGCTTCGAGGGCGTCGGCAGGGAGCGCCCACAGCTCGTCGGCCACCGCGTCGGGGTCGGCGGCGTCGATCACCGCGACACGGCCGGAGCCGTAGCCGAGCCCGCTGAAGGCGGCCTCCGCCAGCCCGATCTGCGAGGCGAGGCCGGCGGTCTCCCCCTCATTCTCCGGCCCGGTCAGCACGCGGACATGGGTGCAGCCATAGGCCAGCGCCAGCGCGAACAGGTCGAAGCCGACCTGCGTCACCTCGTTCAGCGCGAAGGGCAGCACGCGGGCCGGCAGGCCGCGGCCATGGCGGGCCATCATGCCGACCAGAGCGTCGCCATGGCGCGGGTCGTGGATCAGCAGCGCCGGCGCCGCACCGCCCGCCTTGCCGTAGGTGGACAGCAGCGTGCGCAGCCGCTCGTACACCGTGGCTGCCGGCGGCAGGGCATAGGTCGCGGCCCCGGTCGGGCAGACCGCGGCGCAGGAGCCGCAGCCGGCGCAGACATGCGGGTCGATGGCGACATGGTCACCGTTCGGCGTGACCGCCCCGGTCGGGCAGACGTCCAGGCAGCGGGTGCAGCCTGTCTTGCGGCTGCGCGAATGGGCACAGAGGTCGGCCTTGAAGTCGACGAAGCGCGGCTTCTCGAACTCGCCGACCAGATCGGCGATGTCCAGCAGGGCCTTGGCGACCTGGGCCGGGCTGTTCGGGTCGGGACGCAGATAGCCGTCGCGGCGCTTGTGATCGGGGAACAGCGGCGTGCCGCCGGTCAGGTCGAGGATCAGGTCGCAGCGGGCCGACGCCCCCTGACGCACCGGCTCAAATCCCAGCGCCCCGCGCGAGGAGGGCAGGGCCGGGGCGTAGTCGTCCACCACGATCTCGAAGGCGCCGACCCAGCCGCGGGCGGTGCGGATACGGCCGCGGAAGATCGCGACGTCCATCACCGGCGGCGGCGGGATGTCCCTGGCGCTGGTCAGCAGGATGGTGACGTCCAGCCGCTTGGCCAGTTCCCGGCCGGCCTCGATGGCGCGCTCGTCGTTGCCATAGACCAGACAGGTGCCCTGGGAGGTCAGGGTCAAGGCGCCGGTCGGCGGGATCGGCAGGGCGGCCTCGGCCAGCAGCGCCGCGATCTTGGGCAGCGCCTGGCCACCTTCGTCCGACCAGCCGGCGCGCTCGCGGATGTTGGTGAAGGTCAGGACGGTTTCGGGCGCCACCTCCGCCGCGATCTCGCTGAAGAGCGGCGCTTCCTGGGTGCAGGCGACCAGCAGCGGCTGGCCGGTGGCGACCGCCGCCTCGAAGCGGTCGAGCTGCGCCCGGCACAGCTGGGTGTGCACGGTGGCGGACATGGTGGCGGCGTTGCCGTCGCCGCACGCCTTGCCCAGCGCCGTCCCATCCAGCGCGATGCTGTGCGCACAGTCGCAGACGAGCACCGTCCGTTCGCCGATCTTCATCGTCCCCAAAACTCCTGTCGCTTGGGGCTGACGCCCCTGGCCTGAGGACACTCATATGGGGGAATGCGGCGCGATGGGAATGGGAATCTTGTCAGGGTCGGCCCCAACCCCCTGTAGCGAAGGCGCGAGGTCATCGATGGCAAGGATTATGAAATATCCGTTCTGAAAATATGGTAATGCCTCCGAACAAAAACGTTACAATTCGTTAATTTTAATGCCTGGATGATGTGTGTATGGGTCTCGGCAGCGGGAATGGATATGACGCCTCAGCCGAAAAGGTGTGCCCATGGGGAACGCGCTCAGTTTCTTCAGGATGAGGACGCAAATCAGCCTCATCAGTATCGTGAGCGTCCTCGGACTGGCTCTCCTGGGCTTGGTATTCTATGTCGAAAGCTCCAAGCAGGATGCCGTTCGGCAACTTGCCGAGCAGGCGGTGACACGCACTGAAACGCTGAAGACCCTGCGCATCCAGCTGCTGAACGGCCGGCGGGTCGAGAAGGACTTCCTGCTGCGCCGCGACGGCGAATTGCCGGCCCGCCATGCCGCCCTGGTGGCGGAGATGCAGCGGACCCTGGACGGGCTGGCCGCCGCTCTCCCGCCGGGCGTCGGCGCCGACCGGCTTGGAAAGGCGCGGGCGGAGCTAGCCGATTATGGCCGGCAGTTCGCCGAGGTGGCGGACCGCCAGACCCGCATCGGCCTGGACGAGAACAAGGGGCTGCTCGGGACCTTGCGCGGTGCCGTCCATTCGGTCGAGTCGGCGCTGGCCCGGTATGACGATCCGCGGCTGATGGCCGGCCTGCTGATGATGCGTCGGCACGAGAAGGACTTCCTGGCGCGGGTCGACGGCAAATATATCGACAGCTTCACCGCGTCGGTCGCCGCCTTCCTGACGGCTCTCGATGGGGCGCCGGTGCCGGAGATCGACCGGGCGCCGGTCCGCGCCGCCATCGAGACCTACCGCCGTGACTTCACCGAACTGGCACGTGCTGTGCTGGATATGACGGGCGAGGTCCGCAAACTGTCGGACAGCTATGGCCGGCTGGAGCCGGTGCTGCTGGAGGTGGAAGAGCGGCAGAAGGCGGAACGGGCGGCGGCGGAGGCGAGCTATTCCGCGATCCGCGATCAGGTCAAGCAGATCACCTGGATGTCGCTGGCCGTGGTTGGCGTGCTGGGTCTGGCCGGGGCGCTGCTGGTCGGCGGTTCGATCGCCGGGTCGGTGACCCGGCTGACCCGGTCGATGCAGCGCATCGCCGGCGGCGAGTTGGAGGTGGCGGTGGACGGGGCCCGCCGCCGCGACGAGATCGGCGAGATGGCGCAGGCGCTTCTGGTCTTCCGCGACAACGGAGCCGAACTGCGCCGCATGCAGGCGGAACAGGAGGCGCAGAAGGAGCGCAACGAAGCGGAGCGCAAGCGCCAGACGCACGAGCTGGCCGACCGTTTCGAGACGGCGATGCGCGGCGTGGTGGCGCAACTGTCGGCCTCGGCCGGCCGGATGCAGGACAGCGCCCGCTCACTGTCGGCGATGGCGGAGGATGGCCGCAGCCGCGCCACCTCGGTCGCCGCGGCGACGGAACAGACCTCCGCCAATGTGCAGACGGTCGCCGCCTCCTCGCAGCAGATGGCGGCGTCCATCGGTGACCTGACCCGGCAGATCGCCGAATCGGCGGCCATCGCCCAGCGGGCGGCCGACTGCGCCCAGACGACGAATGGCAGCATCCGCGCCCTGTCCGATCAGGCCCAGCGCATCGGGGAGGTCATCACCCTGATTTCCTCCATCGCCGGCCAGACCAACCTGCTGGCGCTGAACGCCACCATCGAGGCGGCACGGGCGGGCGAGGCGGGCAAGGGCTTCGCCGTCGTCGCGCAGGAGGTGAAGAACCTCGCCAGCCAGACCGCCAGGGCGACCGAGGAGATCGCCGCCCAGATCTCCGCCATGCAGCAGGCGACCGGCGGAGCGGTCGACTCCATCGGCGAGATCGACCGCACCATCGGCGAAATCAACAGCATCGCCACCGGCGCCGCCTCCGCCATCGAGGAGCAGGATGCGGCGATGCGCGAGATCGCCCGCAATGTCCAGCAGGCGGCGGGAGGCACCCAGGACATCGCCACCAGCATCGGTGGCGTCCAGCGCACCGCCGATGGCACCGGCTCGGCGGCGCAGGAGGTGATGGAGGCCGCCACCGCGCTCTATCGCGACACGGAAGGCCTGTCGCAGGAGGTGGACCGCTTCATCCGGACGATCCGCGCGGGGTGAGGGGAGCTTACGCCCCCGGCTCGTTGGCGTTGGGGAAGAACAGCTGTTCACCGTTGATCTGGTAGTCGGCGATCGCCTTCTGCCCGTCGGCCGAGACCAGCCAGTCGACGAAAGCCTGCCCGTCGGCCGCCTTGACGTGGGGGAACTTGGCCGGGTTGACCAGCATCACGCCGTATTGGTTGAACAGGCGCTTATCCCCCTCCACCAGCACCGTCAGCGGGCCGCGGTTCTTGAAGTTCAGCCAGGTGCCGCGGTCGGTCAGGGCATAGCCGTTCATCGCGGCGGCGGTGTTCAGCGTCGGGCCCATGCCCTGGCCGATCGAGCGGTACCAGCCCCCGTCCGCCTTGGCCGGGTCGAGGTTGGCGGTCTTCCACAGGGCGAGTTCGGCCTTGTGCGTGCCGCTGTCGTCGCCGCGCGACACGAAGGGCGCCTTGGCCCCCGCGATCTTCGACAGCGACTGGGCGACGTCCTTGCTGCCCTTGACGCCGGCCGGGTCGCTGGCGGGGCCGACGATGACGAAATCGTTGTACATCACCGGCTTGCGCACGGTGGAGAAGCCTTCGGCGACGAACTTCTCCTCCGATGGCTTGTGGTGGACGAACAGCACGTCGGCGTCGCCGCGCTTGGCGAGGTCGATGGCCTGCCCGGTGCCCTTGGCGACGACCCGCACCTCGATCCCCGTCCTGGCGGTGAATTTCGGCAGGAGCGAGCCGAACAGGCCCGAATCCTCGGTCGAGGTGGTGGAGGCGACCGTGATGAAGCGGTCGGCGGCCAGCGCGGCGGACGGGGCGGCGGCTTCTACCAGAGCGACCAGGGCCGCGGCGGCACAGCCCAGCACGCCAAGCACGAATGAACGGCGCAGCATCCCTCAATTCCTCCCACATGCGTTGTTACCCGATTGGCATATCGCAGTCGGGCCGGCGTTGCAAAGGCTTGCCGAGCGTCCGTCCACTCGGTCGCAGGCTGTCCGCCCGCTCAGGCTTTGGCGGCCGTCTCCGTCAGCAGCGACGCGGCGAGATTGACCGTCAGCGACAGCGTCATCAGCACCATGCCCAGCCCCAGCGCCATCGGCAGGTCGCCCTTGCTGGTCTCCAGCGCGATGGCGGTGGTCATGACGCGGGTCACATGTTCGATGTTGCCGCCGACGATCATCACCGCCCCGACCTCCGCCGAGGCGCGGCCGAAGCCGGCCAGCACGGTGGTGACGAGGCTCCAGCGCGCCTCCGCCAGCAGGGTGGCCAGCCGGCGGACCGGACCGGCACCGGTGACGCGCAGCAGGTCGTCATAGTCGACCAGCAGATCCTCCACCGTCTGGCGGGCGAGCGAGGCGACGATGGGCACGATCATCACCGTCTGGGCGACGATCATCGCCGTCGGGGTGAACAGCAGCCCCAGCACGCCGAAGGGGCCGGAGCGCGACAGCAGCAGATAGACCACCAGCCCGACCACCACCGGCGGCAGCCCCATCATCGTGTTCAGCGCGATGGCGACGGCGCGGCGGCCGGGAAAGCTGAGCGCCGCGACGGCGGCACCCAGCGGCAGGCCGATCAGCGTGGCGATGGCCACGGCGGACAGGCTGACGCGCAGCGACAGGCCGATGATCCGCATCAGACCGTCGTCCATCGACAGGATCATGGAAAAAGCAACGGCCAGGGCTTGGGAAAAATCCTGCATAAGGTCCAAATCACTTCTCGAATCGCTCCGGCGGGGGCTTGTCCGAAGGACGCCGCTCGCCCACACTCGCGCGCATGAGCCCGACCATGAGCCTGAAGACCTTCACCATAGCGCCGGATCCGGCCAACCCCAAGCTGACCGAGCGCGTGCGCGGCCTGGACCAGGACGGCCGCGAGATCGAGACGGCCGTGACGGTCGAGCGGCCGTTGACCCTGTACCTGAACGGGCAGGAGATCGTCACCATGATGACGATCGGCGATTATCCTGACTGTCTGGCGGTCGGCTATCTGCTGAACCAGAACATGCTGCGGCGCGACGACCGCATCACCGGCATCGACGTGGACGAGGAGACGGACACCGTCGTCGTCCGCACCGAACGCGCGACCGACTACGAAGCCAAGCTGAAGAAGAAGACGCTGACCTCCGGCTGCGCCCAGGGCACCGCCTTCGGCGACGTGATGGAGACCTTCGAGTCCGTCAGCCTGCCGGCCGATGTGCGGCTCCGCACCTCGTGGATCTACGCGCTGTCGAAGCAGATCAACCTGCAGCCCAGCCTGTATCTGGAGGCCGGCGCCATCCATGGCTGCGTGCTGTGCCAGCAGGACCGGCCGCTGGTCTACATGGAGGATGTCGGCCGCCACAACGCGGTGGACAAGGTCGCCGGCTACATGCACCTGAACGGCGTTTCCGCCGGCGACAAGATTTTCTACACCACCGGCCGCCTGACATCCGAGATGGTCATCAAGACGGTGCAGATGGGCATTCCGATCCTGGTCTCGCGCTCCGGCTTCACCGCCTGGGGCGTGCAGCTGGCGCGGCAGGCCAACCTGACGCTGGTCGGCCGGGCCAAGGGCAAGCGCTTCATCGCGCTGGCCGGCACAGACCGGCTGGTGTTCGACGCCGACGCCGCGGGCGCCGACGAGGAGGATCGCCGGCATGGACGCAAGGGAAGCCGCGATGACGATTGACTCAGCTCACCCGGATATTGGCGGCGTTCTGCTGGCCGGCGGCCTGTCGCGCCGGATGGGCGGCGGCGACAAGTGCCTGCGCCCGCTCGGCGACCGCAGCATCCTGGAACGCATCGTCGCCACCGTCCGGCCGCAGGTCGGCCCGCTGGTGCTGAACGCCAATGGCGACCCCGCCCGCTTCGCCCATCTCCACCTGCCGGTGGCGGCCGACGTGGTGGAAGGCTATGCCGGGCCGCTCGCCGGCGTACTGACCGGCATGGAGTGGCTGCGCGGCACCGCTCCCGGCATCGGCTGGGTTGCCAGCTTCGCCACCGATGCGCCGTTCATCCCGCGCGACCTCGTCACCCGCATGGTGGCGGCGCTGGAGCATGAGGGCGCCGACCTCGCCTGCGCCCGGTCCGGCGGGCAGGACCACCCGGTCTTCGGGCTGTGGCCGATCCGTCTGGCCGGCGACCTGCGCCGCGCCATGGTGGAGCAGGGCGTCCGCAAGGTCGATGCCTGGACCGCCCGTTACCGGCTGGCCGTCGCCGAATTCGCCATAGACCCTGTCGATCCCTTCTTCAACACCAACCGGCCGGAGGATCTGGCCGAGGCGGAACGCCTGCTGGCGTCGGGACATGCGTCATGACGGAACCGCCCGTTACCCAATCCCTTGAGCGTATCGAGACCATGCCGCTCGGCATCGTGGTGGAGCGTCGGCGCGGCGTCACCGCCTGGGCCGACTGGAGTTGGCGCCCGATGTCGGTCATTCCTGGTGCCGGCCCGGTCGAGCCGCCCGGCCGCCTGCTGATGGAGGGCGAAGGCTGGACCCACAGCCATGCGGCTACCCTGACGCTGGAACTGTTCCGCACCGACACCGAGGGCTATCGCCTGAACCTGTCGCAGGATCCGCCGCGGCTTTGGGTGGTGATGCGCCCCGGTCCGGATGGCGAGGAACTGGTGCCTTTCACGGTCACCGCGTCCGCCCATGAAGGTGAAGGCTATCAGGTCGGCGCCGATGTGGTGGAGACGGTGCCGATGCCGCCGGAGGTGATCGCGCTGGTCCGCGATTTCGTCGAGCAGCACCATGTCGACGTTCCCTTCCACAAGCGCGAGCGCAAGCGCCACTTCGAGAAGGAGGATCGGAAGCGGTGAGCGGCGAAGCCTTCCTGTCGCGCTGGTCGCGCCTGAAACGCACGGCGGTCAAGCCGGAGCCGGTGCCTGCCGATCTTCCTCCGGCCGGCGAAGAGGCCGCGGAGCTTCCGGTCCCCGTGGCCGAGGACAGCCCGGCCGATGCCATCCCGCCGGAAGCCGAAGACCCGCTGAAGGACCTGCCTCCGGTCGAGGAACTGACCGGCGAGTCCGACTTCACCCCCTTCCTGCGCGCCGAGGTGCCGGAGGATCTGCACCGCCAGGCCCTGCGCAAGCTTTGGACCTCCGACCCGATCTATGCCAATGACGACGGGCTGAAGGACTACGCCGACGACTATGCCAGCCTGTTTACCGGCGGGGTGCCGGTGAAGACGCTCTACCGAGTCGGCAAGGGCTTCCTCGACACGCTCGACGAGGTGGCGGAGGGGGGCCTTGAGGCTCCGCCCACGGCTGACGCCGAGGTTTCCGAGGTAAGCGACACCCCCTCTCCCCAACCGCCAATCCCCTCTCCCCCCGGGTGAGAGGGTTGGGGTGAGGGAAAGCGAGGCTAGACCTTGTCGATCCGCGCACAATTCCCACCTCCCGCCTCTTTCATCCCATACATCCCCCTCACCCCAATCCACTCCCCCCGGGGGGAGGGGGCTTTCCTCCAGCGCACTCCCTCGCAAAATCACTTTCAAAATGCGACGGATCGCCGCGCCAATTTAGACCCCCTCAAAATTAAGGACCGCTCTGTTAGCGCGAGCATAGCGCCGTGATAAAGTTTCATTTGCCCTCACTTCCGGGCGCGTCCTTAGTTGACAAAGGGATAGGTTCAGTCCTTTTATTATCTATCCGTGAATTGCTAAGCCACTGTAAGGCAACAGCTTTTCGCAGGTGCATCAAAAGGGGTGATGGACCGGTTCCAAAAAGAACGGCGCGCGGCGGGACCGCAGACGCCGACACCCCGCCTTGTGTGTCCGGGAGGAGTTAGCGGCGCGTGTCCATTGCCGTCGATCACACCGTGCCCCCCGCGATCGCGGAGGAGGAGCTGTTCCGTGCGCAGGTCTATGCTCTGCTGGCGCGCCTGCTCGCGCGTGCGCCCGATGCGGCGTTCCTGAGCGCGCTGGGCGAGCTGGCTGGGGAGGGCGGCGAGTTCGGTGCGGCGCTCGACCGGCTGGCCGACGCGGCGCGCGGCAGCGACCCGGCGGCGGTGGAAGAGGAATTCACCACCCTCTTCATCGGTGTCGGTGGCAGCGAGCGCACCCCCTACGGGTCCTTCTACCTGACCGGTTTCCTGAACGAGAAGCCGCTGGCGGAGCTGCGCGCCGACATGGCGCGGCTGGGCATCGCCCGTGCCGACGACGTGTCGGAACCGGAAGACCACATCGCCGCCCTGTGCGAGATGATGGCCGGCCTGATCGGCGGCGAATTCGCGCCGGAGGAGGACGGCATCGTTGGCCTCGACGGACAGCGGACATTTTTCGATCGCCACGTCGGCTCCTGGGCCGGGCGGTTCTTCGCGGATTTGGAGACCTCGCCGTCGGCCCGCTTCTATCGGGCGGTCGGTGCGGTCGGACTGGGTTTTCTGGCGGTCGAGGCGCGCGCCTTCGACCTTGCGGCCTGAAGGTGAGGAGCGAAGCCATGACGCGGAACGCGGTCAAAGCCACGGATGAAGCAGTCAAACAGGGCAGGGATACGCAGAGCAAGGACAAGGGGCTCGCCCGGCGCGACCTGTTCCGCGTCGCCGGTCTCGGGGCTGGCGCGCTCGGCGCCGTCGCCGCCGGCGTGACCGCCACCGGTGGCGCGGCCGAGGCCGCCCCGGCTGAGACGACCTCCACGGGCTACCGCGAGACCGACCATGTCCGGAAGGTCTACGAAGTCAGCCGCTTCTAAGAGGAACGCCCCGATGCTCATCAAGAAAAGCTCGGCCACCTCCGGCGGCCGCCGTCTCGCCCGCACCCTGACCCAGACGCTGGCATCATCCACCGGCGTCACTGTCGACCGCCGCGCCTTCCTGCGCACCTCCGGCATTGCCGCCGGCGGCGCCGCGCTGGCCTCCGCCATGCCCTTCGGCATGGTGAAGAAGGCCGACGCCGCCACCGCGGCCGCCGTCGCCGGCGCGCCGGTGAAGCAGGTCAAGTCGGTCTGCACCCACTGCTCGGTCGGCTGCACCGTGGTGGCCGAGGTGCAGAACGGCGTCTGGATCGGGCAGGAGCCCGGCTTCGACAGCCCGATCAACCTGGGTTCGCACTGCGCCAAGGGCGCTTCGGTGCGCGAACACGCCCATGGCGAACGCCGCCTGCGCTATCCGATGAAGATGGTAGACGGCAAGTGGACCCGGATCAGCTGGGATCAGGCGATCGAGGAGGTCGGTTCCAAGCTGCTGGCGATCCGCGAGCAGTCCGGCCCGGATTCGGTGTTCTGGCTCGGCTCGGCCAAGCACAGCAACGAGCAGGCCTATCTGTTCCGCAAATTCGCCGCGCTGTGGGGCACCAACAACGTCGACCATCAGGCGCGCATCTGCCACTCCACCACCGTGGCCGGCGTGGCCAACGTCTGGGGCTACGGCGCCATGACGAACAGCTACAACGACATCCAGAAGTCGCGGGCGCTGTTCTTCATCGGCTCCAACGCCGCCGAGGCGCATCCCGTCGCCATGATGCATGTGCTGAAGGCGAAGGAGCAGAACGCCGCTCCGCTGATCGTCGCCGATCCGCGCTTCACCCGCACCGCCGCCCACGCCAACGAATATATCCGCTTCCGTCCCGGCACCGATGTGGCGCTGGTCTGGGGCATCCTCTGGCACATCCTCCAGAACGGCTGGGAGGACAAGGACTATATCGCCCGGCGCGTCTACGGCTTCGACGACATCCGCGCCGAGGTCGCCAAATGGACGCCGGAAGAGGTGGAGCGTGTCACCGGCGTTCCGGGTTCGCAGCTGCACCGCGTCGCCCGCACGCTGGCCTCCAACCGGCCGGGCACGCTGGTCTGGTGCATGGGCGGCACCCAGCACCACATCGGCAACAACAACACCCGCGCCTATTGCGTGCTCCAGCTGGCGCTGGGCAATGTCGGCGTGTCGGGCGGCGGCACCAACATCTTCCGCGGCCACGACAATGTGCAGGGTGCGACCGACTTCGGCGTCACCTCGGACAGCCTGCCCGGCTATTACGGTCTGGCGGAGGGCGCGTGGCGCCACTGGGCGCGCGTCTGGGATCTCCCCTATGATGGCCTCCAGAAGCGCTTCGGGTCGAAAGCGCTGATGGAGAGCACCGGCATCCCGGTGTCGCGCTGGTTCGATGGCGTGCTGGAAGCCAAGGAGAATCTGGACCAGCCGAACCCGGTCAAGGGCATGGTCTTCTGGGGCCACGCGCCGAACAGCCAGGTCCGTCTGCCCGACATGAAGAAGGCGATGGAGAAGCTGGAGCTGCTGGTCGTCGTCGATCCCTATCCGACGATGACCGCGGTGCTGCCCGACCGCAAGAACGACTTCTATCTGCTGCCGGCGGCGACCCAGTTCGAGACCTCCGGCTCCGCCACCGCGTCGAACCGGTCTGTCCAATGGCGCGACAAGATCGTCGAGCCGCTGTTCGAGGCGAAGACCGACCACGAGATCATGTATCTCTTCGCCAGGAAGTTCGGCTTCGCGGCGGATCTCTGCAAGAACATCAAGGTCAACGGCAACGAGCCGCTGGTCGAGGATATCACCCGCGAATGGAACCGCGGCATGTGGTCGGTCGGCTACACCGGCCAGTCGCCGGAGCGTCTGAAGCTGCACATGCAGCATCAGGCCACCTTCGACAAGACGACCCTGCGCGCCGTCGGCGGCCCGTGCGACGGCGATTACTTCGGTCTGCCCTGGCCCTGTTGGGGCACGCCGGAGATGAAGCATCCGGGCTCCGCCAACCTCTACGACACCTCGCTGCCGGTCGCCCAGGGCGGCGGTGCCTTCCGCGCCCGCTTCGGGGTTGAGCGCAACGGCGTGACGCTGCTGGCCGAGGGCTCCTATCCGGAAGGGTCGGAGATCAAGGACGGCTATCCGGAAGTCACCATGGCGATGCTCCAGAAGCTGGGCTTCGACGCCGACCTGACGCCGGAGGAACTGGCGGTCATCCAGAAGATCGGCGGTGACAAGATCGGTGCGGTGTCCTGGACCACCGACCTGTCGGGCGGCATCCAGCGCGTGGCGATCAAGCACGGCCTGAACCCGCCGGGCAACGCCAAGGCCCGTTGCGTCGCCTGGAACTTCCCGGACCCGGTTCCGATCCACCGCGAGCCGCTCTACACCCCGCGCCGCGATCTGGTGGCCAGCTATCCGACCTACAAGGACACCAAGTCCTGGCGCGTGCCGACGCTCTACAAGTCCATCCAGGACCGCGACGTGTCGAAGGAATACCCGATCATCCTCACCTCCGGCCGTCTGGTCGAATATGAGGGCGGCGGCGACGAGACGCGGTCGAACCCCTGGCTGGCCGAGTTGCAGCAGGACATGTTCGTCGAGATCAACCCGTTCGACGCCAACAATGCCGGCGTCAAGGACGGCCAGCTGGTCTGGGTCGAAGGCCCGGAAAAGGGCAAGGTGAAGGTCAAGGCGATGGTGACCGAGCGTGTCGGCCGCGGCGTTGCCTTCATGCCCTTCCATTTCGGCGGCGTGTATCAGGGGCAGGATCTGCGCTCGAAATACCCGGCCGGGGCCGACCCGATCGTGCTGGGCGAGGCCGCCAACACGGCGACCACCTACGGCTACGACTCGGTGACCCAGATGCAGGAAACCAAGACCACCCTTTGCCGCATCCAGGCGGCCTGACGCGCGGGAGTTTGAACCATGGCCCGGATGAAATTCCTGTGCGACGCCGAACGCTGCATCGAGTGCAACGCCTGCGTCACCGCCTGCAAGAACGAGCATGAGATCCCCTGGGGCATCAACCGCCGCCGCGTCGTGACCATCAACGACGGCAAGCCGGGGGAGCGGACCATCTCGGTCGCCTGCATGCATTGCTCCGACGCGCCCTGCAAGGCGGTCTGCCCGGTCGACTGCTTCTATCAGACCGACGAAGGCGTGGTGCTGCACAACAAGGACCTGTGCATCGGCTGCGGTTACTGCTTCTACGCCTGCCCGTTCGGCGCGCCGCAGTATCCGCAGGCCGGCAATTTCGGCACGCGCGGCAAGATGGACAAGTGCACCTTCTGCTCCGGCGGTCCGGAGCCCGACAATTCGGAGGCCGAGTTCAAGAAGTACGGCCGCAACCGTCTGGCCGAAGGCAAGCTGCCGCTCTGCGCCGAGATGTGCTCGACCAAGGCGCTGCTGGCCGGCGATGCCGACAAGGTGTCGGACATCTACCGCGAGCGCGTCGCCGCCCGTGGTTTCGGGTCCGGCGCCTGGGGCTGGGGCACCGCCTACCAGACCAAGTCGGGCCAGGAGCGCGGCCAGCCCGGCGGCTCGCTGTTCCAGGGCACCGGCGGTCCTGCCGGCGGCCCGCCCCTTCAGAAGCAGGGGCTGTGACGGTGGCGGTGACCGTCATTCGGACCGTTCTGGCGTTCGGCGCCGTCATCCTGCTGGCGGGTTGCCAGGAGGATGGGGCGCCGCGTCCGGTCCATCTGGACAAGGGCGTCTATCAGGGCGCGGCCGACACGCCGCGCACCGCGGACGAGGTGCGGGCGCTGCAACAGCGCACCGCCTATCAGGGTGTGCGATAGGGAGCGTCCGATGGAAGGTCATCGCATCAAGGCGGCACTCGCCGCCCTGCTGATCGGGATCGGTCTTGCCGGTGGCTCCGCGCTGCCGGCCGCCGCCCAGTCAAGCGTCCGCATCGGCGGGCCGGTGGCGGAGCAGCAGGTCGACCGCGACGGGCCGATGGTGCCGACCCAGATCCCGGGCCAGAGCCGTGGCGACAGCTGGCACGGCATCCGCCTGGGCGAGCAGGGCACCGTCTCCATTCCCAACAAGCAGGCCGGCGTCCTGATCCAGTCCGAAGGCGAGGCGTGGCGCGCCGTGCGCAACGGTCCGCTCAGCCAGTATGGCAGCTGGGTGCTGGGCGGCATCCTGGCTCTGCTGGTGCTGTTCTTCGTGGTGCGCGGGCGCATCCGCATCGACGGCCAGAAGACCGGCCGCACCATCGAGCGCTTCAACGCCTTCGAGCGTGGCGTCCATTGGATGACCGCCGGCAGCTTCGTCGTGCTCGCGGTTTCCGGCCTGAACCTGCTCTACGGCCGCCATACGCTGCTGCCGCTGATCGGGCCGGAGCCCTTCGCCGCGCTCAGCTATTACGGCAAGCTTGCGCATAACTTCCTGGGCTTCGCCTTCATCCTGGGCGTGGCGCTGATCTTCGTCATGTGGGCCAAGCACAATATCCCGTCGCGCCACGACCTGATCTGGTTCCTGAAGGCGGGCGGCCTGTTCTCCAGGGGCGTCCACCCGCCGGCGCACAAGTTCAACGGCGGCCAGAAGGTGATCTTCTGGTCCACCGTGGTCGGCGGTGCGGCGCTGGGCTTCACCGGCGTCCAGCTGGTCTTCCCCTTCAGCTTCGCCACGCTGGAGGAACTGCAACTCTTCCAACTGGCGCATGCCGCGATCGCCGTGATCATGATCGCCATCATCCTGGCGCACATCTACATCGGTTCCGTCGGCATGGAAGGCGCCTTCGCCGCCATGGGCGACGGTCAGGTCGAGCTGCAATGGGCGCGCGAGCACCATTCGCTGTGGGTCGAGGAGGTGACTGGCGAAAAGGTGCGCCATGGGCCTCACCACGGGACTCCGGCGGAGTAGGGGGCTGTCTGATCGTCCGCGTCGGTTCCCCTTGACCCTTATCGCACACCGTGGCCCCCTGGCGCTTCCGCCACCCCGGAAGCGCCTGCCATGACCTCGCACCTCATCGAACGCCAGGCCGTCATCGACGGCTGCCTCGCCATGAACCGGCTGGGCATCAATCAGGGCATGTCGGGGAACCTGTCGCACCGGATCGACGGCGGTTTCCTGGTCACGCCGACCAGCATGCCCTATGACGCCATGACCCCGGCCGACATCGTCGAGATGGGTTTCGACGGCACCTATCTCGGCGACCACCGCCCGTCATCGGAATGGCGCATCCACCGCGATATCCTGCGGGCAAGGCCGGACGTGACGGTCGTCCTCCACGCCCACCCGACCTTCGCTACCGCACTTGCTGTGCATGGCCGCCCCATTCCGTCCTTCCATTACATGGTGGCTCTGGCCGGCGGTGACTCGATCCGTTGCGCGCCCTACGCCACTTTCGGCACGCAGGAACTGTCCGACCACGCCCTGGCGGCGCTGGAGGGGCGGCTGGCCTGTCTGCTGGCCAATCACGGCATGATCGTGCTGGGCAGCAGCGTACAGTCCGCCCTGTCGCTGGCGGTGGAGGTCGAGACGCTGGCCCGCCAGTATCTCTATGCCCAGCAGTTTGGCGAGCCGGTGATCCTGCCGCCGGAGGAGATTGCGCGGGTGGCGGAGAAGATGCGGCGGATGAAGTACGGCCAACCGGTGGACGACGGCGACGCGCCGGACGATACGGCGCGTCCGCGCTCCTCTGATTAAGGGCCGATCAAGGACCGATTTGCGTCATCGACGCGCTGCCGGCGAGGTGCCCGGCCGGCTTGAGTGCCGCGACGCGCAGCAGTGGCCTGGACGTACCGACCGCTTCCACCTGCAACGGACGCTCCTCCGCCGGCGGTTCATAGACGGCGGGCAGGGCGATGGTGATGCGGGTGCCCTGGCCGGGCTCGCTCGCCACCTCGATGTCACCGCCCAGCATGGCGGTGTAATGTCCGACCAGCGTCAGCCCAAGCCCGGCGCCGCGCGGTTTGCCCTGGCCGCGGGTCGCCACGGTCCCGTTGCCGGCGCCCTGGACGAAGGGCTGGAACAGCCGGCCGGTCTGGGCGGTGGGAAAGCCGCGGCCGGTGTCGGCGACGGTGAAGCGGTACCAGCGGGCGCCGTCGCGCTCCATCGTCTCGGCCGACAGGGTGACGGTGCCGTCCTGGGTGAACTTGCAGGCATTGTCCAACAGGTTCAGCAGCGTCTGCCGCACCTTGGTGAAGTCCGAATGCATCTGGCCCAGCCCACCCGTGGCCGAAAGCTCCAGCGTGTTGCCATAAAGGTCGGCGGCCGGCATCGACCGCTCACGCGCCTCGGTCAGCAACCGGTTGACGTCGAAATCCTGCAGGCACACGTCCATCGCCCCGGCCTCGACCTTGGCATAGTCGAGGATGGCGTCAACCAGGGTGGTCAGCTGTTCGCCGGTCCACTGGATATGCTCGACATCTGTCGCCAGTTCGTCGACGCCCAACCGGTGCAGGTCGGTCATCAGCGTCTGGCTGGCATTGACGATCTCGGTCAGCGGACCGTGCAGCTCATGGCCCATATTGACCAGGAAATCGCTCTTGGCCTGGCTGGCGGCCTCGGCCAGCGCCTTCTCGCGCAGCAGGCGGGTGTGCTCGATTTCCGCCTCGCGCCGCTCGCGTTCGGTGTCCTCGGCGTTGCCGCGCAGCACATCCAGCGCGCGGGCCATGGTGGCGATCTCGTCCTGCCCGGACAACGCCGGCAGCGTCAGGTCGGTGCGGCCGGCGGCCAGCGCCGTCACCGCGGTCGCCATCGTCCTCACCGGACCGGTGACGCTGCGCTGCACCAGCCACAGCGCGATGAGCCCGGCGAGCAGGACCAGCCCGCCGATCCACAGCGCCACGCTGGTGTAGCCGGACAGGCCGCTGGTCAGCGTGCCGCGCAGCGCCTGGGTTCCGGCCTCCGCCCGGCGACGGATCTCGCCCAGATTGGCGGCGATGCCGGCTGCGTTGGCGGCCATCGCGTCGGCACGCAGATTGTCTTCCTCGACCACCGAGCTTTCGATGGCCGATAGCACGCCGCCCGCCTTCGCCAGCAGGGCAGCGACCTCGTCGATCGACTGCTTGGTGCCGGGCACCCAGAGATAGCGGTTCATTTCCGCCAACCGGTCGCGGGCGGCGGCCAGCTGGCTGCGCATCGCCTCGGCATCCTGCGGATCGCGGCGATCGACGTAGCGGGTCAGATGCTCCTGCATCAGCAGGGTGGCAATGGCGGCATCGCTGGCCAGCGCCGTCGAATCGACGCCGCCGGCATTCTTCAGCTGGTCCAGCTTGCGGCGGGTCTCGGCCACCAGCGGCTCAAGCACACCGGTCATCTGGCCATTGCGGTCGCTGCGCAGAGCGATCAGCTTCTGAACCGCCGCCCAATAATCCTCCAGCGAGGCGCGGGCCTTGTCGACGCCCTGGCGGTCAGCACTCTCCACAACGCCCTTCGACAGCGCATCCAGCCGTTCGCGCAGGGTGTCGTGCCGCCAGGAAGCGTCGAGCAGGCTCTGGTCGTCGCCGTAGGTCAGATGGTCGCGCACGGCGACTTCCATGTCGCGCAGGCTGACATCGGCGTCCGCCGCCGCCTGCGACAGGTCGGCGCGGCCGGAGAAGGCGCCGATGTCGCGCGACACCGCGTAGAACCAGCCGAGCCCGACCAGGGCCAGCAGGACCACCAGCCCAAGCGCAATGCCGAAACCGGCGCCGACCCGCGCCGACACGGTCATGTCGCGGAATCGGGTCCGGCGGCCGCTTGGGGACAGAATGCCGTTCCGCTTCACACCGACTCCCGCTCGCGCTGTGCCTGACGATTTTCGCTTCCGACCGGCCACAACCATTGAGACAGGGATTAGCGGGCCGGTCGCCGCGCGCGCGGATTGTAGCTTGGCTATCCCCCCAGGCAAACAGACAAGTGTGCGACGGAGTACCGCCAAAGGTCAGGCGGTATCTCCCGTGGTATCCTGGGCGGTGAAGGCGTAGGCGTGCATGCCCAGGCTGCCATGCTCGAAGCCGGCATGCAGCCTTTCCGTCTTCGGCCGCGCACCGGCGGCACCCAGCGCCACCGGCAGCGGCAGGAAATGCTCGTCGGTCGGGTGGGCGCGACGGGCGTCCGGGCAGGCCTCCAGCCAATTGCCCACCGCCTGCGTGTCGCCGTCCTCCAGCGCCTTGTCCAGCCAGCCGGCGAAGCCGGTCGCCCAGGGAGCGGCGCTGTTGCCGCCGAAGCGGAACTCCCGCAGATTGTGCACCGCACCGCCGCTGGCCAGGATCAGCACGCCCTCGCGCCGCAGCGGCTCCAGCAGGCGGCCGAGCGCGATGTGGTCGGCCGCGCTACGGTAGGGCATCACCGAGAACTGAGCCACCGGGATATCGGCCTCCGGATACATCAGCATCAGCGGCACCCAGGCGCCATGGTCCAGCCCCTGCGACGGATCGACGACCGCCCCGGTCAGTTGCGCCGCACGCTCCGCCAGTGCCGGTGCGCCCGGCGCAGCGTAGCGCATACGGTAGAGCGCGTCGGGGAAGCCGTAGAAATCATGGACTGTCTCCGGTGCAGCGGCGCCGCTGACCGCCGGCACCCGGGTGGTCCAATGGGCGGAAACCGCCAGGATCGCACTTGGCCGGCCGAGCTTGCGGCCGAGACCGGCAAGGAAGTCGCGGCCGGCGCTGTTCTCCAGAATCAGCGTGGGGGCGCCGTGGGAGACGAAGACGGAGGGAAACGCAGTGGTGTCGGACATCGGTGAACGGAACTCCGGCCGGACGATGGGGGAGGGCGGTGGTGAGGGTCATGCGTGGCGGGGGCCGACCGTTCCATTCGACCAAAGAAAAACCCCGGCGCCAAGGCCGGGGTTTCTCCAAAGTCCGTTGTTCGGACCACAACAATCGTCGCGGTTGAACAGCGTTGGCTGACCGATCAGTGCAGGTGCTTCGGCAGCTCGCCGATCGACTGCTCGATCAGCTTGTCGGCCTGGGCCGCCGGAAGGCCAGCGGACAGGACGCGCCGGCTGGCGCCGATGGCGACGTCGACCGTCAGGTTGCGGACCTCGGCCAGCGCTGCGGCTTCCGCCTGGGCGATGCGGTCCATGGCCTGGGCCTCGCGGCGCTTCAGCGACGCTTCCAGGTCGGTGGTGGCCTGGGCCTGCAGACGGGCGGCTTCCTCGCGGGCGTGAGCCAGGAAAGCCTCGGCGTCCTTCTTGGCATCTGCAAGACGGGCCTGATAGCCGTTCAGCAGGGCCTGGGCATCCTTGTGCAGGCGCTCGGCCTCGTCCAGTTCGGAACGGATGCGCTCGGCGCGGCCGTCAAGTGCGGTGCCGATGGCGGCAGACGCCTTCTTCCAGACCAGGGCGACGAAGATGACGAAGGCGATTGCGACCCAGAATTCAGGTGCGTTCATCCCCGGCGCTCCTCAAGCACGGCCGCGACGGCGGCGTCCGCCTGGGCCTGATCGACGTCGACGCCGGCCAAGCGGCCGGTGATGTCGCGGACGATACCGACCGACTCGGCACGGATGTTGGCCAGGGCCTGCTCCTTCGCCGTGGCGATCGAGGCCTCGGCGGTGCGCAGGCGTTCGGCGATGTCGGCGTTCAGCTGGGCCTGACGGGCCTGGCTGTTCGCCTCGATCCCGGCGGCGGCCTCGGCGATGACGCCCTGGGCCTCGGCGCGGGCGCCGGCGAGGGACTTCTCGACCTGGGCCAGAATGGCCTCGGCCTCTTCCTTCAGTTGGGCGGCCTTCGCCAGATCGCGCGAGATGCGTTCCTGACGCGCTTCCAGAACCTCGGCCACGCGCGGGAGCGCCTTCTTGGACATGAGGTAGTAGAGAACGCCGAAGGTCAGAGCCAGCCAGAAGATCTGGGTCGGGAAATTGGCGGGATTGAGCTGCGGCAGGCCGCCGGAAGCGTGCTCGCCGCCGTGCGCCGCGTTCGGAGCGTGCTCCGCCGCGGCCGCCAGGACGGTGCCGGCCATCGTGGTGAGGGTAGCGAGCGAAGCGCCCGCCACGCCCGACCAGCGGGCCAGCCGGCCTTTGGCCAACAGGTTCGGCATGATCGGTCCCCCTAGGCAAAGGAGCGGCGCCGAAACTTCGGTGAGGAAGCCCGGCGCCGCGTCAGAGCTGTTTTTTTGAAAGCCGCTCTGGCCTTAGGCGAACAGGATCAGGAAGGCGATCAGCAGGGCGAACAGCGCGACGGCTTCCGTCAGCGCGAAGCCCAGAATGCCGATCGGGAAGACCTTCGGCTGGACGGCCGGGTTGCGGGCGATCGAGCCGATCAGGGTCGAGAAGATGTTGCCGATACCCAGGCCGACACCGGCGAGGGCGATAACGGCCAGACCGGCACCGATGAACTTGGCGGCTTGAGGATCCATAGTACTCTCTTCCTCTAGGTAAGGGTGAACTTGTTGGAACTGTTTGGTGAACTAAGGTCCGGCGAACGTCAGGCGCTGCTCAGTGCAGTTCCAGGGCGTCGCGGATGTACAGGCAGGTCAGGATCGAGAAGACGTAGGCTTGCAGGAAAGCCACCAGGAACTCGAAGCCGGTCAGGGCGACGTTGATCGCCAGCGGGACGAGGCCGGTGACGAAGCCCAGGGCGCCCATGCCGCTGATCATCATGACCGTGAAGCCGGCAAAGACCTTCAGCATCGTGTGACCGGCCATCATGTTGGCGAACAGTCGGATCGAGAGGCTGACGGGGCGCATCACGTAGGAGATCACCTCGATCGGGATGAGGATCGGGGCGAGCGCGATCGGAGCGCCATGCGGCATGAAGAAGGAGAAGAAGTGCAGGCCATGCTTCAGCAGGGCCAGGATGGTCACGAACACGAACACCGTCGCCGCCAGCGCGAAGGTCACGATGATGTGGCTGGTGAAGGTGAAGGTGTACGGGATCATGCCGATCATGTTGCCGATCAGCACGAACATGAAGATCGAGAACACGAACGGGAAATAAGGCTTGGCGTCGTGGCCGGCGTTGTCGCGCACCAGGTTCGCGACGAACTCGTAGAACATCTCGGCCAGCGACTGCAGGCGGCCCGGAACCATCGACTTGTTCGCCACGCCCATGACCAGCAGGGCGTAGATCGCCGCCACGGCCACGACCATGAACAAGGCCGAGTTCGTGAAGGACACGTCGTAGCCGCCGAGCACGATCTGGAACAACGAATTGATTTGGAACTGGTGCAGCGGATCCAAGGTCGTCCTCGCTCAGTGTGCGTCGCCGTCTTGGCGCTCGTTGTCGTCCCCAGGGGGCCGGCGGTAGCCGGCGGCGATGCCGAAGCCGGTGACGGCCCGGTAGACGTTCAGCACTCCCGCCGCAGCCCCCAGGAAGAACATGACGATCAGTCCCCAGGGCGCGGTGCCGAGCCAGCGATCGAGCAGAAGCCCGCCGCCGACGCCGACGATCATGGCGGCGACCAGTTCCGTCCCGATGCGCCAGGCGGTGCCGAGAGCGCCCTGCGGCGGACGGTGGTATTTGCTACCGGGTCCGCCTGACCAGCCGCGCTGTCCCTCACGCGCCTTCCGCAACCGGGCCTCGAGGTCATCCAAGGGATCGGGGGGCGATTTGTCGGACATTCCGCCTCTCAATCACTCTCGGCTCGCAGCCATGCGAAAGCGGCGAGACCATACGGGCGGGGCGTTACCCTGTCAAGTCGCAAAACCTGTGGTGTAAGTCATTGAAAAGAATGGAAAAGAGCCGAAAAGTCACCGATTTTGCCGCGCTGCGGCGCGTTGTCCCGCTCCAGCATGCGAAAAAACCCGGTGGTATGACCGCTTTTCAGGGTTTTTCCGCCGCTTTTCGCCCGGTCCGCCCCCGGTCCGCCCCGATCAGCCCGCGATGCGTCCGGAGAGATCCTGCACGATCTTGTCGGCGCTGGTGCCGCCCGGATACACCCCGACGAATTTACCGTCCGGCCCCATCAGATAAATAAAGCTGGAGTGATCCATCAGGTACTCGTCCGGCTTTCCGTCCTTTTGCGGTGCCTTGGCATAATAAACACGATAGGCGCGCGCGGCGTCCCGCACCTGCTCCGCCGTGCCGGTCAGCCCGACCATCCGGGGGTGGAACAGCGCCACATAGTCCTTCATGTGCGCCACAGTGTCGCGGTCCGGGTCGATCGTGATGAAAACCGGGCGGACCTGCTCCGCTTTCGGCCCCAGCTGGTCGAGCGCCTGGGTCATCACCCCCAGTTCGGTCGGGCAGACGTCGGGGCAATAGGTATAGCCGAAATAGATCAGCATATACTTGCCGCGGAAGTCGGCGTCGGTGACCGTCTTGCCCAGCTGGTCGGTCAGCGTGAAGGGACCGCCGATGGGTACGGCGGACTTGGTGCCGCTTTCCACCGTGGTGGCGGCGCTGCGCACCTGCCACCAGGCGATTCCGGCGGACACGGCGATGGCGAGGACGGAGGCGGCGGCGATGCGCAGGAGTCGTGTTTTCATGGTCCGTCAGGAATGGGGCCGCACGCCGTCCTGGTCAAGAGGAGTGCAACCGCCGGGCAGGACATCGCGCAGGACGATTGCGGGTCGTCCTCACGCAGCCTTGGCCGACGGCACGCGTCCGCCGGCGGCCAGATGCTCGCCGATGCGTTTGTCGGTGCGCTGGATATGCTCGAACAGCCATTCGCGCACCAGCGCCAGCAGTTCGTCGACCACGGAGTCGCCGGCGTCCAGGCGGCGTCGCAGTTCGCCGGCGCGGGTACGCAGCGCCTCGTGCTGCGTCTTGTGGGCCTTGGCGTCGGGATAGCCGCACTGGTCCATCAGCCGTTCCTCCTGCGCGAAATGCAGATCGGTGTAGGCCAGCAGCCGGCTGACGGCCTCGCCCAAGGCCTTGCGGCCGGCCGCAGCATCGCCGCGGGGGGCGGCCTTGGCGTGTTCGGCCAGCGCCGCCGCTTCATTCATCAGGGCGATCAGGATCATGTGGTCGGTGTCGATGGCGTCTTCGCCGACCGCCAGCGCGTCGGTCCACGGCATGAACACGCCCGCTTCTGCCGATGGCGCGTTGTGCAGGTCGGCGAGCGGTGCGGCGTTGATCGCTTCGACATTGACCAGGAAGGCATCGACCATGCCGCGCAGCCCCTGCGCCTGCCGCGACAGCCCCCCGGCGGCGTCGAGCAGGGCGTCGGCCGAGCGTTCGGTCTCCAGTGCTGCGCCGGACACCGCGTCGATGCTGGTCGAGACCTGACGGGTACCCTCCGCGGCCTCCCCGGCGCTGCGGGCGATCTCGCCGGTGGCGGTGCCCTGCTGCTGGACCGCGGCGGCGATCGAGGTACCGATCTCGTCGCTGCGGGCGACGATGGAGCCGATCTCGCGGATCGCCGCCACCGCGGCGCGGGTTGCCTCCTGCACCTCGGCGATGTGGCGGGCGATCTCCTCGGTGGCCTTGGCGGTCTGGTTCGCCAGGGTCTTCACCTCGCCGGCCACCACGGCGAATCCCTTGCCCATCTCGCCGGCACGGGCGGCCTCGATGGTGGCGTTCAAGGCCAGCAGGTTGGTCTGCGCGGCGATGCCGGCGATCAGGTCGGCCACCTCGCCGATCTTCTGGGCGGCATGGCCCAGCCCGTCGATCCGCTCGCCCGCCTTCTGCGAGGCCTCGACCGCCTGGGTCGAAATGGCCGACGAGGTCACCACCTGCTCGCCGATCACCGCGATGGAGCCGGTCAGCTGCTCGGCCGCCGAGGCGACCGTCTGCACGCTGCTGGAGGCCTGCTGGGACGCGCTGGCGACGGAGGTCGCCTCGCGCCGGTTGCGGTCGGCGGTGGCGGACAGGGCCCGGGCGGTGGTCTCCAGCGTGCCTACGGCGGTGCCGACGCTGCGGATGGTCTCGGCGATGGTGGCGTCGAAGCGGTCGGTCAGCCGCTTCAGCGCATGGGCGCGCTGCTCGGTCACCCGATGCTCGATCTTCTGCCGGTTCCAATGGCGGGCGAGGTCGATCTGCTGGACGCGGAAGATCTCCACGGTGCGGGCCATGGCGCCGATCTCGTCACCGCGCCTCAGGCCGGGGACGGCGACGGCGCTGTCGCCACCGGCCAGGTCCTGCATGACCCGGCCCAGCCCGTCCAGCGGCCGGACGATGGCGCGGCTGACCAGCAGCGCCAGCAGCACGGCGGCCAGCCCGATCAGCAGCCCGGTGCCGGCCAGCCGCAGCGCGGCCTGACGGAAGGCGACATCGACGTCGTCAATATAGATGCCGGACCCGATCAGCCAGCCCCAGGGAGCGAAGCCCTTGACGTAGGACAGCTTCGCCACCGGCTGTGCCGATCCCGGCTTGGGCCAGAGGTAATCGACGAATCCGGCGCTGTCGGCCTTCACCACCCGGACGAACTCCTGGAACAGCAGCTTGCCGTTGGGATCGGCGTTGCGCGACACGTCGGTGCCGTCGAGCTCGGGCTTGATCGGGTGCATGACCATGCGCGGGGCGAGGTCGGTGATGAAGAAATACTCCTCGCCGTCATGTCTCAGGGCCTTCAGCGCCGACTTGGCCTGCGCCTGTGCCTGGGCCCGGGGCAGGGTGCCGGCGCGCTCCTGCGCCTCGAAATGGGCGATCAGGCTGTGGGCGACCTCCACGACGTTGCGGGTCTTGTCCTGGCGGTCGGCCATCATCTCGGCGCGCAGGCTCATCAGGCTGACCACGGCGACCAGCAACAGCCCAAGGCCGGCAGCGGCCAGGATCAGTGCGATCTTTCCCTTGATGCTGATGCGTTCGAACAAGGCAACGGTCACGGCTGCAACCCCCTTCGACAACGAAACGGCGATGTCCCTAAAATTTTCGGGACTTTTCCCCTGTCCGCGGCGAAGGTCAAGCCATATTGTTCGTATATCCTACGTTTTGTTCAACGAAATGTCATAATTGCAACCATAGTGGGGTGTGCCCGGTGAAGGTCGCTGCCGGAGTCTGCGGGAGAAGCGGCGGTCGCCCCTCCCGCGCAACCTGTCGGAGAGTGATGCCGTTCAGAGCACCGTCAGCATGCTGGCGACCAGCGGATGGCGGACGATGTCCTTCTCGGTCAGGCGGGCGACGGCGATTCCCTCGACCGCCTCCAGCCGGTTGGCGATGTCGGCCAGTCCGGACAGGTTGTCCAGAAGGTCGGTCTGGTCCGGATCGCCGGTCAGCACCATGGTGGAATGCCAGCCCAGCCGGGTCAGCAGCATCTTGATCTGGGAATAGGTGCAGTTCTGCGCCTCGTCGATCACCACGAACGCGTTGTTCAGGGTGCGGCCGCGCATGAAGCCGACCGGGGCGATCTCGATGGTGCCGTCGGCCATCATGGCGCGCAGCCGCTTGGACCCCAGCCGGTCGGTCAGCGCGTCGTAGAGCGGCCGCAGGAACGGCGCCATCTTCTCGTGCATGTCGCCGGGCAGATAGCCGATGCTCTCTCCCGCCTCGATGGCCGGGCGAGACAGGACGATCCGGTCGACGCTGCCCGATTCCAGTGCCTCCACCGCCGAGGAGATGGCGATGTAGGTCTTGCCGGTGCCGGCTGGCCCCAGCGCCACCACCAGATTGTGCGTCTTGATGGCGTCCATCAGAAGCTTCTGGTTCGGGTTCTGCGGCTTTACCTTGCGGAGATAGCTCTGGTCGCGGCGATCCTCGCTCCCACCGAGCGGATCCCAGCCGAAGGCGGCCGGGGCGGTCATAACGGGGAAAAGCGGGTGGACGGTGGAGTCGCCCGCCGCGGCGATGCCTTTGCTCGAACGCTTGGCCATGTCGCATCTCCTCGAATGGTGGGGGTGGCGCCGAATCCGGAACCATGACGTCTGGGCACAAAAAAACCTCCCGCAGGGGGGAGGCTCGACCGGTCGCATGGATGTGCGCTGATGAGTGCTTCGCCGGGGGCTGCGGCCGTGCGCCGTGCTGTCTCTATACATGCCGGATCCGGACATGCCGGTGCGGGCCGACGGGGAAGGTGCTCTGTGGGCGAAGCAAGGTGCAAGAGAACCTCGTCGTCGTTGGAAGCCACGCAACCTGACTGTACCGGTCATAACGCGGCGCGTCAGGCAAAATTGCGGCCGACGCAAAATATTCATACCAGATGTGGTGTGGGTGCCGCAGGAATGCCGCCGGAACGGGCTCGGTAACCCTTTCCGCCGAGCCGGACCGGTCGCCGGATTAGCCTTCCGGCTGAGGCGTCCGAAAGGCTTTGCCGCTGCCGCGGGCTTTCATTACTATGGACGGCCACGGGGGAAATCGAACGTCATGATGCAACCCAGGCCTGTCCTTTCGAGGGGTGGGCCGCGATCTCAGGTCGTCGTTTCCGACGATGGCCGGGGAGGTTGCTTGCCGGAGGGCGGGCGGCGGCATGGTGTCGGGCGGCGCAGCTTGCGGCGGGGCTTCCGGCAAGGCTGGCGATTGTCACCCCCATGGGCGGGGAAACTCTTGAATCCGACCGGTGTGGACGGCTAGAAGGCGCTGATTGGCTGGCTCGATGCCGGGGCTGCGCAACGGCGGTTCCTGAGGCGGAACCGGGAAAACGGGCGGACCGGATGCACGGCACGGGGCGGCAGGAACGAACGGGAAGGCTACGGTGAGCAGCGCCAGTCAGGTCGCCGAACGGGATGTGCCGTTCCAGTTGCGTGGCAACTCCTTCACCATGATGGTGCTGAAGGTTTTCGCCCCGACATCGCCGGATTTCTTCACCCAGCTGTCCGTCAAGGTGCGCCAGGCGCCCAACTTCTTCCGCAACGCGCCGGTCGTGCTGGACTTCGACGATCTGCCGGAGAGCATCGTCTTCGATCTGGCTGCCTTCGTGGCGCAGGTGCAGGCGCTGCATCTGCTGCCGGTCGGCTTCCAGGGCGGGCCGCAGCCGGTGCGCGAGGCAGCGGCGGCCGTCGGGCTGACGCCGATGCCGTCGGGCCGCGCCGCCAAGCTGGAAGAGGTGGTCAAGGCCCCCGACCCGCGTCAGCAGGATCAGCAGACCCCGATCCCGGCGCCGCAGGTGCTGATCGAGGTCGTCCACCGCCCCGCCGTGGTGGTCACCGAGCCGGTGCGCTCCGGCATGCGGGTCTATGCCGAGAAGACCGACCTGATCGTCACCAGCTCCGTCTCTCCGGGTGCGGAGCTGCTGGCCGACGGCAACATCCATGTCTATGGCGCGCTGCGCGGCCGGGCGCTGGCCGGTTTCTCCGGTGACGCCAACGCCCGCATCTTCTGCCACAGTCTGGAGGCGGAGGTGCTGTCGGTCGCAGGCAATTATCGCGTCAGCGAAGACATCGGCAGTGACTTTTATAAGAAAGCCGTGCAGGTTTTCCTGCGTGACGGCGTTCTCAGCATGGACCTGCTGAAGACCGCCTGAAGGCTGTAGCGACGGAATCTTGTCTGAAGACGGCAATCTTCGGATGGTGTTTGGTACCGGTGACGGCAACTTTGGGATTATGGGAGAGGCTCCGTTGAGCAAGATCATCGTCATGACCTCCGGCAAGGGCGGTGTCGGCAAGACGACCTCGTCCGCGGCCTTCGCAACCGGGCTGGCGCTTCGCGGCTTCAAGACGGTCGTCATCGATTTCGACGTTGGCCTGCGCAACCTGGATCTTGTGATGGGTTGCGAACGCCGGGTGGTCTTCGACTTCATCAACGTCATCAACGGCGAAGCGAAGCTGAACCAGGCGCTGATCAAGGACAAGCGGATCGAGAACCTCTACATCCTCCCGACCTCGCAGACGCGCGACAAGGACGCGCTGACCCGCGAGGGGGTGGAGAAGGTGCTGAACGAACTGTCGAAGGACTTCGACTACATCCTGTGCGACAGCCCGGCCGGCATCGAGCGTGGCGCCCTGATGTCGCTCTATTTTGCCGACCACGCGATCATCGTCACCAACCCGGAAGTCTCGTCGGTGCGCGACAGCGACCGCATCCTGGGCGTGCTGAACTCGCGCTCCCGCCGGGCCGAGCAGGGGCTTGAGCCGGTGACCCA
The DNA here is from genome assembly GCF_004923295.1 of Azospirillum sp. TSH100. Classification (NCBI taxonomy): domain Bacteria; kingdom Pseudomonadati; phylum Pseudomonadota; class Alphaproteobacteria; order Rhodospirillales; family Azospirillaceae; genus Azospirillum; species Azospirillum sp. TSH100. The sequence goes on from NZ_CP039634.1 coordinate 1,623,014, forward strand.
GCAGCTGCTGCTGACCCGCTACGACCCCGAGCGCGTCGAGAAGGGCGAGATGCTGAAGGTCGACGACGTGCTGGAGATCCTGGCGATTCCGCTGCTCGGCGTCATCCCGGAAAGCCAGGCGGTGCTGCGCGCCTCCAACGTCGGCATGCCGGTGATCCTGGACGAGGTGTCGAACGCCGGTCTGGCCTATTCGGACGCGGTCGGCCGCTTCCTGGGCGAGGACATCGAGCACCGCTTCGTCACCCCCCAGAAGAAGGGCCTGTTCAGCCGGCTCCTGCGGAGGAGCGCATGAGCATCTTCAACTTCTTCCGCGCGGCACCCCGCGCGTCGGCCGTCCAGGCCAAGGAGCGTCTGCAGATCGTCATGGCGCACGAGCGTGCCGGGCGCAGCGGTCCCGACTATCTGCCGATGCTCCAGCAGGAACTGCTGGCGGTCATCGCCAAATACGTCAACATCGACGAGAACAAGGTCGAGGTGAAGCTCGACCGCGGCGGCGACTGCTCGACGCTGGAGGTCAATATCGAACTGCCGGCGCGCGAGCAGGCCAAGGCTGCCGCGGCGGCCAAGGCGGCGGAAAAGCCGGCCGGCAACGATGATGCCGCGGCCAAGCGCCCGGCCGGTGGCGCCGTCGGCAATGCCGGCAAGAAGCGCATCTGATCCGACGTGTCGTCCGACCAGACGAAATCCCTCCGGAGCCGCCGTGCCCGGGGGGATTTTTCGTTCCGGGCCAGCCATTTCCCGCCGGGTATTCGGGATGCGGCATCGGACATAGGCCGTCCCTGATCCTCCGTCCGGGTTTACGGCCGGGCGGGGACGGGGTATCAACAGAGATACGCCGCACGAAAGCCCAATGGCTCCAAGGGCCTGTTCTGAAAGGCCTGTCTTTCACGGAGTGTCTGGGGTGACGGTCGCGGACCGACAACGGGACAAGAGGGTGCCGATGTTCCTCGATTGCTCGTCGCTGATCGCCGAGAACCCGCCGCGGCCGTCGAACGGGATTGCGGTCACGGACGTCGACGGCGACGGCGCCTTCGAGCTGGTCGTGGCCGGCTACCGAACCGCCAACCTCGTCCTGAAATGGGTCGACGGCCGTCTGGTCGATGTCGCCAACCCGCTCCTCGCCGATCCTGCCGGCCCGGCGCTGGGGCTGGCCGCCGCCGACATCGACGGCGACGGGCGGGAGGAGCTTTACATCGTCAATTCCGACCGCGCCACCGGCACCAAGGATATGGCCGACCGGCTGTTCGCCTGTTTCGGCAAGCACTGGATCGACCTGTTCGCGCAGGCGGAGAATGCCGGGGCGGCCAACCACACGGTGGCCGGCGCGGTGGCGGCGATCGACCGTTGGGGCCATGGCCGCTACGGCTTCCTGGTGGCGACCGATGGCGGGCCCTTGCGCCTGTACGAACTGACCCGCCGCGGCCGGCTGGAGGATGGCGCGGAGGAGGCCGGGCTCGACTCCATCGGTGCGGCGCGCGGCGTCACCGCCCTGCCCATCGTGTCCGACCATATGGATGTGGTGACGGTCAACGACGGCGGCCCCAACCAGCTGTTCCGCAACCTGGGCGACGGCAATTTCGAGGAGATCGCCGAGGAGCGCGGCATCGCCGACTCGCGCCCGTCCGGACGGGCGGTGGTGGCGCTGGACGTCGATGGTGATGGCCTGTTCGATCTGGTGGTCGGCACCTGGGATGGGGCGCAGCGGCTGTTCCACCAGCGCATGGGCGGCGCCTTCGTCGAATCGGCCGACGCCGATCTGTCGATGCCCGGCCGCATTTTCACCGTCGTTGCCGCCGATTTCGACAATGACGGTTATGAGGAGCTGTTCTTCCACGCCCATGGCGAGCCCAACCGCCTGTTCGGCTGGCGGAACGACCAGTGGCAGGAGCTGGAGTTGGGCGACGCGGCGGAGCCGAAGGGGTTCGGCACCGGGGCCGTCGCCGCGGACATCGACGGCGACGGCCGTCTGGAACTGGTGCTGGCGCATGGCGCTTCACACGGCAACAGCCATGGCGCCGCCGACGGTGCGGCCCAGCCGCTGTCGGTCTATCGGCCGGCGGCCACCAACAACGGCTGGCTGCGCGTGCAGCCGCTGACCCCCTTCGGTGCTCCGGCCCGTGGTGCCGTGGTCATCCTGATCGCCGGCGGGCGGCGCCAGCGCCGGGCGGTCTCCGCCGGGTCCGGCTATCTCTGCCAGGGCGAGCCGGTCGCCCATTTCGGTCTCGGCGCGTTGCACGAGGTCGAGCAGGTCGAGGTGCGCTGGCCCGACGGCACCGTGGTCACGGTGGACAACCCGCCGGCCGACCGGCTGTTGACCATCCCCTATCCGCCGGAATAATCCGTCCTCAGCCGAACGGATGATGGCCACCCAAATATTTCGGCCTCGCAATGGGTAGGGCCTTTCCTGTCGCCTTCCGTCACATTACAGTGCATTTCGTTGCGGCTCCCGCGGTGCGGGATATCGCGCGGCATGTCGATCCGGACATATTCCGTTACCGCCGCCGCGTTTCGCCGCTGTCGTTTTGCCGCTGTCGGGCGCTTGAGGCGGGCGCTTGAGACCGCGCGGGTTCGGGAAGCGGGAGACCGGAAGGCACATGGCACGACGCGACGTTCCCCTGACGGGGGTGGAACGCTTCTTCGATCCGGATGAAGTCATCGTTTCCAAGACCGACCTGAAGGGGCGGATCACCTACGCGAACCGGGTGTTCCAGCGGGTGGCCGGCTATGGCGAGGCCGACCTGATGGGCGCCCCCCATTCCATCGTCCGTCATCCCGACATGCCGCGCTGCGTGTTCAAGCTGCTGTGGGACACGCTGGCGGCCGGGCAGGAGATCTTCGCCTATGTGGTCAACCGGGCCCGCAACGGCGACCATTACTGGGTCTTCGCCCATGTCACGCCGAGCTTCGACGCCGCCGGACGGGTGATCGGCTACCATTCCTCCCGCCGGGTGCCGGAACGGTCGGCCCTGGACAAGGTCATCCCGCTCTACCGCCAGCTTCTGGACATCGAGAACAGCCACGCCGACCGCAAGCAGGGGATGGAGGCGGGTTTCGCCGCCGTCCTCGCGCTGCTGGCGGAGAAGGGGATCGGGTATGACGAATTCGTCTTCTCCCTTTAAGTCTTCCCTGGCGCAGGCCGGCGGACTGGCCCTGCTGGGCGGCGTGGCGCTGGCGGTGCTGCCGGTCGTCGATCTGCTGGGCCTGGGCGGGGTTGCGTTGCGGGTCGGGTTGGCCGTCGCCGGACTGGCGGCCCTGGCCGGGGCGCTGGTCTCCCTGCGCCGCGTCGGCGCGGTGGTCGATCAGCTGACCCGGGTGAACCGGGCCATCGCCGCCGGCGATTTCGAGGCGCGCGTGATCGGCATCCGCGAGGGCGGGGCGCTGGGCGAGCTGATGCACGCCACCAACGACGCCATCGACCGCACCGACGCCTTCGTGCGCGAGGCGACCGCCTCCATGCACAGTGTGTCGGAACACAAATATTTCCGCCGCATCATGCTGCGCGGCATGCAGGGCGGCTTCCTGCACGCCAGCCGCACCATCAATGCGGCGACGGAGAGCATCTCGCAGAAGGTGGCGGGTTTCGCCGGGGTGACCCGGCGCTTCGAGGGACAGATCCAGAGCGTGTGCAGCGAGGTGGCCGACACCGCCCACCGGCTGGAGGTCTCCGCCCGCACCATGGAGACTGACGCGACCCAGGCCACCGGCAAGGCGTCGTCGGTCGCCGCGTCCGCCGCCCAGACCGGCAGCAATGTCGGCAGCGTCGCCGCCGCGACCGAGGAACTGTCCGCCTCCATCGCCGAGATCGCCCGCCAGATCGGCGATGTCGCCCGTGTTGCCGAGACCGCGGCCGGCGAGGCCGAACGTTCCAATGCCCTGGTTGGCACCCTGTCCGGTGCCGCACGCACGGTGGGCGATGTCGTCACCCTGATCAACGACATCGCCAGCCAGACCAACCTTCTGGCGCTGAACGCCACCATCGAGGCGGCCCGCGCCGGCGAGGCGGGGAAAGGCTTCGCCGTCGTGGCGCAGGAGGTCAAGCGGTTGGCCGACCAGACCGCCAAGGCCACCGGCGACATCGCGGCGCAGATCGCCGGTATCCAGTCCTCCACCGACGAGGCGGTGACTTCCATCGTCGGCATCGGCCGCACCATCCAGTCGATCAACCAGATCGCCGCCGGCATCAGCGCCGGGATCGAGCAGCAGGGGTCGGCGGTGCGCGAGATCGTCGTGAACATGGAACAGGCCGCCGCCGGCACCCGGGCGGTGTCCGACGACATCCGTGACGTCACCGACGCTGCCGACCGCACCAGCGGCACCGCGCACGAGGTGTTCGCCGCCTCCGAACGCATGGCCGCCGAAGCGGACCGCCTGACCCGTGAGGTCCAGCACTTCCTCGAAGAGATGCACCGCGTCGCCTGACGGTGGTTCGCCGGTGCGGAGAGGCGCCTTGCATCAACTGCCCGGCGAATGTGCACAGGATGTGGATGGGATTTTTGCAATGCGGAAGCGATCTGACGCGCGGCGCCGCAGATAAGAATTTTTATTGCGAATTCGTGGCGAATTCATGTTACGTGTCGGCAACAAGACTGCCGCGCTGATGGCAAGTCTGCAACCGGTTGAGCAACCCGACGCCAGTATGCCTGCTGTTTCAGCAGCTTAACCGTAGACCACCCCCCATTGGCCGGGCTTCGGCATTCCGCCCGCGGCCAAGTGCCGCGGAAACCGGGCGGGCGGGTGGTTCACGGAGCGCCTGCGACCGTTGGCACGGCTTTTGATTTGGAGGACGCAGGGACGGTCATGACGGGGGACAAGACGATGAGCATGGCAGGCACCGATCTGTTCGAGCTGTCGCGGGGCGTGCTGGATGTTGCCTCGAAAAAGGTGTCCTTGATCGAGGACATCACCCGGCGCACCAAGATGCTGGCCATGAACGCCCTGATCGAGGCGGCGCGGGCCGGCGATGCCGGGCGCGGCTTCGCCGTCGTCGCCAACGAGGTTTCGGAGATCTCGACCCAGGTCAACAGCATCACCAAGGAACTGCGGTCGGAGATCGTCGCCCGCGTCGACCACCTGACCACCACCGGCAGCGCCATGGTGCAGGAGATGCACGGCAAGCGGCTGGCCGACCTGTCGCTCAACATGATCGAGATCATCGACCGCAACCTGTATGAACGCTCCTGCGATGTGCGCTGGTGGGCGACCGACAGCGCGGTGGTCGATTGCGCCGCCGACCCGACCGAGGAGGCGCGCCGCCATGCCTCGCGCCGGCTGGGCGTGATCCTGGAATCCTACACCGTCTATCTCGACCTCTGGATCGCCGACCGCAACGGCACCGTCATCGCCAACGGCCGGCCCGACCGCTATCCCGGTGCCCGCGGCGCCAACGTGTCGGACGAGCCGTGGTTCCGGCAGGCGTTGGCGACCCGCAACGGCGGAGAGTTCACCGTCGGCGACGTCGCCCGCAACCGCAGCCTGGACGACCGTGTCGTCGCCACCTATGCCACGGCCATACGCCGCGACGGCGAAGCGGATGGCGATGCCATCGGCGTGCTCGGCATTTTCTTCGACTGGGAGCCGCAGGCCGCCGCCGTGGTCGAGGGCGTGCGGCTGGAGGCCGGCGAGCGCGAGAAGTCGCGCTGCCTGCTGCTCGATGCCCGTCACCGGGTCATCGCCTCGTCCGACGGTCGCGGTCTGCTGACGGAGACGGTGCCGTTGCGCCGCAATGCCGGTACCATGGGCCATTATATCGACGACAAGGACCGTCTCGTCGGCTATGCCCTGACGCCCGGCTATGAGACCTACAAGGGGCTGGGGTGGTACGGGGTCATCATCCAGGAGCGGTGAGGCCGCTCTCCGCAAGCCTGTCGCCTTCAGGGACGGGGCCGGGATACACTCCCGGCCCTGTTCCGTTTCGGGGTTCCAGAGCATGTCCGCTCAGCAGTTGACCGTCCGCCGGGAGAGTTTCCCCATCCGCGGCGCTTTCCGCATCTCACGCGGGGCCAAGACCGAAGCCGCCGTGGTGGTGGCGGAGGTGGCCGACGGCGACCATCGCGGCCGTGGCGAATGCGTGCCCTATGCCCGCTATGGCGAGAGCGTCGACGGCGTCGTCGCCGCGCTGGAGGCGATGGGCGATGCGGTTGCCGCCGGACTCGATCGCGACTCGTTGGCCCGGCGGATGCCGCCGGGTGCCGCCCGCAACGCCCTGGATTGCGCCTTGTGGGACTTGGAGGCCAAGCGCTGCGGCGTGCCGGCCTGGACACTTGCCGGGCTGGTCGAGCCGCCAGGGCCGCTCGTCACCTGTTACACGCTGAGCGTCGACGAGCCGGAGGCGATGGCCGCCGCGGCGCGGGAGCGGGCGCCGCGCCATCCGCTGCTGAAGATGAAGCTGACAGGGGAGGGCGACCTCGACCGTGTCCGCGCCGTCCGCGCCGCCGCGCCGTCCGCCCGGCTGGTGGTGGACGCCAACGAAGGCTGGACGCTGGACCAGCTGCATGATTTCGCCCCGGTGCTCGCCGGTCTGGGCGTCGAGATGATCGAGCAGCCGCTGCCCGCCGGCCAGGACGAGGCCTTGCGTGGCGTGAACTGCCCGGTGCCCTTGGGCGCCGACGAGTCCTGCCATGGGCTGGACTCGCTTGAGCCGCTGCGCGGGCTCTATCGGGTGGTGAACATCAAGCTGGACAAGACCGGCGGCCTGACCGAGGCGCTGGCGATGAGCCGGGCGGCGCACGCCATGGGCTTCGAGGTGATGGTCGGCTGCATGGTGGCGACGTCGCTGGCAATGGCGCCGGCGATGCTGGTGGGGCAGGGCGCGCGCTACGTCGACCTGGATGGCCCGCTGCTGTTGGCCCGCGACCGCGAGCCGGGGCTGGTCTATGAGGGTGCGGTGGTCCAGCCGCCGGTCGCGGCGCTGTGGGGGTAGCCGTCTACTTCACGCCCCCTGAACGTAAGGCGGTGGGGAAGTCCCTACCGACGCCGGCACGGAGGGCGCCTCGGCCAGGCCATTGACCTTCGCCGCCATCACGAAGTCGTTCTCGTGCAGTCCCCTGATCTTGTGGGTCCAGAAGGCGACAGAGCAGTGGCCCCAGCCGAAACGGATCTCCGCATGGTGGCCTTCCGCTTCACAGAGATCGCCGACCTGATTTGCGAAGGCCTGGGCCTGGACGAAATCGGGAAATTTGAAGTCGCGCTCGATGCGGTCTGGATCCTCCTTCAGGGCCCAGCCTGGCACTTGCACCAGATAGGAGGAGGCCATCGCGCGGTCCATCGGCGGTATTCCGCCGCGGCAGGGTTCGCAGGTCTTGCCGGCCAACTCCTGCATCGTCGGCGCTTGCGGTGTCATCCCGATCTCTCCCCTGTTGGTTAGGTTGTCCGGTCTGGGCTAGAACCGTCCCACCTACAAGCTTGGGGTCGGGCCGCCGCTTCGGCAAGCCCGGTGCCCCGCCCGCGTCTGCCAGATGCCCTTATGGAAGCGATCCGATGACCGACCTGCGCACCGACCTGCCCTTCGCCGACTACCAGTATCCGACCCGGCCGGTGGACGGGCCGCGGCTCGCCATCGTCGGCGAGGCGCCGGGGGCGGAGGAGGCGCGGCAGGGCACCCCCTTCGTCGGGCGCAGCGGCAAGCTGCTGGACGATTCGCTGGCAGCAGTCGGGATCGAACGGGCTGAATGCCTCGTCGCCAACGTCTTCCGCTACCAGCCGCCCGGCAATAAGGTCGGGCACTTCTTCTCTTCGCGCGCCCGCGCCCGCAAGGAGGGGCGGGAGATCGACGAGAGCTGGGGCGCCTTCGGCACCTCGGACCGGCTGCTGGCCGAGTTCGCCGGCGAGGTCGGGCATCTGCGCGCCACCCTGGCCGCCTACCGGCCGTCGGTGATCGTCGCGCTCGGTCGGACACCCACCTGGGCGCTGACCGGGGAGAACGGCATCCTTCAACTGCGCGGCAAGGTGCTGCCCTGCCGCCTGCTGGAGGGGGTGGAGGTGGTGCCGACCTTCCACCCCAGCTATCTGCTGCGCGGCCAGCTGGTGGAGCAGCCGACTTTTCTCGCCGACCTGCGGCTGGCCGTTTCGCGCCTTACCCGTTAGGGAGAAGGCGCCAGATCGTCGTTTCGCGCGTCTCCCGATCCTCCAGCTCCAGAGAGGTCGGGACGGTGTAGCTCGCCACCTTCTCGACTCCGCTCCCGGGGAAATAGGCGCGGCCGGGGTCGCCCAGCAGCACCAGCGTGCCGGTGGCGGCGATCCCGCGCAGCCATGCCGTCACCCGTTCGGCCATCGGCCGCTCGTAACAGACGTCGCCGGCCAGCACCACGTCGATGCCCGGCAATGGCCGGTCGACCAGATCGGCGCTGACCGGCTTGACCTCCACCCCGTTGGCCTCGGCGTTCAGCGCGATGGCGGCCAGTGAGAAGCGGTCGATGTCGCAGGACTGCACCCGCGCCGCTCCCGCCTTCATCGCGGCGATGCCGACCAGCCCGGTGCCTGCGGCAAAATCGAGCACCGACCTGCCGGCCACCAGCTCCGGCTGGTCGAGCAACAGCCGCGCCACAGCTTGCCCGCCCGGCCAAGCGAAAGCCCAGTATGGCGGTGGCAAATTTGTGGCGGCCAAGGTTTCCTCTGTCGCCTGCCAGAGTGGCGTCACCTCGGTGGCAAGATGAAGCTTGATTTCCGGCAACAGCGGCGTGGTCGTCAGCGTGGTGTTGTCGCGGACGAAATCTGGGGGGGATGCGTTGTTCATACGAGGATTCCCAAGGGACTCCGCTGTTGCGAGGATGGCAGCCGATGCCTTATGAATGTTACATAATTCAAACGGTGTAGACACAGCTGCGAACCCGTGTTACCCGTTTCCACCAGGGGAAAACAGAGGGATTGGGGGAGTCATGCGGCAGAGGGGAACCGCCATCGGCCTTTCGTTTGCGGCTTTGATCGCGCTGAGCCCCCTTGCCGTTTCGACGGCTGCCGCGCAAGACGGCGACTGCGTTCGTACGGTCCGCTCCATTTCCGATTTCACCATTCGCGGCGATGCCTGGACCTGGTGGGATCATGCCGCCGGTCAGTATGACCGTGAACACCGCCCCGCTGTCGGCTCCGTCCTCGTCTTCAAGCGCACCGGCCACATGCGCCGTGGCCATGTCTCGCTGGTCAGTGCTGTGATCGACCGCCGCACCATCGAGGTGGACCACAGCTGGCTCGATGGCGACGGGCTGCGTCGCGGCATGCGGGTGGTCGACGTGTCCCGCAACAACGACTGGTCTGCCGTTCGCGTCTGGCACGAGCCGACCGATCAGCTCGGCCTGCGCGTCTATGCCGCCTATGGCTTCATCATGCCGGAAGGCGAGTCGGATGCCCCGCGCGGCGGCCGCATGCTCGACGCCGGCGACCGCGGCATGGATCAGGGTTTCGCCAGCAGCCCGCGCGGCCGCGTCAAGGCCAATGGCCCGCGCATGATGGAAGCCTCGCTGCATCAGCAGAAGGGCCACAGCGTCTCGGTTCCCGGCCGCAAGCCGCAGAGCCTGTCGACGACCGCCGTCGCCTCCCACGCCCCGCAGAAGCCGCAGCGCATGGACGTCGCCGTCCTGCCGTCGCGCAAGCCGGCCAGCGCTCATGCCGCTCCGGTGACGGTTGCGGAGGTTCCCCGCACGGTTGCTCCCAGCCGCAAGCCCGGCTCCACCAACGCCGTCGCCCAGCTGGCCGATACCAGCGAACGCTGAGCAGGGCGGAATTGAGAATTTCGGGGGGCGGGGCTTTGCTCCGCTCTTTTTGTTTGCGCGTCTTGTTTTTGCGGGAAGGGGGGCGGTTCACAGCCTCCCCGCCATGCCCGGTTATATCTTCCCTGGCTATATTTTTCCGGCCAGGATCGCCGCCAGCACCAACCAGCCGAACCAGCGGTTGGACTTGAACTTGTCCAGGCAGTCGCCCTGGTCGTCGGGCCGCCACGTCGCGACCTGCCACGCCAGTTGCAGCGCCGCCAGCGACAGCACCGGCAGGAACAGACCGCCCAGGCCCGCCAGACGGCCGGCAATGCCGATACCGACATAGGTCAGTGTATAGAAGCCGTAGATCCAGATCTTGCTCTGGTCGCCCAGGCGCAGCGCGGTGGACTTCACGCCGATACGGGCGTCGTCCTCCTTGTCCTGGTGGGCGTAGATGGTGTCATAGCCCAGCGTCCAGGCGATGCCCGTGACATAAAGCACCAGCGCCGGCCAGCCGACAGTGTCCTGCACCGTTGCCCAGCCCATCAGGGCGCCCCAGTTGAAGGTCAGCCCCAGAAAGGCCTGCGGCCACCAGGTGATGCGCTTCATCAATGGATAGGTGAAGACCAGCAGCAGCGACAGCACGCCCAGCCCGATGGCGGTCATTCCCAACTGCACCAGCACCAGCAGCGACACCAGAAGCTGGACGATCAGGAAGACCAGCGCCTGACGCACCGACACCTGTCCCGACGGAATCGGACGCGAGCGGGTGCGCTCCACCATGGCATCGAACTTGCGGTCGAGGATGTCGTTGACCGTGCAGCCGGCGCCACGCATCAGCACCGCGCCGATGCCGAACAGAGCCATCAACCACAGCAGGGAAGGCCAGTCGCGGAAGGGCTGCGGCATTGCCAGCGCCACGCTCCACCAGCAGGGGAACAGCAGCAGCCATGTTCCGATCGGGCGATCGAGTCGCGCCAGCGTGACATACGGGCGCAGACGGGCGGGAAGCCGGCGGGCGATCCAGCCATCCTGACGGATGTCGGTGAAGCCGGACTCGGGAAGGGTGGGGCCGGTGGAGGCAGTGGGCATGACGGCGGCGGTTCCGCTGTGCTATGAGAAGGTCCGAACAGGCAATCGGTGCGGCAATAACGGCCACGATCTGGGGGAACCTATCGGGCTGTCATCCGTGCGGCAAGTGCGGTGCGGCGAAACAGCCGTGCTGAAGCCATGAGAAATTGCAGTTCCGGATCTTGCACGCGTCAAAATCGTACCAATACTGTTTCTTTGTCATAACCTCAGCGGCTTGCAATCGCAAATGGACATAAGCGCGACACCGGACCGTTTCGCCGTCGTCATTGATGATGAGTCGATCATCCTGGCCGGGATGGAAATCATGCTGGACACCTGGGGTTACCAGGTGCTTGCCGCCGAGGATGTGGAAACCGTCCTGACGAAGTTGCCCGGCAGTCCGGTTCCGTGCGTGATCCTGTCCGATTACCGGCTGCGCGACGGCTGGTCGGGCATCACCGCCGTGCGGGCGGTGCGCGAGGCCGTCGGCACCAATGTGCCCGCCATCATCCTGACGGGCGACACCGGGGCCGAGCTGTTGGCCGCGGCCAAGGCGGACCAGATCCGCATCCTGCACAAGCCGGTCCAACCCAATGACCTGCGCCGCCAGATCGACGCGCTGATCGCCGCGACCTGACCGCGATGCGGCGGGAGTGCGCCCAGCCGCCGCGTACCCGCATGACTGGTTTCTCGTCTGCTGACTTGCGCGTCCGCGCCCGGCTATAGTCGGGGCCGCCCCGCGGAGACGAGTGCAATGGCCGACCCGATCAAGACCCGCCTGTATGTCGACAGCCCGCTGGCCGAAGGCCAGTCGGTCGGTCTGGACCATGAACGCGCGCATTTCCTGCGCCATGTCCTGCGGCTGGACCGCGGCGATCCGGTCGCCGTGTTCAATGGCCGCGACGGCGAATGGCGGGCGGTGATCGACGGCTTCGGCAAGGGCTGGTGCTCGCTGACAGTGGCGGAGCAGCGGCGGGAGCAGGACACCACCCCCGACCTGTGGCTGCTCTTCGCCCCGCTGAAGAAGGGACGCATCGACTTCGTCGCAGAGAAGGCGACCGAGATGGGGGTATCGCGTCTGTGGCCGGTCTTCACCCGCCGCACCGATCCCAACCGGGTCAACCTCGACCGGCTGCGCGCCAATGCGGTGGAGGCGGCCGAGCAGTGCGAACGCCTCAGCGTGCCCGAGATGGGTGATGCCGTGCCGCTGGACCGCGCGCTGGCCGGCTGGCCGGCCGACCGCAAGCTCTATCTGTGCGCCGAGGCCGGGTCCGCCCGTCCGGTTGCCGAGGTGTTGCGCGACGCGCCGCCCGGTCCCGCAGCCCTGCTGGTCGGGCCGGAGGGCGGCTTTGACCAGTCGGAACTTGACGAACTCGCCAAACTTCCCTTTGTTGTTCCGGTGGGATTGGGTCCGCGCATCCTGCGGGCCGACACGGCGGTGGTGGCGGCGTTGGCTTGCTGGCAGTCCTTGGCCGGGGATTGGACTGCCGGGGGAAGCGACCGGCGTCCGCCTTTCCGCGCGCCGATCCCGTAACCGGCCGTCACCCGGCCGATCCCCTGTCCACTTCCCGCGAGAGACTTCATGTCCGCACCCCCGACCACGCGCGGCGAACCCATCACCGACCGCCGCCAGCTTGCGGCCTATCTCGAATCCGGCTGCAAGCCGGCGTCCAACTGGCGCATCGGGACCGAGCACGAGAAATTCGCCTACCGCACTTCCGACCTGCGGCCGCTGCCCTATGACGGGCCGGACGGCATCCGCGAGCTGCTGACCCGGATGACCCGCTTCGGCTGGCAGCCGGTGGAGGAGAAGGGCAACATCATCGCGTTGGTCCAGGACATGGCCAACATCACTTTGGAGCCCGGCGGGCAGGTGGAACTGTCCGGCGCCCCGCTGGAGACCCTGCACCAGACCTGCGCCGAGGTGCACCGCCACCTGCGTCAGGTGAAGGAGGTCGGGTCCGAACTGGGCATCGCCATGATGGGGCTGGGCTTCCAGCCCAAATGGACGCGGGACGACATCCCGTGGATGCCGAAGGGCCGCTACAAGATCATGCGCGACTACATGCCGAAGGTCGGCTCGCTCGGCCTCGACATGATGACGCGGACCTGCACCGTGCAGGTCAATCTGGACTTCGCGTCCGAAGCCGACATGGTGAAGAAATTCCGCGTCTCGCTGGCCCTCCAGCCGATCGCGACGGCCCTGTTCGCCATGTCCCCCTTTACCGAGGGCAAGCCGAACGGCTTCCAGAGCTTCCGCAGCCACATCTGGACCGACACCGATCCCGACCGCACCGGCGACATCCCCTTCGTGTTCGAGGACGGCTTCGGCTTCGAGCGCTATGTCGACTATCTGCTCGACACGCCGATGTACTTCGTCTACCGCGACGGCACCTACATCGACGCGGCCGGCCAGTCCTTCCGCGATTTCCTCGACGGCAAGCTGCCGGCCCTGCCGGGCGAGCTGCCGCTGATCACCGACTGGGCCGACCACACCACCACCGCCTTCCCGGAAGCGCGCCTGAAGAAGTATCTGGAGATGCGCGGCGCCGACGGCGGCCCGTGGCGCAGCCTGTGCGCCCTGCCGGCCCTGTGGGTCGGGCTGCTCTACGATCAGGTGGCGCTGGATGCTGCCTGGGATCTGGCGAAGGACTGGACGACGGCCGAGCGGGCGCATCTGCGTGCCGAGGTGCCGCGGTCGGGCCTGCGCACGACGTTCCGCAAGGGGACGGTGCGCGATGTCGCGCTGGAGATGGTGGCGATTGCCCGCGACGGTCTGGCCCGTCGCGCCCGCAACGACAATTGGGGCGACGACGAGACGCATTTCCTCGACACGCTTCAGGTCATCGCGGAAAGCGGCCGCAGCCCCGCCGACGAGCTTCTGGAGAAATTCAACGGTCCCTGGGGCGGCAGCGTCGATCCGGTGTTCAAGGAATACGCCTACTGAGAAGGCGTGTGGGGCTGGCGCCTGTGCGTCAGCCCCCGTTTTTAGAGTCTGTCCAATGCTTCAATAAGCATCGGACAGACTCTAAGCTTTTGGTTTTCCGTGTGATTCACGCTTCAAGCGATTCCGCTTGAATTGATCGCACTCTAGGCCGCCACCGGCGCATGGGTGATGCAGCTCTTCGAGCACACCTTGGAGCAGCTTTCGCAGCCGATGCAGTTGGCCGCTTCCTTGACCGTCATGATCTTCTTCTCGGCCTCGTCGTCGAAGGCATCGACGATGTCGCCGTCCTCGGTCAGGCCGATCATGTCGAGCACGCCGCGCCCGCACACCTTGAAGCAGCGGCCGCAGCCGATGCACTGCTTCTGATCGATGGATTGGACGAATTTCGGGGTCCAGCTCTGACCACCGCGGGTGGTGCCGGTCAGGAACTCAGCCATGGGAATGCTCCTCTCGGGAAAGGCTGCGCCTAAGCTTGTCTTTGGGAAGGGAGGGGTTATGCCGTCTCCAGCGCCTTCAGCGCCGCCCGCTTCTCGGTCAGGGTCTTGAAGGCGTCATAGGTTTCCTGCGCCACCGTCAGGATGCTCTGCCAGTTCTGCGGAAGCTCTTCCGACAGATCGTGCAAATCCATCTTCTTCTGGGTGGCGCGGGCGTTCAGCTTCTTGATCTCGTCCTTCAGGGCGTCGATGTCGCTCACGGTCGTGCTCCCGGTCGATCAGAGATTGGCGACGTCGGGATATTCCCGGATCAGCGCCACCGCTTCCTCGACCAGCTTGGCGCCGTCGGCGGCCAGCTTCTCGATGCTGGGGAAGCCGAAGCGGTGGACGTCGCGCAGCGACTTCGACACCACCACCAGCCGGCCGGTGGTCAGGATCATGCGGCCGAAACCCTCATGGCTCATCTTCATCATCGGCGAGGCCATCATCCCGGTCTGCTTTTCGACCGTTACACCGACCGCCTTGTAGAACAGCTCCAGCCGCCACAGCGTGTCCGGATCGGGATCGCCGATGATCGGGATGGCGGCCCGTGCCTCCTTGTCCAGGATGAAGGGGGCGAGCAGGGCCTCGTCCGGCTTGCCTTCCCAGGCGCCATAGCTGTCCTCGGCCCGGAACAGCAGGACCAGCGTCTTCACGAACTGGTCGGCGACGGACACTTCAGCCACATCAGCGCTCTCTGCAGCCATGCTCAAACCTCCTCCTCGTCGAAATGGAATTCGGGCGTTTCGCCCATCGCCTTGCGCAGCCAGGGCGGCGGGTTGCCGTTCAGCGTCTGGACCAGCTTGTCGAGCAAGGCCGGGATGGACTCGGTGGCCTCGACCTTCACCGGATGGATTTTCTTGGCCACCACGCGGGCGGCAGCCGAGGCACCGATGGCCGACAGATAGAGGATGGCGACGTCGGCCAGCGCCTCCAGCTTGGGCACCAGCTTGTCCTCGTTGCCGTCCTCGAACATCGAGCCGCCGAACTGGAAGGTTTCCAGAAAGGCATGGCCCTGGCGGTCGACCTGATAGACGGCGATGTTCTTGGCCCAGCCGAAATGCGCATCGACGTGCTGCATGTCCTGGGTGCAGAAAGCGACCTTCATCGATCCTCCTTTGGTCGGGCGTGGGGCCTGCACCACGCTCAGACGGCGTTGCATCCGCATGATCCGCCTCCGCAGCCATGAGATTCCCCGTGGTCGTCGTGCCCGTGGTCATGGCTCTCGTGGTCCATCTCACGGGCAAGGAACAGATTGCCGATCCCGCACAGCAGCTCGCGCGTGCCACGGTAGCCGACCTGGACGCGCAGGCCCGCCCCGAGCCGGTCGAACATCGGCAGGCCCATGCGGTGCAGCGGCACGCCGATCCGTGCGGCACCCTGCCGCCCGTGCGAGTTGGAGACGATCAGGTCGGCATCGCGGGCCAAGGTTTCCACGTCGGAATGGTCGCCGACCATGATGGTGGCGGCCTTCAGCCGCTCCAGAACCGGGCTTTGCGTCGGCGACACCGCGGCGACAACCTCCGCCCCCATGTCGGCGAGGAAGCCGGTGACGGCGTAGAGCAGGTCGGGTTCCAGCGCGACGGCGATACGCTTGCGGCTGAAGAAGAAATGCCCGTCCAGCATCGCGTCGACCAGGCTTTCGCGCTGGCGCCGCAGCCGGGCGGGCGCCGGCCGGCCCGACAGCTCCATCAGCAGACGGACCAGCTTGTCCGACGCCGCCAGCCCGGTCAGCCGGCTGTAGAAATGGCTGGGCACATCGGTTTTCAGCTCCAGCGCATTGCCGGCGACCCGCATATGCTCGCCAACCACGATGGTGGCAGCCGAGGCGCCCATGGCACGGATCTGCTCCACCGTCACGCCGCCAAGCGAGGTGGCGGTGAAGTCGGTCGGCTGCCGGCCGGCCATCGACAGCGACAGGTCGGGCAGGAAGATCGGCGACAGGCCGAAGCCTTCGATGATGTCGCGCAGTTCCTCGACGTCGCCCGGCGACAGATGGCAGCCGGCCAGCACATTGACCTGGGTCGGGATGCGCACCGGCGACGGTTCGACCAGCCGCTCGACGATGGCGGTGACGGCGGCGGCGAAACCGTCCTCGAAACCGCCGGCGAAGTCGGGGGTGCTGGCGAAGACAAGCGCGGTGTCGGCCATGTCGGGGTTGCGCTGGCGGAACTGCGTGTACTGGCCGCCCATGTCCTCGCCCTTGGTCTCGGTGACGCCGGTGGTGGCGACGCCGATCATGGCGGGCTTGTTGCGCTCGACGATGGTTCGGATCGCCTGTTCCAGATTGTCGTAGCCGCCGAGGATGGTGGAAACCTGATCCATCGCCGTCGTTTGCAGCGGGATCGCCTCGCGGAAATGGCGGACCAGCAGCACCAGCCCGAAGGCGGTGCAGCCCTGTGACCCATGGAACAGCGGCAGACAGCGGTCGACGCCGAGATAGGCAAGCGCCGCGCCAATCGGCTGGCTCATCTTCAGCGGGTTGGTCGAGGCGGCCTTGGCGGCGGAGGGGAAACGCTGGATGTGCGACATCAGCCTTACTCCGCCGCCAAGAGAGTGGAGGAGGGGCCGGATTCCCACGGCGCCGGCTGGCGGACCTGCCGCCAGATCGGGTTCGACAGCGTCTTGTCGATCTCCTCGCAGAGATTGACGATGCCGTCATAGCCGGCATAGGCGTGGTGGCGCTCCTGGTTGATGTCGAGCCAGGGAACCTTGGCCTTCAGCGAGATGAACTGCGACCGTCCGCCGGACATCATGATGTCGGCCTGATTGTCGGCCAGCATCCTGTAGATGTCGCGCGGCTTCAGGTCGTCCCACTGGTGGAACTCCTCACCCTTCATCTTCTTGATGCGCTCCTTGTCCTCCTTGGTCGATTTCTTGGTGGAGGTGCCGAGGATGGTCAGACCGGCGCCCTCCAGCGCGCTGACCATTGACCAGCTCTTGACCCCGCCGGTGAACAGCAGGACGCGCTTGCCCTCGAAGCGCGGCTTGTAGGGTTCCAGGCGGCGCCAGACGCGGCTTTCCTCGCGGGCTATGACGCCTTCGGCGCGGTCGATCAGGCTCTTGTCGGCGCCGCGCTCCACCAGCATGCGGGTCATGGTGCGCAGGGTGTCCGACATGTCGGAGACGCCGTAGAAGGAGCCCTCGAAATAGGGGATGCCGTAGCGCTCCTCCATCTTGCGGCCGACATTCACCAGCGCCTGGCTGCACACCATCATGGTGACGCGGGCGCGGTGGGCCTGGGCAACCTCGTTGTAGCGGCCGTCGCCGGAGATGCAGGACAGCAGGCGGATGCCGATCTCGTCCAGCAGCGGCTTGACCAGCCACAGCTCGCCGGCGAGGTTGTATTCGCCGATGATGCAGACATCGGTGGGCGTGGTGTGGTCCGGCTCCACCGTGCCGATGACGTGGTCGAGCAGGGCTTCGCCGGCGAGCTTGTTGCCGAGATTCTTCGATCCGACGAAGCCGGGGGCATCGACCGGGATCACCGGCTTGCCCAGCTTCTGCGTCGCGAACTTGCAGACCGCGGCGATGTCGTCGCCGGTCATGGCGGGCACGCAGGTCTGATAGACGAAGACGGCCGGAGGGTCGTATTGCTGAACGATCTCCTTGATGGCGCGGTAGAGCTTCTTCTCGCCGCCGCCGATGACGTCCAGCTCCGACAGGTCGGTGGTGAAGCCGGTGCGGTAGAGCTGCGAACCGGAGGATTTGGAGCCGCGGTTGTCCCAGCTGTTGCCCAGGCAGGCGATGGGGCCATGAACCAGATGGGCGGCGTCGGCGATCGGTTGCAGCACGATCATCGCCCCGTCATAGGCGCAGCCGCCGGCGGCCGCCCCCGGCTTCAGCGACTTGGTGCAGCCCTTCTTCTTCTCCTTGGCCGACTTGGCCTGATTGGTCGCGCAGCCCGGTTCGTTGAAGACGTCCTGGATCTTGTCCTGGAGCATGCCCGCTTCTCCCATCCTGGCGCCGGAAATGGCTCTGCATCGGCGTGATGCAGGGGGCGTGCCATCTGATAATGCATTGATGAAAAAGGATTGTCGGATTCTCGGACTCTGTCCGATAGATGACAATCGGGGAGCTGTCCGGGATGCTTGTCGGGTGTCGCACATCCTGCGCAGGGACAGGGCGGGACCGGCCGTATCAGAACGCTCGCAGGAATGCGCATGCAGGAATGGAATGGAACGATGGTCGGGATCGGACGGTGCTGCCTTGGGATGATCGCCGGGGCGCTGATGACCTTGCCGGCCATGGCGGCGCAGGATGAGGCGGCGCAGAAAGGAGCGACGCGGGATGGCGCCGTGATCCGGCTGGCGCAGGAGCCGGGGCGCGAGATTGGGGTTGCCTGCCGCTACCTCGATCTCAATGAGCGCCCGGCGCCGCCTGAAGCGACGCTGCTGTGCGATGCGGCCGCCGATCTCGTCGTGCGGAAGCTGTCCGGACAGGGCAGGTCGGTGGTCCGCCTCGGCCTGCGCACGGTAGCCGCCGATGCCGAACCTGCCGAGGATAGACCTCCCATCGTCGATGGTCCGATCCTGCTCGTGGTTCTGGAGGGGCGTCAGGACTGGAATGGCACCGGACGTCCCCGGCTGCTGTTGCGCGCCCGCCCGGTTCGCGACAATGCCGCCGCCCCCTCGGTCGGCCTGCCGCCGGTAGTGATCGAGCTGGGCGGCGAGGGTTGGCAAGCGGCCGCCGACCGCGCGCTCGAGCGGGTCGTGGGGTTCGCCCTGCGGGACGGCTGAAGCAAAAAAACCGGAGCGCGCCGTCGCCGACGCACTCCGGGTTTGGGAGGTTGCCGTCGGATCGGGGGGATGGAGATCCCGGGCCGACGGTTGGGCTGAACCGATGCCTGATGGGCTGCCGGCGGGCCGGTCAGCGGATCAGGTCGAACGAGTAGTCGGTCTGGCCGACGATGTTGGTGTTGGCGTCGATGTCCTCGAAGATCCGGTCCAGAATCCGCACCAGCACGTTCAGCGCGCCCTGGTAGCCCCAGGTCGGATAGCGGTGGTGGTGGTGACGGTCGAAGATCGGGTAGGTCAGGCGGATCAGCGGGATCTTGGTGTCGCGCTCCAGATACTTGCCGTAGCTGTTGCCGATGATGTAGTCGACCTTGTCGGTGAACACCAGCGAGCGCAGGTGCCACAGGTCCTTGCCGCCATGGGCCGCGCCCGAGGCGCCGAAGGGCGAGGCGTCCAGAGCCTTCTGGACCTGCTTCTCCCACTTCTTGGAACCGGAGGTCGACAGGATGTGCACCGGCTCCGCACCCAGTTCCAGCAGGAAGCGGGTCATGCCCAGGCAGAAGTCCGGGTCGCCGTAGACGGCGAAGCGCTTGCCGTGCATGTGGGTGTGGCTGTCGGCAATGGCGTCGACCAGACGGCCACGCTCCAGCTTCAGGCTGGCCGGCACCGGCTTGCCCGACAGTTCCGCCAGCTTCAGCAGCAGCTCGTCGGTGGCGGTGACGCCCATCGGGTAGTTGAACTTGGCGACCTGCTGGCCCTTCTCCTTGCAGAATTGCAGGGTCTGGGTGGTGTTGTATTCCTGCATGGAGAGGGTGGCCTTGGCGTGCAGGGCCTCCTTGGTCTCCTCGATGGTGGTGCCGCCGTCATACATGCGGTACTCGCCATCCATCGGCGTGTCGAAATTGTCGGACACGTCGGACAGGATCTGCAGCTTCACGCCGAACTCGCCGGCGATGCGCTTCAGTTCGCGGTTGTTGCCGACGGCGAAGCCGTCGAAGCCCGGGATCAGGTTGATCTGCTCGGTCTTGGGCGTGTCGAAATTCTCCGACGTGCCCCAGAAGTTGGTCAGGATCCCCTTGATCATGTTGTCGTAGCCGACGATGTGGCTGCCGACGAAGGCCGGGGTGTGGGCGTAGGGCACCGGGAAGTCGGCCGGGACGCTGTCCTTGTTCTTGGCGTTGGCGATGAAGCCCTGCAGGTCGTCGCCGATGACTTCAGCCATGCAGGTGGTCATCACCGCGATCATCTTCGGCTTGTAGAGCGCATAGGCGTTCGCCAGGCCGTCGATCATGTTGTTCAGGCCGCCGAACACCGCCGCGTCCTCCGTCATCGACGAGGAGACCGCGCTGTTCGGCTCCTTGAAGTGGCGGGTCAGGTGGGTGCGGTAATAGGCGACGCAGCCCTGGGAGCCATGGACGAAGGGCAGGGTGCCCTCGAAGCCCTGGGCGGCGAACATCGCGCCGATCGGCTGGCAGGCCTTGGTCGGGTTGATGACCACCGCTTCACGGGCGAAGTTCTTCGCCTTGTAGTCCTCGGACTTGGTCCATTCGGAGACGCGGGCGACTTCCTCGTCCGAATGCCCGTACTCGAACTCGGTCTTCTTCTTCTCGAACATCGCCGCGTATTCGGGCTGCCGGAAGAGGGTGTAGTGGTCGAGGACCTTGTCGGCGCTCTGCGAAAGCTTATCGGTCATTCTCAAATTCTCCTGTTCCAGAGGCCGATGGTCAGAACGGGGCCTTCATCACGCCCCAGACGGGGTTGTTGATGGCCAGGTCCATGTCGCGGGCGAAGATCGCGAAGCCGTCATAGCCGTGGTACGGGCCGGAGTAGTCCCAGCTGTGCATCTGGCGGAACGGCAGGCCCATCTTCTGGAACACGTACTTTTCCTTGATGCCCGACGCGACGAGGTCGGGACGCATCGCCTCGACGAACTTCTCCAGCTCGAACGCGGTGACGTCGTCGTAGATCAGCGTGCCTTCCTTCACATAGTGGGGCGTGCGCTGATAGTCGTCGTTGTGGGCGAACTCGTAACCGGTGCCGATGATCTCCATGCCCAGGTCGTGATAGGCATCGACGACGTGGCGGGGACGCAGACCGCCGACATAGATCATCACCTTCTTGCCGTTCAGCCGCGGCTTGTACTTGGCGATGACGGCATCGACCATCGGCTGGTAGCGGGCGATGACCTTCTCAGCGTTCTCCTTGATCTTGTCGTCGAAGAGTGCCGCGATCTTGCGCAAGGACTCGGCGATCTGGCTCGGACCGAAGAAGTTGTATTCCATCCAAGGAATATTGAACTTCTCTTCCATGTGGCGCGCGATGTAGTTCATCGAGCGGTAGCAGTGGATCAGGTTGACCTTGGCCTTCGGAGTGTTCTCCAGCTCGGCGAGCGTGCCGTCGCCCGACCACTGGGCGATCACGCGCAGGCCGATCTCCTCCAGCAGGATGCGGGACGACCAGGCATCGCCGCCGATGTTGTAGTCGCCGATGATGGTGACGTCATAGGGGGTGGAGACGAAATCGGCCTTGGGTTCCGTCTTCTCGAACACCCAGTCGCGGATGGCGTCGTTGGCGATGTGGTGGCCCAGCGACTGGGACACGCCGCGGAAGCCTTCGCAGCGCACGGGGATGACCGGCTTGCCGATTTCCGCCGACTTGGCGCGGGCGACAGCCTCGATGTCGTCGCCGATCAGGCCGATCGGGCATTCCGACTGGATCGAGATGCCGTTCACCAGCGGGAACAGCTCGTTGATTTCCTCGATGACCTTGTGCAGCTTCTTGTCGCCGCCGAAGACGATGTCCTTCTCCTGGAAGTCCGAGGTGAAGTGCATCGTGCCCCAGCTGTCCACACCGGTGTCACCGATGTAGTAGTTGCGGCGGCCGGACCATGAGTAGTAGCCGCAGCCCACGGGCCCGTGGGAGATGTGGATCATGTCCTTGATCGGACCCCACACCACGCCCTTGGAGCCGGCGTAGGCGCAGCCGCGGATGGTCATGACGCCGGGGATGGACTTGACGTTCGACTTGACGCCGCAGTCCTTGGCCTCGGCCTCCAGCACGTTCAGGTGCTTGGCGCGGCGCTTGCGGGATTTTTCGGGATAGGCTTCGAGGACTTCGTTGACGAGGTTCTTGACGTCGACCGTGGTGTTCTCGGACAGGCTCATAGCCGGCCTCCTGCTTGAATATTCGCGCCACTGCAGCGCGTGACCGAGCCCCTCCCTCCCACGCCGTCGCCCCTATGGTGGTTGGGTCGGCGTTGTGCGGGGCTGGGGATGGGGCCAGTGTTCAGGCGGTCCCCCCTGCGCCGATGGGGCAGGGGGGCCGGTAGGCAACCGTCGCTACGCCTGGGATCAGGCGCCGGCCTTCGCCGCTTCCTTGGCAGCCAGCTCGGCGAGCTGCTGCTCCTCGGTCTTCATGATGCCGAAGTCCATCAGCATCTCTTCCAGCTCTTCCATGGTGATCGGGGTCGGGATGCAACCCTGGCCGGAATTCGCATGGATCTTGTTGGCGAGCGCGCGGTATTCGCCGGCCTGCTTGCTGTCCGGGGCGTACTCGATGACCGTCATGCGGCGCAGCTCGGCGTGCTGGACGATGTTGTCGCGCGGCACGAAGTGGATCAGCTTGGAGCCCAGGCGCTTGGCCAGCGCGTCGGCCAGATCCCATTCCTTGTCGGTCTGGCGCTCGTTGCAGATCAGGCCGCCGAGGCGGACGCCGCCGCTGTGCGCGTACTTCAGGATGCCCTTGGCGATGTTGTTGGCGGCGTAGAGCGCCATCATCTCGCCGGACATGACGATGTAGATTTCCTGGGCCTTGTTCTCGCGGATCGGCATGGCGAAGCCGCCGCAGACCACGTCGCCCAGCACGTCGTAGGACACATAGTCCACATCGTCGTAGGCGCCGTTCTCTTCCAGGAAGTTGATCGAGGTGATGACGCCGCGGCCGGCGCAGCCGACCCCCGGCTCCGGACCGCCGGACTCGACGCACTTGATGTTCTTGTAGCCGACCTTGAGAACGTCCTCGAGCTCCAGATCCTCGACCGAGCCGGCCTCGGCGGCCAGATGCAGGACGGTGTCCTGGGCCTTAGCGTGCAGGATCAGGCGGGTCGAGTCGGCCTTCGGATCGCAGCCGACGATCAGGATCTTCTGATCCAGCTCGACCAGCGCGGCCAGCGTGTTCTGAGAGGTGGTGGACTTGCCGATACCGCCCTTGCCGTAAAAGGCGATCTGACGCAGAGGCGCTTTGGCCATGTGGGTCGCTCCTGTGCTTGGGTCGTGGGTGTGTGCTTCGATCCGGTACGGCCGGTTCGTGGCCGCTTCGGATTTCATGGATTGCACGACCCGTGCCAGAGCGGAAAGACGACCTAATACACTGATATAAATATATATTTTCCGGAAACAGCTCCTCCCGGCTCTTTGTCGGGGTCCTGACACACACGACAAAGCCGGACATTTTTTGTGGTCTTTGTTGCGGGAAGGTTCACGGACCCTGTCAGGCGGGAAATCCTACCGCCCCTCGCCCAGCGCTTCGGCCGCAACGACGATGCGGAGCGCCAGCTCCTCCACCGCCTCGTCGCGGTTCATGTCGTAAAGCAGCTGCGCCAGCAGCCGGCCGCGCGCCAACAGGCGGCGGGCCAGCGCCGGATCGGCGGGTTTCGCCAGCAGCACCTCGACCAGCCGTTCACCGGTCTGGCGGGCCAGCGCATCGCAACGCTCGACCAGCCGCTGCTTCAGCGTGTCCACGGCGGCCGGCCGGCCGGCATGGGTCAGGTCGGCGCAGAAATGATGGAGGCTGCGCAACTGGCGCAGCAGCGCCGCGAACAGCAGGTCGTCCAGTTCGCCGCCCGCCGCCGCCTTGCCGACAAGATCGAACAATGTGTCGGAAAGCCGCCATGCCGCCGACAGCCAGTCGTTCATCGCCTTGCGGTCGGCCGGCTCGACGAAGGGGCCGGATTCCTCCTTCGTCTCCTCCTGGTCGTCCAGATTGCGCAGCGCGATGACGATCAGCCCGTCGGCCTGGGCCAGCGTGGCGAGGCTGGCGTGCAGCGTCTTCAGTCCACGGTCGGCGACGAAGCCCTCGATCGCCTCCGTTGCCCGGCGCAGCGAATAGCGCGCCAGCCGCCGCGACTGATAGACGACATCCTGCAAGGCGCTGCCGCCGCCGAGAGCCTCCAGCGCCATCCGCCGCACCTCGAAGCGCAGCAGCGCGCGGGCCAGCCGGTCGATCCCGCCGACGTCGATGGGGCGGCTGTCCCTGGTCAGGGTGTCGGCGGTGGCGCGGGCATCGGTCTCGATGGCGGCGATGACGGCCTGGAGATGGCCCTTGCCGGCGCCGCGCATCCGGCTGACCAGTGCCCGCATCGCCTCGGCGAGGTCGACGGCACCCGGCAGGCTTTCCTCATGGTCGGTGCGGCCGGTCACCAGCCGGTCGATCAGATGGTCGCGCACGCCGGGCAGCAGCACGTCGGTGACGATCTGCCCGATCGGCCGCAGCAGCGCGTCGATCATCTGTCCGGGCGGCTTGCCGACCATCGCCGGCAACGGATTGACCGGCTTGGGCACCAGCCGTGGCCGGTGCGGTTCCAGCAGTTCGAGAACGGCGTCGCCGCGAAGCGGCGTGATGGTGCCGCGCAGAAGCTGGGCGAGCCGTAGAACCGTACGCGCCTCGGCGGTGCCACGCGGCGGGCTGTCGGCGGGGGTGACGGGCGTTTCGGCGGGCGTGCGGACAAGCGCCTGGGGGGGCAGCGGCGGAGTGCGCCGGCGCCGGCTGTCGTCGTACTTGGTCGGCCAGAAGGCCATGCGGGTGCCGCCGGATCGTAAGCGTCGCTGTATTGAGTATGGGGATGGATCGTTCGGCTGCAAATGGACAATGTTGCGACATGCGGCGCGACGATTCCGCAGATCGCGCCGGTGAGGGCTTGGCACGCGTTCGCTTATGCAATATCCATATAAGAAGTAATGATATTCGGGTGGAGCGAACCGGCGTGGCCGATGGGGTGACGGACGGTGTGACGATGCGCGATGCAAACGGTCGGATCCCGGCGTCCGACGCGCCGCCCGATTCCCCGCTGGCCTTGCGCGCCCATCGCACCAACCTCGTGAATGTTCCGGCCGCATTCCTGTGCGGCGAAGCCTACAATGACGAGCCGCGGCGCCTGCGCATCGGTGCCACCCGCAGCGAACACGCCGCCCTGTTCGAGGCGCTGGACGAGTGCCGCGACGCGCTGACGGCGTCCGACATCTTCCAGCGCCATATGGCGGAGGTGTTCGGGGTGAACCCCGACTTTTCCGGGATCGAAGGGCCGGACGGCAAGCGGCGTTTCCGCGCCAGCTACCTGCGTCTGCTGAAGGGCTGGCTGTTCGACAGCAACCGGGCGGAAGGGGCGGTGCTGAAGGGCTGGGTCGAAAGCCGGTTCGGCCTGCTGCCGACCTTCCATGGCGGGCCGCTCCGCCGCTTCGCCTCCGACGCCTGGGCCGCCTATGGCGAGCAGAAGCAGTCGACCCGCTTCCACAACAACAACATCCACCTGCAACTCGACCTTCTGTACGAGTTCTGCCAGTGGACGATCCGCCGCGGCTGGCCCGACGCGCCGATGCCCAACTGGGCCTCGCACATCCGCCTCTTCCGCGGCGTCAACGATTTCGAGGAACACCACATCGTCGCCCGGCCGGACAAGCGCACCGCGGTGCTGCGGCTGAACAACCTGTGTTCCTTCTCCATCGACCGCGACATCGCCGGCCAGTTCGGCGACTACATCCTCGATGCCTGGGTGCCGCTGTCCAAGGTGGTCTTCTTCCGCGACATTCTGCCGCGCTACCCTTTTCAGGGCGAAGGAGAATACTTGGTGATCGGCGGGGATTACCGGGTGGGTGTGTCGCTTCTCTGACAACCTCACGCCCGGCGGCGGCCTGTGGGCCGTCTCGCGGGGCGCACCAGGAAAGGGCGGGCTCTGTGCCCGATGGCATGACCGATCCGACGATTCCGACGCCCGACATCCGTTCCGCTGAAATCCTGTCCTCAGACATTCGTTCCAGGGCGCTCGGCGCCTATCTCGGACTCGCCTGTGGCGATGCGCTGGGGGCTACGGTGGAGTTCCTGACCAAGGGCGAGATCGCCCATCAATATGGCGTTCACAAGCACATCAAGGGCGGCGGCTGGCTGAAGCTGACGGCCGGACAGGTGACCGACGATACGGAGATGTCGCTGCATCTCGGCCGCGCCATCCTGTCGGGGCCGGAGTGGGAGGCCCGCCGCGCCGCCGAGGAGTTCGCCATCTGGCTGAAATCGGTGCCGGTCGATGTCGGCGACACGACGCGCCGCGGCATCCGCCGCTTCATCATGCATGGCACATTGGAGGAGCCGGAGTCGGAGTATCATGCCGGCAACGGGGCGGCGATGCGCAACCTGCCGGTGGTGCTGGCGACGCTGGGCGATGACGCGGCTTTCGAGCGCTGGTCGGTGGAACAGTCGCACATCACCCACTGCAACGAATTGTCCGACTCCGCTGTGATCGCGTTGGGCCGGATGGTGCGGCGGCTGGTGCTGGGCGGCGGCATCGTCGCCGCGCGGGAGGAGGCGAACGCCCTCATCGCCAGGCACCGCCAGTTCAAGTTCGAGCCTTATCGCGGACTGTCCACCGCCTTCGTGGTCGATACGGTGCAGACCGTCTTCCACTATTACTTCCAGACCGATTCGGTCGAATCCTGCGTGGTCGAGACGGTGAACCAGGGTGGTGACGCCGACACCACCGGCGCGATCGCCGGCATGCTGGCCGGCGCCACCTATGGCGTCGAATCCATCCCGTCGCGCTGGCTGCGCAAGCTGGACCGCAAGGTCCATGACGAGATTTGTCAGCAAACCGACGCGCTGCTGGCCCGCGCGCCGCTGTTCCGGGGGAAATGACCATGGCCGACGTGATCTTCTTTGAAAAGCCCGGCTGCGGTGGCAATGCCCGGCAAAGGGCCCTGCTGGAGCGGGCCGGCCACCGGGTGATCGCCCGCGACCTGCTGGCCGAGCCCTGGACGCCGGAGACCCTCCGGCCCTTCTTCGGCGACCGGCCGGTGGCCGACTGGTTCAACCGCGCCGCGCCGGCGGTGAAGAGCGGCGAGGTGGTGCCGGAAGCGATGGACGAGGCTGCGGCGCTGGCCGCGATGGTCGACCGGCCGCTGCTGATCCGCCGCCCGCTGATGCAGGTCGGCGACCGCCGCGACTGCGGCTTCGAGACCGGCCGGGTGGATGCCTGGATCGGGCTGGGCGGCGCTGCGCCGGCGGAGGGGAAGATGGAGGGCTGCCTGCGACCGGACATGTCGCCCTGTTCCGCCCCGAAATCCGGCGGCAACTGAGCAGCTCCCTTCCCCAAGGCGCCGGGGTGCGGCGCCTTGGGTGTGACCGTGCAGCAGAGGCGGGCCCGGCAGGCCGGCCGGCGTCCGAACTGTGTGCGTCAGGCGACCTTCGCCGCCGTCATGTAGGTGTAGGTGCTGCCGCCCATCAGGCTCAGCGTCCCGCCAGACGCCTGGGCGGTGTAGAACTCCAGGTAATCACTGGTTCCGTTCAGATAGATCAGATCGGAAACGGCGACCGCCTGCATGGAATTGGCGCCGGGGCCGTACTCGGCCCGGCTGACCACCGCACCGTTCTTGTAGATCGCCGCGTTGAGCTGGACATTGCCGGCGGACAATGTGAAGGCGCACTGGAGGAAGAGGTTGTAATAGCCGGCGGCCGTCGGCTTGAACCAGCTGTTGGTGGTATCGAAGCCACCGCCGACATTGATCGGGGCGTCGTTGAACAGCACCTTCTGCAGCGACCCGTTGACGATACCGGTCTGGTCGGTGGTGCGGCCAGCCCGGCAGGCGACCGGGGTGGCAGCGGTGGCGGCCGCATCCGCCAGCACTCGCTCATCGAAGATTGCGTCGGCTGTGATCGCCGGCATGGTGGAGGTCAGGAAAACTCGGGCACAGGGGAAGCTGTTGGTCGGAATGGCAGGCGGAGCCATGCTGCCATCGGTGCCGGAAACCACCGAGATCAGGCCGGTGCCGCGATCGATCACGATCCGGTCCACCCGGACGCTGGCGGGCCGGACGAGGGTGGGCGTGGACTGGGTGCCGGTCTCCACCAGCACGCCGCTCTTCAGCAGGGCGCCGGGATCGACGGTGACCGCCATGGTCGCGGGGTTTTGCGGATGAGGGGCGAAGGGAGCTGCCATGCGCTGGGCGACCTGCCAGTTGGCGCTCTGCCAAGCGTCGCCGGCAAGGGTGAAAGTCTGCGTCATCCTGCTTCTCCATACGCTGCATCGGCTTCCGACGTCCGGAAGCAAGGCTTATTTACCTATATGCAGGATGAAAGTCATTGAAGCTTTATTTAAAAAACTAATTCTTTTCAATGGCTTATGGTTTCTTGATCCATCGCTTGGTTTCGGTTGCCAACTGAGCTCGCCAATCCGGCTCGTCCCTCGCCGTCAATGCGTGACCTCAAGCACCACCTGTCGTAGCTTGTCGCTCCCACGGGCGATGACAAGCGGCGGACGAGGACACCATGTGCGAACTCCTGGGCATGAGCGCCAACGTGCCCACGGACATCTGTTTCAGCTTCGCCGGCCTGATGCGCCGCGGCGGGCAGACCGGCCCGCACCGCGACGGCTGGGGCATCGCCTTCTATGAGGGGAAGGGGTGCCGCACCTTCCACGATCCGGCACCCAGTGCGGAGTCGGAGATCGCCCGGCTGGTCAGCCGCTATTCGATCAAGTCCTGTACGGTGATCTCGCACATCCGCCGCGCCAACCGCGGCCGGGTGTCGCTGGAAAACACCCATCCCTTCACCCGCGAGCTGTGGGGACGGGTGTGGACCTTCGCCCACAACGGCCAGCTGAAGGGGATCAAGGATCGCATCCTCACCTTCTACGAGCCGGTCGGCAGCACCGACAGCGAGCATGCCTTCTGCTGGCTGCTCGACCAGATCCGCATGCAGTATCCGGAGCCGCCGAAGACGACGGGCGGGCTGATGAAGCTGATCCGCCATCTGGCTGCCGATCTGGGCACACTGGGCGTGTTCAACATGCTGCTCAGCGACGGGCGCTATCTGTGGTGCCACTGCGCCACCAACCTTGCCTGGCTGACCCGCAAGGCGCCCTTCGGCGCCGCCACCCTGCTCGATGCCGACATGAGCGTCGATTTCTCCCAGGAGACGACGCCCAACGACGTGGTCACCGTCATCGCCACCCGGCCGCTGACCAGGGACGAAGCCTGGACGGTGATGCAGCCGGGCCAGATGGCGGTTTTCCGCAGCGGGGCGCTGGTGACGCGCTGACGCCGCCGGCCGGGCTGATTGTTGCTTCTCCAGAGACGATCTTTCGCGCACAGCCCGGCTTAACCGACGGAAAACAAAGGGGCATCTTGGGCGTCAGAAACCGGCCGGTCCCAGACCGCCGCAACAACCAAGAGGCTCCTTCCGCCATGACCAAGATCCTGCATGTCGACTCCAGCCCGCTCGGCACCGCCTCCGTCACCCGCCAGCTGACCGCCTCCATCATCGAGGCTCTGGTGAAGGCCGATCCGGTGGCCAGCGTCGTCACCCGTGACGTCGCCGCCAACCCGCCGGCCCATCTGGATGGCGAGCTGCTCCAGGTCGTCAAGCTCGGCGTCGTCGAGGGTCTGAGCCCGCGTCAGAGCGAAGAGCTGGCCCTGACCAACGCCCTGGTCGACGAGTTCCTGGCCGCCGACGTCGTCGTGGTCGGCGCGCCGATGTACAACTTCTCCGTCCCGAGCCAGCTGAAGGCCTGGATCGACCGCCTCGCCCAGGCCGGCCGTACCTTCCGCTACACCGAGAAGGGCCCGCAGGGTCTGGCCGGCGGCAAGCGCGTGATCGTGGCTTCGGGCCGTGGCGGCGTCTATTCGACCAACCCGGCGCTGGCCGGCCTGGACCACCAGGAAGCCTATCTGCGCACCGTGTTCGGCTTCTTCGGCATCACCGATGTGACCTTCATCCGCGCCGAGGGCGTCGGCATGGGGCCGGAGGCCAAGGACAAGGCGCTGGCCGGCGCGGCGAAGGAAATCGAGGGGCTGCTGGCGGCTGCTTGAGTCTGACGAGGGGGCGGGTCTTGCACCCGCTCCCTCTTCCTTACTGGAACGCCACTTCCGCCAGACTGCGCAGCTTGCGGGAGTGCAGCGTCTCCATCCCGTGCTCGCGCAGCAACTCCATCGCCAGCACGCCGATCTTCAGATGCTGGTCGACCCGCTCGCGATAGAAGCGGTCCGCCATGCCCGGCAGCTTCAGCTGCCCATGCATCGGCTTGTCCGACACGCACAGCAACGTCCCGTACGGCACGCGGAAGCGGAAACCGTTCGCGGCGATCGTTGCGCTTTCCATGTCCAGCGCGATGGCGCGGCTCTGGCTGAAGCGCATCAGCGGTTCGCGGTGGTCGCGCAGTTCCCAGTTCCGGTTGTCGATGGTCGCCACCGTGCCGGTGCGCATGATCCCCTTCAGGTCGAAACCCGACAGCCCGGTCACCCGTTCCACCGCCGTTTCCAGCGCCCGCTGCACCTCGGCCAGCGCCGGCACCGGCACCCACAGCGGCAGATCGGCGTCCAGCACATGGTCCTCGCGGACATAGCCGTGGGCCAGCACATAGTCGCCCAGCCGCTGGGTATGCCGCAGGCCGGCGCAATGGCCCAGCATCAGCCACGCATGCGGTCGGAGCACCGCGATGTGGTCGGTGATCGTCTTGGCGTTGGACGGGCCGACGCCGATGTTCACCAGCGTGATGCCGTTGCCGTCCGGCCGTTTCAGGTGGTAGGCCGGCATCTGCGGCATGCGTGCCAGCTTGCCCGCAGGAACTTCGGCGAAACCGCCCCGATTCTGGTTGGTGGTGACGATGTCGCCGGGCTCGACGAAACTGTCATACTGCGCCCGGTAGGCCGCCAGATCGGCATCGCCGGTCGGCTCCATGATCTCGCGCGACAGCCGGATGAACTCGTCGACATAGAACTGGTAGTTGGTGAACAGGACGAAGTTCTGGAAATGCTCCGGCGCCGTCGCGGTGTAGTGGCGCAGCCGGTGCAGCGAGAAGTCCACCCGAGGAGCCGTGAACAGGGCCAGCGGCTTCACCGCGTCCGGCCCGCCGTCGAAGGTGCCGTTGACGATGGTGTCGTCCATCCGCGCCAGATCGGGCAGGTCGAACAGGTCCGGCAGCTTGGTCAGTCGGTCCGGCGGCAGGTCGCCTTCGACATACATGCCGTTCGGAAAGGCGAAGTGGATCGGGATCGTCTCCTCGCTGACGCCGACCTCCAGCGGGACGCCGTGGTTGCGCAGCAAAAGCGTGAACTGTTCCAGCAGATAGCGCTCGAACAGATCGGGCCGTGTCACCGTGGTCGAATGGACGCCGACCCCCTCGACGAAGCCGTATGACAGCCGGGTATCGACCGCCACCCCGGACACTGCGGTCATCCGCACATAGGGATAATAGGCCCGGTTCCGCCCGCCTTCCTCCTCGCCCTGGGTGTAGGCGGAGAAACGGTCGCGCAGGTAGGCCGTGTTGCGTTCGTAAATGTCGCGCACACAGGCCAGCGCGGCTTTGGCATCGGTGAAGCGCCCGGCCGACCCGGGCTGGAGCGGGGCTTTATCAGTCATGCCGTCAAAGATGGAGTACGAACGACCGGCTGGGAAGGCCGAATTTCGGCCAACCCCCAGCATTCAGCCATTCGGCGATGACGGAGACCGCCTCCCGCCGGTCAGTCGGCGCCCAGCCCCATCAGCGACTTGGCGAAGGCATCGGCATCGAACGGGCGCAGGTCGTAGACGCCCTCGCCGACGCCGATGGCGTGGACCGGGATCCTGAACTTCTCGGCCAGCGAGACCAGAACGCCGCCGCGGGCGGAGCCGTCCAGCTTGGTGAGGATCAGGCCGTTGACGTTGACCATGTCGCGGAAGATCTCCACCTGGCTGTGCGCGTTCTGGCCGGTGGTGGCGTCCAGCGTCAGCAGGGTGGTGTGCGGCGCCGTCTCGTCCAGCTTCTTGATGACGCGGACGATCTTGCGCAGTTCCTCCATCAGCCCGGTCTTGTTCTGAAGCCGGCCGGCGGTGTCGATCAGCAGGACGTCGACGCCTTCGGCCTTGGCGCGTTCCAGCGCGTCATAGGCCAGACCAGCGGCGTCCGCCCCGGTGTCGCGGGCGACGACCGGGCAGCCGGTGCGCTCGCCCCAGATCTTCAGCTGGCTGACCGCGGCGGCGCGGAAAGTGTCGCCGGCGGCCAGCATCACGCTCCTGCCTTCCGCCTTGAACTGGCGGGCCAGCTTGCCGATGGTGGTGGTCTTGCCGGTGCCGTTGACGCCGACGACCAGGATGACATGCGGCTTCAGCGCCGGGTCCAGCACCAGCGGCTTGGCGACCGGCGTGACGATCTTCGACACCTCGGCGGCGAGCGTCGCCTTGACCTCCTCCGGCGAGACCTCCTTGCCGAAGCGGGTGCGCGCCAGTTCCGCCGTGACCTTGGCCGCGGTGGCCGGGCCGAGGTCGGCGGTGATCAGCAGCTCTTCCAGCTCCTCCAGCGCCTCGTCGTCCAGCTTGCGCTTGGTGAAGATGCTGGTGATGCCGTCGGTCAGTTTTGAGGAGGACTTCGACAGCCCTTCCTTGAGCTTGGCGAACCAGCCTTTCTTGGTCGGCGGCGCTTCTTCGGCGGCGGCAACGTCCGCCGGGGCGGCAGTCGCGGCGACTGGCACCGGGATGGCAACAGGCGGCGGCTCGACCGGTTCGGCAACGGCGGGTGGGATGGCCGGAGTCAGCGCGATGGGAATCGGCGGAGCGGGTGCCGATTCGGGCTCCGGCTCGGCTCCCGGCTCGGGCGGAGGGGCCGGCGGTTCCGTCGTCCTTTCCGGCTCCGGTTCCGGCGCGGGGGTGGCGGACTCCTGGGTGACCGGTTGGTCCTTCGCCGCCTCGTCCTGCGGAGCGGTCTCTTCGGGCTTCTTGCGGCCGAACCAGCGGAAAATCATGGAGTGTCCACTATAAGAGAGGTCAGAGCGGGGTGCCGGTCAGCACGCCGTCCTTGAGGCCGGTGATGGCGGCGGGCACCAGCGAGCCGGGCGGGAAGGGCTGGCCCAGGCGGATCGCGGCGAAATGCTCGGTGCGGCCCAGATCGTCCTTTTCCACCAGCACCGTCGCGGTGCGGCCGACGAGGCTCGCCAGCGTACGGGCCTCCGCCGCTTCGCCGACGGCGCGCAGCCGGGCGGCGCGCTCCTTGCGGATGGCGCCATCAACCTGTGGCATGCGGGCGGCCGGCGTGCCGGGGCGCGGGCTGTAGGGGAAGACATGCAGCCAGGTCAGGCCGCACTCCTCCACCAGCCGCATGGTGTTCTCGAACATCTCCTCGGTCTCCGTCGGGAAACCGGCGATGAAATCGGCGCCGAACACCACGTCGGGGCGGATCGAGCGCACCCGCTCGCAGAACGCGATGGAATCGGCGCGGCCATGGCGGCGCTTCATCCGCTTCAGCACCATGTCGTCGCCGGCCTGGAGCGACAGGTGCAGGTGCGGCATCAGGCGCGGCTCGTTCTCGATCAGGCGCCAGAGGTCGTCGTCCATCTCGATGCAGTCGATGGAGGACAGGCGCAGCCGCGGCAGATCCGGCACCAGCGCCAGCAGCCGGCGCACCATCTGCCCCAGCGACGGCGAGCCCGGCAGGTCGGGGCCGTAGCTGGTGATGTCGACGCCCGACAGCACCACCTCGTTGTAGCCGGCCTTCACCAGCGCCTGCACCTGCTCGACGATGCCGCCGATGGGGACGGAGCGCGAGGGGCCGCGGCCATAGGGGATGATGCAGAAGGTGCAGCGGTGGTCGCAGCCCTGCTGCACCTGGACGAAGGCGCGGGCGCGGTCCTCGAAGCCGCCGATCAGGTGACCGGCGGTCTCCTTCACCGACATGATGTCGTTGACCAGCACCTTCTCGGCCGGCGGCAGCCCCCAGCTTTCCGGCTGGAGCTTTTCCTGGTTGCCCAGGACCTGATCGACCTCCGGCATCGCCGCGAAGCGCTGCGGGTCGATCTGGGCGGCGCAGCCGGTGACGACGATGCGGGCGTCCGGCCGCTCGCGCCGCAGCTTGCGGATGGTCTGCCGCGCCTGCCGCTCGGCTTCCGACGTGACGGCGCAGGTGTTGACGATCACGACGTCGTCCAGCCCGGCGCTGCGCACATGGTTGCGCATCACCTCGGACTCGTAGGTGTTCAGGCGGCAGCCGAAGGTGACGATCTCGGGGCCGGTCTGCGTCGTGCTGTCCGCGCTGTCGCTCATACTGAAACCAGATCAGCGGAAAGCCGCCCGCTGAAGCTCAGTGCTATCGGGCCGGTCATCAGGACGCGGTTGTCCTCGGTCCACTCGATGGTCAGCGTGCCGCCGTCGAGGATGATGTCGGCCTTCCGGCCGGTCAGGCCGCGGCGCACGGCGGCGACCAGCGTGGCGCAGGATCCCGAGCCGCAGGCCTGGGTGATGCCGGCTCCCCGCTCCCACACCCGCATGCGGATGGCGGTGGGCGACAGCACCTGGGCGAACTCGATGTTGGCGCGCTCAGGGAAGGCCGGGTGGTTCTCGAAAACCGGACCTACCTCGTCCAGCGGCACCGCCTCGGCATCGTCGACGAAGAAGACGGCGTGCGGATTGCCCATGTTCACCGCGACGGGCGCGGCGAAGCCGCCATGCTCGACCGTCTCCACCCGCAGCGTGTCGGCCGGAGCGGCCAGCGGGATCGCAGCCCAGTCGAGGCGGGGAGCGCCCATGTCGACGGTGATCCGGCCGTTGTCGGCCCGGGTGGCGCGCAGCAGATCCGCGGCGGTCTGGAAGCTGGCATGGTCGCGCCCGCTCTGCTCCATCAGCAACCAGCCGACGCAGCGCGACGCGTTGCCGCAGGCTGCCGCCTCGCTGCCATCGGCGTTACGGATGCGCATGAAGGCATCGACGCCCGGCGCGTCGGTCTTCTCCAGCACGATGAACTGGTCGCACCCAACGCCGGTCCGGCGGTCGGCGATGGCGCGCACCTCCGCATCCGACGGGCGGTAAGGTTCGGAACGGGCGTCGATCACGACGAAGTCGTTGCCGAGGCCGTGCATCTTCAGGAATTCGCGGGTCATGGCCGCCGTTATATGGCGAGCCGTGGGAATAAGTCCATAAGGTGCCGCGCAAGGCAGATTCGCGGGCGCATCCGGCTGCCTGCGCGCGCGGCTATGCTCCTTTGAACACCAGATGCTTCGACGCGGCGAAGTTGAAGAACATGCCGGCGATGGAGCCTGCGGCCACCGCCAGGAACGGATGCTCGGCGACCGTCTGGACACCCGATTCCAGTCCGACCGAAACGCCGTAATTCACCACGCCGCCGATGGCGTTGGCGGCGATGAACTTGGCCCACTGCCGATGCAGTGGCTCGTTCACAGCACCGCGGAAGGTGAAGGCGCGGTTCAACGCCCAGGTCGCCGTCGCCGCCGCGAAGAAGGACGGCACGCGGGCGGCGAAGAATTGCAGGCCCAGCGCAAGGCCGGCATAGAGCACGGCGGTGTCGACCACCAGCCCGATGACGCCGACGATGCCGAACTTGGCGAACTGTACCCCCAGCCGGCCGAGCCGGCTGTCCAGGAGGCTCGAAACCGATGCCATCACCGGCGCCCGTCCTCGCAGGTGCCGGCCCCGCGATCCGCTGCCAGCGGCCGGTGGTTGCCCGGCGCACGCAGCGACAGGTAGCTCATGCGCTTGGCCTCGCGGCGGCCATGGGTGACGGTGTCGAGGATCAGACCGCAGGTCAGGCTGAGGAAGGCCAGCAGCATCAGCCCGGTGGCGAGCAGGGCGGTGGGGAAGCGGGGCACCAGCCCGGTCTGGAAATAGGTGGCGATCACCGGTACGCCCAGGATCACCGACAGCAGGGCCAGCAGCCCGAAGGCCGCGGAGAAGAAGGGCAGCGGCCGCTCCTCCTTCACCAGGATGATGATGGTGCGCAGGATGCGGATGCCGTCGCGGATGGTGTTCAGCTTGCTGTGCGACCCGGGCGGACGGTCCTTGTAGGGGGTCTTGACCTCGGCGATCGGCATGCGCAGCTCCAGCGCATGGACGGTCAGCTCCGTTTCTGTCTCGAAACCGCTGGCCAGCGCCGGGAAGGACTTCACGAAGCGGCGGGAGAACACCCGGTAGCCCGACAGCATGTCGCCGATGCGGCTGCCGAAGATCTTGGCGACCATGCCGGTCAGCACGAGGTTGCCGAAGCGGTGGCCGGGGCGGTAGGCGGCGACGATCTCCGTCACCCGCGCGCCGTTGACCATGTCCAGCTGCTCGTCCCACAGGCGCTTCACCAGTTCCGGCGCGCTGGGGGCATGATAGGTGTCGTCGCCGTCGACCAGCACATAGACGTCCGCCTCGATGTCGGCGAACATGCGGCGCATGACGTTGCCCTTGCCCTGCAACGGCTCGCGGCGGACCACGGCGCCCGCGGCTTGCGCGACCTCCACCGTCCGGTCCTTCGAGTTGTTGTCGTAGACATAGACGACGGCGTCCGGCAGGGCCGCACGGAAGTCCTGCACCACCTTGCCGATCGCCGCCTCCTCGTTGTAGCAGGGGATCAGCACCGCGATGGTTGGGGCCGGGCCGGCCTCCGCCGCCACCGACGGCGTTCCGGAAGCGTCGGCAGCCGGGGTGAGGGCGGGGCGGTCGATGGTGGATACGGTCATGGCGCTGGCTTCTGGCTGTACATGGGGTAGGCGCGGGGGGCAGTCACGGCGAGGCGGACACGGCTTTCAGCGGCGATAAACAGCACAAACGCCGCGATTATTCCACTGTCTCCCTTTTGTCGCCCGCCCGGTCAACGGCGCATAGGTTCAGGGTCTCACCCAGATTGTTGGGGATCGGCCGGCAGCGCTGCTGGTCCACCCGCAGGCCGAGCAGCTCGGCCGCCTTCGCCGCGCCCGGCGTGTCAGGGATGGTGCTCAGCATCAGGACGGGGCCGCGGTGCGAGGCGACCTTGTCCTTCATGATGGCGAGATAGCCGTTGCCGACCGAATCCGGCTGCAGGAAGTTGGACTGGATGCGCACGAAGGTGACCCGCTCCGGGAAGGATGGGATGACGTGCGAAATCGCCCAGTAGCCGGCCATCAGCACCATGGTGTCGTCCGGATTGCCGATCGGCGGCACCTCGGCCGTCACCCACCTGCCGTCTGCACCATTCGGCCAGGCGACCCGCCCCCAGTCGGCCGGCTGCACCGTCAGCTGCACCAGCGCCAGCAGCGCAACGGCCAGTCCGATGCGCAGTCGCCGTGCCAGCGGCAGCAGCCCGACCGCCATCACCAGCCCCAGCGGGGCCAGCATCTCCAGCGGCACCAGATAGCGGTAGATGCAGAACATCACCACCCACAGCGCGTAGGTGACGGTCATCGCCGTCAGCAGGAACCGCGTCGCCGGCGCAGCCGTCAGCCAAACGTTCCGTTTCCCCGACAGGCCGGCGCCGATCGCGCAGACGACCCCGGCCGGCACCAGCACGAACAGCGCCAGCACCCGCAGGTCGAAGAACGGCACCTCGCCCACCGTCAGGGGAGAAAAGGTGAAGACGAAGGGGAAGAACAGCCGCTGCCACAGGCCGGGAGGGAAGAAGCTGACATTGACATAGTCGGACAACGCGGCGAAGGGCGACTTGAAGATGTGGTTCATGTGCGGGAAGACCGGGTTCCCGTAATCGTGCCAAAGATGGGCCATCCACACGCCGCCGCCCAGCGCCAGCCCGACCAGCACGCCGATGCCGAAGAAGAAGGCCAGCCACAACCGACGCCACGGCCGGGCGGGCAGGGCCAGGAAGCCCAGGCACAGCCCGACCGCATAGATCACGGTCGGGTTCTTCAGCCCCATCGCCGCCCCGGCCAGCAAACCGGCCGCGGCGACCCGGGCGAAGCTGGACAGCGCCCGGCCGTCGAGGATGCCCGGTAGGCTGCCGGCGACCACCGCCGCCGCACCCAGCACGCCCAGGCTGACCACATTGTCCTGGAAGGTGGTGCCGATCAGCCCCAGCGTCCCGCCGCCCAGCCCGCCCATCACCGCGAGCGCCATGGCGACCAGCGTCCGTTTCAGGGCCGGAACGTTTCTCAGGCAAAATGATGCCAGCAGATACAGCAGCGACAGATTGATGCCTTGAAGAGTTCCCCACAGGAAGCCCGCCACCCGCGCCGGCAGATGGGTCGCCAGCCAATAGAAAGGCACGTCGAGGAAGGGGCTGTAGAAGGTCGGCATCTGCGCCGCCAGCAGATCGCGGCCGATCCGCCCGGTCAGCATCGCATAGCCGTTGTACCAGTGGTAATTCCGCAGATCCCAGTTGGCATCCATCCCGAAGGCCAGCGTCAGCAGCCCATAGGCTGGCGGTGCCAGCAGCAGGAAGGCGATGCCGATCAGGCGGGCGCTGTGGTCGTCATCATGTCTCGGCATCGGATCGGGCATCGATCGGGCGGGCCTTCGTTCGTTCAGGTGGGCACGGCAGATTGGCTGGCGCCTTGGTATGCGGCCCGGCCGCCGGCCGCAAGGGGCGGTGCGGGTCAGCCCGAAATTGCCGGGCCGTCCTGCCCGCGTAGCCAGTCGGCCAGACCGGGCAGGGCGACATGGTCGCGGTGGCGGTGCTCCAGCAGGAAATAGCGACCGGTCTCCGCTGCCGGACAGCCGGGGACCGGCACCAGCCTCCCGTCAGCCAACTGCCGCTCGATGAACAGCAGCGGTACCAGGGCTATTCCCAGACCATCCTCCGCCGCCTGGATGGCGACATAGGTATGGTCGACCTCCAGCCGGTTGCGCAGCCGGTCGGCTCCGATGCGGTTGGCGGCGCACCAGTGCGGCCACAGGTCCGGCCGCGCCCGAATGGCGATGACGGTGTGGCCGGCCAGCCCGTCCGGCATCGCGGCGCCATCCAGCTCCGCCAGCAGCCGCGGGCTGCATACCGGCGCCGACCGCTCCGCCATCAGCGGATGAGGCGTGAGTCCGGCGAAATGTCCGGGATCGCGGCGGATGGCGTAATCGAGCGGGCGCGACAGGTCGATGCGGTCGGGGGCGGTGAACAGCGACAGCTCGACATCGGGGAAGGCCGCCTTGAAGGCGGGCAGGCGCGGCAGCAGCCAATGCATGGCGAAGGTCGGGATGCAGTCCAGGTGCAGGACACGCCCGTCGCCGGCCTCGCGCAGGCTGCCGGTGGCCGTCGCCAGCTGGTCGAACAGCTCGGCCACCCGAACGAAATAGCGCGCGCCGACCAGGGTTAGACGCACCTGCCGCCGCGAGCGGTCGAACAGGTCCAGCCCCAGCCACTCCTCCAGCAGGCACACCTGCCGGCTGACCGCCCCGGTGGTGACGCACAGCTCCTCGGCGGCGGCGCGGAAGCTGCCGTGGCGGGCAGCGGCGACGAAGGCGCGCAGCGCATTGAGCGGGGGAAGCGAAGTGTTCGGTCGGTCGGCCATCCGTTGAATTTTTCTCAACGGTCATCGCAGAACAAGTCGTTTTTCGCGCCATCGCCCTGCCGTTACCGTAGGGCTGTGGCGCGATCGGCAGAAAGTGGCGGAGCGTGGACGGAAAAGCGGGACCGGTGGTGCCGGCGCGGCTGGTGTGGGCGCTGGGGACGTCGCAGCTTCTCTGCTGGGGCGTGTCCTATTACCTGATCGGCCTGTTCGGCGAGGTGATGGCGGCCGACCTGGGGCAGGGGTTGCCGGCGATCCATGGCGGCTTCACCCTGGCCCTGGTGGTGATGGGGCTGGTGTCGTCTGCCGTCGGCCGCGCCATCGACCGGCGGGGCGGCCGGGCGGTGATGGTCGCCGGCTCCCTCCTGATGGCGGCGGGCTGCGTCGGGCTGGCGCTGGCCCACGGGCTGGTCCTTTACTATGCCTCCTGGGTGCTGCTCGGCCTCGCCATGCGGATGGCGCTGTACGATGCCGCCTTCGCCGCGCTCGCCCGCATCGGCGGTCGGGCGGCGCGTACGCCGATCTCGCAGATCACCTTGCTGGGCGGCCTGGCCTCCAGCCTCATGTGGCCGGTCGGGCAATGGTTGGCGGACGGCCTGGGCTGGCGCGGTGCGCTGTGCATGTACGCGCTGCTGGCGCTGGCGACCATACCGCTTCACCTGTTGATCCCGCCGGATCGTCATGCCGAACCGGTGCCGGCGGACGGTCGCATGCCCGGAATGCCGGCCCCGGCCCCGCCGTCCTCCACGCTCGCGGCCATCCTCTATGCGCTGATCATGGCGCTGACCGGCATGCTGAATTCCGGCCTGTCGGCCCACATGATCGGCATGCTGGCCGGGCTGGGCATGCTTCCGGCGCTGGCAGTCTGGGTGTCCACCCTGCGTGGCGTCGGCCAGTCGGCGGCACGGCTGGCGGAGATTCAGTTCGGCAAGCGGCTGTCGGCCTTCGGCCTCGCCATCCTGGCGACCGGGCTGATCGTGCCCTGCTTCCTGCTGCCGGTGGGATTCGGCGCGGCGCCGGCGGCGGGCATCGGCTTCGCGCTGCTGTTCGGGGCGGGCAACGGGTTGGTCACCATCGTGCGCGGCGCCCTGCCGCTGGCCCTGTTCGACCCGGCCCGCTATGGCCAGATCGTGGGGCGCCTGATCACCCCCGGCTTCTTCGTCTCCGCCCTGGCGCCGCTGCTCTACGCGCTGGTGATCGAGCATTTCGGCGATGCGGCGGCGCTGTGGATGTCTTTCCTGCTGGCATTGGCGGCACTGGCGGCGGCGCTGGTCCTGGCGCTGCGTTTCGGCGGGCGAAACCGGGCCTGATCGCGACGATCCGCAAGGGTTCGCGCAACAATGATGCGTGACGGTGCATTCATGCATGCCTGTTCGCTCATTGCGTGCCGGGAAAAGGGCAAGCTTCCTCTGGCAATGGCCTGTTCGGTCTGCTATTCACCACGCTCTGCATGCGCACGCTTGCGCCTTCTTGCGCGACAGGATTTCTGGCGATGGAAAAGTTCACGGTTCTCACCGGCGTTGCGGCGCCGCTGCCGATGATCAACGTCGACACCGACATGATCATACCCAAGCAGTTCCTGAAGACCATCAAGCGGACGGGGCTTGGCAAGCATCTGTTCGACGAGATGCGTTACACCCCCGATGGGCAGGAGATCCCGGACTTCGTCCTGAACAAGCCGGCCTACCGCAAGGCCAGCATCATGGTGGCGGGTGACAATTTCGGCTGCGGCTCCTCGCGCGAGCATGCGCCGTGGGCGCTGGCCGATTTCGGCATCCGCTGCATCATCGCCCCCAGCTTCGCCGACATCTTCTACAACAACTGTTTCAAGAACGGCATCCTGCCGATCAAGTTGCCGAAGGAGCAGGTCGACCTGCTGCTCGACGACGCATCGCGCGGGTCGAACGCCGTCATCACGGTCGACCTTGAGAAGCAGACCATCACCGGCCCGGACGGCGGCACCATCTCCTTCGAGCTGGACCCCTTCCGCAAGCATTGCCTGCTGAACGGCCTGGACGACATCGGCCTGACGCTGCAGCAGTCGGCCCATATCGACGGGTACGAGGGCAAGCAGCGCGCCGGCCAGCCGTGGATGTGGGGCTGACCGCCTTACGTCCTCCTCCGATCCTCTTCAACTTCTGTCTTCTTGACGTCTGACATTTGGGAGTGCGCCCGCCATGGCCGCCAATAAGAAGCTTCTGTTCCTCCCCGGTGACGGTATCGGCCCGGAGGTGATGCGCCAGGTTCGCCGGGTCATCGACTGGATGGACCGCAAGCGCAAGATCACCTTCGACGTGTCCGAAGGGCTGGTCGGCGGCGCGGCCATCGACGCCCACGGCGTTCCGCTGTCCGACGCCACCCTGGCCGAGGCGCTGGCGGTGGATGCGGTGATGCTGGGTGCGGTCGGCGGTCCGAAGTGGGACAATCCGACCGACTACACCAAGCGTCCGGAAGCCGGCCTGCTGACGCTGCGCAAGGAACTGGGGCTGTTCGCCAACCTGCGCCCGGCCGTGGTGTTCGACGCGCTGGTCGACGCCTCGACCCTGAAGGCCGACGTCATTCGCGGCCTGGACATCCTGATCGTCCGCGAGCTGACCGGCGGCGTCTATTTCGGTGAGCCGCGCGGCATCACCGACATCGGCAACGGCGAGCGTCGCGGCGTCAACACCCAGGTCTACACCACGTCGGAAATCCGCCGCGTCGCCCGCGTCGCGTTCGAGCTGGCCCGCAAGCGCGGCAACAAGCTCTGCTCGATGGAAAAGGCGAACGTCATGGAGTCCGGCCTGCTGTGGCGGCAGGAAGTGACCAAGCTGCATCAGGAAGAGTTCCAGGACGTCGAGCTGAGCCACATGTACGCCGACAACGGCGCCATGCAGCTGCTGAAGAACCCGAAGCAGTTCGACGTGATCGTCACCGACAACCTGTTCGGCGACATCCTGTCGGACGAGGCGGCGATGATGACCGGCTCGCTCGGCATGTTGCCGTCGGCCTCGCTGGGCGCCCCGGATGCCGCCGGCAACCGCAAGGCCCTGTACGAGCCGGTCCACGGTTCCGCTCCGGACATCGCCGGCCGCGATCTGGCCAACCCCTGCGCCACGCTGCTGTCCTTCGCGATGTGCCTGCGCTACTCGTTCAACCTGGACGAGGATGCCAAGCTGATCGAGCGGGCCATCCAGAACGTGCTGGGCGGCGGCATGCGCACGTCCGACATCATGGCTCCGGGCATGGCGCGCTGCTCCACCACCGTGATGGGCGACTCGATCCTGCGCGAGCTGGACAAGCTGGCCTCCTGATCGGTCCTCTGAACGGCGTTCAGAAAAAAGCCCCCGTCCGCGAGGATGGGGGCTTTTTCGTCTGCACGGGTCGCAACACTTCAATCTTCCCGGTTAATCGCCGCACTCAATCGCCGCGGTCAATCGCCACCCGCCGGACGCTCGGCCGTGCGTCCGCCATGGCTCGCCTGTCCGCCCTTGCGGCCGGCTTCCGCCGCCAGCGACGGGTTCTTGGAGAAGCTTCGCGAGGATGCGGGCACGCTGCGCCCACCCTTGCGACCGGCTTCCGCCGCGAGTTCCGGGTTCTTTGAAAAGCTGCGCTTGTCGGCCGGTACGCTTTCACCGCCCTTGCTGGCGATTTGGCGTTGCCGATCAGGGTCCATCGACGCGAAGCCGCGGCCCGACGTCCGATTGCTCTCTTTCGAGGCCATAACCAACCTCCGACTGTGCCTTGCTGAATTGACAACCAACGGGCGGCTGGCTGGTTCCTGCTTCGTCGCATTAAAATCGCCCGTTCCGTCCGCAGGCCCGAACGGTCGCACCAGGGGTTGCTCTTCCCTTTATTGGTCGGTTGTATAGTTTTCCGGCTGGCGCATTTTTCCGATAGAAGGCGAAGAATTTTATCTCGCACTCGATGGTGCTCGGCAAAGTGATCCAGGCATAGCCACCAGGGGCTACAAGCTCTGCTG
This sequence comes from Azospirillum sp. TSH100, assembly GCF_004923295.1. NCBI lineage: Bacteria > Pseudomonadati > Pseudomonadota > Alphaproteobacteria > Rhodospirillales > Azospirillaceae > Azospirillum > Azospirillum sp. TSH100. The sequence continues at coordinate 1,666,320 of NZ_CP039634.1, forward strand.
TTGAAATATTTCTTGTCAAATTTCCGGAAAACAATTCAATTCAACGGAATTTCCACGAAATAACATAAAAATACCTCAGCAAGTCGGCTCGGAATATCTCGGTGATATGACAATGTTTCCGAAAACTAATACTTTGTCTTTCCAAAAAACATGACGATTTTTCTGGATTTTTTGAAGATATCTTTAAGAAATTAGAAATGCATTCTGACGCTTGATTGTGGGGTTGGTGGATCCGATGCCGGGCGGGGTTCATTGGGCGGGGGAGGGTGCCATGCAGACCGTGCTGGTGGTTGACGACGATCCCGTGCTGCGGCTGACGTTGCGTCGCCTTCTTGAAAGTGCGGGAGTGGGGGTTGCCGAGGCGCAGAATGGTGAAGAGGCCATGCGGCTGTTCCGGGCCAATCGGCCGGATCTGGTGATCTGCGATCTGGTGATGCCATTCGCCGACGGTCTTCAGACGATCATGCGCATGCGGCGTTTGGAACCCGCGGTCAAGATCGTCGCCATTTCCGGCGGCGGCCGCAGTAAGGCGATGGAGTTGCTGGCGGTCGCGCGGCAGATGGGGGCCGATCATGCGCTGGCGAAGCCGATCGAACGCAGCCAGATCGCGCTGATCGTGGATTTCTGCGGGCGCGATTGCGGCAGTCTGCCTTCGGGTCGTCTGTAAAGCAGCGGCGGCAGGGGGGTAGCCGGAAGTTTCAGGAGGAGTTATCGGGTGGTGAGGCGGACGATGGCGTCCATGCGGCGACTGGTGCGCCGATGGTTCAGTCAGACCGGAGCGGCCGGTCCGCTGCCCTCGTCGGCCGCCGGGCATTCCGCCAATACGCCAAGGACGATGCCAACGGAGGAAAGCCGGCAGGAACTGCGCGCGCTGGAGCAGCGGCTGTGGCGCTTGCTGATGCAGCCGTCGGTCGCATCGACCGGCAGGGTCCATCTGCTCGATCTCGGCATGATGCGGGATCGTTTGGGGGTGGGGTGGCCGGCCTTGCGGCCGCGGGTTCTGACCGCCGCCGACACCATCATCGATCGCTATCTGACCCGCAACGACATCCGCTTCCGAACCGCCGGCGATGACTACATCCTGGTTTTCGCCTCGCTCGAACGTCATGCGGCTGCGCTGGTCTGCGCCAGGGTTGCGCAGGAATTGCTGCAGCTCTTTCTCGGCGACGACCGTGCGGCCGACCTCCGCGTTTCGACCGCCGTCGGCGTGTTGGATGGAAAAATCCGGTTCGAGCATGCCCTTGCGACGGTCCTTCTCGCCGAGGCGCGTCTAGGGGTGGAGCCCGCGGGCGCGCGATCCCACGAGCAGGAGAACGCCTCTGCGTCGGCCATCGGGGCGGGACAGGACGGCTTCCCCTTGATGTCCGGCGCGATCCTCTACGCCGACGATGGGGGTGGCAAGGCCAAGCCCGTCCTGCGCCAGCTGAGGCTGTCGCCCGACGATGCCGGCCGGTTCGGCATCCGATACCGGCCGGTCTGGGACATCGGCCAGCAGGTGATCTCCACCTACATGGGCACGCCGGTGCGCATCTTTCCCGACGAATCCTTCATCGAGGGCGTGGCGGCGCTGAATTCCCTCACCGATGCCATGGAGATCCTGCAACTGGATGCCGATGCCCTGGTCGGGTCGGTGGAGATCCTGAACGGCCTGTTCCGCAACAAATCGCGGTTGATGATGTCGGTGCCGATCTGTTTCGAAACGCTGGCGGCCCGCCGGACCCGGCTGCCCTTCCTGGAGATCTGCCAGTCGATCCCCGACTATCTGCGCCGCTTCCTGATCTTCGAGCTTCTGCGCTTTCCGCCGGGGGTGCCGACCGGGCGGCTCAGCGAGCTGCTGCACGAGGTCAGGCCCTATTGCCGCTGGACCTTCATGCGGATGGACTTCAAGCCGCAGAGCTTTTCCGGTCTTGCCGGCACCGGTTTGAACGGAATCACCGTGGCGATGCCGGCCGACCGCTCCGCCGAAGCCCGGCTGATGGAGGAGATGAACGGCATCGTCACCGCGGCGGAGCGCGCCGGCCTGATGATCTGCGTTACCGGCCTGTCGACCACCAGCATGGTGGTGGCCGCGCGGGCGTCGGGGGTCAAGCTGGTCGCCGGAAACCGCATCGGCCCGCCGCAGGACCGGCCGCGGTCGATGATCCGCTTCGACTGGCCCGACCTGTTCCGCGACGAGGAAGAATGACGGCCGGCTTTCCTCAGAGTGCAGCGATCGCCTCCGCCAGAGTCACCAGCCGGCGGGCATTCTCGACATGCAGGTTCTCCACCAGCTTGCCGTCGACCAGCACCACACCCTTGCCGGATGCCGCGGCCTCCGCATGGGCGGCGATGATGCGATGGGCCTGGGCGATCTCCTCCGCATCGGGGGCGAAGGCGGTGTTGCAGGCGGCGATGGTCTTGGGGTGGATCAGCGTCTTGCCGTCGAAACCCAGCTCGCGCCCCTGTCGGCATGAGGCGGCGAAGCCTTCGTCGTCGTTCAGGTCCAGATGCACGCCGTCCAGCACGGCAAGCCCATAGGCCCGCGCCGCCAGCAGGCACAGCCCCAGGCTGGTGATCATCGGCAGCCGCTGTGCCGTGTGGGCGGCATGCAGATCCTTGGCGAGATCGGAGGTGCCGAGCACCAGCCCGCCGACGGCGGGGGAGGATGCTGCGATCTCCTTGGCGTTCAGGATGCCGAGCGGCGTCTCCATCATGCACCAGACCGTCTGTCCGGCCGGCGCGCCGGCCGCGCGCAGCACCGCCTCGGCCTGCCGCACCGCGTCGGCGCTCTCCACCTTCGGCAACAGCACGGCATCGGCGCCGCTGGCCGCCGCCATGCGCAGGTCGTCATAGCCCCACGGGGTGTTCAGCCCGTTGACGCGGATGATCAGTTCCCGCCCGCCATAACCGCCGGCGGTCAGAGCGGCGGCGATGGTGTCGCGCGCCGCCACCTTGGCATCGGGAGCGACCGCATCCTCCAGGTCGAGAATCAGCCCGTCGGCGGGCAGGCCGCGCCCCTTCTCCAAGGCGCGGGCGTTCGAGCCCGGCATATAGAGCACGCTGCGGCGGGGGCGGACGGTCGTGGCCATGGCGGTATCCCGGAAATACGGATGATGGGGGGAGCCAGCTTTAGCCGCGTGTGATCACCCTGTCCATGGGCCACGCTGCCACGGCACCGCCCTGGCGTCCACCGCCCTGGCACTCATCGCCACCCATCACGCGATCCGGCGCATGGCAGCCATGCCGCCTACCCTGGCCGTAGCAGCGGAGTCGGCGGCTTTACGGCCGGCGGACCGTCGCTTACGCTCGGGCTCATGAAAAGCGTCCTGACCATCCAATCGCACGTCGCCTATGGCTATGTCGGCAACCGCGCCGCTGTCTTTCCGTTGCAGCGGTTGGGGATCGACGCCACGGCGGTGAACACCGTCCAGTTCTCCAACCACACTGGCTATGGCGCCTGGACCGGACAGGTCTTCACGGCGGAGCACATCGCCGACGTCGTCGACGGCATCGCCGCCCGCGGCGTGCTGCCGGTGCAGGACGCGGTGCTGTCCGGCTATATGGGGGCCGTCGAACTGGGGCAGGTGATCGTCGAGACGGCGGCGCGTGTGAAGGGCGTCAATCCGAAGGCGATCTACTGCTGCGACCCGGTGATGGGTGATGTCGGCCGCGGCTTCTTCGTGCGGCCCGGCCTGCCGGAATTCATCCGCGACCATGCGGTGCCCGCCGCCGACCTGATGACGCCGAACCAGTTCGAGCTGGAATATCTGACCGACCGCAAGGTGGCGACGTTGGACGACGCGCTGGCCGCCACCGCGGCTTTGCGCGCGCGCGGGCCACGGCTGGTGTTGGTCACAAGCCTGACGCGCAGTGATGCCGATCCCGACAGCATCGAGATGCTGGTGGACGGCACCGACGGTGCCTGGCTGGTGGCAACGCCGCGCCTGACCTTCGATCCGCCGCCCAACGGCTCGGGCGACGCGGTGGCGGCGCTGTTCCTCGCCCATTACCTGGCCGCTTTCGATCCGGCCGACGCGCTGGAGAAGGCGGCGGCGGCGATCTTCGCCATTTTCGCGACGACGCGGCGAATGGGCACGCGGGAGCTTCAGCTGATCGCCGCCCAGGATGATTTCGTCAATCCGCCCAGGCGTTTCAGTGCTACGCGCCTGCGCTGAACGCCTCCCCCTGGCGGCTTCAGGCCGCTGGAACCTTGGCGCGGCTGCCGATATCGCTTGAACGGTCGATCACCCGGCTCGCCGGCAGCCGCAGGGTCATGGTCGTGCCGGCGCCCGGGGTGCTGCTGCAGCTCAGCGTGCCGCCATGCAGGTCGACGAAGTTCTTCGAGATCGACAGCCCCAGCCCGGTGCCCTCGTAGCGGCGATTTGCGGCGTTCTCGGCCTGACGGAAGGGCTGGAACAGGTCGGCCATGAAGTCGGGCGGGATGCCGATGCCGGTATCGGCGACGGTCAGCACGAAGCCGCCATCCTCTTCCCGCATGGCGGCGATGGTGATGCCGCCACCGTCGGGCGTGAATTTTACGGCATTGGACAGCAGGTTCAGAATGACCTGCTTGAAGGCCCGCCGGTCGACCCACAGGGTGGCGACGGCGGCCGTCACCTCGTTGTGGATGGCGACCCCGCCGGCGGCAGCGCGGTCGCGCACCATCATCAGGCATTGTCCGACCGCCCCGTGCGCTTCAACCGCCTCCTCGCACAGCTCGAACTTGCCGGCGTCCAGCTTAGACATGTCGAGCACGGCGTTGACGATGTCCAGCAGATGCCGGCCGCTGTCGTGGATGTCGGCGATGCAGGACTTCTGCCGTTCGTTGATGGCGCCGAAGAATTGGCTGTCCAGCACCTCCGCGAAGCCGATGATGGCGTTCAGCGGGGTGCGGAGTTCGTGGCTCATGTTGGCGAGGAATTCGCTCTTCGCCCGGTTCGCCAGTTCCGCCTGGGTCTTGGAGGCGATCAGTTCCGCCTCCTGCTGCTTGCGCCGGGTCATGTCGCGGATGACGCCGACATAGATGCGCGGCTCGTCGGGACGCAGGGCGCCGACCGCAGCGGAGAAGCTGGCCGCGGCGCAGGGGCCGCTGCCCAATCGCAGATCGCTGACGGTGAAGCCCACCGGGAAGGCACGGCCGTCATGGCGCAGAGCGGTCAGGTCGCGATCGTTGGCGCCGCCGCGCGCGTCGGGGATCAGCGCCTCGATCGGCTGGCCGATCATCTCGCGTTCCGGAACGCCGAACATCATCTCCGCCGCGCGGTTGAAGGTGACGATGCGCCCGGCCCCGTCGAAGGTCACGACCGCGTCCAGCATGGAATCCAGGATGCCGCGGATCCGGCGCGAGGCGCGGGTGAGCCGGGCCTGATCCTGCTCCCGCCGGGCATGCTGGCGGACGACGAAGGCGGTCAGCAGGGCGATGGCGATTGTCATCACCGTGCCGATGGAGGTCCAGGCCGCTGTGTCGCGCCGCCATTCGACCAGCGCCGCCGCCACCGGCAGGGTCGCGACGATGACGAAGGGATAGCCCTGTACCCGCCGCACGCTGACCAGACTGTCGGTGCCAGCCCCCGGGGCCGATCCCGGACCGGGAACGGTGTCGCGGATGGTGGCGACGTCATGCGTGGCAAGCGCGGCCCACACGGCCGGCCAGTCGGTCAGCCGCGCCGGTCCGCCTTGGCCTTGCGGCCGTTGCAGCAGGATCGTGCCGTCTCCCAGTGCCAGGATCGCACCGCCCTTGCGGTCGATGTCCCGCGACTCCAGCGTCGCTGCCAGCCGTGTCGGATCGACCATGGCGACCAGCACGCCGCGGAATCCACCATCGGTATCCAGCCAGCGCCGGCTGAACGGGATGACCTGTGTTCCCATCACCCGGCTGGTGATGGCGGGGACGACATGCAGCCCCTGGATGCCGCCGTCGCGCGGACCGGTGAAATAGCTGCGGTCGGCCAGCGAAATCGTCGGAAGCGGCGCCTCGGCCGAGTGGTGCAGGGCGAAGCCGTCACTGTCCACCACCACCAGATCGGCCAGTTCCGTGAAGGCATCGCGCCGCTGGCGCAGATGGTCATGAATGGCCGTACTGCCGCGGCGGGCACCGTCCGGCAGCATGTCGAGCGCGAAGGACAGGTCGCGCAGCATCTGGTCGACTGCGAAGGCCGTCCGCAGAGTCTGCGATTCCAGCATGCGGGCAAGATCGCGGGTGGCGCGTTCGCCGGAATCCAGCGCCTCGCGCCGGCCCTGGACGATGCCGTAGCCGATCAGCGCGTTCACCACCACGATGAAGGCAAGGCCGGAGGCGGTCATCAGGAAGCGCACCGACCCCAGCCGGCCACGCAGCGCCCGTGCCAGACCGGCGGCAGAGCGGAGCAGCGTCGGGGAGGCGGACCCGGGAACGGGCATCGGCGTCGGGATTTCCTGTGGGGGTTGCGGCCGGTCGGCCAGTCCTGATTAATCGCGCCGACACCCTAAAGAAAGTGTAACCGGACGGAAATACGGGGTTTCCCACTGCGCGCAGATGCCGCGCTACAGGCAGACGCCGGCGAAGGTCTCCGAAGGGCTTTCCCGGTACTACCCCGCCGCCCTGCCATTCCCGCATGGCCGCCCCGTCTGCGGTTGCCGCGAGCGGCGCCATCCGCTAGGTAAGGGGCCATCTTGGCAGCCGGATCGCGCATATCCCCATGACCGACGGACCGCTTTCGCTCTACCGCGCCCGCCGCGGCAGCGGCACGCTTCGCCCTGATCCCGACCAGGAACTGGCGGCGGAGAAGTTCCAAAGCCTGTATCAGGCGCTGAAAGGCTATCAGCCGCAGCCCGCCGGCGACGACAGGCCCTCCGGGGGAGGCTGGCTGGAGCGGTTCGGTCTGGGCCGCCGCCGCGCCGCGCCGCCGCCGCCCGACATCGCCTCCACCGCACCGCAGGGGCTGTACATCTACGGCAGCGTCGGGCGCGGCAAGTCGATGCTGATGGACCTGTTCTATGAGACCGCTCCGGTCGACAAGAAGCGGCGCGTCCATTTCCACGAATTCATGCTGGAGATCCACCAGCGCATCCATGACCACCGCCAGTCGGGCAAGGGGAAGGGCGACGGCCCGGACGAGGCGCTGCCCGAACTGGCCCGTGCCCTGGCCAACGAGGCGTGGCTGCTCTGCTTCGACGAGTTCCATGTTACCAACATCGTCGACGCGATGATCCTTGGGCGGCTGTTCACCAACCTGTTCGACCTTGGCGTGGTGGTGGTGGCGACTTCCAACTGGCCGCCCGACATGCTGTACAAGGACGGTCTCCAGCGCGAGTTGTTCCTGCCCTTCATTGCGCTGCTGAAGGAGAAGCTGGACATCCTGTCACTGGACGGTCCGACCGACTACCGGCTGGACCGTTTGAAGGGCGTGCCGATCTATCACCATCCACTCGGGCCGGCGTCGGACGCCGCCCTCGCCAAGGCCTTTTCCGACCTCACCGGCGGTGCGGCGGGCGAGCCTTGCAGCCTGACGGTGCAGGGCCGACGGGTCGAGATCGACCGTGCCGCCAAAAGCGTCGCCTGGGTCGATTTCTGGAACCTGTGCGGCAAGCCGCTGGGGGCGGCCGATTATCTTGCCATCGCCACCCATTTCCACACGGTTCTGATCAACCATGTGCCGACGATGAAGGACGAGCTGCGCAACGAGGCCAAGCGCTTCATGACGCTGATTGACGCGCTGTACGAGCACAAGGTGAACGTCGTCATCGCCGCCGAGGGGCCGCCCGAGCGTCTCTACCCCGAAGGCACCCATGCCTTCGAGTTCGAACGCACGGTGAGCCGCCTCATGGAGATGCAGAGCGAGGACTACCTGCAACGGCAGCATCTGACTTAGGTCCGGGGCGCTCCGGCGCCACTATTTTCCGAACCGGATGTTTCGGCCGCCGGAAACGTCCACCTCCAATGACCTTGCGGCGGATCGTGCGAAAGCCAACGCGATCCGCCTTTTCTTGCCCGATCCTGCCGGCCCTGGCAGTGCGCCGTCGGCTGGCGAAGCCATGCCTTTGAGTGTGATTGGTTCAAGTGGGATCGCTTGAAGCCTGCACCCATGCCGAAAGCCAAAAATTTGGGCATCTGACCATGGCACGGCGATTCCGCGTTTTGGCGGACCGATCGAGGGATCTTGCGGTTTGGAAAATGGAATGAAAATTATTGTGTTCCGGAATGAAATTTCGCAGAAAGGGGTGAAGACAAACGGAGGTAAGGATTCACCTTGCCATTTCGCGGAATATTGCAACTTGCAACAAGGATAAACAGAAAATGTTGCCGCATTGAAATGTGGATTTTCCGAATTCTGCGATGCCTGGGGTTTGCCCCAGTTGATGAATTCCATGGGCAGAATAGCCTAATTGATTAGTTGGTCTTCCAAAGACTGTTTGGATTTACGCCGGGGGGCGACCGATGATTAGGTGGTTTGGCAATCAAAAGATGATCGTGAAGATCCTCGTACCCGTGATCATGCTGTTGATCTTCATGGGAGCGATCGCCGCGACGGCGCTCCAGCGTCTGGAAACGGTTCAGAAGGTTTCCAAATATGCGCTGACCGTCGAGGCGTCGCGGCGCGCGACCATTCTCGATATCGGCCGTCATCTCAATGCCGCGACCATCGCCGAAAAGAACGCGATCCTAGAGAAGAGTAACGATGAGACGCGTCGCTTCGCCGCGATGTTCAACGAGTCGATGGCGCTGGCGGACAAGGCGATCGCCGACCTCGCCCAGACGGCGGACAGCGATGTCCGTCGGGAAACCGGTGTGAAGATCAAGGCTCTGGTCGATGCCTACCGCCAGAACGCCTTGAAGGTCATCGACCTGGCAACTCAGGGCAAGGACGATGACGCCTTCGCCCTCAGCGCCGGAGAGGGTGCGAAGACCCGTCGTGCCGCGTCGACCCTGATCGACGAGCGTGTCGAGATCAACCGCCAGGGGGTTGAGAAGTCCATCCAGCAGGCTCGCGCCGTTACGGAAGAGACCCATGACACCGTCCTGGCCCTTTCGATCGCCGGCGTGCTGATCGGGCTGGCGCTGTCGCTGTCCATCGTCGTCTATCTGATCGTCCGTCCGCTGGGCCGGATCACCACGGCGATGGCCCGTGTCTCGCAGGGCGAACTGGACTTCGCGATCGACGGGACCGATCGCCGTGACGAGGTTGGACTGCTTGCCCGTACGCTGGATGTGTTCAAGGGCAATGCGCTGGAGGTCCGGCGCCTGACGGCCGAGCAGGAGGAGCAGAAGGCGCGTGCGGAGGCGGAGCGCAAGGCCGAGATGCGCCGGCTCGCCGACCGGTTCGAGGGCAGCGTCAGCACCATCGTCCAGAATGTCGCGTCTTCCGCCACCCAGATGCAGGGTGCGGCCGGAACCCTGTCCTCCTCCGCAACCCAGTCCACCGCCCAGGCGACGGCCGTGGCGGTGGCGTCGGAGCAGTCCAGCGCCAACGTCCAGACGGTCGCATCGGCAACCGAGGAACTGGCCGCTTCCATCCTGGAAATCGGGCGTCAGGTGTCGAACCAGAGCGCCATTTCGGCGACCGCGGTGCAGGAGGCCGACCGGACCAACGCCAGCATGCAGTTGCTGGTCGATACCGCCAACCAGATCGGCGCGGTGGTCGATCTGATCAACTCCATCGCCGGACAGACCAATCTGCTGGCCCTGAACGCCACCATCGAAGCGGCGCGTGCCGGTGAGGCCGGCAAGGGCTTCGCGGTGGTGGCCAGCGAGGTGAAGGCGCTGGCCAGCCAGACCGCCCGCGCGACCGACGAGATCCAGGCCAAGGTGAAGGAGATCCAGACCGCCACCACCGGCGCGAAGGAGGCGGTTGCCGGCATCTCCGGCATCATCAGCCGGATGAGCGAAATCTCGTCGGCCATTGCCGCCGCCATCGAAGAGCAGAATGCGGCGACCGCCGAAATCTCCAGCAACGTCAACCAGGCGGCCCGCGGTACCGAGCAGGTGTCCACCAACATCGTCGGCGTGACCAGGGCCGCCACCGAAACCGGTGCCGCCGCCGATCAGGTGCTGAGCACCGCCAATGTCCTGGCGACGGAGGCCGACCGGTTGAAGGCGGAGGTCACGAACTTCATCGCCACCGTCCGCGCGGCCTGACGGGGCCGTCCGATCGGCACCTTTTTTCGTTTCTGCCTTCGCTTCCGGGTTGCCGTCCATCGGCGGTGCGGTCCGCTTCTGCGAAATCCACGCCGCCGATGGATGAGTGCGTGTCGGTGGGCTGTTGATACCAAGTGACGGTAATCCACAGCGGGGCACCCACCATGATACGGCGTTCCATTCTGCTCGGCTGCCTGCTGGCCGCCGTGACGGCCGCTTGCACCCCAAGTCCACGGTTCGAGACGACGACGAACTATTTCTCGCCGGTCAGCGAGGCCGGGAAGCTTTGCGTCGCCCAGTGTCGACAAGCGCAATCCATCTGTGACTCCGCGAAGGAGCTTGCCCTGCAGACTTGCCGGGCAGAGGGGCTCACCCGCGCCCATGCCGACTATCGTGCCTATCTCAAGTCATTGCCTAAGGATTACAACAAGAAGAAGATGAAGACTCTCAGCGATTTCGAGCGGGAAATCAGCTGCTCCAGCAATCTTTATTGCTCTTCCGATTACGATCAGTGCTTCAAGGCCTGCGGCGGCCGGATCGAGCAGCAGACCTTTTGCGTCAAGGATTGCAAGCTGATGAAGCCGCCACAGCCGGACGGGGTCGCGGTCGGGCCGAAGACCGCCCTTTGAAGACCGCCCTTTGAAGACCGAAGACCGCGCTGTGAAGCTCAGCCCTTCGTTCCCGCCCGCCGCCGCAACTCGTCGAAGTCGCGGCCGGCATGGTGGGAGGAGCGGGTCAGCGGCGTCGCCGACACCATCAGGAATCCCCTGGCGCGCGCAACGGTGGCATAGCGCTCGAACTCCTCCGGCGTGACGTGGCGGGCGACCGGGTGATGATTGGGGGTAGGGCGGAGATACTGGCCGATGGTCAGGAAATCGACGCCCGCCGCCCGCAGGTCGTCCATCACCTGCAACACCTCCGCCGGTTCCTCGCCCAGTCCGACCATGATGCCCGACTTGGTGAAGATCGACGGATCGCGCTCCTTCACCCGCTCCAGCAGGCGGAGCGAGCCGTAGTAGCGCGCCCCCGGCCGCACATCGGCATAGAGCCGCGGCACGGTTTCCAGATTGTGGTTGTAGACGTCCGGCCGGGCATCGGCGACCGTCTCCAACGCTCCCGGCTTGTTGCGGAAATCGGGGGTCAGCGCCTCCACGGTCGTTTCGGGTGCGGTCTCGCGCAGGCGGCGGATGCAGCGGGCGAAATGCGCCGCACCGCCGTCCGGCAGATCGTCGCGGTCGACCGAGGTGATGACGACATGGGCGAGGCCAAGCTCGCCCACCGCCTCGGCCAGCCGGTCTGGCTCGTGGGGGTCGAGTGCGTCCGGCCGGCCGGTGGCGACGTTGCAGAAGGCGCAGGCCCGCGTGCACACGCTGCCCAGGATCATCACCGTCGCATGCCGCTTGCTCCAGCATTCACCGATGTTGGGGCAGGCGGCCTCCTCGCAGACCGTGTTCAGGCCGTGGCGGCGGACGAGCGACTGCGTGTCCTCGAACGCCGCCCCGCCGGGGGCGCGGGCGCGGAGCCAGACCGGCTTCTCGGCCCGGTGTTCCGGGCGGGCGGCTTTCATGTGCATCACGGGCAGGGCCATCAGTGGACGAGCTCCGGCTGTTCGGCGGCAAGGGCCGCCTGGGGCTGGACGATGATCTTCACGTTGCGGTCCTTGTGGGCGACCAGTTCCTCGAAGCCGCCGCTGACGATGTCGTCCAGCGTGATGCGGCCGGTGATCAGCGGCTGCACGTCGATGCGGCCGTCGGCGATGAAGCGGATGACGTCGGCGAACTCGCCATTGTAGGCCAGCGAGCCGATGACCTGCTTTTCGGTGGCGACGATCTCGAAGAAGTTGAAGGAGCTGGGTTCCTCGAAGATGCCGACCAGCACCGCCTTGCCGGCCTTGCGGATCACGTCGATGGCGAGCTTCGCGGTGTCGCGGTGGCCGATGCACTCGAACGACACGTCGGCGCCGTAACCGCCGGTCAGCGCCTTCACCTCCGCCACCGCATCGCACTCCTTGGGGTCGAGCACGATGGAGGCACCGACCTCCAGCGCCTTGGCCTTGCGGGCGGCGGACATCTCCAGGACGATGATCCGCCCGGCGCCGGCCGCCTTCGCGCACATGATCGTGCACAGGCCGATGGTGCCGGCGCCGACCACCACCACGGTCTCGCCGACGATGCTGCCGGCCTTCTTCACCGCATGCATGCCGACCGCCAGCGGCTCGATCAGGGCGCCGGCCTCGGTCGGGAAGCCGTCGGGCAGCTTGTAGAGCAGTTCGGCCGGGACATTGACCAGGCTGGCGAAGGCGCCGTTGTTCATCAGGCCCGTGAAGGCCAGCTTCTCGCAGATGTTGTACATGCCGTGCTTGCAGTAATAGCACTCGCCGCAATGCTGGCAGGCGTCGGCCGCCACCCTGTCGCCGACGGCAAAGCCGGTCACGCCCTCGCCCAGCGTCGCGATCTCGCCGCTGAACTCGTGGCCGAGGATGCATTGCCCCTTCAGGCCGGTCAGCGGGTGGGGCGTGTCGACGGGGATGAAGACCGGGCCGGCGACATACTCATGCAGGTCGGACCCGCAGATGCCGCACCAATGGACCTTGATCTGCACCCAGCCGGCGGGCGGGGCGCCCGGCAGCGGCACGTCTTCGACCCGGATGTCCTTGCGGCCATGCCAGACGGCGGCCTTCATCGAAGTGGCACTCATGGTGTTGTCCTCCGGTTTTATCGTTGTGGGGCGAGCGGTCGGGACGGTCAGGCGAACACCATCCCGCCATCGACCAGCAGGGACTGGCCGGTCATGAAATCGCTGTCGGACGAGGCGAGGAAGCGGGCGACGCCGACCAGATCGTCGGGGCGCGACGGCCGGCCCAGCACGGCGCCGGCGGCGAACATGTCGAAGGCCTCGTTCTCCGACTTGGTGATGCCGGTGTCGCGGAAGCCCTGGTCGATGATCTTCCACATCTCGGTCGCCACCACGCCGGGGCAGATGGCGTTGGCGGTGATGCCGTCCTTGCCGAAGCCGCGGGCGGCGGCCTGGGTCAATGCCACGACGGCGAATTTGCTGGCGGAGTAATGGGCCAGCGGTTCGTAGCCCTGCTTGCCGGCAATCGACGCGGTGTTGACGATCTTGCCGCCGCCGCCTTGCTTCTTGAACGTCTTGATCGCTTCCTGCATGCCGATCAGCACGCCGAGCGCATTGACGTCGTTGACCGTGTGCCAGTCGTCCTCGGTGATGTCGAGGAAGGGCTTGGTCTGGGCGATGCCGGCATTGTTGAAGAGGACGTCCAGCCGGCCGTGCGCCTTCACCGTCTCGTCGATCATGCGGCGGACGGCGGCGCGGTCGCGGACATCGACGGTGACGGCGATGGCGCTGCCGCCGGCCGCACGGATGGCCTCGGCCACCTGTTGTGCGTCGGCCGCGTTGCGGTCGGCGATGGTCAGCTTGGCACCGTCAGCGGCCAGCGCCTTGGCGATGGTGGCGCCGATGCCGCGGCCGGCGCCGGTGACGATGATGCTCTTGTCCTTGAGATCGGGCATGAACGGTCTCCTGCCGACGCGCGGACGGGTGGTCCGCACGCCGGTGGCGAGGGTTTCAGGAACCGGAAAAGGGGCGGGAAGGGGCTGGCCTCCTCAGTCCGCCTTGGCGATGTGGTCCTTCAGCAGCGCGTTCACTTTGCCGGCCGCCTCCATCTGCACCATGTGGCCGGCGCCGGGGATGACGGCGACCTGGGCCGTGTTCGCCAGCGCCTGGGCATGGTCGGCGGGGATGACGCGATCCTCCTCGCCCCACACCACCAGCGTGGGCGTCCCGGCGTCCGCGATCCATGAGGCAAGCACGCTGGCCTGCCGGCCCTCGGCGAACAGCGATGCCGACAGCGCCCGCAGCGCCTCGTCCACCCCGTCGAGCCGCTTGTACTTCAAGAGGTCGTCAACCATCTGGCGGCTGACAAGACCGCGGTCGGCGAACAGAGTCTCCAGGACCGGCTTCAGGTCGCGGCGCGATGTCGCACCGACGAATCCCTGGATGTAGCCATGGTCGATCTGCTCGCCGAGGCCGGCCGACGCGATCAGCGACAGCGACGCCACCCGGCCCGGCGCGTCGAGCGCGGTGCGCATCGACACCGCCCCGCCCATCGAATGGCCGACGAAATGGGCGCGCTCCACCCCGACCGTATCGAGGAAGCCCAGCACTGCCTTCGACAGGCCGGACAGGCTGGGGTCGGCGATCTGCTTGTTCGACTGGCCGTGGCCGGGCAGGTCGAGCGCGTAGACGGTGGCCTTCTCCGCCAGCGCGTCGATGGTGAACAGCCAGTTGTCGAGGTCGCCGCCGAAGCCATGGACCAGCAGGACGGTGGGCCCGCCATCGCCGCGTTTGGCATAGCGGATGGTGCCGGCCGGGGTTTCGGCGGTGTGGTATTGCGGGCCGGCCTCGGCCTCGCCGTCGTCTTCGCTGGCCGGGACGGCATAGGCGTTGATGAAGGCATCGATGTCGTCGTCCGGCACGTCGGGTTCGGCCAGAACCGCGATCAGCGCCTTGACCGGATAGACGGTGCCGGGTTCGCCCAGCACCCGGCGCAGCACGCCGGTCTCGCCCGCTTCGACCACATTGGTGATCTTGTCGGTCTCGACCTCCAGCAGCTCATCGCCGATGGAGATGGTGGATCCCGGCCGCTTCAGCCAGCCGGTGACCTTGCCCTCCGACATGGACAGGCCCCATTTCGGCATGACGATGGGCTTGATGCGCTCGTTCAACATGGAACTCGGTCTCCTGGGAATGCTTTTTTGCTTCGCGCACACCCCTCCCGTCACTCCCACGGAGGCGGGAATGAGGGAGCGGGGCGGTTCATGCGTGCCGTGTGGTGTGAGGCCGGTCTGTCAGGCCGCGATCCGCGGCGACGCGCCCTTGGGCGACAGGGTGCGCTTCACGGCGCTGGCGATGCTGTCGGCGCTGGGGACGTAGAGATCCTCCAGCGACGGCGCGAAGGGCACCGGGGTGTGCGGCGCCGTCACCATCTGGATGCCGGCCTTCAGCGCACCGAAGGCGTTCTGCCCGACGAAGGCGGCGATGTCGGTGGCGAGGTTGCAGCGCGGGTGCGCCTCGTCTACAACCACCAGCCGGCCGGTGCGCTCGACGCTCTCGACGATGGTGTCCCAGTCGATCGGCGACAGGGTGCGCAGGTCGATCACCTCGGCCTCGGTGCCGTCCTTCGCCAGCGCCGCCGCGGCTTCCATCGCGCGATGAACGGTCAGGCCGTAGCTGACGATGGTCACGTCGTCGCCGTCGCGCAGCACGTTCGCCTCGCCGAACGGGATGGCGTAGCTCTCGGTCGGAACCTCGCATTCCAGGCCGTAAAGGTTCTTGTGCTCGCAGAAGATGACCGGATCGTTGTCGCGGATCGACTGGATCAGCAGTCCCTTGGCGTCATAGGCGTTGCTGGGGCAGACCACCTTCAGGCCGGGAATGTGGGTGAACAGCGGGGTCAGCATCTGCGAATGCTGGGCGGCGGCGCGGAAGCCGGCGCCGACCATGCCGCGGATCACCACCGGCGTCTCGGCCTTGCCGCCGAACATGTAGCGGAACTTGGCGGCCTGGTTGAAGATCTGGTCGAAGCAGACGCCCATGAAGTCGAGGAACATCAGCTCCGCCACCGGTCGCAGCCCGCAGGCGGCGGCCCCGATGGCGGCCCCGATATAGGCGGATTCCGACAGTGGCGTGTCCATCAGCCGGTCGCCATGCTTGGCGTACAGCCCCTTGGTGACGCCCAGCACGCCGCCCCAGGCATCGTCCTCGCCCTTCGCACCGGTGCCGCCGACGATGTCCTCGCCCATGACGATGACGGTGGGGTCGCGGCGCATCTCCAGGTCCAGGGCCTCGTTGATCGCCTGCTTCATGCTGATCTTGCGGGACATGTGTTTCCTCCGCGCGTTTCGCGTCTCTTGGATTGGGGTTGGCTCAGTAGGCGACGTAGACGTCGC
This sequence comes from Azospirillum sp. TSH100, assembly GCF_004923295.1. Lineage (NCBI taxonomy): Bacteria > Pseudomonadati > Pseudomonadota > Alphaproteobacteria > Rhodospirillales > Azospirillaceae > Azospirillum > Azospirillum sp. TSH100. The sequence continues at coordinate 1,682,382 of NZ_CP039634.1, forward strand.
GCAGCAGGTCTTCCGGTGCCGGCAGCGGGGCGGCCTTGGCGGCGCGCGTGGCGTCCTCGATCAGCGCGTTCACCTCGCGGTCGATGGCCTGCAGCTCGTCGCGGCCGATCACCCCGGCCTCGATCACCCGTTCCGACAGGATGGTCAGGCAGTCGCGGGACGCGCGGATCGCCTCCAACTCACCTTTGGCACGGTAGGTCTGGGCGTCGCCCTCGAAGTGGCCGTAGAAGCGGACCATGTTGCATTCCAGCAGGGCCGGGCCGCCGCCGTCGCGGGCGCGGCGGATGATCTCGCCCGCCGCCTCGTACACCGCGAAGAAGTCGGTGCCGTCCACCGTGACGCCCGGCATGCCGAAGCCGGTGGCGCGGTCGACGTAGCTGTCACAGGACACCGCCCATTCCATCGCCGTGGATTCGGCATAGCCATTGTTCTCCACCACGAAGACCACCGGCAGGTTCCAAACCGCGGCGAGATTCAGGCTTTCCAGGAAGGTGCCCTGGTTGGACGCGCCGTCGCCGACGAAGGTGATGCCGACGCCGCGGTCGCCGCGCACCTTGGCCGCCAGCGCCGCGCCGCAGATCAGCGGCGCCCCGGCCCCGAGGATGCCGTTGGCGCCCATCATCCCCTTGGACAGGTCGGCGATGTGCATCGACCCGCCCTTGCCCCGGCAGGCGCCGGTGCTGCGGCCATAGATCTCCGCCATCATCGCGTGGACATCGACGCCCTTGGCGATGCAGTGGCCGTGGCCGCGGTGGGTGGAGGCGATGCGGTCGTTGTCGTTCAGGTGCATCATGATGCCGGTGGCGCAGGCCTCCTCGCCGGCATAGAGGTGGACGAAGCCGGGGATGTCGCCCTTGGCGAAATCGACGTGCAGCCGCTCCTCGAACTCGCGGATCGTCCGCATGGTGCGGTAGGCCTTCAGCAGCTCGTCCTTGCCGAGGGGAAAGGGATTCTGGGCCATGAGGTGTTTTCTCCCTGATTGATGTTTGGTGGTTAGAAGGCGGCGGCGACGGGCACCGGGGTGCCGGTCAGCAGCCTGTTCTGGCCGGCGTGCCGCATGACTGCGGCGACGTTGACCGTGCGGAAGGCGTCGTCCCTCAGCGTCAGGGACAGACGGTCGCGTTCGCTGAAGGACAGTTCGCGCTCGCCATCCAGCGCGATGGAGCCGGCGGTGACCTCCGGCACGAAGGCCACGTCGGCCGGCATGCGGCGCCAGTCGGTGATGCCGACCTGGGCCATCATTCCAGGCGCGATGGGGGCGTGGAGGGTGGTGGTGCCCTTGCGGCAATCCCCGTCCGGCGACAGCCGCACCATCAGGCCGCCGCTCTCGTCGCGGCCGACGGGTTCCAGCAGTCCGGCGATGGCCGACATGCCGATCACCTCGGGGTCGGCGAAGGTGACGTAGAGTTCGCGGAAATTCTCGGTCCGCCACAGGGCGCGGGCGCCGATGTAGCGCTCCGTCACCAGGGCGACATCGACCAGCGCCATCTCGGTGACGGCGCCGCCGTTCGCCCCGTTGATGAGGGAGACGTCGATGCGCTTGTTGGCGGAAAACGCGATGTGTGGCGGCACCCGGCCGGTGACCGCCAGCCCGGTGGCGAGCCCGGTGATCGTCGGCTCCCGATGTTCGGGGAAGGCGTTGTTGGTGCCGGTGGAGATGCCGGCGATGGGAACCGTCCCGCAGTCCGCCGCCACCGCCCGGTGGGTGCCGTCGCCACCCAGCACCACCAGCGCCGACACGCCGGCCCGCCGCATCTCGGCGGTGGCGCGGTGGGTGTCGGCGACGGTGCCGGTGATCGGCATGGCGACGGGATGGAGGGCCGGGTAGATGCCCTCGCCTTGCGACCTCGCCCGCATCATGCCACGCTCGACATGGGCGCGGATGCCGCCATTCTCCGGCATCATCAGAACGTCGCGGACGCCGCAGGCATGCAGGGCCGCCAGCACCCGCAGCAGGATGTTCGCCCGGTCGGCGATCTGCAGGCTGGTGGCGTTGGCGACGACCCGGCGGATGTCGCGGGCGGAAACCGGATTGGCGACAATGCCGACGACCGGAGCCAAGATGACACCTCCCCCTCAGTGCGGCGCGCCGCTGATCGACGCGCGGTTCGAGGGGGTAAGAGCAACCGCCGTGCCAGATGGTCAGTTCAGCGGATTTTCTTGATTTTCAACGGTTCAAGGCGATGCGGTGGGGTGGGGCGTTGCAACAGGTGTTGCAGGGACTGTTGCGCCGCCGGTGCAACAGGTGTGGCGGTGCGCTCCTGCATCTGCGGCCAACCTGTGGCACCCCGGCATTCCACCCTTGCGCATCGCCTGTCTTGCCAAGCACTTGCCCGCCGCCTTAGCCTCGCTTGGTCATACCAATGAACCACCGACCGGGGAGGACAACACCCATGACCGTCATCGCCACCACCCAGCCGCGCGCGGCCCTGACCGAGGAGGCTCGGGCCGAGCTGACGGCTCTGCTGGGCGACCGGTTCACCACCTCCCTGCCGGTGCGCGAGCATCACGGCAAGGACGAGTCCTATCACACCCCCTGTCCGCCGGATGGCGTTGCCTTCGCCAACTCGACCGAAGAGGTCAGCGCGATCGTGAAGATCTGCGCCAAGCACAAGCTGCCGATCATCCCCTTCGGCACCGGCACCTCGCTGGAGGGCGGCATCGCGGCGCTGGCCGGCGGCATCACCATCGACCTGTCGGGCATGCAGCAGATCCTGCGCGTCAGCGCGGAGGATCTGGACGTCACCGTCCAGGCCGGCGTGACCCGCAAGCAGCTGAACGAGCATCTGCGCGACACTGGCCTGTTCTTCCCCATCGATCCCGGTGCCAACGCCTCGCTGGGCGGCATGTCGGCGACACGGGCCAGCGGCACCAATGCCGTGCGCTACGGCACAATGCGCGAGAATGTGCTGGGCCTGACCGTGGTGCTGGCCGACGGCCGCGTCATCAAGACCGGCGGCCGGGCGCGCAAGTCGGCGGCCGGCTATGACCTGACCCGCCTGTTCGTCGGCTCCGAGGGTACGCTCGGCATCATCACCGAGGTGACGCTGAAGCTCTACGGCATCCCGGAAGCGATCTCGTCGGCCGTCTGCGCCTTCCCGACCATCAAGGGCGCGGTCGACACGGTGATCCAGACCATCCAGGTCGGCGTCCCCGTCGCCCGCATCGAACTGCTGGACGAGGTGCAGATCGACGCCGTCAACAAATACTCCAAGCTCGACTACGCCGTCGCCCCGACCCTGTTCTTCGAGTTCCACGGCACCGAGGCCGGTGTGAAGGAGCAGGCGGAGATGGTGGCCGCCATCGCCGCCGAGCATGGCGGGATGGAGTTCGCCTGGGCCACCCGGCCGGAGGACCGGACGAAGCTGTGGCAGGCCCGGCACGACGCCTATTACGCGGCGCTGGCTCTGCGTCCGGGCTCGAAGGGCTGGCCGACCGACGTCTGCGTGCCGATCTCGCGGCTTGCCGACTGCATCCTGGAAACCAAGCAGGATCTGGCCGAGTCCAACATGCTGGCGCCGATGGTCGGCCATGTCGGCGACGGCAACTTCCACCTCGTCTATGTGCTCGACCCCGAGAATCCGGCCGAACTGGCGGAGGCGCAGCGCCTTGCCGACAAGATGGTGGGCCGTGCGCTGGCGATGGGCGGCACCTGCACCGGCGAGCACGGCATCGGCTATGGCAAGATGGCGTTCCTGGAGCAGGAAACCGGGGAAGCATTCGCCGTCATGGGCGACCTGAAGCGGGCTTTCGATCCGGATAACCTTCTTAATCCGGGCAAGGTCGTCAGGGTCTAATCACAAGCGAATCTTTGTGCGCTTACAATGTTCGGGCTAATCCTTAAGGATTAGTCTTTGCTTGTTCGACGTTGATTATCGCTCCTACCATTGGGGATGCCGACAGTCGGCGCGGTGCAGCGATCCCGCTGCGCCGCCCAATGTGGAGTCCGGTCATGAAATCTGCCGCTCTCGCTCTTTCCTTTGGTCTCCTGTCGCTCGGCCTGCTGTCCGCCGGTGCGCCCGCCATGGCCGACGACAACGCCAAATGGGTGGCCCAGTGCATGAAGGACAATGCCGACGCCAAGGTCCCGGAATCGGTCGTGAACAAGTATTGCGTCTGCATGAACGACAAGATGGACAACAACGAGACGCGCACCATCACCCAGTGGGAAAAGGCCAATCCCGAAGCCCGCAAGGCCTGCGAGAAGGTCGCCGGCTGGGAGTGATCGGCGGTTTCTTCCGTCGCCAGATCGGATAGGAAGGCCCGGTTCCCTCCGGAGCCGGGCTTTTTCCTTTCACCGTCAGCGCATCACCGGAACTTCGGCCGCCGTCCCGCCTTCAGCGCCTGCACTGCCTGATCCAGCGTCTGGAGGAACTGCGACTTGTCGCGCTGGCTCATCGGTGCGTTGCCGCCACTGACCACGCCCATGTCGCGCAGATCCTGCATCAGCGCGCGGGTCGCCAGCGCCGAACCGACGCTGTCCGGGGTGAAGGGCCGCCCGGTCGGGCCTATCACCACCGCGTTCCGCTTCACGCAGCGGTCGGCCAGCGGGATGTCCGCCGTCACCACAACGTCGGTCGGGCCGGCATGTTCGGCGATCCAGTTGTCGGCGGCGTCGAAACCGTCGCTGACCACCACCAGTTCCGCCAGACACTCCGTTGGCAGGCGCAGCGGCGCATTGGCGACCAGCCAGACCTTGCAGCCGGTGCGGCCGGCGACCTTGTAGACCTCGGCCTTGACCGGACAGGCGTCGGCATCGACGTAGATTTCGACCTTGGGGCTGACCAATCCTTTTCCTCCCGATTCGGCCCGATCCCGGCCGGGCGGCTCAACAAGGTTTCATGAAAGCCCCTTATGCGCTAAAACCGGACCCTAGCGACAGGGTGCCGTAGAACCGCAAGGACTGGGCGGCGCCAATTCTCACATCTTTTCGGAAGGTCGGAGCGGCGCATGGCGTCCTACCAGTATGTCTATGTCATGAAGGGCCTGACCAAGGTCTATCCTGGCGGCAAGAAGGTTCTCGACAACGTCTGGCTCTCGTTCCTGCCGGGTGTGAAGATCGGCGTGCTCGGCGTCAACGGCGCCGGTAAGTCGACCCTGATGAAGATCATGGCCGGTCTGGACAAGGATTATTCGGGCGAGGCCTGGGCCGCCGAGGGCGCCAAGGTCGGCTACCTGCCGCAGGAGCCGCAGCTCGACCCGACCAAGAACGTCCAGGAAAACGTCATGGAGGCGCTGAAGGAGACGAAGGCGCTGCTCGACCGCTTCAACGAAGTGTCGAACCTGATGGCCGATCCGGATGCCGATTTCGACGCGCTGCTGGCCGAACAGGGCGAGCTGCAGGAGAAGATCGACGCCGCCGACGCCTGGGACATCGACCGCACGGTCGAGATCGCCATGGACGCCCTGCGCTGCCCGCCCGGCGACGCCGACGTGAGCAAGCTGTCGGGCGGTGAGAAGCGCCGCATCGCGCTCTGCAAGCTGCTGTTGGAAAAGCCCGACCTGCTGCTGCTCGACGAGCCGACCAACCACCTCGACGCCGAATCGGTCGCCTGGCTCCAGAAGCATCTGGAGGACTACAAGGGCACCGTCGTGCTGGTCACCCACGATCGCTACTTCCTGGACAGCGTCACCGGCTGGATCCTCGAACTCGACCGCGGCGCCGGCATTCCGTGGGAGGGCAACTACTCCTCCTGGCTGGAGCAGAAGCAGAAGCGTCTGGAGCAGGAAGGCCGCCAGGAAGAGTCGCGCCAGAAGCAGCTGGCCACCGAACTGGAGTGGATCCGGCAGTCGCCGCGTGCCCGTCAGGCCAAGAGCAAGGCCCGCATCACCGCCTACGAGACGCTGCTGGCCGAAAGCGGCAAGGAGCAGTCGGGCGAGACGCGGATCGTCATCCCGGTGCCGCCGCGCCTGGGCAACGTCGTCATCGAGGCGGAGAACATCGCCAAGGGCTTCGGCGACCGCCTGCTGATCGACGGCCTGTCCTTCCGCCTGCCGCCGGGCGGCATCGTCGGCGTCATCGGCCCGAACGGCGCCGGCAAGACCACGCTGTTCCGCATGATCACCGGGCAGGACGGGCCGGACGCCGGCACCTTCCGCGTCGGCGACACGGTGAAGCTGGGCTATGTCGACCAGAGCCGCGACAGCCTCGACGCCAAGAAGACGGTGTGGGAGGAGATCTCCGACGGGCTGGATCTGGTGGAACTGGGCAAGAAGACCATGCCCAGCCGCGCCTATGTCTCCAGCTTCAACTTCCGCGGTCCGGACCAGCAGAAGAAGGTCGGCCAGCTGTCGGGCGGTGAGCGCAACCGCGTCCATCTCGCCAAGATGCTGAAGTCCGGCGCCAACGTCCTGCTGCTCGACGAACCGACCAACGATCTGGACGTCGACACGCTGCGTGCCCTGGAAGACGCGTTGCAGACCTTCGCCGGCTGCGCCGTGGTCATCAGCCACGATCGCTGGTTCCTCGACCGCATCGCCACCCACATCCTGGCCTTCGAGGGCGACAGCCACGTCGAATGGTTCGAAGGCAACTTCCAGGACTACGAGGCCGACAAGAAGCGCCGCCTGGGCGCCGACGCCGACCAGCCGCACCGCATCAAGTACAAGCCGCTGGTGCGCAGCTGAGCCCGGCTGCCGATCCTGTAGGCTGAACGGAAAAGGCCGCCCCCTCCGGCTGGAGGGGGCGGCCTTTTTCATGCCTGCGAACGGTTGGGCCGGTCAGCGGGTGACGTCGTCCGTCCGGTCTGTGCGGCGGTCGCGCAGCTTTTCATCCCGCGTGTCCTCGATCTCGACCTCGGTGCGGCGGACGGTGTCGCGGACGCTCTGGGCGCGTTCCTCGACATCCTTGCGGACCACGACCGTCTCGCGGACATGGGCGGTCTTGCTGACCACCGCCTCCTCGTCGGTCTCCGTCACCTCGATGGTGCGCTCGCGGAAGGCGTCGGCGGGAACCTCGGCGCTTCCCTCTGCCAAGCCGCCGGGGCGGCGTTCGACGGTGACGGTCTCGTCGCGCAGGCGCACCTGCTCCTCGACCGGGGTCTCGACGACATAGCTGCGGACGCGGACCCCGCCGCGCTCGACGCTGCGCTTGCCGACGGTGACCTTCTCCTCGACGATCGGGATCTGCTCTTCCCGTCCCACTTTGCCGGTGCCGGTGCGGGTGCTGTCGGTGTTCACGTCGCGCATGGCGGCGGCGGCACCGGTCAGGCCGGTTCCGGCGGTGGTGCCGCTCGTGGTATCGATGGCGGTATGGCCCGGCGAGTAGCGCAGCCGCTCTTCCTCGGCCGACTGCTCGTCATAGTAATCGGCGGTCTCGTCGTAGCCGGTCCAGCCGGCTGTGCGATAGGCGCTGCCGCGTTCCTCGACATCGACCACATTGCCGCGCTCCAGCACCTCCATGGCGCGGTCGACATCCTCTTCGTCCAGTTGGACCTTCAGCAGCGAGCCACCGCGGCGCACCCCCTCGGCATAGACCTCCGCATCCCGGTTCGGAATGCCCCAGCCGGCCAGCCGGGTCAGCATGCCGCCGGTGCCGGTCGTGGTGGTGCCCAGCCCGGACTCCAGCGCGTTTCCGGTGCCCGGCACCGTGTTGGGCGAGGCGACATAGCCGGTGGCGGCGGAAGCAGCCCCCGTATAGGTGCCGCTGCCGCTCCAGCCGCCGCTGGACAGGTCGCCCCTGGACAGGTCGCCCCTGGACAGGTCGCTGTGCGACAGGATCTCGATGGCGCCGGACTCGAAGCCGGCCGCCTGCAACTCGCGGGAGGCGGTTTCGGCTTCGGATCGGTGGTCGTAGAGGGCGACGATGGTCTTGGTCATCGGCTTTACTCCTCAGACGGTGTTTGATTGGGGAATTGGGCGGGGGAGGGCGGGGTGATCACACGCTCCACCACCGCGTCTTCGGAACGCAGGGTCACGGGCTGCTCGACCTCGACGGTCCGCCGACTCTTGCGGATGTGCAGTTCCTCGCGGAGCACCAGACGGCGTTCCACCACCAGCACCTCTTCGACCAGCGGGATCACCGTCACGTCCCCCTCCTGGCGGATACCGGGGTGGGCGTCGATCTCCCGGTCGATGGGAATGCGGGTGACGGTGGCCTCTTCCTGCTCCAGCGTCTGGCGGACCATCTCCTCGCGTTCGCTGACGCGCGTGGTGACGCGGACGCGGCTTCGCTCCACCTGCTGCTTGCCGACGGTCACCGACTCGTCGTGCAGGGGAATGACCGCATCGCCTTCATCGTGGGGCGGTCCCTGATCGGCCGTCATGGCGGCAGGTGCGGCCGGATCAGCGGAACAGGAGGTAAAGGACGATCGCGACCACGATCAGGCCGAGGATGATCCACATCCAGTTCATGCCCGAACTGCCGGCTCCGCCGTCGGCGCCGTCATACACACCAACTTTTCTGGGCTTCTGCTCGTCTGCCATGGGAGCCTCCATTCGGGGATCGACCGGCGGGTTGTGCCCCCATCCGGCATGCTCCCTTCAAACAGGAGGTACCTTGGATCGTTCCGCGATCGTTTCGGAGAATCAACGATCCTGTGCAATCGAACGGTCCGGTGGAATGCCGAAGAACTGTCGGCGTCAGCCCGCCATCTTCTGGTGTTCCAGGAAGGCGGTCTTCAGCAGCGCCTTCAGGTCGTCGCCATACTGGTGGAAGCGGACCGACAGCTGCCCACGCTCCTCGTCACGATGCAGGACGACGAGGTTGGCGACGGCGGCGACCTCCTGCCGGTCGGTCAGGACGACGCGGGCCTGGAAGGTCTGACCGCGCTGGTAGGGCTGGTTGACCGCCAGCAGGCACAAGCCCCCCACCGACCAGTTGCGCGCCGGGAAGCTGCCATGGTCGGTGTGGACGACCATGCCGGGCCGGACGAAGCGCTTCTGCCGCCGCCGCTCTTCTGGCGGAGGAGGAGGGAAGGGGCTGGAGGCGCCGGGCATGTCGATGCCGGACCGGTCGGTCAGCGCCTTGGTGAACACCGCTCCGCGTACGATCGCCGACCCCATCATGGAGTCGCGCAGGTCCGCGTCGGAGAAGTCGGCGCCTTCGAAATTGGCCGGCCAGTCACGCCCGCCGGCCAGCGGTACCGGGCGGGCATCCACCCCGTTCATCAGCGTGTGCGCCAGATAGGCGCGGCGCAGGGTGGCACCGCGCAGCACGGCGTCGCGCAGGTCGGCCTCATCGAGGTCGATATAGGACAGCTCCGCCATCTCCAGGCTGGCCTTGGTCAGGCGGGCACCGGGCAGCCGGCAGCGGCGCAGCCGGGCGGCCGCCAGCGTCCGCCCATGCAAATCCGCCCCCGCCACCGACACGAGGTCGAGGTCGAGCCGCGCCCCCTCCGCCCCGCCGCTGTCGACCCAGCGTTCGTGCCGTTCCACCAGATCCATGAACTCGGCGACCGGCATGGCCGTATAGCTCGGCCGGACGATGGCGTCGGGAGGAAGGGCGAAGGGGATGAAGGTGCGGGTCAGGGTGGCGTGGTCCATCACCGTGTTGCCGAACACCGCCCCATCAAGGTTGGCGCCGCAGAAATCGGTGCCCATCAGCACGGCGGAGGTCAGTTCCGCCCCGGTCAGGTCGGCATCGTTCAGGTCGGCGCCGGTCAGGTCGCAGCCGGCGAAGTTGGCGCCGGCCAGGATCGACCGTTCCATCTTCGCCTCGGTCAGCCGGGTGGTGCCGGTGCCGCGCGCTCCCTTCTGGCCCCCATCCTGCATGCCGCTGTCCACCAGCTCGCCCGCGCGGAAATCGGCGCCGCGCAGGTTGGCGTCGGTCAGCAACGCGCGGTGCAGGTTGGCGCCGCGCAGATCCGCTCCGGTCAGGATGGCGGCGGACAGGTTCACCGCCTCCATGTCGGCGCCGAACAGGTCGGCCTGCGACAGGTCGGCCTTGACCATGCGGGCGTTGCTGAGATTGGCGCCGGCCAGTTTGGCGCCGGCCAGCGAGACCCGCTCCAGGTTCAGCCGCGACAGGTCGCGGAAGCTGAGATCGGCCCGCCGGCCGCTGGACGGCCGTCTCAGCCACGCCTGATGCGCCTGGATGATCGTCCGGAGTTCGTCGATCTCTTTCGGATCGCGTTCGGCCATGGCGTCGGGTTCCCGGATCCACCGTATGACGAAAGACAGCAGCGTCGCCGCAACGATAGCCCGTTCGTGCAGGCGCGTCACGGATTCTGAACGGCCGGACCCAAACGGCTCCGCCGGCGTTCTGCTGCCGGGGCTCTCCGTACCGATCCTGGGTGACGAATGACCGACGCCGCCGCGACCCACCGGTCGCTCGACCTGCTGAACTTCTTCCTGGCCGATGTGCGGGACGGGCTCGGCCCCTATCTGGCGATCTATCTGCTGACCGTCCAGCATTGGAACGAGGCCGACATCGGGCTGGTGATGACACTCGCCGGGCTGGCGGGGATCGCCGCACAGCTGCCGGCCGGCGCGCTCGTCGACGGCACCCGGTACAAGCGCGCCGTCATCATCGTCGCGGCGCTGCTGGTCACGGTGGGATCGCTGGCCTTGCCCTGGCTGCACGGCTTCGCCGTCGTCGCCGGTCTGCAATCGGCCGTCGGTGCCGCCGGCGCGGTCTTCCCGCCAGCCATCGCGGCGGTCACGCTGGGCTTGCTGGGACCGCGCGCCTTCGTCCGCCGGGTCGGCCGCAACGAGTCCTTCAACCATGCCGGCAATGCGGTGGCGGCGCTGCTGGCGGGGGGCGCTGCCTATGCGTTCGGACCCGTCGCCGTGTTCTGGCTGATGACTGCGATGGCGCTGTGCAGCATCGCGGCGACCGCCGGCATTCCCGCCGACGCCATCGACCACGCAGTCGCCCGCGGGCTGCATGCCTCCGCCCGGGAGGGCGGCCGCGAGGCGCCGTCCGGCCTGCGCGTCATCCTGGGCTGCCGCCCGCTGCTGATCTTCGGCGGCTGTGCCGCCTTGTTCCATTTCGCCAACGCCGCCATGCTGCCCCTGGTCGGGCAGAAGCTGGCCATGAAGGACCCGGCGCTGGGCACCAGCCTGATGTCCTTCTGCATCGTTGCGGCACAGCTGGTCATGGTGCCGATGGCGGTGCTGGTGGGGGCCAGGGCGGACCGCTGGGGGCGCAAGCCCCTGCTGCTGGCGGCGTTCCTGGTCCTGCCGTTGCGTGGCGTCCTCTACACCCTGTCCGACCACGCCGCCTGGCTGGTCGGTGTCCAACTGCTGGACGGGGTGGGCGCGGGTCTGTTCGGTGCCCTGTTCCCGCTGGTGGTCGCCGATCTGACCGAAGGCACCGGGCGTTTCAACGTCAGCCAGGGCGCCATCGCCACCCTCCAGGGAATCGGCGCCTCGCTCAGCACCGCCGCCGCCGGGCAGATGGTGGTGCGGGAGGGCTACAGCGCCGCCTTCCTGATGCTGGCCGGGGCCGCCGGGGTGGCCCTGCTGCTCGCGGCGCTGCTTCTGCCGGAAACCCGTGGCATCGCCATGACCGAGGCCGGCGAGGGGGACGCCGTACCGGGGAACACCGCGAAGGCGGCGTCGGAGGCCTGAAAAGACGAAGCCCGGCTCCTTTGCAGGGGCCGGGCTCGCTGGAAAGCAACGCTGCGGTGGAAAGGTCAGCCGGCGCGGCTGCCAACCTTCTGGCGCAGAGCCTGGATCAGTCCGTCGACCCGGCCGCCATTCTGTTCGATGACGGATGCGAATTCCTGCCGCTGGGTCACGCCCATGCTGACATTCTCCACCACCACGTCGATGATCTTGTAATCGGCGCCGTTCTTGCGCACACGCCAGCTGACATTCACCGGCGGGCCGCTTGGGCGGACGATCTGTGTCGTCACCATGCTGTCCGCCTCGCCGGCGGCAGCGACGCCGGTGATCTTGAAGGTCTCGCCGGAATACTCGACGAACCGCTCGGCATAGGTGTTGACGATCAGCTGCTCGAACAGCTTCTGGTATTCGGTCCGCTGCGCCTCGTTGGCGCTGTTCCAGTAGCGGCCCAACACCCAGCGTCCGATGTACGGCACGTCGAAGCCGGCGTACAGCAGAGTGCGGAAGCGCTGGATCGCCTGATCGCGCGGCAGGCTCTTGTCCGAGAAGGTTGCGATGGCGTCGTTCCCCAGCTTCTGGATGAACGCGCTTGCCCCCTGGTCCGCGGTCTGCGCCGCAGCGGGAGAGATGAAAGAGTGCCCGGCCCAACCGCTCACCGCGAGCAGGGCAGCGGACGCGACAAACTGGCGGCGTGTCAGCATGATGGGGCGAAAAGTGGCTGTTGCTGGGGCTTTGTCAATGGTCATTCGGCGATCATCCGGCAGTCAGCTGACGGTCATCTGGCCTTTGGAGAGCGCCGAGGACGCTTTCGGCCAGTCGTGGCGGTCCGCCTTTCGCGCCGGAAGCCGCCGCAGTCGTCCGGTCGGGACTGTCTGCGGCGGACCGCCGACGGTGTTCCATCGACGGCATCCCATCGATGGCGCCCATCGGTGGCATGGCCGGACGATCAGGGCTTCGGAGCGGTCGTGAAGTCCGGGAATTCCTGGGTCGACGGACCCTTGCTGTTGGAGATCGCCGCCTGACGCTGCTGCTGATAGAGGCTGCGCACGGTGGCGTAGAAGTCCAGCGAGTTGCGGCGCAGGTCATCCACCGACTTCAGCACTTCGGAGCGGCGGTCGACGGCGCTCACGCCGGCGCGGGTGTACATCAGGCCCTGGCCGTTGTGGGCGTAGGCCCAGATGCGGACCGGGTCGCCGACGGTGTCGACGCCATAGCCGACGGTGTCGCGCAGGTTCGAAGGGCCAAGCAGCGGCAGGACCAGATACGGGCCGTCGCCCACGCCCCAGACCGCCAGGGTCTGGCCGAAATCCTCCGGCGCGTGCGGGATGGCCGCCTGCGAGGCGACGTCGGCGATGCCGCCGGCGCCCAGGATGGTGTTGGTCAGGAAACGGCCGGTGGCGTCGGTGGCGCCATCGAAGTTGCCCTGAAGCAGGTTGTTGGCGATGTAGAGCGGCGCCATCAGGTTGTCGATGAAGTTATGGATGGCGTCGCGGATCGGATCGGGAACCACGGCGACATACACTTCGGCTGCCGGGCGCAGCGCCACGGTGTCGACGGCGTCGTTCACGGCGAAGACGACGCGGTTCGCACCTTCCAACGGATCGTTGACCTGATAGGCCCCGTCCTTCGCGCCCGAGTCGCCCGGGTTGGTCGCGCAGGCCGTGGCCGTCAGGGCGAAGGCCAACACGGTGGCCGTACGGAGGAGGGAGCGGGAAAGGCTGGCCAGCTTCATGTGCGACGGCTCTTTATCTGTGGGCTCGACTCGGTGCGGGTCGCCGCATCTCCTGTCCACAACCGAAGACCCCGATGACTGGTGTCCTCAACCCTGGCAAGGTGGCTAGGCGGTCCGGAGGAAGATTGGGCGAGATATCGCAGAATTTCCACCGTTTCCTGACCTAACACAGGCTTGGCCTTTTGACCAGCATGTGCCGGCACGGTACCGGAAGGGCGTCGGCGATTGTGTCGGCTTTGCCGCAACACGGCCGGAAAGCTTCCGTTCCACCGCATTTCGCCGCGGACCGCCTGCATCGGATGGCCTCCAGGTGGCCCTTCGGTGACCTGGTACGGAGTGTCGGCGGCGCCGGCCGCGAAAAGCGGTTTACGAGGCATAAAGATATCTTTATATCTGTATCCGGATCGGCCGGGCATGGTGCGGCGGCCGGGCATCTCCTTTCCAGGCCCCTTTTCAGGCCCGAATCGGACGTGAGGCGATGGACGATCTGCTTGCGACGCTGAAGGCGGCGGCCGAAACCACGCGGCTCAGGCTGCTGGCGCTCTGCGCGCATGGCGAGCTGACGGTGACGGAACTGACCCAGATCCTGGGTCAGAGCCAGCCGCGCGTCTCGCGCCATCTGAAGCTTCTGTGCGACGCCGGCCTGCTCGACCGCTTCCGTGAGGGCACCTTCGCCTTCTACCGCCTGGCCGAGAAGGGGCAGTCCGCCGAGCTGGCGCGCGTTCTGGTCGCCGCCATCCCCGCCGACGACGCGACCCTCATCCTCGATCTGGAGCGGCTGGACGCCATCAAGCGCTCCCGCTCGGAGACCGCCGCCGCCTATTTCCGTGAGAATGCCGCGCGCTGGCACGAAATCCGCTCCCTTCACGTTGCGGAAGGCGAGGTCGAGGCCGCTCTGCTGCGCCTGTTCCCGAAAGAGGGGGTGGAGGAGCTGCTGGATATCGGCACCGGCACCGGACGGATGCTGGAGGTGCTGGCCGGGCGCGTCCACCGCGCGATCGGGGTAGACCAGTCGCGCGAGATGCTGGCCGTCGCCCGCAACCGGCTGGAGGAGGCGGGCCTGCGCCATTGCCATGTCCGTCAGGCCGACATGTACCAGCTGCCCTTTCCCTCCGGCTCCTTCGACGCCGCGGTGATCCATCAGGTGCTGCATTACACCGAATCTCCGTCCGGCGTCCTGGCCGAGGCGGCGCGGGTGCTGCGTCCCGGCGGGCTGCTGCTGATCGTCGATTTCGCCCCCCACCATCTGGAAGCCCTGCGCGAGGAGCATGCGCACCGCCGCCTGGGCTTCGCCGACGCCGAGGTCGCCGGCTGGTGCCGCCAGTCCGCCCTCGACTGCGGCCCGGTGGTGCATCTGCCGGGCGATCCGCTCACCGTTTCCATCTGGCCGGCCACCCGTGTTGCGGCCGGCGTGCAAATTCCTTCCCCGCAAATCCAGAAGCCAGCCCACTCGCTCAGCGGAGTTCCGTCATGACCGCGCCCACCTCTGCGCTGCCGTCCATCAGCTTCGAGTTCTTCCCGCCCAAGTCGGAGAAGATGGAGCAGAGCCTGTGGCAGTCGATCCGGCGGCTGGCTCCGCTGTCGCCCGGCTTCGTGTCGGTGACCTACGGCGCCGGCGGCTCGACCCGCGAGCGCACCCACGCCACCGTCTGCCGCATCCAGGCGGAGACCGGCATTCCGGCCGCCGCCCACTTCACCTGCGTCGGCGCCACCCGCGATGAGATCGACGCCATCGCCCGCACCTATTGGGATGCCGGCATCCGCCATCTGGTGGCGCTGCGCGGCGACCCGCCGGAAACCGCGGGCGGTGTCGGCGGCAAGTATGAACCCTTCCCCGGCGGCTACGCCTATGCCGCCGATCTGGTGGCGGGGATGAAGCGCATCGCCGACTTCGAGATTTCGGTGGCGGCCTATCCCGAAGCCCATCCGGAGGCGCCGAGCGCCCAGTTCGACCTCGACAACCTGAAGCGCAAGGTCGATGCCGGCGCCACCCGCGCCATCACCCAGTTCTTCTTCGACAACGACGCCTATTTCCGTTTCCTCGACCGCTGCGCCGCGGCCGGCATCCATGTGCCGATCGTCCCCGGCATCCTGCCGATCACCAACTTCGCCCGTGCAGTGGAGTTCGCCGGCAAGTGCGGCGCGTCGATGCCGGCGAAGCTGGCCGAGACCTTCGAGGGCCTGGACGACGACCCGGAAACCCGCCATCTCGTCGCCGCGACGGTGGCGGCGGAACAGTGCCAGGCCTTGCAGGCACAGGGCGTGAACGACTTCCACTTTTACACGCTGAACCGCTCCGACCTGACCATCGCCATCTGCCGCATGCTGGGGGTGAAGGCAAAGGCCGCGCCGGCGGCGGCAGCGGTGGCCGGGTAGGGCGCGGCCGTCACGGTTTCGTGCTAGAATCGCCGCACATCCGCGGAAGAAGGGCTCGCGCCATGGACAGCCGGATCGGATACGACACGGATTTCCTCGCCTGGACGGAGGAGCAGGCCCGCCTGCTTCGCGAGGCGTCGCGCGAGCGCATCAACATGCCGATCGACTGGGAGAATGTCGCGGAGGAGATCGAGAGCATGGGCCGGTCGGAATTGCGCGCGGTCGAAAGCGCGCTGGTCCGTGTGATCGAGCATCTGCTGAAGCTGGAATATTCCCCGGCGGCCGATCCGCGCGGCAATTGGCGCCGCACTGTCCGCGAGCAGCGTGACCAAGCGAATGACGGTCTGGAGGCCAGCCCCAGCCTTCGTGGCAAGATCGACCTTGCCAAGGCTAACCGGCGTGGCCGCGACTATGCGACGGAGGGATTGGAGCAGGATAGACTGTCCGCCGATCTGCTTCCGGCCGACTGCCCCTACTCGCTGAACCAGCTTCTTGACGAGGACTGGTGGCCCGCCAACCGCCACGGCCTCACCTGATCCCGCCTTTGCCCCGAACCCGCCAAATAACGGACAAGACGCATTCCCATGGCCCACATCCTCGACACCCTGCGTGACCGCGTTCTGCTTTGCGACGGCGGGTTCGGCAGCCGCATCCAGGCGCTCGACCTCGACGTCGAGAAGGATTACTGGGGGCACGAAAACTGCACCGACATCCTGCCGCTGTCGCGCCCCGACATCGTCCGCGACATCCACCGCGGCTATTTCGAGGCCGGCGCCGACATGGTGGAAACCGACACCTTCGGCGCCTCGCCGGTGACCTTGGGCGAGTTCGGCATCTCCGAGAAGGCCTTCGAGATCAACCAGCGCGCGGTCGAGCTGGCGCGCGAGGCGGCGGAAGGCTTCAAGGACGGGCAGCCGCGCTTCGTCATCGGCTCGATCGGGCCGGGCACCAAGCTGCCCAGCCTGGGCCACATCGCCTACCAGCCGGCGGAGGACAGCTTCTATGTCCAGGCTGCCGGGCTGATCGCCGGCGGGGCCGACGCCATCCTGGTCGAGACCTGCCAGGATCCCTTGCAGATCAAGGCCGCCGTGAACGGCATCAAGCGCGCCCGGCTTGAGGCCAACAGCGACACCCCGGTCTTCGTCCAGGTGACGGTGGAGACCACCGGCACCCTGCTGGTCGGCACCGACATCGCCGCCGCCGCCACCGTCATCCAGGCGCTGGACGTGCCGCTGATGGGCCTGAACTGCGCCACCGGCCCGCTGGAGATGAGCGAGCATGTGCGCTGGCTGTCGCAGAACTGGCCGGGCCTGATCTCGGTTCAGCCCAATGCCGGCCTGCCCGAACTGGTCGACGGCAAGACCCACTACCCGCTGCGCGCCGACGACTTCGCCCATTGGCTGGAGCGCTTCGTGTCGGAGGACGGGGTCAATCTCGTCGGCGGCTGCTGCGGCACCAACGTCCCGCATATCGCGGCGGCGAACCAGATGCTGCGCAAGCTGGCGCCGGCCGGCTCGCACCGGCCCAGCCCGAAGGGCCGCACCGTCCATTGGGTGCCGGCGGTGGCCTCGCTCTACTCCCAGGTCACGCTGCGCCAGGAGAACGCCTTCTTCGCCATCGGCGAGCGCTGCAACGCCAACGGTTCCAAGAAGTGGCGCGAGCTGCAGGAGAAGAACGACTGGGACGGCTGCGTCGAGATGGCGCGCGAGCAGGTCAAGGAAGGCAGCCACTCGCTGGACGTCTGCACCGCCTTCGTCGGCCGCGACGAGGTGGCGGAGATGAACGCGGTCATCTCGCGTTTCGCCGGCTCCGTCACCGCGCCGCTGGTCATCGATTCCACCGAGTACAAGGTGCTGGAACAGGCGCTGGCGCTCTATGGCGGCAAGGCGATCCTCAACTCGATCAACTTCGAGGATGGCGAGGAGCCGGCGCGCAAGCGTCTGGAACTCGCCAAGAAGTTCGGCGCCGCCGTCATCGCCCTGACCATCGATGAAGAGGGCATGGCGAAGACGCCGGATCGCAAGCTCGCCATCGCCAAGCGGCTCTATGACCTTGCGGTGAACGAGTACGGCCTCGCCCCGTCCGACCTGCTGTTCGACCCGCTGACCTTCACCATCGCCACCGGCAACGAGGACGACCGCAAGCTCGCCATCTGGACGCTGGAAGGCATCGAGGCGATCGCCCGCGAGATGCCGGGCTGCCAGATCATCCTGGGCCTGTCCAACGTCTCCTTCGGCCTGAATGCCGCGGCGCGCCATGTGCTGAACTCGGTCTTCCTCGACCATGCGGTGAAGAAGGGGATGACGGGCGCCATCGTCCATGTCTCCAAGATTCTGCCGCTGCACCAGATCCCGGAGAAGGAGGTCAAGACCGCCGAGGACCTGATCTTCGACCGCCGCGCTGATGGGTACGACCCGCTCCAGGCCTTCATCGCCCTGTTCGAGGGCCGCAAGGCGGCGGACGCCAAGAAGAAGGCGCGTGCCGAGACGGTCGAGGACCGGCTGAAGGAGCGCATCGTCGACGGCGACCGCACCGGGCTGGAGGACGATCTGGCCGAGGCGATGAAGACCCACCCGCCGCTGGAGATCATCAACACCTACCTGCTCGACGGCATGAAGGTGGTGGGCGAGCTGTTCGGCGCCGGCAAGATGCAGCTGCCCTTCGTGCTCCAGTCGGCGGAAACGATGAAGGCCGCCGTGGCGTGGCTGGAGCCGCACATGGAGAAGGTGGAGGGCCAGCAGAAGGGCACGCTGGTGCTCGCCACCGTGAAGGGCGACGTCCACGACATCGGCAAGAATCTCGTCGACATCATCCTGACCAACAATGGCTACAAGGTGGTCAATCTCGGCATCAAGCAGCCGGTGAGCGCCATCATCCAGGCCGCCAAGGAGCACAAGGCCACCGCCATCGGCATGTCCGGCCTGCTGGTCAAGTCCACCGTGGTGATGCGCGAGAACCTTGAGGAAATGACCCGCGAGGGGCTGGAGGTGCCGGTGCTGCTCGGCGGCGCCGCGCTGACCCGCGCCTATGTCGAGGGCGACTGCGTGGCCTCCTACGGCTCCGGCCGCGTCGCCTACGCCGGCGACGCCTTCGATGGCCTGACCCTGATGGACAAGGTGGTGGAGGGCAGCTTCGACCAGCAGCTCGCCATCCAGCAGGCCAAGCGCGCCGGCAAGGCGACCAACCGCCGTCGCGTGCTGGGGCAGGCGACCAGCGCCGCCACCGGCCCGGTCGACAAGGACGCCGTCCGCGCCCGCCGTCACCGGCTGGCCGAGGGCGTGCCGGTGCCGACCCCGCCCTTCTGGGGGCCGAAGCTGATCGACCATGTGCCGTTGAAGACGCTGGTCACCTACCTGAACGAGCGGATGCTCTACCAGCTGCAATGGGGCTACCGGAAGGATGGCAAATCCTTCGAGGAGTTCAAGGAGTGGGCGAAGAAGGAGCTGCGGCCGGTGCTCGACCGCATTCTCCGGATCGCGGCGAAGGAGGAAATCCTGCGCCCGACCGCCGTCTACGGCTATTGGAAGGCGGCGGCCGACGGCAACGACGTCATCCTGTTCGAGGAGGACGGCACCACCGAGGCCGCCCGCTTCTCGCTGCCCCGTCAGGCCAAGGAGGATGGCGAGTGCATCGCCGACTTCCTGCGTGACGTGACCGATCCGGAACGCGACGTGATCGGCCTCCAGGTCGTCACCATGGGCCAGCATTGCGCCGACGTGGCGCGCGAGTGGTTCGCCGAGAACCGCTATCAGGACTATCTCTACCTGCATGGCCTGTCGGTCGAGATGACCGAGGCGATGGCGGAATATGTCCATGCCCGCATCCGTGCCGAGCTGGGCTATGGCGCCGAGGACAGCCGCGATAAGGAGAAGCTGTTGCAGCAGTCCTACCGCGGCAGCCGCTACAGCTTCGGCTACCCCGCCTGCCCGAACCTGAAGGACCAGGAACAGTTGCTGAAGCTGCTGGACGCCGGCCGCATCGGCATCGAGATGTCGGACGAGGACCAGCTCCATCCGGAGCAGAGCACGTCGGCCATCGTCCTGCACCACCCGCGGGCCAAGTACTTCTCGGTGTGATGTCCTCTGCGTGAGCGATGATCCTCCGCCGCCCGTTCCGTGTTAGGATGGGCGGCGGAGGAACCCGATGGCTGTGGTCGACACGCGCAACGACGAGAAGCTGCAAATCCTGCTGGACCGGATCGTTCCGGCTCTGCAGCCGGAAGCCGTGTACCTGTTCGGCAGCCGGGCGCGCGGCGATTTCGACGAGGACAGCGATTACGACCTGCTGGTGATCGTCCCGGACGACGCACCGAAGGAACGGCGGTCGATCCGCTATGCCTATGCGTCCAAGATCGGCACCGGCATTCCGGCCGACATCATTCCTTGTACGCGCACCAATTACGAAGTGTCCAAAGACGTCGTGGGCACCTTGAGTTACGAGGTCAAGCGCCGGGGACTCAGGGTCTATGGCGCGTAGGGAAGTTCTGGCATGGCTGTCAGTTGTGGAGCGCGATGTGAAGGCGATCCGCAACAACCTTTATGGCCCCGAGCCGGAGCCCCAAATGGCGGCCTATCACTGCCAGCAGGCGGTCGAGAAGCTTGCCAAGACCCTGCTTGTGGCAGCCGGCACGATGCCGCCGAAGACCCATGACATCGATAGCCTGGTTGGCCGACTTCCAGTTGTTCATCCAATGGCGCACCGCGTCGCCACCCTGGCTCATCTCACCACATTCATCAGCGCGTCTCGTTATCCGGGAGCCGGCATTTTCGACGATCCGCTCCCCGAACTGCCGATTTCGGAGGTCGCCGGCTGGCTGGCGGAGATCGAGTCGCTGCGAACCGAAATCATCCGCTTCCTCGGGATCCCATGACCCCTACCACCCCCCTGACCCTCCACCGCGAAACCGTCCGTCCGGAGTGGATCGACTACAACGGGCACATGAACGTCGCCTATTACCTGCTGGCCTTCGACCATGCGACGGACGCCGTGCTGGACCGGTTCGGGATCGGCAAGGCCTATGTCGTGGCGGAGAACCGGTCGGTTTTCGTCGTCGACGCGCATCTGACCTACGCCCGCGAAGTGACGGAAGGGACGGCTCTGCGCTTCGAGTCCCTGCTGCTCGGCGCCGACGCCAAGCGCCTGCACCTGTTCCACGAGATGCGCCATGCGGAGGAGGGATGGCTGGCGGCGACGGCGGAGGTCATGCTGCTGCATGTCGATCTCGGCACGCGCAAGACATCTCCCTTCCCGTCGGGCGTCGCGGCAGCACTGGCCGAACAGGCTGCGGCGCATGCCGGGCTTCCCAGGCCACCGCAGGCCGGGCGGGCGGTTGCCCGGCTGGATGGTTCCCGCGCCGCCGGGTAAGCGCAAATCCCACCTGCGGCGGCCGGGTGGTTGAGTTGGCAGTTGGTAGCCCCATCTATCGAGGAATGAGAACCGCACCCGTCCCGCCCATTCGCTTCTGCGTCCGTTCCTGCGTTCTTGCCACCGCCGGTGTGCTGACCATACTCGCGGCGGCCGGCCCGGCGCTGGCCGATTGCACCGAGGCGGCGCAGCCGAAGGTCAACTGGCGGCGCTGCTCGCTGGAGGGGCAGACGCTGACCGGTGTCGATCTCAGCGGCGCCATGCTGCGTGATGCAAGCTTTCAGCGCGCCAGCCTGGGCGAGGCGAAGCTGATCGACGCCGATGGCTACCGCGCGAAATTCATCAGCGCCAGTGCCCCCGGTGCGCTTTTCGACAAGGCCCGCCTGATCGAAGCGGATTTCACCCGCGCCGACCTGACCGGCGCCAGTTTCCGTGAAGCCGACCTGCGCAATGCCAAGATGGTGGGGGCGTCGCTGGCGCGTGCCGATCTGACGGGAGCGAAGCTGTCCGGCACCGACCTGCGCCATGCCGATCTGTCGGGTGCGCGCTGGACCGACGGGAAGCATGTCTGTGCCGAAAGCTCGGTCGGCCAGTGCAACTGACATGACGTGCCGCAATCAAACGGATGGCATGCAACCAGGGCGTTTGCAGTGTCTTCCAATGCTCCCAAAAACCTTCTTGCCGTAAGGGCTTCCTCCGCGTACCGTTCGAAACCGAATGATTTTGGACGGACGGCGGTCGTGGCAACTGCGGAGGATTTCGAGCGTTCCAGCGGCCTCGCCGCGAAGGCCATGGACCGGATGCTGTCCGACCGGCTGCCGCCCACTCCGGAAAATTTCACGCTCTGGTACGTCTATTTCAGCGGCAACAACCCCGACCTGACCCGCGCCATCGATCTGGCTCGCCGCGACGGGCTGGCCGCCTCGCAGACGCTGTGCGACGAGCTGTATAAGCGCTTCTTCACCATGGACGCAGAAGCCCAGGCGATCCGTGAGACTTCCGACAAGGCGCGTTATGCTCTCGGACGCATATTGGAGCAGCTTGGCAATGTCGGGTCGGAGACGGAGCGCTACGGCAACGCCCTGTCCGGCTTCCGGGAGGAGCTGGACCAGCCGCTCAGCCTGCCCGAACTCCGCGCCATGATCGCCGCCATCGCCGCGGAGACGAAGGAGATCGTCGACCGTCAGACCGCCCTGCAATCGCAGCTTCAGGAATCGAGCCAGCAGTTGGCGGAGATGCGGGTCAGCCTAGACAGCGCCCGGCGTGAGGCGTTGACCGACGGGCTGACCGGCATCGGCAACCGCAAGGCCTTCGACATCATGCTGGACGAGGCGATGGAGGCTGCCGTACGCGACGACCAGCCGCTGTCGCTGCTGATGGTCGACATCGACCATTTCAAGACCTTCAACGACACCCACGGTCATCTGGTCGGCGACCATGTGCTGAAGCTGGTCGCCCGCATGCTGACCGAGTGCATCAAGGGTCGTGACACCGCCACCCGCTTTGGTGGAGAGGAGTTCGCGATCATCCTGCCGCGCACCAGCCTGGAGAACGCCAGCAAGCTGGCCGAGCAGGTGCGTGGCTTCGTCGGCGCCCGTCAGATCGTGAACAAGGCGCGCAATGCCAATTACGGCACCGTCGCCCTGTCGGTCGGCGTCGCCCAGTACCGGCCCGGCGAACCGGCCCTGTCACTGGTCCGCCGCGCCGACCAGGCGCTCTATGCCGCCAAGCGGGGCGGTCGCAACCGCGTGATGCTCGAAACCGTCTGAGCCGCCAACCAGTCGATCAGCCGGCCAAGCCGCGCCGCACCGCGTCCGCCCCGATCAGCAACTCCCCAACCAGTTCCGCCGCCCGGCGCCGCCGCGCCAGCCGCAACCCCTGGCCGGCCCACAGCGACAGGAATTCCGCCCGCCCCGCCTTGCCGGCGGCGGTGCGCAAGGGGCGGGTCAGCGTGTTCTGCAAGGGGAAGGGCAGCACCGCGTCGGGAGCGTTCGGATCTTCAACCGCCTCCATGAAGCGGTTGACGATGCCGCGTGCCGGCCGGCCGGAGAAGGCGCGGGTGATGCGGGTCTGGTCCTCGCGCGCGGCCAGGATGGCGGCCTTGTGCGCCTCCGGGATGCCCGCCTCCTCGGTGGTCAGGAAGACGGTGCCCATCTGCACCGCCGTGGCGCCCAGCGCCAGCGCGGCAGTGATGCCGCGCCCGTCCATGATGCCGCCCGACGCGATCACCGGCACGTCCACCGCATCCGCCACCTGGGGCACCAGCGCCATCGTGCCGATCAGATTGGCCCCGCGGTCTTTCCAGGCATCGCCGAGGAAGCTGCCGCGATGCCCCCCGGCTTCGCCGCCCTGCGCGATGACCGCATCGACGCCGGCCTGCGCCAGCGCCACCGCCTCCGCCACCGTGGTGGCGGTACCCAGCACCCGCATGCCGCGCGCTTTGGCCGCGGCGACACTGTCGGCCGGCGGCAGCCCGAAGGTGACGCTGTAGAAGCCGGCCCCGCTGTCGAGCACCGCCGCGAACTGCCGGTCGAACCCGTCGCCGGCGTAAGCGGGCTCCTCCGCTTCCTGCAACCCAAGTTCGGTGTGGAAGCCGGCCATGCGGCCCAATGCCTCGGCCATCATCGGTGCCGGTCCGGGTGCCGGGGTCGGCGCGAACAGGTTGACGCCGAAGGGCAGGGCAGTGCGCTGGCGAATGGCGAGCGCTCGCTCGGCGATCTGCGCCGGGGTGAGGTAGGCGGCGCCGACGAAACCCAGCCCGCCGGCCTCGTTGACCGCGGCCACCAGGGCTGCCGTATCGCCGCCGCCCGCCATCGGCGCCTGGATCACCGGTGACCGCAGCCCCAGCCGTTCAAGGGAGTCCGTGTGAGAGGGCATGTCCGCCTCCGTCGCTTCGACAACGGAGGCGATGCTACGCCCCGGCGCCCTTCACGACCAATGACTTGTTTTGAAGGGGACGTTCACTTGAAGTGAAGGGAGAGCCCGGAGCTCAGCTGTGCAGCCCCGGGGCTTCATGGCCGGTGCGCTCGACATACTCGGTATAGCCGCCACCATACTGGTGGATGCCTTCCGGCGTCAGTTCCAGCACGCGGTTGGACAATGCTGCCAGGAAATGGCGGTCGTGCGACACGAACAGCATGGTGCCCTCATAGGCGGCCAGCGCCTGGATCAGCATCTGCTTGGTGTCGAGATCCAGGTGGTTGGTCGGTTCGTCCAGCACCAGGAAGTTGGGCGGATTGAACAGCATGATCGCCATCACCAACCGGGCCTTCTCGCCGCCCGACAGCACCCGGCATTTCTTCTCCACATCGTCGCCGGAGAAGCCGAAGCAGCCGGCCAGTGCCCGCAGCGAGCCCTGGCTGGCCTGCGGAAAATGCGCCTCCAGCGATTCGAAGATGGTCTGGTCACCGTCCAGCAGTTCCATCGCGTGCTGGGAGAAATAGCCCATCTTGACGCTGCCGCCGACGGTGACGGTGCCGCTGTCCGGCTCGGCTGCCCCGGCGATCAGCTTCAGCAGGGTCGATTTGCCGGCGCCGTTGACGCCCATCACGCACCAGCGCTCCTTGCGGCGGATGGTCAGGTCCAGCCCCTCATAGATGGCGCGGCTGCCATAGCCCTTGTGGACGTTCTTCAGAACCGCCACGTCGTCGCCGGAGCGCGGCGCCGGCGGGAAATCGAAGGTCACGACTTGGCGGCGCTTGGGCGGCTCGAAGCGTTCGATCTTGTCCAGCTTCTTCACCCGGCTCTGCACCTGTGAGGCGTGCGAGGCGCGGGCCTTGAAGCGTTCGATGAACTTCAGCTCCTTGGCCAGCATCGCCTGCTGGCGCTCGAACTGCGCCTCCTGCTGCTTTTCCTTCAGTGCCCGCTGCTTCTCATAGAAGCTGTAGTCGCCGGAATAGCTGGTCAGCGTTCCGCCATCGATCTCGATGATCTTGGTGACGATGCGGTTCATGAACTCGCGGTCGTGCGAGGTCATCAGCAACGCGCCCTCGTACCCCTTCAGGAAGCCTTCCAGCCAGATCAGGCTTTCGATGTCCAGATGGTTGCTCGGCTCGTCGAGCAGCATGGCGTCGGGACGCATCAGCAGGATGCGGGCCAGCGCCACGCGCATCTTCCAGCCGCCCGACAGCCCGCCGACGTCGCCGTCCATCATCTCCTGGCTGAAGCTGAGGCCGGCCAGCACCTCGCGGGCCTTGCCCTCCAGCTCATAGCCGCCAAGCTCGTCGAAACGGGCCTGCACCTCGCCGTAGCGTTCGATGATGGCGTCCATCTCGTCGGCTCGGGTAGGATCGGCCATGGCGGCTTCCAGTTCCGCCAGTTCGGCGGCGACGACACTGACCGGGCCGGCGCCGTCCATCACCTCCGCCACTGCGGAGCGGCCGGACATCTCGCCGACATCCTGGTTGAAATAGCCGATGCTGACCTGCTTCTCGATCGCAACCTGACCGCCGTCCGGCTGTTCCTCGCCGGTGATCATGCGGAACAGGGTGGTCTTGCCCGCGCCGTTGGGACCGACCAGCCCGATCTTTTCACCCCGGTTGAGCGCCGCGGAGGCCTCCAGGAACAGGATGCGGTGGCCGTTCTGCTTGCTGACGTTATCGAAGCGGATCATGGGCGGCAGGGGTCCTTAAGGCGTGATGCTGGCGATGGCGGCCTCTTATGCCACAGGATGTGCGCTGCGGCAGAGTCCTGATCGAACCGACGGCACTCCTACCGTCCGCTCTCCCGCGCGAGATCCAGGAACCCGGCGATGTAATCGACGGCCTCCTCGCCGCGGCGGATGCCGAGATGGATGCTCTTGCCGATCCCGTCGGCGCCGAGCCGCAGCGTGCGGACGGGCAGGCCGCCCCCGTCCTCCCGCACCAGCCAGTCGGGCAGGACGGTGACCCCGCGCCCGGCGGCGGCCAGCTGCAGCATCAGGTCGGTGGTCTCCGCCGTCCGGTGGCGGCGCGGCCGGCACTGGCCGGGAACCAGGAAGCGGGTGTAGATGTCCAGCCGGTCCAGGCTGACCGGTACGGTGATCAGGTTCTCGTCCAGCAGGTCCTGCGGCTGCACGATCCCGCGCGCGGCCAGCGGATGGGCCTCATGCACCACCAGCACGAGCTGGTAATCGAAGACCGGCGTGAACAGGATGTCCGGCCGGTCGACCGGATCGGGGGTGATCAGCAGATCGATCTCGTTGTCCGCCAGCGCCGCGACGCCGTCGAAACGGAATTCGGTGCGCAGGTCGAAATCCACCTCGGGCCAGCGCGTCAGATACACCCCGGTCATCCGCATCAGCCATCGCTCGCAGGGGTGACATTCCATTCCGACCCGCAAGGTGCCGCGCCGGCCCGTCGCGAAGTCGGTCAGCACCCGCTCCGCATGCTCGAACTGCGGCAGCACCCGCTGGGCCAGCGCCAGCAGATGCATCCCCGCCTGGGTGAAGCGGAGGCTGCGCCCCTTCTTCAGCCAGATCTCGACGTCGTGGCGTTCCTCGAACTTGGCGATGGTGTGGCTCAGCGCCGACTGGCTCAGGTTCAGCCGGCCTGCGGCGGCGGTGACGCTGCCCGTGCGGTCGACCTCGCGCAGGATCGCGAGGATCTGGCGATCGAGCATCCATGACTCCTGTTCATCGAACCATGAAAACAAACCATTTCCGCTCATAGTGCTGGGTCGCTAAGCCTTGCTCAACCATTCGCCGTCACATCGTCCCAGGAAGTTCCATGCCGCAAGCCGAAGCCATTGCCAGGACCGAACCGGCGCCCGCGGCCTCCCAGGTACATGAGGTGAGCAACGTTGCCCGGCTGGTCGTCGCGCAGGCGCTTGCCGGCGCCAATGCGGTGGTCGTCTATGCCACCGGCGCCATCGTCGGCAACGCGCTGGCGCCCAGCCCGGCGCTGGCGACCCTGCCGATCTCCATCTTCGTGGTCGGCATGGCGGTCTGCACCCTGCCGGCCGGCAGCATCGCCCGGCGCTTCGGCCGCCGTACGGCGTTCCTGAGCGGGACCGGATGCGGCGTTCTCGTGGGGCTGCTGTCGTCGCTCGCCATCCTGCTCGGGTCGTTCTGGCTGTTCTGCGCGGCGATGATCCCCGGCGGAGCCTATGCCGCCGTGGTGCTCTCCTTCCGCTTCGCCGCCGCCGACTGCACCTCGGTGGAACGCCGGCCGCGCGCCATGTCGGCGGTGATGGCGGGAGGCGTGGTCGCCGGCATCGTCGGGCCGCAACTGGTCACCCACACCATGAATCTGTGGCCGCCGTACCTGTTCGCCGCGACCTATCTGGCGCAAGCCGCCGTCGCCGCGCTGTCGGCGCTCGTCCTGATGGGAGTCCGCCTGCCCAAGCCCACCGAGGCGGAGGTCGCCGGCGGCCGGCCGCTGGGCGCCATTCTGCGCCAGCCCCGCTTCATCACCGCGGTGATCTGCGGCGTGGTGTCCTACCTGCTGATGAACTTCCTGATGACCGCCGCCCCGCTGGCGATGCGGCTGTGCGGACTGCCGCAGGAGTCGGCCAACCTGGGCCTGCAATGGCACGTCATCGCCATGTACGGCCCCAGCTTCTTCACCGGGCGGCTGATCACCCGTTTCGGCGCCCCGCGCATCGTCGCCATCGGGCTGGCGCTGATCGCCGCTGCGTCCGCCGCCGGGCTCGCGGGGCAGGAGGTCGCCCATTTCTGGGTCAGCCTGATCCTGCTGGGGGTGGGGTGGAACTTCGGCTTCCTCGGTGCTTCGGCCCTCGTGCTGGACTGCCACCGGCCAGAGGAGAAGACGCGGGTGCAGTCGCTGAACGACTTCCTCGTCTTCGGCACCATGGCCTTCGGCTCCTTCGCCTCGGGCAGCCTGCTGACGAGTTACGGCTGGGACACCGTGCTGCGCCTCTCCTTCGTGCCGCTGGTGCTGGCGATTGCGGCGCTGGTGGTGACGGCGATATATCGGTCGGAGCGGAAGGCTGTGTGAAATTTAGGCCGAAAGTTGCGTTGCTTCTCTATAAAGTTGCGTTGCTTCTCTATTTTGTAGAAGATACGAGGGTCTACGACAATGGCTCTCCCATTCCGACCCAACTCTTCATCGCATCCAACAGCTCCTTTGTTGGATAATCTTTGATATCTTCCTCGCTGCACCCGGATAAAAGCTTTGTTTCGTAATTCCATTCCTGGAAATCGGCATATCTCGCGAGTATTAAGGCAGGGCCTTTCGATGCCGCACCTGCTTCCGCTACCAGCCAGTTCCGGACTTTCCGGACCGCCTTCTGAAAATCGGCTTCATGAAACTCAATATCGCATCCGGCGAGGTCGGAGATAGCGGAACGGTAGCGGAATTGCTTTTCTTCAAGTATCAGAATTTTCTTTGTTTCTCGGCCGTTCCCAAAATATTTCATGCACCCGTAATCGATGCCAAGTTCAAAGGGCATGTTCAGGCGGGAAATCTGATTTTTCTTTGTCGACTGGCAGCGGCTTAAGTCATGAATGGAATATTTGCTCGCCTCTATCAGGCTGCAAATTTTCGCGAGCCGGCTTTCCGCGGAGTCGATCCGTTCGGTTGCCAGCCTTGGATTGAATCCCAGATAAACAATGCAGAATAAAATTGCCTGAAGAATCGGTTCGTAGTCTTTGTCGAGTGGACAATTAATGAAGACTGATTTCTCAAAATCTTCTTGAGGCACGATTATCCCTTTGGTGGATATGGATCGTTCCCAAATGAAATCCGATCACGAATCCGACCGTCACGGCCGTGTATATAAAGCTCGGTCTTTTGCTTTTGCGCCATCTCCCTGGCGCGATTTATCGCTTCCTGTTGAGTATCGTATATACCGGACGCACGCAGGGCTCCGGCGCGCCGGACGCTCCACTTGCTTCCATTCGGTACGACATGCTGTCCTTTGGACATCGCTCAACAACCTTCCTTAATGAGCGTATTGATAATACGCATCGGCTGGCCGGCTTTCCAGCCGGATTCACGCTGTCGGCCCACCTCTCCGCCCCGGCTTCTCTCCCTGAAAACACGACGGGCGCGGTCTTTCCCCCGCGCCCGCAGCATCACCCTATAAGACCGACCCTCAGATGACGTAGGTCAGTTCCTTCTCCGACTTCAGGCTGTTCTTGCCCAAGGTCTCGTCGACATAGTCCAGCAGCTGGGCCAGCGCCTCGCTGCGGCTCAGCGCGTCGGTGTCGATCACCAGTTCGGGCTGGTCCGGCGCCTCGTAGGGGGCCGAGATGCCGGTGAACTCTGCGATCTCGCCGGCGCGCGCCTTCTTGTAGAGGCCCTTCGGGTCGCGCTCCTCGCAGGTGGCGAGGTCGGCGGCGACATGCACCTCGTGGAAGCGCTCGCCGCCGATCACCCGCGCCCGGGCGCGGTCGGACTTCAGCGGCGAGATCAGCGAGGCGATCACCACCATGCCGGCGTCGGCGAACAGCTTCGCCGTCTCGGCCACCCGGCGGATGTTCTCCGCCCGGTCATCCGACGAGAAGCCCAGCCCGGCGTTCAGCCCGTTGCGGACATTGTCGCCGTCCAGCACGAAGGTCTGCCAGCCGCGGTCGAACAGCGCCCGTTCCAACGCCATCGCCAGCGTCGACTTGCCGGCGCCCGACAGGCCGGTCAGCCAGACGATGCCGCCCTTGTGACCGTTGGCCTGGGCGCGCTCCTCCAGCGAGACGGTGTGCGACACCTCGGTGATGTTGGCCGCCGCGGCGTCCTCGATCTCCACCACCAGGCAGCCGCCGACCACGTCGTTGCCGTCGATCAGGGCGCCGCGGCCGGTGCGCGGCAGGTCCGACGCCAGATCCAGCGCGATCGGCGAGCGCGAGCGCAGGACGACCTCGGCCACCTCGTTGCGGCGAACCGCCTTGCCGGGGGTGCTGGACAGATCCTCGACATCGATGACCGCCGTCACCTGCTCCACCGTCACCCGATGCTCACCGGTGGCGATCTTCAGCGTGTAGGTCTTCCCCACCACCAGCGGGTCCGACACCAGCCAGAACAACCGCACGCTCAGCCGGTGGGCCAGCGTCGGGGCGTCGGCCTGATGGTGGGCGATGTGGCCGCGCTCGGCGAAGATGCGCTTGTCCAGCGTGATGCCGATGCTCTGCCCGGCCTGGGCCGACAGCACGGTTTCCGGATGGTTCCACGCCTCGATGCTGACCACCTTGGCGCTGGCGCCGGTGGGCGAGAAGTGCAGGGTGTCGCCGACGCGCAGGCGCCCGCTTTCGATGCGGCCGGCCAGGATGCGGCGGTCGTCCGGCTTGTAGACGTCCTGCAGCGGGAAGCGCAGCGGCTGGTCGGGCGAGGTCTGCTGCGGACGGAAGGCGTCCAGCTGCTCGATCACCGTGGGGCCGAGATACCAGTCCGACTGCTCGCTGCGGCTGACGATGTTGTCGCCGTTGCGGGCGGACACCGGGATCACCGCCTTGGGCTGGAGGCCGAGCTCGGCCAGATAGTCCTTGATCTCCTGGGCCACGGCTTCATAGCGGCGGCTGGAGAACTCGACCTTGTCCATCTTGTTGACGACGACCGCGACCTGACGGACGCCCAGCAGATGCAGCAGGAAGGCGTGGCGGCGCGACTGTTCCAGCGCACCCTCGTCGGCGTCGATCACCAGCAGCGCGGCGTCGGCTTGGCTGGCGCCGGTCACCATGTTCTTCAGGAACTCGGTGTGGCCCGGCGCGTCGATGATGACGTAGGGGCGCTGCTTCGTCTTGAAGTGGATCTGCGTGGTGTCGATGGTGATGCCCTGGTCACGCTCGGCCTGGAGCGCGTCCATGACGAAGGCCCACTCGAACGGCATGCCGCGCTTGCGGCTCATTTCGCGGACCTGCTCCACCTTGCCGTCGGGCAGGCTGCCGGTGTCGTTCAGCAGGCGGCCGATCAGCGTGGATTTGCCATGGTCGACATGGCCGACGATGACGATGCGGAGTTGAGAATGCGGCATCTTACATGTACCCCACGCTGCGCAGGCGCTCGAAGCTGTCTTCGGATTCGTTGTCCATCGCGCGGCCGGCGCGCTCCGGAATGCGGGTCACCTGAAGCTCGGCGATGATCTCGTCGATGGTCGAGGCATTGCTGTCGACCGGGAAGGTGATGTTCTTCTCGCCCAGCGAGCGATAGCGCTTGCCGTCACGGGCGAAGTACAGCGGGACGATGGGAATTCCCTCGCGCTGCGAATAGCGCCAGATGTCCAGTTCGGTCCAGGCCAGCAGCGGGTGGATGCGGACATGGACGCCCTCCGGGAAGCGCGTCTTGTAATGGTCCCAGAACTCCGCCGGCTGGTCCTTGACGTCCCAGTCGCCTTCCAGCGAGCGCGGCGAGAACACGCGCTCCTTGGCGCGGGTCGCCTGCTCGTCGCGGCGGATGCCGACCATGACGCCCTGATAGGCATGGTCGCGCAGCAGGTTCTTCAACCCTTCCGTCTTGCGCGCGGCGGCGCGGGTCAGCGGCGGCAGGGTCTGGTCCATCTCCTCCTCCGGCGGGCACTGCTCCACCTTGAGGTCGAGGTTCCATTCCTTGGTGATGCGGTCGCGGAACTCATAGACCTCCGGCAGCTCCATGGCGGTGTCGAGCTGCACGACGGGGAAGGGGATGCGGCCGAAGAACGCCTTGCGGCAGAGCCAGAGCAGCGCGTTGCTGTCCTTGCCGATCGACCAGAGCATCGCGAGCTTGTCGATGCGGTTGTAGGCTTCGCGCAGAATATAGATGCTCTGGTTTTCGAGCTGGTCGAGATCGGCGCTCATCGGGCGGTTCCAATCATGGTGGTGTGTATGCCGCATTCGGTCTTGGCGCTGCCGGCCCAACGGCCGGAACGCGGGTCGGCACCGGGCGCCACGCGCTCGGTGCAGGTGTAACAGCCGATCGACAGGAACCCGTCGGCTTCCAGCGGGTGGCGCGGCAAATCGCGCCGGGTAAACTCTTCCTCCAGCCGATCCTTGTCCCAGTTGGCCAGTGGGTTGACCTTCACGCGGCCGCCTTCGGCCTCGAACAGGGGCAGGGCAGCGCGGGTCGCCGACTGGAAGCGCTTGCGGCCCGTGACCCAGGCTTCCAGCCCGGCGGTGGCCAGCGCGCGGTCCAGCGGCACCGTCTTGCGCAGATGGCAGCAGGCGTCGTAATCGCGGTTGAACAGCAGGCCGTCCTTGTCGCCGGCGGCGAGGTCGTCGGCGGTCGGGCCGATCTCCCGCACATCGGTCAGGCCCAGCCGCTTCACCAGCTGGTCGCGGTAGCGCAGCGTCTCGCCGAACAGCTTGCCGGTATTCACAAACAGAACGGGGAAATCCGGCGTCGCTTCGGCGGCCAGTGCCAGCAGCACCGCGGATTCGGCGCCGAAGGACGACAGCAGCGCGATCCGCCCGCCGAACACCCCATGCATGGCGGCGAGCAGCGGGGCGCCTTCCAGCATGCCGTAGCTGTCGGTCAGATGCTTCACCCGTGTTTCCGCGTCCATCATCGGCTGCCTTTCGCGGTGGCTCAGAAGTCTACTTATCAAGTAGGTTGATTGACTGTGTTTGCACATTAACACCGGCGGAAAACCTGCGCAACGTAAATACATTCTCTACTTGTTTAATAGGTTTGTGCTGCGTTGCAAAGCGTTGTGTGAAATATGTTGATTGTCGTGCGACGGCTGGGCTAAATACCGCCATGCACAGGATCCCGGTCATAGGCGCCGCAAGCGGCCGCTCGTTTTCGCCAGTTCCGGCGAGGCTCGCATGATTCCGCTGGCGCTCGACCCGGCGCGGGTGGTGATCGCGCTGGCCGGCAACGGCCCGCTCGCGGTGCGCCGCCTGACGCAGCTGCGCGAGGGCGGGGCGGACCCGCAGGTCTTTTCACCGGAACCGGACGGGGAATTGGCTGCACTCGCCGGCGACCGTCTGGTACGGGCTCTGCCGGAGGCCGCCGATCTGGACAAGGTCGGTGTGCTCTATGTGATGGGGCTGGGGCCGGACACCGAGACGGTGCTGGCCGAGCTGGCGCGTCAGCGCCGCGTGCTGGTCAATGTCGAGGACGTCATCCCGTTGTGTGATTTCCACTCCCCCTCCGTGGTGCGGCGTGGCGATCTGGTGATGACGATCTCCACCGGCGGCCGCAGCCCGACGCTCGCCAGCCTGCTGCGCCAGCGGCTGGAGGACCTGTTTCCGGAGGAGTGGGCGGAGCGGCTGCGCAAGATCGCCGAGCTTCGCAACCGCCGCCGGGCGGAAGGGGCGTCGATGTCGGAGGTCGCCCGCGAGAGCCGCGAACTGATCGACCGGGAAAAATGGCTGCCGTGACCGTCTGACTATAAAGCGCCGAATTCACTGCCGGACCGTCACCGGTTCGGGTTAAGACACCAAACGCGTTCGAGAACGACCAGCCAGGAGAGCCAGATGTCGGCCAAGGATCGATCGAAGGAAGGATCGATGAAAGCCATCACCGCCAACCGCCTGCGCGACGGGGAGGTCGTGTTCCTGGGCGAGGGCGGCGTGTGGGTCGAGTCCTTCGCCGAGGCCGCGCTGTTCCAGCGCGCCGAGGCCGATGCCGTGCTGGCCGAGGCGAAGGCGAAGGCCGAGCGCGAGCAGTTCGGCGTCGACATCTACGCCTTCGAGGTGGTGGAGCAGGACGGCGTGCCGGTCCCGGCGACGATGCGTGAGCGCATCCGCACCGCCGGCCCGACCGTCCGCCTCGATCTCGGCAAGCAGGCCGCCTGAGTCAACGAACGCTGGCCGTTCCGGCGGCCCTTTAGGGTTTATCGACATGAACCACATCGCGCCCGGCGCCCGCGCCGGCATCTATCACTACGACGAGATCGACCGGCAGTTCGTCGCCGAGCGCGTCGAGCAGTTCCGCAAACAGGTCGAACGCCGCCTGTCCGGCGAACTGACGGAGGAGGAGTTCAAGCCGGTCCGGCTGATGAACGGCCTGTACCTCCAGCTGCACGCCTACATGCTGCGCATCGCCGTGCCCTATGGCGTGATGTCGGCCACCCAGCTGCGCAAGCTGTCGGCCATCGGACGCAAGTACGACCGCGGCTACGGCCATTTCACCACCCGCCAGAACCTGCAATACAACTGGATCAAGCTGGAGGACACCCCGGCGATCCTGCATGAACTGGCCGAGGTCGACATGCACGCGTTGCAGACCAGCGGCAACTGCGTGCGCAACGTCACCACCGACCCCTTCGTCGGCGCCGCCAGGGATGAAGTCGTGGATGGCCGCGTCTATGCCGAGATCCTGCGGCAATGGACGACGATGCACCCCGAGTTCACCTATCTGCCGCGCAAGTTCAAGATCGCCATCTCCGGCGCCGAGAGCGACCGCGCGGCGGTGCGCATCCATGACGTCGGCCTGCTGGCGCGGCGCAACGACGAGGGGGAGGCCGGCTTCTCCTTCTATGTCGGCGGCGGTCTCGGCCGCTCGCCCTTCGTCGGCAAGCTGGTGCGCGAGTGGGTGGCCGAGGAGGATTTCGTCGCCTATCTCGAAGCCATCCTGCGCGTCTACAACCAGTATGGCCGCCGCGACAACATCTATAAGGCCCGCATCAAGATCCTGGTGCACGAGCTGGGGTTGGAGAAGTTCACCCAGGAGGTCGAGGAGGAGTTCGCGCGGCTGCGCGGGCCCAAATACCGCCTGGATCCGGAGATCGTCGAGGGGGTCCGCCAGCACTTCGCCCCGCCGCCCTTCGAGGAGCTCCCCGACCATTCCGAAGCCCTGGAGCGTGCCAAGGCGTCCGACCCGGCCTTCGCCAACTGGCTGGCGGTCAATGTCGCGGAGCACAAGGCGCCAGGCTATGCCATCGCCACAATCTCGCTGAAGCCGGCCGGCGGCATCCCCGGCGACGCCACCTGCGACCAGATGGACCTCGTCGCCGATCTGGCCGAGCGCCACAGCTTCGGCGAGCTGCGTGTCACCCATGTCCAGAACCTCGTCCTGGCGCATGTGAAGAAGGACGAGCTGTACGACCTGTGGAAGCAGCTCGACGCCGCCGGCCTGGGCAGCGCCAATGCCGGTCTGATCGGCGACATCATCGCCTGCCCGGGGCTGGATTACTGCGCGCTCGCGAACGCCCGCTCGATCCCGCTGGCGCAGGCGATCTCCGCCCGCTTCGCCGATCCGGTCCGCCAGCGCACCATCGGTGAGCTGGGCATCAAGATCAGCGGCTGCATCAACGCCTGCGGCCATCACCATGTCGGCGCCATCGGCATCCTCGGTGTCGACAAGAAGGGCACCGAGTATTACCAGATCACCGTGGGCGGCGACCCGACGCTGACGACGGCGATCGGCGACATCCTCGGCCCGGCGGTAACCGAGACCGAAGCGGTGGACGCCATCGAGGCGATCGTCGACGTCTATCTCGCCAACCGGTCGAACGAAAGCGAGCGCTTCATCGACACGCTCAAGCGCGTCGGCCATGCCCCGTTCAAGGAGAGAATCTATGCCGCTGATTGAGAATGGGCGCATCGGCGAGGACGCCTGGAGCTTCATTCCCGATGGCGAGCCGGTCCCCAACGACCGCCCGGTCATCATCAGCTTCGAGCGCTGGCAGGCGGAGCGCGACAGCTTCGAAGGCCGCAACGCCCGGCTTGGCGTGCGGCTGAAGAGCGGGACGCTGGCGGGCGCCATCGCCGCCGATCTCGACCGATTCTCGCTGGTGGCGCTGGAGTTCCCGAAGTTCCGTGACGGCCGCGGCTTCTCGACCGCGCGCGAGCTGCGGGAGCGCTATGGCTACACCGGCGAGATCCGCGCGGTCGGCCATGTCATCCCCGACCAGTATCTGTTCCTGGTCCGCACCGGCTTCAGCTCGGTCGAGGCGCCGGAAGGCACCAACCCGGACAGCTGGGCCAACGCGCTGAAGGAGATCACCATCGCCTTCCAGCCCAGCCTGGACGACACCGCGCCGCTGTCGCTGCTGCGCCGCAAGCTGAAGGTGGGATAAGCGTGGATGGGTGAGGGCCGGTTCCGGCCGTCCTTCCACGACGAAAAAGGCGCCGTCCCGGCTTCGGGAGGCGCCTTTTTCCTGGTTCGTAACCGGTCCGCTCACCAGTGACGGAGCGGCCCCACGTCGACATGGACGAAATTGCTGTCGGGATAATACCCGACGCCGCCGCCGCGCAGGCTGAGCGCCGCGCGCTGCAACTGGCGGGTCGACAGACCCTCGACCCGCAGGTCGATCGCCATTCCGCGCATGTGGTAGCTGTTCTGGGCGACGCCGCTGCCGTCGGCCTCGCGCAGCATCGCGTTGGTCTCCGGAGACCGGTAGCCCGAGATGATCTCGATCGGGCCGCGCCGGTTGATCTTGCGGCTCAGCGCATGGACCAGATCCAGCAGCTTCGGATCCATCGCATGGACCGAATTGTTGTGGTGGTCGCGCAGCACACGGTTCAACGCCCGCATCGCGTCGCGGACATATTTTCCCTTCGACCAGTATTCGGCGTTGATTCGCTCGCCGGTGTGCAGGTTCACCAGGGACAGCACGCGCGGCGGCGCGCGCAGCGCCGCGGCCTCCGCCTCCTCGCTGGTGAACAGGGTTCCACCGGCGGAGGCGACCGCCGCCAGGCCGAGGCCGGCGCGCAGAAGATGGCGGCGATCGAGATGATGACGTTCGGTGGCGTGGCTCTCGCCAGCGCTCGGGCGTGCGGTCGTGATCGACCGGGCGTCCGCATCCTTCATCATTCTTCCTTCATAGTCCGTTTTTCCGCTCCGGTACCCGGCGTCCATCGTCTGGACTCCGTCGTCCCGGTTACGGCCAAAGTCACACCCTGGCTAAGGTCAAGGCGCGCTGCGGTGCGTTAATCCGAAAGGTGGGACACTTTTAGGATGTCCGTGGCCTTTTCTGTCAAGCAACCATTGCTTAACCGATGCTGTTTTTTGGAGGAGTCCAGGGATTCCGCCGACTTGCGGCACATCGGGGAGAAAGGCCGAGTCGCAGCCGTTCGCGACCCGTTCGCAACTGGTTCGATTACAGAACCGTAACCGACGCGACTCGGCGAGATCGCCCCGAAGACGCGGTCGGAAAGCGGCGGGCCCTATGGCCGTTGCCATGGCCAAGCTTCTGTTTTTCGTAGTCAACCCGGTCCTATCGTCCCATGGTCCGCCGGCGGGGCCGGCCGGTGGCCCGCCAAACCGCCTCCTCCAAAAGAGGGTGCGCAAAAGGGGGATTCATTCAGCCTTCGGTAAGGAATGAATCGCATGATTGTCGTGATGTAACCTTTTCACGGCGTCGAGTTGTCCGTGCCCACAGCCACCTCACCGATCGCCTCGTCCGTGTCCTTCTTTCGGCCCGACCAACTGGCCGAGGTGCTGGAGCGGCACGCCCGCTGGATCAAGGGTCAGCCGGGTGGTGCCCGCGCCAACCTCGCCATGGCCGATCTGGAGGGGGCGGACCTGTCGCAGCGCGACCTGCGCGGCGCCCGTCTGGTGGGGGCGCGGCTGGCGCGCGGGCGGCTGAACGGCACCAATCTGGCCGGCGCCGACCTGTTCGGTGTCGATCTGCGCGATGCCGACATCAGCCGCGCCAACCTGATGCAGACCGATCTGCGCGGCGCCCGCCTGCGCTCTGCCGATTTCTCCAACGCCAACCTCAAGGGCGCCGACCTGCGCGCCGGAACGCTGGAGCCGGGCGGCACCGCGCGCCGCGGCAACGGCCCTGACGCGCAGGACGCCGAAAGCGCCCGCCAGATCCACAAGGCGGCCCTCGCCCGTCTCCAGAACGGCATGACGGCGGAGGGCGGCATTCCCACCGACTTGACCGGTGCGGTGCTGCGCGGCGCCAACCTGTCCGACGCCGACCTCAGCGGTGCGGTGATGCAGAACGCCGACCTTTCGGGGGCGGTGCTGACAGGAGCGGACCTGACCGGTGCCCGTCTGAACGGCGCCAACCTGTCGGGGGCGGCGCTGGACGGCACCCGCTTCGACAAGGCCGATATGGTCGGCACGCGGATGGCCGATTGCGACCTGTCGGCCACCCGGATCACCACCGCGCAGATGACCCGCCCGATCGACAGCATGGGATCGGAAATCCAGCGCGCCATCTTCGACCATGAACGCTGGATCGACAGCTTCGGCCAGCGCGGCCAGCGGGCCGATCTCGACGGCACCGACCTCAGCCGTGCCGACCTGCGCAACGTCAATCTCAGCGCCGCCTCATTGCGCGGGGCGAACCTGTCGGCGGCGGCGCTGACCGGCGCGCGGCTGATGATGACCGACCTGTCCGGCGCCAATCTGGAGGGCGCCAATCTGATGGGCGCCGACCTGTCCGGCGCCAACCTCAGCTATGCCGTGCTGACCGGCGCCGATCTGACGCGGGTGCGGCTGGGACCGGCGGCGATCAAGGATCCCTCGGGCCGCCCCACCGGCCGCTCCTGGGCCGCCAACCTGATGGGGGCCGATATGCGCGGCGCCCTGCTGGTCGGCACCTGTCTGGTCCAGGCCAACCTGTCCGACGCCAATCTCGACAGTGCCGATCTGGACGGCGCCGACCTTGCCGGCGCCAAGCTCCAGCGCGCCATGCTGCCCGGACGTCCGCCCCGCCGGGGATAAGGCCCGGCCGCCTTCGGACAACCGGCAATTCCCTCTACGGCAGGATGATCGTCACCGTGGTGCCGACGCCGGGCGCGCTGTCCAGGGTCAGGCTGCCGCCATGCGCCTCGACGAAGCGTCGGGCCAGCGGCAGGCCCAGGCCGGTGCCCGACTCCGCCTTGGTCAGATAATTGTGGACCTGGCGGAACGGCTCCATCGCGATCAGCATCTCGTCCGCGTTCATGCCGACGCCGGTGTCGGCGATGACGATGACCGCACCGCTGCCGCCGGGACCCGGGCTGGCCTGGACCCGCACCGTGCCGCCGGGCGGGGTGAACTTGACGGCGTTGGACAGGACGTTCAGCACCGCCTGACGTATTCGGACCCCGTCCACCGTGACCCGCAGGTCCGGCATGACGGCGCTGCGGGTCAAAGCCACCCCCTTGCGCATCGCAAGCGCCTCCATCAGGGCCATGCAGTCGTCCAGCAATTCGTCCAGCGCGACGCGGGCGGGGAACAGTTCCAGCTTGCCCGCCTCGATCTTCGCCATGTCCAGCAGTTCATTGACCAGATCCAGCAGATGGCGGCCAGACTGGTGGATGGCGGCCAGATATTCGCTGTGCTTGGGCGGGGAGGGGCCGAAGATGCCGGACATCAGCGCCTCGGCGAAGCCGATGATCGCATTCAGCGGTGTGCGCAGTTCGTGGCTCATGTTGGCCAGGAAGTCGCTCTTGGCCCGGTTCGCCGCCTCGGCATGTTCCTTTTCCGACTCCAGCCGGCGGCGCTGTTCGATCAGCACCGCCTCGCGGGCACGGCGGACCTCCTCCTCGGCGCTGCGACGGCGGCGATAGGCGCGCGACACCAGCAGCGCCAGCATCAGCGTCGCCGCGCAGGCGGCGGCTGCACCACCGATCACCGTCATGCGGGTGGCGTTCAGCTTCTGCTGCACGATGGAAGACGGCACGCCCAGCACCACAGTCCAGCCGGTTTCGGGGGAGCGGTGGATGACCGAATGGACCTCCACGCCCTCCCTGTTGTGGCCGGTGAACATGCGGTTGCTGCCGGCCCTGATCCGTGCCTCCAGCGAGGCATAGACCTTCTGGCCCAGATAGGCGGCGGCATCGTGCGAGCGGGCGGCGATCAGCATGGTCGGATCGACCACCGTGACCGTCCATTCCGGCGGGGTGTCGCGGGTCCGCAGTGCGCTGGACAATCCTTCCAGCCCGAGCGCCAGCGACAGGATGTAGCGCACCCGGTCGCCCTGGCGGGTGCCGTCGAACTGGACGATCGGCGCCCGCAGGATCAGCGACGGCCGCCCAGGCGGTCCGCCGGGTGGCAGCACGCCGCCGATCGTCGCATGGCGGCTGTCGATGACACGGCGGGTGATCTCGTCCAGCCGCGGCGGCGGCAGCGGCTGGACCCCCAGCGGGTAATGGGTGTGGAAGACGAACCGGCCGGTGTCGGCATCGATCATCCCCATCGCCAGCCAGCCGGGCTGGCTGTGGGTTGCGGTTGTCGTTTCCTGATACAGGGCTCGCAGGTCGTCGGCATTGGGCTGGAGCAACGAGGCCAGCAGTTCCAGGGGCCTCAGCTGGCTCGCCAGCTCGCGGTCGACGGCCAGCGACAGCGACTGCGCCACCGATTGCAGCGCGTCCTCGGTCTCGGCCTGATCGCGGGCGTCGAGCTGCCAGACCATGACGGCGCCGAACAGCAACAGGGGCGCGGTCACGGCCAGACCGATGGCAAGGATTGAGCTGGGTAACCGAAACCTCAACCGTTGATGCTCCAAGGCGCCGGAGGGTGGCCACCGCAGTGGTGGAAACAGACTAGTACGGGAGCGAAAGGGACTCCAGGCGCCACCTCCAGCCTCCGGGTTTTTCCCCTGTCGGGGACCAGGATCACGACGCTCCGGTCAGCAACCGCGTCAGTTCCACCGCTGTCTTCACCCGCATCTTCTCGAAAACGTGGCTGCGGTGGACCTCCACCGTGCGCATGCTGATTCCCAGTTCGTCGGCGATCACCTTGTTCAGCCGGCCGGCGACGACCAGCTCCATCACCTGCCGCTCGCGCTGGGTCAGGGTGGCCAGCCGGGCGGTCAGCCCGGCCTGTCCGGCCTCACGTTCGCGCTGTTCGGCATCGAAGGCCAGCGCGTCGATCACCCGGTCGACCAGCTCGTTGTCGTTGAAGGGCTTTTCCACGAAATCGCGGGCTCCCTTCTTCAGGGCGCCGACGGCGATCGGCACGTCGCCATGGCCGGTCAGGAAGATCACCGGCATGCGGCACCCCTTGGACAGCAGCCGGTCGAACAGCTCCAGACCGCTCATCCCCTCCATCCGGATGTCCAGCAGAAGGCAACCGGCGGTGTCCGGCCGCCAGGACTCCAGGAAGGATTCGGCCGACGGCCAGCCCGCCACCGGAACGTTGCGCGACTGGAACAGCCAGCCGAGCGCGTCGCGGATGGCCTCGTCGTCGTCGACGATGTGGAGGGTGGTCATTCGGCAGCCTCGGCGCTGTGGTCGGGGATCGTATCGGTTGTCCGGTCCGGCGTTTGGGCATGGACGGGCAGGGTGAACAGGAAGCGGGTGCCGGCCGCCGCCGTCTCGAACCACAGCCGTCCGCGGTGGTGTTCGACGATGGAGCGGCAGATGTTCAGGCCCATGCCCATACCTTCGCGCTTGGTGGTGAAGAAAGGGGAAAACAGGCGGTCGGCCACCTCGGG
This sequence comes from Azospirillum sp. TSH100, assembly GCF_004923295.1. Classification (NCBI taxonomy): domain Bacteria; kingdom Pseudomonadati; phylum Pseudomonadota; class Alphaproteobacteria; order Rhodospirillales; family Azospirillaceae; genus Azospirillum; species Azospirillum sp. TSH100. The sequence continues at coordinate 1,723,531 of NZ_CP039634.1, forward strand.
CGCGATGCCGCAGCCATGGTCGCGGATCTCCGTCAGCAGCAGGCGTCCAGCCTCCTCGCCGCCATCGCCGCCTGTCTGGCGGACGGTGACGGTCAGGCGGCGGTCGGCGCGCGGCGTGCGCGCCATCGCCTCGATGCCGTTGCGCATCAGGTTCAGCACCACCTGTTGCAGCAGGATACGGTCGCCGGTCACCAGCGGCAGGTCGGCCGGGGCATCCAGCTCCACCCGCACGCCCAGCCGGGCGGCGTCGCTGCCGGCAAGCCCGACGCAATCCTCCAGCACTTCCGCCAGCGAACAGGGGGCGACCTTCGGGTCGCGCTTGCGCACGAAATCATGGATGCGGCGCACCACCAGCCCGGCGCGCTTGGCCTGGGCGGCCAGTTTCTCCAGCGCCCCCGAGACTTCCGCCACCACCTCCTGGGTGTCGCAGCGGTCGGAGCGCAGCCGGTTCAGGCAGCCGGTGCAGTAGCTGGCGATGGCCGAGAGCGGCTGGTTCAGCTCGTGCGCCAGGGTGGAGGCCATCTCGCCCATGGTGATCAGGCGGGAGGTCTGCTGCAACCGTTCCTGCTGCTGGCGGGCCAGCTCCTCGGCATGCTTGCGCTCGGTGATGTCGAGGACGGAGCCCATCCAGCCGGTCTGCCGGCCGTTGGCGTCGATCAGCGGCGCCTCGTAGATCAGTGCCTCGAACCGTTCGCCGTTGGCGCGCTGGAAGCGCATCTCCAGCCCGCTTTCCGGCGCGCGGCCGGCCAGCACGTCCTGCAAGGCGGCCTCCGCCCGGTCGATCTCCTCCGGCAGCCAGTAGGGCATCGGCGGACCGCGCCCGACCAGCTCCTCCTCCGTCAATCCGACCATGCGGCAAAAGGCCGGGTTCACGTAGGTGATGCGGCCGTCCAGGTCGCGGGCACGCATGCCCACGGTCAGGCTGTCTTCCATCGCCTTGCGGAAGGCATGCTCCTCGCGCAGGGCCTCCTCGGCGCGCAGACGGCCGGCGATGTGGCGGCGCAGCGACCACAGGCTCCACAGCGCCGAGCCGGTCAGCGCGAAGATCGCCGCCACCAGAACGGTGCGGGTGACGTTGGAGTCGGTGGGATAGGCGGTGGCGACCAGCGCCAGCCCATGGCCGGGCGGATCGAAGGGGATGACGTGGCTGCGCGCCGGGTCCGGTGCCGAGCCGGCCATGGAGCCCGGCACCATCATGCGCGACTTGGATCCCAGCGCCACGCCGGTGGCGTCGATCACCTCCAGCTGGTAGCGCTGGGCGAACCACCAGGGCACATGGTGGGTCAGCATCGCCTCGAACGAGAAGACGCCGACCAGCGCGCCGACATAGGTCCCGTCGCGGAACAGCGGGAAGGCGGCGTCGAAGCCGCGGTCGGTGGCGTCGATCCGGTATGGCCCGCCATAAGCGCGCAGCCCGGAGGAGCGGGCGATTCGCACGGCATCGTCGCGGGTCATCCCATCGGTGCCGGCCGTCTCCTGTCCCTCTTTCCCCGGCCCCTCCTTTCCGGAGAGCGGCGGCTCGGCCAGCAGGGTGCGGCCCTGGGCGTCGAGCCACAGCACCCGCTCGATTGCCGGGTTGGTGTTCACCACAAGCCGGGCCATCGCGGCGAATTGCCGGAGGTCCACCTCGGTCCGGCCCAGACTCTCCGCCAGCCTTTCCAGCTTGTCCTCGTCCGACGCCAGCTGAAAATGCAGGTTCTGCTCCACCCACAGCGCGTCCTTGATCAGGGCCAGCGCCTCCTCCTCCCGCTCGTTGCGCTGCAACAGCCACAGGAAGGCACCCAGCAGCACGACGACCAGCGCCATCGCCACCACCGGCATGGCATGCGGCACCGCCCGTCCGGTGCGGGCGGCGAAGCTGGGTTTGCGGGGCGGTTTCGGCATCGGGATGGGTACGAAAGTGTGGGGATGGGGGATGGCTGGTCCGGTCGAAAGTGGAATAGGCCGACTCTGCGGATATCCACAATAGCCGCAATTCGTCGGATCATGAACAATGCGCAACAAGTACGGGGCCGAACATTCCGTCCCGTCGACAATGAATACCAGAGGGGGACGCACCTATGAAACTCATGAAGCTCCTGTGCGCTGCGGCGGTCGGCTGCATGATGTCGGCGCCGCTGGCCGTGTCGACCGCCTGGGCCCAGGACCAGATCGTGATCAAGTTCAGCCACGTCGTCGCGCCGGAGACGCCGAAGGGCAAGGGTGCCGAAAAGTTCAAGGAACTGGCCGAGAAGCTGACTGCCGGCAAGGTGAAGGTCGAGGTCTATCCGAACAGCCAGCTCTACAAGGACAAGGAAGAGCTTGAGGCGCTTCAGCTGGGCGCGGTGCAGATGCTGGCTCCGTCGCTGGCCAAGTTCGGCCCGCTGGGCGCCAAGGAATTCGAGGTCTTCGACCTGCCCTACATCTTCCCCAGCAAGGAAGTGCTTCAGCGCGTCACCAAGGGCGAGATCGGCAAGAAGCTGTTCCAGAAGCTGGAGTCCAAGGGCATCGTCGGGCTGGCCTATTGGGACAACGGCTTCAAGATCATGAGCGCCAACAAGCCGCTCATCAAGCCGGAGGACGTGAAGGGCCTGAAGATGCGCATCCAGTCGTCCAAGGTGCTGGATGCCCAGATGCGGGCGCTGGGCGCGCTGCCGCAGGTGATGGCCTTCTCCGAGGTGTATCAGGCGCTGCAGACCGGCGTCGTCGACGGCACCGAAAACCCGCCGTCGAACATGTACACCCAGAAGATGCACGAGGTGCAGAAGAACGCCACCCTGACCGACCATGGCTATCTCGGCTATGCGGTCATCGTGAACAAGAAGTTCTGGGACGGCCTGCCCGCCGACGTCCGCGGCAAGCTGGAAGAGGCGATGAAGGAGGCGACCGACTATGCCAACGACATCGCCCAGAACGAGAACGACGTCGCGCTGGCCCAGATGAAGGCGTCCGGCAAGACCGAGTTCCACACCCAGACCAAGGAAGAGCGCGAAGCCTGGATCAAGGCCCTGAAGCCGGTCCACAAGGACGCCGAATCCCGCGTCGGCAAGGATCTGATCGAAGCGATCTACAAGGAAGCGGCCGCGGCCGGCTTCAAGATGTAAGGGTCTGCGGGCGGGTGATTATTCCCTCTCCCCCGCTCACGCGCAAACTTCGTTTGCGCTGACGCGGCAGGCGGACCTCCGGTCCGCCGAAAGCGGGGAGAGGGTCAGGGTGAGGGGGCAGCACAGGCGGAAGCCTGTGCCAGGGGATTGCCAAGGGGCAGTATGCCCCTTGGCGGCGCGCGTAGCGCGCCGGCCCCCTCACCCTCCCCACCGCTGCGCGGCGGGTCCCCTCCCTCTCCCCGGGGGAGAGAGGGCTGGTCGCGGTTGCAGAATGTATGTGAATCCAGACCATCTCCGCCGACCGGGAGATCCCCCGACATGTTCTTGAAAATCCTCGACCGCCTTGAGGAGACGCTGATCGCGTCGCTCATGGCCGGGGCGACGCTCGTCATCTTCGCGTCCGTCGTCCACCGCTACTTCTCCGGCGTCCCCTACATCCAGGACTATGTGCTGCACTGGAATTTCGCCTGGGCGCAGGAGCTGTGCATCTACATGTTCGTGTGGATGGCCAAGTTCGGCGCCGCCTATGGCGTGCGCACCGGCATCCATGTCGGTGTCGATGTCATCATCAACCGGATGGAGCCGGGCCTGCGCGGCAAGTTCGTGCTGTTCGGGCTGGGCGCCGGCGCGCTGTTCACCTTCATCGTCGGCTCGCTCGGCGCCCGCTTCGTCTACCACATCTCGGAGACCGAGCAGGTGTCGGCCGATCTGGAATGGCCGATGTGGATCATCTATCTGGCGGTGCCGCTCGGCTCCTACCTGATGTGCTTCCGCTTCCTCCAGGTCGCCTGGGCCTTCATCCGCACCGGTGAACTGCCCCATCACGACCATGCCCAGGTCGACGGCATCGACCCGGTCGAAGCCGCCAAGGAAGGAGGTCCGGCATGAACGCCGCCATCATCTTCGGGCTTCTGCTGGCCCTCATGCTCACCGGCATGCCGATCTCGATCTCGCTCGGCCTGACCGTTCTGTCCTTCCTGTTCTTCATGACCCAGGTGCCGATCGACGCGGTCGCGCTGAAGCTGTTCACCGGCATCGAGAAGTTCGAGATCATGGCGATCCCGTTCTTCATCCTGGCCGGCAATTTCCTGACCCATGGCGGCGTCGCCCGCCGCATGATCAATTTCGCCACCTCGATGGTCGGACACTGGCATGGCGGCCTCGGCCTCGCTGGCGTCATGGCCTGCGCGCTCTTCGCGGCGGTGTCGGGCTCCAGCCCGGCGACGGTGGTCGCCATCGGCTCCATCATCCTGCCGGCCATGGTGGCGCAGGGCTTCCCGAAGAATTTCGGCGCCGGCATCATCACCACCTCCGGTGCGCTGGGCATCCTGATCCCGCCGTCGATCGTGATGGTGATGTACTGCGTCGCCACCACCGGCCATCCCCAGGCCGCCTCCATCGGCCAGATGTTCATCGCCGGCGTGGTGCCGGGCATCCTGCTGGCTTGCTTCCTCGGCTTCACCACTTGGTTCCGCGCCCGCAAGTTCGGCTATCCCCGCCTGCCGAAGGCGAGCTTTGCCCAGCGGATGGCGGCCCTGCGCGAAAGCTTCTGGGGCCTGCTGCTGATCATCGTCGTCATGGGCGGCATCTACAGCGGCATCTTCACCCCGACCGAGGCGGCGGCGATGGCCGCGGTCTATGCCTTCATCGTCGCGGTGTTCATCTACAAGGACATGCCGCTCAGCCGCGTGCCGAAGGTGCTGCTGGACAGCGCCAGCATGTCGGCGATGCTGCTCTACATCATCACCAACGCGGTGCTCTTCTCCTTCCTGATGACGTCGGAGCAGATCCCGCAGAACATGGCGGCCTGGATCCTCGACCAGAACATGGGCGTGTGGGTCTTCCTGCTGGTGGTGAACATCATCCTGCTGGCCGCCGGCAACTTCATGGAGCCGTCGTCCATCGTGCTGATCATGGCGCCGATCCTGTTCCCGGTCGCCATGAAGCTGGGCATCGACCCGGTGCATTTCGGCATCCTGATCATCGTGAACATGGAAGTCGGCATGTGCCACCCGCCGGTCGGCCTGAACCTCTACGTCGCCTCCGGCATCACCAAGATGGGCATCACCGAGCTGACGGTGGCGGTGTGGCCGTGGCTGCTGACGATGCTGATCTTCCTCGGCCTCGTCACCTATGTCCCGGCGATCACGTTGTGGTTCCCGCGCCTGCTCGGCTTCATGTAAAGCCACAAGGTCGTCAGGGGATTGCCTGTTGAATCGGCGGGGGCCGCGAAGTCCGGAACCGGACTTCGCGGCCCCTTCGCTTGTGCAGCCCATCATTATTATACCCATACATTGTTGTGCATTGAAGCGGGCGCGCGGCCGGGCCTAAACTTCCGCCTTCTCCCGCCGCCAGCCAGACCAGAGGTTAGCCTTGTCGGCCCAGTTCCTGCCCACCGCCTGTCCGCACGACTGCCCCAGCACCTGCGCGCTGGAGGTGGAGCGCCTCGCCCCCGACCGCATCGGCAAGGTGCGTGGTGCCGCCGACAACAGCTACACCGCCGGCGTCATCTGCGCGAAGGTCAGCCGCTATGCCGAGCGGGTGCATTCGCCGGACCGGCTGAAGACCCCGCTGCTGCGCAGCGGCCCCAAGGGTTCCGGCCAATGGACGGAAATCGGCTGGGACGAGGCGCTGGACCGCATCGCCGACGCCTTCCTGACCGCCGAGCGGACCTATGGTCCCGAAGCCGTCTGGCCCTATTTCTACGCCGGCACCATGGGTCTGGTGCAGCGCGGCGGCATCCAGCGCCTGCGCCATGCCAAGGGCTATTCGCGTCAGACCAGCACGGTCTGCGACACGCCGGCCAACATGGGCTGGCTCGCCGGTCATGGCGACATCCGCGGCGCCGACCCGCGCGAGATGGCGGAGAGCGACCTTATCGTCAATTGGGGCGGCAACCCGGTGGCGACCCAGGTCAACGTCATGACCCATGTCAGCCGCGCCCGGAAGGGCCGTGGCGCCAAGCTGGTCACCATCGACCCCTACCGCACCGGCACCGCCGAGGTCTCCGACCTGCACCTGATGCTGCGGCCGGGCACCGACGGGGCGCTGGCCTGCGCGGTGATGCATGTGCTGTTCCGCGACGGCCACGCCGACCGCGCCTATCTGGCCCGCCTCGCCGCCGGCACCGACCGGCTGGAGGCGCATCTCGCCAGCCGCACCCCGGAATGGGCCGCCGCCATCACCGGACTGACCGTGGCGGAGATCGAGGAGTTCGCCCGCCTCTACGGCACCACCAAGCGCAGCTACCTGCGTATCGGCTACGGCCTGTCGCGCGCCCACAACGGCGCCGCCCAGGTCCATGCCGTCTCCTGCCTGCCGGTGGTCACCGGGGCGTGGCAGCACAAGGGCGGCGGCGCGCTCTACTGCTCGTCCGGCATCTACAAGCTGGACAAGACCCTGTCGGAGGGGCTGGACCGCCTCGACAAGTCGGTGCGCAGCTTCGACCAGTCGCGCATCGGCGCGGTTCTGACCGGCGACCCGCGCGACCTGACCAGCGGCCCGCCGGTGACGGCGATGCTGATCCAGAACACGAACCCGGTGACGATCTGCCCGGATTCCAACCGTGTCCGCCAGGGCTTCCTGCGCGAGGATCTGTTCGTCGCGGTGCATGAGCAGTTCATGACCGACACGGCCAAGCTGGCCGATCTGGTGATCCCCGCCACCACCTTCCTGGAGCATGACGACATCTACCGCGGCGGCGGCCAGATGCACATCCTGATCGGCCGCAAGGTGATCGAGCCGCAGTTCGAGGCGCGCGAGAATCACTGGGTCATCTCCGAACTCGCCCGCCGCGTCGGCGCCGAGCATCCCGGCTTCAACATGACCGCGATGGAGATCATCGACGCCATGTTGAAGGCGTCCGACCTCGGCGACGCGGCGACGCTCACCGCCGACCGCTGGATCGACGCCCAGCCCGATTTCGAGACCTCCCACTTCCTCAACGGCTTCGCCCATCCCGACGCCAAGTTCCGCTTCGCCCCCGACTGGGCCGCACTCGGCCCCTATGGCGGCATGCCGGAACTGCCCGACCACATGGCCCCCGGCCGCGACGCCGATGCGGAGCATCCCTTCCGTCTCGTCACCGCCCCGGCACGCCAGTTCCTCAACACCTCCTTCACCGAGACGCTGACCGCCCAGAAGCGCGAAGGCCGTCCCACCGCGCTGATCCACCCGGACGATGCAGCGGGGCTGGGGCTTGCCGATGGCGATGCGGTACGGCTGGGCAACCCGCAGGGCAGCGTGGTGGTCCATGCCAAGCCCTTCGCCGGGGTGCCGCGCGGCGTGGTGATCGTCGAAGGCATCTGGCCCAACGGCGCCTTCGTCGAGGGCATGGGCATCAACAGCCTGACTTCGCCGGAACCGGTCCCGCCCGCCGGCGGGGCGGCCTTCCACGACACGGCGGTGTGGATGCGGGCGGCGTAAGCCCCCGCACGCTCATCCCACCCCTGCCCACACCCACCCGTGCGCCGCACGCCCATCTCTGCTATGGCTGTGCCCCCATCCCAGAGAGACCGTGCAGCACCGCCATGACCGAAGCCGCCGCCTTCCTCAACGTCGCCAACTCCCTGTCCGGCAAGCGCTGGCAGGCGCGGCCCTGCGACGAGCGGCAGGCGCAGGCGCTCACCCAGGGGCGCGGGTTGCCGGAGATCGTCGGCCGGGTGCTGGCCGCCCGCGGCGTTACCGACGAGACCTGCGACACCTTCCTGAACCCGACGCTGAAGGCTCTGCTGCCCGATCCTTCGCGCTTCCGCGACATGGATCCGGCGGCCGAGCGCATCGCGCGGGCCATCCGCGACGGCGAGCCGGTGGCGGTCTTCGGCGACTACGACGTCGACGGCGCAACCTCCGCCGCCTTGCTGCGCCGCTTCTTCCGTTCGCTCGGCGCCGACATCCGCGTCTATGTCCCCGACCGCATCAAGGAGGGCTACGGCCCCAACGCTGCGGCTCTGCTGCGTCTGAAAGGGGAGGGGGTGCGGCTGGTGGTGACGGTCGATTGCGGCATCTCCGCCTTCGCCGCCCTGGAAGCCGCCGCCGAGGCCGGGCTGGATGTCGTCGTCCTGGATCACCATGCCGCAGAGCCGCGCCTGCCGCCCGCCGTCGCCCTGGTCAACCCCAACCGGCTGGACGAGGACGGCGCCTACCGCACGCTTTGCGCCGCCGGTGTCACCTTCATCACCATCGTCGCGGTCAACCGCGTGCTGCGCCAGTCGGGTTTCTATAGCGACCGGGCGGAGCCCAACCTGATGGAGTGGCTCGACATCGTGGCGCTCGGCACGGTGTGCGACGTGGTGCCCCTGACCGGCCTCAACCGCGCGCTGGTGTCGCAGGGGCTGAAGGTGATGGCGCGGCGTGCCAACCCCGGCCTTGCCGCCCTGTCCGACGTGGCGGGGGTGAAGGAGAAGCCGGACGCCTACCATGCAGGCTATGTCCTCGGCCCGCGCGTCAATGCCGGCGGCCGGGTGGGGGCGTCCGACCTCGGCGCCCGCCTGCTCTCCACCGACGATCCCATCGAGGCGATGGAACTGGCCCAGCGGCTGGAGGGCCACAACGCCGAGCGCCGCACCATCGAGCAGGCGGTCCTCGACGAGGCGCTGGAGCGTGTCGCCGCCGAAGCCGGGCGCGAGACCGATCTGGTCTTCGTCACCGGTGCCGGCTGGCACCCCGGCGTCATCGGCATCGTCGCCGCCCGCCTGAAGGAGCGCTACAGCCGCCCCGCCTGCGTCGTCGCCCTGGAGGAGGCCGCCGACGGCACCGTCATCGGCAAGGCGTCCGGCCGTTCGGTGCGCGGTGTCGATCTCGGTGCCGCAGTGATCGCCGCCCGGCAGGAGGGGCTGCTGCTGGCCGGCGGCGGCCACCGCATGGCGGCGGGCTTCACCGTGGCCGGCGACAAGATCGACGCGCTGCGCGACTTCCTGCACAGCCGCATCTCCGAACAGGTGGCATCCGCGCCGCTGGTTCCGACGCTGGAACTGGACGGCGCGCTGTCGGTCGGCGGCGCCAGCGTCGGTCTGGTGACCATGCTCGACAAGCTCGGTCCCTACGGCACCGGCAATTCCGAGCCGCGCTTCGCCATCGCCGACGCCCGCGTCGTTCGTGCCGATGTGGTGGGTGCCAACCATGTCCGCTGCATCCTGCAAGGCAACGACGGCGCCCGGCTGAAGGCCATCGCCTTCCGTGCGCTCGACAGCGACATGGGCCAGGCCCTGCTGACCGGCCGCGGCACTCCCTTCCACCTCGCCGGCGTGCTGCGGATCGACCGCTGGAACGGGTCCGAGGGCGTGCAGTTGCTGATCGACGACGCCGCACCCGCGCGCTCGGCGTAGAGTGTCCAACGGTTCTGCGGGGCAGGGCGCAAAAAAGTATCGGGCGATGCGAAAAAGCGCTTGCGCTCTCCGGCTCCGGTCTTTAGAAAGCGCGTCACCGCGAACGACGTCCCCGTCGTCTAGAGGCCTAGGACACCGCCCTTTCACGGCGGCGACACGGGTTCGACTCCCGTCGGGGACGCCACCTCCTCAAAGGTGCGCGACAAGCTTAGAAAGGCCCGGCTGCATAGCCGGGCCTTTTGCGTTTACCGGGATTTGCGCCCGGCGGTTGCCCGTCGATCCGGTTTCGCCCATCCTGATTTTTCCGGCCGCAGCAGAGCTGACCGCGATGACCGCCCCGACCCCCGTCACCTCCACCATCCCCCTCAGTGTCGCCCCGATGATGGACTGGACCGACCGGCATTGCCGGTACTTCCACCGTCTGCTGTCGCGCTCGACCCTGCTCTATACCGAGATGGTGACCACGGGCGCCGTGCTGCATGGCGACCGTGAACGGCTGCTGGGCTTCGATGCGGCGGAACATCCGGTGGCGCTCCAGCTCGGCGGCTCCGACCCGGCGGATCTCGCCGCCTGCGCCCGCATCGCGGAAGAGTGGGGCTATGACGAGGTGAACCTCAATGTCGGCTGCCCCAGCGACCGCGTGCAGTCCGGCCGCTTCGGCGCCTGCCTGATGGCCGAGCCCGATCTGGTGGCCCGGCTGGTCGGCGCCATGCGCGATGCGGTCTCGATCCCCGTCACCGTCAAGTCGCGCATCGCCATCGACGAGATGGAGGAGTGGCCGACGTTGAACCATTTCATCCGCACCGTCTCGGCCGCCGGCTGCACCCACTTCATCGTCCATGCCCGCAAGGCGTGGCTGAAGGGACTCAGTCCCAAGGAGAACCGGGACATCCCGCCGCTGCGCTACGACCTCGTCCACCGGCTGAAGGCGGAGTACCCTGAGCTGACCATTGCCATCAACGGCGGCATCCGCACGCTGGACGAAGCCGAGGAGCATTTGGGCCGGCTCGACAGCGTGATGATCGGCCGCGCCGCGTATGAAACCCCCTATCTGCTGGCCGACGCCGACCGCCGCCTGTTGGGCGGGGAACCCGGGCCCGACCGCCATGCCGTGATCGAGGCGATGCTGCCCTACATCGAGGCGCGGATGACCCTCGGCACGCCCTTGTCAGCCATCACCCGCCACATGCTGGGCCTGTTCCAGGGACTGCCCGGCGCCCGTGCCTACCGCCGCCACATCGCCGAGAACGCCCACCGCCCTGGCGCCGGCCCGGAGGTGCTGGAACGCGCCGCTTCCCTGGTGCGGGGGCGTGGGGCGGACGAGGCGGTCGAGGAGGCTGCGTGAGAGGTTCCGGCCGGGATGGAACGATGGAACATCTCCGGGAAGCTGTTTCACTCTGTTCCATGCCGTCCATCCGGAGCCGACGGGGGAACGGGCGGGCCGGAATGGAACGATGGAACATCTCGGGGAAACTGTTCCACGCCGTTTATCCGGAGCCGCCTGGGAAACGGGTCGGCCCGGATTGAACACTGAACACACCCCACGAAACCGTTTCATGGTGTTTCAGACGTTCCACCCGAAGCCGCCGCCCGCCCCAACCGGACGGAATATGCGCCGTGCGTCCCGCACCGCTTGCGTGCGGGCGGGCACCTCGCTAACTATGCCCACTTCATCGGACGGAGTGTAAGCGGTGCGGTACGTCAGCACGCGGGGCGCGGCCCCGGTCTTGGGTTTCGAGGACGTCCTTCTTGCCGGGCTGGCGCGCGACGGCGGCCTCTACGTGCCGGAGACCTGGCCGCAATTCACGGCCGACGACATCCGCGCCCTGCGCGGTCTGCCCTACAGCGAGATCGCCGTCCGTGTGATGCTGCCCTTCCTGGGCGGCTCCATCGCCGAGGACGAGTTCCGCGCCATCGTGCGTGACGCCTATGCCAGCTTCGACCATGCCGCGGTGACCCCGCTGGTGCAGGTTGACCCGACCACCTGGGTGCTGGAGCTGTTCCACGGCCCGACGCTGGCCTTCAAGGACGTGGCGCTGCAACTGCTCGGCCGCCTGTTCGATCATGTGCTGGCCAAGCGTGGGCAGCGGGTGACCATCGTCGGCGCCACCTCCGGCGACACCGGCTCGGCCGCCATCGAGGCCTGCCGTGACCGCCAGAACGTCGACATCTTCATCCTGCACCCCAAGGGCCGCACGTCCGAGGTGCAGCGCCGGCAGATGACCAGCGTGCTGTCGTCCAACGTCCACAACATCGCGTTGGACGGCACCTTCGACGATTGCCAGGACCTGGTTAAGGCGATGTTCAATGACGGCGCCTTCCGTGACCGGATGGGGCTGTCGGCGGTGAACTCGATCAACTGGGCCCGCATCATGGCCCAGATCGTCTATTACTTCACCGCCGCGGTGGCGCTGGGCGCGCCGGACCGCAAGCTCGCCTTCACCGTGCCGACCGGCAATTTCGGCAATGTCTATGCCGCCTATGGCGCCCGCGCCATGGGGCTGCCGATCGAGACGCTGGTGGTCGGATCCAACAGCAACGACATCCTGGCGCGCTTTTTCGCCAGTGGGAGCATGGTCGCGGCGCCCGTGGTGCCTACCTTGTCTCCCAGCATGGACATCCAGATCTCTTCCAACTTCGAGCGGCTGCTGTTCGACCTGCTCGACCGTGACGGCGCCGCGGTGGCGGAGGCGCTGAACCGCTTCCGCACCGACGGCAAGTTCGCGGTGACCGACGCGCAGCTCGCCCGCGCGCTGGCCATCTTCTCCGGCCACCGGGTGGACGAGGCCGCCACCATGGCGACCATTTCCGACGTCTGGAAGGGCAGCCTCTATCTGCTCGACCCGCACACGGCGGTCGGCATCGGGGCGGCCAAGGCGGCGGTTTCCGCCGGCCGGGTCGATCCGTCCGTTCCCATGGTGGTTCTCGCCACCGCCCATCCCGCCAAGTTCCCCGACGCGGTGGAAAAGGCGACCGGCCGCCGGCCGGAGCTGCCGCCGCGTCTGTCCGATCTTTATGTGCGCGAGGAGCGCCTGTCCGACCTGCCGAACGATCTGGCGGCGGTCCAGGACTTCGTCACCAAGCGCGCCCGCGCCGCCCAGGAGGCCGCATGAGTTCCATTCGTGTGACGACGTTGCCCAACGGGCTTCGCGTCGCGACCGACACCATGCCCGACGTGCAGTCCGTTTCGCTCGGCTGCTGGGTCGGGGTTGGCACCCGCAACGAGGCGGCGAGCGTCAACGGCGTCGCCCACCTCGTCGAGCATATGCTGTTCAAGGGCACCCGCCGCCGCTCGGCCTTCCGCATCTCCGAGGAGATCGAGAATGTCGGCGGCCAGCTGAACGCCTACACCACCCGCGAGCAGACCGCCTATTACGCCAAGGTCCTGCACGAGGATGCGCCGCTGGCGCTCGACATTCTCTCCGACATGATCCAGCACTCGACGCTGGACGCCGAGGAGCTGGTGCGCGAGCGCACGGTGGTTTTGCAGGAAATCGGCCAGAGCGCCGACACGCCCGACGACATCATCTTCGACCATTTCCAGTCCACCGCCTATCCGGGCCAGGCCATCGGCCGTCCGGTGCTGGGCTCCGCCGAGATCGTCGGGGCCCTGCCGCGCGAGGCGCTGGTCGACTACATCGCCGGCCATTACGGCGCCCCCGGCATGGTGCTGAGCGCCGCCGGCCGGATCGAGCATGACCGAATGGTCGATCTCGCATTCAAGGCGTTCGGCGACCTGCCGAGCGGCGCCCCGCCCAAGCCGGAGACCGCCCGCTACACCGGCGGCGACTTCCGCGAGGACCGCGACCTGGAGCAGATGCACCTCGTGCTCGGCTTCGACGGGGTGGGGGTGCACGACCCGGACTTCTACGCCCATTCGGTGCTCTCGACCCTGCTCGGTGGCGGCATGTCGTCCCGCCTGTTCCAGGAGGTGCGGGAGAAGCGCGGGCTGGTCTATTCCATCTACACCTTCACCGGCGGCTACCATGACGGCGGGCTGTTCGGCGTCTATGCCGGCACCGGCGAGGACGAGGTGGCGGAACTGGTCCCGGTCGTCTGCGACGAGATTGCCAAGGTCGGCGCCGACGTCACCGAGGACGAGGTCGCCCGCGCCCGTGCGCAGTTGAAGGCCGGCACGCTGATGGCGCTGGAAAGCACCATGTCGCGTTGCGAGCAGCTGGGTCAGCAGATCCTGATCTACGATCGTCCGGTCCCGGTCGAGGAGATCGTGGCGAAGATCGACGGCGTGGACCGCGATGCCGTGGTCAAGGCCGCCACCCGTCTGCGCGCAAGCCGCCCGACCGTGGCCGCTCTCGGCCCCATCGCCAAGCTGGAGAGCTACGACCGTATTGCGGAGCGTCTCGCCTGACGATGAAGACGGTGGCAGCATCTCCTCTCCCCTTGCGCTTTTCTCCCTCTCCCCCCGGGGTGAGGGGCGGGGTGAGGGGGATGCTCAATGATCCGCCTTCTTCGCAGCGGCCTCATCAGCCCGCCCGCGATCCGGCTCGACGGACCGCACTGCTACATCCGGCCGCCGCTTCCGCGCGACTGGCGGGAGTGGTCCGATCTCCGCGCCGCCTCGCGCGCCTTCCTGACGCCCTGGGAGCCGACTTGGCCTGCCGACGCCCTGACACGCACCGCCTTTGCCCGGCGGCTGCGGCGGCAGGCGCAGGAGTGGCGGGACGATCTCGGCTACAGCTTCCTGATCTTCGATCGGGCGACCGACGCCCTGGTCGGCGGCCTCGGCCTGACCAACATCCGCCGCGGTGTCGCGCAGATGGGCACGCTCGGCTACTGGGCCGGCCAGCCTTATGCCCGCAACGGCTATGTGTCGGGCGGGACCCGGCTGGCTCTCGAGTTCGCCTTCAACCAGCTCGGTCTGCATAGGGTCGAGGCGGCCTGCCTGCCCACCAACCTGCCAAGCCGCGGTCTGCTGGAGAAGGTCGGCTTCACCCACGAAGGCTATGCCCGGGGTTACCTGCGCATCGACGGCGCATGGCGCGACCACGTCCTCTACGCCATTCTGCGAGAGGAGTGGAAGGGGAACTGACTGAAGTGCCCTGCCGCTCCATCCCGCTTGGCGAGGCTCACTTCGAAGGCTGATTGTTGCCGTGGGCGTCCTGCTGCTGGTCGGCCTGCTTCTTGGTGTCGTCCTTCTTCTTGGCTTCGTGATGGCCGACCGCGCAACCGACGGCGGCCCCGGCGACCCCGTGACCTGATCCGACCATATGGCCGGCGACGCCGCCGACGGCAGCGCCCTTCACGCATCCCTTGGCCTCGACCGGGCGGGGCAGGGCGGCGATCCCCCTGTCAGGACGGCGACCGACAAAGCGGCAATGACTGTCTTCATCATGGCTGATCCTTCGCTTCGACAGGAGTGTCGACGGAAGGAAAACAGCCGCCCACGTGCTGCGGTTCCGGTCAGCGCTGGTCCAGCTTGATCTCGATCCGGCGGTTCTTCGCCAGCGCCTCGTCCGACGTGCCGGGGTCGATGGGCTGGAACTCGCCGAAGGCGGCGGCAGCGAGCCGCTCAGCCGGAATGCCCTGATCGATCAGGAACTTCACCACCGACAGGGCGCGGGCGGACGACAGTTCCCAGTTGGAAGCGAACTGGAAGCGCACCGGCTTTATGTCGGTGTGGCCGTCCACCCGCAGGACCCAGTTGATGTCTGACGGGATCGCCTTGCCGATCTCGATCAGGGTGCGGGCGAGGTCGGCCAAGCGCTGCTTGCCAGCGTCCTCCAGCGTTGCCGAACCGGATGGGAACAGCAGTTCCGACTGGAAGACGAAGCGGTCGCCGACGATCCGGACATCCGGCCGGTTGCCCAGCGCCTCGCGGACGCGGCCGAAGAACTCCGACTTGTAGCGGGCGAGATCCTGGACCTTGGCGGCGAGCGCCTGATTGAGCCGGGCGCCAAGCTCGGCGATCTGCACCTTCTGCTCGGCCGATGCCTTCTCCGATGCCTCCAGCGCCGCACCGATGCGGGCCAGCTGGTCGCGGAGAGCCAGCAACTGCTGGTTCAGCAGGTCGATCTGCTGCTTGCTCTTGGTTCCCTCGGCCTGCTCACCAGTCAGGGAGGCCATCAGGTCGCGGATCCGCAGATCGCGCTGGACCAAATCCTTTTGCGCCTGAGACCGACTGTCGACCAGCTGCGATTCCAGCCCCTTCAGCCGGATGTCGCGCTGGTCGATCTCCTTCTGTGCCAGCATCGTCTTTTCGGCGGCTGACGCCAGTTCCGACTCCAGAGCCTTGGCACGGTCGCGGGTGGTGCCGAGTTCGGTCAGCAGGGCTTGACGCTGCTGCTCGGTCAGTTTGGTGGCGGCGACCGCTGCGGCGAGTTCCCCTTCCAGCTTCTGCCGGGCGTCCCGCAGGGCCTTGATGTCGGCTTGGAGGCTGAGGATTTCCTTCAGTTTCAGGTCCAGCGACTCGCGGTCGACACGGACATTGCGCTGAAGCTCTTCCAGGGTGCGGGTGGTGCGGTCGCGGTCCTCCTGAAGCTGGCTCAGCTTCAGGGTCATGTCGTCACGGGCGGTGACGGAGGTCTGCAACTCGGTCGACAGCTGGGTGATGTTGACGCGCAGGTCGGCGTTGGCGTCCCGCTCCATCGCCAGCAGGTCGTTCATCTCCGCGATCTTGTGGTTCAGCGCAGTCAGCTGCTCGTCACGGCCGGTCAGTGCGGTGGCGAGGTAGAACTGCGCCACGACGAAGACCATCAGCAGGAAGATGACGACCATCACCAGCGACGACAGGGCGTCGACCCAGCCGGGCCAGGCGCTGGCGTCGCGATGGCCGTTGCGGCGGCTGATGCTGGCCATGGGGACTCCCGGCGTTGGCCTATCGTGGTGTGGACGTCAGCGCGGCTGTTGCTGGTCGGCTTCTTCGGCGAGCGCGGCGATGGTGCGGGCCAGCAGCTTGATCTCGCTGCGAATCTCCTGCACCGCCTGGACCCGGCCGTTGGAGGATTCCTCGACGATGCGGGCGAGGTAGATGTCCATGTTGCGCAGATGCTGGCGCGAGGCGTCGTCGAAGCCGGCGCCGGAATTTTCCGCCAGCCGGTCGAGCAGCCCTTTCACCTCCAGCTGGTTTTCGCCGAGGCGAAGGAGAAGCTGCTGTTCGGCGCGCATATGGTCGGTGAGGCTCGACAGCCGTTCGGTCAACGCCATCAGGTTGGCGTTGGCGGCACGGCGGCCCTCCTCGGCGGTGGCGACGGTGCGCTGGAGCGAGTCGAGATTCTCGGCGGTCTGCTCAAGCAGGGCGGTCAGATAGGCCGAGGCGGCATGATCGCCCGACTCGAGCCCACCGGCGGCGCCGCTCGACAGGCGGGTGGCGCTGGACAGCCAGTCCTCCAGATCCTGGAAGAAGCGGTTGTGGGCCTGACTGGCCTGGAGTTCGAGGAAGCCCAGCACCAGCGATCCGGCCAGACCGAAAAGCGAGGAGGAGAAGGCCGTGCCCATGCCGACCAGCGGCGCTTCCAGCCCCTGTTGCAGGTGGGAGAACATGGTACCGACATCGCCGCCCTGGACCGACAGGCTGCCGATGACGCCGCCGACCGATTGCACGGTGTGCAGAAGACCCCAGAAGGTGCCGAGCAGACCGAGGAAAATCAGCAGGCCGATCAGGTAACGCGACAGCTCCCGCGATTCGTCGAGGCGCGAGGCGATTCCGTCCAGCAGCGAGCGCATCGACAGCGCCGACAGGGTCAGCCGGCCGCGCCGCTCGCCCAGCATGCGTGCCATCGGCGCCAGCAGCACCGGTTCCTGCAAGGAGGCGGGGGCGACGCCGCTCTGATACTGCTCCAACCACGCCACTTCGGGGCGGAGCATCAGAACTTGGCGGAAGATGAAGGCGATGCCGGCCAGCAGCGTCGCCAGAATGACCCCGTTCAGCGGTGCGTTGTTGAGAAAGGCCGAGCGCAGGGCGGGGAACAGCAGGCCGGTCACCGCGCCGACCACGACCAGGAACAGGATCATCCGGGTCAGGAACCGCTCCGGGCGTGTCATGAGGGCGGATACCTCCAGCGGTCGGGTCGTCGGGATGGTGGCGGTCATGATGCTCCGAAGGTGTGTTCCGATCAGACCTCGCGCACGGGGTGGGCGCTATTCATTCAGAAAGACGGCGTCGATGCGGTCGGAAACCCCACCGCCCTCGTCGAGACCCAGCGCACGAACGTCGACGCGCGTGCTGCGGATCCCGAAGGCGCTCAGCCGCTCGCGCAATGCCAGCGCCCTGGCCAGGGCCCGCTGCCGCGCCTCGCGTGCCGTGTCGGGCGTTCCGCTGGCATAGGAGCGGAGTTGGAGCCTCGCGGTGTCGCTGGCGCGCAGCCGCTCGACGATCCGGTCGACCACGGCGTCCGCCGCATCCGGCAGATTGGTGGCATCGGCAGGGAACACAAGGCTCAAAACGCTCGAAGGTGGCAGGTTAGCCACCGGAGGTGCCGCCTCCGGGGGAGGGGGCAATGCTGCCGTGTCGGTCCGCGGAGTCCCCGCAGTTGGAGGCGGAGCGGGAGCAACGGGCACTGGTTCGGCAGCTTTGCCCTGCGCAGCGGGTTGCTGCGGCTGGGCGGGAGTTGCCGCCGGGGGCTGGGTGCGCACGATGGTGGAGCGGGGCGCCGGTTGGGCCGGACCCTCGGTCAGCGTCGGCGGCGGTGGTGCTTCCAGCGGCTGCGGCAGGTTCAGGCGCGGCGGCGCCTTTACCGGCGGCGGGGTGCGCAGGCTGGGACGGGGCGGCACCGACAGCGGAACCGCATTCTCCAGCGTCAGGCCTGCGGGTGCGGCTGTCGTCGTGCTGGCCGGGGTAGCCGCCGACAGGGCAGCCGGAGAGAGCGTCCAGACCGCGCACAGCGCGGCGGCGGCAAGGTGCTTGCGGTCGGCGTGTCCCCAGCGGCGCAAAACGATGTGTCCCGTCAAACCTTTGTTCTGCGAACCATAGCCTATCGATCGCTCCAGCCACAACCGCTCATCCGCCGTCTCCATTCGGGAGGCGACGGAGGAGCGGTTCGGCGATCAGCCCTTGGCGCCCTTCAGCAGGCGGGCGACCGGAACCTGGAGGTGGCTGTTGGCGGCGAGCACGTTGCCGGTGAAGACCGGATTGCGGCCACCCTCGATCTCGCCGACGAAACCGCCGGCCTCGGTGACCATCAGAACGCCGGCCGCGCAGTCCCACGGAGCCAGACCGCGTTCCCAATAGGCGTCGAATCGGCCCGCGGCGGTGTAGGCGAGATCGAGCGAGGCGGCGCCGAAGCGGCGGATGCCCGCGACCTCCTTCATCACCGCTTCCTGTTCCTTCAGGAAGGTGGCGTGGTCGCCGCGGCCCTTGAAGGGGATGCCGGTGGCGATCACGCAATCCTCCAGCCGGCGGCGTTCGGAGACGCGCAAGCGGGTGTGGTTGACGAAGGCGCCGGCGCCCTTCTCGGCCCAGAACAGCTGGTCGCCGATGGGGGCGTAGATCACGCCGGCGACGATCTCGCCATTGCGCTCGGCGGCGATGGAGATCGCCCAGTGCGGCAGGCCGTGCAGGAAGTTGGTGGTGCCGTCGAGCGGATCGACGATCCAGCGCGCCTCGGCATCGCTGCCCTTGGACGCGCCGCTCTCCTCCATCAGGAAGCCGAATTCGGGCCGCGCCTTTTGCAACTCCTCGCGCAGGGTGCGTTCGGCCTTCAGGTCGGCGGCGGACACGAAGTCGGCCGGCCCCTTGCGCGACACCTGGAGGTGTTCGACCTCGCCGAAGTCGCGGACGAGACCCCGGGCGGCCTTTTCGGCGGCGCGGACCATGACGTTGATGAGAGCGGAGCGGGTGGCCATGGGTGTTGATGTACCGTTTCGTGCAGCAGGAACCAGAAAACAATACACCGGCCTCCGCGCGTGGCGAAGACCGGTGATGGCAGGACGGACCTGGGAAGGATCAGTCCTTGGCGCGCTCGACGTATTCGCCGCTGGCGGTATCGACGACGACGCGGGTCCCGGCCTCGATGTGCGGCGGAACCAGGATCGACACGCCGTTCTCCAGCTTGGCCGGCTTGTAGGAGGAAGAGGCCGTCTGGCCCTTCACCACCGGGTCGGACTCGGTGATCAGCAGGGTGACCTTGCCGGGGATCTCGACGCCCAGCGGCGAGCCTTCATGGCTCTGCACCGTGACTTCCATGCCGTCCTGCAGGAAGACGGCCGGGTCGCCGATGATGTCGCGCGGGATCGAGACCTGCTCGAACGTTTCCTTGTCCATGAAGGTGAAGCTGTCACCTTCGGCGAAGAGGAAGGTCATCTCATGCTCGTCCAGGCGAGCGCGCTCAACGGTCTCCTGGGTGCGGAACCGCTCGATCGACTTGGTGCCGGTGCGAACGTCCTTCATTTCCAGCTGGATGAAGGCGCCGCCCTTGCCAGGCTGCACGATGGCGGTTTTGGTGATGACCCAGAGCTTTCCGTTGTGCTCCAGCACATGGCCGGGGCGCATCGTGTTGGCATTGACCTTCATGGCTTACTCGTGAATTCCAGAATACGGGCGGCGCGGACCCTACCAGCTTGACCGCCCATAGGCAACGGCGCGGAACGCTAACGGCGTGCGATCCGGGAGATTGTCGGGCGATTCTTCGCCGAACCGGCCCGCGCAGTTTAGAATGGCTCCAGCAATGGGACGTTTGGAACGTTTGGAACGTTTTTGGCGACCCTGTTCAGTGTTCCTTTCGTCCCGTGCGCACACCCGATCCGGCGATGACCCGAGTTTACCATGGGAGGAGGCTGTGACCAATGCCGAGCCGGCTTGAGTACGCCGGTCCTGAATGCTCAGATGCGCCCGCACCCCTTTCGACCGTCCATCAAGAGCGCACCCTTCATGTCCGCCCCGATCCGCTCCGTCTCGATCTCCTCTGGCGATCTTCCCCCCTGGCATCCCGAGGCGCTGGCCCGCCGCCGGCCCTATCTGGCGGCGCGCGGCCGTGTGCTGAACGCCGTCCGCCGCGTGTTCGAGGAACTGGCCTTCATCGAGGTCGACACGCCGGCCCTGCAGGTGTCGCCGGGCATGGAACCGCATCTCCAGGCCTTCGCCACCGAACTGCGGGGACCG
The DNA here is from genome assembly GCF_004923295.1 of Azospirillum sp. TSH100. Classification (NCBI taxonomy): domain Bacteria; kingdom Pseudomonadati; phylum Pseudomonadota; class Alphaproteobacteria; order Rhodospirillales; family Azospirillaceae; genus Azospirillum; species Azospirillum sp. TSH100. The sequence continues at coordinate 1,743,996 of NZ_CP039634.1, forward strand.
CATCCGGACGACCGCCGGCCGCTCTACCTGCACACCAGCCCTGAATTCGCCATGAAGAAGCTGCTGGTCGCGGGCCTGCCGCGGCTGTGGCAGCTGGCGCATGTCTATCGCAACGGCGAGCGGTCGGGCACGCATGCGCCGGAATTCTCGATGCTGGAATGGTATCGCGCCGGCGACGGCTACCGCACGCTGATCGACGACTGCCGCGACCTGCTGTGTGCCGGGGCCGAGGCCGGCGGGCGGCGGAGCTTCAGTTTCCGCGGCATGACCTGCGATCCCTTCGCTGCGTGGCGGGTGCTGACGGTGCCCGACGCGTTTCAGGAGTATGCCGGCATCGATCTGATGGCGACCTATGACGGCAGCCACGATCCCGACCCGGGGGCCCTGGCGGCGGAAGCGGGGCGCATCGGCATCCAGCCGCATCATGGCGACCGCTGGGAGGACATCGTCTTCCGCATCATGTTCGACCGCATCGAGCCGCATCTGGGTGAGGGCGTGCCCTGCGTGCTGACCGACTATCCGCTGTGCATGGCGGCGCTGTCGCGGCCGAAGCCGGAGGACCCGCGGCTGGCCGAGCGCTTCGAGTTGTATGCCTGCGGGCTGGAACTGGCCAACGCCTTCGGGGAACTGACCGATCCGGCGGTGCAGCGTGCCCGCTTCGAGGCGGATATGGCGCTGAAGGAGCGGCTCTATGGCGAGCGCTTCCCGGTCGACGAGGATTTCCTGGCGGCGTTGGACCATGGCATGCCGCAGAGCAGCGGAATCGCCATGGGTTTCGACCGGCTGGCGATGCTGTGCAGCGGGGCCGAGAGCATCGAACAGGTGCTGTGGCTGCCGGTGGCGGGGGTTTGAGGAGGAATGCGTCCCTCTCCCGCCTGTATAGGCGGGAGAGGGCAAGCGTTCTCAGAACGTGAACTTCGCCTGCAGGCCGATCAGGTCGATGCTGCTCTTGTAGTCGACGTTCAGGTTGCCGCGGCCGGCTTCGGCACCGGTCAGGTCGTCGGTGAGGGCGACCGAGGTCTTCGGGATGAAGACGTGCGAATAGGCGGCATCGATGCGCAGGCTGTCGGTCACCTGATAGCCGGCGCCGGCCGACACCCAGTAACGGTTCTGCTCCGGAATGCGCGGCGTGCGGTATTCGACGTCGACCGACCCCTTGTCGAAGGCGACGCCGGCGCGCAGCGTCAGCTTGTCGGTCACCTTGTAGGAGGTGCCGAGCGCGTAATACCAGCTGTCCTTCCAGTGCTCTTCGGTGACGGAGTTCAGCGCCGGGTTGGCGACATTGACCCGCAGCTCGCGGAAGCGCGACCAGTTGGTCCACTGCACATCTGCCATCACCGCCCAGCGGTCGGTGACCTCGTGGTACAAGCCGATGGAGGCGATGTCCGGCGTGGTCAGGTCGGCGTTGATGCTCTGGCTGGGCAGGGCGCCGGCAAGCGAGGCCGGCAGGCCGGTGAAGGAAATGGTGCCGGTCAGCGTGTGCTTCACCGCCGAGCGGTAGGAGAGGCCGACGCGGGTGCCCTTCACCGGTTCGATCAGGGCGCCGAGCGTGAAGCCCCAGCCCCAATCGTCTCCGGTCATGTCGCTCTTGACGTCGAGCGAGCCGGGGCGGCCGAGGCGGCTGGCGCCGAAGTCGGAGGCCTGGGACAGCTTGGCCTTCGCATACTGGATCTGGACGCCGCCGCCCAGCGTGATCATCGGGTTGATGCGGTAGGACACCGACGGCGAGAAATTATAGGTGCGCAGGTCGGAGCGGATGCCGTGATAGCGGCCGATCCAGTTGTCGCCGTAATCGGTCACCAGACCCCAGGGGCCGTTGGCCGACAGGCCGACCTTCAGATCGTCATTGATCGAATAGACGAAATAGCCGGCCGGGACGATGGCGTCCTGGGCGATGTCGCCCGGCGAGGCGTTGCCGCTGATCGAGGTGCCGCCGAGCCGCCGGGCGCGGGTGGCGCTGGCGCTGTCGACCTTCGACTTCACGATGACGCCGGTGGCGGTCTGGACCACTTCGATCCCGGTCACCAGCCCCATGGTCGCCGGATTGTAGAACATCGAGCTGGCGTCGCCGTTGCCGCCGGCGGTCACGCCGGCATAGGCGGTCCCCTGGCCGGATACGCTCTGCTCCTTCAACGCAAAACCAGCGGCGAAGGCCGTGGAGGCGGTCGCGATCGGCGCGGTCACCGCGATGGCGGCAGCGGCGGTCATCAGGCGTGTCTTGAGCGTCGTCGGAGACATTCGTTCCTTCCCCAAATTGTGTTATTGACGCAATGATACACGAACTGACGCTTACGTAAAGAGGGGCGCACCACTTTTTGTTGGCTCTACGAACAGCTTTGCGGAGCCTGTTGCAAATCGAAAGGGGGGAAAGGCGAATGCGCACAGGGCGTCATCCCCAACCGAAGGAGCTACTCCGGTTGGGGATGACGCCCTGTGGCGAAATGTCGCAGGAGATAATTGGGGGAGAAGGGCGGCGGCCGCCCTCCGTCAGGCGATCCAGGCGGTGGCGGCGGTGAACAACTCGCGCAGGATGTTGTGCTCGTCGGTCCAGACAAGCTTGGCGGTGATGACGATGGAGGCGACGACCAGCATTGGGCGCACGACTCGGGCGCCATTGCGGATCACCATGTGGGCGCCGGCCTGGGCGCCGATGTACTGCGCGACACCCATCAGCAGACCGACCGTCCACAGCACATGGCCGCCGGCGATGAAGAACAGCAGCGACGCCAGGTTGCTGGTCAGATTCAGCACCTTGGTGTGGGCGGTCGCCTTGCGCAGGTTGTAGCCGAGCAGGGAAACGAAGGCGATGGCGAAGAAGGTGCCGGTGCCCGGCCCGAAGAAGCCGTCATAGAAGCCGATGCCGGTGCCGATGCTGAGCGCGAAGGCGTGTTCGCCGATGCGCTGGTGAGCGTCGACGTCGCCGGCCTTGGGCGACAGCAGCAGATAGAGGGCGATGCCGATCAGCAGGATCGGGATGACGTCGCGCAGGAAGCTGGGGTCGAGCATCTGCACCAGCGTGGCGCCGGCGCCGGCGCCGACGAAGGTACAGAGGATCATGGTGCGCATCGCGCCGGGATGCACTTCGCCGCGGCGGACGAACTTGATGGTGGCAGACAATGATCCGAAGCTGGATTGCAGCTTGCCGGTCGCCAGAGCCTCGGCCGGGGACAGGCCGGCGGCCAGCAGAGCGGGGATGGTCAGCAGACCGCCGCCACCGGCGATCGAATCGACGAAGCCGGCCAGCAGACCGATGGCGAACAGGATGCCCAGCGCCTCGGGCGTCAGAAGGTCCATGATATGTGGGAAATCCGCGTGGGAGCCGCTTGCCGGCAAGGCCGGCTCATCCTCGCGACAGCCGGTGGGGCGGAATATCTACAATCAGCCGGCTCCACCGGCAAGCGCGGTTTCTACTGCGGCGTTCAGCGCCCGGACCCCGGCGCCCGGACCCTGGGGATGGCCCCAGACGGCGTTGACCACGGCCAGAAAATCGGCGCCTGCGGTGACCAGCGGCGCGCAATTGTCGGCGGTGATGCCGCCGATGGCGACGCAGGGGACCTCCATCAGCTCCGACCACCAGCTCAGCAGTTCCGGCTCGGCCTTGTACTCGGCCGTCTTGGTGGTGGTGGGGAAGAAGGCGCCGAAGGCGACGTAATCGGCCCCTTCCTCGCCGGCGATCATGGCGAGATGGCGGCTGTCGTGGCAGGTGACGCCGACGATGGCGTCGTTGCCGAGAATCTTGCGGGCGTCGCGATAGGGCGTGTCGGTCTGGCCGACATGGACGCCGTCGCAGCCGGCCTCGCGCGCCAGGCGCGGATGGTCGTTCAGGATGAAGGCGACGTCACGCTCCTGCGCGATCGGGCGCAGCACGTCGCAGGCGCGGCGGATGTCGTCCTCGGAGCAGTCCTTGAGGCGGAGCTGCACGCAGGCGACATCGCCCGCATCCAGCGCCTCCGCCAGAAGTGGCGCGAACGCCGCCGGCACCAGGGCCGGCGGCGTCACGAGGTACAGTCGGCAGGCAGGTTCCGCCTGCGTCGGCTTTCCCTTGGCCAAGTGTTACTCCCGGCCCTGGTAGATCTTCATGATCCGGTCGAGCAGCTTGAGCGCATCCTCGCGCGGGCGCTGGAAGGCGTTGCGGCCGATGATCGAGCCGTTGCCGCCGCCGTCGCGGATGGCGCGGGCGTCCTCGAACACCGCGTCCTCGCCCTTGGTGGCGCCGCCGGAGAAGACCACGATGCGGCGGCCGTTGAAGGTGCACTGCATGATGTGCTTCACCCGCTCCGCCTGGGTGGCGATCGGGATGTTCTTCGACTCGTAGATCTTCTTGGCTTCCGGCTGCTCCAGCGTGGCCGACGGCAGCTTCACCTTGATGATGTGGGCGCCGAGCAGAGCGGCCATGTGGGCGGCGTAGCCGATCACGTCGATGGCCAGCTCACCGTCCTTGGTGACGGCGCCGCCGCGCGGGTAGGACCACAGCACGGTGGCGAGGCCGTAGGACTTGGCCTCCTTCGACAGCTCGCGGAACTCCTCGTACTGATTGTACATGGAGTCGGAGCCGGGATAGATGGTGAAGCCGATGGCGGAGCAGCCGAGGCGCAGGGCGTCCTGGACCGAGGCGGTGACGGCCTGGTCGGCGTTTTCCTTCTGGGTGGACAGCGAGTTGGCGCTGTTCATCTTCAGGATCAGCGGGATCGACCCGGCGAAGGTGCCGGCGCCGGCTTCCAGCGAGCCCAGGGGAGCGGCGTAGGCGTTGCAGCCCGCGTCGATGGCCAGCTGGTAGTGGTAGTGCGGATCGTAGCCCGGCTCGTTCGGGCCGAAGCTGCGGGCCGGACCATGCTCGAAGCCCTGGTCGACCGGCAGGATCACCAGCTTGCCCGTACCGCCGAGCTTGCCTTCCATCAGGATGCGGGCGAGATTCGCCTTGGTGCCGGGATTGTCGCTCTCGTAGTTGGCGAGAATGTCTTTGACGCGGCGCGTGAGCTTCATTGTGGCTCTTCCCCTGGGCATTCTTGGAAATGGCGCCGTCTTAGCCCGGATTGGCCGCATTTGCAACGGCGGGAGGGGCATAAAGCGGCCATTTGCCACGCCTGAACGGCCTAGGGCATGCGGCCGGGGCTGGCCCGTGGGGGTGGAAAGGCCCTGTCCTAGGGGTTAGGGCAGAAGAGAGCCGACCAGCGCGTAGAGCCCGTAGCCGGCCCCGCCGAGAACCGCCCAGGATCCCACGGTCAGCCCGACCCAGACCGCGATCAGCCTCAGGCCGCGCATCTTCTCGGGCCCGGTGGCGGGGCCCTTGCCCATCCGTTCGGAATGCCGGCCGCCGGTGGTGTGCCCCGGACGGTCAGGGTGTGCGATCGTCTGGTCCGGCGTGGTGAGGGAGGTGATGCTCATGGGGGGCTCGTCCGGCATCGGGGGGAGGGCGGCGTGTCACAAAAATATCCTTAGGTGACGTTACACCACCTTTGCGCGGCGAGGCTGTGCGAAAAAGCGGTAGTCCGACCCTAACCTTCGGTGCGCGTCAGCCACCGGCGGCATAGCGCCTCCAGCCGTTCCGGGTGGGTGCCGCCCCGGCTTTCGGCGGCGAGGTCCAGCAGGGGCGGAGTGGCGGTCAGCAGGGTGGCGCCGCGGGCCGCGGCGATGGCCGCCAGCCGGGCGGCCGCCAGCGGATGGCCGGTGAACAGCAGGACCGGTACCCCGGCCGCCAGCGCACCCTGCGCCTCCCCGGCGCGGTCCCCGCAATCGAGCAGGCCGGTCAGGTCGAGCGTGGGGTGGGATCGGCGCACCCGCTCCAGCACGCCGAGCAGCCACAGCGCTCCGCCCGCCGGCGGTGCCATCAGGACGAGGCCTGCTCCAGCCGATTCCTTGGCCGATTCCCCGGCGGATTTCCCAGCCGATTCGGCCGCCTTCGCCGCGGCCAGCGCGTCGGCGAGGCTGCGGATCAGAATGGGGCGGGAGAGCGGAGGGGCTGTCATGATCGGCATCGGCGTCTGAATCCGGGGGGACGAGCATCCTAGCCGGGCCTGCCGGACGGCTCCACCCCACAGGCGGTTGAGAGAATTGAGGCAGGTCAAACCCTGCGGTCGCCGTCCCGGAGTATGGTCAGTCACAGAGGGCGGAAGGCCGCAGCGCCGGCATCCGTTTCATTGGAATACCTCCCCCGGGAATGCCGCGATGATGGAATACAAGGGTTACAAGGCCCAGATCGACTTCGACAACGACGCAGGCGTCTTTGTCGGCGAAGTGATCAACACCCACGACGGCATCACCTTTTCCGGCCGCTCTGTGGACGAGCTGCGGGAGTCCTTCAGGCAGGCGGTGGACGATTATCTCGATCTGTCCTGCGACATGGGGGGCGACGGCGAACAGCCCTTCTCCGGACAGCTCGCCATCCGCATCAACCCGATCCTGCACCGCGCCGTCGCCGATTGCGCGGCGCGGGAGGGCAAGAGCGTGTCGGCCTGGATCGCCGAATGCCTGGGCCGCGCCGCCGGCGTCGCCAACCTCAAGGCCGGCTGAGGATTCGCAAAATGCGATGCTGATTGCGTGCGTCCTGTGAGCCGATTGGCGGAATGGCGAGCAGGCTTCCCGTCAAACGTTTTACCTCTCCTGGTGGCACCACACCCGTAACTGGCATTGTCCTTGCTCTGCATCCCTTGAACGATAAGGGGGGATGCCTCATGAGCGGATATAAGATGACTTTGCGTGCAAAGCTGTGGGCACTCGTGGCGCTGGCCGGCGCCGTGTCCGTCGCGATTGCCGCCGCCGCCCTTTGGCTCGACCAGCGCAACATGCTGGAGGAGCGGAAGGAGACCTTGCGCTCCGTCGTGCATACCGCCCATGGGCTGGCCACCGGATATGAAGCCGAAGTCAAGGCCGGACGTCTGACGCGCGAGCAGGCGTTCGAGCGGTTCAAGGCCAATCTCAACACCATGTTCTACAACGGCAAGGACTACATCTTTGCCCAGAATCTGAACTACCAGACCGTCATCCACCCGGTCCGGCCCGACGTGATCGGCAAGGATCAGCGCGACAACAAGGACTCCAACGGCGTCTTCTTCGTTCGGGCGCTGGTCGACACCGCGCGCACCAAGGGCGACGGGTTTGTGGAATACATGTACCCCAAGGCGAACAGCGACGTTCCTTTGCCCAAGCTGAGCTATGTGAAGATGTTCGAGCCGTGGCAGCTGGCCATCGGCACCGGCGTCTACATCGACGACCTCGACACCCGCTTCACCCACAGCCTGTGGACCATGGCCGCGATCGTCGGCGGGCTGGCCCTGCCGGTGGTGGCGCTGATCGCGCTGGTCGGCAACTCGATCAGCCGGCGCATCCGCCGCCTGTCCGATGCCATGCGCACGCTGGCCGACGGCAACCTGTCCGCCACCGTTCCGGAGATCGCGAGCGGTGACGAGCTGGGCGACATGGGGCGCGCGGTGCAGGTGTTCCGCGTCAATGCCGAGGCAGGCCGCCGGCTTGAGGCGGAGCAGGCCGAGGCCGCCCGCAGGGCCGAGGAGGAAAAGCGGCAGTCGATGGACCGGCTGGCAGCGCGCTTCGAAGGGACGGTCGGCGGGATGATCCGTTCCGTCTCGTCCACCACCGACCAGCTCGGGCAGAAGGTGCAGGCGATGTCCCAGGCGGCCGCACAGACCAGCCAGTTGGCCGGCATTGTGGCGAGTGCGAGCGACGGCACCGCTGCCAATGTCCAGACCGTCGCCGCCGCATCGGAGCAGCTGTCCAGCTCCATCGTCGAGATCGGTCGGCAGGTGTCGGAAGCCAGCCGCGTCGCCGGCGAGGCGGTCGGCATGGCGCAGGAGGCCACCGGCCGCATCGGCAGCCTCGCCGAGGCGGTCGAGCGGATCGGCACCGTGGTCGGGCTCATCAACTCCATCGCCGGCCAGACCAACCTGCTGGCGCTGAACGCCACCATCGAGGCGGCGCGGGCCGGTGAAGCGGGCAAAGGCTTCGCCGTCGTCGCCAGCGAGGTGAAGGCGCTGGCCAACCAGACGGCCAAGGCGACCGACGAGATCGGCGGCCAGATGAGCGGTATCCAGGCGGTGACCGGTCAGGCGGTGACGGAAATCCAGAAGGTGTCGGCGGTGATCGAGCGGCTGAGTGCTATTGCCACGGCGATTTCCGCCGCGGTCGAACAGCAGAACGCCGCCACCGCGGAGATCACCCGCTCGGTCCAGCAGGCTGCCGCCGGCACCGGCGAGGTGTCGTCCAGCATCTCCGGTGTCACCGCGGCGTCCGACGAGAGCGGCCGCACCGCCCGCGAACTGGTCGACGCGCTCGGCAAGCTGACCAGCGAAGCGGCCGGGTTGAACGCGCAGGTCGGCGATTTCCTGGCGACGGTGCGGGCGGCGTAGAAGCTGCCGCGCGTTTGCCCATAACGAAAAAGGGCGCCTTCCGCGAGGAAGGCGCCCTTTCCCTGTCGAAGCGAGGCTTACTTGGCGTTCGCCATGGCGACGGCGGTGTCGCTCATGCGGTTGGAGAAGCCCCACTCGTTGTCGTACCAGGTCATGATGCGGACGAAGTTGCCGTCGATGACCTTGGTCTCGTTCAGCGCGAAGATCGAGCTGTGCGGATCATGATTGAAGTCGGTCGAAACCAGATCCTCGGTGTAGGCGCCCAGCACGCCCTTCAGCGGGCCGTTGGCGGCATCGGAGATCGCCTTGGTGATCTCCTCGACCGAGGTGGCGCGCTTGGCGGTGAACTTGAAGTCGACGACCGACACGTTCGGGGTCGGGACGCGCATGGCGGTGCCGTCCAGCTTGCCCTTCAGATCCGGCAGGACCTTGCCGACGGCCTTGGCCGCGCCGGTCGAGGTCGGGATCATGTTCAGGGCCGCCGCGCGGGCGCGGTGCAGGTCCTTGTGGTTGGTGTCGACGATCCGCTGGTCACCCGTGTAGGAGTGGATCGTGGTCATGAAGCCCTTCTCGATGCCCACCAGATTGTGGAGGACATGCGCGACCGGGGCCAGGCAGTTGGTGGTGCACGACGCGTTGGAGACGATCTTGTGCTCGGCGGTCAGCTTGTCGTGGTTGACGCCATAGACGACGGTGATGTCCTCGTCGGTGGCCGGGGCCGAGATCAGCACCTTCTGCGCACCGGCTTCCAGATGCTTGGCGGCGTCGGCGCGCTTGGTGAAGATGCCCGAGCATTCCATGGCGATCTCGACGCCGAGATCCTTCCACGGCAGCTTGGCCGGGTCACGCTCCTGGACAACCTTGATCGAGTGGCCGTTGACGATCAGCACGCCATTTCCGTTTTCATCGGCGCCGGTCTCGATGGTGCCGGGGAAGCGGCCGTGGACGCTGTCGTACTTCAGCAGGTGCGCGTTGGCCTTCAGATCGGCGAGGTCGTTGATCGCCACGACCTCCACGTCCTTACGGCCGCTCTCGTAGATGGCGCGCAGAACCAGACGGCCGATGCGGCCAAAACCGTTGATCGCTACCCGTACAGCCATGACTTCCTCCAGTTGGATGTGGGGCGTCCGGAATAGGCTGGACGCCCTTTCGGCTTCTCTCAGAGACGCGCCTTAACGGCGTCCACGACCGCTTCGGCGGTGATGCCGAAGTGCTTGTACAGTTCCTGGTAGGGGGCCGATTCGCCGAAGCCGGCCATGCCGACGAAGGCGCCCTTGTCGCCCAGCCAGCGGTCCCAGCCCAGACGGATGGCCGCCTCGACGCCGACACGCACGCCGGTGCCGAGCACCGACGCCTTGTAGGCGTCGTCCTGGCGCTCGAACAGTTCCCAACTCGGCATAGACACAACGGCGGTGCCGATGCCCTGGGCCTGCAGCGCCTTGCGGGCCTCCACCGCCAGCGACACTTCCGAGCCGGTGGCGAGGATGGTCGCCTTGCGCTCGCCCTCGGCCTCGACGATCACGTAGGCGCCGCGGGCCGACAGGTTCTCCGCCGTGTGCTCAGTGCGTAGGGTGGGGACGTTCTGGCGGGTCAGCGCCAGCACCGACGGGCTGCCGGTTGCCTCCAGCGCGATCTGCCAGCATTCGGCGGTCTCGACCGCGTCGGCCGGGCGCAGCACCAGCAGGTTCGGGATGGCGCGCAGCGCCGCCAGATGCTCGACCGGCTGGTGGGTCGGGCCGTCCTCGCCGAGACCGATCGAGTCATGGGTCATCACGAAGACGGTGCGCTGCTTCATCAGCGCGGCCAGGCGGATCGACGGGCGGCAATAGTCGGCGAACTGCATGAAGGTGCCGCCGTAGGGGATGATGCCGCCATGCAGCGTCATGCCGTTCATCAGCGTCGCCATGCCGTGCTCGCGCACGCCGTAGCGGACGTAACGGCCGGCGAACTCGCCCTTGCCCTTCACGTCGGCGGTGTTCTTGACCTTGGTGTTGTTCGACGGGGTCAGGTCGGCGGAGCCGCCGACCATCTCCGGGATCGCCGGCACCAGGACTTCCAGCGTGTTGCCGGAGGCGACGCGGGTCGCCCAGCTCGGCTTCTCGGCGCTGATCTTCTGCTTGAAGGCGACGATGGTGTCGGTCAGCGCGGAGGGCACGCCGTGGCCAAAGGCCTCGTCGAACGCCTTGCCGGCCTCGGCGGTCAGGGTGGCGCGGCGGCTGCTCCAGGCGGAGTAGGCGTCGGCGCTGCGGGTTCCGGCGGCGCGCCAGGCGGACAGAACCTCGTCGGGAACGACGAAGGGCTCATGGGTCCAGCCGATGGCGCTGCGGGTCGCGGCGATCTCGTCGGCGCCCAGCGGCGAGCCGTGGCAGGCGTGGCTGTTGGCCTTGTTCGGTGCGCCCTTGCCGATGATGGTGCGGCAGGCGATCAGCGTCGGCTTGTCGGTGGAGGTGCGCGCCTGGGCGATGGCCTTCGACACGGCGTCGGTGTCGTGGCCGTCGACGGCGATGGTGTTCCAGCCGTAGGAGCGGAAGCGCGCCTGGGTGTCGTCGGTGAAGCTGAGGTCGGTCGCGCCGTCGATCGAGATGTGGTTGTCGTCCCACAGCACGATCAGGCGGTTCAGCCCGAGATGGCCGGCCAGCGAGCAGGCCTCGTGGCTGACGCCCTCCATCAGGTCGCCGTCCGACGCGATCACGTAGGTGTAATGGTCGATCAGCTCGTCGCCGAAGCGGGCGTTGGTGATCCGCTCCGCCAGCGCCATGCCGACCGCGGTGGAGACGCCCTGGCCGAGCGGGCCGGTGGTCATCTCGATGCCCAGCGTCGGATCGACTTCCGGATGGCCGGGGGTCAGGCTGTGCAGCTGGCGGAAGCGCTTGATCTCGTCGATGGTCATGCGCTCGTAGCCGGTCAGATAGGCCAGCGAGTACATCAGCATCGAGCCGTGGCCGGCCGACAGCACGAAGCGGTCGCGGTCGGGCCAGGTCGGGTTCTTCGGATCGAACTTCAGGAACTGCGTGAACAGCACCGTGGCGACGTCGGCCATGCCCATCGGCATGCCGGGGTGGCCGGACTTCGCGGCCTCGACCGCGTCCATGGAGAGCGCGCGGATCGCGCTGGCCATCGTGTGGAGGGAGGGCTGGGCGGAGTCAGCGGGCATCTGGCGTTTCCTGCGGAGTCGGGCGCGGTTGCGGCGTCGGCAACGATCGTTGCGCGGTCACCTAATAAGGCGCCGCGAAACGGGCGCACCATGCAGAACCGCTGTCCGCAGGTCAACATGGGAATGGGGTAGGAAATGGCATGGCAGCGGCCCCTCTTCCGTGTGGCCCATGTCCCGTGGGATGTTTCCTGTACGACATCGTCGTCGTATTGGCCCGTCCGCTGCGGCCTTCCGTCACGCCCCGGTATTCCGTGTGGTCAATTGGTGGAACAGACCGTCGTTGTGGTTGACGAGGTCGGCGTGCCGGCCCAACTCTAGGCGCTCCGATAAGGCAGCGGCTCGGCTTGGCGGACAGCCGGGGAGGGGCCGATGCCCGGCGAACATGACGTGCCCACAGGTCGAGGTAGACGTCCATGGATTCCCTGAAAGCCGCTCTCGACCGTCTCGGCCGTGCCGTGGACCGGCTGGAACATGCCGCGATCGCCCGTGACGAGCGGGTGATCCGGCGCGAGCAGGACTTGTCGCAGGCCCTGGAGACCGCGCGCGCGGACCGGGCGACCGCCCAGGCCACCGCCGAGGCGGTGTCTCAGCGGCTGGAGGTCGCCATCGCCCGCCTGCAACAAGTGCTGGAGAGCTGACGCCATGGCCCAGGTCGATATCGAAGTGAACGGCCGCTTCTATCGCATGCTGTGCGAGGACGGGCAGGAGTCGCGGCTGCGGGAGCTGGCGGCCTATGTCGACGACCGGCTGCGCCGGCTGACCGGCGGCGGGCGCAACGGGTCGGAGGCGCAGATGATGCTGATGACCTGTCTGGTGCTGGCCGACGAGCTGCAAGACGTGATGGCCGGCAAGGGAATTGCCCCATCGGTGGACGAGGGCGCGGTGGTCGGCGAACTCGATCGTGTGGCAAAACGCATCGAAGAGGTTGCCGCGCGGCTCGAGCGCGCCTAGATTGGTACACGGAAGGACCGCTGCCTGGTTCGACAGGCTGCAATAATCCCCAGGGCCGATAACCTTGATCTCTAGGGAGCTGTCCCTGTCCGGCCCATCGGGCCGGGTACACGGCGCCCACCTGCTCATGCAGGCCATGGAGGATAGGCACATGGCCACCGGCCGAGGCGGCACCTTCCACCCTATTCTTCCCTCCGCATGCAGTCCGCGATGACCGATCCGCAAGCCAAGGACGCCGCCCGACGCGAGGCGCGCGTCCGGCGCGACGCCATCGCCGACTCCGACCGCCCCACTGCATCGGCCGCCCTGCGCGACCGCATCGCCGAACTGGCGCGCGACGGCCATCTGCCGCGCGGTGCCGCCGGGGGATATTGGCCGCTCGGCTCCGAACTCGACGCGCGGCCGGCTTTGCTCCATCTTAAGCAACTTGGTCATCAGGTCGGACTGCCGGTGTCGGGGCCGCGCGGCACCGCGCTGGTCTTCCGCGACTGGGATCCGCAAGCGCCGATGGCGGTCGGCCGTTACGGCATCCAGGAGCCGGCGGAGGGGCGTGCCGTGCTACGCCCGTCGCTGCTGCTGGTGCCTCTGCTGGCCTTCGACCGCTCCGGCCACCGGCTGGGCTATGGCGCCGGCTATTATGACCGGACACTGGACGCCCTGCGGGCGGCGGGAACAGTGGTCGCGGTCGGCGTGGCCTTCGCCGTACAGGAGATGGCGGCGGTGCCGGTGGACGGCCATGACCAGCCGCTGGACTGGATCGTGACGGAGCGCGAGACGCTCCGCATTCGTAAGTGAGCATTTCTGGAAGGTTGGGGCGATGCGGATTCTGTTCTTCGGCGACGTGGTGGGCCGGGCCGGGCGTGAGGCGGTGCTGGCGCACATGCCGATGCTGCGCGAGACGCTGGACCCCGACCTGACCGTGGTGAATGGCGAGAATGCCGCCGGCGGCTATGGCGTCACCGTGAAGATCGCCGAGGAGTTCTTCGAGGCCGGCATCGACGTGGTGACACTGGGCAACCACACCTGGGACCAGAAGGAACTGGTCTCAACCATCGAGCAGCAGCCGCGCATTGTCCGCCCGGTGAACTACCCGGAGGGAACGCCCGGCCGCGGCTTCGTCCTGTTGCAGGCGCGCGGCGGGCGCAAGGTGCTGGTCGTCAACGTGCTGCTGCGGCTGTTCATGGAACCGATGGACGACCCGTTCGCCGCGGTCGACCGGGTGCTGAAGGCGCACCGGCTCGGGCCTGGCGGGGTGGATGCGGTGCTGGTCGACATGCACGGCGAGGCGACCAGCGAAAAGATGATCATGGGGCATTTCTGCGACGGCCGCGCCTCGCTGGTGGTGGGCACCCACAGCCATGTGCCGACCGCCGACCATATGGTCCTGCCGAAGGGCACCGCCTATCAGTCCGATGCCGGCATGTGCGGCGATTACGACAGCGCCATCGGCATGAAGAAGGAGGTGGCGCTGGCCAAGATGGTGCGCAAGCTGCCGACCGAGCGGCTGTCTCCGGCGGAGGGCGAGGGCACCGTCTGCGGCTGCTACGTCGAGACCGACGACCGCACCGGGTTGGCCGTCCGCATCGAGCCGCTACGCATCGGCGGGCGGCTGAGCCGGACTTTGCCGGAACGGATGCAGTAGGGCGTTCACAGCGCGACCCCGGCCGCGCCGCAATCTCGCCATATTGACTTTCTAATCCCGTGGGTGTCGTCTCCCGCGCCGAAAAGGTGCGGTGGGGCGGCAGACCTGTTACATGTGTCGTGCGCTCACCCCGCCCGATTGACCAATTCCGTTTCGAGGCTCGTTCGACCCATGGCCGGTCATTCCCAGTTCAAGAACATCATGCACCGCAAGGGCGCGCAGGACGCCAAGCGGTCCAAGATCTTCAACAAGCTCGCCCGCGAGATCACCGTGGCCGCCAAGAGTGGCCTGCCGGACCCGGCGGCCAATCCGCGCCTGCGCGCCGCCATCCTGGCCGGACGCGCGCAGAACATGCCGCGCGACCGCATCGACCGCGCCATCAAGCAGGGCACGCCCGGCGGCGGCGACGACGCCAACTACGAGGAGGTGCGGTACGAGGGCTACGGCCCCGGCGGCGTCGCCCTGATCGTCGAGGCGCTGACCGACAACCGCAACCGCACTGCCGCGGAAGTGCGCTCCAGCTTCACCAAGTATGGCGGCAGCCTGGGCGAGACCAATTCGGTCAGCTTCATGTTCAGCCGCATCGGCGCGATCTTCTACCCGGCCGCCGCCGCGGATGCCGACGCCGTGTTCGAGGTCGCGCTGGAGGCCGGTGCCGACAATGTCGAATCCGACGAGAACGGCCATGAAGTCACCACCACGGTGGAGAATTTCGGCGCCGTGCGCGATGCGCTGGAGGCCAAGTTCGGCGGTGCGGAAAGCGCGCGTCTGACCTGGCGTCCGCTGAACACCGTCGCCCCAAGCGAGGATGCCGCGGCCAGCCTGCTGAAGCTGCTGGACGTGCTGGAGGACAACGACGACGTGCAGGTGGTCGAGGGCAACTTCGACATCTCCGACGAGCTGATGCAGAAGCTGACCGCGTAACAGCGACGCGGGTCTTGCAGGCGGAGAGCGGGTGCCGTGTTTGCGCGGGCAGGACGACGTGAGGCGGAAGTGCCGTCGCCGGTGCGGCTGCTGGGGATCGACCCCGGCTTGCGCCACACCGGCTGGGGCATCATCGACGTGGCCGGCAACCGCCTGAGCCACGTCGCCGATGGCGCGGTGCATTCCGACGACCGCTGTCCGCTGGCCGAGCGGCTTTTACAGCTCCACGATGCGTTGTCGGCGGTGGTGGAGCGCTACCACCCCGACGAGGCGGCGGTCGAGGAGACCTTCGTCAACAGCAACGCGGTCTCGACGCTCAAGCTGGGGCAGGCCCGCGCCGTGGCCCTGCTGGTGCCCGCCCAGGCCGGGCTGGCGGTGGCGGAATACGCCAACAACATGGTCAAGAAGGCGGTCGTCGGCCAGGGCCGCGCCGAGAAGGCGCAGGTCCAGACGATGGTGCGCCTGCTGCTGCCCGGCTGCGAGATCGGCACTCCGGACGCCGCCGACGCGCTGGCCGTGGCGATCTGCCACGCGCACCATCGTGCGAGCTGGACGATGTGGCGGCGTGGGGATGATGCGTCGCGGCATACCCTCTCCCCCCCGGGGAGAGGGTTGGGTGAGGGAGGCGCATTGCGTGCCTCTCCCAAGGCTCCACGCAGTGCCTCCCCCTCACCCCGACCCTCTCCCCGGGGGGGAGAGGGGGATGGTCCCCTGGGGCGCGTGGGGGATATGGCACAAGTTGCGAAAAGCAAACCGACTGACTACATAACCGGGCGCGCGCGCGATCTGCGGATGAACGCCACGGATGTGGAAAAGATCGTCTGGCAGAAGCTGCGCAATGCCCAGCTTGGCGCGAAATTCCGTCGGCAGGAGCCGATCCTGGGCTTCGTCGCCGATTTCGTCGCCCATGACCATCGCCTGATCGTCGAACTGGACGGCGGCCAGCATGCCGAGCAGCGCGCCGCCCATGACGAGCGGCGGGCGCGCATGCTGGAGCAGGCGGGCTTCCGGATCCTGCGCTTCTGGAACACCGACGTGATCGACAATCTTGACAGCGTGCTGGAGACCATCCGTGCGCGTCTCGAAGAGACCCCCATTCTTCGCAGCCAGCCCTCGGGCCGGGAGTTCCCATGATCGCCAAGCTGACCGGCATCGTCGATTCCACCGGCACCGACTGGGTCGTGCTCGACGTCAACGGCGTCGGTTACCTGCTGTCCTGCTCCAACCGCACCCTGTCGCGTCTGGCGGTGGGCGAGCGGGCGTCGCTGGTCGTCGAGACCTTCATCCGCGAGGAGCGCATCGTCCTGCACGGCTTCGGCGATCAGGCCGAGCGGGACTGGTTCAAGCTGCTGACCACCATCCAGGGCGTCGGTGCCCGGCTGGCGCTGTCGATCCTCGGCGTTCTCGACCCCGACCAGCTGACCCGCGCCATCGCCTCGCAGGACAAGACCGCGCTGGTTCGGGCCGACGGCGTCGGGCCGAAGGTGGCGGCGCGCATCCTCAACGAACTCAAGGACAAGGTCGGCAATCTGGCGCTCGGTCCGGCGGCAAGCGCGGGCGCGCCGGCCGGCAAGGGCGCTCCCGCCGCCGTTCCGGGCGCCAGCCCGGCGCTGGCCGATGCGGTGTCGGCGCTGGTTAATCTCGGCTATGGCCGGTCGGAGGCCTTCGGCGCGGTCGTCGCCGCCGGGCGCGTGCTGGGCGATGAGGCCGGCGTGTCCGATCTGATCCGCCAGGGTCTCAAGGAACTGAGCCAATGAGCGATCCCCAAAACGATCGTCTGGTCCAGCCGGGCCAGGGCCACGGCGATTCGGCCGAGGCGTCGATCCGCCCGCTGTCGCTCGCCGAGTTCATCGGCCAGCGCCAGGCGCGCGAGAACCTGTCGATCTTCATCCAGGCCGCCCGTTCCCGCAACGAGGCGCTGGACCATGTGCTGCTGTTCGGGCCGCCCGGCCTGGGCAAGACGACGCTGGCGCAGATCGTCGCGCGTGAACTGGGAGTCGGCTTCCGCGCCACCTCCGGCCCGGTCATCGCGCGGGCCGGCGATCTGGCGGCGCTGCTGACCAATTTGCAGCCGCACGACGTCCTCTTCATCGACGAGATTCATCGCCTTAATCCCGCCGTGGAAGAGGTGCTTTATCCCGCCATGGAGGATTTCCAGCTCGACCTCATCATCGGCGAAGGCCCATCGGCGCGGTCCATCCGGATCGACCTGCCGCCCTTCACCCTCGTCGGCGCCACGACGCGCAGCGGCCTGATCACGCGCCCCTTGCGCGAACGCTTCGGCATTCCCGTGCGCCTGCAATTCTACGAGCCGGACGAGCTGGAACTGATCGTGCGCCGCGCCGCCGGTGTGCTCGGCATGGGCATCACGCCGGAGGGCGCCCGCGAGATCGCCAACCGCTCGCGCGGCACGCCGCGCGTCTCGGGCCGCCTGCTGCGCCGGGTGCGTGATTTCGCCGCGGTGGCGGGGGTGGAGGAGGTCGACAAGCGTGTCGCCGATGCCGCGCTGACCCGGCTGGAGGTCGACCGGCTTGGACTCGACAGCATGGACCGCCGCTATCTCGGGCTGGTCGCCACCAATTACGGCGGCGGGCCGGTGGGCGTCGAGACGCTGGGGGCGGCGCTGGGCGAGCAGCGCGACGTGCTGGAGGAGGTGGTCGAACCCTACCTGATCCAGCAGGGCTTCCTTCAGCGCACGCCGCGCGGGCGCATGCTGACCGACCAGGGTTTCCGCTATCTCGGCCTCAACCCGCCGAACGCGCCGCTGCGGCAGCTCGACCTGCTGGACCGCGCGCCCGATCCGACGGAGGGGGATGGCGATGAGTGACGCTCCCGCCCTCTCTCTGTCCGGATGGTTCGCGGAGGATGGCACCCACCGCTATCCGCTGCGGGTCTATTACGAGGATACCGACGCCGGCGGCATCGTCTATCACGCCAATTACCTGCGATTTGCGGAACGGGCGCGGACGGAGATGCTGTACCTGATGGGCTTCCGTCAGAAGGAGATGGCCGAGGGCTCGGGCGATGTCACAGGTGTGTCATTTGCGGTACGGCGCCTGACCATCGATTTTGACGCCCCTGCCAAGCTGGAGGACGTGCTTGAAGTGGAAACCCGAATCGTCGATATCCGCGGTGCCTCCTTCGCAGTTGCACAAGTCATCCGCCGCGACGGTCGCGTGCTGGCGCGCGCCGACCTGCAGCTGGTGACGATCAACCGGGCCGGACGGGCCGTGCGCCTTCCCGAACCGGTGAAAGCGGCGATGGAGACGCTGCATGCCAAGCAATCCACGCCTGCCCACTCATAACCGACCGCTTTCCTTCCACATCCCCGTGCCAACAGCGCAACCGCGAGACTGACTGCGATGGACGCCCTGCAAACCGCCCAACTGGCCGGCAATGCCGCCGCCACGACGGCACATGAGATCACGATCCTCGGCCTGTTCTGGCAGGCCGACGCGGTCGTCAAGATCGTGATGATGATGCTTGTCGTCGCCTCGATCTGGTGCTGGGCGATCATCATCGAAAAGCTGATGCGCATCCGCCGCCTGAACGCCCAGGCCGATGCCTTCGAGGAGGCGTTCTGGTCCGGCGGTTCGCTCGACGCGCTGTACGACCGCATCGGCCAGACCCCGGCCGACCCGATGGCCGCGACCTTCTCCGCCGGCATGCGCGAGTGGCGCCACGCCGCCGACCGCGGCATCGGCGGCACCATGAAAAGCTCGCTGCAGCAGCGGGTGGAGCGGGTGATGGCGGTGACCATCGGCCGCGAGATGGCGCGGGCCGAACGCTACATGACCTTCCTGGCCTCGGTCGGCTCGACGGCCCCCTTCATCGGCCTGTTCGGCACGGTGTGGGGCATCATGAACTCCTTCACCTCGATCGCCGGATCGGGCAACACCAGCCTCGCCGTGGTGGCGCCCGGCATCGCCGAGGCGCTGTTCGCCACCGCCATGGGCCTGCTGGCCGCCATCCCGGCCGTGCTGTCCTACAACAAGTTCTCCACCGACCTCGGCCGCTACGCCGACCGGTTGGACACCTTCTCGGGCGAGTTCTCGGCGATCCTGTCCCGCCACCTCGAGGAGCGGGGAGCCGCCTGAACCATGGCCGGACAACTCGCAGGCAAATCCCACGGGCGCGGCAAGCGCCGGGGCTATCGCGCGATGGCCGAGATCAACATGACGCCGTTCATCGACGTCATGCTGGTCCTGCTGATCGTCTTCATGGTCGCCGCCCCGATGCTGACCGTCGGCGTACCGGTCGACCTGCCCAAGACCAATGCCGCTCCGCTGGAGCAGCAGAAGGATCCGCTGTTCGTCACCGTGCAGACCGACGGCCGCGTCTTCGTCCAGGAGACGCCGGTCGAACTGACCAACATGGTGCCGCTGCTGATCGCGGTGACCAACAACAACCCCGAGGCCCGCATCCTGGTTCGTGGCGACGCCAAGATCGCCTACGGCAAGATGCTGGAGGTGATGGGCACCATGAGCGCCGCCGGCTTCAAGAAGGTCGGTCTGGTCGCCGAGATGCCGAACGGCCCGACCGCGTCCAGCGCGCGGGTCGGCGCCCCCAAGCCGGCGCGTTGAGGCGGGCGGAACTCCCATGCGCAAGCCCCTGATCGCCTCGGCGGTGCTGCACGTCGCGCTTGTCGCGCTGATGGTGCTCGGCCTGCCGCCCAGCGATCGCAAGCTGGAAATCGCCGCCTCGATCCCGATCGAGATCGTCGACGTCGGCGAGATCACCCAGGCTGCCCGCGTCGAGAAGGGCGAGCCGAAGCCGGCCAACGCCGCTCGTCCGCCGATGCCCGAGGCCAAGCCCGCCCCGCCGGCTCCCGAACCGCCGGACGAGGAGGACGAACCTCCTCCTCCGC
This sequence comes from Azospirillum sp. TSH100, assembly GCF_004923295.1. NCBI lineage: Bacteria > Pseudomonadati > Pseudomonadota > Alphaproteobacteria > Rhodospirillales > Azospirillaceae > Azospirillum > Azospirillum sp. TSH100. The sequence goes on from NZ_CP039634.1 coordinate 1,763,894, forward strand.
CCCCGCCGCCCACGAAGACGCCGGAGCCACCCAAGGTCGCCCAGGTGCCTCCGCCTCCGCGCGAGCCGACGCCGCCGCCCAAGCCTGCCCCGACGCCACCACCTCCTCCTCCGCCGCCTCCTCCTCCGCCCCCGGATCCGGCGCCGTCGCCGACTCCGAAGCCGCCCGAGCCTCCCAAGCCCGAGCCTCCGAAGCCGGAACCGCCCAAACCGGAACCGCCGAAGCCCGAGCCTCCGAAGCCGGAGCCGAAGAAGCCCGAGCCTCCCAAGCCGGAACCGCCCAAGGCGGAGCCGAAGAAGCCGGAACCGCCCAAGGAAGTGGCGAAGGCCGAGCCGCCGAAGGATTCCAAGGCCGAGACGAAGAAGCCGGATGCTCCGGCCAAGCAGCCGGAGAAGCCGTCGGCCAAGACCGATCCGCTGTCCGACCTGCTGTCGAACGTCGGGAAGATCAAGCCGTCGGACAACCCGAAGGCGGACGGCAAGGCATCGGCCAGCGCCAACAGCGACGCCAAGCCCAGCCAGAAGACCGCGTCGGCGGCTCCGGCCGGCGCGGCGAAGGCGACGAACGGCCCCGACAAGCCGTTCAAGCCGTCGGGCCGCGCGCTGGACGCCATCCGCGGCCAGCTGAGCAAGAACTGGAACTTCGACAGCGGCCGCAAGGACGCCGGTTCGATGCAGATCGAGATCCACGTGGAGGTCGGCCGCGACCACAGCGTGGTCCGCGCCTGGATCGACGACAAGTACCGGTCGCGCTACATGTCGGACGCCGCCTTCCGGGCGTCGGCCGACGCGGCGGTGCGGGCCGTCAAGCGGTCCAGCCCGCTGGAATTGCTTGCCAGCGAGTTCACGCCGCAGACTTATGAAGATTGGCGCTTCATCGTGTTCAATTTCGACCCGAGGGACATGTTCTGACCATGACGACGAAGACGAGGCTTCTGTTGAAGCTGGCCGGGGCCACCGGCGCGCTTCTGCTCTCCCTCGGCGTTGCCGCTCCGCAGGAGGCGCGCGCCGAGTTGCGCATCGACATCACGCGGGGCGTGTCCGAGCCGCTGCCCATCGCGATCACCAGCTTCGCCGGATCGGGCGGGCGTGACGCGCAGATGGGCGCCGACATCTCCAAGGTCATCTCCGACGACCTGGAGCGGTCGGGCCTGTTCCGTCCGCTGGACCCGCGCGGCTTCCTCCAGACGCCTGACCAGCTGCGCAGCGGCGAGCCGCGCTATCAGGACTGGAAGGCGCTGGGCGCGCAGGCGCTGGTCGCCGGCAACACCACGACCGGCGGCGACGGCCGCATGAAGGTCGATTTCCGCCTGTGGGACGTTGCCGCCGGCCAGTATATGCAGGGGCTGAGCTACAGCGCCTCGCCGCAGGAATGGCGCCGCATCGCCCACATCGTGGCCGACGCCATCTACAAGCGCCTGACTGGCGAGGACGGCTATTTCGACACGCGCATCGTCTATGTCGCCGAATCCGGCCCGGCGAACGCGCGCAAGAAGCAGCTGGCCATCATGGACCAGGACAGCGCCAACCATCAGTTCCTGACCGACGGCCAAACCCTGGTCCTAACGCCGCGCTTCTCGCCGACGTCGCAGGAAATCACGTACATGTCGTACTTCAACAAGAAGCCGCGCGTGTACCTGTTCAACATCGACACCGGCCGCCAGGAGGTCCTGGGCGACTTCCCCGGCATGACCTTCGCCCCGCGCTTCTCGCCGGACGGCAACAAGGTCATCATGTCGATGGCCCAGAACGGCAACACCGACATCTACACGCTGGACCTGCGCACCCGCCGCCAGACCCAGCTGACCGACGCGCCGGGCATCGACACCGCCCCCAGCTATTCGCCGGACGGCCAGCGGATCGTCTTCGAGTCGGACCGCGGCGGCACCCAGCAGCTCTACGTCATGGGTGCCGACGGTTCGGGCGTGAAGCGTCTGACCTTCGGCGAAGGCCGCTACGGTACGCCGGTGTGGTCGCCGCGCGGCGACCTGATCGCCTTCACGCGCCAGCGTGGTAGCAGCTTTGCAGTGGGCGTAATCCGTCCGGATGGGTCGGGGGAACGAATCCTGACCGAAGCCTTCCATGTCGAAGGTCCGACCTGGGCGCCGAACGGCCGTGTTCTCATGTTCTTCAAGGACTTGCCGTCGGGTGACGGCCGTGGCCGCAACGCGAAGCTGTACAGCATCGACATCACCGGCGCCAACGAGCGTCGCGTGAGCACCCCGGTCGATGCGTCGGACCCCGCGTGGTCGCCCTTGATTCCCTAGTGGAGTAGCCCTATTTTGCGGCCACGCGGGAGCAATGCTCAAGACAAAGGTCGGACGTCGTCTTTTCGTCGGGGATTGGCGGAAAGAAGCGGCTCCCGCTCAGACAATGTTCGACCATCCAACAAGTTTCGTTCAAGGGGTCCCTGAACATGCGCATGAAGTTCCTTGCTCTCGCCGCGGTCGCTCTGCTCGCCGCTTGCGAATCCACTCCGAACGACGCCGCCAACGGCGCCAACACCGGTGCCCAGCAGTCGATCCGTCCGGGCTCGGCGGAAGATTTCGTCGTCAACGTCGGCGACCGCGTCTTCTTCGGCCTCGACCGCTTCGACCTGTCGCCGGAGGCTCGCGCCACCCTCGACCGTCAGGCCAAGTGGCTGCAGACCTACGGCTCGGTCACCGTCACCGTCGAGGGCCATGCCGACGAGCGCGGCACCCGTGAGTACAACCTGGCCCTGGGTGAGCGCCGCGCCAACTCGGTGAAGAACTACCTGGCCGCCAAGGGCATCCCAGCCAACCGCGTCAACGTCGTCTCCTACGGCAAGGAGCGTCCGGCCGTGGTTGGCTCGAACGAGGCCGCCTGGTCGCAGAACCGCCGTGGCGTGACCGTCGTCAACTGATGACGCCGGTCCCCGCCTGATGGGGAACAGGGAAGGGCGCCGCCGCCGGGCAACCGGGGCGGCGCCTTTTCTTTTTGGGCGATGCGTCCCCGGCTCTTCCGGTGGCCGGATTTCCGGCGCTGTCGGTTCTTTGCGCCGGCGCGCAAGTTCTGCTAAACAGCGGCCATCGCGTCGCCTTTTTCGTTCGCCATGGTCGCCGTGGGTGCTCCCCCGGCATCAGATCTCCTCAGGATCCCACGCGCATGACCAACATCCGTCCCGTCGCCGCCCTGCTGCTGGGTGGCATGCTCGCGGCAAGCCCCGCTCTGGCCCAGTCCAAGGCGCAGATCGAGCGGCTGCAATCGCTGGAAACCCAGGTCGCGGTGCTGGGCGGTCCGGTGGAGGTGGCGCAGCTGTCGCCTTCCGTCGCCGCCGACTTCGAGATCCGCCTGCAGAACCTCGAACGCACCATCCAGGATTTGACCGGCAAGTACGAGGAATCGACTTATCAGGTCACCCAACTGCGCGAGCGTCTGGAGAAGGTGAATGCCGACGTCGATTTCCGCCTGAAGGAACTGGAGAAGGGCGGTGGGGCGACCGGCGGTGCGATGGGCGGCGCCATGTCCGATGCCGCGCCGAGCAAGCCGTCCAAGGCTGCCGCGGCTGACGACAAGAAGGCCGACAAGCCGGCGCAGACTGCATCGGCCAACCCGCCCTCCACCGCTGGCCTGTCGCCGGAAAAGCAGTATGAGCAGGCATTCGAGCTGCTGCGCAACTCCGACTATGATCGGGCGGAGAAGGCGTTGCAGGAGTTCATCGCCAAGAACAAGTCGCATGCCTATGCCGGCAACGCGCAATATTGGCTGGGCGAGAGCTATTACGTCCGCAACAAGTTCCCGGAGGCGGCCCAGGCCTTCGCCGAGGTGCTGTCCAAGTACCGCACAAATCCCAAGGCGGCGGACAGCCTGCTGAAGCTGGGCATGACCTTGCAGCAGATGAACAAGAAGTCGGACGCCTGCACCGCCTTCGGTCAGCTGTTGACCAAGTTTCCCGAAGCCTCGGCCAGCGTGAAGCGCCGCGCCGATACGGAGCGCAAGCGCATCAATTGCCCGGCCTGATGGATGGCGACTCCGGCGACGGCACTGGCGAAGGTCGGCCGGTCTCGCCGGAGGAGTTTGCCCGTGCCCTGGCGGCGCTGGGCGGATTCGAACCGGCTCCGGCCGTCGCTGTCGGCGTTTCCGGGGGCGGCGACAGCGTGGCGCTTGTCCTGCTGCTGCGGCATTGGGTCGCGGAGCGGGGCGGAAGCCTGCTGGCGCTGACCGTCGATCATGGACTGCGGCCCGAGTCCGCGGCTGAAGCAGCGGCGGTCGGACAGGCGATGGCCCGGCTCGGCGTTCCGCATCGAGTGCTGCGCTGGGACGGCGCGAAGCCGGCTGGGGGGCTTCAGGCGGCAGCGCGGGCGGCGCGGCACCGGCTGCTGGGCGCGGCCTGTTCCGAGACCGGTATCCTGCATCTCGCGCTTGCCCACCATCGCGACGATCAGGCGGAAACGGTTCTGCTGCGCTTGGCGCGTGGTTCCGGCATCGACGGTCTGGCCGGGATGCCGCCCGTTCGCGCCGATGGTGCGGTGCGGGTGATTCGACCCCTGCTGAATTTTTCCCACGTCCGGTTGCTGGCGACCTGTCGCGCCGAGGGCGTCGACTGGATCGAGGATCCTTCCAATCACAATCCCCGCTTCGCCCGCGCCCGGCTGCGGGCCGCCTGCGATCTGCTGGGCCGGGAGGGGTTGGATGGCGCGCGGTTGGGCGAGGTTGCCCGGCGGGCCGGACGGGCCCGTGCCGCGCTGGAGCAGGCGACGGCCGCGCTGCTGGCGGAGACTGCGGCCATCCATCCGGAAGGCTGGATCACGCTGGCACCCGAATCCCTGCTGGCGGCACCGGCGGAAATCGCGCTGCGGGCGCTGGGGCGGGCGCTGGCTGCGGTCGGTGGGCCGGTGCATCCGGTGCGCGATGAGGCGCTGGAGCGGCTGCTTGGCGGGCTGGCGGACGGTCAGGGCGGCACGCTGGGCGGCTGCGTGGTGCGGATGCGGCGTGGCACCGTGATGATCGCGCGCGAACCGGCGGCGGTGACCGAACGTCCGACGGTCCCGCCGGGTGGGGCGGTTCTGTGGGATGGCCGATTCGATCTTCGGGTGTCGTCGCGGTGGAAACTGCCCGTCACGGTCGCGGCGCTGGGAGCCGCCGGCTGGCGCGAATGGGCAGGGCGGCAGGCGCCGGAGACGCTGCCCAACCTGCCGGTTCCGGTGCGGGAAACCCTGCCAAGCCTTTGGTCGGGCGCAGATTTGCTTGGTGTGCCGATGGTTGGTATGTGCTACGGGTTTGGCGCGGATGGACAGGAGCCGGTGGATCGCGCGAAGTTTCGTCCGCTTTCGTCCTTGGGAAGACCAGCTTTTACGGTTGTTTCGGACCGGGGCGGCATTATTTAATCAGGGAACGTGCCCGTAGGAGTCCGGGGTGCGGCCTTGTCGGCGCACCGCATGGCGATGGGTTCGCAGAAAGGCGTGTGACGTGAACAATTTCGGCAAGAACCTCGCGCTCTGGATCATCATAGGGCTGCTGCTCGTGGCCCTGTTCAACCTGTTCCAGAGTTCCTCCACCCGCAGCCCGCAAACGACCGTTCCGTTCAGCGAGCTTCTCGCCGAAGTGGACCGGGGCCAGGTCGCCGACGTGACGATCAAGGGCAACCAGGTTTCGGGCCATTTCTCCGACGGCCGCTCCTTCAGCACCTATGTCCCGCCCGAAGCGGGTCTGGTGGAGCGCCTGACCAACAAGAACGTCCGGATCAACGCGGTTCCCGACGATAGCAACGTGCCGTCGCTCTTCTCGGTGCTGCTGTCCTGGTTCCCGATGCTTCTGCTGATCGGCGTCTGGATCTTCTTCATGCGCCAGATGCAGTCCGGCGGCGGCAAGGCGATGGGCTTCGGCAAGTCGCGGGCCCGCCTGCTGACCGAGAAGGTCGGCCGCGTCACCTTCGACGACGTCGCCGGCATCGACGAGGCCAAGCAGGAGCTGACGGAGATCGTCGAGTTCCTGAAGGACCCGCAGAAGTTCCAGCGGCTGGGCGGCAAGATTCCGAAGGGCTGCCTGCTGGTCGGTCCTCCAGGCACCGGCAAGACGCTGACCGCCCGCGCGGTGGCCGGCGAAGCCAATGTGCCGTTCTTCACGATCTCCGGTTCCGACTTCGTCGAAATGTTCGTCGGTGTGGGTGCGTCCCGCGTCCGCGACATGTTCGAACAGGGCAAGAAGAACGCCCCCTGCATCATCTTCATCGACGAAATCGACGCGGTCGGCCGCCATCGCGGCGCCGGCCTGGGCGGTGGCAACGACGAGCGTGAGCAGACGCTCAACCAGCTGCTGGTCGAGATGGATGGCTTCGAGGCGAACGAGGGTGTGATCCTGATCGCCGCCACCAACCGTCCGGACGTTCTCGACCCGGCGCTGCTGCGTCCGGGCCGCTTCGACCGTCAGGTCGTGGTGCCGAACCCCGACGTGCTGGGCCGCGAGAAGATCCTCAAGGTCCACATGCGGAAGGTTCCGCTGTCGCCGGACGTCGACGCCAAGGTCATCGCCCGCGGCACCCCCGGCTTCTCCGGCGCCGATCTGGCGAACCTCGTCAACGAGGCCGCTCTGCTGGCCGCCCGCATCGGCAAGCGCGTCGTCGGCATGGCCGAGTTCGAGGCCGCCAAGGACAAGGTCATGATGGGTGCGGAACGCCGCTCCATGGTCATGACCGAGGACGAGAAGAAGCTGACCGCCTACCACGAGGCCGGCCACGCCATCTGCGCCATCCACTGCGTCGACAGCGATCCGGTCCACAAGGCAACCATCATCCCGCGCGGCCGTGCGCTTGGCATGGTGATGCGCCTGCCGGAAGGCGACCGCATCAGCCTGTCGCAGGCCAAGCTGCTGGCTGACCTGACCGTCGCCATGGGTGGCCGCATCGCCGAGGAACTGATCTTCGGCAAGGAGCGGGTGACCACCGGCGCTTCGGGTGACATCAAGATGGCGACCGAGATGTCGCGCCGCATGGTGACGGAGTGGGGCATGAGCGACAAGCTCGGCCCGCTGCTGTACGGCGAGCCGACGCAGGAGGTGTTCCTGGGCCATTCGGTGACCCAGCACAAGAACATGTCCGACCGCACCGCCCAGCTGGTCGATGAGGAAATCCGCCGCATCGTGGACGAGAGCTACGACCGCGCCCGGACGATCCTGACCGAGAACATCGACCAGCTGCACACCCTGGCCAAGGGCCTGCTGGAGTACGAGACGCTGAGCGGTGACGAGATCAACCGTCTGCTGCGCGGCGAGCCGATCCTGCGCGACGACGATCGCGAGACGATGGCCGTCCCGCCGCGCCCGACCACGGGCACCGGCCGCCGGTCCTCCGTTCCGCCCAGCACCGGGCAGGAAAGTGGTGGCATCGGTCCGGAACCGCAGGGCACCTGACGGTTCAAGGTTCGGAAATGAAGAAGGCGGCGCTGTGAGGCGCCGCCTTTTTGCTGGGTGGTTTTGGGTTTGGCGGGAAGCGCCTACAGCGCGCCCTTCTGCTCGCGGCGGCGGTCCAGCGCCACGTCGAACTGACGCAGCAGCTTCTGCATGCCCTCGAAGTACAGCTTGCGCGACGGGGTGTTCTTCATGCAGCGGGCGTCCAGATGGGCGACGCTGGTCAGAGCCGACACGCAGTAGCCGAGCAGCCAGTAGCGCGAGCGGATGCTGCGCAGATAGTCGCGGAAGGGCTCCGGCTGGCCGTTCATGAAGCTGCTGAACGAGGTCTCATAGTCCGACAGGATGGTGCGGATGTCGAGCAGCGTGGTTTCCAGCAGCTTGCCCACCTTTTCGATGTGCATCAGCAGCTGGGTCTCGTAGGGCTTGTGCATGCGGATGTCGACCGGAATGCACTCGCGCGACTTCAGCCAGGTCAGGATGGTGCGGGCGCGCGGAGCGATGCGGCGCAGCTGGTACTCGTAGAAGGTGGTGCCCTTCCACGCGCTGAAGATGGTGTCGGCCTCCGACCGTTCGATGCCGAAGGCGGAGACGAACAGGCCGGCCTCTTCCAGGTTGGGGTTCCAGATCGCTTCCAGGAAACGCTCGATGCTCTGGGCGCTGCCCTGGCTGCCGGACAGGGCCTTGCGGACGATCGGTTCGATGCGGGCGCGGATCAGGCGGCGGAGCTGGTGGTCCTCCTCGTTGGAGATCAGCCAGTGGCGCGGATCGACGGCGATCTTCTCCGCCTCGAAGCAGGTCTTCAGCAGGAAGGCGTCGAGCGACGGCACGTCGTCGATCATCTGCAGCATCTTCATGTCGCCGATGATGCCGTTTTCCTGCGGCCCGTGCTTGATGCCGAACTGCTCCTCCAGAAGCGATTCGGCGTTGCGGCCACGCAGATAGATGGCGATGCCGCCGGCTTCCGGCGCACGGGCGTTGTGCGGCACATAGATGCCGGTCTCCACCGGGCGCTCGCCGCCTTCCAGATCCTCGTCCTCGGCGATGGGATCACCACCGTCGTCGTCGCGGTCGTCGAAGTTCGGGTACTTGAACAGGATGCAGTTGTTCAGGCCCTGCGCCTTGAACATGCGCTGCTCTTCGGGGATCTCGCGCGTGATGGCGATGAGATTCATCGACACGCTGGACCCGCCGTAAAGGATCTGCTCAAGGATCGGAGAAACCGAGTCCATTTTCTTGCGAGCGCGCATGAATATTACCCAAATCCGCGAATATTGCTCAAATCATAAACGCCACTTTCGCAAACGCAAAGAGGGATCGGTGGACCGATCCCTCTCTTCATCATGCGATTGCAGGCGCCTTTCCGCCGCTCAACCCTGCTGGCCTCAGCCGGCCTTCGGCGTGCCGCCCAGCGAGCCGAGCAGGCTGGCGACTTCCGCCGCCTCGTCCACCGCGACCATGCCGACGGTGTGATAACCGCTGTCGACATGCATCACCTCGCCGGTGACGCCGCTGCCCAGATCCGACATCAGGAACAGGCCGGCGCCGCCGACCTCCTGGATGGTGACATTGCGCTTCAGCGGGGCATTCAGCTCGTTCCACTTCAGGATATAGCGGAAGTCACCGATGCCGCTCGCGGCCAGAGTCTTGATCGGGCCCGCGGAGATGGCGTTGACACGGATGTTGCGGCCACCCAGATCGACGGCGAGGTAGCGGACGCTGGCCTCCAGCGCGGCCTTGGCGACGCCCATCACATTGTAATGGGGCATGACGCGCTCGGCGCCGTAGTAGGATAGAGTGAGCAGGCTGCCGCCGTCCTTCATCAGCGGCACGGCGCGTTGCGCCACCGCGGTGAAGGAGTAGCAGGAGATGTCCATGGTGCGCAGGAAGTTGGCCCGCGTCGTGTCCAGATACAGCCCGTCCAGTTCGTTCTTGTCGGAAAAGGCGATGGCATGAACCACGAAGTCCAGCCCGCCCCATTCCTGTTCGATGGCGGCGAAGGTCGCGTCGATGCTGGTCTCATCCGTGACGTCGCAGGGCAGGACCAGCTTGGCGTCGACCTGCTCGGCCAGCGGCTTCACCCGCTTCAGCAGCGCATCGCCCTGGTAGGTGAAGGCAAGCTCCGCCCCGTGCTGGGCCAGGGTGGAGGCGATCCCCCAGGCGATCGAACGATCGTTGGCCACGCCCATGATCAGGCCACGCTTGCCGGCCATGAGCGGCATCGGATTGGACATCGGAACCTCGTGAACGACAGATGTGCTGCGGCTCCAGCCGCGAAAAGTGCGGGGCATCCTACACGAAAGCGCCCAATGGTCAAACCGACGCGGGCTGTCTCACCGCAGGAGGCGACGCATGTCTCGCCCTGAGGACAATACCCGCCACGGGGAGGAGGAGCGCAGTCGCATCCTGACCAGCCTGCGGGAGCTTGGCGGCTTCTTCGGTCACTCGATGCTGCGCTTCTACAACGACAACTGCTTCCAGACCGCGGCGGCGCTGACCTACACCTCGCTGTTGGCCATCGTGCCGATGATGACCATCGGCTTCGCCATCTTCTCGGCCTTCCCGGCCTTCAGCGCCCTGCAGCTGCGGATCCAGACGGCGCTGGTCAAGAATCTGGTGCCGGAGATCGGCGACGCGATCCTGGAATATCTCGGCCGCTTCATGGCGAATGCCGGGCAGATGCCGATCTTCGGCGTGATCGGGCTGGCGGTGTCGGCGGTGCTGCTGATCTGGACGATCGAAGGTTCCTTCGCCACCGTCTGGCGCGTGCGCGAGCCGCGATCCTACGTGACGCGCATCCTGTCCTTCTGGGCGGTGGTATCGCTGACACCGCTGTTCGCCGGCGCCAGCCTGTCCCTGTCCAGCACGCTGTGGACGGCGCTCGAGGTGGCGCATCTGGAGGGCGTTGTCCACCCGCTGGCGGGAATTGGCATGCTGCTGCCCTTCGCCCTGCAATTGGTCGGCTGTTCGCTGCTGTATCTGGTGATCCCGAATCGGGACGTGTTCTGGCTGGACGCGCTGTGCGGCGGAGCGATCGGGTCGATCCTGCTGGAAGGGTCGAAGGCGATCTTCGGCTGGTACATGCGCGAATATCCGGCCTACCAGACCATCTACGGCGCCCTTTCGGTGGTGCCGATCTTCCTGTTCTGGCTCTATATCGCGTGGTCGACGGTGCTGTTCGGCGCGGTGGTCACCGCGTCGCTGCCGGAATGGCGGGCGGGCAAGGTCACCCGCGGCGGCATGGAGGGGCTGCTGCCGGCCCAGCGGCTGGCGCTCGCCCTGGCGGTCCTGCATGAGCTGATGGAGGCGAGCCGGCTGGGCGTTGGCATGCGCCGCCGGACGCTGGTCGGCCGGGTGCCGGTGGGCACGCTGCTGATCGACGGCATCCTGGAACAGCTGCGCGATGCCCACTGGGTCGCCCACACCACCCGTGACGCCTGGGTGGTTACCCGCGACATGGGCGAGGCGACTCTGCTGGACCTGATGAAGGCGCTGGGCATCGGCATGCGCGGCTCCGTCCATGGTCTTGGCGGACTGGATCTGCCCTGGCAGGAACGCACCGCCCGCCTGCTGGACGCCGCCGAGGCGCGGCAGAGCGACCTGCTCAACGTGCCGCTGAAGACCCTGCTGAACGACGATTTTCCGCCAGAAGGGCAACCGGCGGGACAGGGGACAGGGCAGGGCGCGGTGTCGTTGCGGGCCGTGAAGTCGTAAATCCCGCCGGCGGGTCGATGCCCGGTGGAACCATGACCTCCGCGTCGATCAGGCCCGTTGGTGTCAGAGTTTGCGGAAATGAGGCAATGTGCAGGTCCATGTGTCGGAGCCCCTGATCTTCACGCGGGCTTCGACGTTCCGGCATTCATGGTCGAGCGTGAAGTGCTTCTCCACCAGAAGGAGGGCATCCCGTCCGGTGGAATAGGACTGCTCCGCAAGGATGATGTCGTTGCCATGGTTGCACACGACGTCGAACAGGGCGCACGAGTCGGGTGCGGCCTGCTCCTGACCGTCCGAGCGCTCCAGCAGCAGCGACACGCTGTAGCGCCCGGGATCCAGGGTCATATAAGGGCCGAAGCACAGGTAACCGCCGTCGCTTTGCGGAACGCAGGTGCGTATCGCCGGGCGTCCGCACAGCTCGGACGTCTGGCCGATCTGGCTGTGGTAGCGTTCGACGGGCTTCGACTCGCTGCCGGCTTTCCTGACTTCGACATGGCCGAGCGCTTGGGCGCGCTCGCGGATGGCTGCCAGCCGGTTCCGATCGGCGGACGCGACGGCAAGTTCCCCGCCGCCATGCCCGCCGCTGAAGAACAGGAGTTCCATCGAGTTCCGCTCGAAGCAATCCCGGATGAACCTGTGGGACCATCCGGATTCGAACCAGCCATACTTCCGTGCGACATAAACGGATTCATAATCCAGCCTGATTCCCCAGTGCCGCCACCAGGCGGTCTGGGTCGGCTCTCCCGTGAAGCCGATGATCCCGCCGTCAACGATCGTCTCGGACAGGGCACCGATCAATTCCCATGGCCTCAGGCAGTGGTGAAAGGATTGGAAGAAATACGCCGCATCATAGGTCTTCCTGGGCAGGCTTGCGGCGTCGTCGAAATTCATCGTGCTTCTGTTGATGGAATTTCCAAATCTCTGGCTTCTCAGCCTGCTGAGTTCCGAAAGGGCCGGATCGATGTCGACCGCGTGCACCTGTGCGCCGCAGAAAGAAAACACTTCGGAGCTGAGCCCATGGCCCGCCCCCATGTCGAGGATGTTCGGAGCAACTCCCAGTCCGGAAACCGACATCAACGCGGTCAGGGCGCGAACCATTTCGGACGCATGCGAGACATTGAAAATCCCCAGGGGATTCGGCGCATGGAGCAGCGCTTGTATATTGACCGGATGAAGCTCTCCGTCCGACTGGTTCAGCGGCCGGCCTGAAACTTCCTCGTAAACTGCGAGCTGTTGTTTGAAGTACTCCTCCGAAAACGGACAGAGGCTTTCATCGATCTCCGCTTTCAGAGAAATCCGGAAATCCCCGAACTCCTGAAGGAAATCCGGGGTCCCCATAACGCCGCCATATTTGTTATCAACCAAACGAACCCATTCATCCAGGTCGCTGCTCGGAATGATAGCCACCTGATCATCCTTTGGTTGTCTATTGCGTCGAGCCAGCCTCAGCCGGGGCCATCATACCCTCGCATGCGCATGAATTGCCGACCAGGATCCCCAGTGCCGACCGGCATCCGGGGCGCCGGTCCCTACTCCAGCCCGGCCTTCTTGCGGACGTCATAGCTGCGGGTCTTGGCCCATTGCTCGACGAACTTGACCAGTTCGGCGTCGGGCGGGTCGGGGAGGACGACCTTCAGCTTCACATACTGGTCGCCCGGCTGCTTCGTGGCCTGGTTCATCACGCCTTTGCCGCGCAGCCGCAGGACGGAGCCGGTGTTGGCGCCCGGCGGCACCTTCACCGCCACCTTGCCGCTGATCGTCGGCACATTGACGGTCGCACCCAGAACCGCCTCGTTCAGGGTGATCGGCACCTCGACATGGATGTCGCTGTCCTGCCGGGTGAAGAAGGGGTGGGATTCGACATGCACCTCGACGATGGCATCGCCGTTTGGCATGCCGCCCATGCCGGGCAGGCCCTGGCCCTTCAGCCGCAGCTTCGTCTCGTTCTCCGTCCCCGGCGGGATGGCGACGTCGATGCTCTTGCCGTTGGACAGGTTGATGCGCCGCTTGGACCCGTTGGCCGCCTCCACGAAGGGGACGGTGACGGAATAGGAGATGTCGCTGCCCCGCACCTTGGGCCCGGCGGAACCGCCACCGGCTCCGGTCCCCGCTCCCCCTCCGGCCCCGCCGGGGCGGCGCCGGCCGCCGCCGAACAGGTCGGAGAACCAGTCGTCGCCGCCGCCGAAGAAACTGTCGTCGGCGGTGCTGCTGTAGGCCCGGCCGCGGCTGCCGGCGGTCCGGCCGCGCGAGCCGAAGCCCGCGTGCCGTTCCTGCCCCGATGGGTCGATCTCGCCGCGGTCGTAGCGGGCGCGCTTCTCGGCATCCGACAGCAGCGTGTAGGCGGCCGAGATTTCCTTGAACCGCTCCTCGTTGGCGGCGTCGCCCGGTTTCAGGTCCGGGTGATGCTGCTTGGCGAGCTTGCGGTATGCCTTCTTGATGTCGTCGGCACTGGCGGACCGGCCGACGCCGAGAACGCTATAGGGATCGCGCGTAGCCACGGGCAGAGAGTTCCCGCCCCAACGGGGCCTTAAAGGTTGCGGGTCGGTTTGTTACGAGTTGCCGACGATCTTCCACGTACCATCGGCCTGTTTGCAAGCGGTTCCGTACGCCTGCTCCGTCCGGCCCTTGACGACGATGGTCTGCTGGAACTCGCGGCAATAGGTTCCGGAGTTGCTGTAGCCGTCGCGCGTGGTCACGATGGTGCCGGAATTGCCCGACTGCGGGTTGTTCCAGTTGATGCGATCACCGACCGGGGCGGCATAGGCCTGACGGGCCGCGGTCTCGGCATAGCCGGCGTCGGCCTTGTCGAGCGAGCTGCCGACCTCGCGGCCGATGAAGGCGCCCAGCAGCGTGCCGACGCCGGTCGCCACCAGCTTGCCCGTTCCGCCGCCGATCTGTGAACCGATCAGGCCGCCGGCGACCGCACCGCCGACCGTGCCGACCGTTTCCTTCTGACCGCCCGTCTGGCACCCGGCCAGCAGGCCCACGACGATCACGGCCGGAACGACTTTCTTCACGAACATCCTTGCGCCTCGAAAAGGTTGGTTGCCGCGGCACCCAATCGGTGGCTTCGCGGTGGACAGTGATATAAGCGACCCTATGCTTGCTGTGAATTGTGATGAGGCTGTGACCCTTACGCTTTTGCACGGAAGCCCGTCCCCATGCCCGCCCCTCCGGCGGCCGGGGACCCATCGGAACAGGACCACAGGCATGACGGACAGCAACGACCGCGACCCATACGATCTCTTCGCCGACTGGATGAAGGAGGCGGAACAGAGCGAACCCAACGACCCCAACGCCATGGCGCTGGCCACCGCCGATGCCAACGGCATTCCGTCGGTGCGCATGGTGCTGTTGAAGGGGATCGATCCGCGCGGCTTCGTCTTCTACACCAACACCGAAAGCCGCAAGGGCACCCAACTGCTGGCGAATCGCAACGCCGCCCTGTGTTTTCACTGGAAGAGCCTGCGCCGTCAGGTGCGGGTGGAGGGGGCGGTTGAGATCGTCACCGACGCCGAGGCCGACGCCTATTTCGACAGCCGCCCGCGCGAAAGCCGGATCGGCGCCTGGGCATCCCTGCAATCGCGCCCGCTGGAAGGCCGGTGGGAGCTGGAGAAGCGGGTGGCGCAGTTCGCCGCCAGATACGCCATCGGCACCGTGCCGCGGCCGCCGCACTGGACCGGCTTCCGCGTGCTGCCGTCACGGATCGAGTTCTGGCGTGACCGCCCGTTCCGGCTGCACGACCGGCTGGTTTTCCAGCGGGTGGAGGGATCGGAGGGGACGCCGGCGGGTTGGACCACCGAGCATCTTTATCCGTAAATGGTGAGCGGCAACTGGGTGCCGGCCGTAAGCGACCTGTAAGGATCGGCCGCTACGGTCACGCGCCGGCCCGGGGCGGCCCTGGCATGACCAAGTGATTCGATCGGGGGGCCTGTGAGCGACATTGCGGAAAACGCGGCATCGGCGGACCGTCTGCGCCGCTATGCCACCTATGCCAGCGTGTCGGTGGCCTCCACCCTCATCGCGGCGAAGCTGGGTGCCTATCTGCTGACCGAATCGGTCAGCATCCTGTCGTCGCTGATCGATTCCTGTACCGATCTGATGGCCTCGGTGGTGACGCTGCTGGGGGTGCGACATGCCCTGCGCCCTGCCGACGCCAACCACCGCTTCGGCCACGGCAAGGCGGAAGCGCTGGCGGCTCTGGCCCAGGCGGCCTTCATCGGCGGTTCGGCGGTCCTGCTGAGTGTCGAGGCGGTGCGGCGGCTGGTCCGGCCGGAACCGATCACCGAGGGAACGATGGGCATCGCCGTGATGGTGCTGTCGATCCTGCTGACCGCTGGGCTGATCACCTTTCAGCGCCGGGTGCAGACCGCCACCGGCTCCGTCGCCATCGGGGCGGACCGGCTGCACTATTCCGGCGACCTGCTGATGAACGGGGCGGTCATCGTCGCCATCCTGCTGACCGAGGCGACCGGGCTGACCGTGGTCGATCCGCTCTTCGGCATCGGCATCGCGCTGTTCCTGCTGAACGGCGCCCGCGGGGTGGCGCGCGACGCGCTCGATGTGCTGATGGATCGCGAACTGGGCGGGGAGGAGCGTGGCCGGATCGCCGAGCTGGCGCTGGCCGAGCCCGGAGTGCGCGGCCTGCACGACCTGCGCACCCGGAACGCGGGCACCGGCTGCTTCATCGAGCTGCATCTGGAATTGGACGGCGGCCTGACCCTGACCGCCGCGCACGAGATCGCCGACCGTGTCGAAATTCGGCTGCGCGAGGCTTTCGCCAATGCCGAGGTGATGGTCCACCAGGAACCGGCCGGTCTGGCCGACGAGCGGCTGGACCATCGGATCGCTGGCTGACCTCAAGCGGAATGGGTGCGGCGGAGGGCTCCGTAATACGGATCCGCATTGTGGGATAACCCTCATATCGCGTCCAAACGGCATTGCTGCACAATCTGAGGGCGTGGCTTCTCCTAAAGGTTATCCGACCAAAGGACAGGGGTGCCGGGACCGACTCGGTCGCCCCGTTCGTTGCGAATCTGTATCAAAAGCGCAATAATAGTTCCTGGGAGTAAGCGCTCGGTAACAAAACAGCAAAAATGGTGGACATAATGGATGGCGGCTTTGGGCTTCGTCCGCATCTGATCGCGGACATCGCGGAAGAGGCAGGCAATCTCGGCATCGAGATCGCGGATATCGCCGGCCACATCGAGGATGTGAACGCCCGGGTCACCCACCAGTCGGAGGTGTTCACCCAACTGCGCGACACCGGCGCCAAGATGTCGCGCAGCACCGAGCGGATTTCGCACGCGTCGGCCATCGCACGCTCAGTCACCGAGCAGGCCCGGCAGGAGGTCGACAGCTCCCATGACCGGGTGCAGCAGTCGCTGTCCGACATCCACGCGCTGGTATCTTCGGTGACCGGGATCGAGGGGCAGATCGCCGGGCTGCGCGACGCGCTGGACCGCGTCGGCAAGGTCGCCAAGGAGATTTTCACCATCGCCAAGCAGACCAACCTGCTGGCGCTGAACGCCACCATCGAGGCGGCGCGGGCAGGGGAGGCCGGGCGCGGCTTCGCCGTGGTGGCGAACGAGGTGAAGTCGCTGTCGACCAAGACCAGCGAGGCGACGACGGAGATCGACGCGACGCTGAAGGTGCTGAACGAACAGGCCCAGCGCCTGATGACGGAGAGTGCCGCCAGTGCCGCCAAGGCCCGTGCGGTCAGCGAGGGCACCACAGCCATCGGCACGGTGATCGAGACGGTCGGCCGCGCCATGCGTGAGCTGAACGGCGAGACCGACAAGATCGATGCCGCCTCGGCCGAGATCGGCGGCAACTGCGGCGAGCTGGAGCGCGAAATCGCCGATCTGGCGGTGGGCGTGAAGCTGTCCAGCGAGAATTTGGCCCAGGCGCGCGACCGGGTGAACAGCCTGGTCGGCATGAGCGAGCGGCTGATCGGCGTCACCGCGGAGTTGAACATCGAGACGGTCGACACCCCCTTCATCGCCGCGGTCAAGGACGCCGCCGCCAAGGTGTCCGCTGCCTTCGAGGAGGCGCTGTCCCGC
Source organism: Azospirillum sp. TSH100 (assembly GCF_004923295.1). Taxonomy (NCBI): domain Bacteria; kingdom Pseudomonadati; phylum Pseudomonadota; class Alphaproteobacteria; order Rhodospirillales; family Azospirillaceae; genus Azospirillum; species Azospirillum sp. TSH100. Next base: position 1,781,034 of record NZ_CP039634.1, read on the forward strand.
GGCGACATCAGCGAATCCGACCTGTTCGACCGCAATTACCAGCCGGTTGCCGGATCGGACCCGCAGCAGGTGATGACCCGCTACACCCAGCTGTGCGACCGCGTCCTGCCGGGCATCCAGGAACCGGTGCTGTCGGCCAACGGCCGCATCGTCTTCTGCGTGGCGGTGGACGAGAACGGCTATCTGCCCACCCACAACAGGCAGTTCAGCCAGCCCCAGGGCCGCGATCCGGTGTGGAACGCCGCCAACTGCCGCAACCGCCGCATCTTCAACGACCGTGTCGGCCTGGCCGCCGGCCGCAGCACCAAGCCCTTCCTGTTGCAGACCTACCGGCGTGACATGGGCGGCGGGAAATTCGCCCTGATGAAGGACGTCTCCGCCCCCGTCACCGTGCGGGGGCGCCATTGGGGCGGGCTGCGGCTGGCCTATAAGGTGTGAGCAGCCACCGGGTGCCGGCCTTCCCTCTTGATCCGTATCAACGCATAGGATCAGCCTTGCGGGTGAAATGGCGGGGCAGAGGGAGCGACCATGAAATATGTCGAAGAGTTCCGCGATCCGGTTCTTGCCCGCAACGTCGCCGCCGCCATCGCGCGGGAGGTGCGGGCTGACCGCTCCTATCACCTGATGGAGTTCTGCGGCGGCCACACCCATGCCATCTCCCGCTATGGCATCCCGGATCTGCTGCCCGACAATGTCCGGATGATCCATGGGCCGGGCTGCCCGGTCTGCGTCCTGCCGGTCGGGCGAATCGACGACGCCATCGCGCTCGCCCGCCGGCCGGAGGTGACGCTGTGCACCTACGGCGATGTGATGCGGGTGCCGGGGTCGGGACGGCTCAGCCTGCTGAAGGCCAAGGCGCAGGGCGCCGACGTCCGCATGGTGGTGTCGGCCGATGCCGCCGTGCGCATCGCCGTCGAGAATCCGGAGCGGCAGGTGGTGTTCTTCGCCATCGGTTTCGAGACGACGACCCCGCCCACGGCGCTGGCCGTCCGCGCCGCCGCCGCGCAGGGGCTGACCAACTTCTCCGTCTTCTGCAACCATGTGCTCACCCCGTCGGCCATCCAGGGCATCCTGGCGGGAGCGGATGAGGGGCTGTCGCTCGACGGCTTCGTCGGGCCGGCCCATGTCTCCGTCGTCATCGGGTCGGAGGCCTATGCCCCGGCCGCGGTCGAGCATGGCAAGCCCGTTGTGATCTCCGGCTTCGAGCCGCTCGACGTGCTGCAATCCATCCTGATGCTGGTCCGTCAGATCAACGACGGGCGGGCCGAGGTCGAGAACCAGTTCACCCGCGCCGTCACCGCCGAGGGCAACCGCAAGGCCCAGGCGCTGGTGCTGGAAATCTTCGAGACCCGGCCATCCTTCGAGTGGCGCGGGCTGGGCAGCATCCCGCACAGCGGGCTGAAGCTGCGCGACGCCTATGCCGCCTTCGATGCCGAGCGGCGGTTCCCCATCGCCGGCGCCAGCGTGCCCGACCACAAGGGCTGCGATTGCGGCGCCATCCTGCGTGGGGTGAAGCGACCGGTCGACTGCAAGCTGTTCGACACCGTCTGCACCCCGGAAAACCCGATGGGATCCTGCATGGTGTCGGCCGAGGGCGCCTGTGCCGCGCATTACACCTATGGACGTTTCCGCGACGCCTGACCGGTTCCGGGCGGTGGGTTTGTTCCCTTGCGACCTTTCACCGCAGGCTGGATGAACGCTGCTGGACGAACGCCGCCCGGTTAAACATGATGCATATGAAACAATCCGTTTGGCCTTCGATCGGCCGTGCGGAGAACGGCAGACGTCGCAAGACATCGCATTTCACACCGGGAGGGCCCGCATGACCTACAAGCATATCCTCGTCCATCTCGACAGCAGCCCGCATGTCGAGGCGCGGCTCGACGCCGCCATCGCGCTGGCCCAGCGCCATGGCGCCTTCCTGCGCGGCCTGTTCGCCCAGGGCGACCGCAACGCCACCAGCGTGATCGCCCGCCGGTCGAGCGAGCATCTGGGCGAAGCCGCTGCCCGCAGCGAGGCGCTGTTCAAGGAAAAGATCGCCGCTTCCGGGCTCCAGGGCCACTGGCACGGCCTGACGCACGGCGAATACAACCACGTCATCCGCGAGGTCATCATCTGGTCGCGTTTCGCCGACCTGACGGTGCTCGGCCAGTATGACCGCGAGGCCGGATCGCAGGCGGCGCCGGAGGAGCTGAACGAACAGGTGGTGCTGAATTCCGGCCGCCCGGTTCTGGTCATCCCCTATGCCGGCCGCTTCGCCACCATCGGCAAGCGCGTCGCCGTCGCCTGGAACGCCGAGCGCGAGGCCGCCCGTGCCCTGTCGGACGCCATGCCGATGCTGGAGAAGGCCGACGAGGTGACGGTCATCACCGTGCTGACCCAGGCTTCGTCCTCGTCTCCGGAGGCGCCGCGGGTCGGCGTGCTCGACCATCTCGCCTTCCATGGCGTGACGGCGGAGCAGACCCATTTCACCGTGACCGACATCGGCGCGATGGACGCCCTGCTGGCCCGCGCCATGGACACCGGCGCCGACCTGCTGGTGATGGGCGCCCACGGCCACTACGGCTTCCCGTTCCTGCACCGCGGCAGCGGGACGCGGCATGTCCTGCGCACCTGCCCGGTGCCGTTGCTGCTGTCGCATTGAACGGGGTGGGATAGGTTCGGGAGAGGGGGGCGTCGGCTTCGATGCCCCCTATTGTCGCTTACGCTGCCTTCACCCCGCTGAGGAAATTCTCCACCTCCCGGCGCAGGCGGGTGGATTCGGTGGTCAGATGGTCGGCGACGCTGCGGACCTCGCCCGCGGCGCGGCCGGTGTCGCCGGCGGCGCGGGTGACGCTGACGATGTTGCTGGTCACCTGCTGCGTGCCCTGCGCCGCTTCCTGGACGTTGCGGCTGATCTCCTGGGTCGCGGCGCTCTGCTGTTCCACTGCCGAGGCGATGGTGGCGGAGATCTGGCTGATCTCGGTGATGATCCGGCTGATCTCCTCGATGGCGGAAACCGCCTCGCGCGTCGCGCCCTGGATGGTGGCGATCTGGCCGGTGATGTCCTCGGTCGCCTTGGCGGTCTGGTTGGCCAGGCTCTTCACCTCGCTGGCGACGACGGCGAAGCCCTTGCCGGCCTCGCCGGCGCGCGCCGCCTCGATGGTGGCGTTCAGCGCCAGCAGGTTGGTCTGCGCCGCGATGTTGTTGATCAGGTCCACCACCTCGCCGATCTTCTGCGCGCCTTCGGCAAGGCCGGAAACCACGCCGTTGGCCCGGTTCGCGCCGCTGACCGCCTGTTCGGCGACGCGGGTCGACTGGCTGACCTGACGGCCGATCTCGGCGATGGAGGAGGACAGCTCCTCCGCTGCGGCGGCGACGGTCTGGACGTTGGCGGAGGCCTGTTCGGCGGCCGACGCCACCGTGGTGCTCTGACGGTTGGTCTCGTCGGCGGTGCCGGTCAGGGAGCCGGCAGACTGCTGCATCTGGGTCGCCGCACCCGACAGGCTCTGCACCACCGCGGTGACGTTGCCTTCAAAGGCGCGCATCAGCTCCTCCAGCCGGACGGCACGGCGAGCCTTGGCCTCCTCGTCGGCGCGCCGGGCGGCGGCGAGGCGGTCACCTTCGATGGCGTTGCGCTTGAAGACATCCACGGCGTCAGCCATGGCGCCGACCTCGTCCCGGCGACCGACGCCGGGCACCTCGACCGCACGGTCGCCGCCTGCCAGCCGCCCCATGGCGGCTGTCATGGCGACGATCGGCGTGGCGATGGAGCCGCGCAGCACCATCCCGGCGGCCGCGGCGACCAGCAGGGAAATGAGCGCGCCGACGATGGCGGTGACGTAGCCGGTGGAGAAGGCGGCCTTCTGTTCCGTGTCGCGCATGGCCAGCAGGGCATGTTCGGCATCATCGATCTCACGGACCAGCCTGCGGATGTTGTCCATCGACGCCTTGCCGAGCGCCTTGGCTTCCATCGCGCGGGCCTCCTCGCGCGTTTCCGCCTTCGCCATCAGGGCGATTTCCTTGTCCGCCACCGTCTGGCGCCAGGTGGCGGCATGCCTGCGCAGTTCCTCCAGCCGGGCCTGCTGCTGCGGATTGTCGGCAGTCAGCGACTTCACCTCTGCCAATGCACGGTCGAACGCCTGCGCACCCGAGCGGTAGGGTTCGAGGAAGGCGTCGTTCCCGCTGACCAGATAGCCGCGCAACCCGGTCTCCTGATCGACCATCGCCGCCATCGCCGCGTCGGTCGTCTGGATCATGCGATAGGTGTGGATCGTCCACCCGATGGAGGACTGGATCGAAGACAGGGTGGAATAATTGGCGATGCTGATTGCGCCGATGATGACGATCAATATCGCGAATGAAGTCAGCAGTTTTCCGCCGATGCGGAGATGGGTGAACCAGGACATTTTTTGCGCCTCGTATGACCGGATAGGCTTTTGATGAGCGCGAACGGTCGTCTCGCCTTCGGGAACTTCGTTCGATTGGGTAAGTGTCCAACCAAATCGAAGGCGAAGGCTGATACGTCGGACAATTCGACGTCGATCATCGAAAATTCGATGTATGACGGATGCATGGGTCTCTCACCCAGGCTTATACGCTTGGTTGGAGAACATATAATTTACAATTTAATATTTTATCGCTTGCTGCCCGCTGAAAGCAAAGCGGGAGAGGTTGGGCGCTTGGAGGCATTTTGACGCATCATGGCGTCAATGGCATGCAATTGAAGGTTTTGGCACGATTGCGGAAAGGTCGCCGCAAGATCAGCGCCGCAGCCGCATGTCGATGTGGGGAATGCCGAAATCATCATAGGGCTCGGTGTCGCGCACCAGCCCGAAGCCGCCATAGAAACGTTCCAGGTAAAGCTGCGCGCCGATGACCACATCGCGGTCTGGCCAGCGCTCCGCCAGCACCGCCAGCGACTCCGCCACCAGTGCCCGCCCCAGCCCGGTCGAGCGTTGCGACGGATCGACCGCCAGCCGGCCGAAGGAAACCGGCTCTTGCGGACCTTCGCCATCAGGTCCAAGGCAGCGGGCGCAGCCGATAACGGCGCCGCCGGCGTCCGACGCGATCAGGTGAAGCGCCCCAGGGTCGCGCCCGTCGATGTCGGGATAGGGGGAGGCCTGTTCCACCACGAACACCCGGCTGCGCAAGGCCAGCAGATCGTGCAGTTCGGTCAGGGTCAGGGCGTTGAACTGAACGCGGCGGATGGGAGGGGGGGATGTCGTCACCGGAGGCTCAGGCCATCGCGTTGCGGATCATGTAGTCGGCGATGTCCTTGGGCTTCACCTTGATTTCGGTCAGCGGCTCGTCGGCGGTCATCGCCTTGGCGACCAGCAGGCTGTTCTGAACATTGGTCAGAGTGATGCGGAACACGCCGGCGGCGCCCTTCAGGCGTGGGTAATAGGTGGGGTCGATCACCTTCTCGCGCCGGCGAAGCCGGGCCAGCGCGGTCCCTTCGTCCAGTTCCTCGACCGGCTTTGATTGCACGAGCTTCCAGTCGGATTCTCCGCCCCAGCCGGCGGTGATGGCGACTTTGGCCGCGGCCTCATCCTCCGCCACGCCCAGCTTGTAGATGTGTTTCCCCTGTCCGACGTCGGACGCCCATTTGGTCAGGGCGGCACTGCGCGCGACATAGACGAGGGCCATGACGACTCGATCCTTCCGGCGGAAGCATTGGGTTTGTTGCGGTGGGGTTTTACCGGACCGAAAGCTTATTGCAATGAAGACCTATTGCAACGAAGACTGCCGCGCGATCGGCGTGATGAGGATGCGGGTGACCACGTCCTTGCCGAACATGGCAATCACCGATTCATCGATGCGGCGGCGCAGGGCAGGGACGTTGGCGATGTTGCCGCGGACGATCCATCCCTCGTCCACCCCCTTGTAGATGGCGGTCAGGATGGCGTCATGCAGGCGGGGAATGCTGAGTTGGACCTCGCCCAGCTTCAGGGCGTCGCCGACTTCCAGGTTCACTTCGACCTGGGTATATTTCTCGATCCGGCCGGCATTGACCACCGGGACCATCAGCGGCTTGATCCGCACCGACGGCGGCAGGGCGCCTGCCGCACCCTCGTTGGCGGCAGCCGGCGGCGCCGACGGCAGCGTCAGAAGCAGGGCAAGGCAAAGGGCGGACAGAAATCCACGCATGGCAGGGCACCACAAAGGACCGGATGGCGGCGATGCTACCGGTCCGACGCGGCGCTTGCAACCGGGCCCGGCCCCTATTCGGGGCCGGAAGCGATTGGTCACGGCGGAGGTGGGTTGCGCAAGCGATCAGGCGGCCTTCTTGCCGCTGGCGGCCATCGCCTTCTTGTTGACGTCGCCGATCGCCAGCTTGTTGAGCAGGCTGTCGGTTTCCTTTTCCTCCTGCAGGGTCTCGTCCAGAAGCTGGGCGACCTTGTCGAGGCCGCAGGCGGTGGCATAGGCGTGCAGCGTGCCGTAACTGGCGATCTCGTAATGCTCGACCTTCTGGGCGGCGGCGATCAGGGCGGCGTCCTGCACCTCGGGCGCCAGACCCATTTCCAGTATTTCCTGGGCCTCGCTGATCAGCCCTTCCATCGCATCGCAATGCTTGCCACGCGGGCGGGTGTCCAGTTCCTCGAACACCTGCTGGAGCCGTTCGATCTGGCCGTTGGTCTGTTCCAGATGGGTTTCGAACGCCTGGCGCAACTGGTCGGAACTGACGGCCTTGGCCATCTTGGGCAGAGCCTTCGCGATCTGCTTCTCGGCGTGGTAAATGTCGCGAAGATCCTCGATCAGCAGATCCTGCATCGTCTTGGCGGCCATTGTGGTGGTCCTTCCTCGCTGTGGGTGTTGGCGGAGCGGGGCTCGCGCGCGCCGGATGGCAGCGTGGACAACAGCGATGGCCGCCGGCCGTTGCGGTCTCGAACGGGGATTGGCCTTCCGGTAAGGGAAGGCCGGGCAGGAGGGACGTGAGCATGACCGACGGAGACGTGCTGTTCGAATTCCAGCGGGTCGGCAGCTATCTGCGGGTGACCGCCATCGACGCGAAAACCGGCGTCGAGGTGACGGTGGCCGGTCCGGCCACCGGCAGCCAGGAATTGCTGAAGCGGACGGCGATCAACAAGCTGCGCTTCGTCCAGAACAAAGGAAGCGGATCTGCGGCGCCGGCCAAACCGGGGCCGAAGCGGGATGGCGGACTGTACTGACCGCACATCGCGCAAAGAAAACGCGCCGCCGGACGGGGCCGGACGGCGCGGATCGAAGTCTGGCTTTTGCTGATGGTGAGCGCCGGCATGCCTTCGCCGGCAATCCCGGCACAGGGCCGGACCGCCGGTCGTAGAGCGAACCGCTCGACCCCGACAGTAGACCTATGCCTGCCCGTTGACACTGGCGCAGGGGGTGTAACGCTTGTAGAACCGCGCATCTCTGAACGAATGGCGCATAAGAAAAGCCCCCCTTTTCCAGCGCCCTTCGGCCGGTTGAGCGGGGTATCGGCCGGACAGATATCCCGTGCCGGCCTTCGGGCAGAAGAACGAAACACCAGAGGATCGAGGCTATGAAGGGTGTTCGGGCGGTGGGTATGAGAGCGGCGGCGGTGACGGCAATCGCCTTGATTGCGGTCCTGCCGGTGCTGGCGGTCCCGCAGGCGGCGCTGGCTGCTTCATCCCAGGCAAGCCAGAAGCCTGATCATGGCGCCAAGGACCATGGCGGCCGCCAGCCGACCCCCGGTGCGGGTGCACCGGCGGGGGGAGCGGTCTCGACCGCCCCGCAGCCGACGACGCCGGCCGCCGGGTGTCTGAAGCCGGGCGTGCCGCTGTGCATGGATGATCAGGCGACCTTCCTCAACGCCGACAAGATGTCGTCCTGTCAGGGCGAGGTGAAGGAGTATGTCGACAAGTCGATGGCCTATCTGACCTGTCTGAACGAAGAGAATGTGACGACCGGGCGGGAATTGAGCCGCAATGTCGACCGCTTCAACTGTCGATTGTCGGGCCGGAAAGGCTGCGCGAACTGAGGCTGTTTGATTTCAGGATGCTGCCGGGAAAGTTGGGGTGCGACCGGCTCGCATCTTCAACCAATCGGATGGCTTGCCGTTTAAAAATCCAATGGCTTGCCATCGACTGGACACGCACACGGGCCGACTCCCTTGTAAGGAGCGGCCCGCGTTGCATACGGACTTTTCTCGATCAGCCGGCCTTGCGGCGGGTCTGACGGCCGGAGCTGCGGCCCAGGCCGATGCGCTTGGCGAATTCCGAACGCTGTGCCGCATAGTTCGGTGCAACCATCGGATAGTCGGGCGGAAGTCCCCAGCGGGAGCGATATTCGTCCGGAGACATGTTGTAGGTCGAACGAAGATGCCGCTTGAGCATCTTCAACTTCTTCCCATCTTCCAGGCAGACGATGTATTCGGGCGTCACCGACTTGCGAATCGGAACGGCCGGCTTCAGCGGTTCCGCCGCGACCTCACGAGGCTGACCATTCAGGCCGGTCAGCGACGAGTAGACCGTATTGATCACGTCGGGGATTTGCTGAGCAGGCAACACGTTCTTGCTGACATACGCCGATACGATGTCGGCGGTCATCCGCAGCAGCGCATTGTCCGGTACATCGGCGCGAAGCTGGTCGCTCATTGCACTGTGTCCTGGTTTTTCATTTGTCCGTAGGAACCAAGTTGCATACCGTGATTTAGGTGTCAATATAATTTCGGCAAGCAGCAAATTAGTTGCTCTTGCCTGCCAGAACAAAGGACCGCCGTGCAAATCAGCTTTCGCTGAAAATCGTTGCGCGGTTGTGGCTGTGCCGCAGCTTTAAGGGGCGTCTAGTAAGCGCCGGCTTGCGATTTTCCCCCGAGTCTGCCGCGGCAATTGGCTGATTTCCCGCTCATATATCGAACCGGCTATCTCCCTTGTTTCCAGCCTTCGGCAACGAAGAGGTGAAAACCGACACCGAACTTTCTCGGTGGTTGGGCGACATGTCGGCACGACGGCCGGAAAAGCACCCGTCGCGCCGAGGCCGCCAAGTTTGACGCCGGATGCAGTGCTGGGTTTGGCGCCGGATTTAGCTATGCATCCACGTCATGGTGTGGCTGTGGCGGTTGGCACCGACATCTGGTAGGGTGCCGGCGTCTTTCGCCGCATTGCCGGCCGCATCGCCGGCCCTCTTGCGGATTGTGCATCCGTTACCGCACGCACCGGAGTTTCCGCCGTCATGACCGTCCGCACCGTGGCACTCGCTTCCGATCACGCCGGCTATGAGCTGAAGGCTCAGATCGCCCGGCAGCTTGAGGGCGCCGGCTACACCGTCCTCGATCTCGGCACAGACGGACCGGCCTCGGTCGATTACCCGGACTTCGCCGCCGCCCTGGCGGCTGCGGTCACCGACGGGCGGGCGCAGCGCGGCGTGCTGGTTTGCGGCAGCGGCATCGGCATCAGCATCGCCGCCAACCGCCATCCCGGCGTCCGCGCCGCCCTGGTGCATGACGTGACCACCGCGAGGCTGTCGCGCGAGCATAACGACGCCAACGTGATCGCGCTGGGCGCCCGCGTCATCGGGCCGGAGATCGCCAAGGATTGCGTCGAAATGTTCCTTAAGACCGATTTCGAGGGCGGCGAACGCCACAGCCGCCGCATCGCCAAGATGGGCTGAGCGCGACACTTCGCCGCTCCCCTGCTCGGACCTTCATTTGGCCGTCAAGGCCCGCAACCGGGACGCGACAGTTCCCGGATCGACCTGTCGGGACTTCCAACCGGCTTTGCGCCCTTCGATTTGAGGAACTTTCCGCCATGACCAGCAGCAACACCGCCGAGATCGGCCGCTTCTTCGCCGCCTCGCTCGCCGAGACCGATCCCGAACTGGCCCGCGCGGTGCGCGACGAGCTGGTCCGCCAGCAGGAGCAGATCGAACTGATCGCCTCCGAGAACATCGTCTCGCAGGCGGTGCTGGAGGCGCAGGGTTCGGTCCTGACCAACAAGTATGCCGAAGGCTATCCGGGCAAGCGCTATTATGGCGGCTGCGAGTTCGTCGACGTCGCCGAGAACCTGGCGATCGAGCGCGCCTGCAAGCTGTTCAACTGCGATTTCGCCAATGTGCAGCCGAATTCCGGCAGCCAAGCCAACCAGGCGGTGCTGCTGGCCCTGCTTCAGCCGGGTGACTGCGTGCTCGGCATGTCGCTGGCCGCCGGCGGTCATTTGACCCACGGCGCCGCGCCCAACATGTCGGGCAAGTGGTTCAAGGCCGTGCAGTACGGCGTCCGCAAGGACGACCATCTGATCGATTTCGATCAGGTCGAGGCGCTGGCCCGCGAGCACAAGCCGAAGCTGATCATCGCCGGCGGCTCCGCCTATCCGCGCGTTCTGGATTACCAGCGCTTCCGTGCCATCGCGGACGAGGTCGGCGCGATCTTCATGGTCGATATCGCCCACTATGCCGGTCTGATCGCGGGTGGCGTCTATCCGAACCCGTTCCCCTATGCCGACGTGGTCACCACCACCACCCACAAGACCCTGCGCGGCCCGCGCGGCGGCATGGTGCTGACCAACAAGGAAGACATCGCCAAGAAGATCAACTCGGCGGTGTTCCCCGGCCTTCAGGGCGGCCCGCTGATGCATGTCATCGCCGCCAAGGCGGTGGCCTTCGCCGAGGCGCTGCGTCCGGAGTTCAAGACCTACGCCCAGGCGGTGGTCGACAACGCCCAGATCCTGGCCAAGACGCTGATCGCCGGCGGGCTGGACATCGTGTCGGGCGGCACCGACAGCCACATCGTGCTGGTCGATCTGCGTCCGAAGAACCTGACCGGCAAGGCGGCGGAAGCCAGCCTGGAGCATGCCGGCATGACCTGCAACAAGAACGGCGTCCCGTTCGATCCGCAGAAGCCGATGATCACCTCCGGCGTTCGTCTGGGCAGCCCGGCGGCGACCACCCGCGGCTTCGGCACTGCCGAGTTCAAACAGGTCGGCGAGATGATCGTCGAGACGCTGGACGGGCTGGCCGCCAGCAACTCCGGCGACAACACGGCGGTCGAGGCGGCGATGCGCGAGCGCGTCCGCGGCCTGTGCCGTCAGTTCCCGATTTATCCGACTCTCTGATCCGATAAGGTGATCGACAGATGCGCTGCCCGTTCTGCGGAAACGAGGATACCCAGGTCAAGGACTCGCGCCCGACCGAAGACAACTCGGCAATCCGCCGGCGGCGCTTCTGTCCCAGTTGCAGCGCCCGCTTCACCACCTTTGAACGCGTCCAGCTGCGTGAACTGACGGTGGTGAAGAGCAACGGCCAGCGCGAACCGTTCGACCGCGAGAAGCTCTTGCGGTCGATGAGGATCGCCCTGCGCAAACGCCCGATCGATGGCGACCGCATCGACCGGGTGGTGAACAGCATGGTCCGTCAGCTCGAGTCCTCCGGCGAAAGCGAGATCCCGTCGAAGCAGATCGGCGAGAAGATCATGGAGGCGCTTCAGACGATGGATCAGGTGGCGTATATCCGGTACGCCTCGGTCTACAAGGACTTCCGGGAAGCGTCCGACTTCAACGAGTTCGTCGAACAGCTGGCGCCGGAAGCGTCCCCGGGGATGTGAGCCTTCGGATGCGGGGCAGGTGGTTGTCCCGCCCCGCATCAACCTCTCAGCCGAACCCTCACCCAACCTGGGCCAGGATCGCCAGCAGCAGGATCGCCACGATGTTGGTGATCTTGATCATCGGGTTCACCGCCGGGCCGGCGGTGTCCTTGTAGGGATCGCCGACCGTATCGCCGGTCACCGCCGCCTTGTGGGCGTCGGATCCCTTGCCGCCATGGTTGCCCTCCTCGATGTATTTCTTGGCGTTGTCCCAGGCGCCGCCGCCCGACGTCATCGAGATGGCGACGAATACGCCGGTGACGATGGTGCCCAGCAGCATGGCGCCCAGCGCCGCGAAGCCAGCCGCCCGCCCGCCGATGGCGGCGATCACCACATAGAGGACGACCGGAGCCAGCACCGGCAGCAGCGAGGGGATCACCATCTCCTTGATCGCGGCCTTGGTCAGCATGTCCACCGCGCGGCCATAATCGGGTTTCGCGGTGCCCTCCATGATGCCGGGGATTTCGCGGAACTGGCGCCGCACCTCCACCACCACCGAGCCGGCGGCGCGGCCGACGGCGGTCATGCCCATGGCGCCGAACAGATAGGGCAGCAGGCCGCCAACCAGCAGCCCGACGACGACATAGGGGTCGTTCAGCCGGAACTCGACCGGGATGTTCGGGAAGTAATGGCCCAAATCCTGGACGTAAGCGGCGAAGAGAACCAGCGCGGCCAGACCGGCGGAACCGATGGCGTAGCCCTTGGTCACCGCCTTGGTGGTGTTGCCGACGGCGTCCAGCGCGTCGGTGGTGACGCGGATGTTGGCGGGCATGTCCGACATCTCGGCGATGCCGCCGGCATTGTCGGTGACCGGCCCATAGGCGTCGAGCGCCACCACCATGCCGGCCAGCGCCAGCATCGTTGTCGCGGCGATGCCGATGCCGAAGACGCCGGCCTGCCCATGGGCGATCAGAATGCCGGCGCAGATGACGATCACCGGCAGGGCGGTCGATTCCATCGACACGGCAAGGCCCTGGATGACGTTGGTGCCATGCCCGGTCTCCGACGCCTTGGCGACGCTGCGCACCGGGCGGAAGGATGTGGAGGTGTAGAATTCGGTGATCCAGACCAGAAGGCCGGTGACGCCGAGCCCGACCAGCGCCGAGACGAACAGGTTGAAGCCGGTGATCGATACGCCGTCGGTCATGGTGATGGCGCGGGTGAAGCCGAACAGGATGGCGGTGACGATCAGGATCAATACCAACGAGATGCCCGCCGCGACGATCAGCCCCTTGTAGAGCGCCTTCATGATGGCGTTGTCGGGGCCGAGCTTCACCGCGAAGGTGCCGGCGACCGAGGCCAGGATGCAGACCGCACCGATCAGCAGCGGATAGACCAGCATCATCCGCAGCACGCTGCCGGAAAAGAAAATCGCCGCCAACAGCATGGTGGCGACGATGGTGACGGCGTAGGTCTCGAACAGGTCGGCGGCCATACCGGCACAGTCGCCGACATTGTCGCCGACATTGTCGGCGATGACCGCCGGGTTGCGCGGGTCGTCCTCCGGGATGCCGGCCTCCACCTTGCCAACGAGGTCCGCACCGACGTCGGCGCCCTTGGTGAAGATGCCGCCGCCCAACCGGGCGAAGATCGAGATCAGCGAGGCGCCGAAGCTGAGCGCCACCAGCGCCTCCAGCACGGTGCGGACCTCGACGGGGTCGTTGACGCGGTAGACCAGCGTCAGGATGCCGAAGTAGCCGCCGACCCCCAGCAGCCCCAATCCGACCACCAGCATGCCGGTGATCGCTCCCGACTTGAAGGCGATGTCCAGAGCCGGGGCCAGCCCGTTGGTCGCCGCTTCCGCCGTGCGGACATTGGCGCGGACCGAGACGTTCATGCCAACATAGCCGGCGCTGCCCGACAGCACGGCGCCGATCAGGAAACCGAGCGCCACCGGAAAGCCCAGCGTCACCCACAGGATGACCAGCAGGACGAGTCCGGCGATGGCGATGGTGGTGTATTGGCGGTTCAGATAGGCGCGTGCCCCTTCCTGCACCGCGGCGGCGATGGCCTGCATCCGCTCGGATCCAGGCGACGCGGCCATGACTTCTTTTCCGGTACGAAAACCGTAGGCCAGCGCGAGCAGGCCGGCGGCGATGATGACGATGAACGCTAGAGCCATCGCATCCCCCGATTGCTTTTAAGGACGCGCCCCGGAAAGGCTGGTCCCACCACGCATTCAAGTGGGGGAGAAGTCGGGCGCAAGTATTATCAGAAAAAGCATGCGCCCGGTCCCGCCGCTTTGCAACCGCTGGACGGGCGGACGCGACGCGGCGAAATGGCCGGGGGTACCCCTGGCCTTTGTGGGTAGTGCCAGGATTCTGCACCGCAAAAAGGCGCAAAATGCGGAGGTGCGGGGCGGTGGTTAGAGATTGCGTTGCGTAACCGCCTGGACCAACACGTCATAGACCGCATCCTTGCCCACGACTTTGATGGCCGCCTCCACCAATTTGGTCTTTACGGCAGGAATATTGACCAAAGCGCCGTTCAGGATCGATTGGTCGGCAATTCCGCCGTACAGCGCGGTCAGGAAGGCGTCGGTCAGGCGCGGCTGGTTGGCCTGGACGATCGGCTGCTTTTCCAGAATCACCTCCACCGCGACCACGACGGTGACGAACTGCTCGACTCGGGACGGGCCGATCATCGGCACCACCAGCGGCGGCAGGCGGACGAAGGCGGTCGGCGGCTTGGGTGGCGGCTCGACCTTCTTCGGCTCTTCCGGATGTGGAACGAAGTATTTCTGATAGACGAACCAGCCGCCGAAGCTGGCTCCGCCCAGCAGCACGATGCCGAGCACGAGGACGATCAGAGCCTTGACCACGGCAACACACCTTACACAGACGGTGACCCGCCGAACCCTGCGCCGCGGATGCTTTCGATTGTCTTAAATGAATGGCGCCAGGGACGGCTGGTCAGAAATGGTCCCAGCCCCGCCTGGCCAGCGGCAGGGGCGAACCGGTGGCATCCAACACGGAAACCTCGCCGGGGGTACCGGGGCGGAGTTCGCCGATCTCGGTGATCTCGACCCCGCAGTCGGCGGACAATGCCGCCAGGGCCTCGCGGGCTGCCGGCGGGGCGGCGAACAGAAGCTCGTAATCGTCGCCGCCTGTGATGGCGAGGGCCAGCCGCGCCGGGTCGCCGTCGATGGCGCCGCGGGCGGCGTCCGACAGCGGCACGGTCCCGGCGTTCAGCAGGGCGGCGCAGCCGGATTCCTCGCAGAGATGGCCGAGATCGGCAACCAGCCCGTCCGATACATCCATGGCGCCGCTGGCCAACCCGATCAGGCGGGGCCCGACAGTCATGCGCGGGTCCGGCCGGTGCATGCGGCGCAGCAGATGGGCGCGGGTTTCCTCGTCCGGGATGTCGAGCCGGCCATAGGCGATCTCCAACCCCAGGGCGGCGTCGCCGATGTTGCCGGTGACGAAGACGCGGTCGCCGGGCTGCCCACCCCAGCGCGGCAGGGCGCGGCCGGCGGGAACCAGCCCGAAGGCGGTCACCGAAAGCGTGATGGGGCCGCTGGTGGAAACCGAATCGCCGCCGGCCAGCGCGATGCCGAACTGCCGCTGCTCCTCGCCGAGGCCGGCGGCGAATGCCTCCAGCCAGGATTCGTCCAGGCCGCGAGGCAGCGCGGTCACCAGCGTGTAGGCCAGTGGCTCCGCCCCCATGGCGGCGAGGTCGGACAGGTTGCTGCGCATCAGCTTGGCGGCGATGTCCGCCGGAGCGTCATCGGGGAAGAAATGCACCCCCGCGACCATGGCGTCGGTGGTGACGACCAGTTCCCGCCCCTCCGGCACGCCGAACACGGCTGCATCGTCCCGCAGGCCGCGGGCACCGGGGAAACCGGCGGCCAGCGGCTTGAAGAAGCGGGTGATGCGGCCGAACTCGCCGAGGGGTTGGCTTCGGGATGTCACTCCTCGGCCGCGCTGCGGCCGGGGTCGGGCTTGGCGAGGTCGTCGGCGCGCAGTGCGCGGGCGACATGGTCGAGCACGCCGTTCACCATCGCCGGCTCGCGACCGGAGAAGAAGGCGCGGGCGACGTCGACATACTCGCTGATGAGGATGCGCGGGTGGGTGTCCGTGTGGACCGCGATCTCATAGGCGCCGGCGCGCAGGATGGCGCGCAGCAGCAGTTCCAGCCGGTCGAGCGGGAAGCGGGGGTCGAGCGCCGCGCCCAGCACGCCGTCGACCTCGGCACGGCGGTGGATCGCACCGCGGACGATGTCAGCGAACAGCTGCGGATCGCCGGAGACGAACTTGTCGCCGTCGATCTCTTCGCCCAGCCGGTGGGCGACGAACTCGCCGACGACATTCTCGACCGGGGCCTGGGCCAGATCGATCTGGTACAGCGCCTGAGCCGCGGCCAGACGGGCGGCCTTGCGGCGCGCCTTGGCGGAGCCGCCGCCGGTCTTGTTCTTGCGGGACTTCGATTTGCCCTTGGAAGCGCCACCCTTGGGGGCGTGATCGGGTGTCACGGGGCTGCCCGCGTCGTCGTTGCTCATGATCTGCAGTCGCTAAAAGAGAGGAGATGTCGGGGTCAGCGCGGATAGAGGCGGAATTTGCGCTTCAGGTCAATCATGTCAAGACAGGCCCGCGCCGCACGCCCGCCCGTATTGACCGATCCGACATTGGCCCGGGCCCAGGCCTGTTCGCGGTTTTCCACCGTCAGGATGCCGTTTCCGACGGCCAGGCTGTAGCGCAGAGCCAGATCCTGCAATCCGCGGGCACTTTCGGCACAGATCGTTTCGTACCGCGTTGTCTCGCCCCGGATCACGCAGCCCAGCGCGACGTAACCGTCGAAGCGCTTGCGGGCGGTGAAGAAATCCATCGAACGGATGGCGTACATGATCGCCGCCGGCAACTCCAGACAGCCGGGCACGCCATAGCGGATGTGCGTGGCGCCGGCGCGGTCCAGTTCCGCGACGGCGCCACGCGCCAGCTCGTCAGCGATGTCCTCGTGGACACGGGCGTCCACGACCATGATGTGGGGCGTGTCGGTCATCCGGCGGTTTTCGGCCCCTCGTTCAATCGTCGCCCGGGTCGGCGGCGCCCGGGTTGATCGCGCGGTGGCCGACCACGGTCAGGCCGTAGCCCTCCAGCCCGATGATCGGCTTCTTGCGGTTGGAGATCAGCACCATCTTGCGCACGCCGAGATCCAGCAGGATCTGCGCGCCGATGCCGTAGTCGCGCAGCTCGGGTACGCTGCCGGCCTGACCCTCCAGCCGGGCCTTCAGTGTCACCGACAGACCGTTCGGGTTCGGCTCGCGCAGCAGCACGACGACGCCACGGCCTTCCTTGGCGATCAGCTCCATCGACGCTTGGAGGTCGTTCTCGCGGCCGGAGTTGCGGTCGCCCAGCACGTCGTCCAGCACCGACTGCGCATGCATGCGCACCAGTACCGGCTCGTCGCCGGAGATGTCGCCGCGCACCAGCGCGATATGCTCGGCATACTGGATCTTGTTGATATAGACGTAGGACTGGAAACGGCCTCCGAAGCGGCTGTCGAGATTACCGGCCAGAACCTGTTCGACGATGGTCTCGGTGCGGCGGCGATAGGCGATCAGGTCTGCGATGGTGCCGACCTTCAGACCGTGGAACTGGGCGAACTGCACCAGATCCGGGAGGCGGGCCATGGTGCCGTCGTCGTTCATGATCTCGCAGATCACGGCCGAGTTGGAATGGCCGGACAGCCGGGCGATGTCGACCGACGCCTCGGTGTGGCCGGCACGGACCAGTACGCCGCCGTCACGCGCCAGCAGTGGGAAGATGTGGCCGGGGGTGGCGAGATCCTGCGGGCCCGACGCCGGGTCGATGGCTACGGCGATGGTGCGGGCGCGGTCGGCGGCCGAGATGCCGGTGGTCACGCCCTCGCGCGCCTCGATCGAGACGGTGAAGGCGGTCTGGTGACGCGAGGCGTTCTGCTGCGCCATCAGCGGCAGGCGCAGCCGCTCGATGTTCGGCCGGTCCATGGTCAGACAGATCAGGCCGCGCCCGTGCTTGGCCATGAAGTTCACCGCTTCCGGCGTGGCGCAGGAGGCGGGGATCACCAGATCGCCCTCATTCTCCCGGTCCTCGTCGTCGACCAGGATGAACATCCTGCCCTGACGGGCCTCTTCGATGATCTCTTCGGCACTCGACAGGTATTGATGAAACTCGGACGTCATTCCTGCCCCGCGAGCCGGGCGACATAGCGCGCCAGCATATCGATTTCGAGATTGACCGCATCGCCCTCCTTCAGACCGCCGAAGGTGGTGGCGGTCTGGGTGTGGGGGATGATGTTGACGCCGAAGCGGTTGCCGTCGACCTCGTTGACGGTCAGCGACACGCCGTCGATGGCGACCGAGCCCTTGGGCGCGATGTATTTGGCAAGGGTGGCCGGCGCCTCGAAGGTCAGGCGCAGCGATTCGCCTTCGGGACGGATCGACAGCAGCCGGCCGACGCCGTCGACATGGCCGGACACGATGTGGCCGCCCAGTTCGTCGCCGACCTTCAGCGCGCGTTCCAGATTGACGCGCGTGCCGGGTTCCCAGCCGCCGAGCGTCGTCTTCGACAGGGTCTCGCCAGAGGCCTGGATGACGTAGGTCCCCGGTCCCTTTTCGATGACCGTCAGACAGACGCCGTTGTGGGCGATGGACGCCCCGATCGCGATCGTCTCCGTGTCGAAGGCGGTCTCGATGGTGAACCGGGTGTCGCCCTGCCGCTCCACGGCCCGGACGCGCCCGACATCGGTGATGATTCCGGTGAACATGCGGGGAATTTAGCAGGTTTCGCGCCCAGGGGAAGCGCGCGCGACAGCGCGGGCGGCGCAACGGTCTGTTGCGTGTGCGGGATCGGTCGTGAAACCGATCGTCAGGAGGCGATTCGGCGGTAGCTTTCGGCCATATCGGCGCCGGCGCCGCACACGGCGGTGCGTTCGAAGCGCGCCATGGCGGTCAGTGCCTCGACTCCGAAGCCGGCGACCGCCGGCAATCCGTCGCCGCCGATCAGCGAGGCGGCGCGGAACCATTCCAGCCGGTCGACCAGCCCCGCGCCCAGCAGGGCGCCGGTCATCGCCGCACCGCCCTCCACCAGCAGGCGGGTGACGCCATGGGCGGCGAGCGCTGCCATGGCGGCGGCGGGATCGACGCGGCCGTCGGGGGTGGCTGCGACCGGGATCACTTCGACGCCCAGTGCAGTCAGGGGCTCCGCGCGGGCGGAGTCGGGGGAGGGGCCGGTGACGATCCAGGTCGGGATTCGGCGGGCGCCGGTGGCCAGCTTGGCCGTGGGGGGCAGGCGCAGGCTGCTGTCGACCACCACGCGGACCGGACTGCGGTCTTCCAGGCCCGGCAGGCGGCAGGTCAGTTCGGGATCGTCGGCCAGGGCGGTGCCGATGCCGACCAGGATGGCGTCATGGCTGGCGCGCAGCCGATGTCCCCAGGCGCGGGCTGTGGGGCCGGTGATCCACTGCGACTCGCCGGTTACGGTGGCGATGCGTCCGTCCAGCGTGCTGGCGACCTTCAGCGTGACCAGCGGTCGGTTCAGGGTGATCCGGTTGAAGAAGCCCTCGTTCAGGGCCAGCGCCTCGGCCTCGCAGAGGCCGGTGACGACTTCGATGCCGGCGCCGCGCAGACGGGCGAACCCGCCGCCGGCGACCCGCGGGTCCGGGTCCTGACAGGCGACGACCACGCGGGCCACCTTGGCCTCGACCAGCGCCAGGGCGCAGGGCGGCGTCTTGCCGTAGTGATTGCAGGGTTCCAGAGTGACGTAGGCGGTGGCCCCCTCTGCGCCGCCGGACAGACTGCGGGCGCGGGCCAGTGCCTCGGTCTCGGCATGGGGGCGTCCGCCGGGCTGGGTCCAGCCGCGGCCGATCACGGCGCCGTCGCGGACGAGCACGCAGCCGACCGCCGGATTGGGCCAGGTCCGCCCCAGCCCGCGCGCGGCGAGCGACAGGGCGGCCTTCATGTGGCGCAGGTCTGTTTCGGTTGATGCCGGCACGGAAGGGCCGCGTTATCCGCTACGCGATCAGCTGCCGGGGCCCTTGCCCTTGGTGTCCTTGGCGGAGAAGCGGCCGACGTTGCCCATCATCTGTTCCAGGAAGCCCATCTCGCGGCCGGCGGTCGGCGTCGTGCGCTCCACCAGATCGATGTCCTGGCCATTCGACTTGTCGAGCGTCTTGATCTCGCGCAGGACGCCGTTGTTGTCGAAATGGGCGACGACGACGCGGCGCTCCGTCACTTCCGGCTCGAAGAAGGCGGTCTTCTCGGTCTTCTGACCGATGTAGTACCAGACGTTCGGATCGAAGGTGCCAACCGAGGTCGGCGTCCCCAGCACGGCGGCGACGTCGTCGCGCCGGCTCTGGCCAGGCTGCAGCTCCGCCACCAGCTGCGGATCCGTCAGATTGCCGCGGGTGGCGACGATGGGCGAGCAGCCGGTCGTGGCGACGCCGGCGAGCAGCAGGCTGCCCAGCAGGGCGGTGCGGATGACGGTGCGGGGGCGGAAAAGTTCGATCTGATCATGGTGCTCGGGCTATGATGGAGCCGGCGGGGCAAGGAGGCCGTCCGCGGCTGTGGACAGTCTCCGGGCGGGACAATCGCACCGGCTGCTTCGCCCTGTCAACGAGACTCCGAGTCGGGGAAGGGCTGCCGTTCGTGTCAGGAAGCTTTATCGGCCGTCTGCTGGGCCAATTTGGTGGCGGATCGCGCTCCCGCGCCGCCGCGGTGGGTGGGCTGTTCACCGCCATCGTCCGTCAGGCCCGTGAGCCGGGCTTCTACAGGGTGCTTGCCGTGCCCGATACCCTGGACGGGCGCTTCGAGATGGTGGCGCTGCATCTGCTGCTGGTGATGCGCCGGCTGAAGGGGCAGGGGTCCGAGGCGGGCAAACTGTCGCAGCGCCTCTATGAGACGATGGTCGACGATTTCGAGAAGTCGCTGCTGGAGATGGGGGCAGGCGACAGCGGCATCGCCCGGCGGGTGAAGACGATGGCGCGCGGCATGGCCGGACGAATCCGTGCCTATGACGAGGCGCTGGCCGACTCCGACGGCCGCAGGCTGGAGGTGGCGCTGGACAACAACCTCTATGGCACGGTCGATCCGGTGCCGGAGGGGGTGCTGGCGGCGATGGCCGCCTATGTCCGCGCCTGCGCCGCAGTGTTGGACGCCCAGCCGCTGGAGTCGTTGATGACGGGCGAGGTCCGCTTCGGGCAGGCGCCGGCGTGAGCGCTTCACTATATATTTAGAGTATCGCCTGTTCCTGACGCCGCGTCTGAGGGCTTGCCTTTCCGGCGTGGCGGCTGCATGTGACTCGGGAGAATGCCGGGCGTCCGCCGTGCCGGCCATTTTGCTTTTCGATCAGAAAGTCTTTCGCCATGAGCCCTGTCAACGGCGTCGTGCCGGCCCCGGAATTCTCGCGCGTCGTCCATGCCGACACGGTGCGCCGCGCCGACGTGACCGAGACCATCGAAGCGACCGAGGCGGAGCGCCGCGCGCTCGCCGAGCGGCTGGAACTGGAGTCGATCGGCAGCCTGACCGCCACGGTGAAGCTGCGCGCGGTGCGCGGCGGCCAGATGATTCGGGTTTCCGGACGGCTGGAGGCCGACGTGGTCCAGACTTGCGTCGTCACGCTGGAGCCTGTACCGGCCCATGTCAGCGAAAGCTTCGAGGCGCTGTTTGCCCCGGCGTCGATGATCGAGGATCCCGGACTGGAGGTCGATTTCGACGCCTCCCTGTCGGACGAGGACATTCCCGAGCCGATGGAGAACAACCGAATCGACATCGGCGAGCTGACGGCGCAGCACCTGTCGCTGGGGCTCGACCCCTATCCGCATGCCGAAGGGGTGGAGTTCGAGGACCATCGCGAGCATGAGGACGGTGAAGCGACGGAGGAAGAGGCGGCTGCGGAGCCTGAAAAGCCCAATCCCTTCGCCGTCCTGCAGCAGTTGAAGTCGCGCAACTGATCCGGCTGTTGCTTTCTCCGCCGCGCCTTGTATAAGGGCCGGCATTTCCACCCCCACCAATGAGCGGCGCGGGGTTGCGAAAAGGGGGTTGTTCGGGCTTGCCCTTCGGGGACATTTGCCTTATTGAATGCCGCTCGCGCTGGGCGGCCCCTGTTCGGGCCGCCCTTTCCAATGAAGAGAGTTTACGGTCATGGCTGTTCCGAAGAAGAAGACCTCCAAGTCGCGGCGTAACATGCGTCGTTCGCACCACGCTCTGCCCACCTCGGCCTACAACGAGTGCCCGAACTGCGGCGAGCTGAAGCGTCCGCACCATGTCTGCGGGTCTTGCGGCCACTACGACCAGCGTGAAGTGGTTCAGAGCGGCACCGCGGCCGCTTGATCCGCATCGCGTTGTCTGAGGTCCCGTTGATCGGGGGTGCTGGTCACCCCTGCCGGGGTCCTAGCCGGGGAGCCTGTTCGCGGTGAGCCAGCGCCTGACCATCGCCCTGGATGCCATGGGTGGCGATCACGGTCCCGACATGGTCATTGCCGGGGCGGACATCGCGCGGGAACGCCATCCCGACGTGCATTTTCTGCTGTATGGCGACCGGCAGCGGCTTGAGCCCCTGCTGAACCAGCGGCCCGCGTTGAAGGCGGTGGCGGAAATCCGCCACACAGCCGACTTCGTGGCCGGTGACGCCAAGCCGGCGGTGGCGCTGCGCGCGGGTCGCCAGTCCAGCATGAGGCTTGCCATCGACGCCGTCGCGGCGGGTGATGCCGCCTGCGTGGTATCGGCCGGCAACACAGGCGCCCTCATGGCGATGGCCAAGTTCGTGCTCAAGACGCTGCCGGGCATCGACCGGCCGGCGATGGCCTCCTTCTTCCCGACGCAACGGGGCGAGAGCGTGATGCTGGACCTCGGCGCCAACGCCGAGTGCCAGCCGGAAAATCTCGTCCAGTTCGCCGTGATGGGGGCCGTTTTCGCGCGCGCCATCCTGGGGCTGCCGGAACCGTCGATCGGCGTGCTGAACATCGGTTCGGAAGACATGAAGGGCAACGAGGTGGTGCGTGCCGCGGCGGCCAGCCTGCGCGACATGCCGCTGCCCGGCCGCTTTCACGGCTTCGTCGAGGGCACCGACATCGGCCTGGGCACGGTGGACGTCATCGTCACCGACGGCTTCACCGGCAATGTCGCGCTGAAGACGGCGGAAGGGACGGCGAAGCTGTTCTCCGAATTCCTGCGCCGCACCTTCGCGACCTCCTTCCTGGCGCGGATCGGCTATCTGCTGGCACGCGGCGCCTTCAAGCGCTTCCGCGAACGGATCGACCCGCGCCGCTACAACGGTGCGATGTTCCTGGGCCTGCGCGGCGTCTGCGTGAAGAGCCATGGCGGCACCGACGCCGTCGGCTTCGCCAATGCCGTGGCGGTCGCCATCAATCTGGCGACGCACGGCTTCAACGAACGCATCAAGGAAGAGATGGGACGCATAGCCGACGCGACCCCTCTTCCCGACACGAAGGCGGCGGCGGGCTGAACAATGGTCATGCGTTCCCGAGTTCTGGGTTGCGGTATCTTCCTGCCGTCCAACGTCGTCACCAACCAAGATTTGGAACAGCGGGTCGACACGTCGGACGAATGGATCGTCCAGCGCACCGGCATCAAGTCCCGCCACATCGCCGCGGAGGGGGAGAAGACCTCCGACCTCGCCATCGCGGCGGCCACGCGGGCTCTTGAGCATGCCGGCGTGCCGGCCGGCAGCATCGACTGCATCATCCTGGCCACCACCACGCCCGACAACACCTTCCCCGCGACCGCCACCAGGGTGCAGGCGGCGCTGGGGACCAAGGGGTTCGCCATGGACATCCAGGCCGTCTGCGCCGGGTTCGTCTATGCCATGTCGGTGGCCGACAATTTCCTGCGCAACGGTCAGGCGCGCCGCGCGCTGGTGATCGGGGCGGAGACCTTCTCCCGCCTGCTCGACTGGAACGACCGCACCACGTGCGTGCTGTTCGGCGACGGTGCCGGCGCCATCGTCCTGGAAGCCTATGAGGCCGAGGGCGATTCGTCCGACCAGGGCGTGCTGTCCACCCATCTGCATTCCGACGGCACCCAGTACGACCTGCTCTATGTCGACGGCGGCGCGTCGTCGACCGGCACGATCGGCCATGTCCGCATGCACGGGCAGGAGATCTTCCGCCACGCCGTGTCGAAGCTGTCGGCGGTGGTCGAAGAGGCGCTGGCCGCCAACGGCCTTGAGTCGACCGACATCGACTGGATGGTTCCGCATCAGGCGAACCGCCGCATCATCGACGGGCTGGCCCGCAAGATGAAGCTGTCGCCGGAAAAGGTGGTGCTGACGGTCGACCGTCACGGCAACACCTCGGCCGCGTCGATTCCGCTGGCGCTCGGCGAGGCGGTGGCCGATGGCAGAATCAAGCGCGGCGACCTGATCCTGATGGAAGCCATCGGCGGCGGCCTGACCTGGGGATCGGCGCTGATCCGCTGGTAAGGCGGCAGGTTCGTCCGTCGACCTGTCTTTCCGATTGCTGCACTGCACGCCCGGCCGGGCTTCGGCCGGGCCGTTATGATGTGCCAAGCTTTTGAATTGACGGACCTTCTTTGCCCGGATTACCGTCTTTACAACGGTTGCGGGGGGAGGTCGAACAATGTCGCAAAATACCGTAACGCGCGCTCAATTGAGCGAAGCCGTCTACCAGGAGGTCGGACTTTCGCGCAACGAATCGGCCGATCTGGTCGAAACCGTCCTGGACGAGATTTCCGACGCGCTGGCCCGGGGGGAGATGGTGAAGATCTCCTCCTTCGGCAGCTTTCAGGTTCGCCAGAAGGGCGAGCGAATCGGTCGCAATCCCAAAACCGGGGAAGAGGTTCCGATCCTGCCGCGCCGGGTGTTGGTTTTCCGCGCCAGCCATGTGCTGAAGAACCGGATCAACGAGGTTCAGGAGGGTGGGGCTCCGACGCCCGCGCGGGCGCTGTCCTGACGCCGGCCGCCATCGATAATGCGGATTTTCTGTCCATCGCCGTGCCGTGCCTTCCCGCGGCCTGTTTCCCGCGGTCATCGGCGGATGGCCTGATCTCACCATGAAATCCGCCACGGCCTATCGCACCATCAGCGAGGTGTCGACCGACCTCAACGTGCCCCAGCATGTGCTGCGGTTCTGGGAGACCAAATTTCCCCAGATCCGCCCGCTGAAGCGGGGCGGTGGCCGGCGCTATTACCGGCCGGAGGATGTCGAGCTTCTGCGGCGCATCCAGTCTTTGCTGTATGAGGACCGCTACACCATAAAGGGGGTTCAGCGCCTGCTGAAGGAAGGACGCATGTCCGACCCGACGCCGCCGCTGCCGGAGGACGACGAGGATGGCGGCGGGACTGCGGACGGCGAGGAGTTCACAGGCGATGAAGCGCAGGACGGCGGGGAGGGTGAGGCCGATCAGCCGCCCCTGTCGGATGCCGTCCGGCACGAGATCACCATGGTGCTGGACGAGCTGAAATCGCTGCGATCGGTGCTGTCCCGCCTGTCCGAAATAGGGAGCAAAAAAAGCTGAAAAATCATCACGGGAGATGTTGCATCGGCGAAAGTCCGCGGCTATAGTCCCGTTCCCTTCCGGAGCCAAGCCGCAAGCACTGCGGTGAAGTTGACGGAGCGTAGCGCAGCCTGGTAGCGCATCAGACTGGGGGTCTGGGGGTCGCAGGTTCAAATCCTGTCGCTCCGACCAGTTCCGGAAGGATCAAAAAAGGCCTTGGAACCTAATGGTTCCAGGGCCTTTTTCTTTGTTCGATTCATCGGGCGCCATCGGATCAACTATCGACGCGGTATGGAAGTCTTGTGAGGAAGTTGCGCTGTTTCCTCACGCCGTGCTGCCCTCCACCGCCGATCTTCGCCACCATCACCCGACCGCTGCACGACGGGGTCTCGTATCGTAGCGAGGTGTTGTCGCCGGACCTTGAGCATTGCGAGGGCCGGTCGGGTGCGGTATCGCGCACTGACATCAGAAACCGCTGTTCGGTCGGTCGCTTGCGGTGACCATCGGTTCTTGCTTCGGTCTTCTTGCGCGAGACCTTCCTATTGCCCTCCGGCTTTCGGAAATGAGGGCGCGGGCTATGTCCACCTGCTCTTGTCGTCTGGCGATGATGGTTCGCCGGACCTCCATGTCGAGACGGAACTGGTCCAGCAAGGATAGGAAATCCGGGCGTGGTGATTTTTCTCTCATTCCTTGAATTATTGGTTGTAGGCGTGCGTCTGCAATTGCCTCAAAGCCGAATGCCGGAAGTCGAGCCTGAACGCGGCGGCACTGATCATCTTTCCCGCTGATTACGTCCTCCGCGTCGTTGCACTCCCCGGCATAACGCCTGGAAAACAACATGCTCGTCTCCTCATTCACCGGCGCGATGGCACTGATGCGTCGGCGCAGCTTCGTCCGCGGACGGGAAAACTCGCGTCGAAGGTCCGTGCTATGCACGAGATGCATTGCGCGCAATTGAATGACGCACGACTAAATACATTGCGCACAATTGAATTGCGCATTATGTTTTTTCTCACGAGATCGATGGGCGCCGGTTCAAACCGCCGCCCCGGAAGCCAAAGCCCGCTACCCCTAAACTCATCACTCAATGAAGGAGCACACGTCATGAAGACCCTGTATTCGACCAAGGTGACCGCGACCGGTGGCCGTGACGGCAAGGCCGTCAGCGAGGATGGTCTGCTGTCGGTCGCGCTGGCCGCGCCGAAGGAACTGGGCGGCCAGGGTGGCGCCACCAACCCCGAGCAACTGTTCGCCGCCGGCTATTCCGCCTGCTTCATCGGCGCCATCAAGTTCGTCGGCAACCGGGACAAGATCGCCGTTCCGGCCGATCTGACGGTGAATGCCAAGGTCGGCATCGGTGCGCGTGACGATGGCGAGGGTTTCGGCCTGACGGTCGACTTCGTGGTCTCGCTGCCGGGCATGGACAAGGCCGCCGCCGAGGATCTGCTGGCCCGCGCCCACAAGGTTTGCCCCTACAGCCATGCCACCAAGGGCAATATCCCGGTCACCACGACCGTTGCCTGAGGATGAGTCTTGAAGACCGGGCCTGAGGCCATCGCCTGAGGCGAAAAGTCTTCGGCATTGCGCCGCCGGGCTGTTGCGCGCGATTGTGCTGGGCACGATCGACCGACGCGCGGCATCTCGGCGGCGCGCCGCTTTTCAAGGTTCAGACATCATGGCAGCCGACAAGGACGACCCACTTCTGCTCTCCAACCAGGCTTGCTTCGCGCTCTATTCGGCAAATCTGGCGATGAGTCGGATCTACCGCCCGATGCTGGAGAAGCTCGGCCTGACCTATCCACAGTATCTGATCATGCTGCTGCTGTGGGAGGAGGACGGCCAGTCGATGAAACTGCTGGGCGAACGGCTGGGGCTGGACAGCGGCACGCTGACCCCGCTGTTGAAGCGGATGGAAGGTCAGGCGCTGCTGAAGCGCAGCCGCGATCCGCAGGACGAGCGGCTGGTGCGCATCTGCCTGACCGCCGACGGGGCGGCACTGCGGGCACAGGCCGAATGCCTGCCGACGCGGATTGCCGCCGCCGCCGGCTGGTCGGCCGCCGAATTGACCTCGCTCCGCGAGACGGTGTTGCGGCTGCGCGACGACCTGAACCGGAGCGCCGACCAGGACTGAGGGACCGGCCTCGCGCGAAAAGGGGCTGGAAAACGGCGGCGGGAGAGCCTTTTCTATCCAGCCGCTCTCCCGATCGAAGGTCCCCGCCGTGAGCCTTGCCCTGAATGACGACCGTCTCCGCCTTCGTCCGGCCGATGCCGACGACGCACCGGATCTGGCGCGGCTGATCGACATCGCCGGCGGCGGGGTCTACGAGTTTCTGCTCGACGGGCTGATGCCAGGGATGACCGCGGCCGAGATTCTGGTGCCTGGGCTGGCCGGGCGCAGCGGTTCGCTGTCGCACCGGCAGAGCGGTGTGGCGGAACTGGACGGGCGGGTGGTCGGCATCGCCCATGGCTATCCTACCGACTGGATCCGGACCGAGGATTACAGCGGCCTGCCGCCGGACCGCGTCGCCCATATGGCCGAGTTCTCCGAAACGCTGGACTGGGGCAGCTATTTCCTGTCGGCGCTGGCGGTCGATCCCGAGTTGCGGCGCCACGGCATCGCCGGGCGGCTGCTCGGCTGGTTTTACGAGCGGGCGCGGACCGGCGGCTTCGACCGCGTGACCCTGCATGTCTGGGCCGACAACGAACCGGCCCGCCGCCTTTATGCCGGCGAAGGGTTCGAGGAGATCGGCCGCGCCGCCATTCCCTGGCATCCCCGGCTGCCGCACCAGGGCGGCAGCATCCTGCTGCGGCGCTATCTGTGAGCGGCGATCTCCCCGACGATTTCTTCGGCTGACAGCTCGTCGATACGGCGCACCACCAGCTCCGGATCGGCATAATGCACCATGTGGCCGGACTCCGGCACCCAATGCAAAGTGCTGTCGGGCAGGACATGGTGAAGCCGGCCGCTTTGCTCCTCCTGCTCCACCACGCGGTCGTGATGGCCGGCGAAGATCGCCACCGGGACCGCCAGCTCGGCATAGCGGTGCTGCAAGCGCTCAGCGGCAGGCACCATGGTGACGCCGTCCTGGGCATTGGCGCGCAGCTGGCCGGGCCGGGTGGTCAGGGCGGCGGGAAAACTCTCCGTCAGATGCTCCGGTACCGGGCGCGGCGAGAACAGCGTCTTCAGCAGTCCCGGCATCATTGCCTTGGAAACCGGCGGCGACAGGGTGTGGCGCAGCAGGCCGCCCAGCACCGGCGTCGTCAACGGCGCCACCAGAACCGTGTCGACCCGTCTGGTCGGGAAATAATAGCCGGCCAGCAACACCAGCCCCTTCACCACGCGGTGGTGGTCGAGCGCCAGCGCCAGCGCCACCAGGGTGGCATAGGAGTGGCCGACCACCACGGCCTTCTCGATGTTCAGCGCGGCAAAGGCCCGGGCCAGGAGATCGGCCTGATCCTCAGGCGTCCATTCGCGGTCGTGGGGCCGCTCGCTGTGGCCCATGCCGGGGCGGTCGAAGGCGATCACCCGGTGGCTCCGTGCCAGCCGTTGGAACAGCCCGCTCGCCAGCGAATCACCGAGGGCGGAGACATTGCCATGCAGCAGCACGACCGGCGGACCTTCGCCGGCTTCCATATAGTGCAGCCGGACGCCATCGACGGTGAGGAAGCGGCCTTCCGGGGGATAGCGACGCTCGGCTGCGCGCGCCGCCAGGCTGTTGGCGATGGCCAAGCCGCCCAGGGTCAGCGCGGTGAGGCCCAGAGTCGTGAGCATGGTGGAGTGGCGGTCGGTCATGGCGGTTGTCCTCTCAGGCTGCTGCTGCGGCGCAGCATCGCGAGGGGACAACCGGCGGGCGGGGAAAGGGTTCCGGGGAGGGGCTTCCGCCGTCTCCCCAACCCCCACATCACTTCCCAGCCTTCAGCTGATCCCGCGTCAGCCAGAACACCTCGCCGAAGCTGTTGGCTGTTTGCAGCCACAGGAAGTCCAGATGCGGATACTCCGCCTCCAGGATCTCGCGGCCGGTGCCGAACTCGCACAGCAGGCCGCCCTCCGGTGTCAGGTGCTTGGGTGCTTCCTTCAGGATACGGCGGACGATCTCCAACCCGTCGTCGCCACCGGCCAGCGCCATCTCCGGCTCGGCACGGAATTCCGGCGGCAGGGCATCCATCGACTCGGCATCGACATAAGGCGGGTTGGTGATGATGACGTCATACTTCCGCGTTTTCAGCGGAGCGAACAGGTCGCCGTGATGCAGGGCTATGCGGTCCTCGAAGCCGCTGTCGGCGACGTTGCGCTTCGCCACCTCCAGCGCGTCGGGCGACAGGTCCACCGCGTCGACCTGGGCCTCGGGGAAGATGCGGGCGGCCAGGATGGCGAGGCAACCGGACCCGGTGCACAGATCCAGCACCCGCTCGACCGAGGTCGGATCCTCCACCAGCGTGAAATCATCGCCGCCGAACAGGTCGGAAAACAGCAGTTCGCCGATGTAGGAGCGCGGGACGATCACCCGCTCGTCCACATAGAAGGGAATGCCCTGGATATAGGCCTTGTTCAGCAGGTAGGGCGCCGGCTTGCGGGTGTCGATGCGGGCATGGAGGATGCCGGCCACCGCCTCGCGCTCCGCCGCGGTCAGGCGGGCGTCCAGATAGGGGTCGAGCTGGTCGACCGGCAGGTGCAGCGTTTCCAGCACCAGGAACACCGCCTCGTCGAAGGCCGTGGTGGTGCCGTGGCCGTAATCCAGATCGGCCTCGTTGAAGCGGCTGACGCCGTAGCGCAGGAAATCGCGGATCGTCTTCAGCTCGGCGGCCGCGGCGGCTGGGGTGTGTTTGGTGGTCACGGGCGGCTGGCTCCGGTCAGAGGCGGGAATGAGGGGTCAGAGCAGGTCGAGGACCGACTCCGGTGGGCGGCCGACGCGGGCGCGGTCGCCCTTGACCACGATGGGGCGCTCGATGGCGGCCGGGTTGGCGGACAGAGCGGCGACCAGCGCCTCGCCATCGAGATCCTTGGGCAGACCGGCCTCCGCCGCTTCCTTGGCACGGGTGATGTCGCGCGGCCCCTTGCCCAGCTTGGCGAGGAGGACCGACAGTTCCGCCGTGCTGGGCGGGGTCTTCAGATACTCGATCACCGTCGGCTCGACACCGCGGGAGCGCAGAAGCTCCAGCGTCTCGCGCGATTTGCTGCAACGCGGGTTGTGATAGATCGTCACGTCGCTCATGACAGGGTTTCCAAGTTTGAAGAGCGGTCAGACTGATACACCCAACCCGCGTTGCGCGCCAATCCGGCATGCGGAAACGGACGCCGCGGCGCAACATCCCTCAGGTGACAAGGGCCGGCTTTGGTATTATTTTGCGCGCTCGCTTTTCCGAAGGGCCCAGACGCGCCGTTTTCCCGGTGGGCGGGCCTTGCGGAACAGAACCGATGCCCAGATACGGAAGCCGGCCGTGACCAAGCTCTCGCTCTCCAAGGACAAGATCAACATCCTTCTGCTGGAAGGTGTTCACGACAACGCCATCGACGAGCTGGCCCGCGGTGGTTACGCCTCCGTCGAGCGGCTGCCGCGCGCGCTGGACGAGGATGAACTGCTGGAGCGCATCGGCTCGGTCCACATCCTGGGCATCCGCTCGCGCACCCATCTGACCGCCAAGGTGCTGGAGGCGGCGAACAAGCTGATCACCGTCGGCTGCTTCTGCATCGGCACCAACCAGGTCGACCTGAAGGCGGCGCGGCGCCAGGGCGTGCCGGTGTTCAACGCCCCCTATTCCAACACCCGGTCGGTGGCGGAGCTGGTGATCGGCGAGATCATCATGCTGATGCGCGGCATCTTCGAGAAGTCGCAGCTGGTTCATGGCGGCGGCTGGATGAAGTCGGCCAAGGACAGCTACGAGATCCGCGGCAAGACGCTGGGCATCGTCGGCTATGGCCATATCGGCACCCAGGTGTCGATCCTGGCCGAAGCCATGGGCATGCAGGTCCGCTTCTACGACACCGTGCGCAAGCTGGCTCTCGGCAATGCCCGCGCCTGCGACTCGCTGGAGGAGCTGCTGTCGGTGTCCGACGTGGTGACCCTGCATGTGCCGGATACCCCGCAGACCCGGAACATGATCGGCGAGCGCGAACTGGCCGCCATGAAGAAGGGCAGCCACCTGATCAACGCCGCCCGCGGGCAGGTGGTGGAGATCGAGGCGCTGGCCGCCGCGATGAACTCCGGCCACATCCTGGGTGCCGCCATCGACGTCTTCCCGGTCGAGCCCGGCTCGGACAAGGAAGAATTCCAGAGTGCGCTGCGCGGCATCAAGACCGCCATCCTGACCCCGCACATCGGCGGCTCGACGATGGAGGCCCAGGCCAACATCGGCACCGAGGTGGCGCAGAAGCTGCTCGAATATTCGGACAACGGCTCCACCGTCGGCGCGGTCAACTTCCCGCAGGTGGCGCTGCCGGTCCAGGCCGGCTGCACCCGCTTCCTGCACGTCCACGAGAACCGCCCCGGCATCCTGCGCAAGGTGAACGAGGTGTTCTCCGGCCGTGACCTGAACATCGCCGCCCAGTATCTCCAGACCGATCCGGAGCTGGGCTATGTGGTGGTGGACGTCAACGGCGACGTCGAAGAGCTGGAGGTCGTGAACGACCTGCGCGCCATCGAAGGCACGCTGAAGGCGCGCTTCCTGTTCCCGTCGCAGCATTGAGAAGGTGAGGGGAGGAGGGCCTGTCAGTGGCGCCCCTCTTCCCCTTCGTCTCTCTTGCCGTCAATTCTCTTGTGGGCGAAGGGTTTCCCGGTAACAGTGCCGGAATGACCGTTCGCCTCCTGTTCCTTGCCATTCTGGGCATGCTGCTGGCAGCCTCACCGGCCGCGGCACAGGCCAGCGGTTGCTCCGGTTTTCCGCCGGCTAAGCTGGATCTCGAAACCGTGCTGGCGCCGATCCAGCGCGACGATGCGCTGACGATTGCGCAGCTCACCCGCCTGCCGGGACGCACGCCGGGACCGGTCAGCGCCGCCGACAGCCATGTGCTCGGACTGACCCAGGCGCGTTATGGTGAACAATCGCAAGTGTCCGCCCTGTTCAAGACGATGGGCGACGGCACCTACTGCGCGTCGGCCAGCGCCCTGACGATCAGCTTCGGCTTCCAGCAGCGCGTCGTCCATGTCGCCAGGGAGATACCGGCCAATTCATGTCTGTATGGCGAGGTTCTGGCCCACGAGATGCGCCATGTCGCGGTGGACGAGGCTCTCCTTCAGGAGATGATGCCGCAGATCCGCAGCCAGTTGGATCAGGTGATCGCGGGGATGGCGCCGGTCCGGTCCCGCAGCCAGTCGCAGGCGATGGCGGCGATCCGCCGTCCGCTCGAATCGGCGATGCGGCGGATCATGCAGGACTTCGGCCGCGAACGCGACCGTCGGCAGGCCCAGGTCGACACCGTCGAGGAGTATGAGCGGGTCAGCCGGGTGTGCAACGGCGAGGCGCGCAATTACCTGCCGAAGCCCGCCACGCGGCGGACCGTTCGCCAGGGCTGAAGACCCCTCAGCGCTTGCGCCGCCGGCGGTCGGTGGCGTGACCGTCAACGTACTCTGGCGGTTTGCGGCGGACCCAGCCGATGAAGGCGGCGATGTCGGGATGGCCGCGAAGCGCATCGATCCCGTGATACTGGTCGCGCAACTGCTGTTCGGTCAGCACCGCATGGATCTTCGCATGGCAGATGCGGTGCATCGTCACCGTCTCCCGTCCGCCATAGGTGCGGGGGACGAGATGGTGTTCGTTCAGGCTGGCGCCGGGCACCATGGGCCGGCCGCAGAGCGGGCAGGCGGGACGGTCGGACCGGGTCACCGGCGCAGGACTGGTGGCGAAGCGATGATCTGGCAGGCGCATTCCAAACCATATGGTCTGATCGGTCGGCCGGCCAAGATGGCTGTGACAGGTCGGTACTCCAATGAAAAAGGGGAGCCGCCATCGCGACTCCCCCATTCTCCAACGAACCCTGTCCGGTTTCAGGCCGCCTTCTTCTCGGCGATCAGCTGGACGAAGCGGTCGAACAGATAGTGGCTGTCCTGCGGACCGGGCGAGGCTTCCGGGTGGTACTGCACCGAGAAGACAGGCTTGCCCTTCAGGCGGATGCCCTCGTTGGTGCCGTCGAACAGGCTGACATGGGTGACCTCGGCGTCGGCCGGCAGGGTTTCCGGCACCACGACGAAGCCGTGGTTCTGGCTGGTGATCTCCACCCGGCCGCTGGCGAGATCCTTGACCGGATGGTTGGCGCCGCGGTGGCCCTGCTGCATCTTGGTGGTCTTGGCGCCCAGCGCCAGCGACAGCATCTGGTGGCCGAGGCAGATGCCGAACATCGGCACACCGGTGTCGAGCAGGCCCTTGATGGTCGGCACGGCATATTCGCCGGTGGCGGCGGGGTCGCCGGGGCCGTTGGACAGGAAGACGCCGTCCGGCTGGTGGCGCATCACGTCCTCGACCGTGGCGGTGGACGGAACCACCGTCACCTTGCAGCCGGCGGCGGCGAGGCAGCGCAGGATGTTGCGCTTGGCGCCATAGTCGATGGCGACGACATGGTACTGCGGCTTGTCCTGGGTGGCGTAGCCGCCGCCGATGGTCCAGCCGGCCTCGGTCCAGTCATAGGTCTGGCGGCAGGACACGTCCTTGGCCAGATCCATGCCCTCCAGACCCGGCCAGCCCTTGGCCTTGGCGACCAGCGCCTCGATGTCGAACTTGCCGTCAGGCGCATGGGCGACGACGCCGTTGGGCGCGCCCAGATCGCGGATGCGGCGGGTCAGCCGGCGGGTGTCGATGCCGGCCAGGCCGACGAGGCCGTAGCTCTTCAGCCAGTCGTCCAGATGGCGGGTGGCGCGCCAGTTGGACGGGTCGGTGATGTCGGCGCGCAGGATCAGGCCGCGTGCGGCGGGCGTGATCGTCTCGATGTCTTCGGCGTTGGCGCCGGTGTTGCCGATGTGCGGGAAGGTGAAGGTGATGATCTGGCCGGCATAGCTGGGATCGGTCAGGATCTCCTGATAGCCGGTCATGGAGGTGTTGAAGCACACCTCGCCCACCGAATCCCCCGTGGCGCCGATGCCTCGGCCGCGGAACACGGTGCCGTCGGCCAGGACCAGGACGCCGGTGTGAACCGCATTGTCGGAGGGGGGAGTGGCGAGAGTCATTCCAGTGAACCTTCCCAAAAACCGCGGCCGGCGACGGATCGGGTGATCGGCGGAACGGCGACGGCCTAGCGTCCCGCCGGGCGCGCACACGTAGCCGCTCGCACCCCACCTCCGCCGGAATGGGCGATGACGTGGGATCGAGTGGGCTGATCGGATGGGCCGGACATCCTATATGACGATTGGACGCCCGATTTCCAGCAATAGCTTTGCAAGGCGGCCCTGATCCGCCGACAAAGTCGGGTGGTGCGGGCCGCCCATTCGCTGGCCGGGGCTTTTGCCATGGAAATCGGCGGCCATTTTCGGAATAGTCGGCTGTCCGGCTGGAGCCTCCTTTCCCGGCCCGACGAAGCAAGGAAGACAGGACATGACGCTGCGCACGCAGTTCACCGACAGCCTCAAGGATGCGATGCGCGCGAAGGACCAGCGCGCGGTGTCCACCATTCGCATGATCCTCGCCGGCCTGAAGGACCGCGACATCGCCGCCCGCACCCGCGGCGTGACCGACGGCATTGACGAGGCGGAGATCCTGTCGATGCTGCAGACCCTGGTGAAGCAGCGCAACGAATCGGCGGGGCTGTACGAGCAGGGCGGCCGTCCCGAACTGGCCCAGCAGGAGCGCGAGGAGATCGCGGTCATCGAACGCTTCCTGCCGAAGCAGATGAGCGACGAGGAGGCCGGCGCCGCCATCGACGCCATCGTCACCGAACTGGGTGCGGTCAGCATCAAGGACATGGGCAAGGTGATGGCCGAGCTGAAGGCCCGCCATGCCGGCCAAATGGACTTCGCCAAGGCCGGCGGTCTGGTGAAGGCGCGGTTGTCCGGCAAGTAAGGCCGGGCCGAAGGGGCGCTGGCCGCCGAGGGGGAACCCGAGGCTAGGCTTGCGCCCCGGGGTGGCGTGCAGCAGTCGGGAGGACGGTGGAATGGTCGCGGTCCGCAAGCCCACTTTCTCACGCATGACCGTCGCGGAGTTCCTGGACTGGAACGGCGACGGCACCGACACGCGGTACGAGTTGGTGAATGGCGAACCGCGCGCCATGGCGCCGGCGAGCATCACCCACGGCATCCTGCAAAGCACGGTCGCCCGTCTGATCGGAAATCATCTGGCCGACCGGGCGCCCGGCTGCCACATAGTGACCGCGCCCGGTGTGCAGCCCCGAGTCCGCTCCAGCCACAACATGCGTATCCCTGACCTGGGCGTGACCTGCACCCCCGACGAACGGGGACTGCGGACGCTGCCCGATCCGGTCCTGCTGATCGAGATCCTCTCGCCCAGCAACGAGGCCGAGACCTGGGAGAATGTCTGGACCTACACCACGCTGCCGTCGGTCCGTGAGATTTTGGTGCTGTGGACGGCCGGGATCGGTGCGGAGCTTCTGCGCCGGCAGGCGGACGGAAGCTGGCCGGAGAGCCCATCGGTGATCATGGCGGATGATGCGCTGGGTCTGGAAAGTATCGGCTATGAGGTTCTCCTGAGCAGACTCTATGCCGGGACGCATCTCGTCAGGCAACCTGACTGACCTGCGCCATCTGCGCCCTTGGGGGCGGCGGCGCTGGTTCCCATACTATGCCTCTGCTATAGCCTAGCGCCCATCGCCTCCGCCTGATGCCCTCTGTAGCCCGGTGACCGTTCGACCATGGCCTTCCCGCCCCAATTCCTGGAAGAACTGCGCACCCGGCTGACCCTGTCGGAAGTGGTCTCCAAGCGGTTGCGGCTGATTCGCGCCGGGCGGGAGTACAAGGCGCCCTGTCCCTTCCACAATGAGAAGTCGCCGTCCTTCTACGTCAATGACCAGAAGGGCTTCTTCCATTGCTTCGGCTGCGGGGCCCATGGCGACATCATCGGCTTCGTCATGCGCCACGACAATCTCGGCTTCCCCGAGGCTGTCGAGCATCTGGCGGGAGAGGCCGGGCTGCCGGTGCCGCGTCCGACCGAGGAGGACCGGCAGCGCTACGAGAAGCGCAAGACCCTGCATGACCTTGTCGAGCAGGCGACGCGCTGGTTCGAGCAGCAGCTTCACACAGCCGCCGGGCGGCCGGGGCTGGACTATTTCCTGCGGCGCGGGCTGGATGGCGAGACCATCGCCCGCTTCCGGCTGGGCTTTGCGCCCGGTGATTCGAACGCGTTGCGGACCTATCTCGGCAAACAGGGCTTTTCCGACGACGACATGGTCAATGCCGGGCTGCTGAAGCGGCCGGACGACGGCCGGTCGCCCTACAGCTTCTTCCGCAACCGCGTCATGTTCCCGGTCACCGACAGGCGCGGGCAGGTGGTCGCTTTCGGCGGCCGCATCCTGGAGGGTGACGGGCCGAAATACGTCAACACCGCCGACACGCCGCTCTTCCACAAGGGCACGCTGCTCTACGGCCTGTCGCGGGCCCGGCAGGCGGCGGCGGACGGCAAGCCGGTGATCGTCGCCGAAGGCTACATGGACGTGATCGCGCTGGTCCGCGCCGGATTCGAGGGGGCGGTGGCCCCGCTGGGCACCGCGCTGACCGAGACCCAGGTGCAGGAGTTGTGGAAGCTGATCCCGGCGGCGGAGAAGGTGCCCTTTCTGTGCTTCGACGGCGACAATGCGGGCCGGCGCGCGGCGTGGCGGGCGGTGGAGCGCATCCTGCCGCACCTCGCCCCCGGCCAGTCGGCCCGCGTCGCCTTCCTGCCGGATGGGGAGGATCCCGACAGCCTGATCCGCGCCCAGGGTCCGAAGGCGATGGGGGCGGTGCTGGAAGCGGCGATCCCGCTGTCCGACGCGCTATGGCGGATGGAGAGCGAAGGCCGGCCGACCGATACGCCGGAGGCCAAGGCCGCGGTGAAGGCGGCGCTGGAGGCCCGCGTCGCCACCATCGCCGACCGCGACGTCCAGAGCTTCTACCGCACCGAGATGCGCCGCCGCGTCGACGAGGCCTTCGCCCCGGTGCGGCAGGGCTACAACCGCGGGCCGTGGGTGCCGGGGCAGGGGCGGGGTCGCTTCGGCGAAGCGCCGCGCCGCCATGTACCGGGCACGCCGGGACGCCTGACCTCCAAGCCGGTGGGGGAGGGGCGCGGCCGTGCGTCCCGCCTTGCCTCCATGCGGGAGCGCGTCCTGCTGGCGACGCTGATCAACCATCCGGACCTGTTCGGCGAACTGGCCGAGCCGCTGGGGCTGTTGCCATTCGGTGACCCGGAACTGGAAAAACTGCGCTGGGCGGTCATGGAATGCCTCTCCGACGACCGCAACCACGACTCGACACTTGACGCCGCTGCGCTTTGTCGCCACTTGTCATCCGCCGGCCATGAGACGATGGTCGGTGCTTTGCTAAGCGAGTCGACCTATGTCCATGCCGGCTTCGCCCGTCCGGACGCCTCCACGGAGGATGCACGGAAGGGATGGTGGCCTGCGTGGCGGCATCTGCATCACGAGCGGGTGCTCGACGATCTTAGGGAAGCGAAGGCGGCTCTGACCCGTGACAACAGCGAGGCCAACTTCGCGAGGGTCGTGGCTCTTCAGCAGGAGGTCATAAAGTCCGGCCTGGGTATCGCGGACAGTGACTTTGACGATGTCTGACGGTTGACGATGCATATCGTCGCCAATCGGTCATCGGTTGATGAGTACTCGGTTTACGGGTACAGGGCAACAGGACGGGGCCGCATGACAGGTTCTGTGATGGCGGGTTCTGGGTAGATACATGGTTTGGGGGTGGGGCGGACGGGCCGGGCAACCGGGACCGGGCGCTCCTTTCGTCTTTATTCACTGGGGTAATGCGGGGGCACCGATCGCATGGCCACGAAAGCTGCGAACAGCGTGGAAGTTTCCGAAACGCGGGAGGAATCCGCAGACGGTCCTCTGATGGACGGCATGGGTTTGGCCGTCAAGAAGATGATCGCCCGTGGCAAGGAGCGCGGGTATGTCACCTATGACGAGCTGAACGCAGCGCTGCCGCAGGATTCGTCCTCGTCCGAGCAGATCGAAGACACGATGGCGATGCTGTCCGAAATGGGCATCAACATCGTCGAATCGGAAGAGCAGGATTCGGAGAACAGCGGCGAGGCCGGCGGCGAGGGCGAAGGCCGTTCGTCGGGCAACCTCGACGATGACGACATCGGCCGCACCGACGACCCCGTGCGCATGTACCTGCGCGAGATGGGTTCGGTGGAGCTGCTGTCGCGCGAAGGCGAAATCGCCATCGCCAAGCGGATCGAAGCCGGCCGCGAGATGATGATCGGCGCGATCTGCGAATCGCCTCTGACCATCCGCGCCATCCTGGAGTGGCATGATTCCCTGATGGAAGGGAAGATGCTGCTGCGCGACATCATCGATCTGGACGCCACCTATGGCGGCGGGCCCGATGGTGAGGAGATGCCGGAGGGTCTGGCCGAGGCGGTCGAGACCGCTGGCACCGCCGGCGCCACTCCCGCCGATGCGCCGGCCGACGAGGAAGGCGACGAGCCGCGTCCGCCGCGCGCCGAAGGCGAGGGCGAAGAGGGCGAGGAAGGCGAAGAGGGCGAGAACAGCCTGTCGCTGTCCGCGATGGAAGCCGCGCTGAAGCCGCAGGTCATCGAGACCTTCGAGAACATCAAGGCGACGTACGACAAGCTGCACAAGCTGCACGAGGCCCGCATGGGCGCGATGCAGCGTGGTGAGGATGTCGCCAAGCAGACGGACAAGAAGTACGACAAGCTGAAGCTCGAAATGGTCGAGCTGATGAACACCGTCCGCCTGAACAACCAGCGCATCGAACAGCTGGTCGAGCAGCTCTATGGCCTGAACCGCAAGCTGACCGGCTTTGAAGGCCGCCTGCTGCGCATGGCCACCGAGTGCCGGGTGAAGCGCGAGGACTTCCTGAACCAGTATTTCGGCCACGAGCTGGACCCGAACTGGCTGGAGCGCATCCGTGGCCTGAACCCCAAGACCTGGGGCAAGTTCGCGGAGAAGTACGACGGCGACATCCGCAAGACGCGCGAGGCGATCTCCAACGTCGCCGAGGAAGCGCGCCTGCCGATCAACGAGTTCCGCCGCATCGTCTCCACCGTCCAGAAGGGCGAGAAGGAAGCGAGCCGTGCCAAGAAGGAAATGGTCGAGGCCAACCTGCGTCTCGTCATCTCCATCGCCAAGAAGTACACGAACCGCGGCCTTCAGTTCCTGGACCTGATCCAGGAGGGCAACATCGGCCTGATGAAGGCGGTCGACAAGTTCGAGTACCGGCGCGGCTACAAGTTTTCGACTTACGCAACCTGGTGGATTCGTCAGGCCATCACCCGCTCCATCGCGGACCAGGCGCGGACCATCCGCATCCCGGTCCACATGATCGAGACGATCAACAAGCTGGTCCGCACCAGCCGCCAGATGCTGCACGAGATCGGCCGCGAGCCGACCCCGGAAGAGCTGGCCGAGCGTCTGATGATGCCGCTGGAGAAGGTCCGCAAGGTCCTGAAGATCGCCAAGGAGCCGATCTCGCTCGAAACGCCGATCGGCGACGAGGAGGATTCGCATCTCGGCGATTTCATCGAGGACAAGAACGCGGTCCTTCCGCTCGATGCCGCCATCCAGGCGAACCTGCGCGAGACGACGACCCGCGTCCTGGCCTCGCTGACGCCACGTGAGGAGCGCGTCCTGCGCATGCGCTTCGGCATCGGCATGAACACCGACCACACGCTGGAAGAGGTCGGCCAGCAGTTCAACGTGACCCGCGAGCGTATCCGCCAGATCGAGGCGAAGGCGCTGCGCAAGCTGAAGCATCCGTCGCGGTCGCGCAAGCTGCGCAGCTTCCTGGATACCTGATTGGCATACCTGATCCGGGACAGTTGTCTTCGAGACGGAGCGGGGGCCATTCGGCCCCCGTTTTCGTTTTCGGGCTTCCGCGTCGGAACGGTGAACGAGGGGTTGCATTTCCCCGAAGCTTTGTCGCAAAGTGCGCCCCGCGGTAGGGCCTGTAGTTCAGCGGTTAGAACGCGCCGCTCATAACGGTGTTGTCGTCGGTTCGAATCCGGCCGGGCCCACCAACCATCCTCCCCCTGCGGCAAGTCGATGACGGAGTGATCGCTATCTCCGGCGGTTACCGACATGCCCGGTTGAAGCCTTTTCGGCACAAGCGTGGCCGTATCGCACAAATTTTGCTGCAAGCCTCACAAAGTCTGGAATAAAGGATGCGCGGCGCGCGTTCGCACCCATATGCATCGGGTCTCCCCATCGGCCTTAGGGTCGAATGAGCCGGCCCGGCCCTGGAGTTGCGGCGCCGTGTCGTCCCGTCCGTCCTTTCGGGAGGAGGGGGGAGGCCATGGCGTGAGCCGTGGCGTGATCGGTAAGGATCGGGTGCGCGGTTGAGCAAATTCGGGGTCGATCTGGAAGTCCACATCGCGTCCTTGCGGCGCTATGCGCGTGCGCTGCTTCGCAACGGCGCGGATGCGGAGGATCTGGTGCAGGAAGCGCTGACGCGCGCGGTGGCGCGCGCCGACAGCTTCCAGGCGGGGACGAACCTGCGGGCATGGCTTTTCACCATCCTGCACAACGTCCACGTCAATCAGGTCCGTTCCAAGGCCGCCCGACCGCAGGAGGTCGATGTCGACGACGTCGAATCCAAGCTGGTCAGCCCGCCTCGGCAGGAAGAGCGCGTCGAGTTGCGCGAAATGATGCGTGCGGTCGACGAGTTGCCGGAGGAACAGCGCAAGGTGCTGCTTCTGGTGGCGCTGGAGGGCCTGAAATACGACGAGGTCGCCGACATGCTCGGCGTGCCGATCGGGACCGTCATGTCGCGCCTGTCCAGGGCGCGCGAGGCGGTTCGGGCGAAACTGGCGAACGAGGGTGGCGTCACCCTCCGGCGGGTGAAGTGATGAACGCGCATCAGGGAATGGGACGGGTCACGGAGGACGAACTCCACGCCTATGTCGATGGGCAACTGGATGGCAACCGCCGTCTGGCGGTGGAGCGATGGCTGGCCGAGGATCCGGAGGCGGCGCGCCGGGCGGAGGATTACCGCGCCCAGGCGATGCTTCTGCACGAGATGTTCGACACCGTCCTGCGCGAACCGCCGAGCGACAGGGTTCAGGAGCTGTCCGACCGGCTGAAGGGACGCATCGCCTTCAACGACAACCGTCCCGCCTGGTATGCACGTCCGTTGGTGCGTTTCGCCGCGGCGGTGATGCTGGTGGTCGCCGGTGCGGCCGGCGGCTGGATGGGCCGCGGCGTCGACCAGCAGGCCGGCGCTCCCGTCGCCCAGCAGCGCCAGACGCTGGCGACCTTCGCCCAGGAGGCGACGCAGGCCCACCGCTTCTACACGTCGGATGAACGCTTCCAGGTGGAGCTTGGCGCCGACAACCAGGATGAACTGAACGGCTGGCTGTCCAAGCGGATGGGCCGCGACGTGTTCGGTCCGGACCTCGGCCGTGTCGGCTATCGCCTGATCGGCGGCCGGTCATTGCCGACCGACCTCGGCGCCGGCGCGCAGTACATGTACGCCAACGACGCCAACAAGCGGATCACCCTGTTCGTCGGCGCCCCCCAGGGCGGCAACCAGTCCAACTTCAGCTTCACCCAGAACGGCGATGTCGCCACCTTCTACTGGGTCGAAGGGCCGCTG
Source organism: Azospirillum sp. TSH100 (assembly GCF_004923295.1). Lineage (NCBI taxonomy): Bacteria > Pseudomonadati > Pseudomonadota > Alphaproteobacteria > Rhodospirillales > Azospirillaceae > Azospirillum > Azospirillum sp. TSH100. Next base: position 1,822,747 of record NZ_CP039634.1, read on the forward strand.
GCCTATGCGCTGGCCGGCCGCCTGTCGAAGGAGGAGCTGCTGGAGATCGCCAAGGCGGTCTATCAGGACGTGAAGGCCGGCCCGCCGCGCCGCGAGGCACCGCCGGAGCAGCCGCAGCAGCAGCAACCTCAACCGCAGCAGGAGCAGCCGGCGGGTGTGCAGCCGATCAGCGACACGCACAAGGCCAAGGAGAGCTGAGAGGAAATTGGGGGGCGCCGGTGGCGCCCCTTATGGTTCCAGCAGATGGGCCTTCAGCCAGTCGCGCACCTCGCGGCAGACCGCCTCCGAAGCCTCCTCCAGCGCGTGGCCGGTGCCGGGGACCAGAACCAGCTTCTTCGGGTCATGCGCATTGCGGTGGACGTGGATGGAGCAGTTGGCCGGCAGGATCTCGTCGGCCTCGCCATGGATCAGCAGAACCGGGCAGGACAGGTCGCCGACCGGGTCGGTGCCATAGCTCTGGGTCGCCAGCGTCACCACGGTACAGACTGCTCCCCGGTTCGACGCCGCCGCCTGGATCACCACCGCGCCGCCGAAGGAGTGGCCGACCAGCGCCACATGATGGATGCCCTGGCGGCCCAGGAAGCTCAGCCCGCACAGCACGTCGTACACCGCCTCTTCCAAGTCGCGCGGATCGCGGAAACGCAGGCGTAGCGAGGCGATGCCGTGGCCGGTGAAATCGGCGGCCAGACGGGGATAGAGCCCGCGTGCCGGCGTGTCGAATCCGCCGGCGATACCGCCGACCCACAGCACGGCCAGTTCTCCATCCGGCACCGGGTAATAGCGCGACTGGACCGGGCCGCGGTCGGTTTCCAGCGTCACCGGCCGAAAGCCTTCGGCGTCGGTGATGCCCATGGTGGCGTCCAGCAGAGGCACGGCCTCCTCCCTTCCGATCTTTGCTGCTGTAAGGCTAACAGCGCGGACGCCCTGCGGTTGCCGCTTACCACGGCGGGTGAGCGGCGGGGGAAGCAACGAAGCCGCAACCCGGCTGTTCTCCGTCCATGGTCTATGCACAGACGGGAAAGGAGCGGCGATGGCGTCGAACAGTTTGACCGGGCGGGACCGCTGGCCGCAGCCGGACTCTTTTCTTTCCGGGATCGGACCGGGCGATGCCGCGACCGGCGGCCGCTGGCTCGCCATGGTCGGTGGCACGGCGCTCGGCGTGCTGGGATTGCAGCGGTCGGGATGGGGTGGGGCGATGATGGCGCTGGGCGGCGCCGGTCTGTTCGCTGCCGGTGCTCTGGGGTTGCGGCCCTTCGGCGAGCGGTCGCTCGGTGCGGTGCCCAATCCCGGGGCGTGGCGCAGCCATGGTCCGGCCACCCGTCGGCGGTCGCTGACGCCGGAACGGACGCAGGCGGTGGTCACCATCGCGTCGGATGCCGGGACGATCTTCCGCTTCTGGCGCAACTTCGCCAATCTGCCGAAGCTGATGCCGCAGTTGGAGCGGGTCGACGTGCTATCGGGCACCGAAAGCCGCTGGATCGCCAAATCTTCGGGAGAAGTTCTGAGTTGGCGTTGCGTGCTGGACCGCGTCGATGAGGACCGGTTGCTGACCTGGCACACGGTGGGCGAGACGGCGCTGCCGCACCGCGCCTCGCTGATGATGAGCCCGGCGCCGGGCGACCGTGGGACGGAGGTGCGGCTGACGCTGGTCTACCGCGTGCCGGCCAGTGAAGTGGCGGCGCTGCTGGGCACCACGCCAGCGGGGCAGGCCGAGGAGGCATTGCGCCGGCTGAAGCAGCGGGTGGAAACGGGCGAGCTGTCGACCATAGAGCGCCAGCCGCGCGGCGGCACCTCCGGCTCTTTCCGGGAGGCGACGGAATGAAGGCGCTCTGCTGGAACGGACCCAACGACCTGCGGGTGGAGCGCGTGCCCGACCCGGTGCTGGTCAATCCGCATGACGTGATCGTCAAGGTGGCGCTGTCGTCGGTCTGCGGATCGGACCTGCATCTGATCGACGGCTATGTGCCGACCATGCGGCCCGGCGACATCATCGGCCACGAATTCCTGGGCGAGATCGTCGAGAAGGGGCCGGAGGTCCGCCATCTCAATCGCGGCGACCGGGTCATCACCGTCTCGATCATCGGCTGTGGCCATTGTGGACACTGCCGGCACGGCGAAAGCTCGCTGTGCGACAACTCCAACCCCAACCCGGACTATGCCCGCACCGCCTACGGCCATTGCGGGGCCGGAATCTTCGGCTACAGCCACGCCTTCGGCGGCTATGCCGGCAGCCATGCCGAGTATGTCCGCGTGCCCTATGCCGACTTCAACGCCATCCGCGTGCCGGAGGGGGTCAGCGACGAAAAGGCGGTCTTCGTGTCGGACGCCGTGCCGACCGGCTACATGGCCGCCGACATGGCCGGCATCAAGCCGGGCGACGTGGTGGCGGTGTGGGGCTGCGGCGGTGTCGGCCAGATGGCGATGCGCAGCGCCGCTCTGCTGGGGGCGGAGCGGGTGATCGGCATCGACCGTATCCCCGACCGGCTGCGCGCCGCCCAGATGAAGGCGGGGGCGGAGACGCTGGATTACAGCCGCGTCGACATCTTCGACGCGTTGCAGGCGATGACCGGCGGGCGTGGTCCCGACGTCTGCATCGACGCCGTCGGCATGGAGGCCGACAGTGCCTCGAACGCGGTGGAGGATCTCTATGACCGGGCGAAGCAGGCGGTCGGCTTGCAGACCGACCGGCCGGCGGTGCTGCGCCAGATGATCGAGAGCTGCCGCAAGGGTGGCACCCTGTCGATCGTCGGCGTCTATGGCGGGCTGGTCGACAAGTTCCCGATGGGGGCGGCGATGAACAAGGGCCTGACCTTCCGCATGGGCCAGCAGAACGGCCAGCGCTATGCCGAGCGGCTGTTCGAGCACATCGGTAAGGGCGACCTGGACCCATCCTACCTGATGACGCACCGGCTGCCGCTGGACGACGGGCCGCAGGCCTACCGCATGTTCAAGGAGAAGGCCGACGACTGTTTGCGTGTCGTCTTCGCCCCTCAGGGATAGTGGAGAAGGGAGAGTTCCATGGAACTGGTCTATGCCTATCCCGCCGAACGCGGACGCGGCGTGGAGGCCGAGATCGTCGGCAGCCTGCGCGACCGCTTCGGCCATGTCGTGCAGCGGGGGCGTGAGGAGCGCGACGCGGAGCGTGGCGACCGGTCCGACGTGCTGGTGACGCTGGAGGTCACCGACAACAAGGCCGAAGCGGCGCTGACCGCGCTGCGCGCCCACCCGCTGGTGATCGACGCGGCGGCGCGGAGCTTCGGCGAGCGCGTTTGAAGGGGGCCGTCCTCCTCCATGATGGTACCGCCATCGCGTCCCTTCCCAGGGAAAGCGGGCTGTCGTCCGCTCTCCCATTTCTTGCCGCGGGAAAGGGAGCCGGGATGAGGAAGCTTCTGAGTGTGGTCGCCCTGGCCGTCGCGCTGGGCGGGGGCGACGCGGTCGCGCAACAGTCCATGATCGACGGCTGGTCATGGAGCACCCTCGTGCCATCGATTGCCCAGACCGATGTCCTCGGCACCCATCTGCGCGAACTGAGGAACGAGCAGGAACGGCGCAACACGCCGCCGCCAGACGTCTCGCGGTTGGGCTACACGCCGTCGAAAGCCCGGCGCGGCGCCAATCTCGCCGCCTTCGTCGAAAAGACGCGGTCGGTCGATCCGAACGGTGCTGCCGATCTGCGACGGCTGTTCGCGGAGGGTGATTTGATCGAGCGGATCGGGGCGGCGATCGCCCCTGTCGGCTTGCGGGTTGACAATCTCGCGGATGTCTATGCGCTGTGGTGGATCACCGCTTGGCAGGCGACGCGCGGCGACAATGGCACGCTGGGCCGCGACATGTACGCCGCCGTCCGTGCCCAGGCCGCAAGGGCGCTGAATGGCGCCGGCAACCCCGCCAGGGCGTCCGATGCCGAAAAGCAGGAATTGGCCGAGGCCCTGCTGGTCCAGACGATGCTGATCGACACCGCGGTGGAGCAGGCCAAGGGCAATCCCGCGCTGATGCGGCAAGTCCGCGCGGCCGTCGCCAAGGGGGCGCGGGGAATGGGACTCGACATGGCCGCGATGGAGATCACCGCCGGAGGATTCGTTCCCAACGGCAAGCGGTGAGGGGAAGCGACATCGCTTTGACTCCGAAACAATTTCCCGATCCTGCGTGACCACGCCGCCCCACCCCTGTTGACCATACCCGCGGTGCAAGTCCGCATCACTCATCGGGGGGCCATGCCGTGATGATCTCCGCCGCAGTTCCGCCTGTCGAACAAGCGCAGGCCACCGTCAAACGCCGCTGGCCCATCGGGGTGGAACTGATGCCCGGCGGCGCCCATGCGCGGGTCTGGGCACCCAAGGCCAAGCGGGTGGAACTGGTCGCCGAAGCGGACGGTCTGGCGACGCCACTGGACGACGAGGGGAGCGGCTATTTCTCCGGCACGGTGCCGGAGTTGGAGGCGGGTGGGCTCTACCGTTTCCGGCTGGACGACAAGGAGATGCTCTATCCCGACCCGATGTCGCGCTTTCAGCCGGAGGGACCGCACGGATCGTCGCAACTGGTCGATCCGCATCGCTTCACCTGGACCGACCAGGGATGGCTGGGCCGCCCTATCCGGGGGCAGGTGATCTATGAAATGCACATCGGCACCTTCACGCAGGACGGGACCTGGGACGCTGCGCTGAAGGAGTTGCCGGCGCTGGCCGATCTCGGCGTGACGGTGCTGGAGGTGATGCCGGTGTCGGAGTTTCCCGGCCGCTTCGGCTGGGGCTATGACGGGGTGAACCTGTTCGCGCCGACGCGGCTCTATGGCGATGCGGATGCCATGCGGCGCTTCGTCGATGGGGCGCACCGGCTGGGGCTCGCCGTCATTCTCGATGTCGTCTACAACCATTTCGGTCCGGACGGCAATTACCTGAAATGCTTCGCCGAGGATTACTTCACCGACCGCTACAGGAACGAGTGGGGCGAGGCGATCAACTTCGACGGCCCCAATTCGGAACCGGTGCGGGAGTTCTTCCTGACCAACGCCGCCTTCTGGATCGAGGAGTATCACCTGGACGGACTGCGTCTGGATGCCACCCAGTCGATCCATGACAACAGCGAAGCGCGGGGCAAGCCGCACATCCTGACCGAGATCTCGCGCGCCGTGCGCAAGGCCGCCGGCGGGCGCGCCACGATCCTGGTGGGGGAGAACGAGCCGCAGCACGTCAGCATGGTGAAGCCGGCTGAGGAGGGCGGCTGCGGGCTGTGTGCCATCTGGAACGACGACCTGCACCATTCCGCGATGGTGGCGCTGACCGGCCGGACGGAGGCCTACTACACCGACTATCGCGGCACGCCGCAGGAATTCGTGTCGGCGATGAAGCATGGCTTCCTCTATCAGGGGCAGTGGTACCGCTGGCAGGGCAAGCGGCGCGGCATGCCGGCCTTCGGGGTGCCGCGCCCGGCCTTCGTCAGCTTCCTGCAGAACCACGACCAGATCGCCAACTCCGCCCGTGGCCTGCGGCTGCATGTGCTGACCACACCGGGGCGGCTGCGGGCGATGACGGTGCTCATCCTTCTGGGGCCCGGCACGCCAATGCTGTTCCAGGGGCAGGAGTTCGCCGCCAGTGCTCCCTTCCTCTATTTCGCCGACCACAAGCCGGAGTTGGCTGGGCTGGTCGAGAAGGGCAGGGCGGAGTTCCTGGCGCAGTTCCCCAGCATCGCCGAGCCGGCGATGCGGGCGCGGCTGGCCAGGCCGCATGCCGGGGACAGCTTCACCCGCTGCAAGCTCGACCACCGGGAGCGCGAGGTGAATGCGCCTGTCTGGGCGCTGCACCGCGACCTGTTGCGCCTGCGCCGCGAGGATGCGGTCTTTGCCGCCCAGCGTATCGGCGGGCTGGACGGCGCGGTGCTGGGGGAGGAGGCCTTCGTCCTGCGCTTCTTTGGGGAGGAGGAGGGCGACGACCGGCTGGTGCTGGTCAATCTGGGACGCGACCTGACCTTGCGTGTGCTGGCCGAGCCGCTGCTGGCGCCGCCGTTGGATGGTGCCTGGGCCGTGCTGTGGTCAAGCGAGGACCCCATCTATGGCGGCGGTGGCACGGCACCGGTGGAACAAGCGGACGGGGCCTGGCGGTTGCCAGGGCATGCGGCGCTGGTTCTGGCGCCCGCGCATGATTTTCCGACGAAAAGCGACGATGCCGGAGGCAACACAACCCCGGTCATCGCGGTTTCCAAAGGGTCGGAAACCGATAGCTGAGCGTAGGTCACCATGGCTGATTTCGTCCGCACCCTGTCGCGCGAGGTCCTGAACACCGGTCCGAACGGCGCCGAAACCCGTGAATGGCTGGTCGCCAACGGGCTTGGCGGCTATGCCTCCGGGTCGGTGTCCGGGTCGGTGACGCGGCGCTATCACGGGCTGTTGATCGCCGCACTGCCGGCGCCACTCGGCCGCGTGCTGATGCTGAGTCAGCTGAGCGACGTGGTCATCGACGCCGACGGTCACCATTACCGGCTGAGCTGCCGCGATACCGGGGGCGATCCGACGGGTGGCGAAGCGGGTGAGGAGGGGCAGACCGCCGCATTGCAGGAATTCCGCATGGAGGCCGGGCTGCCGGTCTGGCGCTTCCGGGCCGGCGGGGCGGTGATCGAGAAGCAGGTCGTCTTGCCGCACGGCCAGAACATCGTCCACGTCACCTACCGGGTGATGGAGGCGAAGGCGCCGGTGCAGCTGCGGTTGCGGCCGGTGCTGGCCTTTCGCACGCTGGAATCGGCAGTCGACCGGCCGCTGGCCGGTGCCTATCGCGTCACAGCTTCGGGGCAGCGCTATGAGGTGTCGGCCGGACCCGACCTGCCGGTGCTGCGCATGGCGATCGAGGGCGGAGATTTCCCGATGACGCTCGACGGCGGCATCCGGCGCGACGTCTATTACCGGGTGGAGGACGAGCGCGGCTACCAGTCGCGCGGCTCGCTGTGGACGCCCGGCTATTTCAGCGGTGAGGTCGGGGCGGGGCAGAGCATCACTTTCGCCGCCGCGACCGAGGACTGGTGGCGGCTGGAGGCGCTGCCGCCGGCCGACGTGCTGGGCTTCGAGGCGGAGCGGCGGCGGCGCATCATCCAGAATGCCCATCCCAGCTTGCGCGACGGCGCAATGGCGGAACTGGTGTTGTCCGCCGACAGCTTCCTGTTCGTGCCGGCCGGCCGTGTCGCCGACCAGATGCGGGCGCGGGCGGAGGGCGACGAGGTGCGGACGGTGATCGCCGGCTACCACTGGTTCACCGACTGGGGCCGCGACACCATGATCGCGCTGGAAGGGCTGACGCTCGCCACCGGGCGCCAGCTGGAGGCTGGCTGGATCCTGCACACCTTCGGCCATTACATCCGCGACGGCCTGATCCCCAACATGTTTCCCGATGGCAAGGACCGTGGGCTGTACCACACTGCCGACGCCACGCTGTGGTTCTTCCATGCTCTGCACCGTTATCTGGGCGCCACCGGAGACCGTGATACGCTGCGCCTGCTGCTGCCCAAGCTGCGCGAGGTGATCGACTTCCATCGCCGCGGCACCCGCTTCGGCATCGGCGTCGATCCCAAGGACGGGCTGCTGCGCCAGGGGCAGGAGGGCTACCAGCTGACCTGGATGGACGCCAAGGTCGACGACTGGGTGGTCACGCCGCGCCGGGGCAAGGCGGTGGAGATCAATGCGCTGTGGCACAACGCCCTGCGGCTGATGGCCGGCTGGCTGCGCGAGGAGGACGGCGAGGCCGCCGCCCGTCCGTTGACCGAGTTGGCCGATCAGGCGCGTGCCTCTTTCAACGCGCGCTTCTGGTGTCCGTCGGCCGGGCATCTGTTCGATGTGGTGGATGGCGAGCACGGCGATGACATCGCCTGCCGGCCCAACCAGATCTTCGCCGTCTCGCTCGATCATCCGGTGCTGGAGCGCGAGCGCTGGGCCCCGGTGGTGGAGACGGTGCGCAGCCGCCTGCTGACCCCGGTCGGACTGCGGTCGCTGGCGCCAGGCTGCCGCGACTACAAGGCGAAATACTTCGGCGACCTGCGGGCCCGCGACGCCGCCTATCACCAGGGTACCGTCTGGGGCTGGCTGATCGGGCCCTATGTCGATGCCTGGCTGAAGCTTCACCCGGACGACAGGGCGGAGGCACGCCGCCTGCTGGAAGGTTTCCTGCCCCATCTGGACGAAGCCGGGATCGGCACCATCAGCGAGATTTTCGACGCCGAGGCTCCCTTCACCCCGCGTGGCTGCATCTCCCAGGCTTGGAGCGTGGCGGAGGTGCTGCGCTGCTGGGTCAAGACGGAAAGCTAGGCGTTGTCGGGGGTTGCGAATGCCGCCCACCCGAAGGTCATAGGGCGGCCGATGGAGGCCGCCCCACCCGCAACGATGGTGCAATGCCCTTGGGGGCAGTTGTCAACAGGGCACAACAGGGTGTGAAATCAGAGGGTCGGGCGGAATGTGACAGATTCCAGTTGACACGCCGTCGGCGCCCTGACAGGCAGAAAAACGTGATTTTTCTTATAAATCAGTCGGTTGCGTAGATTGCCTATCTTTTGGGCAAACACCATCGGGCCCTTGAATCGCCTTGAGCGAATCGGGACTGACCACGGCTTGCCCACATAGTTATCCACAGCCTCTGTGGAGACCGCGGATTTGGTCTGCGGCCATGGCCTCCGTCGTGTCCACCATCCGGACCTGTACGTTCGATGCCTATACTTTGGGTAAGCTTTCCGACGCTGCTCTGCGCAACGGGGTAGCCGTATTGGATTTTAGCCAGACCGGAGAAAGCATCCTATAGTTCACCCACCGGTTCCTTCGGTACCCCGACTGAGTCGGTTGATTGCGAGCCTGCGGAGTGCGGGGGAACAGGCAGAGCGGAGGTGCCAATGCGGAGCGTTGTGCGAAGCGTCGCAGGCATGCCGTACCCGGCAGTCCGGACCGGGTGGGCCGATGGCGATACCGTTGCCGCTGCCAAGTCGACCGAAGTTCCGTCGCGCAGGTTGCTGGGCGGGCTGCCGCGGGTGGTCGGTCCGCTGCTGGGGGCATCGGTGCTGGGGGCGCTGATCCTGCATCTTCTCGCTGATCTGGTGGCGCGGCTTCCCGCCTCCGATGCGCTGGGCGCCTTGTCGGTGATGGTTGGCATGGCAGTGGTCCTCGTCACCCTTCTGCCTTTTGCCCTGCTGTCGGTCCGCCGGGCGCAGCGGGCCTGGGCCGGCTTGCAGAGCTATGGGCGGGGCAACGGACAGGGCTCCGGCCGCAGCTGAACCGCAGGATTTCGCAAGGATTTCATTGCTACGCGAAGCGTGCCTGCGTTTAATCGCAGGGGAGGGCGGCGTTCGCCCTTTCGCCCGCTGGACGGCGGCGGCTTTCCGGGAGCACAGGATGGGGCTTTTCGATTTCCTGAAGGTCACGGTGGCCGACAAGAAGACGGCCAAGCCGGCCGACCGCATGCCGGTCAGCGTGATCCAGTGCGACGGAAAGAGCTTTCCCATCGTGTCGCTGACGCCCAAGGGATTCGTCGCCCGCGGGTTCGACGGATCGCTGGTGGTTGGCCAGAACGCCAAGGTATCGGTGCGCGTCGACGATGCCGCCGGCAAATTCACCTTCAACGCGACCGTTTCGGTGGTGGAGATCAAGGGCGACACCGTCGGTGCCACCTGGAGCATCCTGCCGACGGAAATCGAGGCGGTGATCCGCCAGTATGCCCAGAACCGCAAGAAGCCGGACGGCAAGCCCGCCCGGTAAGCGTCACTGGCGGCCGGTCGCCCCGTCCGCCGCCGGCGCGGGCATGCCGGCATTGACGATCTTCGGCAGCGCCAGGACGCGCGCCCGCTCCAGCCATTCCGACAGGGTGACGAACTCGCAGCCCTTGGCCCTCAGCTCCGCGATGACGCGGGGCAGGGCCTGCGCCGTGCTGGGATAGGTGGAGTGCATCAGGAAGACGTTGCCCGGCAGGCCGCCCAGCTTGATCTGGCTGACGATCTTGTCGGCGTTGCGGACCTGCCAGTCCCGCGTGTCGATCGACCACAGCACGGAGCCCATACGCTCTTCCCGTGCGATGGTCAGCAGTTCGTCCGAATAGCGGCCATAGGGCGGGCGGAACAGCACCGGGTTGGCGCCGAAGCTGCGCAGGATGCGGTTGGTCTCGGCGATCTCGTAGCGGGCCCCGGCCGCGTCCATCTTGCGCAGATCGGAATGGGTCAGACTGTGGTTGCCGATCTCGTGCCCGCTGGCGACGAAATCATGGATCAGGTCGCCCTGGCGCTCGGCGATGCGACCGACCGGGAAATAGGTGGCGCGCACGCCTTCCTGGTTCAGGATGTCCAGGATCTGACGCGTCACCGTGCGGTGCGGCCCGTCGTCGAAGGTCAGGGCGCAGAGGTTCCAGTTCTCCCGCTTCAGGGTCGCCGGCATGACGTCATAGCGTGAATCCGGCATCACCGAGCGCAGCCGGCCCTTGCGGCGGCTGTGCTGCTCGATGTCCGCCATCGTGCGGGCATCTTCCTCGTTGTAGATGATGAGCCCGTCCACCGGCGGCGTGGCGGCCGCAACCGAAGGAGGCGGTGGAGGCGCCAGCGGAGCGGCGATAGCCGAACCGATCGGCGCCAGGACGGAGGAGGTGGTGGTCGTCACCATCTCACGGTTACCGGCCGGCTGCGGCTGCGGCTGCGGCTGCGTTTGGGGCGGCTTGGCATCGGCCGGTGCCGGTGCTGGCGCAGCGGCCGTTGCAGGGGCAGATGCGGGAACCGGCGCCGGTGCGGCGGCGGCGGTCACGGCCGGCGGCTTCGCCGCTGCCTGGGGGGGCGCCGTGGGTGCCGCCATGGGAGCCGTCGGCACTGCCGACGGTGCAATCGGTGCGGCGGCGCTGGCGGTGACCGCCTTCTCCGCCGGCTTCTCGGCCGGCGCCGGGCGGTCGACGACGAGGCAGCCGAAGCCGGCGCCGACGATCCGCCGGCATAGCGCCCGTGCGTCCGTGCCTTTGGCGACCTGGGCGTAGAGCGCGACGCCGGCGCCGCTTTTCGCGTCCAGCGGCATGACGGAGGCGGTCAGGCCGGCCGTCAGGTCACGTTCGCGTTGCTGCAAATTCTTCCAGCTCAGCCAAGCGTCGCCGTCGCGGGAATAGATGCCCAGTTGCAGCAGCGGACCATCGGGCGCCGGTGTGGCGGCGGGCGTGGCGCCGGGCGTGGTGACGGCGGAACCGGCGGAACCGGCGGAGCGTGGCGGAACGGCCGGCTTCGCCTCCACCTTGGTGGGGTGCGTGCGTTTGGCGGCCGGTTCGGCGGCGACTGACGGCAGGGCAGGCAGGGCAAGGACACAGACCAGCAAGGCGACCTTGAGCATGCCCGCGCGACCCGGCGGGACGAGAGCGCCGCCGTGGCCTTCGACGACATCGGCCGCCTGGGGTCGGGTGCTGGTGGGCGCAGCAATCGGCCTGAAAATGCGCAACATATCGGTCCCGTCGCTTGGCCCAGCCACTATCTGCGGACCACCGGTTGATGGCGGTGCAATATCATCACGATGGGGTTAATTCAAACGACAAGCGGCGTAATTGTGGCGGCTCCGCCGCTTTTCACAGGGGCGTTGCCGTTCGGAAACGGTGGCCGGCAGCAGTGGCCCGGGATCAAACAACGCGGACACTCCGGAACCGGTGGGGGAGCGGCGGGGTTCAATAGGGGACCGGCATGGCGGACGGGGCGGCGAGCCCCGCCGCGCGCCGCCTCTACCGCTCCCTATCAAGGCTTACCCGTAAAGGAGAAGACCCGTATGGCCGAGGATTTGGAAAGCCGCATCCGTCGGCGCGCGCATGAGATCTGGGAACGCGAAGGCCGTCCGGAGGGCCGTTCCGATGCCCATTGGGAGTTGGCCAGCGAAGAGATCGCGATCCAGGACAATTACCGCGACACGCTGAAGCCCAACCCCGCCGGCGGTCCGGAAGCGACGGCGATGCGCACCGAGCCGGTCGAACCGGTGCTGAGCATCGCGAATCAGGGCGAGCAGCCGGGCCTTGCCGATCAGGGCGACGAGATGGGGATCCCGATGCGTGGCGACCGCGACGTCTGGCCAACGCCGGAAGAGGCGGCCTCCACCGCTGTGCCACCCAACCGCAGCAGAAAGGCACGGCGCCGGGTTTGAGGCGGGCAGCTTGTCCCGCGTCAGACGCTGGACTTGTCGGTGGCCTTTTCCGCCGTGCCGCTCTTGTTGATCGGCATGGCGGCGCGGCCGGCGTCGGGCTGCACACCGGCAGGCGGCGCGGCCGCGGGAGCCGGTGCGGCGGCGGGTGTCGCTGCCGGAACGGTCCCCGGTACAGGCGCCGGAGCGGACACGGCGGCCGGCGCGTCGTCCAACCGGTCATAGATGTCCGGATGGAGACGGACCGCACCGTCGGCCTCCACCGTCGCAATCCAATAGACGAACTGCACCGGCATCGGGGTTTGCAGCTTGACCCATTGCGGCTGGGGCTTGTCCAGCATGCGGTCGATGCGTTCCGGCGTCACGCTGGTGCCTTGCAGCAGCAGTTCGGCCAGCCGGCGCGGTTCCTCCAGGCGGACACAGCCGGAGCTGATCGAACGCAGCTCGCGGGCGAACAGCCGCGGCTCGTTGGTTCCATGCAGGTAGATGTCGTATGGATTGGTCAGGTTGAACCGGAAGCGGCCAAGTGCGTTATGGTCGCCCGGCTGCTGCACGATGCGGACGCGGCCCGGCGTGACATCGTGCCAGTCGACCGTTTCCGGCGCCACCTCCTGCCCGTCGAGATAGACGATGGCGTTCTGGATGCCTGGTGTGCCCTTGGCCCGCAGCATCGGCAGCTTGTCTTCCTTCAGGACGGTGGGCGGCACCGTCCAGGTCGGGTTGACGATGATGTGGGTGATGCGGTCGGTCAGCAGCGGCGTCTCGCGTGACGGCCGGCCGACGATGGCGCGCATCGTCAGCTCCTCCTCCCCGCCGCGGACCAGCGTGGTGGTCTGATTGGTCAGGTTCACCACCAGGACATTGTCGGGCGCCGTGTCGCGGAAGCTGCGCATGGCGGTGGCGCTCTGCCGCATCAGCGCCGCGGCTTCCGCCGGCGTGCGGTCGAGCGCGGCGCGGGTGCCGGCGCCGATCAGCCCGTCGGGCTTCATGCGCTGGGCGAGCTGGAAAGCCTTCACCGCGTGGTCGATGTCGGCGGTGAAGACCTCCGACACCTTGTCGGCCGGCAGCAGGCCGAGTTCGACCAGCCGCTGGGCCAGCCGGCCGACACGCTCGCCGCTGCTGCCCAGCTTCATCAGTCCGCCGTCACCGATCCGGGTGGAGGTCTGCACCGGCGCGCGGTCCAACTCCACCGCAGCGGCGTCCAGCCGGTCGGCCCACTGGGTCAGTGTGTCGCGGTAGGGCAGGGCGTCCGCCGGCCCGGCTCCCAGCAGCGCCAACGCCGATGCGGCGGCCAGCGCCAGCATGGCCAGCTTATGGGGCTTGCGGATGTCGGCGGATACGGTCATGGCGGAACCCTCTGTCTCTCCTGGGCAGGCGGACCATCGGAACGGATGAACGGCTGCCCTTCCGATCAATTTATGCAACGCAATAATGGAAGGCGAGGCGCGCGGCGCGAAATCCCGTCGATCATTCTTCCGGTGTGATCTTCCTGCCGCCGTCCTATGACCAGCCTATGCAAGAAGGTCACACTGCAAAATTTTTTGATTGCCTCAGCCGATGACCTTCCTTATACGAATATGCGTCCGCAGACGATCCACACCAGACGGGACGCTTCGGATCAGCGTTGGTCATAAGGTTCATAATACCACCGCGGGCGCCGCGCGACCCGCCAAACGCCGAACGGCCACAGCGTAGAACGGCCAAAAACGTAAGACGACGAGGTTCGGGGATGCATTTGGGGGATGAAGAGCGTGCCGCTCCGTCCATCGGGCGGCGCGGGTTCCTGGGTTTTGCCGCTGCGGCGGTGTCGGCGGCCCTTCCGGCCGCATCCGGGGTGATGACGGGGGTCGCCACCAGCGTGGTGACGGGAGTCGCGACGGCGCCGGTCCTTCTGGGGTCGGGTGCTGCGGAGGCCGCTCCCCTCGCCGGCAGCGTGCGGCGCATCAGTCTGCACAACATCAACACGCAGGAACGGTTCGACGGCGTCTACTGGGCTGACGGCAATTACAAGCCGGAGGCACTGCGCAAGCTGGACGTGCTTCTGCGCGATCACCGCGCCAAGCAGGTCTGCCACTACGATCCGCGCCTGTTCGATCTGCTCGCCCGTGTGCACCAGAGCGTCGGCTCCGACGACCCGTTCGAGGTGATCTGCGGCTACCGTTCCCGCCGCACCAACGCGATGGCCCGGCGCCGGTCGCGCGGCGTCGCGAAGGAGAGCTATCACACCCGCGGCATGGCCATCGACATCCGCCTGCCCGACACGCAGTTGCGCGCCATCTCCGAGACGGCGAAATCGATGCAGTCCGGCGGCGTCGGCTATTACCCGCGCAGCGGTTTCGTCCATCTCGACGTCGGTCCGGTCCGCAGCTGGTAAGATTGCGGGCGGCCGCGCCGGTCGCAGAGACGCGAAGGATAAAGAAAAGGCTCCGCATTGTCAGACGCGGAGCCTTTTCCATGTGCCCGTGCAGATCAGTTTCGTGGGGACGGCTTCGACGCGCGCAGGATGTCGGTCGGATCCCACACCGCCCCGTGACGGCGGCGCGCCTTGTTCTGACTGGTGGCGTCCGCGGTCTTCAAGGCCTTGACCCGCGTCCCGTCGCCTCGCGCCGCCCGGCCGGACTTGCGGACGCTTTCCCCATCCAGACCAGTCGCGACGATTTCGCTGTCGGCAAGGCTGCTTCCGCTGCCGGGGGACGACTGCTGGCTTCCGGATGGCATGCCCGATGACGGGGATGCATCCGGTTCACCGTCCTCACCCTCACCCGGGTCTTCGGGCGGCTCCTTGATCTCGGGAGAGAGGGCGGAGAGCAGGGACAGCATCTCGTCCGATACGTGGGACGGCGCAGCGCGCCACAGACGCAGCAAACGCGCCTCCCGCCGGCTGATCTGACTGTCGGTGTCGCCCGGTTCCTCAAAGCCGCCACGCAGGCGGCGGGTGCTGTCGGGATCGTTGTAGGTGTCGAAGAAGAAACTGACGGGAACGTCCAGAACCTGGCTCAGGCGATACAAGGTGCCTGCTGAAATTCGGTTGGAGCCGCGTTCATATTTCTGGACCTGCTGAAAGGTAAGGCCGATCGCTTCGCCCAGTTTTTCCTGGCTCATGCCCAGAAGGGTCCGGCGCATCCGCACGCGCTGCCCGACATGGGCGTCTACAGACCAGGATTCCGGCGATCCGCGTCGTCCTCTTTTGCGCGCCGTCGGCTCACTCATGTCCATTGGTCTCCGATGCCCAGTCGTTCGCGGCCTCTCTTTGCGAGAATGAAAGGATTGTTTGCACATTCTTTGGTGGGTTTCAAGAGAAAACTTCTGAATATTGATGTGCTGCCGTCATATTCCGATAGGCATTGGTGGTGTGCCAGCATTCGTGGGAGTTGTCCTGTTACAGCTTTGTATTAAATGATCGTCATCGAGAGCGGATTGCGACAAGGCTCTGCCTTATCCCTGCCGTCATCGTTTTGCGGAAATCTCCGAGTCTTGCGACTCACCCATTGGTTGGAACGACAGCTTTTTGTTTACAGGAATTTTGTGTTCGAGAGGGGATGGGTTTTATACCTCCACAAATGGTGGCTAAGAAGCCCCTGGTTGTAATTAATATTCGACTGGGCATCGTTAAACTTTCTGCTCTTGAGGCCGATACACATGGTCACGCGGCGCCCATCCCCGCGCGGACGTGGGCAATCGTTGGGCATACGGCCGTTAATATATAATTAACCTTGATGGGGCGGCCGGCGGAGCCCCGAAGAGGCGGAATCCGGCGGTGAAGGGCTGCGGTGCGTGACCATCCATATCGGCCTTTCAGACGCTCCTCGTTCGGGCGTCGCCGGACGGGTGTGGGGGCGCCACGGCCCATGGACCGCCGGTGGCTGCAAAGGCCTCCACATGGTCGCGCAGCTTCTGGACCTGGGACGGCGTAACGCTGCGGCCGAAGCGGGACTTCAGCAGGGCGGCCAACGCGCCGCGGGTCGGCCGGCCGCCGCCGGCCGACAGGGTGCGATAAGCGACGAAGGCCTCGGCATAAAGCCGGACGCGGTCAGGTCGCCTGCGCAGCTGCGCTGCCTGCGCGGAAGAAGCGTGGTCCAGATGATCGCTCAACCGGGCCGCCGCCTGCGCTTGGGTCAGGTCGGGCAGCGGGACGGCAGGTGTTTCCGGCGCTTCGGGTCTGCCGATGGAGTCGCGCAGGCGTCGCCGGCGCTGGCGTTCGCGGTCTCCGGCGCGCAGCCGCTCGGCATAGGCTGGATCTGCCGCCCGCCGTTCGGTCCGGCTGCGGTTGGAACGGACGGCACGCTCCGCCTCCTGCGCCCGCAGCAGCGGGTCGCGCAGCAGAAAGGTCAACTCCTCCGCGGTCAGCCGATGCGTCTGATCGGTGTCCGCAGGCGGGGCGCTTTCGTCTTCGCCGTCGGCGTCGTTCATCGCGGAGGAACGCGCCGCCGCCGTTCCTGTTCCCGCCGTCCGCCGTCGAGACCCTTGGCGGGAGTCCCCGCCTCGAAATCCTTGCTTGAAATCCCTGCCATCAAATCTCCGCTTGGATGATGAGGGAGATTTCATGTCCGGTGGCGGTCCCGCCCGTGCTAGAGAGGGGCCGTCATTTTCGGCCCCGTGCAACAGTGGAATTCACCCGCCCATGACCCCCCGGCAAGCCCTTCAGCAGCGCCTTGCGGCTTTGGATGCCCATCTGCGGGCGGAAAACCCCAATCTGCTGCCGGTCCTCCCGACCTTCCGCGCCTTCGATCGCATCCTGGCCGGGCTGGGGCTGATCGACCGTCATGAATCCTTGACCACCCGGATTCCCTGGTGGCCGATGGTCGCGGTGCTCGGCACCTTCTCGGCCGGCAAGTCGACCTTCCTCAACGGATATCTCGGCGAGGCGCTGCAGAACACCGGCAATCAGGCGGTCGACGACAAGTTCACCGTCATCTGCCACGGGCCGGAAACCCGCAAGGAGGCGCTGCCCGGCACCGCGCTGAACGCCGACCCGCGCTTTCCCTTCTATCGCATCGCCGACGAGATCGAGAAGGTGGCGGCCGGCGAGGGCAAGCGGATCGACAATTACCTGCAACTGAAGACGTTGGCCGGTCCGCGGACCAAGGGCAAGATTTTCATCGATTCGCCGGGTTTCGACGCCGACGATCAGCGCCGCTCCGTCCTGCGGCTGGTCGACCATATCGTCGAGCTGTCGGACCTCGTGCTGGTCTTCTTCGACGCCCGCCATCCGGAACCGGGCGCCATGCAGGACACGCTGCGTCATCTGGTCGCCAAGACGGTCAACCGGGCCGACGCCCGCAAGGTCTGCTACATCCTCAATCAGGTCGACACCACCGCCAAGGAGGACAATCTGGAGGCGGTGTTCGGTGCCTGGCAGCGCGCCATCGCCCAGGCCGGGCTGGTGTCGGGCCGCTTCTATGCCATCTACGACCAGCGCTCGGCCGTCGACATCGAGGATGACGGCCGCCGCGCCCGCTACGAAGCGCGGCGCGACCATGATCTGGCCGAGATTCAGACCCGCATCAACGAGGTGGAGGTCGCCCGCGCCTACCGCATCATCGGCTCCATCGACAGCCTGACCAAGGAGCTGGAGGGGGAGGTGCTGCCCAAGCTGCGCGAGGCGATGGCGACGTGGCGCCACCGCGTGCTGACGGGCGACGCGGTGTGGGGCGTGCTGCTGCTGTCCTTGCTGGCGGCTGTGGTGCAGACGGCCGGCGGTGGCTTCGGCGCCTTCCTGGGCTGGCTGTCCGAGACCGGCGACAGCGGTCTGCCGCTGCACCTGATCGGCACCGTGCTGTTGCTGGGTGGGCTGTTCCTCGCCGGGCACTTCAAGATCCGCCAGTTCTTCGCCCGCCGCATTGCCGCAGCCTTGAGCGACCGCTTCGGCGACGTCGATTTGAACCTGCGGCAGGCCTTCGTTAAGAACACGCGCTTCTTCCGCTCGATCTTCGCCAAGCAGCCTGCGGGCTGGGGCGGGCGGGCGCGCAAGGCGATCTTCGCCATCCGCGAGGCGACGGCGGTGCATGTTCAGCGCGTCAACGACCTCTACACCGACCCCGCCGGCCGCCGCGCCAGGGAGGCGGCGACCGGCCCTGCCGCCGCGGCGGAATGACCGCAGGGTGCAAAAGATGCCGGGCACTCTTTACATGGTGGCATACTGGCCGTTAGATCCCGGTCTACGGCGCGCGGCAGCGGCGCTGGAACCACCAGTGAACGGCCAGTGGACGTGCGGCAATCAGCGCTTGGGCAATCGGCGCCCGGCATGTCAATCGGGGTAGGGGCGACCGCGCAGGGCGTGGCTCTCGCCGCATTGCTTGTGTGCGTGGCTCCGGCCCAGTTGCGGGCACTGGACAGCGTTGCGGGAACCGCCGGGCCGGTCTCCGGCCTGGCTCCGGCCCCGGCGCCCTATACCGGGCTGGATCTGGTGACCGGCAGCGATTACGCCCCCTATACCGGTGACGATCTGCCGGCGGGCGGACTGGTGACCGAACTGGTCCGCCGGGCCTTCGCAGTCGGCGGACGTCGCTACGACGTGCGCTTCATGCCATGGAAGCGCGGCTATGACGGCGTGGTCGCCGGGCGCTTCCTCGCCACCTTTCCCTATATCCGCACGCCCGAGCGAGAGCGGGAGGTGCTGTTCTCCGACCCGGTGCTGGAGGTGCGGCAACTCGTCTATCTGTCGAACGGGTCGGGAATGGATTTTCATGGCCGCAAGGGGGGCCTTGATACCGACCGCGATGGGGCGGCGGAGAGGGGCGACTCCGATCCGCTGGAGGATTTCCGCGGCCGGACGGTCTGTCAGCCGGTCGGCCATGCCCTGCCGGTGGAGTTGGAGGCGATGGTCGCCCAGGGGCGCCTGACCCGGCAGACCCCATCCGACCTGGGCGCCTGTGTGCGCATGGTGGCGACCGGCCGGGCCGATGCGCTGGTGACTGACGAATTCAGCGGCGCGGCCGCCATCGCGAAGTCGGGGCTGGCCGACGACATCCGGGTGTCCGAGCGGCCTTTCGCCATGGTGACGCTGCATCTGGTGGTCGGGCGCGCCACGCCGGGGGCCGAAGCGACGGTCGCCGCCTTCAACGACGGGCTTAGGAGCTTGAAGCGGCAGGGCGTTTACAGCCAGCTGCTGATCAGCCACACGGTTCAGCCCCCCCCATGATGCCACGCTGATTCCGTCCTGCCCACCCTGATCCGTCGCGGCAATTTCCCTGGATTTCGCGCGGTCTTTCGGCCGGTCCGGGTCGATTTTCCAGCTTGCGACGCGCTTTTCGACGCAGAAGGCCCCCGTCGCCATGGACAGGACGGTGCTTCGTGCTATAAACGCGCGGTTTCGATCATGGAAAAGGGGCGCGGGCTGTGGCCATCGACGCGTCGATTCTGGTCCTCAATGGGCCGAACCTCAACATGCTGGGTGTGCGGGAGCCGCAAATCTACGGGTCGATGACCCTGGACGATCTGGAGGCCGCCTGCCACGAGCGCGCCGACCAGCTGGGTCTGACCGTGGATTTCCGGCAATCGAACCACGAAGGCGAACTGGTTTCGTGGATTCAGCAGGCCCGTACGGAGAATGACGGCATCGTCATCAACGCCGGCGCCTACACCCACACCTCGGTCGCGATCATGGACAGCCTGATCCTGTCGGAGCTGCCGGTGATCGAGGTCCATCTGTCGAACATCTTCAAGCGCGAGCCGGTCCGCCATCACTCCTACATCTCGCCGGTGGCGAGGGGGATGATCTGCGGGTTCGGGCCGCACGGGTATCTTCTGGCGCTGGACGCCATCGCGAACATCATCGACCGCGATTAAGGAAACGGGAACGACTGACATCATGGCGAGCTTCGACATCGACGGCGATCTGGTCCGCAAGCTGGCGGACCTCCTGCGTGAGACGGGCTTGAGCGAGATCGAGTTCGCCGAGGGCGAAAAGCGCATCCGCGTCACCCGCCCGACCGCCGCCCAGACGGTCGCCGTCCAGGCCGCCCCGGTCCTGGCGGCCGCCCCGGCCGCCGCCGCGGCGGCGCCGGCCGCCGCAAAGCCGGCCAGCCACCCTGGTGCGGTGACCTCGCCGATGGTCGGCACCGCCTATCTGGCGGCCGAGCCGGGCGGCACGCCCTTCGTCCGTCCGGGCGACGTGGTGAAGGCCGGCCAGACCATCATGATCATCGAAGCGATGAAGGTCATGAACCCGATCAAGGCGCCGCGCGGCGGCACGGTCGCCGAGGTGCTGGTGTCCGACGCCCAGCCGGTCGAATTCGGCGAAGTTCTCCTCATCATCGAGTAAGCGGGGCATTCCCTTGGCGATGTTCGAAAAGGTCCTGATCGCGAACCGTGGCGAGATCGCTCTGCGCATCCACCGCGCCTGCCGCGAGATGGGGATCCAGACCGTGGCGGTGCATTCCACCGCCGACGCCGACGCCATGCACGTCCGCCTCGCCGACGAAAGCGTGTGCATCGGCCCGGCGTCTGCGCGCGACAGCTACCTCAACATTCCGGCCATCCTGTCGGCGGCGTCGATCACCAATGTCGACGCCATCCATCCCGGCATCGGCTTCCTGTCGGAAAACGCCCAGTTCGCGGAGATGGTGGAGGAGCACGGCTTCACCTTCATCGGCCCGACGCCGGATCATATCCGGATCATGGGCGACAAGGTCACCGCCAAGAAGACGGTGATGGAACAGGGGCTGCCGGTGGTGCCCGGCTCCGACGGTCCGGTCTCGACGCTGGAAGAGGCGGAGAAGGTCGCCCACGAGACCGGCTATCCGGTGCTTATCAAGGCGGCGGCCGGCGGCGGCGGCAAGGGCATGAAGGTCGCCCGCAACCCCGACCAGCTGAAGGAAGCCTATCAGCTGGCCCGTGGCGAGGCGCGCGCGGCCTTCGGCAACGACGAGGTCTATCTGGAGAAGTATCTCGGGCGCCCGCGGCACATCGAGATCCAGCTCCTGGGCGACACCCATGGCACCTGCGTCCATTTCGGCGAGCGCGACTGCTCGGTCCAGCGCCGGCACCAGAAGGTGATCGAAGAGGCGCCGAGCCCGGCGCTGAACGCCGAGCAGCGCGCCTTCATCGGCGAGCTGGCGGCGAAGACGGCGGCGGCCATCGGCTATCGCGGCGTCGGCACGATGGAGTTCCTCTACGAGGACGGGCAGTTCTATTTCATTGAAATGAACACCCGCCTGCAGGTCGAACACACCATCACCGAGATGATCACCGGCATCGATCTGGTGCGCGAGCAGATCCGCGTCGCCGCCGGTGCGCCGCTGGGCTATGGCCAGTCGGACATCCGCTTCGAAGGCCACGCCATCGAATGCCGTGTGAATGCCGAGAATCCGGAAACCTTCATCCCGTCGCCGGGCAAGATCGACGGCTATCACGCGCCGGGCGGCCTGGGCGTGCGCGTCGATTCGGCGCTGTATGACGGTTACCGCGTGCCGCCGCATTACGACAGCCTGATCGCCAAGCTGGTCGTCCACGGCACCACCCGCAACGAGTGCCTGATGCGACTGCGCCGTTCGATCGAAGAGTATGTGATCGGCGGCATCCAGACGACGTTGCCGTTGCATGACCGCATCATCGCCGAGCAGGCCTTCATCGATGGTAACTACGACATCCATTGGCTGGAACAGCTGATGGCGAAGTCCTGACCGTCGCCGGCTTATATTGGGCGATTGAAGATATTGCGTCAAAATGCCGCAGTGCTGAGGCCCCTCTCTCGAAGTTGAGAGAGGGGCTTTTCTTTTTTCGCGACTCGCTCATGCGTGTAACTGTTTTGCAATCGGCGATCTGGTCTTTTGCAATTTGGTAATTCTTCCTTTGAGTCGCGTTTCCGTTTGCAAACTGCAAAGCCGGTCGCGGTGTGTCGGCATGGGGGGGCGCACGCCCTTTGGGGCTGTGGGCGTTGCTGTCCATAGGGGTTTCGCCGGAACGGCTGTTTCCGAAGATTTTATTGTGCATGGCACGCCGCTTGCTGACTTGATCTGCATCAGTGCGGAGGGCGCCTACTCAGAGTAGATGAAACCCAATTTCGCTATCCGTGCCGAACCATCGCTTTTCCCGGCGGTGTGCTGTCCCCCGGTCCGCCTTCCGGTCGCGCCCCGTCGCGCCGCCGGTCGTGATCCGAATGTGCCCATTGTCTGACGAGGCCCCGTCCATGCGACTGAACGAACCGATCACCGACCGCGAAATCGTGATGGAAGACGGCGTCCTGCTGGTGTCGCGCACCGACACGGGCGGGCGCATCACCTTCGTCAACAAGGCCTTCGTCGACATCAGCGGCTATGCCGAAGCCGAGCTGATCGGGGCGCCGCACAATCTGATCCGCCACCCCCACATGCCGGAGGAGGCCTTCGCCGATCTGTGGGCGACGATCAAGGATGGCCGGCCGTGGGAAGGGCTGGTGAAGAACCGCACCAAGTCGGGCGATTTCTACTGGGTCCGCGCCAACGTCACGCCGGTGATCGAGGACGGCGCGGTGACGGGCTTCATCTCCATCCGGACCAAGCCGTCGCGTGAGCAGGTGGCCGCGACGGAACGGCTCTATACCGACATCCGCAACGGCCGGGCGCG
Organism: Azospirillum sp. TSH100; assembly: GCF_004923295.1. NCBI lineage: Bacteria > Pseudomonadati > Pseudomonadota > Alphaproteobacteria > Rhodospirillales > Azospirillaceae > Azospirillum > Azospirillum sp. TSH100. The sequence goes on from NZ_CP039634.1 coordinate 1,845,395, forward strand.
CCATCTGGCGGTGCGCGAGGGGCAGGCGGTCGGGCTCAGCGCCGGGGCGGCCTTCCGGCGCTGGCTCGCCACCGTGACCGGGCGGCTGACCATGATCTTCGCCTTCATGATCCTGTCTATGCTGGTGGTCGGCGGGGTTACGCTGCGCGGCATGTCCGACAGCAACGCCTCGCTGAAGACGGTGTACGAGGACCGGACGGTGCCGGCGGTTCAGATCGGCGAGATTCTGGACCATATGCGCGACAATGTGCAGACCTTGCAGCGCCTGATCATCGACACCCGCGATGGCACCGATCCCAAGGCGATGGCGCAGCGTGAGGAACGGATCACCAAGAACGATACGGTCATCGACCGGCTGTGGGCGGACTATCTCACCACCTATCTGACGCCGGAGGAGAAGACGCTGGCGGAGCGCTTCGCCAAGCAGCGCGCGGCTTTCCTTAACGAAGGCCTGAAGCCGGCGGTGGAACTGGCGCGGCAGGGCGATTCGCTGCGCCTGGAAGTTCTTGTCCGCGACCGGATCGATCCATTGTTCCAGGCGGCCTTCCAGACCAACAAGGATCTGCTGCAACTGCAGCTGACCGTCGCCAAGGCCGAGTATGAGGGGGCGCTGGAGGACTTCCAGTGGCATCTGGTGTTCGCCGTGGCCGCCGGTCTCGCCGTCCTGCTGGCGGCGGTGTTCTGCGGGCTGCTGCTGCTGCGCACCGTGCGCCGGCCGCTGGCTGCCTTCTCGGCCGATTTCGACGCCATCGCCCGCAACGACCAGACCCACATCATCGACCTGCCGGCGGCGGCCGAGTTCCATCCGATCGCCGGCCAACTGCGCGGGCTGAAAGCCCGGCTCTGCTACGCCGTGCAGGAGCGTGTCGAGCGTGCCCGTCAGGCTGACGAGGAGCGCCGCCGTGCCCTGGAAACCATGGCCTCGACCGTGGAGCGCGAGGCCGGGCGCGCGGTGGAGGAGGTGGCCCAGCGTACCGGCGCAATGGCCGATGATGCCGAAGGCATGTCCGGCTCGGCCGAGCGGGTCAGCATCAATGCCCAGACCGTGGCCTCGGCTGCGGGGCAGGCGCTGGCCAACGCCCAGACCGTGGCCGCCGCCAGCGAGGAACTGGCCGCCTCGATCCGCGAGATCTCCTCGCAGGTCGCCCATTCCAGCGCAGTGACCCGCCGCGCGGTGGAGAGCGGCCATCACACCCAGGCCACCATCCGTTCGCTGTCGGAAACGGTGGCGAAGGTTGGCGAGGTGGTGAACCTGATCCAGTCGATCGCCGGCCAGACCAACCTGCTGGCGTTGAACGCGACCATCGAGGCGGCGCGGGCGGGCGAGGCCGGCAAGGGCTTCGCCGTGGTGGCGCAGGAGGTCAAGAACCTCGCCAACCAGACCGCGTCCTCGACCGAGGAGATCACCCGCCAGATCACCGCCATCCAGGCGGTGACCGACGAGGCGGTGCAGGCCGTCAAGGAGATCGGCGAAACCATTGCCGAGATCGATCACATCGCCGGTTCCATCGCCGCAGCGATGGAGGAGCAGGCGGCCGCCACCCAGGAGATCAGCCGCAACGTGGTCGAGACCTCCACTGCTGCGCAGGAGGTGTCGCATCGCATTGCCGCCGTGTCGGAGGAAGCCGACCGCACCGGGGCGCAGGCCACCCAGGTCAAGAACGGCTCCGGGGACGTCGCGCGCTCGATCGAGAGCCTGCGCAAGGTGCTGGTCCGCATCGTCCGCACCTCCACCGGCGATGCCGACCGGCGGCGCAAGCCGCGCTTCCAGGTGGAAGAGACGGGAACCCTGCTGATCGGCGGCGACCGGTTGGCGGTGACCGTGCGCAACCTGTCGATGGGCGGCGCCATGATCGATCCGGTGACCGCGACCGACGGCCGTTCGCTGGCGGGGGCCACCGGTCATCTGCGGCTCGACCGCTATGGAACGGAAGCGATGGTCGCGGTGAAGGCGGTGGAACATAACCGCATCCATCTGGCCTTCGACGCCGAGACGATGGCGGGCGACTTCGCGCGGGCGGTGGAAATCGCCACCAAGGACCGGCCGCCGGTCGACATGGCGGCCTGACCTGCGGACGGATGAACGGACCGGCAGGGCGATTCGGTTAAACCGAATGTCGGGCGTCGTCTCCATCACAAGGGTTGAGAAGTGATCCCCTGTGACAATTTCTCTGGGGGATTCACTGCCGGCTGTTGGAGTATGGTTGCGGTCATCACCAGTGATGCACGCATGTTCATGCATCCCGTCCCCGCATGGAAACGAGGTCGGACCGCGGTCATGGTCAACAGCACAACCTTGTCTTCCCAACCGGGGTGTTGCGAGCTGGAGCATCCCCGTCCCGGGATCGGGTCTGCGGGAACCGCTGCGGAAGCCGTGCGAATGCCCCGGACCCGCCTGCGCTGGCGCCGCGGGCGGACGGGTACGGCGGTTCCACGGCTGCATCTGGCGACCGATGCCGCCGGCGATGGGCTGTGGGACTGGGACATGGCGACCGGCGCGGTGTGGTACAGCCCTGGCTGGCAGACGATGCTGGGCTTCACGCCGGGGGAGGTTCCGCCGACGGTGGAGTTCTGGCGGTCTCGCGTCCATCCCGAAGATCTCCCCATGGTCGAGGCCGCTCTGGCGGCTCATCTGGCGGGGGACCGGTGCTATTATGAATGCGAGCATCGCGTCCGCGCCAAATCAGGCGACTGGTTGTGGATCCTCGACCGCGGTCGGGTGGTGGCCTGGGACGCGGAGCGCCGGCCCCGCCGCATGATCGGCACCCATGTCAACGTCACCGCCCGCAAGCGGATGGAGGACGAACTGGCGGAAAGCCGGCTGCAGCTGGATGCCATCCTCGACAACGCGCCGATGGGCGTGCTGCTGGTCGATCGCGACCGGGTGATCCGCCGCGTCAACAAGGCGGTCGCCGCCACTTTCCAGCACCGGCTGGAGGACATCATCGGATGCAGCGCCCGCGTCATCTATGGTGACGACCGCGTGTTCGATGAGGTCGGCCGGCGTGCCTATCCCCAGATGCAGGCCGGCGGCCAGTTCGACGAGGAGGTGGTTATGCGCCGGGCCGACGGCGCCGACATCCGCTGCCGTCTGATCGGCCGCTCGGTGAAGGTTGATGATCCGGAGCGCGGCTATGTCTGGGTGGTGGAGGACATCACCGTCCGCTGGCGCGCCGAACAGGCGCTGAACGACCGCGCCGGCTTCCAGCGCGTGCTGCTGGACACCGTGCCGGTGCCCATCTTCGTCCAGGACGTGATGGGCCATTACGTCGATGCCAACAGCGCCTTTGAACGCTGGATGGGCATCGACCGCCAGGCGCTGTTCGGCCGCACCGTCTTCGACCTCGCCCCGCCGGACATCGCCGAGGCGGACGAGGTGGTGGACAGGGCCCTGCTGGCCGACCAGACGCCGCAAAGCTACGAGACGCGGCTGCGCTGTGCCGATGGGACGCTGCGCGATGTGCTGTTTTCCAAAGCCGTCTATTGCCGCACCGGCGGCAAGCCGGCCGGCATCGTCGGCGCGCTGATGGATATCAGCGAGCGCAAGCAGGCCGAACAGGCCCTGCGCGAACGCCAGCAGCTGTTCGAGCAGATCTTCGTCGCCAGCTGTGCGGTGAAGCTGCTGATCGACCCGATCGACGGGCGGATCGTCGACGCCAACCCGGCGGCGGCGGAATTCTACGGCTATCCGCTCGACCGGCTGCGCAGCCTGCACATCCAGGACATCAACGCCGCCCCGCCCACCGACGTGCGGCGGGAGCTGCACCAGGCGAGCCGTGCCGAACGCCGGCAGTTCCAGTTCCGCCACCGGCTGGCGTCGGGCGAGGTGCGCGACGTCGAGGTCTATATCAGCAACATCGTCGTCCATGGCCGCACCATGCTGATGTCGCTGATCCACGACATCACCGAACGTTGCCGCGCGGCCGACGCGCTGGGTCGCAAGACGCGCGAGCTGGAGAGGTCGAACGCTGAGTTGGAGGCTTTCGCCTATGTCGCCTCCCACGACCTGCGTCAGCCCTTGCGCGTCATAACCAGCTACCTGACCCTGCTGGAACGGGGCCTGGGCAAGTCGCTGGGCGAGGAGGAGCGGGAGTGCATCGACTTCGCCCGCGACGGCGCCCAGCGCATGGACCGGCTGATCGTCGACCTGCTGGACTATTCGCGGGTCGGGCGCAAGGCCAGGCCCTTCCGGCCGGTGCCGCTGGACGAGCCGTTGCAACTCGCCCTGCTGAATCTGGAGGTGGCGGTGCAGGATGCGGGGGCGGCGGTCAGCGTCGAGATTCCGGACGGCGGCAGGCCCGCGATGGTGGCCGGCGATGACAACGAGCTGATGCGTCTGTTCCAGAATCTGATCGGCAATGCGGTGAAGTACCGGGCATCTGGGCGGCCGCCGGTGGTGCGCGTGACCCTCGCGCCCGATCGGCTGGGTTCGGCAGACCGGCCGTGCGGAACTCCGGCCTGGCGCATCGACATCCGCGACAACGGCATCGGCATCGCGCCGGAAGACCGCGAGCGCGTCTTCGGCATCTTCCAGCGGCTGCACCGCCGCGACGAGTATGAGGGAACCGGCGTCGGTCTGGCCGTCTGCAAGAAGATCGTCGACCATCACGGCGGCCGGCTGTGGGTCGATGATGCGCCCGGCGACGATCTCCGCGACGCGGACGGGCGCCCCTGCGGCAGCCTGTTCCGCCTGATCCTGCCGGCGTTGCCGGCGCCCGATCAGGGTGTGGCGGAGCAGGCTGTCCCGGAGCGAGCCGGGGAGGCTGGGGTCCGGCCATGACGGCGCAGCCCTTGACCGCGCCGCGCCGGCCGGTGTCGGCGGTCCTGCGCCGCCTGCTGTCCGGCGGACTGCGAATCTGGCGGCCGGCCGCGGTCCAGCTGGCGGTGACGCTGGTGCTGGCGCTGGGTTATCTCTGGATGAGCGACGTCTATGCCCGCGTCCTGGTGGCCGAACACCGTGCCAATGCCGCGCTGACCGCCTCGTCGCTCGCCAGCACCCTGTCGAGCGCGCTGAACGAGCGGCTCGCCCTGATCCGCGGACTGACCGCCTTCGTCGAGGTCGCATCCGGCACCGGCAACCTCACCGACCAGTTTCCGCGCTACGCGGAGGCGTTGCGGCGGTCGGTGGTGGGGGTGCGCAACATTTCCGCAGCACCCGATTTCGTCGTCCGCATCGTCTACCCGGTGGAAGGCAACGAGAAGGTTCTGGGCAACGACCTGCTGCGGGATTCCCGGCCCGGCTTTGCCGATACGGTGCAGCGCGCCATCGTCAGCCGCGACGTGACCTTCCATGGCCCGGTCACCCTGTTGCAGGGCGGGCAGGGGCTGATCGCCCGCCAGATCGTCTTCGGGCCGGGCAAGCCTTGGGGCGCGGTCGGGCTGGTGTTCGACGTCGGCGCCATCCTGAACGAGGTGCGGTTCGACCGCGTGCCGGCGTATCTTGGCTTCGCCGTGGTGACCGACACCGGGCAGCAGGTGGCCGGCGATGCCCTGGCCCTGACGGGCGACCCGTTCGTCGAGCGGATCGCCCTGCCCGACGGCCATTGGCATCTGGCGCTCGCTCCGCGCACCAGCTGGGACGCGCTTGCCCACGACGACCCGACCTTCCGTGGCTTCCAGATCGCCTTTCTGCTGCTGTCGCTGCTGATCGAGGCGGTGACCTTCATGGTGATCGGCCGCCGCCACATGCTGGAACGGCAGGTCGACCTGCGCACCGCCGAGCTTGGCCGGGCCAAGAACGAGCTGGAGCAGTTCGCCTATGCCACCGCCCATGATCTGCAGGAACCGCTGCGTGCCATCGCCAGCTATGCCCAACTGCTGGAACGGCAGCAGAAGGGCAAGCTGGACGAGGAAAGCGAGGGCTTCATCCGCGAGATCGTCGACGGCGCCGGGAGGTTGAAAATGCTGCTGCGGGACGTCCAGCTGTTTCTGGCGGAGGATCGGGTGCCGCTCAGCTGCGGCGTGATCCCGGCCGGCGATCCGCTGAAGGAGGCGCTGTCCGCGCTGAGGCGGCGCATCGCCGATGTCGGCGCCACCGTGACGGTGACGGAACTGCCGTCGGTGCAGGCGGACGAACGGCGGCTGCGCGAGATCTTCGTCGTGCTGATCGCCAACGCGGTCGAATACCGCCATCCCTACCGTGCGGCGGAGGTGCAGGTGTCCCATCGGCGGGTCGACGGCTATGACGTGATCGACGTGCGCGACAACGGCATAGGCATCGAACCGCGCTATCGCGACCAGATTTTCGAGGTGTTCCGGCGCCTGCATTCGCGCGACGAACATCCCGGTACCGGCATGGGGCTGGCCATCGCCCGCAAGATGGTGGAGCGGCTGGGCGGCCGGATCACCGTCGTCTCCAGCCCGGGCGTCGGCAGCACCTTTTCCATCCATCTGCCCCATCCCGTCTTCCGAGGATTCCCCTGATGCAGGACCCGACGGCCCCCTTCGAGATCCTGCTGGTCGAGGATGATCCGGCCGACGCCGGCCTTGCCAAGCGCGCCCTGCGCGACGGGCGCATCCTGTGCAATGTCGGCCATGTCCGCGATGGGGTGGAGGCGATGGCCTATCTGCGCCGCCAGGGGCCTTTCGCCGAGGCCGTCCGTCCGGACCTGATCCTGCTGGACCTCAACATGCCGCGGATGGACGGCCGCGAGGTGTTGCAGGAACTGAAGGCGGACGAGGAGTTGAAGACCATTCCGGTGGTGATCCTCACCACCTCCGACGTCGACCGCGACGTGAACGCCAGCTATCTGCTGGGCGCCAACAGCTTCATCACCAAGCCGATGGACATGGACGCCTTCTTCGACGCGGTGAAGGGCATCGAGGAATACTGGTTCCGTGTCGTCCGGCTGCCGCGGTGAGGGAGGTCCGCCATGTCCATCACCCTGCCGGGCAAGCCGGCCTTGTCCCGTGGTCCCCTGTGCGAAGACGGACGCACCGCGATCCTGCTGGTCGAGGATGACGACGCCGACGCCCGTCTGGTGATCCGGTCGCTGACGCCCTATGCCCGCCGCTCCAGCGTGGCCCGCGCCACCTCGCTGAAGGAGGCGCGGGCCTGGCTGCTTCGCAATGCCTGCGACGTCGTGCTGCTCGACCTGTCGCTGCCCGACAGCTTCGGGCTGGAGACGGTGACCCGGCTGCACGCCGACGCGCCGTCGCTGCCGCTGGTGGTGCTGACCGGCTATGACGACGAGGATTTCGCCCTGGAGATCCTGGCCCATGGCGCCCAGGATTATCTGGTGAAGGGGCAGACCGACGGGCCGCTGATGTGGCGCGCAGTGCAGCATGCCATTGCCCGGAAAAGGCTTGAGGAGGAACTGCGCCTGTCGGAAGAGCGGCTGCAGGGCATCATCGGGCTGGCGCAGGACGCCATCCTGACCACCGACGCCAACCTGGAGATCACGCTGTTCAACCGGGCGGCGGAGAACCTGTTCGGCTATGAGGCCGCCGACATCCTGGGCCGTCCACTGTCGCTGCTGATCCCCGAACGCTTCCGGCCGGACCACGACGCGCACATCGCCGGTTTCAGCGCCTCGGAGGTGCAGGCCCAGGTGATGACCAACCGCCGCGAGGTCGAGGGTCTGACCGCCGATGGCCGGGAATTTCCGGCGGAGGTGTCGATCGCCAAGCTGCACCATGCCCATGGCCTGCTGTTCACCGCGGTGATCCGCGACGTGTCGGAACGCAAGCGGGTGGAAAGCGAGTTGCGCCGGATGGCGACCACCGATCCGCTGACCGGTCTGAACAACCGCCGCCGCTTCATGGAGTTGGCCGAGATCGAGATGGCGCGGCTGCGCCGTTATGGCCGGCCGGTGTCGGTGCTGATGCTGGACATCGACCGCTTCAAGGTGATCAACGACACCCATGGCCATGCGGTGGGCGATCAGGCGCTGGTCTGGCTGGCCGAGATCTGCCGCAGCGAATTGCGCAACACCGATCATATCGGCCGGCTGGGCGGTGAGGAATTCGCGATCATCTTGCCGGAAACCCCGCTGGCATCGGCGGCCGAGGTGGCGGAGCGGCTTCGCCAGCGTTTGGCTCTGGCCGACGTGCCGCTCCGGCACGACGACCCGAGCAAAGGCCTCTATCAGGATCATGGACACGCCGGCCTTCGGATGACCGTCAGCATCGGCGTCGGCATGTGTGGCGAAGAGGATGCCAGCATCGAGCGGGCGCTCGGCCGTGCCGATCGCGCGCTGTATGAGGCGAAGGTGGCGGGCCGCAACCGGGTGGTCGTTGGCGGCGGTTGTCCCGGCCCCGCCTTCGCCGCCGCCTCCGTTCCAACCTCCATGGCCAGCTGACGGCCCGGACGAGGACATATGGCCGAAGGAATGAAGACCCCAAACAGGCCGGAGGCGATGGCGATGGCGATGGCAACGGAACCGGTGCTGCTGGTTTCTCGGGATGCGGTGCGCGGCCGGTTGCTCGCTCCTTTTTTCGGGGAGCTGGTACAAGTGGATACGCTGGCTGCGGCGTTGGACCGGCTGCGCAGCCGTGGTACGGCCTCGGGTGAGACCGTGCTGCTGCTTGACACTCCCGCAGTGGTGGCAGCGGTTGCGGCGGTCGAGGCGCTGTCCCTGCTGGAACCCGCCCCGGCGGTGGTGGTGCTGTTGCCGGAGGGGCCAGGGCAGAGCCAGGAGCAGGACATTGGCAGCCTGATCGCGGCGGGGGCGCAGGATGCGCTGCCGGCCGGCAATGGCGGTGCCCTGCGCATCGCGGTGTCGGCAGCCCGCCGACGCCAGATGCGCGAGAACCGGCTGCGCGTGGCGCTGGCCGAGGCGGAGCGGGGCGGGGCCGAGGCGGCAGCGCTGCTCGACGCTGCGGGAGCCGCGGTCGTGGCTGCGCTCGACCCGATGTTGGCGCTGACGGCCGCCGCGCTGGAATCGCCGCTCCTGCCGCGCCAGCAGGACCGGCTGGCAGTCGTCCGGACGGCAGGTGCCGCTCTGCGCTCCACGGTGGCGGCCCTGCGTCCCGTCGGACGGTTGGCGCCGTTTGAGGAGCCCCTGACGCTGAGGACGCTGGCTGCCCACGCGAAGACGGTGACGGTCAAGGGCGGAGCGGAGGAGGCGTTTGCCGGCGATACGGCCGGACTGCGCGCTCTGCTGTCGCTGCTGACCGCCGAGGCCGGCGCGTCGCTGTCCCTGTCGCTGCGGCCGGCCGGGGGCGACGCCGCCGAACTGACCATGCGCCGCCGGGGCGTGGCGCGCCTGCGCCCCCTGGTGCTGGCCGCGGTCCATCCGCTGGTGCGGCGTCTGGGCGGACTCCTGCTGGCCGATGGTCCGGATGGCGAGGCGGGCGAGGAGCTGACCATCCGCGTACCGTTGCGGACCATGCCGCGTCCGGCCGCGCTCTCGGTTTTGCTGGTGGAGGACAACCCGATCGGCCGTCTGGTCGCCGCCGGCTTTTTCAAAGCGCTGGGCCACGGGGTGACGACGGCGGAGGATGGAGCGCAAGGGCTGGCCGCCGCGACGGCCGGCCGGTTCGACCTGATCGTGATGGACGTGCAGATGCCGGTGATGGACGGACACGAGGCCGCCCGCGCCATCCGCGCCCTGCCAGGCGAGGCCGGCCTCGTGCCCATCGTCGCATTGACCGCCGGCACCGATGCCGAGGACGATGCGCAGTGCCGCGCCGCCGGGATGGACGATTGCCTGCACAAGCCCCTGACCATGGATCGTCTGCGCGTGGTGCTGGAGCGTCTGTTCCCCGGCCGGGTTCAGGTCGGCGGATGACGGCCGGCTGATGTCGGCCGGGCAATGCAAATTGTCGAAAAATTTACAGAGTTAAAATCATATTCCACACGCCGGTAACCGACCTTCGGTTGCCCGCCGCCGATTCGGACTGTATCAGTGGAATGCGGCGATTTGTCTGGAGGATCGGGAATGGACATGCAAGCGACAGACTATTCCCAGCATCGTATCCTGGTGGTGGAGGACCAGCCCTTCGTACGCCGGACCATCGTCCAGATCCTCAGCCAGATCGGCTTCCGCGATGTGGCTGAGGCCGACAATGGCGAGTCGGCGATGTACGAATGCATCCGCGTCGATCCCGACCTGATCGTCTGCGACATCGACATGAAGCCGGTCTCCGGCCTGCAGTTCCTGGCCCGCCTGCGCGCCAGCACCGAGGCCGCCAATCCCCGCGCCCCGGTGGTGTTCCTGACCAACCACACCGAATCGGAGATCGTGAAGCAGGCGATGGCGCTGGGCGTCAACGGCTTCGTGGTCAAGCCGCCCTCCTTCGCCGCGCTGAAGGAGCGGGTGGACCGGCTGCTGGGGGGACGGTGAGGCGTTTCGTTCCGTTCGCCGCCCTTCTTCCCGCCTTGCTGCTCGCCGCCTGTTCGGGCGAGCCGTCGGAAGGCGACATGCGCAAGCTGGTTGAGGCCCATACCCGCCGCACGCTTGAACGGCAGGGCAACGCGGCCTTCCGCGCCTTCGACGACTTCCGAAAGCAGGGCTGCGTCGAGGCGAAGCCGAAGGGCGGCCCGGTCGAGAGCGGACAGTATGACTGCTATTACGCCGCCACTTTCAGGCCGCAGCCGGGTCAGCCGCCGCTGACCGTCAACGGCAAGGGCCGCTTCCGCCACACCGAAAAGGGCATGACCTTCGAGGATCTGGGCGCCCAGCCGCGCTGAGGCGCGTCACCCGCCACGGGCTAGGCGGGCGAGGCTGGACAAGGGATCGCCGCTTTCCTCGCCGAAACAGACCTCCACGTCGTCGCACACCTCGCAGTTGGGGGACTTGCACAGCATCAGCCCCTCGCGCTCGCAAAGCTGGCGATAGAAGAACTTCTTCCACTTCATGTCGCCGGAATTCATCGTCACCAACGCCGGGAAATGCCGCCGGAACATGGTGTTGAGTTCACCGCGGTCGTGGAATCCCATGTCCTGCCACAGATGGTTCGGCTCCAGCGACCGGCGGGCCAGAATAGTGGCGAGCCATCGCTCCTCGTCGGCGCCCCTGGCGCCATGCTCGACCAGGAGGGCGCGCAAATCACCCTCCTCGATGGCGTCCTCTCCGGACTCATCGCTGTCGGGCAGGGCGGCGACGGCATCGGCCCATTGGGGGGCATGGCGTGCGGTCAGCTCTGCAAGGTCTGCCTTGGTCAGCGCCAGCGCCTGGACCATCGTCCGCACCGGATCCGCGGCGGCGAGCGCCAGGATGCGGCCGAAGATCATGCGGTCTGCCTCAGGGTTGGGCCGGGCAGGGCACTGGGCAAGGTTCGGGGCAGTGGGCTGGGACAGGACCACTCGGCATCTCCACCGGCAAAGAGCACCCGCGACGCCGGATATCCTGACCCATGATGCTGCATCCGCGAAAGACGCTGCGCCGCCATTTGGCCTGCGGCATTGCGCCGCATCACTCGATGCGGGCGTCGACCTCGTCAGCGAAGCGTTCAAAGAAGTTGGCGAGCACGCGGTCGGTCTTGGCCTGCACCAGCTTCACCGCCAGCCGCCCGACGGCCCCGCCCAGCGCCACCGACAGGCTGTAGGTCAGCCGGGTGCGACCGTCCTCCTCCTCCAGCACAACCAGGGCCTCGCCCTTCACCGCGCCGGCCAGCCCGCCACTGCCCTGGGCGATCAACCGGTAGCGGTGGGCGCCATCCTCCGGCTCCAACCGCAGCCGGCCGGAAAAACGCGCCTTCATCGGGCCGAGAGTGGTGCGCACCCGCGCGGCATAGTCAGTGGCCGACAGGCGTTCCATCTCTTCCAGCACGGGGATGCAGCGCATCAGCACCGCCGGGTCGCAGAGTGCCGCGAACACGCGGTCGCGCGGTCCGGGAACGCTGTGGATGCCGGTGATATCCATGCGCTGTCTTCCTCCTTTGTCGTCCCGCTACAACAGCGTGCCTTGCGGATCCATGCGGGCACGCCCGTCCGGGCGGGGACATTCCGGGCAAAGACATCTGGTATTGCTTGGCGCCGGAACCAAGCCAGCGAAATCCGCCGACGAAAACCGAAGGAGAGCGACCCCTATGCGACAAGCCGCCACGACGCTGACCGTCCCCACCCGCGGCGCCGGGCTGGTCGAGGTGACCGCCCCGGTGCGGCGCTGGGTGACGGATCAGGGAATGGAGACCGGGCTGCTGACGGTGTTCTGCCGCCACACCTCGGCATCGCTGACCATCCAGGAGAATGCCGACCCCGATGTGCAGGCAGACCTGCTGCGCTTCTTCCGCCGTCTGGTTGCGGAGGATCCGTCGCTCTATGCCCACACCACCGAGGGACCGGACGACATGCCAGCGCACATCCGCTCGGCCCTTACCGGCGTCAGTCTGTCGATTCCGCTGATGGAGGGGGAGCCGGCGCTGGGCACCTGGCAGGGGATCTACCTGTTCGAGCACCGCGCCCGGCCGCACCGGCGCGAGATTGCGCTGCATCTGATCGGGGAGTAGGGCGGCGGCCTGACATGCCGCGAGCCTGAAATTTCTTTCATCCGGTCGCAAGGCGGCGGTCAAGGGGCGGTTCCTATGTTGGGGACAACAGCGGTGAGGTGCTGCGCGGTCGGATTTCCGGCACCACCTCCCCACAGTCGGAATCGCCTGATTGGAGTGTCGCCGTCATGACCACCCTTCCTCCCGCCAATTCGCAGTCGAAGCCCCAGCGCGAGATCGGGCGTTCGGGTCGCCTCCGCCGGACCGTCGCCGCCCTGCTCCTGGGCTCTACGGTGCTGACGGCTCCGGCGCTGGCCGGATGGGCGGCGTCGCAGGCACAGCAGAACGCCACGGCACCGGCCGTTTCCCCAGCCGTTTCCATGGTGCAGGACACGCCGGCCAGCTTCGCCGACCTCGCGGCCAAGGTCAGCCCGGCCGTGGTCAACATCGCCGCCACCCAGGAGGCCAAGGCCGAAACCCGGACCCAACGCGGTCCGGCCATCCCCGGCTTCCCGCCCGGCACCCCGTTCGAGGAGTTCTTCCGCCAGTTCCAGGACCAGATGGGCCGGAATGGCGGACCCAACGGGGGGCCGGACGGCGACCAGGATCAGGACCAGGGGCCGCGCGGCAAGACCGGGGCGCTTGGCTCCGGCTTCATCATCGATCCGGCCGGCTATGTCGTGACCAACAACCACGTCATCGACGGCGCCAGCGAGATCACCGTCACCCTGCAGGACGGCACCGCCATGCCGGCGAAGCTGATCGGCCGCGACGCCAAGACCGATCTCGCCCTGCTGAAGGTGAAGTCGGACAAGCCGCTGCCCTCGGTCGACTGGGCGGACAGCGACAAGACGCGCGTCGGCGACTGGGTGATGGCGGTCGGCAACCCGTTCGGGCTGGGCGGCACCGTCACCAAGGGCATCGTCTCGGCCCGCGGCCGCGACATCCACAGCGGTCCCTACGACGACTACTTCCAGCTCGATGCCGCCATCAACCGTGGTAATTCGGGTGGTCCGACCTTCGACCTCAGTGGCCGGGTGATCGGCATCAACACCGCCATCTACTCGCCCAACGGCGGCTCGGTCGGCATCGGATTCGCCATTCCGTCCAACCTCGCCAAGGAGGTGGTGGCCCAGTTGAAGGAGAACGGCAAGGTCGAGCGCGGCTGGCTCGGCGTGAAGATCCAGGAGGTGACTCCGGACATCGCCGACAGCGTGGGGCTGCCCGGCGCCAAGGGCGCCCTGGTGGCCGAGGTGACCGCCGACAGTCCGGCCCAGCGTGCCGGCCTGCATCAGGGCGACGTCGTGCTGTCCTATGCCGGCAAGCCGGTCAACAACCTGCGCGACCTGACCCGCCATGTCGCCGATACCAAGGCCGGCGACACGGTGGAGCTGAAGATCCTGCGCGACGGCCGGGAGAAGACGGTGCCGGTGCGCATCGACCGTCTGTCCGAACAGCAGCAGATGGCGTCGGCCGACAGCGACACCGGCAAGGGTTCCGCCGAGCATGAGGAGGTGGCGCCGGTGAAGGGGCTGAAGCTCGCCCCGCTGGACCGGGCGGCGCGCAAGCGGCTGGGCATCGGCGAGGATGTGCAGGGCGTGGTGGTGACCGGGCTGTCCTCCAGCGTCGACGTGCCGGTCCGTCCCGGCGACGTGATCGAGCGGGTTGGCGACACCGAGGTGAAGAGCCCGGCCGACGTCCGTCGTCAGGTGACGGAGGCCGAGAAGGCGGGGCAGAAGGCACTGCTGATGCTGATCAACCGGCAGGGCAACGAGTCCTTCGTCGCGCTGAAGCTGAAGGCTTGAGGCAACGCGTCGCCCGAGCAACGGGACGGTGAGTGACGGGAAGTCCGGCCGGGCACGACACCCTCGTGCTTGGCCGGGCTGTTTTGGGAGGCTACACTCGTGCTCATGAAGATTCTCGTCATCGAAGATGATCGTCAGGCCGCCAGCTACCTCGCGAAGGGGCTGAAGGAGGCCGGCCATGTGGTGGACGTCGCCAACGACGGGAAGGACGGCCTGTTTCTGGCCGGAGCCGAGCATTACGACGTGATGATCGTCGACCGCATGCTGCCGGGACGCGACGGTCTGTCGCTGGTCCAGGTGTTGCGTGCGGCCGGCAATGACACGCCGGTGCTGTTCCTGTCGGCGCTGGGCAGCGTCGACGACCGGGTGAAGGGGCTGAAGGCCGGCGGCGACGATTACCTGACAAAGCCTTTCGCCTTCTCCGAGCTGCTGGCCCGGATCGAGGTGCTGGTGCGCCGGCGGGGTGCCGCCCAGCCGCAGACCCGTCTGTCGGTGGGCGATCTGGAACTGGACCTGCTGTCGCGCAGCGTCAAGCGGTCCGGCAAGCCCATCGACCTGCTGCCGCGCGAGTTCTCGCTGCTGGAATATCTGATGCGCAACGCCGGCAGCGTGGTCACCCGCACCATGATGCTGGAGAATGTCTGGGACTATCATTTCGATCCGCAGACAAACGTGATCGACGTGCACATCGCCCGTTTGCGCCAGAAGATCGACAAGGACTTTCCCACACCCCTGATCCACACCGTGCGCGGCGCCGGCTACAGCCTGCGTGCGGCGGAGACGCAAGGGGCTTGATGGAGTTGCGTGACTTATGAAGCATGCCCAATGAAGCATGATGGCGCGGCCGCCAGCGGCCTGCACGGCTTCGTCGCCGCCGGGTCGCGGCTGGTGCGGGCCACGGCGTTCCGGCTGGCGCTGCTCTATCTGGCGATGTTCGTCCTGTCGGTCGGGCTGATTCTTGGCGTCGTCTACCGCACAACGGCGGGATTCCTGGAGCAGGAGATCGGTGAGACCATCGCGCTGGAGGTCGCCGGCCTGCAGGATCATTACCACAACTATGGGCTGCCCGGCCTCGTCGACGTGGTGCGGACGCGCAGCGCGGTGGCGAACAACAATTCGATTTATCTGCTGACGACGGCAGCCGGGGTGATCCTCGCCGGCAACCTGTCGGGCTGGCCGGCTGCGGTGCCGAACGCCAGCGGCTGGACCCATTTCAAGGTCGCCGATTATGGTGGTGTCAACGACCGCCCCTCCACCGCTCAGGCCGTGACCTTCACGCTGCCGGGGCAGTTCCGCCTGCTGGTCGGCCGCGACATGAGCGAGATCGACCAGCTGCGCACCCGGATGTTCCGTTCGCTGGGCTGGATCCTGGGGGCGACCGCCCTGCTGGGGCTGGGTGGCGGGCTGTTGATGAGCCGTGGCGCCATGCGGCGGATCGAGGCGATCAACCGCACCACCCGCCAGATCATGAGCGGCGATCTGAGCGACCGCGTGCCGCGTTTCGGCGGCGGTGACGAAATGGACCGGCTGGCCGGCAACCTCAATGCCATGCTGGACCGCATCGAACGGCTGATGACCGGCATGCGGCAGGTGACCGACAGCGTCGCCCACGACCTGCGCACGCCGCTGACCCGCCTGCGTTCCCGCATCGAGCTGGCTTTGCTGCATGAGACGGAGGACCCGGAAGTCTACCGGACCGTCTTGCAGGACACCATCGTGGAGGCCGACCGGCTGCTCGCCACCTTCACCGCCCTGCTGTCGATCGCAGAGGCGGAGTCAGGGGCCAAGCGGCAGGATTTCGTGCCGGTCGATCTGGCCGAAGTGGTGGAACTGGCCGCCGACCTCTACGAACCGGTGGCGGACGAGCGGGGGCAGCGGCTGTCGGTCGATATCCGCGGCAAGCCGGTGGTGCATGGCAACGGCCAGCTTCTGGCCCAGGTGGTGTCTAACCTGCTGGACAATGCGATCAAATACACGCCGGATCGCGGCACCATCACGCTGGTCCTCGACGGTCCGGCTCCCGGCCGCGCCGCCTGCATCGAGGTCGGCGACAGCGGGCCCGGCATTCCGCCCGAAATGCGCGACAAGGTGCTGCAACGTTTCGTCAGGCTGGACACCGCCCGCGCCTCGCCTGGCAACGGGCTGGGATTGAGCCTTGTCGATGCGGTGGCGACGCTGCATGGCGCAAAGCTGGAGTTGAGCGACAATCAGCCGGGATTGAAAGTCAGTCTGGTTTTCCCGCCGGAGGCGCGCCGCTGAGGGGGGCGTCGCGGTCCAAGAGTGATGGGCAAAAAAAAGCCCGCCGGTGGGCGGGCTCTTGAAGTGACATCAGCGAGAATGACTCCTTGGCGTCATGACCGATATGGGGTGGATCTGAGCATTTTCCATACCGATCTTCGGACTACCGCCGACGGCCTAGCCTGCCGAAGGTCCGCAACGTCTGCGGACTTGGGGCGTTCCTCCCCCGGAGCCGCCCGTCCGGTGGCCGCGAGTGCGGGAGTTTGAAGAGATGGCGACATCCAGCCGGCCCACCGCCTATCATGCCGCCATACCCGGCGGCGGGGCGACGCAGAGCGAACCGCCGGCCAGAGCCGGGCGCGGCGAACTGGCGGTCTTCACCTGGAAAGTGCTGATCGTCGCCGGGGTGGCGGCGCTGGGCATCTTCCTGTGGCGGATTTCCGGCACGCTGCTGCTGATCTTCACCGGCGTGCTGTTCGCCATCCTGTTGCAGCGGCTGACCGGCTATGTGAAGCGGGGGAGCGGGTTGGGCCATGGCTGGTCGCTGGCCATCGTGCTGCTGGTTCTGATTCTGCTGGTCGGCGGCGGAATCTGGCTGATGGGCACCTCAATGGCGGCACAACTCGGCCAGTTGCAGGAGCAGGTGACCAGGGCGATGGGCATGCTGCCCGACGGCTGGCGCGAGCGCATCATGGAGCAGGGCAAGGAATGGCCCTGGATGAACCAGCTGAGCAGCTTTGCCTCCGGCCTCGTCTATGTCGTCGGCGACGCGGTGGTGGTGATGTTCGCCGCGCTCTATCTGGCGGCGTCGCCGGGGGTGTATCAGCGCGGCGTGGTCCTGCTGGTCCCGCCGCGCGGGCAGAAGCGGGCCTGCGAGGTGATGGAGGTCGCCGGCGACAGCCTGTGGAAATGGCTGATCGGCCAGCTGGTGGCGATGGCGGCGGTGGGTACGATGATCGGGGTCGGGCTCTGGCTGCTCGGCATCCCGTCGGCGCTGGCGCTCGGCATCGTCGCCGGTTTGCTGGAGTTCATCCCGCTGGTCGGCCCCTTTCTGGCGGCGGTGCCGGCGATTCTGATCGGCTTCGCCCAGTCGCCGCAGGATGCGCTGTGGGTCGCCGGGCTCTATCTGGTCATCCAGCAGGTGGAGGGGAATCTGATCACGCCGCTGTTGCAGAAACGGGTTGTCGACCTGCCGCCGGTGGTCACCATCGGGGCCATTGCCGCCGGCGGCGTGCTGTTCGGCATCATGGGCATGTTCCTGGCGACGCCGATCGCCGTGGTCGTCCTGGTGCTGGTCAACCTGCTCTACATCGAGGACAAGCTGGGGCAGCCCAGGCACTTCCCCAGCGATCATTCCTGACGGCTGGCTGCTCAGCCCGATCTTATCAGCCTTCCGCTGCCGGCGCGGTTTTCGGCCGGCCGGGATTGGCGGAGCGCAGCGGCAGTTCCTTCAGGAACAGGGTCATGGCGAAGGAGACGACCGCCAGCGCGGCGGCCAGCAGGAACAGGGTGGCGAAGCCATGCTCCAGCGTCGCCACCACTCCGCCGCGGGCGGCGGCGGGCAGGCTGGCGAGGGCGGCGGCGCCATGCTCCAGAACGGCTCGGCCCGACAGGCCTGCACCTTCCAGCCGCTCCGACACCACGGCGTTGAAGACGGCGCCGAACACGGCGACGCCGACCGAACCGCCGAGCGAGCGGAAAAAGCCGACCGAGGCGGTGGCGGCTCCGAGGTCGCGCTGGTCCACCGCATTCTGCACGGCGACGGTCATCACCGGCATCACCAGCCCCAGCCCCATGCCGAGCGGCACCAGGATCAGCGTCGACCACAGACCGTCCGCCGCCAGTGCCGGCAGGGTGCCGAGCAGCGCATACATCACGCCCGACAGCGCCAGACCGGCCAGCGGGAAAGCCTTGTAGCGCCCGGTCTTCGCGATAAGCCGGCCGCCACCGACCGAACCGACGGTCATGCCCAGCACCAGCGGCAGGAGCAACAGGCCCGACACCGTGGCGCTGGTTCCCTGCACCAGCTGGAGATGCAGCGGCAGATAGACGATCCCGGCGAACAGCACCATCGCCGAAACGGCGACCACCGGTGTCGCCACCGCCACCACCGGGCGGCGGAACAGGTGCAGCGGCAGGATCGGCTCCTCGATCCGGCGCTCGTGCCACAGGAAGACGAGGAGCATGACGAGGCCGCCAGCCAACAGGCCGAGCGCCGCCGGGCTGCCCCAGCCCATGGCTTCACCGCGGGTGGCGACGATCAGCAGGCTGGTCACGGCCCCGGTCAGCAGCGCCGCCCCCGCCAGATCGATGCGCGGCCTGACCCGGCCGGCGGGCAGGCGCGACAGGGTGCGGCGGGTCATGGCGAAGGCTGCGATGCCCAGCGGCAGGTTGATCAGGAAAATCCAGTGCCAGCCGATGGTTTCGGTGAAGATACCGCCCAGCAGCGGTCCGGCGACGCTGGCCAGCGCGAAGACGCCGCCGATCATGCCCTGGTAGCGCCCGCGCTCGCGCGGGGCCACCACGTCGCCGATGATGGTGAAGGCCAGCGACATCAGCCCGCCGCCGCCCAGCCCCTGCAAGCCTCGGAACAGGATCAGCTGGGTCATGCTCTGCGCCGCTGCGCACAGCACGGAGCCGACCAGGAACAGCAGGATCGCCGTCTGCAGCACGCGCTTGCGGCCATAGAGGTCCGACAGCTTGCCGTAGATCGGCGTCGTGGTGGTGGAGGTCAGCAGATAGGCGGTGACCACCCAGGGCAGCATCTCCAGCCCGCCGAACTGGCTCGCCATCGTCGGCAGCGCAGTGGCCACGATGGTCTGGTCCATGGCCGCCATCAGCATCGCCAGCGCCACTCCGCTGAAAACCCGCAGGATCTCCTGATGGGTGAAGACGGTAGGGGCCTGATCGGGCTGAGCAGGGTGGGCGGCGGTCTCGGTCATGGTCAGGCGTCTCGGACGTTGAGGTCTTTGAACCGGGCAGGGGATTTCGTTCAGGCTCGTGCCTTTCAACGCCCGAGCGACATCGACGGCATGCGGGCCTGCACGCCTTCGCCCTGCGTCGCGGCGAGCAGCGGGCGGAGCTGGGCCAGCAGCGGGCGCAGTTCCGCCACGGCGGCAAGGGCGCCCACCAACTCGCCCTTTCGGGACACCAGATCCAGGATCTGGTCAGTCACCGATTTCGGCGGCGGGTAGGGCGCCAGCGTCACCGGGGCGTCGGCGGACAGGCCGGCGGCGGTGCGGGCGAGGGTCAGCGCCTGCTCCTGGCCGCCAAGATCGTCGACGAGGCCGAGTTCGCGGGCCTGGGCGCCGGTCCAGACGCGGCCCTTGGCGATGCCGCGCGCCTGTTCCGGCGTCATCCGCCGGGCCTCGGCGACGCGCTGGAGGAAGTTGGCGTAGGTGTCGTCTATGATGGCGTTCAGCCGTTCGGATTCACTGTCGTCGAACGGGCGCAGCGGCGACCACATGCCGGCGTTCCGGGCTCCCCGTACCCCGTCCCAATGTATGCCCAGCTTGTCGGTCAGGCCGCCGATGGCGAATTTGCCGGCGACGACGCCGATGGAGCCGGTGACGGTGGCAGGGGAGGCGACGATGCGGTCTGCTGCCAGCGCGATCCAATAGCCGCCGGACGCGGCGGTGTCGCCCATGCTGGCGATCACCGGCTTGCCGCTCTGCCGCGCCTTGACCAGCGCCCGCCGGATGGCTTCCGAGGCCGATACCGCCCCGCCGCCGCTGTCGATGCGGAACAGGATGGCGCGCACGTCCGGATCCTCGGCGGCCTCCTCGATGGCCTTGACGATTGTTTCCGATCCGGCCGACACGCCCATCGGCGTCGGCTTGCCGCTCTCGCCGCCGGTGATGGTGCCGACGGCGTGGATCAGGGCGATGGTCGGTCCGCTGTCGTTGGGGCCGCCGGCGACCGACAGGTAGTCGGCCGGCTTCACCGTCTCCGCCCCGGCGCCCGCCCGTTTCAGCGCCTCGTCCCGCGCCTCGTCGGCATAGCCGAGCCGGTCGACGAACTTCTGGTCCAGCGCCTCCTTGCTCAGCAGCGGCGCCTTGTCCATGGCGGTGCGCACCGTGGCGGGGGCGAGGCGTCGGCTCTTGGCGATGCCGTCGACCAGCTGGTTGCCGAGGTCGGCGACCAGAGCCTCCATCATCTCGCGGTTGGCCGGGGTCATGCCGGACTTGGTGAAGGTCTCGGCGAAGCTCTTGTATTCCTCGCGCTGGGCGAAGCTGGGCTGTACGCCCAGCAGGTCGAAGGCGTCGCGGGCGAAGGGCAGCTCCGCCGACAGGCCGGTGATGCCCAGTGTGCCCAGCGGCTGCAGCCAGACCTCGTCGAAGGCGCTGGCCAGCAGGTAGGAGCGGTTGCCGGCGCCGGCCCCACCATATTCCTCGGCGAAGGCGACGGCGAAGCGTCCTGATGCGCGGAAGCGCTCGATGGCGGCGCGCAGTTCCTGCGTCTGGGCGAAGCCGATGCTGTCGTCGCCGAAACGGGCCAGCACGCCCTTCACCTTCGGATCGCGCCGGCCGCCGTCCAGCGCGTCTAGCACCTCACGCAGCGTGGCCTGGTGCTCGAACAGGCTGCCGATCTTGCCGTCGTCGCTCTCCGCCAGCGGTTTGGTCAGGTCGAGTTCCAGCACCACCGCGTCGGGCAGGGTGGGTTCATGACGGACCGCCAGCACCACCACCGTCACCGCTCCCACCACCAGCAGCAGGCCGATGAGCGCGAACAGTCGGACGAAGAAACGGACGATCGCCATGATTCCTACCCTGTGTGGCCTCGACTGCACCGACGAAAGACCGGGAATATCCGATCCTTGACGGTCCCGCCCTTAACGGTCCTGGCTGTGGTACTCGCGGTTCGGCATCATGTCCACCGCGGTCGCCACGCGGTTGGACATGTTGTAGAAGCCGACCGTGTCGGCAATGTCGAAGATGTCCTCCGCGCTGAAGCCGACGGCGCGCAGCGCCTCGCGGTCGGGCTCGCCCACCGACATCGGTTCCTTGGTCAGCTTCCAGGCGAAGTCGAGCATGGCGCGCTGGCGCGCTTCCAGCGGGGCGACGCGGTGATTGGCGACCAGCATCTCGCCCAGTTCCGGATCACCGGACAGTTTGCGCACCGCCTGCCCATGGGCGACCAGACAGTAATAGCAATGGTTGGCTGAGGAGACGACCACCGCGATCATCTCGCGCTCAAGCTTGCTGAGGCCGCTCTCACCCAGCATCAGTTCGTTGTAGAGCATCGCGAAGTTACGCAGTTTCTTCGGCCGCAGGCTGTAGGCCTGAAGCACGTTGGGCACGAAGCCCAGCTTTTCCACGCACTTGTCGAACAGCGCCTGCATGTCGGGGTCGAGATCCGGCGTTTCCGGCAGGGGCAGGGCCATGACGTGATCAGGTTGCGGCATCGGGTGATTCCTCGTCATTCTTGTTTTCGGGCCTTGACGGCCGGGGGAGGGTAACCGCGACCGCGTGGTTTGTCTTCCGTTCCGCTTGTCGCTCGCCAATCGGGCCCGGCTGTGCCAGAAGTGGGTCATGAATGCGCGGATATGGCCCGGTTGGGGAAGCAGAGGGCGATGACCCAGCCGAAGCTCGATCTTCTATCGGTCCTGGTGGTGGAGGACAGCGGCTTCATCCGCTCGGTCCTGACCGCGACCCTGCGCACGATCGGCATCGGCCGGGTCGAGGGGGTGGCGAGCGGCGCCGACGCCGTCCGCTGGCTGGAGGAGCGCCGTGCGGCGCTGCCGCCGGGCACCGCGCCGGTCGACCTGATCCTGTCCGATCTGGTGATGCCGGAGGTGAACGGGCTGATGCTGCTGCGCTGGCTCCGCTTCAGTCCCAAGAGCCCCGACAAGTTCCTGCCGGTGCTGATGCTGTCGGGGGCGGCAGACCGGCATTATGTGGAACAGGCGCGTGATCTCGGCGCCACCGACTTCATCGCCAAGCCGTTTTCCGCCCAAACCATCGCCAGCCGCTTGCTGTTCGCCATCGCCCGGCCGCGCCGCTTCGTGCTGGCGAAAGGCTATTTCGGTCCCGACCGCCGCCGCGCCGACAAGCCGGTGGCGATGGATTGCCGGATGACATCGCCGTCCGAGATCCTGGTCGTGCACAGCGCGTCGAAGGCACGGGGCATCGACCGCTTCCCGGTCATCTATTTCGACCTGCCCAACCGGCTGGGCGCCAAGGTCGGCCTCGCCCCGCGCGATCCGGTCCCGACCCTGCCGCCGGAGGTGCTGGCCGCCGCGGAGGAGGAGATCCTGAACCGCGCCGGCGACTATGCGGTGTGGATCGGTGCGGAGGTGGAGGAGATGGGCCGCCGCATCGACCGCCTTCCGCGCGAGCCCGAGGCGGTGCCCGGCCTGCTGGCCCAGGTCAACCGCTCCGCCCACGAGATGCGGGGGCAGGGCGGCATCTTCGGCTATCCACTGATCACTCACATCGCCAAATCGCTCTACGAGGCCACCCGCAGCGGCCTGACCATGGTGACCGCCAATGAACATCTGCTGTTCAAGGCTCATGTCGATGCGATCAAAGCGGTGATGACCGGCCGCGTCAGCGGCGACGGCGGTGCCACCGGCCAGCAACTGCTGGCGTCCCTGGAGGTGGCGAAGCGGAAATACGCCAAGGCGACCGGAATGGGGTGAGTGGGCATCCGGAAGTCGAAATGCCCCGCCCCCTCATGCCGTCCGGATCTTCCCGATGAAGGCGGCGACGTCGCTGCGCAGGCCGTCGGCGTTCCGCTTCAGGGCGTCGGCCATCGACAGCACTTCCTTCGCCATCGCGCCGGCCCGGCTGGCTTCGGTACCGACAAGGGCGGCATTGTGGGAGACCTGATCGGTGCCGTCGGCGGCCTGACGGACGTTGCGGCCGATTTCGGCGGTGGCGGCGTTCTGCTCCTCCACCGCGGCGGCGACCGCGGAGATGTTCTCCTCGATGTGGGTGACGATGGTGCCGATGCCGCCGATCGCGGTGACGGTGTGGCTGGTCGCCGACTGAATTTCGGACACCTTGGCGGTGATGTCCTCCGTCGCCTTGGCGGTCTGGTTGGCGAGCTGCTTCACCTCCTGCGCCACCACGGCGAAACCCTTGCCGGCATCGCCGGCACGGGCGGCCTCGATCGTGGCATTGAGGGCGAGCAGGTTGGTCTGGCTGGCGATGTCGGTGATCATCCGGACGATGTCCCCCACCTGCTGGGCGGAATTGCTGAGATCGGCGATGACGTCGGCGGTGTGCCGGACGTCGCTGACCGCCTGCTCCGCCATTTCGGTGGAACCGGCCATCTGCCGCCCGATCTCGGCGATGGAGGCGGTCAGCTCTTCCGTTGCGGCGGCGACGGCCTGGACGTTGTCGGAGGCTCCCTCCGAGGCACGGGCGACGGAGAGCACATGTGATTCGGTGTCCGACGCGATGCGGCTCATCTGCTCGGCATTGCCGCGAAGGCCGCTGGCGGCCCCCGCCAGCTGCTCGGCGACGGATTCGATATGACGGTCGAACTCCGTCACCAGCCGTTCAAGGCGTTCGGCCTCGCGCAGGCGCTCCTCCTGGTGCCGCTGCTGTTCGGCGGCGAGCCGGTCGGCCTCGGCGAGGCTGAGGCGGAACTGGTCCAGGCTGCGGGCCATGGCACCAAGCTCGTCGGCGCGCTCGGCGCCATGGATGGTCAGCTCGCGCTCCCCGGCTTCCAGCCGCGCCATGTCGCCGTTCAGGCGGGCGATCGGCCTTGTGATGTTGCGGACGACGAGGACCGCGATCAGCGTCATCGTCACCAGCAGGATTGCCAGACCGGCGGCCATCCCGATCAGCCGGTTCATCGAATCCTGCGCGTCGCGGCTGGCCAGACCGATCAGGTCGTTGGCCACGTGGGTCTCGACGCTGCGCAGCATGTCGATGGTGGTGGTGATGGTGTCGAACCACTTTCCGGCATCGACCCCCTGGTTGCCGGCCCCATAGGCGGAGGCGACCCCGATCCGCCGCATCCGCTCCACCTCTGCGACGGCCGGTCCGGCGACGGTCTGGTCATAGTAGCGTGCCTGCTCCGCCGTCAGCTTGTTCTTCAAGCCGCTCATCAGCGCCTTGTACTCGCCCGACAGTTCGATGAAGCGCTCATGCGCGTCGGCGGGGAAGCTGTCCTTGCGGAAGGCGCCGCCACCGACAGCGCGCTGCTGGCCCAGCCGTTCCTTAGCCTCCGACAGGGAGACCATGGCATCGGCGGCGCGCAGCTGGTCGCTGTCGTCTGACAGGGATCGGGCCTGTCCGGCGGCGTCCAGCAGCTTGCGGATCATGGCGGTGTAGTTCCCGACGGCCTCCAGGGAGGATTGCGCCATGCCGTCGACGCCTGTGCGCAGACCGGCCAGCTGCGACAATGCGTCGCGGGCACCCGCCATCGCCCCGGCCATCCGGGAATCGCGGATGCGGGTGTCGGCGAATTGCCGGTTCAAATCGGCGAGCCGCGCGTCGGAAACGGTCCGCACGGTCTGCATGCGCTGGCGGTCGTCGTCCCGCTTGCCGCTGAGGAAGATCGAAGAGGACCCGCGTTCCTTTTGCAACTCGTGCACCAGGCTCGTCATGTCCACCGACAGGCGAGTGACGGAGGCGAGATCGGCGGCCCGGCGGCTGGATTCGACCTGTTCCCACACCAGAAGCGATGACAGCACAATCACGCCCGCCATCGGAACCGACAGGGCAAGCGCCATCTTCCGCGTGAAACGCATGTTTCCGAGCAGGCCGTCAGCAATCTTCAGAAGCGAAGTCATGTCATCTCTCCACCCGGCAGGACCGTTCAGCACCAAAGGCCAGCACCTGGGGCCAGCACCTAGGGATTGTTATCAGGGGCCTAAGGACCGTCCCGAAGGGCGAGGGTATGAAAGCTAATCGGTTAAGACACAGTTAGGTTTGACCGCAATATGAATGAGGGAATTGCGTTATCCTTCGGTGGGGGCAGCCTTGGCGGGCAATCGGGAGCCAAGCGTGGCCGCATTGGCCTGCAACGCGAAATTTGCCTCGCTTCCGTCGCGTCGGGGCGGTAGAACGTCAGTCCCGGTCCGCAGGTCTCTTGGGTTCGTGGCGTGACCGGAGCGGTCTTCCGGAGCGTCCATGTCCAACACCGAATTCCATCGCATCAAGCGCCTGCCGCCCTACGTCTTCGCCGAAGTCAACGCGATGAAGGCGCGAGCCCGAGCTAATGGCGCTGACATCATCGACCTCGGCATGGGCAATCCCGACCAGGCGACCCCGCAGCACATCGTCGACAAGCTGGTCGAGGCCGTGCGCGATCCGAAGACGCACCGCTACTCGAATTCCCGCGGCATCCCCGGCCTGCGCAAGGCCCATGCCGCCTATTACAAGCGCCGCTTCAACGTCGATGTCGATCCCGAGACCGAGTGCATCGTCACCATCGGCTCGAAGGAAGGTCTGGCCAATCTCGCCCAGGCGATCACCAGCCCGGGTGACATCATCCTGGTGCCGAACCCGTCCTACCCGATCCATCCGTTCGGCTTCATCCTGGCCGGCGCCTCGGTGCGCCATCTGCCGGTGGGCATGGAGAACGGGGCGTCGACCGACATCGACAGCTTCATGATCATGCTGGAGCGCGCCGTCCGCCACAGCGTGCCGAAGCCGCTGGCGCTGGTGCTGAACTATCCGTCGAACCCGACGGCCGAGGTGGTGGGGCTGGACTTCTACCGCCCGATCGTCGAGTTCTGCCGCAAGCACGGCATCTATATCCTGTCCGATCTGGCCTATGCCGAGATCTTCTTCGACAACGACCCGCCGCCGTCGATCCTGGAGATCCCGGAAGCGCGTGAGATCGCCGTCGAATTCACCTCGATGTCGAAGACCTATTCGATGGCCGGCTGGCGCATCGGCTTCGCCACTGGCAACAAGACGCTGATCACAGCACTGGCCCGCATCAAGTCGTACCTCGACTATGGCGCCTTCACGCCGATCCAGGTCGCCGCCGCCGCCGCGCTGAACGGTCCGCAGGACTGCGTCCAGCAGGTGCGCGACATGTACAAGCAGCGCCGCGACGTGATGATCGAGGGGCTGGCCGCAGCCGGCTGGGAAGTGCCGAGCCCGAAGGCGTCGATGTTCGCCTGGGCGCCGATCCCGCCGCAGTTCGCCCATCTCGGCTCGCTGGAATTCTCCAAGCTGCTGCTGCAGCAGGCGGAAGTCGCGGTGGCGCCCGGCATCGGCTTCGGCGAATACGGCGATGGCCATGTCCGTCTGGCGATGGTGGAGAATGTCCACCGCATCCGCCAGGCGACCCGCAACATCAAGGAGTTCTTCCGCTCCAACGCCGGCGGCGTTGCGGCGAGCAAGGACCCGGTGGCCCGCGCCGCCCTTCTGGAATCCGAGAAAGCGAAAGCCTGATGCCGAACGCCCAGCAAGCCCCCCTGAAAATCGCCGTCGCCGGCCTTGGTACGGTCGGCGCCGGCGTCCTGAAGCTGCTGGACGCCCAAAGCTCGCTGATCGAACAGCGCTGCGGCCGCCGGATCGAGGTGGTCGCGGTCAGTGCGCGGTCGAAGGGCAAGGACCGCGGCGTCGATCTGTCGAAGGTCCAATGGTTCGACGATCCCGTCGCCATGGCGGCCCAATCTGGCGCCGATCTGGTGGTGGAGCTGATCGGCGGGTCGGAAGGCCCGGCGCGCGACACCGTCGCCACGGCGCTGGAGACCGGCAAGCATGTGGTCACCGCCAACAAGGCGCTGCTGGCCGTCCATGGCACCGAGATCGCCCGGAAGGCGGAATCCGGCGGTCTGACCGTCGCCTTCGAGGCGGCGGTGGCCGGCGGGATTCCGATCATCAAGGGGCTGCGTGAAGGTCTGGCCGGCAATGCCGTGTCGGAAATCCATGGCATCCTGAACGGCACCTGCAACTATATCCTGACGGAGATGCGGACCACCGGCCGCGACTTCGCCGACGTGCTGGCCGACGCCCAGGCGCTCGGCTATGCCGAGGCCGACCCCAGCTTCGACATCGACGGTGTCGATGCCGCGCACAAGCTGGCGATCCTCGCTTCGGTCGCTTTCGGCACGCCGGTCGATTTTTCCGCCGTCTATATCGAGGGCATCCGGCAGGTCTCGGCGGTCGATTTCGACTATGCCGACCAGTTGGGCTTCCGCATCAAGCTGCTGGGCATCGCCCGGCGTACCGATGCCGGCATCGAACAGCGTGTGCATCCCTGCATGGTGCCGAAGACAGCACCGATCGCGTCGGTGGACGGCGTGTTCAATGCCGTGGTGGCGCAGGCCGATTTCGCCGACCGGGTGCTGTTCGTCGGCCGCGGCGCCGGTGCCGGCCCGACCGCGTCCGCCGTGGTCGCCGACCTGATCGACATCGCCCGCGGGCGGTCCACGCCCACCTTCGGCGTTCCGGCCGATCGGCTGAGCGCGGCAACCCCCTCGCCGATGGAAGCGCGCCGCGGGTCGTACTACGTCCGCCTGATGGTCGTGGACCGCCCCGGTGTGATAGCGGATATCGCAGCGGCGATGCGTGACCAGAACGTCTCCATGGAGCAGTTCCTTCAGCGTGGCCGCTCGCCGGGCGAAGGCGTTCCGGTTGTCCTGACCACCCACGACACCGACGAGGCGGCCATGCAGCGCGCGCTCGCGACCATCGCGGCCAGTGACAGCGTGCTGGAGCCGCCGCGGATGATCCGGATCGAGCAGTTCTGATCGGGACCGTTTCCCACCATAACCAAACACAGCCTGATACGACCGAAGAGTCGGGGGGAGCACACGATGTCTACGCCGTCTACGCATGTCGACCTGTCCCACATGGACCGCAACCTCGCGCTGGAGGCCGTCCGCGTGACCGAGGCCGCCGCCCTGTCGGCCTCGCTGCTGATGGGCCGCGGCGACGAGAAGCTGGCCGACCAGGCCGCCGTCGATGCCATGCGCCAGGCGCTCAACACCCTTTACATCGACGGCACCGTCGTGATCGGCGAGGGTGAGCGCGACGAGGCCCCGATGCTGTACATCGGCGAGAAGGTCGGCGCCGGCATCGGCTCCGGCCCGAAGGTCGACATCGCGCTCGACCCGCTGGAAGGCACCACCATCTGCGCGACCGGCGGCCCGAACTCGCTGGCCGTCATCGCCATGGCGGAGGAGGGCGGCTTCCTGAACGCCCCCGACGTCTACATGGACAAGATCGCCGTCGGCGCCGGCCTGCCGGAAAACATCGTCGATCTGGACGAGACCCCGGCCAACAACCTGAAGGCCCTGGCAAAGGCCAAGGGCACCGAGGTGCAGGAACTGCTGGTCTGCATCCTGAACCGTCCGCGCCATGCCGAGCTGATCGCCCGCGTCCGTGAAGCCGGCGCCCGCATCATGCTGATCAATGACGGCGACGTGTCGGGCGTCATCGCCACCAGCCAGGCCGGCACCGGTGTCGACATGTATGTCGGTTCCGGCGGCGCGCCGGAAGGCGTCCTGGCCGCCGCGGCGCTGCGCTGCATCGGCGGTCAGTTCCAGGGCCGTCTGCTGTTCCGCAACGACGACGAGAAGGCCCGCGCCGCCAAGTGGGGCGTGACCGATCTCGACAAGAAGTACAGCCTGCATGAGCTGGCGCGCGGCAATGTCATGTTCGCCGCCACCGGCGTCACCGACGGCGCCATGCTGAAGGGCGTCCGCCGCTTCCCCGGCGGCGCCTACACCCACTCGGTCATCATGCGCTCCAAGTCGGGCACGGTCCGCTACATCGAGGCGCACCACAACCTGTCGCGCAAAGTCAGCGTGAAGTAAGCGAGGCAGCGGCCAAGCCACTGTTCCGAAAGGCGCGCGGAGGGAAACCTCCGCGCGCTTTTTTGTGCCCGCGTTGATTTGCCTACGAAGGTTCTATCGAATTCGCGCAGGTCTGCCGCCGCCGGGCCGCAGAGGGGTTGCCATTGATTTCGCGGGTGCAAAAGGCAAAATAGGCTCATGTAATTGGCGCCAAGCGCAGGAGATCAACATGGCCTACTCTTCGATGCAGTCTTCGTCCGGTGAATTGTTTGCGGCCGGAACAAAGGAAAGCACCCTCTTTCAACGTGTCGTTCATTGGGTTCGCGAGCGGGTTGAACTTTACCGCGCGGAAAGTGAGCTGAACCACATGTCCGACGCCGAACTGTCCGACATCGGACTGACCCGCGGTGAGATCCACATCGCGGTGCGTCGCGGTTTCTGACCGACGGTCTCTCGAAAGGTTTGCCCACGGCGTTTGGCACAAGGTCGCCAATCGAGTCCCGAATGCGGAGAGCCCCGGAAATTTGCCGGGGCTTTCGCATATGAACCTGCTTTAACCTTTTCTTCATGGACCCTGCCCATGCGGCACATATGCCTGGGAGGGGTTGCGCGCTGCAGCATGATTATGGTTAATGCAGTTTAACATTAACCCCGGTTCTGTTCAAAAATGGAAACGGGGCGCCTTCGGGAACCCCATCATCCTCCATGAGAGCCGTGGTCGAAGCATGAGTCTCATTCATCGCCTTCAGTCGCTGGAAGCGGAGCGCGATGCCGCCCGGGAGGAAGCCGAGCGCGCCAATCTCGCCAAATCCAAGTTCCTCGCTGCCGCCAGCCACGACCTCCGCCAGCCCCTCCAGGCCCTGTTCTTCCTGTCCGCTGCACTTGCCCGCCATGTCGGCGACCATAATGGCCGCGATCTGCTGTCCCGCCTCGACCAGGGGCTGGATACCATGAAGGGTCTGCTGGACGGGTTGCTGGAGGTGTCGCGTCTGGAGGCCGGCGTGGTAACGCCGGTGTTGGACACCTTCGAGGTCGGCGAGATCACCGACGCACTCGACGCCGCCTATGGCGAACAGGCGACCGCCAAGGGGCTGGTCTGGCGGGTGGAGAGCTGCGAGGCGGTGCTGCGCAGTGACCGCGGCCTGCTGATGCAGTTGCTGCGCAATCTGGTCGACAACGCGCTGCGCTATACCGAGGCCGGGGCGATCCGCATCCGCTGCCGAATCGATGCCGGGCCAGACGGCGACCGTTTGGCCATCGAGGTGCAGGACACCGGCATTGGCATCCCCCCCGAACACCTCGACCGCATCTTCGAAGAGTTCCATCAGGTCGGCAACCCGGAGCGCGACCGGCTGCGCGGGCTGGGCCTCGGGCTCGCCATCGTCCGGCGGCTGTCGCAACTGCTCGACCATCCGGTGCAGGTGCGCTCGGTACAGGGGCAGGGCTCGGCCTTCCGCGTTCTGGTGCCGCTGGCGCCGGCCCGTTTCCTGGCTGGACGGGCAGGGGGGCCGGAACGGCCGCCGGTGATCGACCGGCCGCGTCTGGCCGTGCTGGTCGATGACGACGCGGTGGTGCTGCTGGGCTTGCAGACGGTGCTCACCGAATGGGGCTTCCGCGTCGTCGCCGCCGACAGCGCCGACCGGGCGATGGACCGGCTGGAGTCGCTGGGGCGGGTGCCCGACATCGTCATCGCCGATTACCGGCTGCGCGAGGGGAGGGTCGGCACCGAAGTGATCCGCCGCGTGCGCGGACGTTATGGTGCGGAGGTTCCAGCCCTGATCCTGACCGGGGAGACCGGAGCCGACACGTTGGCCGATGCCTCGGCCCATGGCGTCGCTGTCTTGCACAAGCCGGTCACCCCGCGCCAGCTCCAGGCAGAGGTCGACCGCCAACTGCGGATCAAGCGCGATAAAGGTGTCGCCCAAGCGGCGCAATAAGGGGCGGTACAATAGGGAGCGGCGCAGCAGCTCCGCTTTGGCGGTTTCTCAAATCAGCGCACCCTGGCGCGCATCGTCCTCCGCCTCGTCGGCCGGGGTGACGTCACCGCGGCCGTGTGCTTCCAATGCGGTGCGGCCGGCTTCCGTCAGGCGGCAGACAAGCCAGTCCGGCTTCAGCGGGTTGTCGAACCAACGCTCCGCCCATCCAGCCTTCAGGCAGGCTTCCACCGTCGGCTTCTTCACCCGCTGCCCGCGCTCGTCGAACAGCGGCAGCTTGCCGCCCGGCTGGTCCAGGCCACGGCGCAGCCACGCCCCCTGGACGTCGGACGGGGTGCTGCGGGACGAGGAACGGCGGGGCTTGGCCATGGGACGGGCTGCTCTTGCGGTACGGGATCGGACAGGGCTTGCCGGCCCCGGTGGGGGCTGTGGCAAAGTGCGGGCATCCTACGCGAAAGCGCAGCACGGTGCATCGAAAAGGAGGGAGTCTTCCCTATGCCGGAAACCAGCCCCGATGCCGACACGGACGATCTGGTCCTCGCCTACATCACCGCCGGCTCGAAGGAGGAGGCCCTGCGCATCGGCCGCAGTCTGGTGGAGGAACGGCTGGCCGCCTGCGCCAACGTGCTGGACGGCATGACCTCGGTCTATCGCTGGAACGGTACGGTGGAGCAGGCCGACGAGGCGGTGCTGATCGCCAAGACCCGATCCTCCCTGTTCGACCGGCTGACCGCCCGCGTGCGCGACCTGCACAGCTACGACACGCCCTGCGTTGTCGAACTGGCTGTGGGACGCGGCAACCCGCCCTATCTGGACTGGCTGCGGGCGGAGACGGCCTGAGGCGCCGAATTGCGGGAAGATCGAAACGGAGTCTTGACGCCGATCAAAGGCGTGGGCTGCATTTGTCTCTAGGAAGGCCGCCGGCCCCCCTGATTCCGGCCCATTCATCCCGGCCCATTCATCAAGGACATCGAGATCATGGACGATTGCTCCGCACATGGCCCCATCCCCCTGTCGCTGGACGAGGCGGTCGCGCGCGTCGCGCGGGGCTATGGCGCGGTGACCGGGACGGAGGAGGTGCCGCTGCGCCAGGCGCTCGGCCGCGTTCTGGCGGAGGAGGTGGTGGCGCCCGTCAATGTGCCGCCGGCCGACGTGTCCGCCATGGACGGCTGGGCCTTCGCCGCCGAGGCGGGGGAGGGCTTCCGGCGTTTGGAGGTCGTCGGCCGGGTGCCGGCCGGCTCCCGGTTCGATGGTGCGGTCGCGGCAGGCAAGGCGGTGCGCATCTTCACCGGCGCGCCGATCCCGACCGGCGCCGACACCGTGGCGATGCAGGAGGATTGCCGGACCGACGGCGACGCCGTCCTGGTTCCGGCCTCGCTGAAGCGCGGTTCCAACGTCCGCCCGGCGGGGGAGGACATGACCGCCGGCGC
This sequence comes from Azospirillum sp. TSH100, assembly GCF_004923295.1. Taxonomy (NCBI): domain Bacteria; kingdom Pseudomonadati; phylum Pseudomonadota; class Alphaproteobacteria; order Rhodospirillales; family Azospirillaceae; genus Azospirillum; species Azospirillum sp. TSH100. The sequence continues at coordinate 1,877,886 of NZ_CP039634.1, forward strand.
CGTGGTGCTCCACCCCGGCCAGCGCCTGCGCGCGCAGGAGGTCGGGCTTGCCGCCGCGGTCGGCCGCAGCGGCCTGACCGTGCGCAAGCGACTGACGGTGGTGCTGTTCTCCACCGGCGACGAGCTGCGCGAACCGGGGACGCCCAAGCCCGACCATGCCATCTATGACGCCAACCGCTACACCTTGGCCGCTCAGCTCGATGCGCTGGGAGTGGAGGTGCGCGATCTCGGCATCCTGCCCGACCGGCCGGACGCCACCCGCGCCGCGCTGGCCGAGGCTGCCGGCACAGCCGACCTGATCGTCACCAGTGGCGGCGTGTCGGTCGGCGAGGAGGACCATGTCAAGGCGGCGGTCAACGCGCTGGGGTCGATCGATTTGTGGACGCTGGCGATCAAGCCGGGCAAGCCGCTGGCGCTGGGCCGGGTCGGCGACACGCCCTTCCTGGGGCTGCCCGGCAACCCGGTGTCGGCGATGGTCACCTTCCTGCTGGTCGGCCGGCCGCTGGTGCTGCGCCTGTCGGGGGCCAGCGGCATCGCCACGCCGCGCAGTCTGGTGGTCGCCGATTTCAGCTTCACCAAAAAGCCCGGCCGCCGAGAGTTTCTGCGCGCCCGGCTGGAGCGCGGTGCCGACGGCCGCCCGGTTGCCGTGAAGTTCCCTAGCAACAGCTCCGGCGTGCTGACCTCGATGGTGGAGGCGGACGGGCTGGTCGACATGCCGGCGGAGGCGACTGCGGTGCGGCCGGGCGATCTGGTCGATTTCCTTCCCTTCACCGGCCTGTTCGCGTGACGCTGGAGCAGTTGCGTATCTTCGCCACGGTGGCGGAGATGCTGCACTTCACCCGGGCGGCGGAGGTTCTGCACCTGTCCCAGCCGGCGGTCAGCGCCGCCATCGCGGCCCTGGAGGCGGAACATGGCCTGCGGTTGTTCGACCGCATCGGCCGCCGGGTGGAGCTGACCGCCGCCGGGCAACTGCTCCACGGGCAGGCCCGCGCCATCCTGGCGAAGGTGGAGGAGGCCGGCACCATGCTGGCCGAGCTGTCCGGCCTGTCGCGCGGCGCGCTGCGGCTGGCGGCCAGCCAGACGGTCGGCAATCACTGGCTGGGGCCGCGCCTGCTGCGCTTCGCCGAGGCCTATCCGGGGATCCGCGTCGATCTGTCGATCGGCAACACAGAGCAGGTGGCCGAGGCGGTGCGTGACGGCCGCGCCGAACTCGGCATCGCCGAGGGTGTGGTGACGGATCCGGCGCTTGTCAGCGAACCGATCGACGGTGACCGGCTGCGGCTGGTGGTCGGGGCCCGACATCCGTGGGCCGGGCTGGGCCGGGTTGATCGCGACGTGCTGGCGGCCGGGCGCTGGATCCTGCGCGAACCCGGCTCGGGCACGCGGGCACTGTTCGAGGCGGCGATCCGTGGTGTCGGGCTGGAGCCGGACGGGCTGGACGTGGCGATGACCTTGCCGGGTGGCGGGGTGATCCGCGCCGCGCTGCTCGCCGGGGTGGGCGCGAGCGTGCTGTCGGACCTGATCGTCGCCGAGGATCTGGCGGCGGGACGGATCGTGGCGCTGGAGGGGCTGGACCTGCCGGCCCGGCCCTTCCATCTGCTGCGGCACCGCGACCGTTACCGCAGCATCGCCGAACGGGCGTTCGTGCGCAGCGCCCTGGAAGCCGGGCAGGCTCCGGCTTCCGCGTGACGGATGTGGATCAAGCCGTCCGCAGGGCGCGGGTGCCGTAAACGGCCACCTCGATGACCGCGAAGGCGAGCATCGAAATGCCCACCATCGGGAAGAACAGGCCGCCCGCAGCCGCGATCAGGATCAACCCCCTTGGCACCGGCTGTCCCGCCGGCAGGCGCGGTGCGCCCAGACTGCCCGCCGGGCGGCGCTTCCACCACATCACGATTCCGGACACCGTCAGTCCGACCATGCCGACCAGTGCGGCGAGCAGGACAAGCTGGTTCGCCAGTCCGAAGGCCTGGCCCATATGGATGCTGATGCCCCATTCCGCCAGCCGGCCGAACAGCCCCAGGTCCTTCAACTGCATGTCGAACAGCACCCTGCCGGTATACTGGTCGAGATGGACAACCCGTTCCCGGCTGATGTCGTCCGGATAGACGGAGGCGGTGAAGACGCCGTCCGGCTTGGCCGGGATGACGACGGCGAAACCCGGTGCCATGCCCAGTGCCTCCACCGTGCGCACCACGTCGTCCAGCTTGGCGGGAACCCCGGCCGCCGCCGTGGACAGGGGCGTCGGCTGGTTTTCGACGATCCAGGGGGCGTGGTCGATGGTGTCCTTCAGCGGGACGGAGGAGACCGGGTACTTGTCCCAATAGCCGTCCGGCATGCCCATGCCGACCGCGTAGGCCGCACTGTAGAACTTCTTGCCCCAATAGCCGGACCAGGGCAGCCCGGTCATCGCCAGGAAGACGATGACGATGCTGACGAAGACGCCGGTGACGGCGTGCAGGTCGCGCCAGAACACGCGCTTGCCCGGTGTCCCGCGCACGGTGACGACACCGCCCCATTGGCCGCCCTTCTGCTGGCCGCGCGGCCACCAGAGATAGATGCCGGACGCGGTCATCAGCACCATCCAGCCGGCCACGGCCTCGACGATGCGCTCCGCGAACCAGCCGGCATATTGCAGGCTGTGCAGCTTGCGCACGACATACATGGTTGGGGAACCGGCGAATCCGCCGTCCCACAGGCTGCCCAGCACCCGGCCGTCATAGGGATCGACATAGACGATGTCCTTCAATCCGTCGGCACCGACGATCTTCACTTCGGCGGGGCGGTCGGGTGCTGCGGGCGCCCCGTAGCCCTTGAGCGTGCCGGGATGAGCGTCCAGTGCCCGGATGACGAGGGCGGACGGAGCCAGCCGCTCCGTCGATTGGGGAGCGACGAGGCGCAACTCGCGGTGCAGGCTGTCGTTGATCTCGTCCTTGAACAGATAGAGGGCGCCGGTGATGGAAAGCAGGATGACGATGGGGGCGCAGATCAGCCCGGCGAAGAAATGCCAACGCCACAGCGCACGGTAAAGGGCAGAGCCGAAGGCTCCGCCTTGCAGAGTTTGTGTCATGAATTGTCCATTCGGTCGTCGCGATGCGGTTCGCCCGACAGGCGGGCGGGTCAGTGCGTCGGATGGCGACCGGATGGGGGGGCTTGCGACTGAAAAGGCTTGAGGGGTTTCGGGTGGTGCGGCTGCTCAGGCTCCAGCAGTGCCGCAGGCAGACCCTGCGCCGTGGGCAGGACCAGCATCTGCAAGGCCGGCAGCAGGACGAGAAACTGTCCGAGCCAGCTGCAGGGCAGGTGTAGCGGCGGGAGGTCCGGCTTGTCGGTCTGCCCGCCGTCCGGCAGCGGCAGACCGTCATGGTCTGCCGGCAGATAGACGATTTCGCCGCCGGTGCAGATCGCGACATAGCCGTCGCGGTCGGCGGCGCCGGCGTAGGGTGCGGCAAGGCGAACGAACAGGCTGAGGCTGAGCGCGAGTGCAAGCGCCAGCCCCCACCGTTCATTCAGCTTGCGGCAATATGCCAGCATCGTTTACCGCTCGTGGCGCAATCCTGATGCGTCGAGCGTTACCGGATCTTCCATCGGCGGACAAGTGCCGGTGGAGTCAGCCGCGTCGGCAAGCGCGGTGGTAACCGCACAGCCGAACGGTGCATCGGCGGTTCGCCATATCGCCATGACCCGATTATCAGCGCTATAACCGGATGCACTCCCGCTTCCGGTTGTAAGGCGATAAGATGGCACGGCTGCTGACGCTGCTTTGGGTTCTGGTGGTGATGGTTTTCGCGGCCGCTCCGGTCCGTGCCGACTACACGCCGCCGGGGGCGCTTTCGGACGCCACCGCCTATGCCAACGGGCTGCTGCTGAAATCGCCGCCGCAGCCGAAGCCGCAGGTGATCGCCGACCTGCTGAAGCAGGCGCGGGCCGCCCGCGACCGCAAGGACATGGCCGGCGCCATCCAGGCCTATGAGAAGACCATCACCCAGGGCGGTGGTTCGCCGTCGGTCTGGCTGGAGCTGAGTGCGGCTTGGATGACCGCATCCCCGCCCAACAAGGACCGCGCGCTGCAAAGCGCCGTGATGGCCGGGCAGTTCAACCCGAAGGACGAGGAGCGCGTCGCCGTCCTCTGGCGCATCGCCACCCTGATGGATGAGCCTTTCGGCAAGCCGGACGAGGCGGTGAAGGCGCTGAAGGCGATCCGCGAACTGGCGCCGAAGATGGAGGCCGCTACTCTCGACACCCAGGCGCCGAAGCTGGAGGAGCGCATCATCGCGCTGCGCCGCAAGGCGGGGCTGGTGATGACCGGCGTTACCGTCAACCCGGAGGGCAGCAGCCCGCGGGCCTGCTTCCAGTTCAACGATCGGCTGAGCAGCAAGCAGGGCGTGCGTTTCGACGACTATATCCGCATCGAGCCGCCGACCAAGATCGCCATCGAGACCCGCGACAACGGCCTGTGCCTGCGCGGCGTCATCCATGGTGCCGGCTACACGGTCACCCTGCGCCAGGGGCTGCCCGGCGAGGACGGCGTGAACCTGAGGGCCGACGAGACCCAGCGCATCCGCGTGCCCGACCGGCCGTCGATGGCGGCCTTCCGCGGCTCCGCCTACATCCTGCCGCGCAAGGGCGCCGACGGCATCCCGGTGATCAGCGTCAACACCGACCGGCTCGACGTGTCGGTCTATCGCATCGCCGATCGGGCGCTGGTGTCCAACAAGTATGAAGGCAATATCTTCAACGAGCTGACCAGCTACTCCGCCGACCGGCTGGCCCAGGAGAATGGCGAGCTTGTGTGGTCCGGCTCGCTGGACGTGAAGGGGGAGCGCAACCGCGACACCACCGCGGCGATCCCGTTCCGTCAGGCGGTGGGTGACGATCCCAAGGCCGGCCTCTATGTCGTCACCGCCCGTCCGCATGACGTGGAGCAGGCCGACCGCTGGGAATCCCTGGCGACGCAATGGGTGCTGCTCTCCGACATCGGCCTGACCAGTTTCCGCGGTGCCGACGGGCTGACCGTCTTCGCCCGCTCCTTCGGCACCGCCAAGCCGCTTCCGGGGGTGGATGTCGCCCTGGTCGCCCGCAACAATTCCGAATTGGCCCGCGCCAAGACCGACGAGTTCGGCCGCGCCCGCTTCGCGCCCGGCCTGCTGAAGACCGGCGGCAATGCGCCTGAGATGGTGATGGCCTATCTCGGCACCGATTTCGCCATGCAGGACCTGACGGGTGCCGCCTTCGACCTCAGCGACCGCGGGGTCGGCGGACGTCCGGCGCCCGGGCCGATGGACGCCTTCGTCTATTCCGACCGTGGCGTCTATCGCCAGGGCGAGACGGTGAACCTGTCGATCCTGCTGCGTGACGACAAGACCGAGGCGGTGGATAACTTCCCGCTGACGGTCAAGGTTCTGCGCCCCAGCGGCACCGAATATTACAGCGGCGCCCTGAAGGGGCAGGAGGCCGGCGGCTTCTTCCTGCCGCTGACCCTGACGCGCACCGCGCCACTGGGCGGCTGGGAGGTGCTGGTCTACAGCGACCCGAAGGGCGAGCCGATCGGCCGCGGCTCCTTCCAGGTCGAGGATTTCGTGCCGATCAAGCTGGCGCTCGACGTGACCGCCAGCGCGCCGATCCTGGTGCCTGGCCAGCCTTTCGAGGTGACGGCGCAGGGCCGCTTCCTCTATGGCCCGCCGGCCGCGGGTCTGGAAGGCACCGCCGAGGTGGCGCTGAAGACCGACCCGATGCCCTATCCGGCCTTTAAGGACTATCGCTTCGGCCGGGTGCAGGACAACCCGACCGAGCGGCTCGACCCGCTGGAATTCCCGACCACCGACGAGCAGGGGGTGTCGCACATCGCCGTGACCCTGCCGGAGGTGCCGGACACCAGCAAGCCGCTGCGCGCCGACATCCGCGTCACCCTGTCGGAGCCGGGCGGGCGCCCGGTCCGCAAGTCGGTCAGCGTTCCGGTCCGGCCGAAGACCCATGCGCTGGGCCTGCGCCCGCGCTTCTCCGACGGGCGCGTCGGCGAGGGCGGCGAGGCCGCCTTCGATCTGGTCGCCGTGGCGCCGGACGGCAGCGCCGTGGCCAAGCCCGGCGTCAAGTGGGAGCTGGTGGAGGAGCGCGTTTCCTTCGTCTGGTTCCGCCGCGACGGCCGTTACAGCTACAACGCCACGGTGCGCGACGTGCCGCTGGCATCCGGTACCGTCGATGTCGGCGCCGACAAGCCGGCGCTGGTGGCGCTGGGCAAGCGCGACTTCGGCCGTTACCGACTGGAGGTGACGGACAAGGCGGCGGGGGTCGCCAGCTCCTACCGCTTCTATTCGGGTTGGGCGAGCGGCGACGAGACCGCCGACATCCCGGACAAGCTGGAGGTTTCGACCGACAGGCAGTCCTACAAGCCGGGCGAGACCGCACGCATCCGCGTGGCGCCGCCCTTCGCCGGAGAGATGCTGGTGACGGTGGCGACCGACCGCATTTTCGACGTGCGCACCATCTCGGTGCCCGCCGAGGGGGCGACGGTGGAGATCCCGGTCGATGCCGCCTGGGGGCCGGGCGCCTATGTCACCGCCACCGCCTACCGCCCGCCCGTCAAGGGCCGCGAGCGTCAGCCGGTGCGTGCCATGGGCGTCGCTTGGGTCGGGGTCGATCCGTCGGTGCGCACGATGACCGTCACGCTCGACGCACCGCAGGTGATGCGTCCGCGCAGCCGGCTTGAGGTCGGGGTGAAGGTCGCCGCCGCCGATGGCGGATCGATGGAGGACACCTATGTCACGCTGGCTGCGGTGGACGAGGGCATCCTGCGTCTGACCGATTTCGCCAGCCCGCAGCCGGAGAAGCATTATTTCGGCAAGCGCCGCCTTGGCCTGGACATCCGTGACGATTACGGCCGGTTGATCGACCCGCTCGATGGTCCCTATGGCGCCATGCGCCAGGGCGGCGATTCCAGCGGCGCCGGCCTGCCGGTGGTGCCATTCACCGTGGTTTCGCTGTTCCACGGGCCGGTGAAGGTCGGCGCCGACGGCACCGCCCGCATCGGCTTCGACGTGCCGGACTTCAACGGCGAGCTTCGGCTGATGGCGGTCGCCTACAGCCGCGGCCGCGTCGGCTCCGCCGCCGGGCCGGTGACGGTGCGCGATCCGCTGGTTGCCGACGCCATCCTGCCGCGCTTCCTCGCCCCCGGCGATGACAGCCGCGTGACCCTGTCCCTGCACAATGTCGAAGCGGCGGCCGGCACCTATGAGGTCGCCGTCACTGCCCAGGACGCGGTTGCGGTGGAGGGGGGAAACCTCTCCGTCCCGCTGGCGAAGGGCGAGCGCAAGACGCTGGTGGTGCCGCTGAAGGGTGTCGCCGCCGGCATCGGTCATGTCGCCGTGGCGGTGAAGGGGCCGGAAAATCTGGCGCTGAACCACGACTACGGCATCACCGTCCGCCCCGCCCGCGCGGTGGAGACCCAGTTCGTCACCCGCCAGATCGCGCCGGGCGAGAGCGTCCGCTTCGACGGGGCCGAGCTGGCGACCTACCTGCCGGGAACCACCAGCTGGTCGGCCAGCTTCACCACCGCACCGCCCTTCGACGTTGCCGGCATCCTGCGGGCGCTCGACCGCTATCCGTTCGGCTGTCTGGAGCAGACGGTCAGCCGCGCCCTGCCGCTGCTGGTGGTGCGGGACGTGGAACTGGCGCTGGGCAAGGACCGCAAACCGGACGATGGGCTGGAGGCCCGCGTCCAGCAGGCGATCTCCCGCACGTTGGACAAGCAGCGCTTCGATGGAGCCTTCGGCCTGTGGGGCGCCAATGACGAGGCTGATGGCTGGCTGAGCGCCTATGCCACCGAGTTCCTGGTCCGCGCCAAGCAGAAGGGCGAGGCGGTGCCGGACAAGCCGCTGACCGACGCCTTGAACTGGCTGCGCCAGCGCGCCATCGCCAGCGCGTCGGAGCCGAACGAGATGGCGGTGCGCGCCTATGCCCTGCACACGCTGGCCCTGGCCGGCGTGTCGCTGCCGGGGCCGGCGCGCTACCTGTACGACACTGCGCTGGAGAAGCTGCCGACGCCGCTGGCCAAGGGGCAGTTGGGAGCGGCGCTGGCCCGCATGGGCGACCAGGAGCGGGCGGCCGGCGCCTTCGACAGCGCGGTCGGTCATCTGGCGCGCGAGGAATGGCATGTCGATTACGGCTCCACCGTCCGCGACGCCGCGGCGCTGGTTGCGCTGATGACCGAGGTCAACATGGCGGGCAACCGCATCCCGGCGCTGATCGACCGTCTGCCCGCCTCCGCCACCGCCGCGAACCGCACCAACACACAGGAGAAGGCGTGGTCGGTGCTGGCCGCCGACGCGCTGCTGCGCGGCGCGCCGGCCAAGGCGGAGATGACGCTGGGCGGTGCGAAGAAGGACGGCGCGCGGGTCGATTTGACACCGACGTTGGCCCAGCTCAATGCCGGTATTCCGGTCGCCAATGCCGGCAAGGCGGCGGTCTGGCAGGCGGTGTCGTTGTCCGGCGTGCCGGTGGCGCCTCAGCCGGCGGCGCGCGAGGGGCTGCGCATCAAGCGCAACTTCTTCACCCGCAAGGGCGAGGTGCTGAACCTCGACACCATCAAGCAGAACGACGTGTTCGTCGTCGTGCTGGAGGGCGAGGCCAACACCAAGCTGTTCCACCAGGGCATGGTGACCCATGCGCTGCCCGCCGGCTGGGAGATCGAGAACGCCAAGCTGGGCGGCGGCACACCGGAGGAGATGGCGTGGCTGGGCGACCTGACCTACACCCGCACGACCGAGGCGCGCGACGACCGTTATGTCGCTGCGGTGGACCTGACGGAGGACCAGCAGACTTTCAAGCTGGCCTTCATCGTCCGCGCCATCACCCCCGGCACCTACGAGCTGCCGGGTGCGACGGTCGAGGACATGTACAAGCCGCGCTTCTTCGCCCGCCAGACCACCGGGCGGATCACGGTCCGTCCGGCGGAGTGAGGATTGGCGCGGGGTTGGGTGCGTAACGTCTGGGTAAGGCGGGCAGGATCGGCGGCCCTGGGCGCCGCCGCCCTGATGGGGGCGGCGCTGCTGCTCGACCGGCTGTTCCCGCCGCCGCTGGATCGACTGGCCGACCTGTCTGTGACCGTCACCGACCGCAAGGGCCAGCCGCTCCGCGTCTTCACCAACGCGGCCGGCGCGTGGCGGCTGCTGGCGACGGTGGACGATGTCTCGCCGCTGTTCGTCGAACTGCTGCTGGCCTATGAGGACCGGCGGTTCGAGAGCCATGCCGGCGTCGATCCGCTGGCCGTGCTGCGGGCGGCGGCGCAGAATCTGGGGGCGGGTCGGGTCGTTTCCGGCGCCTCCACCATCACCATGCAGGTTGCGCGCCTGCTGGAGCCGCGGCCGCGCACCCTCTCCGCCAAGCTGATCGAGGCGGCGAGGGCGGCGCAGCTGGAATGGCGCTATGGCAAGCGCGACATCCTCGGCATGTATCTGACCCTCGCCCCCTATGGCGGCAATATCGAGGGCATCCGGGCCGCTTCGCTGATGCTGCTGGGCAAATCGCCGCGGGAACTGGACGCGGCGGAGGCGGCGCTGCTGGTCTCCTTGCCGCAATCCCCCTCCCATCTGCGGCCCGACCGCTATCCTGAACGGGCACGGGCGGCGCGCGACAAGGTGCTGGACCGGGTGGCGGAGGCGAGCGCCCTGTCAGCCAAGGCAGTGGCAGAGGCGAAATCACTGCCTGTGCCGTCAACCCGCCTGCCCCTGCCGACCTCCGCCCCGCATCTCGCCGACCGTCTGCGTGGTGCCAATCCTGGCCGGGTGGAGATCGTCACGACCATCGACGGCACCCTGCAACAGGCGGTCGAGGCGCTGGGACGGCGGGCAGCGGAGACGCTGAACCCGCAGGCCGGGCTGGCGGTGCTGGTGGTCGACAACCGCGACCGCTCGGTGCTGGCCTATCTTGGCAGTCCCAATGCGCTGGACGAAACGCGGCAGGGGCCGATCGACATGGTGCGGGCGGTGCGCTCGCCGGGGTCGGCGCTAAAGCCCTTCATCTATGGGCTGGGCTTCGACGACGGCATCATCCACCCGCTGACCCAGATCGCCGACGTCTCCACCCGCTTCGGCGACTGGGCGCCGCGCAACTTCGACCGCAGCTTCACCGGCGACCTGACGGTGATGGAGGCGTTGCAGCGCTCGCTGAACGTACCGGCGGTTCTGGTGCTCGACCGTGTCGGGCCGCTGCGCTTCGCCGAGGCGTTGCGCAAGGCCGGCGCCCGGCTGGTGCTGCCCGGCCGGACGGCGCTGCCGGGGCTCCCGGTGGCGCTGGGCGGGGCGTCGATCAGCCTGTGGGATACGACGATGCTCTACAGCGGGCTGGCGCGCGACGGGTTGGTGGCGCCGCTGCGTGCCAGGCTGGATGAGGCCGTCGGCACGGAGCAGCGGCTGCTGTCGGCCACTGCGGCCCAGCAGGTGCGGGCGATCCTGGAAGGCTCCCCGCCCCCCCCAGGGGTGGTGCAGGCTCAGGAACTGCGCGGCAGCGGACCTGTGGCGCTGAAGACCGGCACCAGCTATGGCTTCCGTGATGCCTGGGCCTTCGGTGTCACCGGGCGCTATACGGTCGGCGTGTGGGTCGGTCGGCCGGATGGCACGCCCAGCCCCGACCATTACGGCCGCAACACCGCCGCTCCGCTTCTGTTCGAGGTCTTCGACCGGCTGCCGGCCGAGCGTGGCCGACCCGCCGGCCCGGTGAGGAGCGAGGCGCCGCCGGAGTTGCTGCGCCGCCTGCGGCCGGGCGAGGTGGAATTGGCCGGGCCGCGCCAGACCGACCGGCTGCGCCTGACCTTCCCGGTCAGCGACATGGTGTTGGAGGCGCTGGGGCCGGATGGCAGGGGGGAACCGATGACCCTGACGGCCAGTGGCGGGCGGCGTCCACTGTCCTGGCTGATCGACGGACGGCGGATCGCCCAGTCGCCGATCGCGCGGGAGGTGGTGTGGCGTCCGGACGGTCCGGGGGTGGTGCGGGTCACCGTGCTGGACGCCGATGGTCGCAGCGACAGCGCGACCGTGGAGATACGGTAAGGACTGGAGTCTGTTTTTCCGTGTGATCCACGCCTCAAGCGATTCCGCTTGAACCGATCACACTCTAGGAGGCGCGGCGCAGGCCGAAGGGAGCGTCGTCGCGCTGGCTCCATACCCGCGTGCGGACGCGCATCTGCTTCTGGCAATCCACCGAGCAATAGAGCGGTGCCGGCCCGCGCATGGAGGGACGAACAAAGGGGCGGCCGCAGCAGGCGCAATGCAGTTGGCGGGTCGCGATGTGCGGGGTGGCGGCCGGACGGGCGGAGGCGGACATCTCGGAAGCGGTCGGTTGGTTTCGTGTGAGCGCCAATATAGGCGCGGTGTGTTGCAGTTCCATGTTCGGGAAAACGCCTAGGGCTGAATGGGTAGAAGTCCTGCCCGACGGTTGGGGCGGTTGACCGGCTCCATCCGAAGACCTATCTGAAAAGGCTGAGAACAAGCGGGAGCGCTGCGGTGCCGATGCGCGTCGCCGACTGGATGTGGAGGCTGTGCGGGGGCACGGGGGTGTTGGTCCTCGTGATCCTTGGCCTGCTGCTGTGGTCGGACGCCGCCACCGCTGCCTGCCCGCATGACCGGCGGGCTGAGCCTGCCGCCGCCGCGGCGTACGGCATGTCCCACGCGTCGGATCCGAAGATGGCGGACGTGAATGGGATGAACCATGATCGACAAGCACCAGGGCGGACGCATCACGCGTTGCAGTCCTGCTGCGCCGGGATGGCCTGTGCCACCGTGGCGATCGGGCTGCCGAATGCGGAGGTTCTGACGCCGGTCGCGTCCACCGGGTCGCATCTGGGTTGGGCCGCCGGGCCGTTGCGTGAAGGGTTGGGTGTCAGGCCCGATCTGCCGCCGCCGCGACTGGGATGATGATCCCGCGCCGCTGAGCTTCCGCGGCACCTTCCTCCATCCTCCAAGCACCCGATCATTCGGAGTCCGTCATGACTCTTGCGCTTTCGCGCCGCCGTCTGCTGTCTACGGTGGTTGCCGGCGGCTGTGCCGCTTTGCTGCCCGCTTTTCCCCGCTCCGCCCTTGCCGCCGGTTCGGCTGCCGGCGAACCCATGCGTCTGACGGTCGACCGCCGCACGCTTGAGGTGAACGGCAAGGCGGCCAGCGTGTTCGGCATCCGCCAACCCGACGGCACCCACGGGTTGACGCTGGACCCCGGCCAGCGCTTCCTGCTCGATCTCGCCAACCGTGCGGGGGAGGATGCGGTCATTCACTGGCATGGCCAGACTCCGCCTTATGTCCAGGACGGTGTCATCGACCGGAACCGCCCGGCGATCCGCAGCGGCGAGTCCGTTCGCTACGACTTCACGCCGCGCAGTGGAACCCATTGGATGCATTCCCACCACGGGATGCAGGAACAGCTTCTGATGGCAGCCCCGCTGGTTGTCCGCCGCGCAGACGACCTGCGCGCCGACGAGCAGGAGGTAACCATCCTGCTGCACGACTTCACCTTCCGCGACCCGGCGGAGCTGCTGGCTGCGCTCGGTGCGCCGGCCGGCGGGATGGCGCATGGCGGGCACGGTCAAATGGATCACGGCTCCATTGGCCATGGTTCGATGGATCACGGTGCGATGAACCATGGCGGGATGAGCCAGGGCGGGATGAGCCACGGCCCCGGTCACGACATGGCCGGGATGTCCGGCGGCATGGCGATGGACCTGAACGACGTCGAGTACGACGCCTACCTCGCCAACGATCGCACGCTCGCCGACCCGGAGGTGGTCCGGGTGGAGCGGGGCGGGCGGGTCCGGCTGCGCGTCATCAACGGCGCCACCTCGACCGCCTTCCATCTCGACCTTGGGCGGCTGAGCGGGCAGGTCATCGCCGCCGACGGCAATCCGGTGCAGCCGGTGACGGGCAGCCGCTTCGGCATGAGCATGGGCCAGCGGCTGGACATTCGCCTGACCCTGCCGGCCGAGGGGGGCGCCTTCCCGATCCTGGCCTTGCGCGAGGGGGCGGTGCAGCGCACCGGCATCATTCTCGCCACCCCCGGTGCCGCGGTGGAGAAAATCGCAGCGACCGGCCCGGCGGCGACCGACCCGTTGGACCTGTCGCTGGAGCGGCAACTGGTTGCCAGGACTCCCCTGCCGGCGCGGCCGGCCGACCTGACGCAGCGGATCCAGCTGACCGGGTCGATGATGCCCTATGTCTGGAGTCTCGATGGGCTGACCTTCGGCACGCATCGGCCGCTGATGGTGCGCCAGGGCCAGCGGGTGGAGCTGACCTTCGAGAATGCCTCGATGATGGCGCATCCCATGCACCTGCACGGCCACCATTTCCAAGTCGTGGCCATCGACGGCCGGCCGGTGGTGGGGGCGGTACGCGACACCGTGCTGGTGCCGATGATGGGCAGCGTTACGGTCGCCTTCGACGCCGACAATCCCGGGCGCTGGCCGCTGCACTGCCACAACCTGCTGCACATGGCCACCGGGATGATGACCGAGGTTGTGTATGAGGGGTTCGTCTGAGGCGTTGGCATTGGGGGCGGACGACACCGCCCCCATCGTCTACTTCAATAATGCGGCGGCGGCCGCTCGTCCTGCGGGGAGGCGATGGCATATTCCGCCGCCTCCACCCGGTCGCGCATACGCTTCAGCTGGGCGGTCAGGCGGTCGATGGTCTGGCCCTGGGCGAAGATGACCTCCGACATCTCCTCCGCCATGCGCTCGTGATGGGCGAGACGGCTTTCGAGGTCGGCCAGACGTTGTTCAATAAGGCGTTCTTCAATAAGGCGTTGTTCGAGGGCGGGATCCATAACGGTACCGATCAGACAGGAGAAACGGGGAACGGCCCGCAAGATGGACCATTCCCGGTTCCGGGTCGAGGTGCCTTTCCGCTCATACCATCGCTGTGGTGCCGGCCAGCCAGCCGGACAGGCCGGTCAGTACCAGAACGGTCAGGCTCGCCAGCCTGAGGGTCAGCGGCGCCATCGCCAGCCCGCCCATCAGCTTGTCATTTCGCAGCAGCATCAGCATCGGGATCAGAATGAAGGGCAGGGTCAGGGCCAGAACCACCTGGCTCAGGACCAGCAGCCCGTCCACCGCCCCGTCTCCGGCGCTGCCCAGCACCGCCAACGCCGGCATCAGCGAAGCGCCGCGGGTGATCAGCGCGCGGGTGACCGGGCGCAGCCGCAGGTTCAGGAAGCCCTCCGTCACCATCTGCCCGGCCATGGTACCGGTGGTGGTGGAGCTTTGACCGGCGGCCAGCAGGGCGATGGCGAAGACCAGGGCGGCGACGCCGCCGATGCTGCTGCCCAGCAGGGCGTGTGCGTCCTCGATGCCGGGGGAGGCGCCTGCGGCGGCTCCCTGGAACGCCACGGCGGCGACCGCCAGGATGGCGCCGTTGACCAGACCGGCCAGCGCCAGGGCGGTCGACAGGTCGATGGTCAGCCAGCGGGCGGCCTGCCGGCGCTCCTCTTCGGTCCTCACCTCGGCCAGCCGGGCCTGCACCAGACCGGAATGCAGGAACAGATTGTGCGGCATGACGGTGGCACCGATGATGCCCAGCGACAGGTACAGCATCTCCGGATTCCGGGCCAGTTCGACGCTCGGCATCAGGCCGGCCAGCAGGGCGGCGGGGTTGGGGCGGGCAATCACCAGCTCCCAGGAGAAGCACACCACCACCACGCTCATCAGCGCGCCGACCACCAGTTCGGGGGCGCGGCCACGGGCACCGGGCAGGGCCAGGATGCCGAAGGTCAGCACGGCGGAGATCACCACGCCGGCCATGATCGGAATGCCGAACAGCAGCTTCAGCGCGATGGCGCTGCCCAGCAGCTCGGCCAGATCGGTGGCGATCATCGCCAGTTCCGACACCACCCACACCAGCATCGCCACTGGCCGCGGGAAGCGCTGGCGGATCAGCCGGGCCAGATCGGTGCCAGTCGCCAGCGTCAGCCGGACGATCAGCCCTTGCAGGAAGATGCCGGCCAGACTGGCGATCAGCACTGCCGACAGCAGGGCGAAGCCGAAGCTGGAGCCGGCCGCGATGTCCGTCGCCCAGTTGCCCGGATCCATGTAGCCGACCGCCACCACGAAACCGGGGCCGAGCATGGTCCAGAACCGGCGTCCCGCCACTGGGCTGTGGGCGGTGGCAGGGGTATGGACGGTGTCGGCGATGGTGGGGGATGCGGTCTTCACGCCGGTTGCTCCTGAACGGGACGGCCAGAGGCTTGGCCGCAGATGCAACAATGGCAGAGCCTTTCGATAGCGTCCAATCGATGTTTCTGAACACATCAATAGGCGACAGCTATCAATGTAAGGGTTCTGCCGAAGCAGGTCCAGTTCAGAACAGCGTGGCTCTCACGTCGTTCGCAGCGCAGCAGTGCCATGCGGACGAATTTCGCCGGGAACCAATCCCACCTGCCTCAGCGGCGACGTGGGCCGAAGCGCTTGCGGGGCGCGCCGCGGAACCCGGCGGCGGGCGGAGGCTCGCGGCGGCGGGCACGCGAGGCCAGCGCTTCCGACAGGCGCAGGCCGATGGCGTCGCGGGCGCTGCGCACCCGGTCGCGGTCGGGCAGGGTGTTGGGGAATTTGCGCGAGGCCCAGAAATAGAGGTCGCAGGCCCGCGAGGCCGCCTCCAGCACATCGGCGGCCAGCCCGTCGAACCGTGCCGGGATCAGGCGGGCGAGCGGCAGCCTCTCTCCCGATTCCACCGCGTCGAGGATGGCGGCGAAGACCTTGGCGTCCTCCGCATCCTCCAGATCGGCAGGGGCGAGCAGCAGGTCAAGCCTGGCGGACAGGGGCAGCCGGCGGGCGTCGAGCATCGGCGCGGCGCGGCGCAGCGCCGACAGGTCGGCCAGCCGGAAGGGGGAACCGGCGGTGGCCGCGCTGCCGAAGCACTCCACCAGCAATCGGGTCTCGTCGCTGTCGATGTGGCTGGCGAGGCGGGCCAGCATGGCGCGGGACGGGCGGACGGGCAGGGGTGCGTCGCTGCGCAGCCGACGGTCGGGCGCCTCCAGCAGACGCTTCAGCGCGGCGGGGGTGCCGCGGGCGATGACGCCGAAATGGCCCTCCTCGAACTGGCCGAAGCGGCCGGCGCGGCCGGCGATCTGCTTCACCTCCGTCGCGGTCAGCGGGCGGACGCTGCTGCCGTCGAACTTCTCCAGCGCGGTGAACAGCACGCGCCGGCAAGGCAGGTTCAGCCCCATGCCGATGGCGTCGGTCGCCACCACCACGTCGGCCTCGCCGGACAGGAAGCGCGCCGCCTCGCGCCGCCGCACCGCCGGGGCCAGCGCGCCGTAGATGGCGGCGACCGACAGACCCTGGGCCAGCAGCGTGTCGCGGACGCTGTGAACCTCGCGGCGGGAGAAGGCGATCAGGGCGTCGCCGTGCTCGACCTCCGCCCACTCCAGCCGGCGATCGAGCATCGACAGCGGGGTCTTGCGGTCAAGCTCGACGACTTCCAGCGCTTCGCCGAGATGGGCGGCGGCTCGTTCGACCAGCGGCCGAACCTCGGGAGCGCCGAGGATGTAGACGGTCTCGGCCGGCACGCCCATCAGGGCTGCGGTCCAGGCCCAGCCGCGCGCCGGGTCGGCCAGCATCTGGATCTCGTCGATCACCGCGACCTCGACCGGACGGTCCGGGTCCATCACCTCGATGGTGGAGGCGGTGTGGCGGGCGCCGGGGGTGCGGATTTCCTCTTCGCCGGTGATGAGGGTAGTGGGGGTGCCCTCCGCGTTCAGCCGCTCCATCACCTCCAGGGCCAGCAGGCGCAACGGAGCGAGATAGACGCCGTCGCGCGCCTCGCGCAACGCGGTGATGGCGCGGTGGGTCTTGCCGGAGTTGGTCGGGCCGATCACCAGCACCAGCCGGCGGCTCATGCCGCGCGCCACCGGGAACAGCCGCTCGAAGCGGGAGAAGTCGAAATGGCGGTCGACATAGAGCCGGCCGCGCGCCTCCGCCCGGTCGCGGCGCCATTGGTCGTACTCACGGTCCCAGCGGTCGAGCAGTTCGTCGGCGTCCGTGCGGTTGCGGGCGGCCTTGCCCAGGCGCTCGGCGAGGCTGACGAAGCCCCAGTCGGGATCGTCGCCGGCCCGCTCGGCCAGATCGCGCAGCCGGGCGGCGACGCGCGACAACGCCTCGTCCAGCGCGGCGCGCAGGGCTGGGTCATGGTCCAGCCGGGCCGACAGCTCGGCATCGGACAGGTCCGACAACTCCAACGCGTCAAAGGTCCGCGAGACCTGCAGTCGGATGGCCGGGGACAGTGCGGGCCAGGGCAACTCGTCGCTGCGCACGGCGCGGACGCGGGTGCGATCCTCGCAAGAGAGAAGGGCGGTATGGCTGCTCGCCAGCGCGCGGCGGCTCTGGGCCAGCAGCGCGTCGCGGCGGTGGGCACGGTCGATGCGTCCGGTGATTTCCAGCAGGATCGCTTCGCGCCGTTCCGCCGGCACCAGCAGGTCACGCTTGCCCTTCGGCAATGGCAGGCCGAGCGGCACCAGCCCACGCGCCTCGGCGTCAGGCATCCGCAGCAGGCCGGCGGCCCCCAGCGTCGTCACCTCCGGATGGGCGACGGCGAGGTCGTGGACCAGATGGGGGTCGGCGGCCGGCGTATCGGTGTCGTCTGTCATGGCACCTGTCCGGAAGCGATGTGGTGCAGCACGATGCCGCTGGTGGTCGCCACATTCAGGGAATCGAAGCCGCCGGCCATCGGGATGCGCACACTGCGGGCGCGGGCCAGCAGTGCAGAAGGCAGGCCGGGCCCCTCAGATCCGAACAGCAGGGCGGCACGGCGGGGCGAGGGCAGGGCGGCCAGAGTCTCGGCACCGGCGGGGCTGAGCGCCACCGCCTCGAACCCGAACCGGTCGAGCAGGGCGAGCGGGTCTTCGTCCGGGGCCAGCTTGGCGGTCGGCACCAGCAGCGTGGCACCCACCGAAACACGGATGGCCTTGCGGTAGAGCGGGTCGCAACAGCCGGAATCGAGGATCACCGCGTCGGCGCCGAAGGCAGCGGCGTTGCGGAAGATGCCACCCATGTTGTCGTGGTTGCCGATGCCGAACAGCATCACGATGCGGGCAACCGGGCCGCAGGCGGCCAGCAGCTCGGCCGCGGTGGGGATGGTGGTCTTCTCCCCCACCGCCAGGATGCCGCGATGCAGGGAGAAGCCGGCGATGCGGTCCAGAACGGTCTGGGTGGCGGTGTAGACGGGCGTGTCCGCCGTCAGGCCGGCCAGCATCGGCTCCAGCGTCGACGCCCGCTTGTCGGCGATCAGCAGCGAGCGGGCGCGGTAACGGGTGGACTGGACGAGGCTGCGCACCACCACCGCCCCCTCGGCGATGAACAGACCGTCACGGCCGACGAGATCGCGCTCCCGCACGTCGCGGTACGGTTCGATGCGCGGGTCTTCCGGGTCGGTGATCGGGATGATGGTGGGCAAGGGGATAGCCGGTGCTGCCATGTTTGCGGGTGGCGGGTCAGACCAAGGCCGACAAATGGTCCTGGAGGGAGAGAATTGCCTCCGGATCTTGCCAGCCCCGCTGTTTGCCCGCCCGAATCCGCGAAGAAATATCTGCCCGTCGCGACGAGTCCCGCGCCAGGGAACAGGCGAGCGCCGCATAGTCTTCGAGATTGTCGGTCACCAGATCATCCATGCCGATCTGATGAAGAATGCCGGATGCCAGCCGGCCGCGCAGAAACCGGCCCTTGGCCGAAACCACGGGGATGTCGAAGGACAAAGCCTCCTGCGCAGTGTTGAAGCCCGAAAAGCCCGGCGGGTCCAGGTAGACGTCGAACGCGCCGAGAATCCGGTAAAACTCCTCCGGTGTCGTCCGCGGCAGGAAACGGCAATGCTCGGCCCAATCCATGCCATGCTTGGAAAATGCCGCGGCCAGGCGCGACTGAAACACCGCGGTCAGAACGGGAGAGGGATCCTCGAAGAAGATCAGGCGGCAGGGTGCCGCGCCCTGCGCGATCCGTGGAAACAGCCAGTCATGGTCCGGAAGATATTTGTATAGGGAGTGGATGCAGGCGAACAGCGCCGTTTCCGGCGCCTCGTTCAGCCACTCGCGTCCATGGGGAACGATTCCCTGCGTTTCCAGGCTGTAGGAGGTGCCGAGATGGGCGATCCGCACCAGCCTCTCCCGGTAATGCGCCTGAGCATCGGCCGGCTCCATCGCATCCGCGCTGAGGAAGACGTCGAGAGTCGGCAAGCCCGTCGTGATCGGATGGCCCCAGCTGGCGCACTGCACGGGCGCCAGCCGCAGGGCGGACAGCCGATGGCTCAACTGGCCGATCGGGCCATCGGGATAGATCAGGATGTCGGCGGCGGTGGAGACGATCACCTTGGTCATGCCGTGAATGTTCGGTTCGGCCGTCACGATCCGATCGAAGGCGGAGCGTGCGATCTTGGCGTCGTCGGTCTCGTCCCTGGCCGCCGGGACGCCGATCACCTCGAAGCGCTTGCGGTCGAGACCATGAACCCAACCGGCAACCAGCCCCTTCCAGACGGGGTGCCGGCGGCGGAAGAACTCCGATACGATCGCGACCCGGATCCGACCGTTCCGGCGTGCCGGTGCCCTGGGGGCCGGTTTGGCGATCCGCGCCTGTCCGGCCGCGCTTACCTTGGACATGAGGTCGCCCTGGCGGGCCAGCAAGCCCGTCACGTCGGTCTCGCCATAGGCCAGCAGGAAGGTCTCCGGACTGTCCATCTGGTCGAACGCAATGGCCAGTTCTTCCGGGGAAGCGTCTGCGTAATGCGCCGTCAGATCGTTCAGACAGGTTTCATAGGCCGCCAGCGCCGCCTGCGCTTCCGCCTTGCCGGCCGGAACCGTCGGCATCAGGTTCCGGCGGATGTCATGCCGGACCGCGTCGGATCGCGGTGCCAGAAGAGCTGCCCGGTCATAGGCGCGCCCCGCCTCGTCGCGTCGATAGTCCATGGCGAGCGCTTTGCCGGTCTGGCGCCAGAACTCCGCTTCGGCCGGGTCGATGGCAAGGCAGGAGCGCAGGACCCTCCCGGCGCATTCGCCGTTCTCGGCATTCAGATGCAGGGTCGCCAGCGCCGTGCGTGCCGGCATCATCATCGGATCGGCGGCCAGCGCCGCGGTGAAGGACGAAGCCGCCTCCTGATGGCGTCCCGCCATCGCCAGGGAGTTGCCGAGATTGACCAGGGTGGGCGCGTGGTTGGGGCGCAGCCTGTCGGCCTGTTCCAAGGCGGTGATGGCTTCCGGCAGAAGCCCGCTCTCCTTCAGGAACACGCCGAAGGCGCTGAACGCGGCTGCGAAGTCTGGAAACAGCCTTACCAGACGGCGAAGCACCGGCAGGGCCTCTCCGGTGCGTCCGGTCTGACCGAGCAGAAGGGCAAAATTGTAGGTGACATCTGGATGATCCGGAAAGGATTTGCGGATCGCCCGGTACAGCATCTCCGCCTCGGAATGGTTCCCGGCTCGATGCAAGTCCAATGCGTGGGCGAAAGCCCTCTCCGCGTCCTGCTTGGCTATTCTCATCACCACGGTTCCAATCCGGATCTTTCCCGTCGGATCAATAGCAAAGTGGTGGGTCGAACTCCATCTTGCCGTTTCCCCATGGGACGCCGGATCCACTGTGCCGGGTGGCGTGTGGGTATGGATGCCTTGCCGGTGGTCAAGCCAATGCTCATATTGCATTGCAGCATGAAATGGCGAGGACGTGCCGACCATGACCATGATCCACAGGATGTGGAACCGGGTTCGCGGAACGCTGGGGACCAGCCGTTCGGCCGGGGTGCCGGACGAACCCGGACCTCAACCGATGCTGGCCCTGCCGCCGCCGAGACCGATGCTGGCGCTTGCGTTGCAGGGTGGTGGGGCACATGGCGCCTTCACCTGGGGTGTGCTCGACCGGTTGCTGGAGGAGGACATCCGGGTGGTCGGGGTCAGCGGTGCCAGCGCCGGGGCGATGAACGCCACCATGCTGGTGCAGGGCTGGGCGCGGGGTGGTCGCGCCGGGGCAAGGGAGGGGGCGCGGGCGGAACTGGCGAATTTCTGGGAGCAGGTCAGCGCCGCCGGACGGCTGGGGCCGATCCGGCCGAGCGTGACCGACCGGCTGCTCGGCCGCTGGAACGTCGACCATGCGCCTGGAACCCATCTGGTGGATTGGGCGCGGCGCTGGGTCAGTCCCTATCGCACGCAGTCGGCGGACTTCCATCCGCTGCGCGGGCTGCTGGCCGAGATGGTGGAGCCGGAGCTGATCCGGCGGAGCGGTCTGCGGCTGTTCGTCAGCGCCAGCAATGTACGCACAGGAGCCCTGAGGCTGTTCGACGAGGCGGAACTGGAGGTCGACCATCTGCTGGCCTCCGCCTGCCTGCCGACCCTGTTCCGGGCGGTGCGGATCGATGGGCAGGATTACTGGGATGGTGGCTATCTCGCCAATCCGCCGTTGTCGCCGCTGGCGGAGGCCTGTCCTGGTGCCGACCTGCTGGTGGTGGCGATAAACCCGTTCACCTGTGCCGTCACGCCGGAGGAACCCGCCGGCATCGCCGCCCGTCTGAACCAGATCACCTTCAACGCCGCCCTGTTGCAGGAGATGCGCTGCCTGTCCGCCCGCAGCGACGCGCCGCGCCTGCACCTGATCGGCGCCGACGAGCATTTGCAGGATCTGGGGCTCTATTCGAAGCTGATGACCGATTGGGGCTTCCTGAACTGGCTGCGCGATGCTGGACGGGAGGCGGCGGAACGCTGGGTGGAAGAGAATTTGCGCTCCGTCGGTGTCGAGAGTTCGGTGCGGACGCCGGCCCTGGCCTGACGCTCACTCCGCCGCTTGCTGCCGGGTGTCGGGATCGCCGTGGGCGAACCAGCGCTTCATGCGGCGCGACAACCCGTCGAGATAGGTCAGCGCCACTGGTACCACCAGCAGTGTCAGGATGGTTGAGGACAGCAGGCCGCCGATCACCGCATGGGCCATCGGTGCGCGCTGCTGCGCCCCTTCGCCGATGCCGAGCGCCAGCGGGATCATGCCGAAGATCATGGCGGCGGTGGTCATGACGATGGGGCGCAGGCGGATGATTCCGGCCTCCACCAGCGCATCATGCAGGTTGGCGCCGCGCTTGCGCGCCTGGTTGGCGAAATCGACCAGCAGAATGGCGTTCTTGGTCACCAGCCCCATCAGCATGATGAAGCCGATGGCACTGAAGATGTTCAGCGTCGATCCAGCCACCAGCAGGCCGAGGAACACGCCGACCAGCGACAGCGGCAGCGAGGCCATGATCGCGAGCGGTTGCAGGAAGCTGCCGAACTGCGAGGCGAGGATCAGGTAGATCAGGATGACGGCGAGCGCCAGCGCCTGGGCGGCATAGCCGCTGGTCTCCGCGATGTCCTTGGTCGAGCCGCCGAAGACGATGCGGTATCCCGGCGGCAACTCGATCTTTGCCAGCGTCGCCTGCAACTCGCGGCCGGCGTCGCCGGCGGCCCGGCCCTGGACGTTGGCCTGGACATTCACCTCGCGCTGAAGGTCGCGCCGGTTGATCTGCGAAGCACCGAGCGTCGTCGTCACCTCCGCCACCTGCGACAGCGGGATCATGCGCGGTGTGCCGTTGGCGTCGACCCCGCCGGAGAAATGGATGCGGTCGAGGTCGGCGCGGCCGGCGCGGTCGCCTTCCGGTAGGCGGACCAGCACGTCGTAGCTCTCGCCGTCCGGCGCCTTCCAGCTCGACACCGTATCACCGGCGAACAGCGGGCGCAGCGTGTCTGCCACCTTGGCGGTGCCGATGCCGAGGTCGCTGGCGAGGTCGCGTTCCAGCCGGACGGCCAGGGTCGGCTTGGCCGCCTTCAGCGTGCTGTCGACATCGACGAAGCCGGGGATGGCGCGCATGGCGCCGATGACCGTCTGCGACAGCCGGTCGAGTTCGGTGATGTCGCGGCCCTGGACCGAAACCTGGATCTGCTTCTGCACGCCGCCGACGCCGGGGATGGCGATGCCGATGGTGACGCCGGGGATCGCCGACAGGCGCTGGCGCAGCAGCGGAGCAAGGTCGTTGGGCGAACGCTTACGCTGGTCGATGGGGGTGTAGCGCAGATAGATGCTGCCGCGGTTGTGGCCGATCGACACCCCGGTGTTGACGGTGCTGTAGGTGTAGGCGATCTCCGGAAACTCGCGGATCGCCGCCTCCACTTGGCGGGTCTTGGCGGTGGTGGTGGCGAGCGAGGAACCGACGGGGGTCTCCACCTCGATGATCTGCTCGCCGAGGTCGGCGGCGGGGACGAACTCCACGCCGATGCGCGGCACCAGGAGGAAGCTGCCGAAGAAGATCGCCAGCGCCGCGACCACCACCACCCAGCGCCGGCGCAGGCCCCAGCGCAGCAGCCGGCCATAGCCGTGCGAGAGCGCATCGAAGCCGCGCCCGAACCAGGCCGCGAAGTGGCCGAAGATCGAGCGGCTGTGGCGGCCATGGGCGGCGGGGTCGTACCAGATGCTGGACAGCATCGGGTCGAGCGTGAAGGACACGAACAGCGAGATCAGCACCGCCGCCGATACGGTGATGCCGAATTGCAGGAAGAAGCGGCCGATGATGCCGCCCATGAAGGCGACCGGCAGGAAGACCGCGACGATGGTCAGGGTGGTCGCCAGCACCGCCAGCCCGATCTCCGCCGTGCCGTCCAGTGCCGCCTGACGGTGGCCCTGGCCGCGGGCGAGATGGCGCATGATGTTCTCGCGCACCACGATGGCGTCGTCGATCAGGATGCCGATGGCGAGCGAAAGCGCCATCAGCGTCATCATGTTCAGCGTGAAGCCCATCGCCGCCAGCATGCCGAAGGTGCCGAGCACAGCGACCGGCAGGGTCAGCGCGGTGATGACCGTGCTGCGCCAGGAGCCCAAAAAGACCATGACGATCAGGATGGTCAGGATGCCGCCTTCGACCAGCGTTTCCTGCACGTTGCTGAGCGAGTTGGTGATGCCTCGCGAGCTGTCGCGCACCACCGCCAGCGTCACGTCCGGCGGCAGCGAGCCGTTGGTCCGCAGATCCTCGATCGCCCGATGCAGGCCGCGCGCGACCTCCACTGTGTTGGCGCCCTGAACCTTCACCACATCGACCGCCAGCGCCGGGTTGCCATTCAGCAATGCCGCCGAGTCCTGCTCCTCCTGCCCGTCGATCACCTCGGCGACCTGGGAGAGGCGTACCGGGCTGTTGCCGCGCCGGGCGACGATCAGGTCCAACAGGTCGCGCGGGTTGCGCACGCGGCCCTCCACCTGGACCACGCGCTCCCGT
The DNA here is from genome assembly GCF_004923295.1 of Azospirillum sp. TSH100. NCBI lineage: Bacteria > Pseudomonadati > Pseudomonadota > Alphaproteobacteria > Rhodospirillales > Azospirillaceae > Azospirillum > Azospirillum sp. TSH100. The sequence goes on from NZ_CP039634.1 coordinate 1,902,104, forward strand.
CCCTGGCCGGTGACGGTGCCGGCGGGCACGTCCTGGTTCTCGTTCGTGACGGTGGCGATCACCTCGTCCACGCCGACGTTGAGTGCCTCCAGCTTTTCCGGCTTCAGGCGGACCAGGATCTGCCGCTTCACCCCGCCGGCGATGGTGGCCTTGCCGACGCCGCGGACATTCTGCAGGCGCTTCAGGATGATCTGGTCGGTGAGCGTGGTGAGGTCGCGCAAGGACCGCAGGTCGGAGGTGACGGCGATGGACAGGATCGGCTGGTCGTCCGGGTTGAAGCGGGTGATCTGCGGATCCTTCACCTCGTCGCGGAAACCGGCGCGGATGGCCGAGACCTTCTCGCGCACGTCCTGCAACGCCTGGACCGACGAGGTCTTCAGCTCGAACTCGGCGATCACCACCGACTGGCCCTCGTAGGAGCGCGAGGTCAGCGTCTTGATGCCGGCGATGGTGTTGATCGCATCCTCGACCGGCCGGGTGATGTCGGTCTCCACCGTCTCCGGGCTGGCGCCGGGATAGGCGGTGCTGACCACCACCACCGGGAAATCGACGTCGGGAAACAGGTCGACGCCCAGCCGGTTGTAGGAAAAGAGGCCGAGCACCATCAGCGCCACCATCATCATGGTGGCGAAGACCGGGTTGTCGACGCTGATGCGGGTGATCGGCATGGGAGCGGATCCGGGTCAGGTGCCGGCAGTCGAGACGGCGCGGCCGGCGGTCAGGCCGGGCAAATTGCCGGTGACGACGCGGTCGCCCGGCGCCAGCCCCTCCACCTGCACCAGATCGCCGCGTGCCCACAGCGCCACCCGCGTCACCGGACGCCGAACGGTGCGGCCGTCGGCGATCAGCAGCACGAAGTCGCCCTGGTCGTCATGGCGGACGGCGACCGGCGGCACGGCGATGGCGCTCGGCGCCTGCGCCACCCGAACCTCGCCGCTGGCGAACATGCCGCCGCGCAGCGCACCGTCCTTGTTGTCGATGGTCACATAGACGGGGATGGCGCGCGATCCCGCCCGCGCCATCGGGTTGATGCGGGCGACGCGGCCGGCGAACTCCCGATCGCCGAAGCCCTCGACCCGCAGGGCGGCGGTCTGGCCGACGGCGAGACGGGCCACCTGCTCCGCCGGGACCGTTGCCTCGACCTCCACCCGCGACAGGTCGACGATGGTGAACAGGGCGGCATTCACCGCGAGATTTTCTCCCGGGTTGACGGAGCGGGTGGCGACCATGCCGTCTATCGGGCTGACCACCACCGCGTCACGCAACGCCTTGCGCGCCAGCTCCACCTGCGCCGCCAGCGCATCGACCTGGGCACGTTGGAAGCCGAAGCTGCTTTCGGCCTGATCCAGGCTGGTGTCGGAAACGATGTTGCTGCGGTTCAGCGTGCGGTTCTTGGTCAGCGTCTTTTCGGCCAGCACCAGTTGGGCGCGGGCACCCTCCAGGTTGGCCTGCTTCTCGTTCAGGCGGGCGGTCAGTTCCACCGTGTCGAAGCGGGCGAGCACATCGCCGCGGCGCACCGCCTGACCCTCGCGCACCAGAACCTCGGCCAGTCTGGCAGCGACCTCCGCCTTCAGCGCCGACTGCTCCATCGGCGAAACGGAGCCGCTGAGCCGCACCGTTTCCGTCAGCGCGCGCGGAGCGACGGCGGTGACCTCCACAGCCGTCAATTCGATCGGACGCTCCGCCGCAGAAATGGCCGAAGCGGCGGAGGGAGCCGTAGGGCCACGGGTGTGCCACAGGACAAAGCCACCACCGGCCACCAGCAGCGCCAGAAGGAGCATAAGCAGGCGGCCGAACCATCGCCGCGGGTGGAGCAGGGGCGCGGGATCATCCTGCTGCGAGGGCAGCGGCTGTACCGGCTCGGCCGGCTGGGGGGCCGGAGGGAAAGTCCGTTGTGGGGCGGTCATGATCGTCGATCCGGTTCGGCCGGCCCTGCGCGATCGGAAGGGCATCGGTTGAGGGCGTGGCCGGCGCTCTCCATTAGGGGGGGCGTGGATGTTCCGTCAAGGTTCCCGGTGTCGCGCTTTGTGACGGCGGGATGATGGTCAGATGGGCAGCGAGGATTGGCATAGGGACATTTGCCGAAAATCCTAATTGCCGACCTCTTCACAAGAGATAAATCGGGCAATTTTAAGGCATCTTCGGGACAGGAATCAGCAAACGGCCGTGATGTCGCTTGACAGACGTGGCCTATACATTGAAAAGCGATCCATCTCTTGTCCCGCCTGCGCCAACTGCACGGAAATTCCCTCGTGGTCAAACGGAACCTCGCGACGATCCACGCCGCCGGTGCAATGCTGTGCCTGGCTCTCAGTCTGGCCGGCTGCGCCTCCGAAGCGCCGCAGGTGCAGACGGCTCCGCCGGTCGAAGCCGCCTATGTCCCTGACCCGAATGATCCGCTGTCCCGCTGGGTCCCGCATATCCGCGAGGCCTCCCAGAAATACGACATGCCGGAGAAATGGATCCGCGCGGTGATGATGCGCGAGAGCAATGGCCGGGCGACGACCAGCAGCGGCAAGGTGCTCACCAGCTCCGCCGGGGCCATCGGCCTGATGCAGGTTATGCCCGGAACCTACGAGTTGATGCGGTCGCAATATGGTCTCGGCCCCAACCCGGCTGACCCGCATGACAACATCATGGCCGGTACCGCCTATCTGCGCGAGATGTACGACCTGTTCGGGGCGCCCGGTTTCCTGGCCGCCTACAATTGCGGTCCGGCCTGCTATGCCCAGCATCTGGCCGGCAAGCAGCGTCTGCCGCGCGAAACGAAGATGTATCTGGCGGCCCTGACGCCGGTCCTGCGCGGTTCCGCTCCGCGTGAACCGTCGCAGGCGGCAGGCGCCTCGGCGATCGAGATCGCGGTGGTGCCGGACGACGCACCGAAGCCGCGCACCGGACAGCCGGCTGCTCCGGCACCCCAGCGGTCGGAACCAGCGCCGGTGGTCGTGGCTTCCGCCGCGCCGGAAACCCGTACGCCCGAATCCCGCGCCCCGGACTCCCGCGCCCCGGACTCCCGCGCTGTCGAACCACGGCGGATGGAGCCGCGTCCGGCCGAGCCGAAGGCCGCCGGACCGGCTCCCGCCGCGGCTCCGGTGGTCGTGGCGTCGCTGCCTGAACCCGCCCCGACGCCAACTCCGGCCCCGGCACCGGCTGTCGCTCCCGCCAAGCCGATTCAGGTCGCCAGTCTCGAACCGCCGGCGACCACGCATCGCGTCAACCCGCAATTCACCACCCAGGTCGCCGAGGCGCTGCTTCCTCCGCAGTCGGTCGGCAAGGGCGAGCGCGTGGTGATGCGCTTCGTTTCCCAGCGCGCGGACGGCTGCGGCAGCCTCGCCGGCCGTGACCGCGCCTGCGTCACGTTGGCCGACGCACGGTAATTGAGCGAAGGCGGTTGGTGCCAGCCGACCGCCTTCCATCACTCCAGCTTGAACCGAACTATTTTCTGCGCTCCTGCGGTCCGATTTGATCCGCATCACTTACGGATCGCTTCGCCACTGGCATAATGGTGAGATGGACCGGTTCGAACACACATCCAGCCCATATCCGCCCTGTGCCTGTTGCGGGGAAGAGGTTCTGCTCGGCGAGCCCATGTACTGGACGCCGGAACGGCCGGGCTATGTCTGGCACGACCTCTGTGCGCAGAGGGAGGGGCTCCTGCCGCTCAGCCCCAAGCCGGCCCGCGGCAAACGCCGCAAATCCAAGACGCAGACGGTGGAGTCGCTGTTCTGAGCGGCAGCCGAACGAACAAAAGGAAAGGGGCGGTTTCCCGCCCCTTTGTCTCTGATCAGCGAAGCCTTTCAGCCCGCCTCACTCCCACTCGATGGTGCCGGGCGGCTTCGACGTGATGTCGTAGACCACGCGGTTGACGCCGCGAACCTCGTTGACGATGCGGTTGGACACGCGCGCCAGGAAGTCATGGGGGAAGGGGTACCAGTCGGCGGTCATGCCATCGGTGGAGGTCACCGCGCGCAGGGCCAGCACATGATCATAGGTGCGGCCGTCACCCATCACGCCGACGGTGCGGACCGGCAGCAGCACGGCGAAGGCCTGCCAGATCGCATCATAGAGGCCGGCGTTGCGGATCTCCTCCAGATAGATCGTGTCGGCCTTGCGCAGGATCTCCAGCTTCTCCGGCGTGATCTCGCCGGGGACGCGGATGGCGAGGCCCGGGCCGGGGAAGGGGTGGCGGCCGATGAAGGCCGGCGGCAGGCCCAGTTCGCGGCCGAGCGCGCGGACCTCGTCCTTGAACAGCTCGCGCAGCGGCTCGACCAGCTTCAGCTTCATCCGCTCGGGCAGGCCGCCGACATTGTGGTGCGACTTGATGGTGACCGACGGGCCGCCGGTGAAGGACACGCTCTCGATCACGTCGGGGTAGAGGGTGCCCTGGGCCAGGAACTCCGCACCGCCGACCTTGGCGCTCTCTTCGTCGAAGACCTCGATGAACAGGCCGCCGATGATCTTGCGCTTCTGCTCCGGATCGGTGACACCGGCCAGCTTGCCCAGGAACAGGTCGGCCGCCTCGCGGTGGACCAGCGGGATGTTGTAGTGGTCGCGGAACAGCCGCACGACCTCTTCCGACTCGCCGGCACGCATCAGGCCGGTGTCGACGAAGATGCAGGTCAGCTGGTCGCCGATCGCCTCGTGGATCAGAACGGCGGCGACCGACGAATCGACACCGCCCGACAGGCCGCAGATCACCTTGCCAGTGCCGACCTGGGCGCGGATCTTCTCGATGGCCTGCTGCTTGAAAGCGGCCATGGTCCAGTCGCCCTTGATGCCGGCGACGCGGTGGACGAAGTTCGCCAGCAGCTGGGCGCCATGCGGGGTGTGGACCACCTCCGGATGAAACTGCACGCCATACATGCGGCGGCTGTCATCGGCGATGGCGGCGAAGGGCGCGCCGTCGCTGACCGCCACGGCGCGGAAGCCGTCGGGCAGGGCGGTGACGCGGTCGCCGTGGCTCATCCACACCTGCTCCTTCGATCCGACCGCCCAGAGCCCGTCGAACAGGGCGCAGGGCTCCTTGATCTCGATGAAGGCACGGCCGAACTCGCGATGGTCGGAACCGGAGACGTTGCCGCCAAGCTGCTGACACATCGTCTGCTGGCCGTAGCAGATGCCGAGCACCGGAACCTTCAGGTCGAACACCGCCTGCGGGGCGCGCGGGCCGTTCGCCTCGGTGACGGAGGCCGGGCTGCCCGACAGGATGATCGCCTTCGGGTCATACTCGCGGATGCGCTCGTCGCTCATGCCGAAGGGATGGATTTCACAATAGACCCCGCTCTCGCGCACACGGCGGGCGATGAGCTGGGTCACCTGCGACCCGAAATCGAGAATGAGGACGCGTTCGGCGGAAAGGGAGGCGGCGCTGGACATCGGCGAATCCTGATGCGTGGGGACTCAGGTCCCCTCACTACCGCACCTCCGGCCCCGCCGACAAGCGTGCAAGCGGCGTCAGGTCGCGCCAGCCATAGGCGATCTCGACCAGATCGCTGCCGGCAAACCGGATCGGCCGCTCCGCCACCTTGATTCCGCCCAGCCGCTCGTAGAACCAGCGTGACGGGTTGTCGCGCAGGCACCACACCGCGGCGGAGCGGATTCCGGCGGCCAGGAAACGGTCGGCCATCGCCGCCATCAACCGCCGGCCAATGCCGTAACCCTTTGCGTCGTCTAGCAGATAAAGCGCGTGGAACTCTCCCGCATGGCCCTCCACCGCGACCCGCCGCGTGCCGAAGGAGGCAATGCCGACGACGGTGCCGGGGGCGGCGAACCATCCGGCGACGTCCTCCGCGACGAAGGCACCCTGACCGGGGCCGCGCGTCTCGGCGATGGCTGCCCAGCGCTGGGCGGCGGGCGGTTCGGACAGGTTGACCAGGAATTGCGCCGGGATCAGGCCGGCATAGGTGGACCGCCAGCTCTGCACATGGACTCGGGCCATGCCGGCGGCGTCCGATGCGCGTGCCTGGCGGATTGCGACCGTGGTGTCCGTCATCGACCGACCCTCCCGTGCAGCCTCTCCCCAACAGTTTGGAGTGCCGGCGCTGGAAGTCCAGATGGAAAAGGAGGGAGATGTCCGGCCCGGGGCGGACAGCGGCCCGGTTGTCATCGCGCCGCAACGGAGGTAAACAGCGGGACTTGTTCCGGCGCAACTCCGCACCGATCCTATCGGGCGGGGCCGCGCCAGTCCGTCCCAGGTGCCATGGCGGTGCCGAGGGCGGGGCTCCGGAGACCGGACACCGCATGTATTCCTCGCCTACACTTTCCCGTTACATCGGCCGGCAGTTCGTCGTCTGGTTCTGCCTGCTGATGGTGATCCTGCTCGCCATCGTGCTGCTGCTGGACACGGTGGAACTGCTGCGCCGCGCCGGCACCAAGCCTCACGTCACCTTCGGGCTGGTCGTGGAGATGGCCTTGCTGAAGCTGCCGGAGATCGGACAGCAGATCTTCCCCTTCGTCATCCTCTTCGCCGGCATGTTCACCTTCTGGCGGCTGACGCGCAGCGCCGAGCTGGTGGTGGCCCGTGCGGTCGGCGTTTCGGCCTGGCAGTTCCTGATGCCGGTGATGTTTGCCGCCGCCGCCATCGGCGTGGTGAAAGTGACGCTGATCAACCCGGTCGGCGCCGTTTTCATCGCCAAGTACGAGCAGTTGCAGGACCGCTATCTCAAGCTTCAGTCCAGCACGCTGAACATTTCCCGCTCCGGTCTGTGGCTGCGTCAGACCAACGAGAAGGAGCAGTTCTTCATCCATTCGGAATTGGTGAACCCGGTGACCTTCGAGCTGTCGAACGTCATCGTCTTCCTGTTCGACGCCGATCAGAATTATCTCGGCCGTGTCGATGCGCCCAGCGCCGTGCTGAAGGACCGCAAATGGGAATTGCAGGAGGCGATCCTGAACCGGGCCAAGAAAGACCCGGAAAAACTGGATAGCTACACCATCCCGACCGAACTGGACATGGCGACCATCGAGGAAAGCTTCGCCCCGCCGGAGACGATTTCCTTCTGGGAGCTGCCGCGCTTCATTCACACGCTGGAGACCACCGGATTTCCGGCCGTGCGTCATCGGCTGCATTACCAGTCGCTGCTGGCCCAGCCCTTCCTGTTCCTGGCGATGGTGCTGTTCGCCGCCGCCTTCTCGCTGCGGCTCCCACGCCGCGGCGGGACGATGGCGATGGTTACCGGCGGCGTACTGACCGGCTTCGTGCTGTTCGTGATGACCGACGTCGTCCGCACCTTCGGCATGTCCGAGACGATCCCGATCATCATGGCCGCCTGGAGCCCCGCCGGCATCAGCCTGCTGCTGGGTACCGCCGCGCTTCTGCATCTGGAGGACGGCTGATGGCGAACTGGCAGGGTGAGGCCATTCGTCGCAAAGCGGGCGGTTATCCCGGTCGGTCATAATTCCGCCCTGTAGGTTTGGCACTGGATTGCCGGGTCCGATTCCGTTTGCAAGGGGCACCGGCCCCACCGTAATAACGGGCGACCCGTTTTTGGAGCTTGAGCACCATGTCGAGTTTGCGAGCCGTCCGGACCACCGTCGCCGTGGCGACCGCCTGCGCGCTTCTGGCCCTGCCCGCCGTGGCGCAGTCGAGCAAGGCTGCCGCCGGCGCCGCGGCGCCGCGGACGGGGGACGAGTCCATGCGTCCAGCCCGCGCGCCGGGGTCGGAAGGCATCGCCGCCGTGGTGAATGACGAGGTCGTTTCGGTTTCGGACGTCAATGCCCGCATCCGCATGGCGCTGCTGAATGCCGGCGCCTCCGCCAATCCGGAAACCGCACAGCGGCTCATGCCGCAGGTGATGCGGCTCCTGATCGACGAGCGCCTGCAGATGCAGGAAGCCAAGCGCCAGGGCGTCACGGTGTCGGCATCCGAGATCGATGAGGCCGTCAAGCGCATCGCCGAGCAGAACCGGATGAACGGCCAGCAGCTTCAGGACATGCTGAAGCGCCAGAATGTGCCGCTTTCCACGCTGAAGGACCAGATCAGGGCTTTGCTCGCCTGGCAGAAGGTGATGCAGCGCCGCATCCGCCAGGAGGTCGTGGTCGGCGAGGACGAGATCGATGCCGCGATGGAGCGGCTGAAGGCCAACATCGGCAAGCCGGAATATCTGGTCGCCGAGATCTTCCTGGCGGTGGACAGTCCCGATCAGGATGACGAGGTGCGGCGCAACGCCGACCGTCTGGTGGAAGAGGTGAAGCGCGGCGGCAACTTCGCGGCTCTGGCCCGCCAGTTCTCGCAGTCCGCCGGTGCCGCCGCGGGCGGCGATCTCGGCTGGGTGCGCAGCGGCGAACTGTCGCCGGAAGTGGACAAGGCGCTGTCCAGCATGCGCGGTGGGCAGCTGTCCACGCCGATCCGCACGGCCACCGGCTATCACATTCTGCTGGTGCGCGGTCAGCGGCCCTTCGGCAGCAGCGGCGGCGAGATGCCGATGCCGGCTGCCCAGCCGGTGGCTCCCCGTCCGCAGCCTCGGCCCGATCTGGCCAAGGCCACCGTCAACATGAAGCAGATCATCCTGCCGATCGAATCCAAGGAGCAGACCAAGGCCGTCAAGGAACAGGCCGAGAAGCTGCGCAAGTCGATCAAGAGCTGCGGCGACTTCCAGGCGCGCGCCAAGGAAACCGGCATGCCGGAATCGGGCGATATGGGCACCATGCGGGTCAAGGACATGGCGCCCGGTCTGCAGAATCTCGCGCTCGGCATTCCGCTCGGTCAAGCCAGCCCGGTGCTGATGAGCCCGGCCGCCGCGGTCATCCTGATCGTCTGCAAGCGCGACGTGCCGATGATCCAGCCGCCGCCGGAAGCCCAGCCGGCGCCGCCGCCACCGCCGGCCCCGACTCCGATCAAGGAGGCCAAGCTGCCTGGCCGCGACGAGATCGAGCGCGAACTGGTCAACGAGCGGTCGGAACTGCTGTCGCGCCGTTACCTGCGCGACTTGCGCCGCACCGCCTTCATCGAGACCCGGCTGTGACCGTCGCCCCGCCGGCCAGTTTGCCGCTTGCCCTTACCATGGGGGAGCCGGCCGGCGCCGGCGGGGACATCACCCTGAAAGCCTGGACGGTCCGGCACGAGGCGGGGCTGCCGCCCTTCATCGTGCTTGACGATCCTGCAAGATTGGCGGCGCTGGCCGCATCGCTTGGGCTTGCGGTGCCCGTCCAGTCGGTTTCCTCACCGCAGGAGGGGGCGGTGCTGTTCGACCGCGCGCTGCCGGTCCTGCCGGTCGCGCTTGCGAACCCTGTCATTGCCGGGAAGCCGGACCCCGCCAATGGCGCGGCGGTGATCGCCAGCATCGATCGGGCGGTCGCCCTGGTGCAGGGCGGACAGGCAGCCGCCGTGGTCACCAACCCGATCCAGAAATCCTCGCTCTACGCAGCCGGCTTCCGTCATCCCGGCCACACCGAATATCTGGCGCATCTGGCCGGCCTGACCGAAGAGCCGATCATGATGCTGGCGGCGGCCGACCTGCGGGTGGTGCCGGTGACGATCCATGTATCGGTGCGTGAAGCGGTGAACCAGCTGACCGCAGAGGCCATCATCCATGCCGGACGCGTCACCGCGGCGTCGTTGGTGCGCGACTTCGGCATCGCCCGGCCTCGTCTGGCCGTCGCCGGCCTCAACCCCCATGCGGGGGAGGGCGGGGCGATGGGACGGGAGGAGATCGACATCATCGAGCCGGCCATCGCGGCCCTGCGTGCCGACGGCATCGATGTGTCCGGACCGCGTCCGCCCGACACCATGTTCCATGCCGCCGCCCGCCGCGGCTATGATGCCGCGCTGTGCATGTACCATGATCAGGCGCTGATCCCGGTGAAGACAGTGGATTTCGACAGCGGCGTGAACATCACGCTCGGGCTGCCCTTTGTCCGTACCTCGCCGGACCACGGCACCGCACTGGACATCGCCGGCACGGGCAAGGCGAACGCGACCAGCCTGATTGCGGCACTGAAGACCGCCGACCGGATGGCGCGGAACCGGCAGCGCCTCTCCACCCCTTAAGCGCGGCGTTCCCAGAAAAGAAAAAGGAGCGCCTGTGCGCTCCGTTTTTCATGCCGGTTCCCGGTGCTGTCAGCCCCGATCGTCGGGGTCGTACATCGTCGGGCCGCCCTGGTGATCGTGATGCGAGGGTCCCTGTTCGCGGTGATGATGGGTGCGGGCGATGAAGGGTGCCAGTTCCTGCAGTTCGATGAAGTTGTCGGCCTGACGGCGCAACTCGTCGGCGACCATCGGCGGCTGCGAGCGCACGGTGCTGACGACGCTGAAGCGCACACCCTTGCGCTGAACGGCCTCAACCAGCCGACGGAAGTCGCCGTCGCCGGAGAAAAGCAGAATGTGGTCGACATGGTCGGCCATCTCCATCACGTCGATGGCCAGCTCGATGTCCATGTTTCCCTTGATCTTGCGCCGGCCCGAAGCGTCGGTGAACTCTTTGGTCGGTTTGGTCACCATGGTGTAGCCGTTGTAGTCGAGCCAGTCGACCAGCGGACGGATCGGAGAGTATTCCTGATCCTCGACCAGGGCGGTGTAGTAGAAGGCGCGTACCAGCCGGCCTTCCCCGGCAAAGCCGTCCCGCAACCTTTTGTAATCAATATCGAAGCCTAATGAGCGTGCTGCGGCGTAAAGGTTGGCGCCATCGATGAAAAGGGCGAGGCGCTCTTCCTTGTAAAACAACTTGCTGACATCACGCGGCAAAGTCGAATTCCGGTCCAATGTCAGGATCCTTTCGTCGCTGCTTGGTAAAAATTGATGGAACATGCGCAAATGCCCGCGTTCCAATTTTGAAATCTAGTGTATCGTCGGCAAACATACAAGAGGGCAGCAGTTGCCTACTGTCTCTGAAGGCCATACCGATACGGCTCACAAAGCCTCTTCCGGCCTTCCCCTGGCGCAATGCAGCAACGCTGTGGTTCGCGCTTGCACCTATCGGGCCACATCCATATAGTCTAGAGCCTCCTATGAATCCGGAGTTCGTCTGGCATGGCCCGCGTTACCGTTGAAGATTGCGTCCTGAAGGTTCCGAACCGTTTCGAGCTGGTCATGATGGCCGCCCAGCGCGCCCGCGAAGTCGCGAGCGGGGCTCCGCTGTCGATTGATCGCGACAACGACAAGAACCCGGTCGTGGCGCTCCGCGAGATTGCGGACGAGACGGTGTCGCTCGACTATCTGAAGAACGCCCTCATCAAGGGCCACCAGAAGCATGTCGAGCCGGATGAGCCCGAGGAAGAGATCGTCGAGCTGATGGCCGGCGAGAATGACTGGGCCGCCCGCGGCAACAACTCGCTCGGCGACGAAGACGGCATGAGCGAGAGCGATGGCGAAGAGCTGAGCGAAGACGATGACATCGCCGCCGACATGGATGCTGAGCCGGGCGCCGGTTTCGCCATGACCGAGGATCCCGACGGAGACCTCTGATTCTGGACAACGACCGCAGGACCCGGAGGGGGCGGAGCGTCCCCTCGCCGAACAAGAGGGTGGGGAGCATCCGGCTCCCCTTCGGTTCGTTGAGAACCGCCCTGGGAAACGCCACGCACACTTTTGAGGCGCCGCGCGCGCCGGGTCGGGCCCGATGATCCGGCAGTACGAGCTTGTCGAGCGCGTAAAGGCGTATGATCCCTCGGCGGACGAGGATCTGCTCAACCGCGCCTATGTCTTCTCGATGAAGGCGCACGGGTCCCAGACACGGGCGTCGGGCGATCCCTATTTCCTCCATCCGTTGGAGGTCGCCGGCATCCTGACCCAGATGAAGCTGGACGCCGGTACCATCGCAACGGCGCTGCTTCACGACACGGTCGAGGACACCGTCGCCACGCTCGAAGACATCGAGCGGGTGTTCGGCAAGGAAATCGCGCGTCTGGTCGACGGCGTCACCAAGTTGTCGCGGCTGGAGCTGAACAGCGAGCAGGCCAAGCAGGCGGAGAATTTCCGCAAGCTCGTCATCGCCATGTCGGAGGACATCCGAGTCCTGCTGGTGAAGCTGGCCGACCGGCTGCACAACATGCGCACGCTGTTCCACCTTAAGAAGCCGGAGAAGCGCCGCCGCATCGCCCGCGAGACCATTGAGATCTACTCGCCCTTGGCCGAACGCATCGGCATGCACAAGATCAAGGACGAGTTGGACGATCTCGCCTTCGCGGAACTGAACCCCGATGCGCGGGACAGCATCCTGGCGCAGCTGTCCCGCCTGCGCAGCGAGGGCGAAAACCGCGTCCAGACCATCATCACCGAACTGCGCGAGCTGCTGGCCTCCGAAGGGCTGCCCGACGTGTCGGTGTCGGGGCGCGAGAAGTCGGCCTATTCGATCTGGCGCAAGCTCCAGCGCAAGAATGTCAGCTTCGAACAGCTATCCGACATCATGGCCTTCCGCATCACGGTCGGCTCGGTCGGCGAATGCTATCAGGCACTGGGGATCGTGCACGCCCATTATCCGGTCGTACCGGGGCGCTTCAAGGACTACATCTCCACGCCCAAGCCCAACGGCTATCGCAGCCTGCACACCGGCGTGATCGGTCCCGGCCGCAACCGGATCGAGGTGCAGATCCGCACCCAGGACATGCATGAGATCGCCGAGCTGGGTGTGGCCGCACACTGGGCCTACAAGCAGGATCACCAGCCGCGCCCGAACGGCGGCGAATATCGCTGGCTGCGCGAGTTGCTGGACATTCTGGAACACGCGCAGAAGCCGGAAGAGTTCCTGGAACACACCAAGCTGGAGCTGTTCCAGGACCAGGTCTTCTGCTTCACGCCGAAGGGTGATCTGATCGCGCTGCCGCGCGGCGCCACCCCGGTGGACTTCGCCTATGCCGTCCACTCGCAGGTCGGCGACCATTGCGTCGGGGCGAAGATCAACGGCCGTATGCTGCCGCTGCGCACGCAGTTGCAGAACGGCGATCAGGTCGACATCGTCACGTCGAAGGCGCAGACGCCGGTTCCGGGCTGGGAGCGCTTCGTCGTCACCGGCAAGGCGCGCGCCCGCATCCGCAAGTTCCTGCGCACCCAGCAGCGCGCCCAGTATATGGAGCTGGGCCGCGGTATGCTGGTGCGGCAGTTCAAGTCGGAAGGCTACGAGTTCACTGAAAAGGCGTTGGAAAACGCCATCAAGATCTTCCAGCAGCCGACCGTCGACGATCTGATGGCGGGTGTGGGCTCCGGCTTGCACTCGGTGCGCGAGGTTTTCCACGCCGTCTTCCCTGGCCACAAGGCCCAGGCCGCCCCCGCCGTCCGCGAGACGGAGGAGAGCGCGCCGAAGCCGAAGGCAAAGAACCGCAAGGAATCGGCCCTGCCGATCCGCGGTCTGATCCCTGGTATGGCCGTGCATTACGCCCGTTGCTGCCACCCGCTGCCGGGCGACCGCATCGTCGGTATCGTCACCACCGGCAAGGGCGTTACGATCCACACCATCGATTGCGAGACGTTGGAAAGTTTCCACGAATCGCCCGAGCGCTGGATCGACGTGTCTTGGGAGACCGGCCCGGATTCGCCGGAGGAGCATGTCGGCCGCATCAGCGTCGTCATCGCCAATGAACAGGGCTCGCTCGGCACGCTGTTCACGGTGATCGGCAAGAACCAGGGCAACGTCATCCATCAGAAGATCACGAACCGCAGCACCGATTATTTCGAGCTGCTGATCGACATCGACGTGAAGGATGCCAAGCACCTGACCAACATCATGGCCGCCCTGCGCGCCACCCCCGCCATCCATTCGGTGGAGCGCGCGCGGGGGCGGTGACGCTCCCGCCGGCACGGAATAGCTTCGCACCACAAAGACGCACTATGACGTTGCGCGATGGGGGAACAGGAAATGCGGCTCGGTAAGCTGCTCCTGCCGGTTTCGGTTGCTGCCTTATGCCTGACGTCACTTCATGGAGCCAACGCGGACAATGGCGAGAGGTTGTTCGTGGAGAGATGCGCCATGTGCCACGGGGCGGATGCGAAGGGCTCGGGCCCGCTGGCGCACAAGAGCGACCCTCCGACCCCCGATTTGACGACGCCGGCCTTCAGGAAGCGCCTGGCGGACTATCCCGGCGTCATCGTGTCGTCGGTCATACTCCGCCCCAACGGGGATCTGATCCCGAGGACACTGAAGGAAAATGGCTATCGGGTGCCTCCGCACGCCTGGACCGTCAGGGACTTCCGCGATCTGAACGACTACATGAGCGGCCTGATCCATAGATCGAAATAAGCAAAATCCGCCGGGATTGCCGTTTCGGCCAATCGGCCGGGCGGGGGCGGAGACGGTAAATTCCCTGTCATTCGCGATTGCCTCGGTCGGTTCGGCGTGACGGATGGCGGACGCACCGCTATATAGACGGAATCGTCCCCGCCCGTTCCGGCGGGCGGCGGCGCTTTGGAGTCCTTGCATGTCCCGTCTTCTCCGCCTCGGCGTGAACATCGACCATGTGGCGACCGTCCGCAATGCACGCGGCGGGGCGCATCCCGATCCGGTGCGCGCGGCGAAGCTGGCCATCGAGGCCGGGGCCGACGGGATCACCGCCCATCTGCGCGAGGACCGTCGCCACATCGTGGATCGCGACATCGAGCGGCTGATGGCCGAGATCGACCGTCCGCTGAACTTCGAGATGGCGGCGACCGACGAGATGCTGGGCATCGCCCTGCGTCACAAGCCGCACGCCGCCTGCCTCGTCCCGGAAAAGCGCACCGAGGTGACGACCGAAGGCGGGCTGGACGTGATCGGCCAGTACGACCATCTGGTCCGCCCGGTCGGCGAGCTGGGCGCCGCCGGCATCCGCGTCTCGCTGTTCATCGATCCGGAGCCGGCGCAGCTCGACGCCGCCAAGCGCCTCGGCGCCCCGGTGGTGGAACTGCACACCGGCGCCTATTGCGATGCGCACAGCTCCGCGGAGCGCGAGGCGGAACTGGCGCGCATCGTCCGCGCCGCCGCCCATGCCGAGGCGATCGGGCTGGAATGCCATGCCGGCCACGGGCTGAGCTATGACACCGTCGGCCCGGTGGCGGCGATCCAGACCATCGTCGAACTCAATATCGGCCATTTCCTGATCGGCGAGGCGATCTTCGTCGGTTTGACCAACTCGATCGCCCGCATGCGCAAGGCCATGGATACCGCGCGAAAGGCCGCAGCCCAGTCCGGGACCGCATCCGCATGATGATGTCCGGCACCATCCTCGGCATCGGCAATGACCTGATCGATATCCGGCGGGTCGAAAAGTCGCTGGAGCGCTTCGGCAAGCGCTTCATCGACCGCATCTTCACCGATGTCGAGCAGGCCAAGTCCGAACGCCGCGCCGGCTCCGCCGCGAAGAACAACGCCCGCGCCTCCACCTATGCCAAGCGCTTTGCCGCCAAGGAGGCCTGCTCCAAGGCTCTCGGCACCGGTTTCCGCGACGGGGTGTTCTGGCGCGACATGGGGGTGGTGAACCTGCCGTCCGGCCAGCCGACGATGCGCCTGACCGGCGGGGCGCTGGCCCGGCTGGAGGCGATCACGCCGCAGGGCATGCGCGCCAGAATCCATGTGACGCTGACCGACGAATACCCGATGGCCGAAGCGTTCGTCGTCATCAGCGCCGAACCCATCCAGTCCGAAATGCCCGAAATGCCCACCAGGACGGCGACCCCAGAATGACCTTTCAGAAAGAAACGGCGCCCACCGCCAAGACCAAGGAATCCGGGTTCGCCGAAACCGTCAAGACGGTGATCTTCGCCGTGCTGATCGCCTTCGGCGTCCGGACCTTCGCCTTCGAGCCGTTCAACATCCCGTCGGGGTCGATGATCCCGACTCTGCTGATCGGCGATTACCTGTTCGTGTCGAAGTTCAGCTACGGCTACAGCAAATACACGGTCGGCTTCGGCCTGCCGCTGTTTGAGGGCCGCATCCTGGGCTCCGAACCGCAGCGTGGCGACGTGGCGGTGTTCAAGCTGCCGCGCGACAACAAGACCGACTACATCAAGCGCGTGATCGGCCTGCCGGGCGACACCGTTCAGATGATCGGCGGGATCCTGCACATCAACGGCCAGCCGGTGAAGCGCGAGCGGATCGAGGATTATGTGACCACGGATTCGCTGGGCCGCAGCATCCGCACGGCCCAGTTCATCGAAACTCTGCCCAACGGCCGCACCCACCGCATCATCGAGGAGTCGGACAACGGCCCGCTTGATAATACGCCGGTGTTCAAGGTGCCGCCGGGCCATCTGTTCATGATGGGTGATAACCGCGACAACTCGCTGGACAGCCGCGTGCCGTCGCAGGTCGGTTTCGTTCCCATTGAAAATCTGGTCGGCCGCGCCGAGTTCCTGTTCTTCTCGCTCGATGAGGGCACGCGCTTCTACGAGATCTGGCGCTGGCCGGTCGATCTGCGCTTCAGCCGCCTGTTCAACGGAGTCCGGTAAGTGTCCACCGTCACCAAGGCGTCCACCGATCCGGGCGCCGGCTCCGAACCCCAGGCCGATGGCGCCGTCCAGTCGGCAGACGTCTCAGGACTTGCCCGTTCGCTGGGCTATGAGTTTTCCGATCTGTCGCTCCTGCGCGACGCCGTCACCCATCCGAGCCTGATGGGGCTCGAGCGGACCGGCCGAAAATCGCACAAGGGGCCGGGCATCGCTTATGAACGGCTGGAGTTCCTCGGCGACCGGGTCGTCGGGCTGGTCGTTGCGCAGTGGCTGCTGGAACGCTATCCGAACGAGCGCGAGGGGGCGCTCGCCAAGCGGCACGCCGCGCTGGTGCGCCGGGAGTCTCTCGGCCGTGTCGCAGACGCCATCGGGCTGGGCGCCTATCTGCGCCTGTCGCCGGCGGAGGCGCAGAGTGGTGGGCGGGAGAACCGCACCATCCTGGGCGACGCCTGCGAGGCGGTGCTGGGCGCGATGTATCTCGATGGCGGACTGGAGCCGGTGACGCGCTTTGTCCGACAGGCGTTGGCCGGCGAGATCGACAAGGCGACGCCGCCGCCGCTGGATAGCAAGACGACCTTGCAGGAATGGGCGCAGGGGCGCGGCAAACCGTTGCCCCGTTATGAACTGATCGAACGCAGCGGCCCGGCGCACGAGCCGCTGTTCGTGGTTGCGGTGCATGTGGCGGGTATGGATCCGGTCTCCGGGTCGGGTTCGTCCAAGCGCATCGCGGAAAAGAAGGCGGCCAGCACATTGCTGCGCCAGGTGGGAGTACAAGTCGATGACTGACGGTCGCGACGACATCGACAAGAGCAAGATTGAGCCTGGTTCCGACGCTGCGGAGCCGTCACCGGACTCCGTGGGGGAGCCCGGGATGGACGACGAGGCGCTCAACCATGAGAGCGTTGGCGGCGAGGACGCCGAAGACGACGACTTCGACGACGAAGACGACGAAGACGGCGATTACGAGGATGACGAGGACGAGGATGATGAGGACTCCCCGCGCGGGCAGCCCATCTCCGTCCTGCCGCCTCTGCCGGCGATGCCGGAGCATCCGCGCTGCGGTTTCATCGCGCTGGTCGGCGCGCCAAATGCCGGCAAGTCGACGCTGCTGAACGCGATGATCGGCAGCAAGGTGTCGATCGTCAGCCCGAAGGTGCAGACCACCCGCACCCGCGTGCTGGGCATCACCATCCAGGGTGATGCCCAGATGATCTTCGTCGACACCCCCGGCATCTTCAAGCCGAAGCGCCGGCTGGACCGCGCCATGGTGGCGGCGGCCTGGCAGGGGGCGGAGGACGCCGACGTGATCGGCGTGCTGTACGACGTGTCGCGCCGCTCGATCGACGAGGACACCCGCAGCATCGTCGCCCGGCTGAAGGAGCAGGGGCGCGAAGCGATCCTGATCCTGAACAAGATCGATCTGGTGAAGCGGGACGTCCTGCTGGGCATCGCCGACGCCTTCCGGCAGGAAGGCATCTTCTCCGATATCTTCATGGTGTCGGCCTTCACCGAGGATGGCGTCGCCGATCTGAAGCAGTTCCTGGCCGACCGGCTGCCGGAAGGACCGTGGCATTTCCCGGAGGACCAGATCTCCGACATGCCGATGCGCCTGCTGGCGGCGGAGATCACCCGCGAGAAGCTGTTCCTGCAGCTTCACCAGGAGCTTCCCTATTCCGCCACGGTCGAGACCGAGGTGTGGGAGGAGTTCGAGGACGGCTCGGTCAAGATTTCCCAGGTCATCTTCGTTCAGCGCGAGAGCCAGAAGGCCATCGTGCTGGGCAAGGGCGGTCAGCGGATCAAGGCGCTGGGCTCCGCCGCGCGGAAAGAGCTGACTGAAATGCTGGAACGTCGCGTCCACCTGATCCTGTTCGTGAAGGTGCGCGAGGGCTGGGTCGATGATCCGGAGCGTTATTCGGCCTGGGGGCTGGATTTCGGGGCGTCTTGACAACGAAAAGGCCCTCTCCCGCGGGAGAGGGCCTTTTACTTTTTTAGGGCTTCGCCGGCCTTATGCGGCCAGCAGGCGCAGGTGGCCGTCGAAATCGTCGAGCGCACGCATCAGGTCCATCATCGCCTGATCGGCCTGGGCACGGGCGAAGGGCCATGCGTCGTCGTCGGCCATGTGAGCGGCCTCGATGCGGGCGATGGCGCGGTTGTTCAAGCCGCGGAGACGGTCGAGCGTGCGTTCCCACGTCTCTCGCCGATCGCTGTCGGCGCGCTCCACCATTGACCGCAGGGTTTCCATGCGGTCGGTGGCGCGTAGCACCAGATCACGGCTCAGAGTGTCGAACGCTTGCCGGTTGCGGCGGCTCATGAGGTGTCCTCCTTTGATCCTCAACCGATTTTGACCTCTCGGCCGATTTGCAGGATAGCCTCCAGCAGATGCTGCGAAAACGCACCCAAAGCGCAGTCGGCCCAGCCCGATTGGGAGATGCCGTCCTGTTTTGCGGTGCGATTTAGCAGTCGCGGGATACCTGCCTGAATCCAAATTCCGCCGGGCTGCCCGATCCATCAAGGAGAAAGCAAGCCCGGAGGCCGAGGAAGTCTTCCTGGTTGGATTGCGTTTCCTCCAGGGCTGGTTTCATCCGGCCCGTTGGCGTTCTTATACGCCGTCATTTTGACGACGTTCTTTTGTTTTGGTGACGCTTTTGTGCCGGATTGGCGATGCCGGGTCAATCCGCCCAAAAATCATAGACGGCGCGCAATCTGTCGCAGCCTAAAGGCGAGGTTGTAGACCCGATATTGAGCGGAAAGTCGGAAGTGGTAGAGCCGGGGGAGGGCAGTCCTAGACCGATATGTTCGTTGTCATTCGGCCGCGACGGCATAGGCGGGAATTGCCACGGCGTTGGCCGGCTCGGGAAGGGGCGAACCGCAGCAGGCGGCGGCCGGCGTCGCCGCGGCGGTGCTGACGGCAGTCGCGGCAGCGGCCTGCTGGGCGCAGTTGGCGCGGTATTCGCTGGCCATGCTGCGCATGGTGGACACGCATTTGCCGCACTGGACTTGGCAATTGTGATGGCGGAACACCGAGGCCGGGGTCGTGGCGCCCTGATCGAACGCAGCCTTGACCTTCTTATCGTTCAACGCGTGGCAGATGCAGATGTACATAAGCCCTCGGTGACGGTCGGTTTCAGTGAGATGTCCTGAGCCCAGCAATAGCTGAGAGTGAGAATCGTTGTCAACGTGGCAATTGCGAGCCAATCGCATATAAGAGCTCCCGAGACGCTTTGTCACAGCCCCCTTCGCGTGATGCCGAAAGGGGTGGTCAGGGAAGTTGGTCGCATCCTTGCGCTTGCATTCGCCGGCCGACGGCGGTAGCCCGTGAGGCATGGACGACAGCACCCCCCAAAATGCACCCGACACTGCTCCGCAAGCTTCTTCCGGCGCGGTGGTGACCCCGCTCGGCCAGACGGTCTATCTGGCGGCGGACGGCTTCCTCGACGATCTGGTGGCGGAGCTGGGGGACGTCACGTCGGTCGACGGCCGGCTGGTCTTCGTCGACGGCCCGGTGCGGCCGTCGGCCTGGGCGCAGAACATCTGGTACGACCCGGTGCGCATCGAGTTCGCATCTATCAAGGGCGGCGCCAAGGCCCTGCGCGGCATCCAGCGCAATTGGGCACTGTGGTCGCAGCTGCATCACCGCCGTGCCGCCCTGATCCAGGAAAATCTGCCGCACGTCTCGGCGAAGCCGGTGGTCTTCCCGTCACCGCTGCCCACCGCGCCGCTGGGGTCCTGGACGCTGACCGACGAGTCGACGATCATCGCCGCGGCGCGCTGCTCCAGCCCCTTCCGCAACGGTGAGGTCACCTTCGTCGAGAACCGCACGGCCCCGCCGAACCGCGCCTATCTGAAGCTGTGGGAGGCTCTGACCCTGTTCGGTGAGCAGCCGGGGCCGGGCAACCGCTGCCTCGATCTCGGCGCCTGTCCGGGCGGCTGGACCTGGGTGCTGCACGAGCTGGGGGCGTCGGTGGTCAGTGTCGACAAGGCGCCGCTCGATCCCGCCATCGCCGCTCTGCCGCGGGTGGAAATCCGCCAGGAGAGCGCCTTCGGCCTGAAGCCGGCCACGGTGGGGCCGGTGGATTGGCTGTGCTGCGACGTGATCTGCTATCCGACCCGGTTGCTGCGGCTGGTGAAGGAGTGGATGGACAGCGGCCTCGCCAAGCGCTTCATCTGTACGCTGAAGTTCCAGGCGGAGACCGACCACGAGACCGCCCGCGCCTTTGCTGCGATTCCCGGCGGTCGGGTGCTCCATCTCCACCACAACAAGCACGAGCTGACCTGGATGTGGCCGGCACAGTAGGGGCCGGCATCCAGGCCTGTCCGTTCATCCCACCGCTCGTCCCTCGGCATAGCCGAAGCTGACGTAATGCTGCTTGGCGGCGGTCAGGTTGCCGCCGACCGCACTGTTGACGTCCGGGTTGGCGGCCAGATAGGCGGCGGCGTTGAAGCGGGTCAGCGAGCGCCCCTCCAGCCGGCCGCTGACGATGTAATGCAGTTCCGCCGCTTCGCGGTTGCTGCCGAAGGCCGCGATCAGGTCGGGGTTGCTGGCCTGATAGGACAGCGTGTCGAACAGCGTGGAACTGCGGCCCTCGCGGTTGCCGACCTCGATGTAGTGGCGCGTCGCCGCGGTGACGTCTGTGCCGAAGCTGCCCAGCAGGTCGCCATAGCCGGCCAGATAATTGTAGGGGTCGAAGCCGGTCAGGCTGCGCCCTTCATAGACGCCGGCACCGGCGAGATGCTGCGTCGCCGCCGCAGTGTTGGTGCCAAGGGCCGCGATCAGGTCGGTGTTGGAGGCGACATAGCGCAGCGCGTCGAAACTGCCCGTCACCGCGGAGGACAGGGAGACGCTGCCGTCGGAGAAGCGCAGAAACTCGATGTTGGACAGGATGTCGTTGCCGTCGGCGCCGCTGACGATGTAACGGCCGGTGTCCAACTGCTGGACGCTGTACTGTGCCCGGCTGCCGCTGAACACCACGGTGTCGGTGCCGGCGCCGCCATCCAGGACATCGCCCAGGGTGTTGACGGTGAAGCTGTCGTTGCCGCTGCCGCCGGTCGCCTGCTGCACCTTGGTGCCGTAGGCCAACGCCAGGAAGGTGGTGCTGCCGGCACTGCTGAACTGGCCGTCGCGCAGGTCGATCGCCAGCGAGGCCGTCTGGGCGCTGCCGTTCAGGCTGTTACGGCCGTTGGGATCCCACAGGGTGGTGAAGGTGCCGGTGTTCAGCGTGTAGCTGGTGTCGCCGGCTCCGGTCGACATGTTGGCGCCGTAGAGATACTGGATCGCGGCAATGTCGTAGAGGCTCGGGCCGGTCAGATAGGTGCCGGACGGAAGCGCGTCGTTGTCGTTGTAGGACATGATGCTGTAGGCATAATTGTCCGTCGCCGTCGGCAGATACGGTCCCTCGGTTCCGCCATCGCTGCCGGCATTGTAGTTGCCGGGATGCTTCAGGCCCAGCGCGTGGCCGATCTCGTGGATGACGGTCATGTAGCTGTAGCTGCCGACCGTCGGGTTGGCGTTGCCCGAACTGTCGTTGGCCAGGAACACCTGACCGCCCTGGGCGCCGGTGGAGGGATAGTAGGCGTAGGCGGCCGACTGGCCGCTCTGCCGGTTGGTCCCGAAGGCGACCTCGGCGCTGGCTGCGTCGGAGATTTCGACGAAGGTGATGTTGGCGACGGCGCTCCAGGCCGCCAGCGCCTGCCGGACGGCCGTGCGCTGGGCGGTGTTCATCGCGGCGAAGCCTGTGGAGTCGGCGGAGGAGATCTGCCGTGAACTGGTCAGGAACCCATAGGTAACGGTAACGGCGCCGCCGACTGAACTGCCGTTCAGCACCGTGCCGTTGTTGCCCCAATGCGGCGTTCCGCTGGGGAGAAGGGCGGCGACGGTGCTGGACGGCGCAGATTGACTCATGGGCGCGGGCTCTCGCGGCAGTCGGGGAGGGGTAGCCCCGACGGATGTCGGGCCACTTTGGATATCCGACTGATACGGAAGACCAGATCGGCCTCCAGCGCAACAGGTCAGGCGCGGCGCAGGGCCATTTCGATGGATGGACGCAGCATGGAGGCGGCGGCATGGCCGATCTCCACCGCTTCGGCGGCGCGGTCGAACTCCAGGATGCCGATGTGGGCGAGCCGTGGCGCGATCAGCACATCCGGCGGCTCGCCGGCCAGGCGGGACCGTGTGATGCGGTCCTGCATGATGTCGATGGACCCGGCCATCACCTCCAGCGCGTTGGGCATCTGCCTGTGGGCATGGGCGTCGTCGATCTGGTCGGCCAGGAACTGGGTGCGCCGGCTTGGCTTGCGGCCAAGCCATGTGGAGATCTGGCTGGTCAGATGCGACAGCGCGGGGGATCCGGCATCACCGCCGGCCACCACCGGCTCCGGCGCCTTTGCCGACACCGCCTTTCCGTTGCCGCGGCCGTTTGGCCGACCAAGCGGAGACAGTTCGCTGTTGAGGTTGACCGCAACCACCACGTCTGCGCCCAGCGCCCGGCAGAGCGAGACCGGCACCGGATTGACCAGCGCGCCGTCCACCAGCAGGTGATGGTCGCGCCGCACCGCCGGGAACAGGCCAGGCATGGCGGCCGAAGCCAGGACCGCCGACATCAGCGGGCCGTCGCGCAACCACATCTCGCGCCCGGTCGACAGGTCGGTGGCGACCGTGGCGAAGGGCATGGGCAGATCCTCGATCAGGACGTTGCTGCGTTCGTTGTCGAAACGCCCGAACGCCTTTTCGGCGGCGACCAGGCCGCCGCGGCGGAAGGTGAGATCGATGATGCCGAGCATGCCGAGCCAGCCCATCTTCTGCGCCCAGGCCTGAAGCTCGTCCAACTGGTCGGTCAGGTAGGCGGCGGCCACTGCGGCGCCGATGGATGTGCCGCAGATGATGTCGGGCTTGATCCCGACTTCCTCCAGCGCGCGCAGGACGCCGATGTGGGCCCAGCCACGCGCCGCCCCGCTGCCCAGCGCAAGCCCGATCTTCAGGTCGGTTCCCTTCGCCATCCGCATCTCCCGTCGGCGCCCCCTGTCTGGAGGCCGGATGCCCCCGGGCATCGGAGGCTTGATCTAGAGCTTATCATCTAGGCGTTACCGCCCGATTTCGGAAGCGGCCGGAAGTGGCACGCCGCCGGAGACGGGGTCGTCGCCGCACGCGAGATGGGAAATGTGAAAAATTTAGCCGATCTTTGACCTGGATCAGCGGTCGCATCGTCGTGACTGTGGCATTTCTGTGCCAGTGGGCAGGCATGATCGTATCAGTCGGCGATTTTAACCATACGTCAACTGGACCTGATACAGTTTCGTTGCGTTGCAATGTAGTTCTCGAACCCCGGAAGGTCTGTCATGGCTGACGAACTGAAAAGCTTCCGAAAGGACTGGAAACGCTGGTCGCCGACGGAACGGTTGGTTGCCGTCACCGTGCTGGTCCTGATCGCTCTTCTTGGTGCGCCGGTCGCCGTCGGCCTGTTCTGATCCGCATCTCCGCCGACACCCGCGCCGATGCGGTTGCGCGGGCAACAGTGTGACGCGCCGGCAACTCAGGCGCAGTGATTAGGACCTCGGACAGGGTCATCTTTACGGGCTCTTAACCCTCCCGCCATAGGCTTGGTCGGCTCGGACAGTTCCTGGGACGGTTGGGCGCCACAAGCGGTCGGAGCATCGAACCTCCGCCACAAAGGGCACCGACGGTGCGCTCGCCGGAGGGCGCGGACCGGGGAGGTTCCGGCATATTCCGCCAAGGCTTTGCCCCTCTCGCTGGACACGCCCGATGACCTTCTCCGCCCAATCCGCCGTGACGGAACAGAAGCTCCTGAGACAGCGCCTCGACACTGCCTTCGCTGAGGCCGCGCAACCGCTGTCGCGCGAGGAGGTGACGGACATCGTCCGCAACATCCTGGGCAGCATGGACGGCGACATCTCCGCCACCGACCTGCGCCTGTACAAGGAGGTCGTCGACCTCGCCAAGTACATCGAGACGGCAAAGCAGGAAATCGCCGCTCTCCAGCCGGCCGAAATCCGCGACGAACACATCCGAACCGCGACGGACGAACTGGATGCGGTGATCGGCGCGACGGAGAAGGCGACCTTCGCCATCTTCGACGCCTGCGACGCGATTGGCGCCATCGCCGGGCAAACGGACACCGACACCTCGGCGAAGCTGAACGACCAGATCACGGCGATCTACGAGGCCTGCAACTTCCAGGACATCACCGGCCAGCGCATCAGCAAGGTGGTGCGGACGCTGAAGCATATCGAATCGAAAGTGGATATGATCGTTGCCGCCTTTGGCAGCGAGGTTCGCCAGAACCACGCCCCGAGGCTCGCCAAGCTGGCGGCGGAAGATGCGGAAGCTGCCGTCCATTACGAGCCGATGAGCGCGGAGGAGGCGGACAAGCAGCTTCTGCACGGTCCGCAGCTGCCGGGCAACGCCATGGACCAGGACGAGATCGACCGTCTGCTGGCCAGCTTCGACTGACGCCATGCTGCCCGGCTCCCCCTTCAACAGGTCCGGCGGCCATGCGGCCCAGGGTGCCGGAGCAGGTGCCGGGACGGCGGCTGGAATGTCTGGCGGTCCGGGGGCCGGGAGTGCCGGGCTGCCGCTGCTGCTGCGGGCCGGGCGCGCCGGTGGGGCGGACGGGCATGCCAATCCGAACAACGGCAGCATCCTGCTTCTGCTGTCGCTGTTCCTGCTGCTTCTGGTCTTCTTCATCGTGCTGAACGCCCATTCGGTGCAGACGGTGCAGAAGGTCAAGGCGGTCGCCGCCTCGCTGGAGCGAACCTTCCCCAGCTTCGTCATTGATCCCCGCCTGCGCGACGGAGCCGAACCGGTGGCCTCGCGCGCAGGGACCGTCTTCGCCGTGCAGCGGCTGGAGGATGTCGGAACCCTGTTCGCCACCGCGGTTGCGGTATCGAAGGTGGAGGTCGTCGCCCCCGGCCAACTGCTGGAAGTGCGTCTGGCCGCCGACGACCTCTTCCTTCCCGGCAGCATGACCTTGCGGGCGGATCGCCAGGGGCTGATCGACCGCATCGCAGATGCGCTGCGCCAGTCGCGGCAGGGCGAGCGGGTGGAACTGGACGCGCTGCTCGGCATCGGCCCGACGGGAACGCCCAGCCAGCCGCCGGGGCCGGTCGCCCGCGCCGGCGTGTTGGCCCGCGCGCTGGTCGAGGACGGCGCGCCGGCCCGCAACGTCACCGTCGGGATCGAACGCGGCGAGCCCGGCGGGGTCCGGCTGCTGTTCTCGCTGCGCTGGGACGAGGATGGTCCGGTGCGGCCGGTGGTGAAGGCGGCACCGGCGAAAGCGCCCGCGGCGAAGACGGCGCCGGCAAGGACGACACCGGCGAGCGGGGAGGTGCGCAAATGATCCGCGTCCCCGGAATGTCCAACAGGGCAGGGGCGGCGGCATCGGACGACCGCGGCGGCCATCGCAAGACGTTGTGGCTGATCAGTTTCACCGATCTGATCTCCTTGATGCTCGCCTTCTTCGTGCTGATGTATTCGATGAGCGAGCCGGAGGCGGAGCGTTGGACCCGTCTGGCGAAGGGCGTGTCGGAGGCGATCCCCGCCGCGCGGTCGACCGCCAGCACACCGTCCGATCGCCCGACCGATCCCGGAGCCGCCTTCAACGCCATGGCGGTCGAAGCCAGGGCGGCCATCGACCTGCATTATCTGGCGGCATTGCTGGGAAGCCAGCTGCGGTCGAATGCGGAACTGGCGGTGGTCGATGTGCGGCGCGAGGATGACCGGGTCGTCATCCGGCTGCCCGGCGAGCGGATGTTCGACCCCACCGGCGCCATCTTCACCGAGGAGGGGCGGCGGGTGCTGTTCCTTCTGGGCGCCGTCATCGGCCGCATCGGCAACCGCATCGAGCTGGTCGGCCATGCCGAACACGAGGATGCGACCGGCGGCGTCGCCTGGGAACGGGCGCTGACCCGTGCGGTCGCGGTGTCTGCGGCTTTGCGTGAAACCGGTTATCGCCGCGATCTGGTGGCGCGGGCGGTGATGATGCCGGTGGGTCGGGTGGGAAGCGCCGGCGGCGTGGCGGCGGTTGGTGAACTGGCCGGCGGCGGGCGCCTGCCTGTCGACATCGTGGTGCGAGAGGAAGGAGCGGATTGAGGTGACGGACCGGTCGGCCCATCGAAGGAAGCGTTGGCTGCGCGGCTGTGCCGCCGCGGTGGCGCTGCTTGCCGTGCCGGTCCTGTTGTCGCCCATGGCTGCGGACGCCGCCTCGGTACCGGTGCGCGGTGGTTCCCACAAGGATTTCGGCCGGCTGGTCTTCGACTGGCCGGGCAAGGTCGATTTCACCGCAGCGGTCGAGGGCGACCGGCTGGTCATCAGCTTCACCGAGACGATCGACGCCCCGTTGGACCGGCTGGTTCGGGCGCTGCCCGACTATCTGGCCGCGGGGAGGGTGGAGGCCGATGGCAAGACCGTCTCCTTCGACCTGAAGCGTCCGGTCGCGCTGAAGAGCTTCCGCAACGGCAACGCCGTCGCCATCGACCTGTCGCCCGCCCCGGCGGGGGGGCCGCCGCAGCAGGCGGCCGCCAAGAGCGAGAGTGCGACGCCCGCGCCTGTTCCCGCGCCCGCGAAGGCGGAGGCTGTGAAGCCGGTGCCGTCGGCCGGACGGTTGCGTGTAAAGGGAGCGGACCAGCCCGACCAGAGCCGCCTGACCTTCGATTGGCCGACGCCGGTCGGCTACAAGGTGAGCCGCGACGGTGCGGCAGTGACGGTCGCCTTCGACAAGGGCGGCACCGCCGACCTGTCGGGCCTGCCGAAGACGCCCCTGCGCAACATCCGGAACATCGAATCCTACCGCCAGCCCGACGGATCGCTGGCGGTGACGCTTGCCGTGCCGCAGGACGCCGAGGTGAACGACAGCGCGTCCGGCAAGTCGATGGTGCTGTCCGTCGGGAATCCCGGCTCCCGCGCCGGCCTACCCAAGAGCGAGGGTGCGTCTTCCCAAAGCGCTCCGGCCGGAAACCAGGGGACCAGCCAGCCGGCACCGGTGAAGGACGCCGTGAAGGAAGGTGGCAAGGACGCGCCCACGGTGGCATCGGCGACCTCTGGCCGCTCGGCCGCCTCCACATCTGCCACCCCTCCTGCCACCACCGCCGCGCCGCCGGCCGACGCCAAGACCGCGCCCGCAGCGCCTGCTGATGCGAAGGCACAACCGGCGGCCGGTCCGAAGGGGCCGATGCTGACCTTCGATACGGGCGGGCCGGCCTCCATCGCGGTCTATCCGCGGGCGGGCCAGCTGTATATCGTCTTCGACCGGCCGATGCCGATCGGCGCCGGCAAGCTCAGCGGAGCGGGGTCGGAACTGATGGGCGCGGTGGAGCCGGTACCGGCGACCGGCGGCAGCGTCTTCCGCACCAAGATCGGCCCAATGGTGTGGCCGACGGTGGAGCGGCAGGGCACCACATGGCGCATCCTGTCCTCCGCCCGCCCCGCCAACATGGGCAGTGCCGGTGACCTGCGGGTGGAGCCCGATCCCGATTTCCTGCTCGGCGCCCGGCTGCTGGTGCGGGCGCCCGATGCGGCCAATGTGGTGCAGTTCGCCGACCCCGATGTCGGCGACCGTATCCAGGTGGTTCCACTGCCCAGTCCCGGGCAAGGCGTGCCCGAACCCCACCGCTACCCGGATCTGGAAGTGATGGCCTCCTACCAGGGCGTGGTGGTGCGGCCGATCTCCGACAATGTGACGGTGCGGACGATCAAGGAAGGGGTGGAACTGACCACAGCCGGCGGCCTGCACATCTCGCCGGCCGCCGATGCCGGCAATCCGGCAGTCGCACCGCCTCCCTCTGCCCCGCCGCCTGCCGCGCCGCAGGCGGCTCCGCAGCCGGTTCCGGCACAGCTGGCCGCGGCGCCAGTTCCGGTTCCGCCGCCCCCCGGCGGCGCGTCGGCGGCTATGGAGCCGCCCAAGGCGCAGCCCGCCCAGATGCAGGGGCGCCGGCTGTTCAACCTGCCGGCCTGGAAGCGTGGCGACCTCGACCATTTCACCGAGGCGCGGCAGGACCTTCAGCTTGCCGTCGTCAACGCGCCGGATTCGGAGCGGGCCAAGGCGCAACTCGACCTCGCGCGCTTCTATTTCGCCAATGGCTTCGGACAGGAAACGCTCGGCCTGCTGGACGTGCTGCAACAGAACCAGCCCGATCTGGAAGGCTGGCCGGAGTTCCGGGCGCTGCGGGGTGCCGCGCGCGTGTTGACCGGCGATCTGGATGGCGGCGAGACCGACCTGTCGATCCCCGCGCTGGCCGGCAATCCGGAAGCCAACCTCTGGCGCGCCGCCATCGCCGCCGACCGCCGCGACTGGCCCAAGGCGATGGCCGGCTTCAAGGCATCCGGCCAGATCCTGAACAGCTATCCCGATCCGATGCTTGGCAAGCTCGGCCTGCGGGCGGCGGAGGCGGCGCTGGAGACGCGCGACACCGCCACCGCCAAGCGGCTGTTCGACCGCGTGATCGAGCATGGCGGCCCGGACCAGGAGGAGAACCCGCAGACCCAGTATCTGCGCGGCCTGCTTTATGCCCAGACCGGCGAGATCGATCAGGCGCGCCAGCAGCTGACCGCCGCCTACAACAGCTATGACCGGCTCTACCGCGCCAAGGCCGGGCTGGCGCTGACCAATCTGGAACTGTCGGAAGGCAAGATGTCGCCGACCGCGGCGGCGGAGCAGCTCGCCGGTCTGACCTTCACCTGGCGCGGCGACGATCTGGAAATGCAGATCCGCTCGCGCATGGGCGAAGTGCTGATCGCCGGTGGCGAATATGCCAAGGGTTTCAACACGATGAAGGAAACGGCGGCCCTGGTCGCCGATACCCCGCGGGCCGAGGCGATCACCAAGGAGATGTCGCGCATCTTCGCCGACCTGTACAAGGACGGGGCGCAGCGACTGCCGACGCTGGACGCCATGCAGCTCTATGACCAGTTCCGTGAACTGACCCCGGTGGGCGAGGCCGGCGACGAGATCATCAGGCAGTTGGCTGAACGGCTGATTTCCATCGACCTGCTGAACCGCGCTGCCGACCTGCTGCAGCATCAGGTGGAATATCGTCTGTCCGGTTTGGACAAGGCGCGGGTCGGAACGCGCTTGGCCTCCGTCCGGCTGCTCGACAACAAGCCGGAAGAGGCGCTGAAGGCGCTGGAGCTGTCGAATGTCGCCGGTTTGCCGGCCGATCTGGCGGCGGAACGCCGGCTGATGCAGGCCAAGGCGCTGGCCGAATTGAACCGCGGCGACGAGGCTATGCAGCTTCTTGCCCAGGACGACAGCACCAACGCCAACCTGCTGCGCGTCGACATCGCCTGGAAGGGGCAGAAGTGGGATGCGGCGGCGCTGGCGCTTAACAAGGTGATCGGGCCACCGCCAGGACCGGGCAAGCCGTTCGATCCCAACATGTCGCAACTTGTGCTGAACCGGGCCGTCGCGCTGGCATTGGCTGGGGACGGCAATGGGCTGAACCTGCTTAAGAAGGATTTTGAAGGGTCGATGAAGGGCGGGCCGAACGAGGATGCGTTCCGCATTCTGACCCGCCCCGAACAGGCGATGGGCCTGATCGACGTCGGCACGATCCGCTCCCGCGTCGCGGAAGTGGATATGTTCAAAAAGTTTTTGAAGCAGTATCGTGGCGGCAAGCAACCCACCGACAAGCCGACATCATAAGGCGGCGGGATGCCAGGCAGAGGAGTGCGGCATCCTGCCGCCCGCCTGCCGTAACTTGCCTGGGTCCATTATTTCGGCAGCAGAACCTTGTCGATGACGTGCACGACGCCGTTCGACTGCTGGACGTCGGCGATGGTCACACGGGCGGTGTTGCCGGAGGCATCGGCGACCATCACGGCATCGCCGGACTGTGTGAAGGTCAGCGGCATGCCTTCCACCGTCTTCAGCATCGCCTTGCCGTTGCCCTTCTTGATGTCCGCCACGATGTCCTTGGCGTCCAGCTTTCCGGGAATGACGTGATAGGTCAGTACCTTGGTCAGCTGGCCCTTGTTCTCCGGCTTCAGCAGGGTGTCGACGGTGCCGGCGGGCAGGGCGGCAAAGGCCTCATTGGTCGGGGCGAAGACGGTGAAGGGGCCCTTGCCGCTCAGCGTGTCGACCAACCCGGCGGCCTTCACGGCTGCGACGAGCGTGGTGTGGTCCTTCGACTGGGACGCGTTCTCGACGATGGTCTTGCTGGGGTACATCGGCGCCCCCCCGACCATTTTCTCCATGGCGGCATTGGCGCAACCGGCAAAAAGAAGGGTGGCGATCGCCACGGTGGCAACCTTCTTCATAGCATTCCCTCTTGTCGGTGAAGGTCCGCTTTCCGCGGACACATCACCGTTACGGAGGAGCCATTCGCTCGGATCACCGCCGTTTCTATGCGGCACAGCGATTTTTACCCGCGTGAAAGAGGTAATACTTTGGTGGTGCCGTGAGGCGCTTCCCAAAGTTTCCTACAGCTGTACCTGTGTGCCGAGCTCCACCACGCGGTTTGGCGGCAGCTTGAAGAAATCGGTGGCGCTGACCGATGTGCGCGACATCACGACGAACAACTTTTCCCGCCACAGCGCCATCTGGGAGTTCATCTGCGGGATCAGCGTCTCGCGGCCCAGGAAGAAGGAGGTCGCCATCACATCGAATTCCAGGCCGAAGGCCTTGCACAGGCGCAGCGCCTTGGGGATGTTCGGCTCCTGCGAGAAGCCGTAGCGCACGGTGATGCGGTAGAAGCCGTCGGCCAGCCCCTCCACCAGCACGCGGTCCTTTGCCGGGACGCGTGGCACATCGTCCACCACCACGGTGACAAAGACGACGCGCTCATGCAGGACCTGATTGTGCTTCAGATTGTGCAGAAGGGCGATCGGCACGGTGTTGGAACTGGAGGTCATGAAGACCGCGGTTCCCTTCACGCGATGGATCTCGCCCTTTTTTGCCTGCCGCTGGATGAAGGCGTCGAGCGGCAGCGATTCCTCGGCCAGCCGCTTGGTGAGCACGGCCCGGCCGCGGCGCCAGGTGGACATCAGGCCCAGCGTGACGCAGGCGATCACCAGCGGCACCCAGCCGCCATGGGGGATCTTCACCGCATTGGCGGCGAAGAAGGAAATCTCCACAGTCAGGAAGGACGCGCCGATGGCGACGCAGAGCGGCAGGCTCCAGTTCCAGCGGCGGCGGGCGACCACCATGAACAGGGTGGTGGTGATGATCATGTCGCCGGTCACTGCGATGCCATAGGCGGCGGCGAGACGGCTGGACGATTGGAACACCAGAACGAGGCCGAGCACCGCGGCCAGCAGGCCCCAGTTGGCGCGGGGGATGTAGATCTGCCCCTCCTCCTCGCTGGAGGTGTGGCGGATGTCGAGGCGCGGGCAGAGACCGAGCTGCACCGCCTGTCGGGTCAGCGAAAAGACGCCGGAGATCACCGCCTGGCTGGCGATGACGGCGGCGGCCGTGGACAGGCCGATCAGCGGATAGAGCGCCCAATCCGGAGCCAGCAGGTAGAAGGGGCTGCGCACCGCCGTCGGGTCGTTCAGCAGAAGCGCGCATTGGCCCAGGTAATTCAGCAGCAGTGCCGGCAACACCACGGCCAGCCAAGCCACCTGGATGGGGCGGCGGCCGAAATGGCCCATGTCGGCATAGAGCGCCTCGCCACCGGTCACCGCAAGCACCACCGCGCCCAGAACCAGGAAACCGGCGACGCCATGGTTCGCGAAGAAGGAAATGGCATAGAACGGGTTGAAGGCGACCAGCACGCTCGGCTGCTGGATCACTTCCAGCAGCCCCAGGACGCCGAGCGTGGTGAACCAGGCCAGCATGATCGGACCGAACAGTGCGCCGACGCGCGAGGTGCCGTGGCTCTGGATGGCGAACAGGGCGATCACGATGGCGACGGTCAACGGCACCACCGCCGATTCCAGCGCCGGTTCCGCCACGCCCAGGCCTTCGACCGCCGACAGCACCGACATCGCCGGGGTGATCATGCCGTCGCCGTAGAACAGTGCCGCGCCGAACAGGCCCAGCGCCGTCAGCACGGTCAGCCGGCCCGATGCGTCGGGCCGCGTCTTCGATGCCAGCGCCAGCAGGGAGAGGATGCCGCCCTCGCCCTTGTTGTCTGCCCGCATGACGAAGCCCACATATTTGACGGTGACGACCATCACCAGCGACCAGAACACGAGGGACATGATGCCCAGCACGTTGTCATGGGTCAGCGGCAGCCCATGTTCGCCGCCGAAGCATTCGCGCAGCGTGTAGAGGGGGCTGGTGCCGATGTCGCCAAAGACGACGCCCAGGGCGCCGAGGGTCAGCGTCGCGAGCTTGCCGGTATCGGGCTGCGCGGCCTTCAAAGCGGTATCAGTCATGCAGTGATTGCGGTCCGAAGTTGGTCCGTCGTGCGAAACGCGCCGTTCGATGTTGCCCGTTGGGCCGCGATGTCCCGGGCTGCTCATCCCGTCGACGCGCATCGCCTTTCCTCATACGCGCTTACGGCGCCCAACGCCAGCGTGGGCTTTCGCCCCTTCCCGCCAGCCCGGGGGATGCGACGAAGTGCGCAGGTCTTTTCCCGCCCGGCGTGTGGCCTTCAGAGCGTTCCGAAGCTGCGGGCCAGCGACCCGGCGATCAGATACCAGCCGTCGACCAGCACGAAGAAGATGATCTTGAACGGGATGGCCACCATGGTCGGCGGCAGCATCATCATGCCCATCGACATCAGGATCGACGACACCACCATGTCGATGATCAAGAAGGGCAGGAACAGCAGGAAGCCGATCTCGAACCCCCGCTTGATCTCCGAGATCATGAAGGCCGGGACCAGCACGTGCAGCGGCATGTCGTTGGCTTCCGGCACCGACTGGATGCGTGCCATGTCCATGAACAGGCGCAGATCCTTCTCGGCGGTGTGGTGCAGCATGAAATCACGCAGCGGTGCCACCGTGCGACGGAACGCCTCCATCTCGTCGATTTCCTGATTCATCAACGGCTGGATGCCCTGGGTATAGCTGCGCTCGAACACCGGGGCCATGACGAAGAAGGTCAGGAACAGCGCCAGCGACATCATCACCGTGGTCGGCGGCACCTGCTGCACGCCCAGCGCGTTGCGCAGGAAGGACAGCACGATGACGATGCGGGTGAAGGCGGTCATCATGATCAGGATCGACGGCGCCAGCGACAGCACCGTGATCAGTCCGATGGTCTGGACGATGCGGCCGGTGGCGGTGCCGCCGGCATCGCCCAGGTCGAAGGTCAGGCTCTGCGCCAGCGCCGGTCCGGCGCTGAGGCCCAATGCCAGGCCGACGGCGAGCGCCAGTGCCAAGCCGGCGGCGGCCGGCTTCCAGCAGGATTCGAGACGGCGGAGGATTGCCCGCGTCATCGCGCCTCGCTCCCCAGGGCGCCGGTCTCGGCGGGGCCGGCGTCCGTTCCGGCGAGTGCGCTGTCGAACCCGCCGGCCGGGGCGCTGTCGACCAGCAGGTCCCCGTTGGCCCCCAGCAGGATCAGATGCTCGCGATCGTCGCGGCGCACCAGGATCAGCCGGCGCTTGGCGTCGATCGGCAGGGTCTCCACCACGCTCAACCGGCGCTGGCGGGTGCGTCCGCGCACCGTGCCGCCGGCCATGCCGGCCCGGCGCATCACCCAGGCGACGACCATGATGAGCGCCACGACGAAGACGAGCGCCATCAGGAAGCGGATATACTGGTCGAGATCCATGGGGACGGCAGGCTTTCTCTGATTAATGCGTATCGTCCGGCAGGGCCGGAGCGCCCGGACCGGCTGTGCGGCCATAGGCGGCGGCCGCGCGTTGGCGGGCGGTGTGCGGATCGTCGCGGCCGGCCAGCGCGGCGGCGACGGCCTCCTCCCGCCGGCTTTGCTGGTCGGTCAGCGCGGCGGCCAGCGGCCCCAGTGCCGCCACCAGATCGCCGAGCGGGCCGAGCAGCGTGCGTGCCTCTCCCCGCGGCAGCGCTTCCGCGGCGAGGCAGAGATGGGCGACGCGATCCTCCAGCCCGGCGAGGTCGATCAGGACGCCAGCCTCCGCCTGCGCCCGGGCATCGTCGAGCGTGGCGCCCAATGCCGCCGCCTGTGCGGCGATCCGGGGGGCCGAGTCGGCGCCGTCGGTTGTCTGGGGAGGGGGTGTCTGGGGCGGGGATGGCGGACGTGTCATGGCTTGTCCTCCTCCGGAAAGTCCTCGGATCGCGGCTCCGGTGGCAAGGTGCCGTTGGCGCGGTAGACATGGGCCAGGATCTCCGCCACCGCGGCGATGGCCTCGACGGGGATATCGCTGTCGACCTCGATGGCGGACAGGATTTCGACCAGATCAGCGTCTTCGCGCACCTTGACGCCGTTGGCGAAGGCGACCTCGAGGATCTGTTCCGCCACCGTGCCCCTGCCGGTGGCGACGATCCTCGGCAGAGTCTCCGTACCCAATGCGTATTTCAGCGCAACCGCGACCGGCCGCCGGGCTGCAGGCTTCCTCTTGCCGGCGGACGGGCCGGCAGTCGGCGGAACGGGAGGGCGGGCTTGCGCGGACAACAGACGGCCTTGTCGAAGGGGTCCTTCCTGCGCCGCATCCTGGACCGGTAGGCTTAACGAACTGTAAAGGCGGCGGCGCCTGCCCACTTGCGTCGGAAGGGATTCATCCTTCGTTAACGCAAACGGGCGACCATTGCGGAGTGTGGAATGCCCGCATGGTGCGGCGTTGAGCGTGATCGCGGACAAGGGCGGCGGGATCAGGGCTATGGACCTCGGAAATCTCGGACTCTTCAAGCTGATGTCGCGCAAGATGGACTGGCTGACCCAACGCCAGGAAGTCCTGTCGCAGAACATCGCCAATGCCGATACGCCGGAATACAAGAGCCGTGACCTGAAGCCATTCAGCTTCCGCGATGCGCTGAGCGACAGCCGGAGGCTGACCCCGGTGGCGACCAACGCATCCCATCTGGCCGGCACCCGCGGTGCCGGCGGCATGGCTCAGGAGCAGAAGGTGCGCGATCCGTACGAGACGGCGCCTGACGGCAACAATGTCGTGCTGGAAGACCAGATGATGCGGATGAGCCAGAGTTCGATGGATTACCAGACCATCACCAACCTGTATAAAAAGCAGGTGGCGATGATCAAGTCGGCGATCCGTTCAGGCAGCTGAGCGGCTTCGAGGTGCCGGCTCGCGATCGGCGGTTTTTCGAGCCCGCGGGCTTTTGAGGAGGCGGTGCGATGGATCTCTACAAGTCGATGGCGGTTTCCGCCTCGGGCATGAAGGCGCAGGGTACGCGCCTGAAGGTCATTTCGGAGAATCTGGCCAACGCCAACACCACCGCCGAGACGCCGGGCGATCTGCCCTATCGCCGCAAGACGGTGATCTTCAAGAACGAGCTTGACCGGGCGATGGACGTCGACAAGGTCCGCGTCGCCAAGGTCGATGTGGACAAGAGCGACTTCCAGCGCCGCTACGACCCGTCCCACCCGTCGGCTGACGCCGAGGGCTATGTCCTGCTGCCCAACGTCAATTCGGTGGTCGAGGCGATGGACATGCGCGAGGCCCAGCGCAGCTATGAAGCCAACCTGTCGGCGATCGACACGGCGCGGCAGATGCTGACCCGCACCATCGACATCCTGCGCGCCTGACGCCCGCACCTCCCATCGCCATCCGCCCTCCTGACGCACCGGAAACGCCGCCATGATCAATCCGCTGAACGCCGCCGCGGCCTACGCCACCACCGCCGCCAAGACGACCGGCCCCGGCATGGCCGCCCGCGACGGTGCATCCTTCGGCGACGTGCTGGAACAGGCGGCCAAGGAGAGCATCGGCACCCTGAAGAAGAGCGAGGACATGTCGGCTCTGGCCGCCGTCGGCAAGGCTGATCTGAACGACGTCGTCCAGGCGGTGACCAACGCCGAGGTGACCTTGCAGACTGTGACCGCCGTGCGCGACAAGGTGCTGAACGCTTATCAGGAAATCCTGCGCATGCCGATGTGACGGCGTTCGCCCGCGTCCTCACGTCGTCATGCACCGTCTGCGATCATGAACGAGACCGAAGTCATCGAGCTTTGCCGCACCTCGATCGTCACATTGGTGATCGTCTGCGGGCCGATCCTGGTCATCATGATGGTGCTCGGCACCGTCATCTCCATCTTCCAGGCGGTCACCCAGATCAGTGAGCAGACGCTCGCCATGGTGCCGAAGGTGCTGCTGGTCTTCGGCCTCAGCATTTTGCTGATGCCCTTCATGCTGGGCAAGCTGACCGAGTTCTTCGAGCATGAGGTCGCCGACCGCATCGTCGCCATCGGCGTCGGCGCCACCGACAATGGCGGCGCCCCCTTCACGCCCGGTACCGGCATAACGCCTGCTCCGGCCCCGACCGCCGCCGCGGCGGGCCAATGAACGTCCTGCAACAGTTTCTGGGCGAACAGATCTTCGTCTGGATGTTGGTGTTCATGCGGGTGGGCACCGCCTTCAGTGTGATGCCGACCATCGGCGACGCCTTCGTGCCTACCCGCACGCGTTTGCTGTTTGCGCTGGCGGTCAGTACGCTGGTGGCGCCAACCATCCGGCCGATGCTGCCGCCGATGCCGGGCAACCCGTTCCAACTGCTGGTTCTGGCCGCCAGCGAGATGACCATCGGCATCTTCATGGGCACCATCGCCCGGTTGCTGATGGGGGCGCTGGAAGTCGCCGGCACCATCATCAGCCTTCAGAGCGGGCTGGCCAACGCGCAGATCTTCAACCCGGCTCTGGCGACGTCGGGGTCTTTGCCTGGTTCGCTGATGGGCTGGCTGGGGCTGCTGCTGCTGTTCGTCACCGACCTGCATCATCTGCTGATCATGGCGGTCGTCGACAGCTATTCAACCTTCACGCCCGGAGCGGCGATCCCGATCGACGACATGGCGAATGTGGTCGGGCAGCTGGTGTCGAAGACCTTCATGATGGGGGTGCAGATGTCCGCCCCCTTCCTGATCACCGGCATCCTGTTCGCGCTGGCGCTCGGGCTGCTGAACAAGCTGGCGCCGCAGGTGCAGGTGTTCCAGCTGTTCACCTCGGTCCAGGTGCTGCTGGGGCTGTTCATGTTCGCGCTGACGCTGGGGGCGATGATGCTGTTCTGGCTGTCGCGCTTCGAATCCACCTTCATCGAATTCCTGAAGCCGCTGTAGAGGGAGGGCGCCGGTGTCGGAAGATGCGGACGAATCCTCCAAAACAGAGGACCCGACATCCAAGAAGCTCGACGAGGCCCACAAGCAGGGCCAGTTCGCGATGACCCGCGAGGCCGCGAACTGGTTGATGGTCGC
The DNA here is from genome assembly GCF_004923295.1 of Azospirillum sp. TSH100. Taxonomy (NCBI): domain Bacteria; kingdom Pseudomonadati; phylum Pseudomonadota; class Alphaproteobacteria; order Rhodospirillales; family Azospirillaceae; genus Azospirillum; species Azospirillum sp. TSH100. The sequence continues at coordinate 1,939,688 of NZ_CP039634.1, forward strand.
GGCGATGCTGGTGGTTCTGGTCTCCATCCTGCCCGGCACGATGAAGGGGTTGGTTTTCCGCCTGAACTACTATTTCGAGAATCTCGACCGCCTCACCTTCGACCGGGCCGGGGTCGGTGCCCTGCTGTTCCGGGTGATGAGCGACGTCATGTGGGCGCTGTGGCTGCCCATCCTGCTGTTCGTGGTGGCCGGCGTGCTGTCGACCATCGGGCAGACGGGATTCCACGTCTCCTGGGAACTGATCTCGCCCAAGTTCAGCAAGCTGAACCCGCTGCCGGGCCTGATGAACATGTTCAAGGCCAACCAGGGCGTGGAACTGCTGAAGAGCATCGTCAAGCTGGCGGTGGTCGGTGGCGTGGCCTATATGGCGCTGGTGCCGATGTTCGGCGGGATCGAGGCCTATATCGGCATCGACATCGTCGCCATGCTGTTGCAGATGGACGGGCTGGCCCACCGGCTGCTGGTCTGGGTTCTGGTTGTCCTCACCTTCATCGCTGCCGGCGACTTCCTCTGGCAGAAGCAGCAGTTCGACAAGAAGATGAAGATGACCAAGCAGGAGGTGAAGGACGAGCACAAGCAGCAGGAAGGCGACCCGGTGGTCAAGGGCCGCATCCGCCAGATCCGGTTCGAGCGCGCGCGCAAGCGCATGATGGCTGCGGTGCCGAACGCAGACGTGGTGGTCACCAACCCGACCCACTTCGCCGTCGCGCTGAAATACGATCCCAGCCAGATGGGAGCGCCGATGGTGCTGGCGAAGGGCGTCGATCAGGTGGCCTTCAAGATCCGCGAGATCGCCGAATCGAACAATGTACCGGTCATAGAAAATCCGCCCCTTGCCCGTGCGCTCTATGCCGCTTGCGATATCGACGAGGAAGTTCCATCCGAGCATTATCGGGCGGTCGCCGAAGTCATCACCTATGTCTTCAAGCTGAAAGGGCGGTCGCTGCGCAACTGATCCGGGGATAGCTGATCCGGGTGCAACTGATCCGGCCTCGCGACGGTTGACGGAACCGGGTGGGGCGACCGACGATCGCGGGCGGCGCGATGGGCAGTCCGGCCCGGGGCATCTTCCGGCGGGACCGTGTGGGGTTTGGAGTATTGGTGGACGACACAACTTCCCTTTCCGATACCGCGCGCAATGCAGTGAACCGCCGGGCTTCGTCCGGTGGGGTGTCGATGCTGGTCCAATATGCGCTGGCGCCCGCCGGGCTTCTGGTGCTGGCCGCCGGATTGCTGGTGGACCGTGACTCGGTCGTCTGGCTGGGGGCGGCGCTCGTGGCCGCGGGCGTGGTCTTGCTGATCGCCCGCAGTGTTTCGGTGGTGCGGCGGTCGGCGCGCATCGGTGCTCTTCTCGGTGGGGCGCTGGAAGGGATGCCGGCCGGCCAACTGGTCTGCGATGGGGCCGACGAGGTGGTGTTCGTCAATGCGGCCTTCCGCGAGCTGGCGGGGTGGCGCCGTGGCGAACGGCCGCTCGATGCACTGGCCCGTCAGTTTTCCGGCGACCCCGACAGCGCGCGAGAGTTCCGCCGTCTGCGCGAGCGGGTGAGGGCCGGGGCAGCCGCCTCGGCCGAGCTGGCGATCCCGGCGTTGGATCACAATCCGCCGGAATGGCGCAAGGTGCAGGGCCAGCCGGTGGCCGGCTTTCCCGGCTCCGTCCATTGGCGGATCGAGGATATCACCGCTCGGCGCGAGCTTGAGCATGTGATGCTGCGCGAGCAGGCCAAGCTTGCCGACTTCATGGAACATGCGCCGGTCGGCTTCTTCTCGGTCGACCAGAGCGGCCAATTCCTCTTCGTGAACGCCACGCTGGCCCAATGGCTGGACGCCGCGCCCGGCGACCTGACGGATGGCGAGGCGCGGTTGCACGGCATTCTGGCGGCACCGCCGCTCTCAGCCGCTCCCTATGACCTGTTCGACCATGGCGGCGGCGAGCAGCGCGGCGAGCTGACCATGGTCGGGCTGCGGGGCCGGCGGTTCCAGGTCGCGGTGGCTCAGAGTGTGGTGCATGCCGACGACGGCACCATCCACACCCGCTCGGTGGTGCGTGACCTGTCGCCCGAACGGGAGTGGCAGGAGGCGCTGCGCCTGTCCGAGCAGCGCTTCCAGCGCTTCTTCGAGGATGCGCCGATCGGCATCGCGCTGGTTGACGAGACCGGGCAGCTGACCGAATGCAACGAGGCCTTCCTGACGCTGATCGGCAGCGAGGCGGGCAGCGTCATCAACCGTCCGATGGCCGACCTGATCGTCCCGGCGGAGCGCGATGCGGTGATCGCCCGGCTGAAATCGGTGCAGGGCGGCGACGATCCGGCACACCCGCTTGAGGTGCGTCTGTCCGGCGGGCGGGAGTTGACCGCCCAGCTCTATGCCCGGCGCCTCGCCAATCCTGTGCGCACCGACGGCAGAGGGGACGGGACGCGCGGGGAGGGGGTCGGCCTGATCCTGCACTTCATCGACATGACCGAGCGCAAGAGCCTTGAGGCCCAGTTCGCCCAGTCACAGAAGATGCAGGCGGTCGGCCAGCTGGCCGGCGGCGTGGCGCACGACTTCAACAATCTGCTGACGGCGATGATCGGCTTCTGCGACCTGCTGCTGCTGCGGCACAAGCCGGGCGACCAGTCCTTCAGCGACATCATGCAGATCAAGCAGAACGCCAACCGCGCCGCCAATCTGGTGCGGCAACTGCTGGCCTTCTCGCGCCAACAGACCTTGCAGCCGCGCGTCATCAATGTGACCGACGTGCTGGCGGAACTGGCGAACCTGCTGCGCCGGCTGATCGGCGAGAACATCGAACTGAAGATGATCCACGGCCGTGACCTGGGGCTGGTCAAGGTCGACCAGAACCAGTTGGAACAGGTTATCATCAATCTGGTTGTCAATGCCCGCGACGCCATGGCCGGCGGCGGCAAGCTGACCATCAACACCACCAATCACGTCGTCAGCCAGCCGGAGCGACGGGAGCATGAGACGGTGCCGTCCGGCAGCTATGTCTCGATCGAGGTGATCGACACCGGCTGCGGCATCGCGCGCGAGAATCTCCAGCGCATCTTCGAGCCTTTCTATACGACCAAGGAGGTCGGGTCGGGCACCGGTCTCGGCCTGTCGACGGTGTACGGCATCGTGCGGCAGACCGGCGGCTTCGTGCTGGTCGATTCGGCGGTGGGGGAGGGGACGACCTTCACCATCCTGCTGCCGCACCACCAGGGGGAACTGCGTCCGGTCGACACGGCGGAGCCGCGCGAGCGGCGCGGCAGCGACCTGACCGGCAGCGGTACCATCCTGCTGGTGGAGGACGAGGACGCCGTGCGCGTCTTCTCCGCCCGCGCTCTGCGCAACAAGGGCTATCAAGTGCTGGAGGCCAAGAACGGCGAGGCGGCTTTGCAGCAGATCGAGACCAACGGTGCCTCGATCGACCTGCTGATCACCGACGTGGTGATGCCGCAGATGGACGGTCCGACCCTGGCCCGCCATGTCCGCAAGCTACGTCCGGAGATGCGGGTGATCTTCATTTCCGGCTATGCGGAGGATCGGCTGGGCGAGATCGATGGCGTCGAAGTCGCCCATTTCCTGCCCAAGCCCTTCTCGCTGAAACAGCTGGCGTCCAAGGTGAAGGAGGTCATCCGCGATGGGCGGTGAGAGGCAGAGCCGCCTGCAAAAGCATGCCTGGATATACCCCTTAAAATGGGAACGCACAGGCAACATCATCCCTTGCAAACAAGAACGAAGAGAGTACATTTAGCCTCGTTGCAAGAGCGCCGACCGTGTGTTCTAAGAGAGGGGTACCGGGCATGTCGTCCGCACAGCTTCGTTTGGTCGAGAAGGATTCCATGGACAAGCAGAAGGCGCTCGATGCCGCCCTGAGCCAGATCGAACGCGCGTTCGGCAAGGGCTCGATCATGAAGCTCGGCGCCAAGGAGAACTTGGTCGAGACGGAGGTTATTTCCACCGGCTCTCTTGGTCTCGACATCGCGCTGGGCATCGGCGGCCTGCCGAAGGGCCGCATCATCGAAATCTACGGGCCGGAAAGCTCGGGCAAGACCACGCTGGCGCTGCACGCCATCGCCCAAGCCCAGAAGGGCGGCGGCACCTGCGCCTTCGTCGATGCGGAGCACGCGCTCGACCCGTCCTATGCCCGCAAGCTGGGCGTCAACATCGATGAGCTGCTGATCTCACAGCCGGATGCCGGCGAACAGGCGTTGGAGATCGCCGATACGCTGGTGCGTTCCGGCGCCATCGACGTGCTGGTGGTCGACTCGGTCGCAGCCCTGGTGCCGCGTGCCGAACTGGAAGGCGAGATGGGCGACAGCCATGTCGGCCTGCATGCCCGCCTGATGAGCCAGGCGCTGCGCAAGCTGACCGGCTCGATCTCCAAGTCGAACTGCCTGGTGATCTTCATCAACCAGATCCGCCTGAAGATCGGCGTGATGTTCGGCAACCCGGAGACGACGACCGGCGGCAACGCGCTGAAGTTCTACGCGTCCGTCCGCCTCGACATCCGCCGCATCGGTTCGATCAAGGACCGCGAGACCGTCGTGGGCAACCAGACCCGCGTCAAGGTGGTGAAGAACAAGATGGCCCCGCCCTTCCGCGTGGTCGAGTTCGACATCATGTATGGCGAAGGCGTGTCGAAGGTGGGCGAACTGCTCGATCTCGGCATCCAGGCGGGCGTCGTGGACAAGTCGGGCGCGTGGTTCAGCTATGACGGCACCCGCATCGGCCAGGGCCGTGAGAACGCCAAGAACTACCTGCGCAACAACCCCGAGGTCGCCGACGCGATCGAGGCCAAGATCCGTGGAAACGCCGGTCTGGTCGCCGACGCGATGATGGGCACCCCGGAAGCCGACGGCGAGGCATCTACGCCGGAGTAAGGCCTTCGATATTTTTCGAGCCCGCCGCCTGTCAGGGTGGCGGGCTTTTTTTATGCGAGATCCAAAAGCAAATAGGAGCTCTAAAGGAGAAGCCATGATCAATCTGATTGCGGAATCTGCGACGCTGCCTCAGGCGTGGCGGTCGCGGGTCGTTGGCAAGATTGCTGGCGCCAATCTGAAAGTCATCCGCATGGATGAGGCCGGTATTCCATCGGAAAGCCATGCCGATTTCGACGAAGCGCTTTTTGTTCTGGAAGGCAGCATGACGCTCGACGTCGAAGGCGAACTGATCAGCATGGCGGCCGGTGACTTTTTCGTCGTCCCGGCGGGTAAAAGTCACAGGGTTCTGGAAGGAAGCCGAGGCGTCCTGTTCCTGATCGACGCAGAATAGGGGCGATGCGACATGAGCCCCGATCGAAATCCGTGAGAACCGGCTCCATCACACGTCCAACACCATATGCGGTCTGAACGCGCCCTCCAGCGTCAGCAGAAGATGGAGATAGACCGCCACCTTGCGGGCACTATCGCTGTTGCGGGACAGGCAGTCGCGCAGCTGTTCGGCCAGCCTCACGGTCTCCGGATCCTGTTCCGGTGCCGTTGAGGTCGCTGCCTTGACGATGTGTTCCGGATCGACCGGCAGCTGTGCCGTCGGGGCCTTCAGCAGCGCTTCGGCCAGTGCCTCCTCGTCATGTTGGATCTGAGAGGGAGCGGCTGGCGGCGGCGGGGCTTGCCGTGTCAGGTGGCTGCGGAGATTGTCCTTCAGCCGGGTCCGCTGATGATCGTCCAGCCCGTCGAGCTGATCGACCTCGTCGAACAGCAGATCGTAAAGCCGGCGGCGCTGGGGGTTGGGCGGGCTCCGGCCTCGCCGCTCCTGCTCGCGGTCCTGCTGTTCCTTGCGCGGATTGCGGCGGTGGTTGCGGTCGGTGGCGCTGCCGGCCCGCTCGACGCCCGCGGTGGTGCGGACGCTGAACTCCGGCGGGCCGATGCCGCGCCCGGATGTGAGATTGCCGGACATGAGCCGCCTCCCGGGACCGGTTACCCCTGGAGCCCAAGTCTGGCAGAGCCGGCGCTTTCGTCAATGCGAAAGCGCCGGTCATGCTTTTGTCAGTCGCCAGCCCCGGCGCCGACGGCGTCGTCGGTGGCTTCCGGCTTGCTCTTGCCGAAGCCGATGGTGGGGAAGACGTTGATCAGCGCGGTGATGAAGGCGGCCAGATAAGGCAGCGACTGAACCACCAGCAGGCCCGACCACATGAAGGCGTCGCGGTTCTCATGGCCGAAGACCATGACGATCGCCAGCGCAGCTCCCCACAGCGAGACCAGCAGCACCAGTTCCTCGCGCGCCATCAGGAAGGCCTGCATCAGCGCCGGCTGGTTCTCGCACTTCGGCGTGCGGACGAAGGGCCGGCCGGAGGTGAAGATGCCGAGCCACATGGCGCGGCCGACCGTGTGGGTCAGCGCCATGCCGGCCACCGCCGCCCCGACCTTGTCCCAGAAGCCGCACTTCACCCGCGCCTCGTAGAGCCAGAGCGAGGCGCCGACCTTGAAGGCGAAGACGCTGAGCGTCGGGATCATGAAGACGTTGGGCGGGAACTCGAAATATTTCGGGAAGGCCATCAGGCCGATCGACCACAGGATGCCGGCGATGCCGAACACCATGTGGGCGGCGTCGGCGAACCAGGGCAGCCAGCCGGTGATGAAGTGATATTTCTGGCCGGCGGTCAGCTCCTTGGCACCAGGCGACAGCTGGCGCCAATGGTGCTTCAGGATCTGCACGGCGCCATAGGCCCAGCGGAAGCGTTGCGTCTTGTAAGCGGAGAAGCTGTCGGGAACGAGGCCCTTGCCGTAGCTTTCCGGCATATAGACCGCCTCATAGCCATGCTCGAACAGGCGCAGGCCGAGGTCGGCGTCCTCGGTGATGCACCATTCGCCCCAGCGGCCGACCTTTTCCAGGGCCGACTTGCGGATGATGGTCATGGTGCCGTGCTGGATGATCGCGTTGCGCTCGTTGCGCTGGATCATGCCGATGTGGAAGAAGCCGGCATATTCCCAGTTGGTCATGCGCTGGAACAGGTCGTGTTCCCACTCGCGATAGTCCTGCGGCGACTGGACGAAGCCGACCTCCGGCCGGTTGAAGTGCGGGATGGTCGCCTTCAGCCAGTCGGGATGGACCTGATAGTCGCTGTCGATGACGGCGATGTGTTCGGCGTCGGGCGCTGTCTGCGCCAGACCGAAATTCAGCGCACCCGCCTTGAAGCCCGGCCAGTTGTCGAGGTGGAAGAAGCGGAACTTCGGCCCCAGCTTTTTGCAGTATTCCTCGATCGGGCGCCAGACAGCCGGATCCTTGGTGTTGTTGTCGAGCAGCAGGACTTCGTAATTCGGGTAGTCGAGTTTGGCCAGCGCGTCCAGCGTCTGCATGACCATGTGCGGCGGCTCGTTGTAGCAGGGCACATGGATCGACACCTTCGCGGCATTGGGCAGCGGGGCGGCAGAGCAGGGGATGAACTTGCGCTTGAACTTGTGCTGCCAGACGACCTCGGTCAGTTCCATGCCGTCGATCAGCATCACCGCGAACAGCACCAGCTGGCAGAAGATCAGCAGGCCCCAGGCGATTTCGGTGGTCAGCGCGAGGCCGGCGGCCGAGGCGGCGCTGACGGTGAAGACCAGGACGGAGGCGACAGCCTGGATCAGCGCGCCGTAGAAGATCTGGCCGCCGATCTTCAGGTCGCTGCGGCGCCACAGGAAGAACACCAGCGGCAGGAAACCCAGCGCGATGGCAGTGGCGCACTTGATCTCCCAGTTGCGGATCTCGTGCACCCCGCCGATCATAGGAAATTTGGGGTTGCGCTGATAGTCCCACAGGCCCCAGCTGGTGCCGGCAGTGCCTTCGATCTCCCGTTTCCAGGGCTGGTCGAAGGCCTCCATGATGAAATAGTCGAGCTTGTTCTGGGCGGCGACGTTCAGGAAATTGCGGATGAACTTGGCCTGATTGACCTGGCTGGCCTCGGCGCCACGGCGCCACGGGCCATCGGCCGGCCAGCCGATCTCGCCGATCAGGATGTGCTTGTTCGGATACTTCTGCTTCAGCTCGTTGTAGCGGAACATGGCGTAGTCGACCGATTGGTCGACCGGCACGCCTTCCCAATAGGGCAGCAGGTGGACGGCGAGGAAATCGACCGCCTCGACCAGTTCCGGATGCTTCAGCCAGACGTGCCACGGCTCCGCGATGGAGACCGGGACGTTGACCTTCTTCTTCACCCGCTTGATGTAGTCGATGGCCTGCGGAACGGTCAGATCGGCGCGCAGAATCGCCTCGTTGCCGACCAGCACGCGGCGGACGTTGCTGTTGGCGCGGGCGAGCTTGATCAGGCCGGCCAGTTCGGGCTCGTCGATCTCCGGCTTGCCCGTGGTCCAGGCGCCGGCTGTGACCGGCAGGCCATGCTTGCCGGCGATGGCCGCGACCATTTCGGAGCCGTCGGTGGTCGAGTAGGTGCGGACGGCCTTTACCGCGCCCTCCAGCGCGTCCATGTCCTTCTCGATATCGTCGGCGGACGCCTTGTCCCCCTTCGACGGGCTCTTGTCCGAGTGGAAGGGGGTATAGGCGACGCCGGTGATGGCGCCGGCCCAGGACCGCTCGTCCACCGGACGGTTCCACAGCGCCCAGAAGGCGATGTTGCCGAGGATCACCAGGATCAGAACCGCAAAGGCCGATTTGCGCATGTGGGTCGTTCTCGCTCGCCGCACCAGAAAACATGGATACGGCCCGTGGAGATGGCGCAAGGGGACCGTTGCCGCCCCGACCATGTCCTCGGACCGAACTCTACAATCGTCCAACGAAAGCCGCTGCGCCGTATGGCCGGCGCGCATGGCCTTCTATACAAGCTTCGCGGTTGCCCCGCCACTGCCGGCTACAACAGAGCAGCCCCCGGATTATTCCTGGATGATGCTTCCGGTCAGTGCCAGAGAGGAGTGAAGCATGTTTTCCCTTAACGAACGGCTACAGGCCGACACCTATCACGTGACCGATCTGGCGCTCTGCCGGGTTTTGCTGATGAACAACCGGCTTTGGCCGTGGCTGATCCTGGTGCCGATGCGCGAGGGGGGCGTGGAGATCCATCGGCTGGAGGAGGTCGATCAATTGATGCTCATGCGCGAGATCGCACAGGCATCCCGCGTGGTGGAGCGGCTGTTCGCGCCGGACAAGATGAATGTCGGGGCGCTGGGCAACATGGTGCCGCAGCTGCACATCCATGTGATCGGGCGGACGCGAGGCGATCCGGCATGGCCGGGCCCGGTTTGGGGTTCCGGCCATGCCGAGCCGTACGAGCCGGAAGCGGCGGCGGCCCTTGTGCAACGGCTGGCCGACGCCCTGCACGCGGAGGAATGACCGCCGGCCCGGTCGCGAGGCACGGGCCGGCGGGTGGCAGACGTTACAGGGTCTTCAGATATTCCACCAGATCCCAGCGCTCCTGCTCGGACAGGCCGCGTCCGATGATGCCGCTGCCGGCGACACCGGAGCCGACGAACTGGTGCCCGACATTGGTGTTGCCGGGGATGGAGGTGTCGAGGGTGAAGGTCCCGTCGGCGCAGTCGGTCTTGTAGCCGACCTTGACCGGATCGAAGCTGCGCAGGCCAAGGCAGAAGGTCTTCGGCCGCTCCGCGATCGGCGACAGCAGGTCGTAGAGGCTGGGCACCGAGCCGTTGTGCAGGTAGGGGGCAGCGGCCCAGATCCCATCCAGCGGACGGGCCTTGTAACCGGCCTCCGCCTGCAGGCAGTTGGGACGGAAGCCATTCATCTCCTGCCGCTTGGCGGGCGGAACCTTGTTCTCGTCATAGGCGGTATCGACCGTCTTCTGGACGACATAGCCGAGCGCCGCGGCGAAAGTGGTCCGGGTGACCGGCTCGCCCGGCTTGCCGTTGCACAGGCTGGACGGATCGACCTTCAGGAAGGTGGGAAGCTGGACCGTCCGGGTCTGCAGGATGTTGGCCTGGGCGGGATCGGTGCCGACATTGATCGGCGTGAGCTTCAGGTAGCTCTGCTTGGCCGCGTTCGGCTTGGTCCAGTATTTCGCGTCCCAGAAGGCCGGGGTGTTGACCGGCGGAAGATGGCATCCCTGGCACATCTCGCGGTACAGCCCCTCGCCGCGCGCCCGCTTGGCCTCGTCGACAGTGCCGAGCACCGCCTGCGGCCATTTCGGGGCGGTCAGGCCCTGGAAGCCGATCACGCCGCCGTCCGGCCTGCGGATGAACGGGTTCAGACCGGCCAGCAGTTCCTCCATCCTGTGGAGGTTGTCGATCGGCACGGAGGACGCATAGAGCTTGCGGTCCGGGTTGGACAGGTTCACCCGCGCGGCCACGCCCATCGCCTCGCCGGCGTTGCGCACCATCGGCTGCATGATCGAGGCGTCGTACTGAACCCAGTCGAACCAGGATGCGTTCCAGATGTGCGGGTATTTCACCGGTGCGGTGATGGCCGCCACGTTGGTGAAGGGGTCGAACTCCACCTTGCCGTTCAGCAGGTCGTTGGTGAAGACGGCGTTGCCGATGCGGGTCAGGGCATCCAGCCGGTTGAACCCCTCGACGACCGCCGGATTGCCGTTCTGCGCCGCGCCGCGCTTGGCCAGGGTTTCCAGGGTGGTCAGCGTCTGATCGAACTGCTCGCGCAGGGCGGCGGTCTGTTCGGCCGTGCGGTCGGGGCCGAGCACGCGGTCGGCGAAGCGGTCGAACCGCCCCGGCAGGATCTTGGTGTAGGCCAGGGAATAGCCCAGCGCGGCGGTCAGCGCGTCCAGATTGGTCACGGCCGGCGCGCCGTCGATTCGCAGGCTGACGCCGTTATACTCGATATGTCCGGTGTGGCAGGCGGCGCAGGTCAGGCCGATCTGGTCGGGCAGCGGCTTGCCGGTCGTCGGGTCGATGTAGCCCTTGGTGCGGGCGAAGCCCACCGGCAGCCCGTCCGGGTTGACCTCCTCCTCCGACTGGTTGTAGGTGGCCAGCACGGCCTTGGCCGATCCGGGCTCCGCGCCATAGCCGTAATCCCGCGCCGTCCCGCCGCCCAGCCGCTTCGGGCTGGGGATGAAGCCGAATCGCTGCATGTAGGATTCGTCGGCCAGCATCTTGGGTTCGCCGAAAACCTGGATCTCCGGTTGCTCCAGCGCCATGAACCAGGAATAGGGGACCGGGAAGGTCGATGTGCCCTGGCTGGCATGGTGGTACCAATAGCGTTCGCCGGGCTTCCAGTTCTGGTCGAGCCAGACGGCCTCCTTGATGGGGGCTGTCGTTGGCAATGATGGCGCACAGGCGCCGAGCAGGGTCAGCGGCAGCAGGCCGGCTGCCGCCAGGATCGACAGGCGAGACGCTTTCATGGGGAAACCTCTGCGCGCGGGGGTTGATGTTCGATGCCCCTACTGTCGCTGGGATAAATTGGCTGCGGCAACAGGAAAATTGTATTTCTTTTCGACATGCAATTTTACGAAAAGAAACCGGAGTCTGAGGAGCGGCCGGGAGGTTTTCGTGCCGTAACTGTTCATGTGGTCAGCGAAAATCTGGAGACTTCCGCCATGGCCACCGAAGATCGTTTCCAAGCCCGTACCTCCGACGCCCCCTCCGACGCGGCCCAGCGGATCGAGGACAAGCTGGTCGACCGTACCGGCAAGGCATCCGGAGATCCCGATAAGCCTGTCCAGAAGAAGTGGGAGGAGATGGGCGAGCGCGAAGAGATTGTCGAGCGGAACCAGCGGGAGGGTGGCGGCGCTTAGGAGAAGAAAGCGCCTAACCTTTTCCCCTTAGCGCTTTACCGTGCAGGTCAGCGCCAGAATGTCCGCCGCCTTCTCCAGGTCGTCGGCGCGGACCAGCACATAGTCGGTGTTGTAGGTGGAGATTGCGAAGATCGGCAGATGGGCCTGGGCCAAGGGCACGGCGATTCGGGCCAGGATGCCGAACAGGGAGAAATCGAGGACGCCTTCCACCCGGAAGGCGCGCCAGCCCCGTTCTGCCTTCACGCCGTCGGGCACGCGGTCCTCGCGGCAGAGGATCGACAGTTCCTCCCCGGTGCGGGTGGCGCCGACCAGCGGGTCGGTCCAGTCGAGCCAGTCGGGCAGACCACTGCCCGGCGGCAACTGGGCCACCGCCAGACGATCGGGCAGGATCGTCAGGGTCAGTCCGGTCTGCTCGCGCACCAAGGCGGCGGTCAGTGTCGCCTCGTCCACCTCGAAGGGCTTCAGGATGCGGCGGGCACGCGCGGCCAGCGACGGCACGCCGGAACGCATGGCGCGGCCCAGCATCTCCGCCGAGGTGGCGCGCAGGCCCGCGTCCGATTCGGCGAGATCGACCACGGCCTGCAAGGCGCTGGTCTGGACGATGCGGCTGGGGCTGTTCTCGAACCAGTCGGCCAGCAGGATGGCGGCCTGACGCCGCTGCTCATCGGTCATGGTCAGGCGCGGGATGATCTGGGCGATGTGCCAGCGCACCTCCGCCTGTTCGATGGCGACGGCATCGGTCAGCAGATGTTCGACATGGGCGTCTAGCCAGAGGGGATTGCCGCGCGACACCCGTTCCAGCGCGTCGGCGGCCCGCATGCGCACGCTGGCGTCGCCGTCGAACAGGCATCCGACCAGCTCTGCCAGCTTGCCCCTGTCGGCCGCCACCTCGTCGGCGACGGAGGGGGCGTCGCCCATTGCCCGCCGGTCGCCGATCGCCAGCCGGCGGGCGAGCGGGGCGTTGCGGATCAACTCATCCATTTCAGCGCCGTCCGGTCGGGCGGCCGAAGCGTGATGGCGTGCCGAAGCGTGAGGCGATCTTCGCGCCGGTCGGTTTGGGCGGCGGCGGGGGAGGCGGCGGCGGTGGGGTTTCGCCGCGCGGCACGCTGCCGCCCGACGCCATCTCCGCCAGATCCTTGACCAGCTTCTGCACGCTGCGCACGCGGGCCTGCGGATCGGGCCATTCGCGAACATAGACCAGCTTGTGGTCCGGCCGCAGCTTCATCAGCGTCAGGTGCTGGGCGATATAGGTCAGCAGCTTGGCTGGCTCGGCATAGAAATTATCGTGGAAGGCCAGCACCAGCCCCTTCGGCCCGGCATCGACGCGGTCGATGTTGGCCTGTTTGCACCAGCGCTTGATGGTGACGACGTCCAGCAGGTTCTCGACCTCCTCCGGCAGCTTGCCGAAGCGGTCGATCAACTCGGCGGCGAAGCCGTCCACCTCGGCGCGGTCGACCAGATCGGCGATGCGACGGTACAGCGACAGCCGCACCGTCAGGTCGGTGACATAGCTTTCCGGGATCAGCACCGGCGTGCCCAGGTTGATCTGCGGCACCCACTCCTGCGCCGCGGCGGCTGCGATGGCGCCCTCCTGCATGGATGCCCGGGCGTTGGCGACGGCCTCCTCCAGCATCTGCTGGTACAGTTCGACACCGACCTCGCGTACCTGACCCGACTGCTCCTCGCCCAGCAGATTGCCGGCGCCGCGGATGTCCATGTCGTGGCTGGCGAGCTGGAAGCCGGCGCCCAGGCTGTCCAGTGTCTCGATGACATGTAGGCGCTGCTGGGCGGTGGCGTTCAGCGGCTTGTTCGGCGCGTAGGTCAGATAGGCGTAGCCGCGCTTCTTCGACCGGCCGACGCGGCCGCGGATCTGGTAGAGCTGGGCCAGCCCGAACAGGTCGGCGCGGTGGACGATCAGCGTGTTGGCGTTGGGAATGTCCAGGCCGCTTTCGATGATGTTGGTGGCGAGCAGAACCTCGAACTTGCCCTCGTCGAAGGCGGTCATGACGTCTTCCAGCTCGCCGGCCGGCATCTGGCCGTGGGCGGTGACGATCTTGACCTCCGGCACCAGCTCGCGCACCCGCTCGGCCACCTTCGCCAGATCCTCGATGCGCGGGCAGACATAGAAGGTCTGACCGCCGCGGTAATGCTCGCGCAGGATCGCCTCGCGGATCACCACCGGGTCATAGGGCAGAACGAAGGTGCGCACCGCAAGCCGGTCGACCGGCGGGGTGGCGATCAGCGACAGCTCGCGAACGCCGGACAGCGCCATCTGGAGCGTGCGCGGGATCGGGGTGGCGGTCAGCGTCAGGACGTGGATGTCGGCGCGCAGCTCCTTGAGGCGTTCCTTCTGCTTCACGCCGAAATGCTGCTCCTCGTCGACGATGACCATCCCGAGCCGCTTGAAGTCGAGCCCCTTGGCGAGCAGGGCATGGGTGCCGACGACGATGTCGGCCGTGCCCTCCGCCAGTTCCTTCTTCACCAGCGTCTGTTCCCGGGCGGTGACCATGCGCGACAGTTGCACGACACGCACCGGCAGCCCGTTGAACCGGGTCGAGAAGGTGCGGAAATGCTGGCGGGCGAGCAGGGTGGTCGGCACGACGACGGCGACCTGCTTGCCGCTCATCGCCACCATGAAGGCGGCGCGCAGCGCCACCTCGGTCTTGCCGAAGCCGACGTCGCCGCAGACCAGCCGGTCCATCGGCCGGCCGCTGCCGAGGTCGGTGAAGATGTCCTCGATGGCCTTCAACTGGTCGTCGGTCTCGGGGTAGGGGAAGCGGGCGGCGAATTCCTGATAGACACCCTCCGGCGTCAGCACAGGATCGGCCTTCTTCAGCATCCGCTCCGCCGCAATCTTCAGCAGGGCTTCCGCCATGTCCTTCAGGCGCTTCTTGACCCGCGCCTTGCGGCCCTGCCAGCCGGCGCCGCCCAGCTTGTCGAGCTGGACATTGGCGTCCTCCGAGCCGTAGCGGGACAGAACTTCGATGTTCTCGACCGGGACATACAGCTTGTCGCCGCCTTCGTAGATGAGGCGCAGGCAGTCGTGCGGCGCGCCGGTTACCTCCAGCGTTTCCAGCCCGTCATAGCGGCCGATGCCGTGATCCATGTGGACGACGATGTCGCCTTCATGCAGGGCCGAATGCTCGGCGATGAAGTTGGCGGCCTTGCGCTTCTTCTTGGCCGGGCGGACCAGACGGTCGCCGAGGATGTCCTGTTCGGTGATGACGGCGAGGTCGGCGGAGGTGAAGCCATGCTCCATCCCCAGCACGATGGTGCCGATCACGCCGCGGTCGAAGCGGCGGACGTCATCCATGTTCTCCGCCGGCTCCAGGCCGGGGATACCATGGTCGGCCAGCACGTTGGACAGGCGGTCGCGCGATCCGGCGGAATAGCCGGCGATCAGCACGCGCCGCCCGTCGGCGCGCAGCGCGCGGATATGATCCTTCACCGCGTCGAAGACATTCACGTCGGGGCGGTTGCGCTCCTCGGCGAAATCGTGGCCGCGCTTGCCGCCGGCATCCACCGTGCCCTTGATGCCGGGTGGCGTGGAGAAAATCTGGAGTTGTGCCACCGCGCGCTCCGCCAGCAGCGCATCCCAGCCGGTGGCGTCGAGGAACATCGAGGCGACCGGCACCGGCTTGTAGACCGGCGAACCGGCCCGCTTCTCGATGGTCATCATGCCGTCGCGCGAGGCGTGGAAGTCGACCACCTGGGCGATGCGGGCGTCGCGCGCCTCGCTGGCCTGATGGTCCAGGCTGACGATGCCGCGCGGCAGATAGTCCAGCACCGTGTCCATGCTCTCATGGAACAGCGGCAGCCAATGCTCCATCCCGCCATAGCTCCGCCCGGCGGAAATCGCTTCATAGAGCGGGTCGTCGTCGGTCACCGCCCCGAACAGCTCGCGATAGCCGGAGCGGAAGCGGGCGATCCCGGTCTCGTCGAGGAAGACCTCCGACATCGGCTTCAGCTCGACGCTGTCGCGTTTGTCGGTGGTTCGCTGGGTCATCGGATCGAAGGCGCGCACGCCCTCCAGCTCGTCGCCGAACAGGTCGAGGCGCAGCGGCTCCTCCGTCCCCGGCGGGAACAGGTCGATGATGCCGCCGCGCACGGCGAACTCGCCCGGTTCCCGCACTGTCTGGGCACGGGTGTAGCCGTTGCCGGCGAGGTAGCGTTGCAGCTTCTCCAGGTCGATGCGGTCGCGAATCTTGGCCGAGAACACTGCGTTCTTGAAGGCGCTGCGCGGTGGCACCTTCTGCACCACGGCGTTGACCGTGGTCAGCACGATCAGCGGCGCCAGCCCGTCGCGGTTGGCCGCCGCATCGCGTCTTGCGATCAGCCGGGTCAGCGTGTCGATGCGCCGGGCGACGATGCCGCCGTTCGGCGATACCCGGTCATAGGGCAGGCAGTCCCAGGCCGGGAAGGTCAGCACCTCCAGCCTCGGTGCGAAGAAGGCCAGCGCCTCCGCCAGCAGGGCGCAGCGCGTGTCGTCCAGCGCCACATGCAGCAGGCCGTAGCCGCCGGCCTTCTGCGCAAGCTCCGCCAGGATGCGGGCGTCATGCCCCTCGGGCGCGCCGCCGATCAGGAGACGGCCGGCGCGGCCGGGCTGGAGATCGTAACTGACCAAAGGAAGATGCCTCGGAGATACGGGGGACAGGCGGAGAATGTCGGGAGTCTTGGCCGGCTTAATCGGGAGCCCTTTGACCAGATCCGTCAGGATCCTTGACGTGGTGTGTAGCGGAACGCCGTCAACAGGCGCATCACGTCATTGTCATGCTCGGCCGGCACCGGCTCGCGCCCAGACATCCAGTCGTAGAGGTCGGGATCGCCAAGCTCCAGCAGCGTCTCGAACCGGTCGAGCATGTCGTGGTCGAAATCGCCGACATGGGCATCGGCGAAGCTTCCCATCAGCAGATCCATCTCCCGCGTGCCGCGGTGCCAGGAGCGGAAGCGCAAGCGCTTGCGCCGGTTTTCGAGCGATTCGGTCTTCTCGGGGGCCGGGTGAGTGCCGTTTTCGGTCATTGATGTCCAACGTCGAAAGCCCCCAGCGCCACCAGCGGCGAAGGGGGAACCATTCAGGAACCCCATCCTGCACGGGCCGGCGCGGCGATGCAACCTTGGCTGCCTGCCTTGCCCGCCGTCTTTCTTCGCCGTCTTGACCCCACGTGGTTGAGGTCCTATCTGCCCCTTGGCCCGTGGGGACGACCCCGCCAGCGGCAAGAGGGTTACCGGGTGGGGACGACCCCGCCATTCCAAGACGGAGGCACCGTCATGGCGTGGGTCACGCTGTTCTTCGCCGGTGTGTTTGAAATTGGTTGGGCTGTCGGCCTGAAATACACCGAGGGTTTCACCCGCCTGATCCCGAGCATGCTGACTGCCGCCGCGATGCTGGCGAGCATCCTGCTGCTGGGCGCTGCGCTGAAGAGCCTGCCGCTGGGGACCGCTTATGCGGTGTGGACCGGAATCGGCACGGTGGGCACGGCCCTGCTGGGCATGATGCTGTTCGGCGAACCCGCCGGCGCGCTGCGGCTGCTGTGCATCGCGGCGATCGTCGGCGGGATCGTCGGGCTGAAGGTGCTGCATGGGTGAGGGGAGGCCCTCAATCTCACAGCGCCTCCGTCCGGCAGGTCAGCCCCAAGGTCTCCGCGGTGTTCGCCACCGCCGACAGGCAGACATCCGCCCGCTCCGCCGGGATCGACACCGAAAAGCGCAGGATGTAGCGCTCCCCGGCCCGGTCAGGCAGGGTCTGCGCGTCCAATCGGACGATGTTGGCGTCGAACTGGGTGAAGATTTCCGACAGGCGTGCGACAAGGCCGGGCTGGTCGCCGCCCGACACCTCGATCCGGTGGGTGACCATCGCCTGCGGACCCGGCTGGGGATCGAAGGCGAAGCGGGTGACCTTCACCTCGGCTCCGGCCAGGACGGGCAGGGACGACAGGCTGGCCTGGACATCCTCCACGGTCAGGTCGGCAGGCAGTTCACAGACGGCGGAAAACTCGGCCCCGGTGCCCAGCGAGGCGAAGGTGGCGTCGCGCAGGTTGATGCCCTGCTCGAACAGGTGGCTGGTGATGCCGGAAACCAGCCCGACCCGGTCAGGGCAGAATGTGGAAACCAGGGCCAAGCCCGCAGTCGAATCCGTCGCCATGCACATCTCCCGTATTGATCTTGTTCACGGGGCACGGGGTCGGCCGTGCCGTCCGGATGGGCGATCATCGAAGCGGGGTGCCGGGAACGCCAGCACAAAATGGCGGCCAACCCTCCCGATCAGCCGCCAAACAGTTGGCGGGTGGCGGCGCTGATGGCGTGCAGCTCCGCCGCGAGCGTCGGGTCGATGTCGTCGACGTAGTGGGAAGCGAGCAGGCCGAAATTCAGGTCGTCGGCGCGGTCCAGGCGCTTGGCTCCGTCCCGTGCCGCGCCGTCGACATACTCAAGCTGGCGCTGGATGCTGGTCAGCCAGCTGTTCTCCGGCTCCCGCCTTGCCAGCGCGGCAACACCGGACTGGGCCTGCGCGATGCGGCGGCGCAGTTCGTCGGTGGTGGCGATGTCGGGCATGGCGGGATTCCGGTGCGATGGGGGCAAGGAGTTACTGTACCAGTCCGCCGTTGGTGACGCCCGCCTTCACGCTGTTGGGCACCACGACCTGGGTGCAGCCGCCCTTGGTCTGCACGCTGGTGCCGGGGGTGGTCCAGCTGTCGACGATCGGGGCGGCGACCGACTTCAGGCCATGGCCGGCGGGCAGAACCGCCTTGTACTCGGCCCGGCCCGCGCCGGAAATGCCGAGGCAGTCGGGCGTCGCCGTCACCACTGGCGAGAAGAAATTGCCGAAGCGGATGCTGTCATAACCGGTGCGGACGAACTGGTACCAGCCGGTGCCGGCGGCGACCTCGATCACCTCCAGCGGCTTGGAAAAATCGATCCCCTTGGAATCGTCGACGTAGCGGGCGGAGGTAAGGTCGGTGGAGGCATAGAAATAGCTCGCCACCACGACACGGGCGTTCAGCTGATCGGCGCTTGAGCCGGGGGCCTTGGCGGCGGTCACCTGCTCGGCGGTCGGAGCGGTCTGGGCATGGCCCGGCAGTGCCGAAGCCAGCGCCAATCCCAAGGCGAGCGTAGCCGCCTTGAAAATGCTTGTGAGCGAATGCATTGGCGGTCAACCGTCTGAAAAATTGAAATTCTCAGACGGAACGATACCAACGCAATCGGCGGTTCCAAGCCCAAATACGCAAAGGGCCGGACCGCGAGCGCGATCCGGCCCAGCGCAGGAACTCTCCTCCGGTGTCAGGCGGCGGTACCGCCGACCGTCAGGCCTTCCAGTTTCAGCGTCGGCTGGCCGACGCCGACCGGCACGCCCTGGCCGTCCTTGCCGCAGGTGCCGACGCCGGGGTCGAGGCGGCTGTCGTTGCCGATCATCGAAACGCGGGTCAGGCTGTCCGGGCCGTTGCCGATCAGGGTTGCGCCTTTCACCGCCGGGCCCAGCTTGCCGTCCTCGATCAGGTAGGCCTCGCTGGCCGAGAAGACGAACTTGCCGTTGGTGATGTCCACCTGACCGCCGCCGAAGTTCTTGGCGTAGATGCCCTTCTTGACCGACGCGATGATCTCGTCCGGGCTGTGGTTGCCGTTGCGCATCACCGTGTTGGTCATGCGCGGCATCGGGTTGTACGCGAAGCTCTGTCGCCGGCCGTTGCCGGTCGGGCGCATGCCCATCAGGCGGGCGTTCATGCGGTCCTGCATGAAGCCGACCAGGATGCCGTCCTCGATCAGTGTGGTGCACTGGCCGGGCGTGCCCTCGTCATCGACGCTGATCGATCCGCGCGAGTTCTCGATGGTGCCGTCGTCGACGATAGTGACGCCGGGGGCGGCGATGCGCTGGCCCATCAGGCCGGAGAAGGCGGAAGTCTTCTTGCGGTTGAAGTCGCCCTCCAGCCCGTGGCCGATGGCCTCGTGCAGCAGGATGCCGGGCCAGCCGCTGCCAAGCACCACCGTCATCTCCCCGGCCGGGGCGGGGACGGAGGACAGGTTGACCAGAGCCTGCCGCAGCGCCTCGTCGACGAAGCCGCGCCAGGTTTCCGGCTGGATGTAATGCTCGTAGGTGACGCGGCCGCCGCCGCCGTAACCGCCGGTCTCCATCCGGTCGCCCTCGGCCACCACGACGGAGACGTTCAGGCGGACCAGGGGACGCAGGTCGGCGACGCGCACGCCATCGGCGCGGATGATCTGCACCGCCTGCCATTCGCCGCTGATCGAGCAGCTGACCTGCCGCACCCGCTCGTCCTTGGCGCGGGCATAGGCGTCGATGTCGGCCAGAAGCTTCACCTTCTCGGCGAAGGGGACGAGGTGCAGGGGGTTGTCGGGGATGTAGAGCGCGCGGTTGGTGCCGGCCGGCGGCTCGGCCAGCGTGCCGGTGTGGCCGGCCTGCACGGCGCGCACGGTGGCCGCGGCGCGGCGGATCGCCTCTTCCGACAGGTTGCTGGCATGGGCGTAGCCGGTCGCCTCGCCGGCGATGGCGCGCAGGCCAAAGCCCTGGGTGGTGTCGAAGCTGGCGGATTTCAGCTTCCCATCGTCCCAGCCGAGCGACTCGCTCTGGGCATATTCGAGGTAAAGCTCCCCATCGTCGGCACTGTGCAGGGCGTCCTGCACGACGCCTTCCACGCGGGCGCGGTCCATGCCGGCGCGGTTGAAGAAGAGATCGTCGGTGACGGCAAGCGCGCTCATGAAAACTCCGAACCTGTGATGGGGCGGAACCAGACCTGGGGCGATCCCCGGCCGGATTCCATCGCCTGATTCCAAGGTAGGACACAGTGTCATAGCGGGCGATCTCGCGCCCCGCTCTACGATGTGTTCTAACGGACAGACTATAGTGTGGCGACGCTGGCGCGATCCGGCAAGTTCGCCGATGCCTCAATGTGTAACCTGACGGCTGGCGGGCCCGGGGGCAGGCCAGGAGGGGGCGGTGCCGAGATGGCGGAGGGGAACATGACCGACGGAGCGGCGCGGACGATCGCGGATACTCTGAACCGAGCCGGCGCAGCCGGACCCGGTGCCGCCATGGGCGGCCCGCGCCCGTTGCGCGATCATCCGTTGCGCCAGACGCTGACCAACGAGGTCCATGCCCGGCCACCCGAATCGCTGACCTCACCGGTACGCGCCACCATGCTGGCGATGCTGTCGGGAGAGGCAGCGGCGGAGGCCGACCGACAGCATCTGGAGGCGCTGTGCGACTGGGCCGGCGTGGTGCGACCGCCGCAGGGCGCCACCCACCACAGCGCCTCCTTCGGCAGCTTTCATCTAAAATGGGAGCGGCACACCGAGTTTTCGACCTGGACCGTCTTCCGACCCAGCGCCATGCCTGCCAACGCCCTGGTCGATCCCTTCGTGGAGCCGGCGCTGCACGCCCTGCCGCGCGACTGGCTTGCCGGCTTGCCGGGCGAACTGCTGGTCGGCATCCATGTGGCGGTGCTCGACCCCGACACCCCTGAGCCGTCGCCGAACATGATGGCGGCGATGTTCGGATCGGAAAGCTATGTCGGGTCGCGAATCGCCGGCCGATCGGCCACCGCCTGGACCGATTTCCGCATCCATGGCGACGGCTTCTCTCGCATGCTGGTCGCCGACCATTCGATGACGCCGCGCCAGACCGGCCGCGTCGTCCAGCGCCTGCTGGAGATCGAGACCTACCGCGTGCTGGCCCTGCTGGCCTTGCCGATGGCGCGCGGCGTGCTGCCGCGCATCGGCCCGATCGAGGCCGGTCTGGCCGAGGTCACCGCCCGCATCGCCAGCCTGCGCGGTCTTCAGGATGAGCGCGATCTGCTGGACCGCCTGACCCTGCTGGCGGCGCAGACCGAGCAGATCGCCGCCGAGACCGCCTACCGATTCGGTGCCGCCCGCGCCTATCACGAGCTGGTGGAGCGGCGAATCGAGGAACTGCGCGAGATCCGGATCGAGGGATTGCAGACCGTCCACGAGTTCATGGACCGTCGCCTGACCCCGGCGATCCGCACCTGCGAGGCGGTGGAGGAACGGCTCGATTCGCTGTCGCAACGTGTGGCCCGGGCCAGCACGCTGCTGCGGACCCGTGTGGAAATCGCGGTTGAGGGCCAGAATGCCGAACTGCTCCAGTCGATGGACCGCCGGGCGCAATTGCAGCTGCGCCTGCAGGAGACGGTCGAGGGGCTGTCGGTGGTGGCGATCAGCTATTACCTCGTCGGCATCGTCGGCTATGCGGCCAAGGGGCTGAAAGGCTTCGGCTTCAAGGTCGATCCCGACATGCTGGTGGGCGTGATGATTCCAATCGTGATCGCCTTCGTCTGGTCGGGCGTGCGGCGGATTCGCAAGGTGCTGGTCGGGGGACACTGAGGCGTAGGCGACAGCGGTTGTCTGCTTATTTGCAGGCTCGTCAAAATCCCCACCCATGCTGTCCTGCCCAGTGTGGAGGATGAACAGGCGCGCGCCTATCACCTTCGACCAGCTGGCCCCTCGAGCGAGTCTCCCCCATCCTGATCTCCTGAGTCGCGCCCTGTCGCCGCAACAATCCTTCGGCCAGCTTGGTAAGCGCCCTCATATCCTTTCCGGACGTCCATCCCGAAAAATCAGCTGGTCCAACGGACTGCGGCGGAATGTCGCATGGCATGACCCCTGCATATGCTCAACCTTTGTTCCCACGGCGCATCTGAATGTGAGGAAAAGTCTATGCAATCGGTGGGAGAGAGGAAAGGCTTGTAACCCAGCGGCGCACGGGGATAAGCTCCGGCTGCGGGTATATGTCGCGCTAAGATGGCGTGATCCCTGCATAAACTGGCGTTCGCTGATAAGCCCAACTATGGACCGCGCGAACAGAAACCGGTCCGGATCAACAGGGCGGAGGGGGCGTCGGCGGGAAGAGACGACCGCGGGCCATGACGAGCGTCGCGGCTAAGAAGGGGTTGGGGATGAGAAGGCAAAGCCTGTACGCCGCCGGCCTGGCGGCGGTCCTGTCGATGGTGGGTGGCTGGAGCACGGCCGCCCTGGCGAACGAGCCGCGGCCGTGGGAGATGGGCATGCAGCCCTCCGCCTCGCCGGTCAAACACCTGATGACCTCGTTCAACGACCTGCTGACCGTCATTATCACGCTGATCGTGATCTTCGTCGCGGGTCTGCTGGCCTATTGCGTCGTCCGCTTCAACGCGAAGAGGAACCCGGTCCCGTCCAAGACCTCGCACCACACGCTGCTTGAGGTCGCCTGGACCGTGGTTCCGGTTATCATTCTGATCGTGATCGCCGTTCCTTCCTTCAAGCTGCTCTACGCGGCGGAACGCATCCCGCAGGCCGACATGACCATCAAGGTCACCGGTCACCAGTGGTATTGGGATTACGAATATCCCGACCACGGCAACATCACCTTCTCCAGCTACATGATCGCCGACGCCGACCTGAAGCCCGGCCAGAAGCGGCTGCTTGAGGTCGACAACCGCGTAGTCGTGCCGGTCAACACCACCGTGCGTGTGCTGGTCACCGCCGGCGATGTGATCCATTCCTGGGCGGTTCCCGCCTTCGGCCTGAAGAAGGATGGCGTTCCCGGCCGCATCAACGAGACCTGGTTCAAGGCCGAGCGCGAAGGCGTCTATTACGGCCAATGCTCCGAGATCTGCGGCACCAACCACGGCTTTATGCCGATTGCGGTGGAAGCCGTGTCGAAGGAGGCCTTCGACGCCTGGGTCGCCAAGGCCAAAACCGCCTTCGCGCCGGCCAACGCTCCCAGGGACGGTGACCGCGACGTGGCGCAGCGCCCGACCGGAACGCTGGTCGAGTAAGCGGACTTCGCACAGCCCTTAGCCGGGAAGACGCGATAAGAAGAACCCACCCAGCGGCCGACGCTTTACGGAAGACCGGAGCGGACGGTGGCCAGGGACAGCGACAAAGGGTAGAGACATGGCAAACGCCACACCGGGACATGGTGGACATGGGCATGGGGAGCATGGGGCGGACCATGCGCACGGGCATGACGATCATCACGTCCCCGGCTTCGTCCAGCGCTGGTTCTATTCGACCAACCACAAGGACATCGGCACGCTGTATCTGATCTTCTCGGTCATCGCCGGGCTGATCGGTGGCCTGTTCTCCGTCATCATGCGGGCGGAGCTTCAGTCGCCGGGGCTGCAGATCGTTTCCGACGGCCAGATGTGGAACGTGCTGATCACGGCGCACGGCCTGATCATGGTGTTCTTCGTGGTGATGCCAGCCCTGATCGGCGGCTTCGGCAACTGGTTCGTGCCTCTCATGATCGGCGCGCCCGACATGGCCTTCCCGCGCATGAACAACATCAGCTTCTGGCTGATCGTGCCGGCCTTCCTGCTGCTGCTGGGCTCCGCCTTCGTCGGCACCGGCGCAGGCACCGGCTGGACGATCTATCCGCCGTTGTCCTCGCCGCTGGGACATAGCGGGCCGTCGGTCGACATGGCCATCTTCGCCCTGCATCTGGCCGGCGCCAGCTCGATCCTCGGTGCCGTGAACTTCATCACCACCATCTTCAACATGCGCGCCCCGGGCATGACGCTGCACAAGATGCCGCTGTTCGTCTGGGCCATGCTGGTGACGGCCTTCCTGCTGCTGCTGGCGGTGCCGGTTCTGGGCGGCGCCATCACCATGCTGCTGACCGACCGCAATTTCGGCACCACCTTCTTCAATCCCGAGGGCGGTGGCGACCCGATCCTGTTCCAGCATCTGTTCTGGTTCTTCGGCCACCCCGAAGTCTACATCATGATCCTGCCGGCCTTCGGCATCATCAGCCACATCATCTCGACCTTCTCCAAGAAGCCGGTGTTCGGCTATCTCGGCATGGCCTACGCCATGGTCGCCATCGGCGTGGTCGGCTTCGTCGTGTGGGCCCACCACATGTACACGGTCGGTCTGGACGTCAACACCAAGGCTTATTTCACCGCAGCCACGATGATCATCGCGGTGCCGACCGGCGTGAAGATTTTCTCGTGGATCGCCACCATGTGGGGCGGCTCGATCGACTTCAAGGTGCCGATGCTGTGGGCGATCGGCTTCATCTTCCTGTTCACCGTCGGCGGCGTCACCGGCGTGGTGCTGGCGAACGGCGGCCTCGACAACTACATGCACGACACCTACTACGTGGTGGCCCACTTCCACTATGTGCTGTCGCTGGGTGCGGTGTTCTCGATCTTCGCCGGCTGGTATTACTGGATCGGCAAGATGTCCGGGCGCCAATATCCGGAGTTCTGGGGCAAGGTCCATTTCTACACCACCTTCATCGGCGTCAATCTGGTGTTCTTCCCGCAGCACTTCCTGGGCCTGTCGGGCATGCCGCGCCGCATTCCCGACTATCCGGACGCCTTCTGGGGCTGGAACATGATCTCCTCGCTGGGCGCCTATATCTCCTTCGCCTCGACGCTGCTGTTCGTGTGGATCGCCTGGAAGACTCTGCGCAGCGGCGAACGGGTGCCGGGCGCCTATTGGGGGCCGCAGGCCGGCACGCTGGAGTGGACGGTCAGCTCGCCGCCTCCGTTCCATGCGTTCGAGACGTTGCCCCAGGTCAAGTAAGCGTGCTAACGGGCGGGCGTCGCCGCGAGGAGGCGCCCATCCGATGAAAAGGGACCAGGCCCGAGCAGCCCGAAAATGGGCGCCGGTGTGGAGGGTGCCGGGGTGACGATCCGGGGTTAGAAGACAAGGACCAGATATGACGGACGTGACGAACGAACTGACGCTCAACCACACCGGAGGGGCGTCGGCCGGTGACTTCATCGAGTTGCTCAAGCCGCGGGTCATGTCGCTTGTGGTCTTCACCGGGCTGGCCGGCATCGTGCTGGCCCCCGGTCACATCCATCCCTTCCTGGCTGTGGTCGCCGTGCTGTGCATCGCCGTGGGTGCCGGCGCATCGGGTGCCATCAACATGTGGTACGACCGTGACATCGACGCGGTGATGACCCGGACGATGAAGCGCCCGATCCCGTCGGGCCGGGTCGAACCGGCGGAGGCTCTCGGTTTCGGCGTCACGCTGTCGGTTCTGTCCGTGGTGGTGATGGGGCTGGCGGTGAACTGGACGGCGGCGGCGTTGCTGGCGCTGACCATCGTCTTCTACGTCTTCGTCTACACCATGTGGCTGAAGCGCCGGACCCCGCAGAACATCGTGATCGGCGGGGCGGCCGGCGCCTTCCCGCCGATGATCGGCTGGGCCGCGGTGACCGGTACTGTCGACCTGCCGTCCGTCCTGCTGTTCCTGCTGATCTTCCTGTGGACGCCGCCGCATTTCTGGGCGCTGGCCCTGTTCCGGAACAGCGACTACACCCGCGCCGGCGTGCCGATGATGCCGGTGGTGGCGGGTGAGGCGGCGACCAAGCGGCAGATGCTGCTCTACACGCTGGTCCTGCTTCCGGTGGCCGCCGCGCCCTATTTCGTCGGCATCGCCGGACCGGTGTTTCTGGCGGCGTCGGCCATCCTCGGTCTGATGTTCGTCGGTTGCGCCGTCCGTGTCCTGCGGGCAGGTGACGACAAACCTGCGAAGAAGATGTTCGGTTTTTCGATCCTGTACCTGTTCCTGCTGTTCGCCGTGATGATGGGCGAGCGGCTGATCCTTGGAGGGTGGGCATGACGGTGATGGAACGCGAAGACCTGGCCGATACCCGCAACTCCATCGAAGAGCAGCGTCGGCAGGAAACCGAGCTGCGGGCGAAGAAGCTGCGTGGTCGCAATCTGGCGGTTCTGGCGGCTCTGCTGGCTCTGGTGGTCTTATTCTATGCCATCACGGTCGTGCGGATGGGCGGGGCGCACTGATGGCAAAGCCCGATGACAGGCTGCGCCGCCGCAACCGCCTTGTTCTTGGCTCCCTGTTCGGGCTGGTGGCGGGGATGATCGGGCTGACCTATGCGTCGGTCCCGCTCTATAACCTGTTCTGCGCGGTCACCGGTTTCGGTGGCACCACCCAGCGGGCGGAACAGGCCGCGGCGCGGGTCGTCGACCGCAAGGTGACCGTCCGCTTCAACGCCGACACCAACACCGCCCTTCCCTGGTTCTTCAAGCCGGAGCAGAAGGATCTCGAACTGAAGTTGGGCGAGACCGGCTTCGCCGCCTACCGGGCCGAGAACCGGGGCAAGACCGCCTCGGTCGGGACCGCCGTCTACAACGTCACGCCGGAAAAGGTGGGCGCCTATTTCAACAAGTTGCAGTGCTTCTGCTTCACCGAGCAGATCCTGGAGCCCGGTCAGGTCGTCGACATGCCGGTGACCTTCTTCGTCGACCCGTCGATGGCCGACGATCCGAACATGGACGACGTGAGCACCATCACGCTGTCCTACACCTTCTTCCGCGCCAAGGACAGCGAGGCCAAGCTGGCACAGCATACGGCCGGCGCAGCGACGTCCACGGCGCCGGACTCAGGAAAACAAAAGGCGGAGCCGGGGGCGACCGCCACAAACTGAACCATATGGGGTAGTGAGACGATGGCCGACATCACCCACGGGCAAATGCCGCACGCCGAACCATCAGCCCATGAACCGGGCGCCGGCATCCCGCATCCCTACCATCTGCTGAAGCCCAGCCCCTGGCCGCTGATCGGCGCCTTTTCCGGCGGGCTGCTGGCGACCGGGCTGGTCATCTTCATGCATGGCGGCGGCAAGCTGCTGATGATCCTGGGCGTACTGGCCATCCTGGTGACGATGTTCGGCTGGTGGCGCTCGGTCATCCGCGAGTCGGTCGTCGAGCATGCCCACACCCCGGTGGTCAAGATCGGCCTGCGTTATGGCATGGCGCTGTTCATCGCGTCGGAAGTGATGTTCTTCGCCGCCTTCTTCTGGGCCTTCTTCCATGCGGCGCTGGAACCGAAGGTATCGCCGATCAACCCCGGCGCCATCTGGCCGCCGCCCAACGTGCATGTCATCGATCCGTTCGACATGCCGCTGATGATGACGCTGACCCTGCTGCTGTCGGGCGTCACCGTGACTTGGGCGCACCATGCCATTCTGGAGGGGCAGAACCGGACGGCCGCCAAGGCGCTTGGCCTGACCGTGCTGCTTGGCGTGCTGTTCACCTTCTTCCAGGCCTATGAGTATGTCCACGCCGCGTTCAAGTTCACCGACGGCATCTTCCCGTCGACCTTCTACATGGCGACCGGCTTCCACGGCTTTCATGTGCTGGTCGGCACCATTTTCCTGGCGGTGTGCTGGGTGCGGACGGTGAAGGGCCATTTCACCCCGCAGAGCCATTTCGGTTTCGAGGCGGCGGCCTGGTACTGGCACTTCGTCGACGTTGTCTGGCTGTTCCTGTTCGTGTCGGTCTATTGGTGGGGTGGCCATGGCGGCGTGATCGCCATCCACTGATGCACCCATTTACGCCGCCCATTTACGCCATTGATACCGTGCTGTTCCGGCGGCCCCTATGTCTGCCGGAACGGTCCGATCGGGAGGTGATGGCGTGATCGATCTTTACCCGAGAGTTTCTCCCTTGTCGGCGGGGCTGCGCAGCGTCTGTCCGCGCTGCGGCAAGGGGCGTCTGTTCGACGGCTACCTGACGGTGGCGGAACGCTGCAACGTGTGCGACCTCGATTTCTCCCAGGTCGATAGCGGTGACGGACCGGCGGTCTTTCTGATCTTCATTCTGGGCTTTCTTGTGGTACCGGTGGCGCTGTGGGTGTCGATGACGGTCGACTGGCCGCTTTGGCTTCATGCCATCGTCTGGAGTATCGTTGTGCTGGGGCTGACGCTCGGCATGCTGCGTCCGGCCAAGGCCTGTGTGGTCGCTCTCCAGTACCGCTATCGCCGCAGCGAAGTGGAGAAGGGCTCTTGAGCGTCACCGCCGCGGAACCGGCGGAGCGGAAGCGCTTCAGGCCATCGCTGGGGGCGACGCTGTTTACGCTGGCCGGGCTGGCGCTGACCATCGGGCTCGGCACATGGCAGTTGGAACGGCTGCACTGGAAACAGGATCTGATCGCCCGGATCGCCCGGCAACTGGCCGAGCCGCCGGTTCTGCTGCCCGCCAGCATCGACGATCCCGCTGCGTGGGAGTTCCGGCCGGTGACGCTCACCGGCCGTTTCCTGAACGATAGGGAGATGCTGCTGATCGCCCGTCCGCACCAGGGGCAGGTCGGCTATGAGGTGCTGACACCGTTTCAGCGCGCCGATGGGTCTGGAATGGTGCTGGTCAACCGTGGCTTCGTGCCAATGGACCGCCGCGATCCGGCGACCCGCGCCGCCGGGCGGGTGGAGGGGGATACCACGGTAAAGGGCATCGTCCGCGTGCCGCAGCCTCCCGGCTTCTTCCAACCCGGCAACGGAACTCCGGCGCCCGGTTCCGCCTGGATGCGCCCTGATCCGGCCGCCATGGCGGCGGCACTGTCACTCAGCAGCGTGGCCCCCGTGGTCGTGGAGATGCTGCCGGTGCAGGGGGGCGGGCAAGGGAGTGGACTGCCCGGTGTGCCGGCCGGAACTCTGGCGGGGATAGAGCCGCGCGTGGAACTGCCGAACAACCACCTCCAGTATGCCTTGACCTGGTACGGGCTTGCGGTGACGCTCGCCGGCATCTACGTGCTGTCACAGCGCAAGCGCGCCGACACCGGAACCGACGGACGACCCGATGACCGCATATCAGGAGCTTGAACGCCGCCACGCCCGCATTGCCGCCATCGGCGATGCGCTCGGCATCCTTGGCTGGGACACCCAGACGATCATGCCGGAGGGTGCCAACGACAGCCGGGCGGAGCAGACCGCGACCCTGTCGGTGATCGCGCACGAACTGGCGACCGATCCGCGCATAGGCGATCTGCTGGCCGAGGCGGAAGGTGACGACAGCCTCACCCCCTGGCAGCGCGCCAACCTGCGCGAAATGCGGCGCCACCATATCCAGGCCACCGCCGTCCCCGCCGATCTGGTGGAGGCGACCAGCAAGGCGGTATCGGTCTGCGAAATGACCTGGCGTGCCGCACGGGCGGAAAGCGACTTCGCCAAGCTGCTGCCGTCCCTGACCGAGGTGCTGGCCCGCGTCCGCGAGGGGGCGGAGGCGTTGGGTGGGGTGATGGGGATCAGCGCCTACGACGCGCTGCTCGACAGCCATGATCCGGGCGCGCGGGCGGAGCGCATCGATGCGCTGTTCGCCGACCTGTCCGGCTTCCTGCCCGACCTGATCGGCCGCGTCCTCGACAGGCAGGCTTCGGCGCCGGCGGTGATCGAGCCGGAGGGACCGTTCCCGGTGGAGAAGCAGCGCGAGCTCGGCGTGCGCATGATGGAGCGGCTGGGCTTCGACTTCCGCCGCGGCCGACTGGACGTGTCGCTGCACCCCTTCTGCGGCGGGGCGACCGGCGACGTGCGCATCACCACCCGCTATGACGAGGCGAATTTCACCGACGCGCTGATGGGCATTTTGCACGAGACCGGCCATGCGCTGTACGAGCAAAATCGCCCGGCCGCTTGGCTCACCCAGCCGGTGGGCCAGTCCCGTGGTATGGCGGTGCATGAGAGCCAGTCGCTGCTGATGGAGATGCAGGCCTGCCGGTCGGCGGAGTTCATCACGTGGCTGGCGCCGGTGGTCCGTGAAGCCTTCGGGGGGAGGGCGCGGCTTGGGAGGCCGACAATCTGCGCCGCCTCTACAGCCGGGTGGAGCGCGGCTTCATCCGCGTCAACGCCGACGAGGTGACCTATCCCGCCCATATCATCCTGCGCTACCGCCTGGAAAAGGCGCTGATCGCCGGTGACCTGACCCTGCCGGACCTGCCGAGCGCCTGGAACGACGGCATGGCGGAACTGGTCGGGGTGGTGCCGCCGAACGATCGGCTGGGCTGCCTGCAGGACATCCATTGGCCCGGTGGCGGCTGGGGCTATTTCCCCAGCTACACGCTTGGCGCCATGACCGCGGCGCAGCTGTTCGACACCGCCCGCACCGCGGATCCGGAAATCGTCCCGGCGTTGTCGCGCGGCGAGTTCGCGCCGCTAGTGGATTGGCTGAGGGTGAACGTGCATGAGACGGGCTGCTTCCACGCCTCGGGCGATGAGCTGCTGATGGCGGCAACCGGCCGTCCGCTGGATGCGTCCGTGTTCAAAAGGCACCTGGAGCGGCGATATCTCTGACCGCCACTCGCGGGGTTATAGCCTCGGCAAGAAAAAGGCCGCCCAAATGGCGGCCTTTTAAATCCATCGCAAAGTGTTAATCATCCCCGCGCGGTCGTGCGCAGGGTCTCCTCGGCGGCGCGGATCAGCGCCATCGACTTGTTGACGGTCTCCTGATACTCGGCTTCCGGGTCGCTGTCGGCGACGACGCCGCCGCCGGCCTGGACATACATCATGCCGTCCTTCAGCACCGCGGTGCGCAGCGCGATGCAGGTGTCCATGGCGCCCGACGCGCCGAAATAGCCGACGCAGCCGGCATAGACGCCGCGCCGCGCCTTCTCCAGCTCGTCGATGATCTCCATGGCGCGGACCTTCGGCGCGCCGGACACGGTGCCGGCGGGGAAGCCGGCGACCAGCGCGTCGAGCGCGTCGAATTTCGGATCGAGCTCGCCTTCGACGTTGGAGACGATGTGCATGACGTGGCTGTACAGTTCCACGATCATCTTGGACGTCACCTTGACCGTACCGACTTTCGCCACCCGGCCGACGTCATTGCGGCCGAGGTCGAGCAACATCAGATGCTCAGCCAATTCCTTCGGGTCGCTCAGCAGATCGGCGGCCAGCGCCTCGTCCTCCGCCGTGGTGGCGCCGCGCTTGCGGGTGCCGGCGATGGGACGGACGGTGACCTTGCCGTCGCGCACGCGCACCAGGATTTCCGGGCTGGAGCCGACCACGGTCAACTCGCCGAAATCGCAATGGAACAGGAAGGGCGACGGATTCAGGCGGCGCAGCGTGCGGTACAGCGCCAGCGGCGACGGCTTGAAGGGGAAGCGGATGCGCTGGGACGGCACGACCTGGAAGATGTCGCCGGCCCGGATGTACTCCTTCGCCTTCTCCACCATCGCGTGATACTCCTCGCGCGTGGTGTTGGAGGTCCAGGCCAACGGCAACTCGGTTTCCGCCCGCGGCTCCCGCCGGTAGGGCAGGGGGCGTTCCAGATCGGCCAGCGCGTCGGTCAGCCGCTCCCGCGCGTCGGCATAGGCCGTGGCGGCATCCTTGCCGGCCGTCGGCCAGACCGGGGTCACCAGCGTGATCGAATCGGTATGGCTGTCGAAGATGGCGACGATGCTGGGCCGGGTCAGGATGGCGTCCGGGATGTTCAGCTCGTCCGGATTGTTGTCCGGCAGCCGCTCCATCAGGCGGACCATGTCGTAGGTCATGTAGCCGAACAGGCCGGCGGCCATCGGCGGCAGTTCTTCCGGCAGCGGGATCCGGCTTTCGTTGATCAGCGCGCGCAGCTCTTCCAGCGGCGCCCGGTCAAGTGGTTGGAAGGCGTTGCGGTCATGCAGGGCATCGCGGTTGATCTCCGCCTTGTTGCCGCGCGACCGCCATACCACGTCCGGCTTGAAGCCGATCACCGAATAGCGGTCACGCCGCGACCCGGCCCCGCGTTCGGCCGACTCCAGCAGGAAGCCGAAGGGACGGCCGTCCGCCAGCTTCATATAGGCGGAGACCGGCGTCTCCAGATCGCTGACCAGCGTGGTCCACACCACCTGCGGCCGACCTGCGGCGTAAGCGGCATCAAAGGTGGTGATATCGGGCTGGACCTTCACGGCACGAGACCTCTTGCGTTGCTGTCGGCTGAGCCGGAGCCTCAGTTGCTGGCGAAGAATTGGTCGATGCGCTGGCGATGGATGCGGACCGGGTACTTGTCGCGCAGCGCATTGGTGAATTCGGCCACCAGATCATTCTGCATCCCCTGTTCGACCGCAGCGCGGACCGGGGCCAGATCGGCGTCGGCCGCCTTCGGATCGGCAGGGATGATCTCCTTCAGCCGGGTGACGACCTGAGCGTCGGCGGTGTTGCCGGTGACGACCTCATTCGGCTTGGCGGCGAACAGCTTGGCGACCATCTCCGCCGGCAGGCCCTGAACCGACTGGGCATCGCGGGTGAAAGGGCTGGTCATGGCGAAGCTGGCGCCGGCCTGGGTGGCGACATCCTGGGCGGCGGCCTCGGCACCCTGCTTCAGGCGGGCCGCGATCTCCTCCGCCTTCTTGGCGGCCCGCTCGGCCCGCTGCTCCTGCTGCCAGTCGGCGATGACCTGATCGCGCACATCGGCCAGGGGGCGGACGGCGGCGGGAATCACGCTGTCGACGCGGACGGCGGCAAAATTGCTGCCTTCGCCTTCGGTCAGGTTGGAGGTGGCGCCGGTCTTCAGCTGGAAGGCGTTGGGGAGCAACGCCTTCAGGCCGGGCAGGTCGGGAGCGGCGTCCTTGCCGTCGGGAGCCTTGCCGGTGCTGTCGATGGCGGCAACCTTGCTCAGCACCAGACCCTGAGCCTGGGCGACCTCGTCCAGCGACGCGCCGCTGGCCAGCTGGTCTTCGACACGGTTGGCGATGGAGAAGACGGAGTCGAGCGCCTGTTCCTTCTTCAACTCGGCAGCCAACTGGTCTTTCACATCCTCGAAAGTCCGGGTGGAGGCCGGGGTGATGCCGGTGACGGCCATGACGTGCCAGCCGAGCGCGCTCTTGATCGGGTCGGAGGTCTTTCCAGCCTCCAACGCGAAGGCGGCGTCGCCGATCTCCGGCAGATCGGACTTGGCGATGTTGTCCAGGGTGACCGGCTCGACACCGGCATCCTTGGCGGCTTCGGCCAGACCCTTGGTCTTTGCCGCCTCGGCGATCTGCTTGGCCTTCGCCTCGTCGTCGATCACCACCATCTGGACGTTGCGCTTTTCCGGAGCGCCGAACTCGTTCGCGCGTTCCTCATAGGCCTTGCGCAGTTGGGCATCGTCGATCTTGATGTCCTTGGCCAGCACGTCGGGCGACAGGCGGGCGACCGTCAGGGCGCGGTATTCGGGGGCGGTGAAGCGGACCTGATGGTCCTCATAGGCCTGCTTGATCGTCGCGTCGTCCGGCACGCCGACATCGCCGATCGAGGCGTTGGGCAGCGTCACCACCTCGGCGACACGCTTTTCGCCGCGGTAGCGATAGAGATCCTGCACCAGCGGCTGCGGCGGGGTCAGACCGGCGGACACCGCACCAGCGACCAGCTGCCGCGCCGTTTCGCGCTGGACCATCGCGACATAGCCATCTTCGGTCAGCTGGTTGTTGCGCAGCACCGACCGGAAGATGTTCGGGTCGAACTGGCCCTGCTGGTTGCGGAAGGCGGGTTCGTCGGCGATGCGCATGCGGACAACCTCCGGCCCGACGGCGATTCCCATGTCGGAGGCGGCGAGGTCGAACAGGGTGCGCTGGATCAGTGATTGCAGCGACTGTTCCAGAAGACCGAAACGCTTGGCCTGTTCGGCGGTCAGGTTGCCGCCCAGCATCGGGCGCAGCCGTTCCATCTGCCGGCGGAATTCCTGGTCCAGCGCCTGCTGCCCGATCTCCACCTTGCCGACTTCGGCGACGGTGGTGGGGGTGGTGGAGCGGAACACGTCGCCGATCCCCCAGATGCCGAAGCTGAGGATCAACAGCACGAACAGGATCTTGACGACCCAGGAGCCGGCGAAATTGCGGATGAACTGGAGCATGGGACCCGAATCTAAGCGCGTCGTTCGGCCATCCGGCCGGGGCGGCGCATCATAGATAGGGGATGGTGGGGCGGCAACAGCCCATTTCCGGATCGGCGATCTCCGTGAGTGCCCGGCTTGCGGGTGGCCGTCCAAACGAAAGCCCCGGCCCCGCGTGCGAATGCGGAGCCGGGGCGTCCGATGCTCACGTCAACTCAGCGACGCCTTGCGGGCGCCGGGATCACGTCACCGATCACTTCAGCGCGTCGCGCACCGAGTCCTTGGCGCCGCCGATGGTGTTCTGCACCTTGCCGGCGGCCTTTTCGCCGCGGCCTTCGGCCTCGGTCTTGGTGTCGCCGGTCAGCTTGCCGGCGGCTTCCTTAATGGAGCCCTTGATGGAGCGGGCAGCGCCCTCGATCCGGTCCTTGTCCATGGTGGCAACCTCTTGTGTGTTGGTTATGCCGGGACAACAGGACGGAAGACGAAAGGGTCCATTAAAAATTATACACCAAAGACGAAAGGGCCGCTGTCTGGCTCAAGCCCGGCGCGGTCCGTCGATTCCACGGTTGGACGAGCGGGCGGGTGCGCCACCGCCGGTTCCGGTGTTCGGACTCGTCGGCCCTGCGCTGCGGCGGCGCAGGGCAGCCAGTTCCAGGGCGTGGTGGGTGATCTGGCTGCGGAAGTCATGGTCGACACGGCTGAACGCGCTGTAGGCCAGCCTCACCGCAGACGGGGACCGGTTGCGCAACGCCTCGTTCAGGGCATCGCGCAGGGTGCGCAGTTCCAGGATTCCGGGAACGAAAGCCATTTCGACCGCTTCCGCCAGAATCTCGACGGAACACAGTGTGGCTTCATCATCGAGCATCAGGCCCAATCCGCATACTCTCAAGCCGTGATCAGGAACCGAGCAGATCCACCACCGCCGTCAGGCAACGGGTCCGGGACAGGCAATCCTCGCAGCAACCGGTCATCGGACGGGGATCCGGGCAGTGCTGGTTCCGCAACGCCTCCAGTCCCTGGAACAGGATGTGCTTCTTCGCGTCCGAAATCACGTCGGTGGCCCGGATCGTTTCGATGGCATCCCGCATAGGGTTGGTCGCGTCAATGAACATCGCAGTATGCCTCCCTCAGGGGCGAATTTATGCCGCACCCCTATCCAAGTCCATGAACGCACTGAAATATTAGGGCGCCAAATTGAAACGAGCTGTGGCGCGTTTCAGCGGTGCGCAACGCATTGACGCCTGAAGATGCGGCCGGCAGCATCCTGTCGCGAATGACCGGCACGAAACGGAGCGACGATGGAGCGGGCGCTGGGTGCGACGCTGGTGGTATATGGTGCTGCGGCGCTGGCTGAGATCGCCGGGTGCTTCGCCTTCTGGGCATGGATCAGGCTGGGGCGGAGCGCGTGGTGGGTCCTTCCGGGCTTGGGCAGCCTATGCCTGTTCGCCTGGCTGCTGACGCGGGCCGACGCGGAATTCGCCGGGCGGGCCTATGCCGCTTACGGCGGAATCTATATCGCGGCGTCGCTGTTGTGGCTCTGGCTGGTGGAAGGGGCGCGGCCCGATCGCTGGGATGCGGTCGGTGCACTGATCTGTCTGGCCGGTGCGGCGCTTATTCTTGCCGGCCCGCGCGGGGGCTGAGCACGGACGACACCGGCCGGTTGACCGAATGCCGCAGGGCGGGGCCGTTCACCAGCACCAGCCTGCCGCCATCCACCCGCAGATAGGCACCGACGCGCACCCGGCGGCGGAGAATGTCGTCGTTCAGCATGATCTGCGCATCGGCCAGGGACAGCGGGGTGCCCTGGTAGTACGCACGGCCGTCGGCGTGTCGGATCTGGCTGAATGCGTTGGTCATGTCGGAATGCTCCCAATCGTTTCTTCTCGAACCGCGGACCGCTGGCGGACCCGGCGCGACGGTGCCGACCAACCGGCTGTCGGCTGTCGCGGCCGTTGTCGGGAAAACGCCTGGGGACTTCGGTTTATTCCTCCGTCAGGCGCAAAGAAGCAGGGCGTGCGATAAATCGCGGCTGCTTCCGGTTCATGGGGCTCATTTCACAGCCGTTGGCGAATAACCTGGAGCGGATACCGCCGCAGGTCCAGAAGGAGAAGGCGATGCCCTTGAATTGTCGCAGGCCGCACGCGCAAAAGCTGTGGTCGTGCGGCGCGGCATGGCTCTTTGTTCCAAAACCGCAGCTCGCATTGAACCATATCAATCGTGCACCGGACTCCAGCCGTTAGAGTGCGAAAGCATCACGGTGCGGCGGCTGCGGAAATGTCTGGCATCCACGCTTCCGCTTGGCGTTGGAAAAGATACCGGACGGGGTCATAATACCACCATCGGGTATCCGATTCAGCCGCCAGGACATCCTGCGGTGCAGCATCAGGCCAGCCTTCCCGGCCGGACAGAGAAAAGCGGATCGTTTCGTGGACCTACAACCGGCGGATCAGATGAACGGTTCCGAGTGCAGCGGTTCCAGTGTGGCGGAAGCCGCCGGAATGTCGCGCGATCCGGCCTTTCTGGCCTCGCTGGCCGCCAGCCTGCTCGACGATGGCGGTATGGCTCTCGTTTACCTCGACCGCGACTGCGTCTGCCGGCATGCCGATCCGCATTTCGCGGCGGCGCTCGACCGGTCGCCGGACGACCTGATCGGCCGTCCGCTGGCCGCGGTCGATCACCCGGTCACCACGGCGCTGGGAGCCGCCATAGCGGCCATCGGCGAGTCATCGTCCCACGGCTCCGCCCCGGTCGACTGCCCGACGGTCGGCTGCGACGGCCGTCGTTCGATTCTGAGCGGCAGCGTGATCGCCCACCGCGACAGCGCCGGGGCCACGCTCGGCTATCTCGGCACCTTTCACCAGACCGGTGATCCCGACCGCATCGCGGAGTTCGTGACCTGCCGTGACACCTTCGTCGCCACCCTGCTGGATGCGGCGGTCGACGGCATCATCGTGTCCGACCGCAGCGGCATCATCCGCTCCATCAACCGTTCCTGCTGTCGTCTGTTCGGTTATGAAGACAGCGAACTGATCGGCCGGAACATGGCCGTCCTGATGCCGCCGCCCTTCTCGCGCGATCACAACCGCTACATCGACACCTATATGCGGACGGACCGGGCCAAGATCATCGGTATCGGCCGCGACACGCTAGGCCAGCGCAAGGATGGCACGGTGTTTCCCATCCATCTCAGCGTCGGCGAAGCGCGGCTGGGAGACGAGGTCACCTTCGTCGGCATCATCCGTGATATTTCCGAACGTCTGGCGGCGGAGCAGCGCGCCTCCTATCTCGCGCGGCACGATCCGCTGACCGGGGTGCTGACCCGCACCGCCTTCCTGGAGGAATGCGAGGCCCTGTTCGCCGGCCACCGCGCCGACAAGGCGGGCGACGTGGCGACTGGCGGGTTGTTCGCGCTGTTCTCGCTGGACGTTGACCAGTTCAGCGACGTGAACGAAGCCTTCGGCTTCCATGTCGGCGACGCGGCGTTGAAGGCGATGGTCAGCCGGGTGACCGAGGTGCTGCCGCCGAACACCATCATCTGCCGCATCGCCGCCGACGAGTTCGCGGCGCTGTCACGGGTGAGCGACGGCGAACATGCCCGTACGCTGGCCGGCGTGCTGCACGACCGGCTGACGGCGTCGATCTACGCCGACCGACATTGGGTGCGGCTGCGGCTGTCGATCGGCGCCGCGGTGCAGGATGAGACGGTCAGCACGCTGGAGGATCTGAACGCCAAGGCCAAGCTGGCCTTGCAGGCTGTGCAGCACAATGGCGGCAACGCCGTCTGTTTCTACACACCGGAGATGGCGGCGGCGGCGACGCGGCGGATGATGCTGACCTTGCATCTGACCCACGCCATCGAGCGCAACGAACTGCGCCTCGTCTACCAGCCCATCGTCGACAGGGCCGGCCGGGTCCGTTCGGCGGAGGCGCTGCTGCGCTGGGACCATCACGCGCTGGGGCCGGTGTCGCCCGGGGAGTTCATCCCGGTCGCCGAGGAAAGCGGCCTGATCGTGCCGATCACCGACTGGGTGCTGTCCACCGCCATCGCCCAGATGTCGGCGTGGGAGGCGGAGGGCGTGCTGCCCGACCGCGTCTTCCTCAACATCTCCGGCCAGCAGTTCCTGCGCGGCAACCTGACCGTCCGGCTGGAGGAACTGCTGAGCGAGCATCCGTCGCTGCGCAGGCACCTGGGGCTGGAGATCACCGAACAGGCGGCGGTGCGCGACCTGAAGGTGGCGGTGCGGACGCTGGGCGAACTGGCCGAACTGGGCATCCAGGCCGCCATCGACGATTTCGGCTCCGGCTATTCCTCGCTCAGTTATGTGCAGCAGTTGCCGGTGGCGAAGCTGAAGATCGACCGTGCCTTCGTCATCGACGTGCCGGAGAACCCCAAGAGCAACGCATTGGTCCGTGCCGCAGTCGGCATGGCGCACGGTCTTGGCCTGACCACCGTGGCGGAAGGGGTGGAGACGGCGGAACAGCGCGATTTCCTGGTGTCGGTCGGCTGCGACATGATGCAGGGCTATCTGTTCGGCCGCCCGATGGTGCCCGAGTCGCTGGCCGACATGGTGCGTGCGCAGGCCGACCCGATCGCCGAATGATCCCATTAACCAGGGCGAATCCCGTCTCGACAGCACCGGCTGCAACTGATATCCATTCTCACGGATTTGAGAGACATTCGCAGTCCGGGAGTGATGGATGTTCATCGACAAGATCACTGGAGTTGCTTTTGCCGTCGGCGCCTTGACCGCCTTTTCGGTTCAGGCACAGGAAGTCAATGTATACAACTCGCGGCATTACAATACCGACCGCGCGATCTATGAAACCTTCACGAAATCGACCGGAATCAAGATCAATATCATTGAAGGCAATCACGATGAACTGATCCAGCGCATGAAGTCTGAGGGTGCCAGCAGCCCGGCCGACCTGTTCATCACCGTTGATGCCGGCCGTCTGGCCGCCGCCGCGCAGGAAGGGCTGCTTGCTCCGGTCAGCTCGCCGCAGCTGGATGCGGTGAAGGTTCCGGCCAACCTGCGCGACCCGAACGGCGCCTGGTGGGGTCTGTCGAGCCGCGCCCGCGTAATCGTCTACGCCCGTGACCGGGTAAAGCCGGAGCAGATCAAGGATTACGAGGATCTCGCCAAGCCGGAGTGGAAGCACCGTGTTCTGACCCGCAGCGGCACCCATCCCTACAGCCTTGCCCTGACCGCCTCGATGATCGAAGCGCTGGGCGAGGAGAAGACGGAGGAATGGGTGAAGGGGCTGGTCGCCAACCTCGCCCGTCCGCCGCAGGGCGGCGACACCGACCAGATCAAGGCGGTCGCGGTGGGGGAGGGTGATGTCGCCATCGCCAACACCTATTATGTCGGCAAGATGATCACCTCGGCAAAGCAGGAGGACCGCGAGGTCGCGTCCAAGGTCGGCGTGATCTTCCCCAACCAGGGCAACCGCGGCACCCATGTGAACCTCAGCGGCGCCGGAGTGGTGAAAACCTCCAAGAATCAGGAGAACGCCCGCAAGCTGCTGGAATATCTGCTGAGCCCGGAGGCCCAGCGGCAGTTTGCCGACGGCAACATGGAATATCCGGTCAACCCTGCGGTCCAGCCGCATCCGGAGCTGGTGAAACTGGGCAGTTTCAAGGCGGCCGAGGTGAACGCCGCCTCCTTCGCCGCCCACACGCCGCAGGCGTTGCGCATGATGGATCGTGCCGGCTGGAAGTAACGATGACCCAGTCTCTCCCTTCATCCGTCGTCCTGTCCGGCATCACCCATCGCTATGGGCAGCTGACAGCGGTCGATGACGTCTCGCTGTCGGTGGCACCGAAGGAGGTGGTGTGTATCGTCGGCCCGTCCGGCTGCGGCAAGTCGACCCTGCTGCGCCTGATCAGTGGATTGGAGACGGTCCAGAAGGGAGAGATCGCGGTGGACGGGCAGGCGCTCGCCACCGCGGGCCGGTCGCTCCCGCCGGAAAAGCGGCCGGTCGGCATGATGTTCCAGGACTTTGCGCTGTTCCCGCACCTGACGGTGGCCGGAAACATCGCCTTCGGCCAGACCGACCGTCCGCGTGCCGAACGCAGGCGCCGGGTGGCGGAGCTGCTGGAGACGATGGCGCTGACCCGCTATGCCGACGCCTATCCGCACACCCTGTCGGGCGGTCAGCAGCAGCGGGTGGCGCTGGCCCGAGCCATGGCGCGTGACCCCAAGGTCCTTCTGCTCGACGAGCCGTTCTCGGCGCTGGATGAGCAGCTTCGCCGCTCGGTGCGGGAAGAGGTGGTGCGGATCATCCGCGCCAGCGGCATCGCCACCATCGTCGTCACCCACGACCCGGAGGAGGCGATG
Organism: Azospirillum sp. TSH100; assembly: GCF_004923295.1. NCBI lineage: Bacteria > Pseudomonadati > Pseudomonadota > Alphaproteobacteria > Rhodospirillales > Azospirillaceae > Azospirillum > Azospirillum sp. TSH100. The sequence goes on from NZ_CP039634.1 coordinate 1,980,182, forward strand.
GAGATGGGCAACCGCGTTGTGGTGATGGAGGCCGGACGCATCGTCCAGGCCGACACGCCGGTGACCCTCTACCGGCGCCCGGCCAACAGCTTCGTCGCCCGCCTGTTCGGCGAGGTGAACCGTTTTGAGGCGACGGTGCGCGACGGCCAGATCGTCACGCCGCTCGGCCGGATCCCGGCGCCCGGTCTGTCTGGCGGCACCAGGGTCGAGGTTGCCTGCCGGGTGGAGGATCTTGAACTGGTACCGCTCGGCGCCCGGCCCGACGCCGTTCCGGTGCGGGTGCGGCATTCCAGCTTTTTGGGGCCGGCGACGCGGGTCTGTCTGGATCTGGGTGGCTCTGAGGTCCACGCGCGCCTGCCGGGGCATGTGGACGTGCGCGCGGGAGAAGAGCTGTCCGCCGCGATGGCGGCCGAGCGGGTGATGGTGTTTCCGGCGGGGTGAGGCGGAGTCAAGCGGAACGCCTTACGCTCCCGCCCGCACCTCGTCCTCGCCGAACTGCAGCCGGCACAGCCGGGCATAGGCGCCGTCGGCGGCCAGAAGCGCCTCGTGCGTGCCCTGCTCGATGATGCGACCGCCTTCCATCACCACGATGCGGTCGGCATTGCGCACGGTCGCCAGCCGGTGGGCGATCACCAGCGTGGTGCGCCCCTCGGTCAGCCGCTCCAGCGCCGCCTGCACCAGACGTTCCGACTCGCTGTCCAATGCGCTGGTCGCCTCGTCCAGCAGCAGGATCGGCGCGTCCTTCAGGAAGGCGCGTGCCAGCGCCAGACGCTGGCGTTCGCCGCCCGACAGCTTGACGCCGCGGTCGCCGATCACCGTGTCGTAACCCTCCGGCAGCTTCGACACGAAGTCGTGGGCGGCCGCGGCCTTGGCGGCGGCGATCACGTTGTCCATGTCGGCGTCGAGACGGCCGAAGCAGATGTTCGCCCGCACCGTGTCGTTGAACAGCACGGTATCCTGGCTGACGATCGACACGGCACCGCGCAGGCTGCGCATCGTGGCGCCGCGGACATCCTGGCCATCGATCAGCACCTCGCCCCCCGTCACGTCGTAGAGGCGCGGGATGAGGTTGAAGACGGTGGACTTGCCGGCGCCGCTGCGTCCGACCAGCGCCACCGTGCTGCCGGCCGGAACGTCGAGGTCGATGCCCTTCAGGGTGTCGGCACCGGCCTCATAGGAGAATTGGACGTCGCGCAGAGCGACGGCGCCCTCGGTCACCGCCAGCGGCTTGGCGTCCGGCTGCTCGACGATGGTCGGCTGCTGGTCCAGCAGTTCGAAGATGCGCTGCGCGGCGGCCAGCCCTTCCTGCAGAGCGGCGTTCAGCGTACCGATGGCGCGCACCGGCTGGGCCGCCATCAACAGCGCTCCGACGAAGCCGGAAAAGGCGCCGACCGATCCTTCGCCCAACGTCATGCGATAGCCGGCGAAGGCGATCACTCCCGCCACCGCGACGCCGCCCAGCACCTCCATCATCGGGTCGATGCGCGAACGGGCGCGCACCGCCTTCATGGTCAGCAGGTAGTTGTCGTGGAATGCGCGACCGGCGCGGGCGCGCTCATAGTCTTCGAGGTTGTAGGTCTTGACCATGCGCGCGCCCGACAGGCTTTCGGTCAGCAGCGAGGTCATGTCGCCCATCTGCGCCTGGGTATCGCGGGAGACGCGGCGCAGGCGCTTGCCGATGCGCACGATCGGCACGGCGGCGATGGGATAGATGATGAAGACGATCAGCGACAGCAGCCAGTCGAGATAGAACATCGACCCGACCAGCGCGATCACCGTCAGGATGTCGCGCACCAGCCCGGTCAGCGTGCGGCTCAGCGCGTTGCGGATCAGGTCGACGTCGTTGATGAAGCGCGAGGTCAGCGACCCGGTCGGCGTTGCGTGCAGTTGGGCCATGTCGGCCGTTTGCAGATGGGCGAACATCGCCAGCCGGATGTCGGCGATGATGCGCTGGACGATGTCGCTGGTCACCACCGTCTGGGAATAGAGCGATACGCCCTTGATGATCGTCACCGCGACGATGGCGAGCGGGATCACCAGCAGCATGCCGCGGTCCTGGGCGGAAAACATGGCATAGGACTGGTCGATCAGCAGCGGATAGGCGCCGGTGGTCGCCGCCACCACTGCCATCAGCACGAAGGACAGCAGCAGCTTGCCGCGATAGGGGCGGACCCATTCGCGCCACATCCGGGCCGCCAGCCGTTCGGTCGCCGCATCCAGGCGCAGGGGCTTGCCGCTCTTGTTCGTCACGCTCGCATCCGATCTTTGGTCCGAGGGGCTCTTGTCCGATGAGGATGGCTTAGCCCATGGGCTTCGGCTTTGTCCACCGGTCGGCGCGATGGCTCCTGCGCTGGTTACAGGCTTCGTTTACCGGTTCCGTGCGAGGTTGCTGATGATCGGGGCGGTGAACAACGTGCCGCCGGGGAAGAGGGAGAAGGCGCATGCCGAACGGATTTGGCCCCACTGGCGGACTGAACGGCGGCTCACGGCGCCCGCGCGTCGGCTTGGCGCTGGGCGGCGGGGTCGCGCGCGGCTGGGCGCATATCGGGGTGCTGCGGGCTCTGAAGCGCTATGGCATCGAGGCCGACATCGTCTGCGGCTCCTCGGTCGGGGCGCTGGTCGGCGGCGTCCATCTGGCCGGCAAGCTCGACACGCTGGAAGAGTGGGTGCGCACGCTGACCCGCATGAAGATCGTCGGCTATCTGGATTTGCGGCTGCGCCAGGGCGGGGGGCTGATCGGTGGCGACCGGCTGCTGGCGGAGCTGCGCCTGCATCTGGGCGACGTGCGGATCGAGGAGCTGCCCTGCCCCTACGCCGCCGTCACCACCGATCTGGTGACAGGGCACGAAGTGTGGTTGCAACGGGGCGAGCTGGTTGACGCGATGCGGGCGTCCTTCTCGCTGCCGGGGGTGTTTCCGCCGGTGTCGATCGACGGGCGGTGGATGATCGACGGTGCGCTGGTCAACCCGGTGCCGGTGTCGGCTTGCCGGGCGCTGGGCGCGCAGATGGTGATTGCCGTCAATCTGGCCGGCGACATCCTGGGCAAGGCGCGCAAGCCGGGTGCCAGCGTGCCGACCGCCGCCGGCTTCGACCTGTTGCGGCTGGTCGAGGACGAGACGCCGGACCATCGCCCGCCGAGCGGCATCGGCGCCCTGACGCGCCGCATCTTCCGCCGCGACTATGAGGGGCCGAGCCTGTTCGGTGTGATGGTCTCGTCGCTGGGCATCGTCACCGACCGCATCACCCGGTCGCGGTTGGCCGGCGATCCGCCGGACGTGCACATCGTGCCGCGGCTGGGCCATATCGGGCTGACCGAGTTCGACCGTGCCGACGACTGCATCCGCGAAGGCGAGGCGGCGGTGGAGCGCGTCCTGCCGGACCTGCACGACGCGCTCGCCGTCTTCGCGACCGGCCCGCGGGAATCGACACGGGCGCCTTTGCGGGACTGACAGGCTTCTTAGTGGTCGATGGCGGTGCCCAGCGCCGCCCCGCCCAGGCCGCCGATCACGGCACCGCGGGTGCCGTCCACCGCATAACCGCCAGCGGCGCCGGCCGCACCACCGACCACGCCGCCGGTCGAGCAGGCGGCCAGGGAAAGAAGCGCGAACGCCGCACCGATCAGACGAAAACGGGACATCATGCTACCCTCCACATGTTGACTGTTCGATGTCTAAACACGCGGGAGCGCATTTTGCTTCCATCCTCCCCTGATCTTTTGGTCCTGCCCCTTGGGAGGAACTTCTTCACCCCTTGAGCGTTCACCGGACTTTGACCGTTAAACGTTGACACGGGGGAGCCATCATGCGGACCATCACCAAAAATCTGCGCGCCACCATGATCGCCGCCACTGCAGCGCTGTCGCTCGCCGCCTGCCAGACCGGCAATAGCGGGGGCGGCATCGGCGGCATGAACACGTCGGAGACCGTCGGCACGCTTGGCGGCGCCGTCGCCGGTGGCCTGCTCGGTTCGCGTTTCGGTGGCGGTGCGGGCAAGCTCGCGACCACCGCCATCGGCACGCTGGTGGGTGCCTATGCCGGCCAGCAGTTGGCCCGTCATTTCACCGCAGCCGACCAGAACCGGGCGTCGGATGCGGAGGAACGGGCGGTCGCCAACAACCAGACCATCACCTGGAACAATCCGCAGTCCGGCAACAGCGGCACCATCCAGCCGGTGCGGACCTATCAGGGCACCGATGGACAGACCTGCCGCGACTACAACCATACGGTCGTGATCGAGGGCAGGACCGAGGTTGCCCGCGGCACGGCCTGCCGTCAGGCTGACGGAAGCTGGAAGCTGGTATCGTAAGCGTACAGCCTATCCGAATGACCGCCTCCGGGTCCTACTCCTTGCGGATGTGGGAGCTTGCCGTCAAAATCAAGGAGTTCCGCCAAATGGCGGCCTGACAAGAACGGCGCGCGGGGCTTATGGAGGCGGTCAGCTACATCATCCTCATCGGATCAACCCTGCTGATCGTCAGCGTGCTGACCAGCTACCTCGCCTTGCGGGTCGGTGCGCCGTTGCTGCTGATCTTTCTCGGCATCGGCCTGCTGGCCGGTGAGGATGGGATCGGCCACATCTCCTTCAACGATGCCGGTTCCGCCTTCCTGATCGGGTCGATGGCGCTGGCGGTGATCCTGTTCGAGAGCGGGTTCGACACCAAGCTCGCCAGCTACAAGGCGGCGGCTTGGCCGGCGATGACGCTGGCGACCCTGGGGGTGGCCATCACCACCGGCGTGGTGGGAGTCGCCGCCCATTACCTGATGGGGCTGGGCTGGGGCGAGGCGCTGCTGGTGGGGGCGGCGTGCAGTTCCACCGATGCGGCGGCGGTCTTCTTCCTGCTGCGCGTCGGCGGCATCACTCTGCGTGACCGCGTCCGCTCCACCCTGGAGATCGAATCGGGCAGCAACGACCCGGTCGCCATCATGCTGACCATCCTGCTGGTCGAGGCGGCGACCCATGGTCTGGCCTCTCCCATCGCGATCGTGGGGGAGCTGCTGCTGGCCTTCGCGCTGGGCGGGGTGATGGGGCTGGCCGGCGGCTGGCTGCTGGTGACCTTCATCAACAAGGCGAATTTCGAGGCCGGCCTGAACCCGGTGGTGACGCTGACCTTCGCCCTGTTCATCTTCGCCGTCACCAACGTCATGGGCGGCAGCGGCTATCTGGCGGTCTATGCCGCCGGCCTCTATGCCGGGAACGTCAAGCTGCGCGGCGCGCTGGAGCTGCGGCGTTTCCATTCCGGGCTGACCTGGCTCAGCCAGATCGTCATGTTCGTGATGCTGGGGCTGCTCGCCACGCCGCGGGAGTTCGCCGGCATGATCCTGCCGGCGCTCGGGGTGGCCTTCGTCCTGATCGTCGTCGCCCGTCCGGTTGCGGTGTGGATGTGCCTGCTGCCCTTCCGCTTCTCGGTGCGGGAGACCAGCTTCATCGCCTGGGTCGGCCTGCGCGGTGCGGTGTCGCTTCTGCTGGCGCTGGTTCCGGTGCTGGGCGAACTGGAGAACGGGCAGCTGATCTTCAACACCGCCTTCATCGTCGTGGTCGTCTCGCTGCTGGTGCAGGGTTGGACCATTGGCACGATGGCCCGCGCGCTGGAGTTGATCGTTCCGCCCCGCCGCGGCCCGGTGGAGCGCGTGGAACTGGAGCTTCCCGGTAACGCCGACCAGGAACTGGTCGCCTACACCGTCCACGCCAAGAGCCCGGCCGCCCGCGGGCAGCGCATGCCGCGCTGGGCCAAGCCGTCGCTGGTCATCCGATCGGGCGCCGTGGTGCCGCTGCACAAGGCGAAACCGCTTCAGCCCGGCGACCATATCTATCTGTTCACGCCGCAACACCGTTTGCCGCTGATCGACAAGCTCTATGGCGGCAGCCGGGCGCTCGACCAGAATGACCGTGAGTTCTACGGCGATCTGGTGCTGAGCCCCGACGCGACGGTGGAGCAGATTGCCGAAATGTACGGCCTGCCTCTGTCGATGTCCAATGCCCGGCTGACACTGAGCGACCTGCTGCGCAACGAGTTCGGCGGCTCCTGCGAGCTGGGCGACCGGGTGCGTATGGGCGGGGTCGAGCTGATCGTCCGCGACATGGAGGACGACACCATCACCTCAGTCGGCATGGCGCTGGAGCCTGCCCGCGTCACCAGCCGGCGCCGGCCGCTCTACCAGCGGATCGCCGACATCGGCGGACGGCTGCATGGCTGGTGGAACGAGCATGCCTTCCGCCGCTGGAAGGAGCGGGAGAAGCTGCGGGCACGGCGCCCCGCCGATGCTCTGCCGGTGGCGGAGGCCAAGCACGAGGAACGGCTGGAAAGCTGACCTTAACCGCGGTGCCCCGGCCGCGACGTGGCGATGCTGCGGCTGAGATAGATCACCGGAGCCAGCCCGACCAGCACGATCACCAGGGCGGGCAGGGCGGCGTCGTCCAGCCGCTCGGTCGAGGCCATGCGGAAGGCCTCAATCGCCAAAGTGTCGAAGTTGAAGGGCCGCAGGATCATCGTCGCCGGCAGTTCCTTGGTGATGTCGACGAAGACCAGCATGGCGGCGCTGAGCAGGCTGGGGCGCAGCAGCGGCAGATGGACCCGGCGCAGCACCTGCAACGGCGTGTGGCCGAGCGAGCGTGCCGCCCCTTCCAGATTCGGGCCGATCTTGGCGAAGCCGGACTCAAGCGGGCCATAGGCGACGACGAAGAAGCGGATCAAGTAGCCATAGAGGATGCCGGCGATGGTGGTACCGAGGATCGCGCCCATCGGCCAGCCGGTCCAGTCGCGCGTGAGCCCGACGGTGATGAGGATGCCCACCGCGATCACCGTGCCCGGCGTGGCGTAGCCGAGCGAGGCGAGACGCGCCGCTCCGGTGGCAAGGCCGCTGCGGTCATGGCGCGCGCCGTGGATCACCGTCAGCGCCACTGCGACGACCAGCAGCGCGCCGCTGGCGCCGAGGATGAAGGTGTTCACCGTCAAGTCGGTGAAGCGGGCGAGCGTCAGCTCCGTGCCGCCGCGCAGGATCATGCGGATCAGCACCGCACCCGGCAGCAGGAAGCCGAACAGCACCGGCGTCAGGCAGACGATCCAGGCGACCATCGTGCCGCGCGCCGAGAGGCGCGGGGCGGGCAGGGCGCGGTAACGGCCGGTGGTCTGGTGGAACCGCATCCTGCCGCGCGACAGCCGCTCCAGCCCGACCAGCGCCAGAACCACCAGCAGCAGGACGGCGGCCAGCTGCGCCGCCGCAGCCGGATCCCCCAGCGCGAACCATGTCCGGTAAATGCCGACGGTGAAGGTGTCGATGCCGAAATAGCGGACCGCGCCGAAGTCGGCCAGCGTCTCCATCAGCGCATAGCCGACGCCGGCCACCAGGGCCGGACGAGCCAGCGGCAGGGCGACGCGGCGGAAGGCGCCGAATTGGGTGCAGCCCAGGGTGCGGCTGGCTTCCAGCACGCAGACCGACTGTTCGAGGAAGGCGGCGCGGGTCAGCACATAGACGTAGGGGTACAGCACCGACGACAGCACCAGCCCGGCGCCCCAGGCGGTGTGGATCTCCGGAAACCAATAGTCGCCACGGCGCCAACCGAAACTGGCGCGCAGGAAGGACTGCAGCGGCCCGGCATATTGCAGGAAGTCGGTGTAGGTGTAGGCCAGCACATAGGCCGGCATGGCCAGCGGCAGCAGCAGCAGCCATTGCAGGACCCCGCGCCCGCGGAAGTCGTGCATGGTGACGGTCCAGGCGCAGGCGACACCGGTCACCAGCGTGACGACACCGACGATGCCCAGCAGGATCAGCGTGTTGAGGATGTAGCCGGGAAGCACCGTCCGTGCCATGTGTCCCCACAGATCAGTGGAGACGCCGGCGGACTGGACGAAGACGACAAGGATCGGCAGGGCGATCAGCAGCGCGAGGATCAGGGCGAACAGGCCGGTGAAGCCGATGCGTGCCCACAGCTGGCGGGGAGAGAAGGACGGGGAGCCGGGAGACTTCGCGTCGGTCGCCATCGCCATGCAGAAACATCCTCGCAGTGGTTAAAAAGAAGGCGGCGCTTGCTCCCTGTCAGGGTGCAAACGCCGCCGGTACTCTAGCCTATATGCGAACCGTTATCAGCTGGCTTCGGCAGCGCGCTGGTGACGCTTGCGCTCGTTCGGGTCGAGGTAACGCTTGCGCAGGCGGATCGACTTCGGCGTCACTTCCACCAGCTCGTCGTCGGAGATGTAGGACAGCGCCTTTTCCAGGGTCATCTGGATCGGCGGAGTCAGGCGGACCGCCTCGTCCTTGCTGGTGGTGCGGATGTTCGTCAGCTGCTTGCCCTTGATGACATTGACCTCAAGGTCGTTGCCGCGGGTGTGCTCGCCGATGATCATGCCCTGATAGACCGGAACGCCCGGATCGATCAGCATCGGGCCGCGGTCTTCCAGGTTCCACAGGGCGTAAGCCACCGCGGTGCCATCGCTGTTGGAGATCAGAACGCCGGTGCGGCGGGCCGCGATGGTGCCCTTGAACGGGGCATAGCCGTGGAACAGGCGGTTCATGATGCCGGTGCCGCGGGTATCCGTCAGGAACTCGCTCTGGTAACCGATCAGGCCGCGCGACGGGGCGTGGAAGACGATGCGGGTCTTGTCGCCGCCGCTCGGGCGCATCTCGATCAGGTCGGCCTTGCGCTCCGACATCTTCTGGACGACGGTGCCCGAGAACTCCTCGTCGACGTCGACGACGACTTCCTCGATCGGCTCCAGGCGCTGGCCGTTCAGCGGGTCGGTCTTGAACAGCACGCGCGGACGGCTGATCGCCAGCTCATAGCCTTCGCGGCGCATGGTCTCGATCAGGATGCCCAGCTGCAGTTCGCCGCGGCCGGCCACCTCGAAGGCGTCGCCGCCCTCGGTGTCCGTCACGCGCAGAGCGACGTTGCCTTCGGCCTCGCGCATCAGGCGGTCGCGGATCATGCGGCTGGTGACCTTGTCGCCCTCGCGGCCGGCCAGCGGGCTGTCATTGACCGAGAAGGTCATCGCCAGGGTCGGCGGGTCGATCGGCTGGGCGGCCAGCGGCTCGGTCACTTCCGGGGCGCAGATGGTGTCGGCGACGGTGGTGTTGGTCAGGCCGGCCAGGGCGACGATGTCGCCGGCATGCGCCTCGTCCACCGGAACGCGCTCCAGGCCGCGGAAGGCCAGCACCTTGCTGATGCGGGCGTTCTCGACCAGCTTGCCGTCGCGGCTCATCGACTTGACGGCCATGTTGACCTTGACCGAACCGGTCAGGATGCGGCCGGTCAGGATGCGGCCCAGATACGGGTTCGCTTCCAGCGTGGTCGCCAGCATGCTGAAGGGCAGGTTTTCCTCGACCTTCGGGGCCGGGACATGGTCGCGGATCAGCTCGAACAGCGGGGTCAGCGTCTCGCGGGCGCCGTTCTCCAGGTCCGTGGTCGCCCAGCCGTTGCGGCCCGAGGCGAACAGGGTCGGGAAGTCCAGCTGCTCGTTCGACGCGTCGAGCGAGGCGAACAGGTCGAACACCTCGTCATGCACCTCGTGCGGACGGCCGTCGGGACGGTCCACCTTGTTGATGACGACGATCGGGCGCAGGCCGAGCTTCAGGGCCTTGCCCAGCACGAACTTGGTCTGCGGCAGCGGGCCTTCGGCTGCGTCGCAGAGCAGTACGACGCCGTCGACCATGGAGAGGATGCGCTCCACCTCGCCGCCGAAATCGGCGTGGCCGGGGGTGTCGACGATGTTGATGCGCAGGTCGTTCCACAGGACCGACGTGCACTTGGCCAGGATGGTGATGCCGCGCTCGCGCTCCAGGTCGTTGGAGTCCATGGCGCGTTCGGCGACCTGCTGGTTCTCGCGGAACGAACCGGCCTGCTTGAGGAGTTGGTCGACCAGCGTGGTCTTGCCATGGTCGACGTGGGCGATGATGGCGACGTTACGGAGATTCATGGAGCCTTCGATCTCGCAAGGGCACCCCCGACACGCAGCAGCGTCATGCCACAAACAACAAAAAGGCCCGCCGAAAGAAATCGGTGGGCGCTGTCGGGGAAACTGTTGCGGCGCAATATATGGATCCGCGGCAAAAACGCAAGCGTTGTACCCTTTGGTCTAGGGCGAATTTCCGGGATGGAGCCATGCGTCAATGGACCCTACATTGGGGACGATGATCCGCTTCGCTTCCGCTTCCTGCCGCCGGGCGACCGCCGCAACGAGGATTGCAGCCGCGCTGCTCAAGGCTCCCATCGTGGCACCGCTGGTCGCCACCCTGCTGCTGCTGGGGCCGGCGGGTGCTGGCCGTGCCCAGGATTCGCCCCCCGACAGCGTTCCCGGCGCTGTGCCAGCGGTCCCCCCGCCGGAAGGCACGCCGCCGGATGAGGAGGTGCGGCCTGCCGGCATCACCTATGAAGTGGACATCACCGGCGTCGAGGATGAGGCCCTGCGCGGCACGCTGCGCGACGCCTCTACCCTGGTGGAATTGAAGGACGACCATCCGCCCTCGCTGATCGGGTTGGAAAGGCGGGCCGACAGCGACCGTGACCGCCTGCAGACGGCACTGCGCTCCGCTGGCTACTACGATGCGAAGCTGGACATCCGTATCGAGGAACCGGCGGCAACCGGCACGCTGCCCGCCGGGGGGAAGGCGCCGCCGGTCAAGGTGACCGTGGCGGTGACGCCGGGGCCGCTCTACCACATCAAGACGGTGACGGTGCGCGGCGCCAACGGCTCGACTTTGCCGAAGGATGTCACGACCGACGATCTCGGCCTCGTCGCCGGCGCGCCCGCCGTGGCGCAGAAGGTGCTGGATGCCGAATCGGAGCTGGTCGGCCGGCTGAGCAAGCGGGGCTATGCCTTCGCCAAGGCGTCCGACCGCGAGGTGGTGGTCGACCATTCCGACCGGACGATGGATGTCGCCTACACAGTCGACCCCGGACCGCTTACGCGCTATGGCGCCACCCGCATCGAGGGGCTGGAGACGGTCGATGAGGATCTGGTGCGCGGCCGCCTTGCCTGGAAGGAGGGGCAGGTCTTCGATCCGGCCGCCACCGACAAGGCGCGCCAGGACATCGCCGCCCTCCAGGTCTTCGACACCGTCCGGGTGCGGATGGCCGACGAGCCGGGACCAGACGGCGTCACGCCGGTGATTGTCTCGGTCGGCGAGCGCAAGCGCCGCTTCATCGGCGGCGGCGTCACCTATTCGACCCAGGACGGGCTGGGCGCCAATGCCTATTGGGGCCACCGCAACCTGTTCGGCGGGGCGGAGCAGTTGCGCGTCGGCGTCGATGTCGGGCGTGTCGCCGGTTCGTCGGGCGGTACGTCGAGCAAGAGCAACGACCTGCCGGACCTGCGCTTCAGCGTCAATTTCCGCAAGCCCGATTTCCTGGCGGTGAAGCAGTCGCTGTTGGTCAATTTCGCCGTGGTCAACGACCAGCCGCCGGCCTACAGCCGCGTGGCGTCGGAACTGACGGTGAAGCTGGAACGACCATTGACCGACCAGCTGACCGTCAGCTACGGCCTGACCGGCGAGCGCGGGCGGGTGCGGACGGAGGACACCACCTACCAGACCTCCTTCATCGGCGTGCCGCTGGGCGCGGCCTGGAACGGCACCGACAATCTGCTGAACCCGACCTCCGGCCAGCGGGCGTCGTTGCAGGTGACGCCCTGGTTCCCGGTCGGCGGCGACACCAAGTCGCCCTTCACGTCGGTGCTGCTCAACGGCTCCACCTATTACGATCTCGGCACCGACGGGCGCTATGTCGCCGCGGCGCGGATCGGACTGGGCAGCATCCTCGGCACCTCGCTGGCCGACATCCCGCCGGATCACCGCTTCTATGCCGGCGGCGGCGGGTCGGTGCGCGGCTATGGCTTTCAGAAGGCGGGACCGCGCGACCGCTATGACGATCCGGTCGGCGGCCGGTCGCTGTTCGAGATCGGGGCGGAACTGCGCATCAAGGTGACGGAGAGCATCGGTGTCGTGCCCTTCGTCGATGCCGGCACGGTCTATGACAAGGCCTATCCCGACTTCAGCGAACCCTTGCGCGTCGGCGCCGGGCTGGGGCTGCGCTACTACACCGACTTCGGCCCGCTGCGTGTCGACGTCGGTGTTCCGCTGAATCCCGCCAGCGGAGATGCGCGCTGGCAACTGTATCTCAGCCTGGGGCAGGCGTTCTGATGGCGCAATTTCGTCCCAATCCTTCGGGACGATGACCGTCTATTGCGGTTGGGACACGGGGTGGCTGGTGAAAGGGCATGGTGTGACGGCGGTTCGCTTCCTTCTGGTCGGTCTGACGATCCTTGCCGGCCTGTTGGCCGGCCCACAGCCCGTTCGGGCCTTCTCGCTGTTCTCCGGCGACACCGCCCGCGAGTGGCTGATCGAGAAGATCGAGGGCGCTGTCGAATCGCCGGACATGCACCTGAAGCTGGGTGCGATCGACGGCAGCATCCCCACCGACTTCACCATCGCCACGGTCACTCTGGCCGACAGCCGGGGAGTCTGGCTGACGATCGACCGGCTGCATGTGGTGCTGTCGCCCTCCGCCCTGTTCCTCCGCAGCGCCCAGATCGACGCGCTGGAGGCGGCCTCCGTCATGGTAACCCGCGCGCCGGTGAGCACCCAGCCCGCCGTGCCGTCCGACCCCAACGCCCCGCTGTTGCCCAGCCTGCCGGTCGACATCGACCTGAAGAAGCTTGTGGTGGAGCGGCTGGAACTGGCTCCGGCGTTGCTTGGTGAGCAGGCAGTGCTGCGCATCGCCGGCGCCATGATGCTGGAGCACAGCGGTGGGGCGGTGAACGCCAATCTGTCGGTGGCGCGCATCGATGACAAGCCCGGCAAGGCTGATCTGGTCGCCGCCTTCGATCCTGGCAAGAACACGCTGAATCTGTCGGTCAACGCATCGGAGCCGGCTGGCGGTGTCATTGCACGCGCGTTGGCGATGCCTGGCCTGCCGCCGATCGAACTGGCGTTGAAGGGCGACGGCACGCTTGACGGCTGGACCGGCAAGCTGACCGCTATGGCCGGCGAGACAGCCTCGCCCACCGGCACGCTGAATGCCGACGCCACCATCAGGAAAGGGCCGGAGGGGCATGCGCTGACGCTTACTGCCGGTGGCAACTTCGCGCCGCTGATCGCCGGGCTGGCCGGAGATACGGTGACGCCGCTGATAGGCTCCAGCCCGACGCTGAACGCGACCCTGTTGCGGACGCCGGCGGGTGCCATCAGCCTGCGCCCGTTGGCGCTGACCTTCGCCGCCGCCAATGCGACGCTGAACGGCGACGTTGCCGCCGATTACAAGAGCCTGAACCTGCGCTGGAGCTTGCATGCCGGTCCGGACTCCACTTTGCACCCGCTGGTGCCGCTGTCCTGGCGCGAGGGGGTGGTCGAGGGCTCTGCCGAGGGGGCGCTGAACGCGCTGAACGTCGCGGTGAATGCCACTCTGCGGGACCTTGCCTCCGATGATCCGGCGCTGTCCCGTCTGACCGGGCCGGAGACAACGCTTGTCGCCAAGGCGCAGGTCGATACCGGCAGCGGCCGGATTGGGCTGGAGACCTTGGCGTTGACCGCCGCAGCCGCAAAAGCAGAGGCGAAGGGAACCGTCGGTGGCTGGGGCCAGACTGCCGATCTGACGCTGAGCGCCAATGCCGACGACCTTGCGCCTCTGTCGGGCCTCGCCGTCCGGCCGCTGGCGGGGGCGGTGGCGTTGAACGGGCCGGTGAAGCGCGGTGCCGACGGTCTGCTGACCGCCGATCTGACCGGCAGCCTCGACCGCCTGTCCACCGGCACACCGGCCGACGCGGTGCTGGGCGACAGGGCGACGCTGGCGCTGGCCGCCAGGATGGAGCCGGACGGCGCCATGCGGCTGACCGGCCTGACGGTCGATGGCCGCAACGGCAAGCTGACCGGCACTGCGGCTCTCGTGGACAACAAGGTCGATGCCCATACCACCCTGACCCTGGCCAAGCTGGAGCCCCTGGGCGGCGCGCTCGGCACGCCGATGGAGGGGGCGGCGACACTGGAGGCGACCGCGCGCGGACCGCTCGACGCCATCGAGGCGCAGGCGACACTGAACGCCCGCGATCTGGTGGTGCAAGGCCGCCGGCTGGGCGCTGCGGAAGTGAAGGCAACCGCCGCAGGGCTGCCGGCGACGCCGAACGGCACGGTTTCGGCGCGGACCAACCTGGACAGAACGCCGCTGTCAGTGGACGCGCGCTATGCGTTGCGTGAGCAGACGCTGCGGCTGGATGAACTGACCGTCGCCAACGGTACCAACCGCATCACCGGACAGGCGCAGGTGGCGCTAGACACGCTGCTCGCCACCGGGCGGCTGGAGGGCAAGTTGCCCAACCTGAACGGCCTGTCGGAACTGGCGGGGATGCCGCTCGCCGGCGGGGCGAGCTTCACCCTGGTGCTGGACAACAAGGGCGGCAGGCAGGCGGCCAACCTGACCGCCGACGCCGGCAACCTGCGGGTGGATGGCCAAGGCGGACTGCTGCTGACCGCTCGCCGCCTGACCGTGAAGGCCGATGTCGCCGACGCGCTCGGCATCCCCAGCGGCAAGGCGCGGGTGGAGATGACCGACGGCAATGCTGCCGGCACCGACCTGCGCAGCGTCACCGCGTCGGTCGACGGGTCGCTGGCGAAGGCCAGCTTCCAGGCCAATGCCGCCGGAGCGGGCACCCAGCCGGTCGCGCTGGACCTTGCCGGCAATCTGGCACGGGACGGGCAGGCGATGCGCATCCGGCTCGACCGCCTGCAGGCGCGCTATGCCGGGGAGGATCTGCGCAGCACGGCGCCAGCCACCATCCTGCTGGCGGACCGCCGCTATGAAGTGAAGGAACTGCGGTTGTCCTCGGGCAATGCCCGGCTGGCCGCCGACCTTGGCTTGAACGGAGACCGGCTGAGCGGCGAACTGACCATCGACCGGCTGCCGTTGGCGCTGGCGAAGCTGGCCAGCCCGACGCTGGCGCTGGACGGCGTTGCCAATGCGCGGGCGTCGCTCGGTGGGACGCTGCGCAACCCTCGTGCCGATGCCACCCTGCGGATCAGCGGACTGAAGGCGCAGCAAACCACCCAGGCCGGACTGCCGGGCATCGATGCGACGCTTGACGCGCAATGGCGCGATCGCCGGCTGGGGCTGAACGGCCGGATCGCCATGCCGAAGAATGCCGGCACGCTGACCGCCACCGCCGCCCTGCCTCTGGTGATGGACCCCGACAGCTATGCCGTCAGCGTTCCGCCCAGGGGTGCGATCGAGGCGGCTGTGAACGGCACGGTGGACTTGTCGCTGGCGAACGATTTGCTGTCCGCGTCGGGCGACCGGGCGCGGGGGGCGCTACGGCTCGACGTCCGGGTTGGCGGGACGGTGGAGAAGCCGTCGCTCGGCGGATCGGTGGTTCTCGCGAATGGTCGCTACGAGAACCGCGCCTCGGGTGCCGTCATAACCAACATCGAAGCGCGGCTGGTCGGCGACGGCGATGTCTTCACCATCCAGAGCTTCCGTGGACGAACCCGCAACGGCGGTGCGATCAGCGCCAGCGGTGTCATCCGTCCAGGTGCGCCCGCCGACCGGCAACTTGACATCGCGCTCCAGGCGGATAATGCCCGGCTGGTGGAGATCGATCTGGTGACGGCCGAGATCGGCGCGAACCTGACCCTGACCGGCGGCTTCGCGAACGCGCGGCTCGCCGGGCCGGTCGACATCCGCCGCGCCGAGATCCAGGTTCCCGACCGCATGCCGGCCAACGTGGTCGATCTGAAGGTGACGGAGGTCGGCAAGGGCCGCCGCGCCCGCGGGACGACACAGGTTTCCACCGCCGGCGGCACCCGCCGCGTGCCGCAGCCGGCGGAGGCTCGACCGGTGGCAACCACCTTCGTGCTGGCGTTGGACATGACGGTGAACGCACCGAACCAGATCTTCGTGCGTGGCCGCGGGTTGGACGCGGAGCTTGCCGGCAACTTGCGGGTCAAGGGCACCGCCGCGGCACCGGAGGTAACAGGCCGTTTCAGCATCCTGAAAGGCAGTCTGAACCTGCTGGCGAAGAACTTCGAGTTCAAGCGCGGCGTCTTCGACTTCGACGGCACCCAGCCGATCGACCCGCGGCTCGACCTGCTGGCAGAGGCGACGGCCAACGGCGTCACCGCCGACGTGGTGGTCAGCGGCACCGCCCGCCAGCCGAAGATCGAACTGACGTCTCCGCAAGGGCTGCCGCAGGACGAGGTTCTGGCAGGCGTGCTGTTCGGCAAGTCGGTTGGCGACCTGAGCGCGGCCGAGGCGGTGCAGCTTGCGCAGTCGGCGGCGGCGCTGGCCGGCGTCGGCGGCGGGGGCGGTGGCATCCTCGACAAGGTGCGCCGTGGCCTGGGCGTCGACCGTCTGGACTTTACCCAGGGCGAGAACGGCAAGGGCGGCGCGGTCCAGGCAGGCCGCTATGTCAGCGACCGTGTCTATGTCGGCGTCGAACAGGGCATCGGTGCCAACCAGAGTCGTGCCAAGGTCGAGGTCGACATCACCAAGAACCTGAAAGGCACGGCATCGGTCGGCGCCAATTCGGAAACGAAGTTCGGGGTGGTGTACGAGAAGGATTATTGAGGATCGGTGGGGGCTAGCTCACCACCCCACCACGATCCGGGCATGCGACGGCACCGGCACGATGCCGTCCACCGCCTGTGCCTCGAAGCGCCGGGCAATGTCCGCTTCCAATGCCAGGCGCCGGTCCGCACTCAATCCGCCCAGCCTGTGACCGAAGCTCATGTCGAGCGCGGCGCGCCAGAAGGGCTGGCCGGCCGGAGCCTTGCGGACCGGGGTCAGCTCGATCTCCGAGCTTTCCACAAAGCCGGCGGAGCGCATCAGGTCCGACAGCAGGCCCGGTGTTGCGAAGCGGAAAAGCGGATCGAGGCTGCCGTCTTCGCCGAGATGGTCGGCAACCGCGTCGCCGATCTCCGAGAACAGGCCGTTGCCGGCGCGCGGCCCCCACACCATGAAAGCGGCCTTGCCGCCCGGGCGCAGGATGCGGCGCACCTCGCGCAGCGCGGAATCCACCGCCGGTACGAACATGATGCCGAATCGGCAGGTCACCCCGTCGAAGGTAGCGTCGGCAAAGGGCAGGGCGGTCATGTCGGCGGCGGTGAAGGCGGGCGCCGGACCCTCCACGCTGCGGGCACGGCGGACGGCGCCTGCCATCATGCCGGGGACCAGGTCGCTGCCCACCACCAGCCCGTCCGGCCCGGCCCGCCGCGCGGCGCTCAAGGCCGGCTCCCCCGCGCCCGATGCGAGGTCCAGCAACCTCTGCCCCTCCGTCAGGCCGGCGGCATCGAGCAGCGGGCGGTTCAGCTTGTCGGCCAGATCGGCCATCGGATCGGCCCAGCGGTCCCAGGCGTCGGCACTGGCGGCCCAGCGGTCGCGCTCGCGGCTGGCATCCGGTGTGGCATCGGGCTGCGAGGTGTCGGGAAGGTTGGTTGCGCTCAATGGAGAAGCCTCGCCGTGCCGGCCACGCGCTGGACCGTGTCGGCGTCGCTCAACCGTTCGCCCAGCGCCGACAACTCGTCGGACAGCTTCCGGTTGGCGTCGGTCAATTGTTGGATGCGGGTCTGCGCCGCCTGCTGCTGCTGGGACAGGGTCGCCATCGTCTCCGTCAGCTTGCGAATTTGCTGGGACTGGCGGGCCGCCGCCTCGTTCTGGCTGCGGCGGATCGATCCGACGGCCACCAGCACGACAAGGCTGATGGTCACGCCGGCCGCAATGGCGACGATGCTGATCCCTGTGAACCAGTCCATGGGCGGAAAGCTTCCGCCCATTTCACCTATTGGTCAAGCAGCCTGACAATCCATCGGTGCAACCGACCCGGTGCCAAGATCGGCACAGGGGGTCCTATTATCAGTAAATGGATTGGGCGAGAGGTGGGTCAGCCGACCGACCCGCTGACCGGACGCTCGGCCTTCATGCGAAGTTCCTTCAGATGGTCACCGAAGGCACGCAGGACCGGCATGATCCGCTGCGTCTGATCGGTGGTGACGTGGGCGTCCGTCTTCAGAACGATGGTCGGCGCCTCCGCCATGAGGCGCTTGGCGCGCATCGGACCGACCTTGTCGTCGAGGAACATGGCCATGCCCATCAGAATGCCCAGCGTCACGTCGTCCGGAGCCTTGGGCAGGGCCAGAACGTCATGAAGCTCGTTCAGCAGCGTGTAGGCGACGATGGAGGTGCGTTCGATGGTGTCGACGTCGGCGGCCATGGGCATCGGGCAGGTCCTCGGGAAACGTTCGGATGAAACGTTGCAGGTGAGACGCTGGCGGGTGACGCGGGAAGGCGTCCCGTGGGTCGCCAGCGCTTGCGAAATCCGTCGTGCCCCGAGGGTAATCGTCAGTTTATAACCAAAGTGTTAACCAAACGCCACCCGAGTCGCCCGAGTCGCATTTTCCCGAGTCGCAATCTTCCGTTCTCATCGTTTTCCGCTGCTGCGCGCCTTGGTCGAAAGCGACAGCTCTGCCACTTCCTCTCGCGCGCTGCTGACGAGGCCGGCCGACTGTACGATGTCGCGGTTGAACGGGTGATAGGTCTGTGCATAGATGCCACGGATCTTGGTGACGTAGTCCTGCGTCTCGCGATAGGGCGGGATGCCCTTGTATTGCAGGACCGCCCCCTCACCGGCGTTGTAGCCGGCCAGCGCATAGGCGACGTTGCCGTCGAAATAGGCCAGCAGCCAGCGAAGGTACTTCATGCCGCCGCGCAGGTTCTGTTCCGCGTTGAAGGGATCGGACACACCAAAGCGCTCCGCCGTCTCCGGGATCAGTTGCATCAGCCCTTGGGCGTTCTTGTTCGACACGACGTCGACGCGATACCCGGATTCGACCGCGATGACAGCCAGCACCAGATCGGGGTCGAGCCCGTAGGTTGGCGCCATCTTCTGCACCATGGCGCGGATTTCGGCCGGCGGTTTGCGGATAATACCCCAGCGCAGGTTGGGCGGCTCGCAGCGGTCGGGCGTCTTGACCGTGCCGCCGGCACTGCCGATCAGACGCTCCGCCTGTTCGTTACCAAGGGACGCCGCCTTGCGCAGCCAGGCCCGGCCGAGGTCGGCATCCTTGGAGACGCCGCCCAACCCGGCCATGTGCATCCGCCCGGCCATCAGCGCGGCATCGGCGTAATCCTGCCGGGCGGCCCGGCAATACAGCGATAATGCCAGCCGCTGATCCGCCTTCACCCCGTCGGCGCGGTCATAATGCTGCGCCAGTTCATATTGGGCGCGGGCGCTGCCCTTGCTGGCCAGGGCTTCCAATGCGGCGACGGTCTTCTCGGCAATGCCGGCGCTGGCCGGTGGCGAAGCCAGCAGGCTGGGTAGAAATACCGCCGCGAGTGCCGCCACGCGCGTGGCACGGATCGGGCGTCGGGCATTGCGCCTGGAAGTTGCCGGAATGGATGGCTCGGACGGCGTACCGCAAAGGTTCGTGTGGGCTTCCACCGGACCCCCCTGTATGATTTTCTTCAAGCTTTTGGAGACCATCAGAAGGTCGGAAGCAGTACTTTCAGGAAGGACGCCACTGCATCCAACTGGCCGGGTGCCAGGCATGGCGGCATAAGCCGAAACGGAAGGCCGGTTGCCAGGAAATACATCGCCGTAACTGGTTGATGTGGCGCCGCCAATAAAAAATACATAGGCCGATCGACTGGTGTCGGTCGGTCTTTTTCTTTTCGGGATGGTCATGCGTCCTCCAATCGAGTTGGAGAAATAACGAACGATCATGTTTTAAGCCAATGCCCGAACGGTGATTGGGATGGAATAGCTGGGGTACTCTAGGGGTTAATTGTCTCCATTGTATGATCCATTAGCCTTTTTCCCAACTGGCAGCTCCTTTGTGCGCTCATTACGTACGGATCGGGCCAGATAATCGGCTGCGAAATTCGACGGCCCCGGACGATGGAAACCCTCCATCGTCCGGGGCCGTTGCGCCGGAGGCCCCGGCAAAGCCATCGGCATCCGTGAAGCCGGAGGCGCAGCCGTGGCGAACGGCATTGAAGGAGGCATCGTTTCACCGATGGCGAACCACGTCGCGACCACCTTGAGCCACCGACTGCGTGCCCCGGCCGAGCCGGTGCCCTTCGGCGCCGAGGCCGTTGGCCGGACCCGTTCGGACGGCCTGCCGACGTTCCCAAACCAAGACACCGTTGATGCCGGGGCCGATGCCAGTATGGAGACCCATTTGACTGTTGATGCGGAGGCCAGGGGGGCCGAAGCCAGCACCGCGATTGACGAGGCCCCGGCCGATGCAGCCGCCGATGCTGCCGTGGAGGAGGAGTTCCGTCCCGATCCGAACGCTCCGCCCGATCCGGCGGTGATCCGTCAGATCGAAGAGGAGATCCCGCGCCTCCGCCGTTTCGCCCGTGCCATGGTGCGTGATGCCACGCTGGCCGACGATCTGGTGCAGGAATGCCTGGAACGCGCGCTGTCGCGCCTGCATCTGTGGCGTCCCGGCACCAATCTGCGCGCCTGGCTGTTCACCATCCTGCGCAACCTGCACATCAATGGCGTGCGCCGCCGCCAGCCGGTGGTCGACATCGATGCCGAGGCGCAGGCCGCCATCGGCGCCGCTCCGGGCTCGCAATTCGTGCGGATGGAGCTGCGCGACCTGCGCCGGGCCTTGGCCCTGCTGCCGAACGAGCAGCGCGAGGTGGTTCTGCTGATCGGGCTGGAAGGCATTTCCTACAACGAGGCTGCCGATATCCTGGGCATCTCCATCGGCACCGTGAAGTCGCGCCTGTCGCGTGGCCGCCGCGCCCTGCGGCTGCTGATGGAGGGGCAGAACCCATCGGACGACGTGGACGCTTGAATTTGATGGTTTGCTGAATTCCGTGGGGTGCCCGGTCGCCGGGCGCCCCGTTTTCGTATCCACTGCCGAAACGAAAGGCGGCGCCCGCATGGGACGCCGCCGGAGGCTGGGACAATCGTGGCGTCGCCGGCTCGGACGGCACCTCAGGAGGAGAGAGTGAACCGGCCGACCTACCGTCGCCGGACCAGGCCCATGATCAGGCTGATGGCGAACAGGACCAGGAACAGGAAGAACA
This sequence comes from Azospirillum sp. TSH100, assembly GCF_004923295.1. Taxonomy (NCBI): domain Bacteria; kingdom Pseudomonadati; phylum Pseudomonadota; class Alphaproteobacteria; order Rhodospirillales; family Azospirillaceae; genus Azospirillum; species Azospirillum sp. TSH100. The sequence continues at coordinate 2,001,191 of NZ_CP039634.1, forward strand.
GGATCTGCGCGATGCCGGAGCTGGCCGACGCGATCCCACCGAAACCGAGCGCGCCGGCGATCAGCGCGATGACGAAGAAAACAAGAGCCCAATAGAGCATCATACCCTCCCTCGCTCGGCCGAATAGTCACCAAGGACTGCCGGCGTCACGCATGAGACAAGTCATGGCCGTACCCGCCGTCCGGTTGTCTTCGTCCCTTGGCCTCTGCTTGGCGGTGCAGGTTGGGCCACGGTGACGGTAAGCACAGCCGGTGCGGCGGCATTCGAAGACCAGAACAACGCCGTGGGCGCGATGTTCCCGGTTCCTGACCAACCGGAGCATCGGAGTGCCGCAGGGCTGGTGCAGACTGGCATTTATGCAACAACAGGGCTGCAGGCGCGTTTCCGCTTCCTGAGAGGCCCGGCATCCGCCGGCCACGAGGGCGACAACGAGCGAGGGCGCTATGAAGACTGGATTGATCCTGATGGCTATGGCCGGGTCATTGGCGGTGGTTCCGGCGGCGATGGCGCAGCAGACCTATTCGCAAAGCCACTCCACCTATTCGGGAAGCACCGGCGGCGATGTCTCCGGGCTGACGGGCTCGACGGGCGGCACCGTGTCCGACTTCGGCGGGCGCCGTGGCCGGGGGCAGAAGCCGATCGAGCTGCAACAGACGACGTTGCTGAACCAGCTCAGCGCCGCCGGTTATGTCTCGGTGCGCGACTTCCGCAAGGAGGGGGATCGCTACGTCGCCAATGCAATGACTCCGCAGGGGCAATGGACGACAGTGGTGCTTGATCCGCGCAATTCCTCGACGACGTCCGCCAGGGGTTCGGTCATCACTCCGGGCAGCAAGCCGATCCGCTGAGGTCAGTTCAGCAGTCGCGACCATGTGCCGGTGAGGCGGCCGACGCCTCCCGGCACACGGAGATCGTAGAGGGGAAGGGTCTGCTGCAAGCGCTGTCCGGCATCGCGGCCCAGGGTGCGGACCGCCGTTTCCACCGTGCCGCCGACCGGAAGCCAGCCCGACGCGGCGATCGGCACCACCAGCGCCAGTCCCCAGTCCATCCGACCGCCAAAACGGCTCTGGGCGCCGTCGGGCCCCTCGGTCCAGGTGGCGTGGGCGGTCAGGCCGATGCCGCCGTCGAAGCGCCGCATCACCTCCACCGTGCCGCCCCAGTCGCCGCCGAGATAGCGGCCGAGCCGAAGCGCGGTCGTCATATCGGCACTGGGGGATTCCCAATAGAGGCTGGCATGGCCGGTGCCGCGGGCATCCCCGCGGTCGATGGTAAACAGGCTGTCCGGCCGCCGCTTCCACATCTGATTGAGCTCGAGACCGAGCGCCCAACGGGCACCCTGCGGCTGCAAGAGGGCCTCCGCACCGATACCGCCATACATCTCTTCCTGATGGCCGACGGACAGCCGGGTGGTCAGCCCTTCCACCGGCTGGGCGAGCCACGCCGCATAGGCATGGTCGAGGGCAAGCGGACGGTCGGCATAGCGGGGCAGGTCGCTGCGTACCGGCTGGGCCGCCGGCAGGGCGTTGGTGTCCAGCAGTTCCAGATCGCTCGGCGCGTTGATGCGCAGCCCGCTGCCCAGCACCAACCCACGCAACGGCTCCGCCCGCAGCATCACATCGGTGTGGGTGCGCTGGGCCAGCGTGGTTCCCAACTCCGCCAGATCGAACGTGGCGACCAGCCGGGTGGAGAGGTCGAGGCGTGGGCGCCAGTCGGGTGGAGGTTCGGCCGAGTTGGCGAGTTGGGTGGTGTGCCATATCTCCTCCGCACTGCCGCGGTGGTTGGCCGCCCGTTCCAGGTCGCGGCGCAGCAGGGTCACGGTGGTCGTGTCGAGACCGGCGGCGCCGGTGACGATGCGTAGCCTCTCGACCTGTGGCGGGGCGAGGTCGGCCAGCAGGCGGGCGGCATCGCCGACTTCGCGCGCCAGTGGCATCCGTCCGCTGCCGGCCGGGTCGAGCCAGAGCGTCGCCATTTCCCCCTCGATCCTGGCCGCGCGCACGGGCAGGCCGCGGCTGCGGGCCACCAAGGCTATGGCATCGGCCGACAATGCCGATCCGGCGGAGGGACGCGGGCCGATGTCCGGGGGAGGGCGGTTCGGCCGGTCGGCATCCGCCGCGGGATCAAAGCGGACCGACAGGCGGAGCATCAACCGCCGTCCCTGTTCGTAGGCCGCACCCAAATCGGTCCAGGGTGCCGGACGCCAGGACAGGCCGACGCCGTAGCGGCTGCCGGGAACGAACCCTGGTTCGTCCTGCTGCTGGGCGCGGAAGCGGTCGCCGGAGGATTCCAGCTTCAGGCTCAGTCCATCGACCGGGGTGTGCCACTCGGCACCGCCGAACAGGGCCACCCTTTCGCCGCTGAACCATGCCCTGGGGCCGCGGGCGGTCGGCCAAGCGGAGGGGGCACGGTCGCGGTGGAACCTGCCACCGAGAACGCGTAATGGGTTGCGCAGATGGCCGGCCTCTCCCAACGTGCCCCAGCCCATGCCGAGCGTCAGGTCCAGGTCCCACCAGCGGCGCGACAGTGCGATGTATTCTCCGGCGAAGCGCCCCTTTCCCGGCAGGTCCAATCCCGATCCGGTGACGTCGCGTCCGCCGACGACGATCGCCGGTCCATGCTCATCCTCGCGCCGCAGGCGCAGCTTCAGGTCGAGGCCGGGTTCGCTGAGGCCGTAATAGCCGGGATAAGCGCTGTTGCGGGCGGTGACTTCCAGCCACGGCAACGGCTGGCCCGAGATCGTAAAGTGGCGGTGCAGGTCGCCGAGCGCGGTCAGCCCGCCGCTCATCGAGCCGTCCGGCGCCATCCGTGCGGTCGGCACCTGAAGCAGGCCAATCCCACCCCAATCCGACAGGCTGGTACGCGCCTCCTCGCCGAAGGCGGAGGTTAAGGCGGGGGCACACAGTGCTGCCAGAACGATGAGGATAGCAATCGGGCGCACGCGATGATCGCGAAGAATCGGGAGCTGCGCCCGATCCTTCGCCAATCATACGCATGAATGCAACTGAAAAGCTGTAGCTGCCGCTGTTTTACGGCGCTTCGACCACCTCGAAGTCATGGGTGATGGTGGCGGTCTGGCCCAGCATGATGGAGGCGGAGCAGTATTTCTCCGCCGACAGGGCGATGGCGCGCTCCACCTTCGCCGGGTCCAGTTTGCGGCCGGTCACGGTGAAATGGACGTGGATCTTGGTGAAGACTTTGGGATCGGTATCTGCCCGCTCCGCCTCGATCGCGGCGACGCAGTCGGTGATCTGCTGGCGGCCCTTCTCCAGGATCATCACCACATCGAAGCAGGTGCAGCCGCCCATGCCGATCAGCAGCATTTCCATTGGGCGGATGCCTGCATTGCGGCCACCGGCTTCGACGGCGCCATCCATCACCACGGCATGGCCGCTGCCGGATTCGCCGACGAACATCTTGCCGTCCACCCAGGTGACGCGCGCCTTCATGACCATTTCCTTCGTTCACTGTTGATCGTGAGTGACCGCGCGAAGCTAGGCGCCACGGCCGATCGGCGCAAGTGGGTGCTGCACCCCCATCGCCGGACTTGTCCAATGGCGCCGGCGCGCCCAAAGTCCCGGGATGCTGCGATGCGCCATCCGAGGACGGGATCAACCACCATGCCGCACGGCCACTCCCATGGCGGTTCCATTAATGCCGATCATGACCATTCAGAGCATCACCACGCCGACCATCATCACGGGCCTGTGCGCTACGACCGCTCCTTCGCGCTGGGGGCACTGCTGAACATCGGTTTCGTGGTGGTGGAAGCGGTTTATGGTCTGATCGCCAACTCGACCGCCCTGTTGGCCGATGCCGGGCACAATCTAAGCGACGTTATGGGGCTGCTGCTGGCCTGGGGTGCCGTGTGGCTGGGGCGGCGCATTCCGCAGGGACGCTACACCTACGGCTTCGGCAATGCCTCGATCCTGGCGTCGCTGCTCAACGCTATGATCCTGTTGATTGCCGTCGGCGCCATTCTGCTGGAGGCGGCCAACCGTCTCACCGATCCGGAGCCGGTGGGCGAGACAACCGTGATGGTGGTGGCGGTGATCGGCATCGTCATCAATGCCTGGACCGCTTGGCTGTTCATGGGCGGGCAGAAGCAGGACATCAACCTGCGCGGTGCCTATCTGCACATGGCGGCCGACGCGGCGGTGTCGCTGGGCGTGGTGCTGGCAGCGCTGGCGATCCGCTTCACCGGCTGGCTGTGGCTCGATCCGGCGACCAGCATCGTCATCGCGCTGGTGATCGTCGCCGGCACCTGGGGCCTGCTGCAAGAGTCAGTAAGGCTGGCGATGGACGCTGTGCCCGACGGCGTCGACCGGGCGGGTGTGGAACGCTATCTGGCCGGACTGACGGGCGTCATCGCCGTGCATGACCTGCACATCTGGCCGATCAGCACGACGGAAACGGCCCTGACCGCTCACCTCGTCCGACCCGGCATGAACCAGGACGACGCCCTTCTGCTGGAAATCTCCATGGTGCTGAAGGAGCGTTTCGGCATCGGCCATGCCACCATCCAGGTGGAGCATGACGGCAGTTGCTGCCGCCTTGCTCCTGCGGATGTGGTCTGACCCGTTATGCCTGTTCGCGGGCGAGGCGGCGGGCGTTGGCGCGCACCTTGCGGTAGGCCGGGTTCATGCCGGCGGCGGCGATGGCGGCCGTCGCCTCGATCAGGCGCAGGTTGGCGTGGATGCCGGCATCGACGACATCCGCCAGCAGCCGCTGTTGGACGTCGATGATCTCCGCCGGGTTCTTGCAGCTGGCAAGCCCGCCGATGGTGGTGGCGGCCGCCTGGGTCTGCTTGGTGATCATGGTGATCCAGGCCTGCCCGAATTCGCCAATGCCAGTGGCGACGGCATGGAAAGCCTCCACCGCCGCCTCAACTTTTTCCGCACCCATGCGGATGAATTCGGGATTGGCGAAGTCGATGGGGTTCGACAGCGCCGCCGTCATCATCGCGGTGCGATAGCCAATGGTCTGCGCCGCCGCGACGCCCATTTCGCTGCTGCGAAGACCGGTCTTGGTGAGCTGGCCCGCCACCGCCATGAGCCTGTCGGTGGGGTGGCCGTTGCCGGCGTTCTGTCGTGCCATGGGCGTCGCCTCTCTCAAAAGTATCGTTGCCGGAACCTGACTGCGGGGTCAACGCTGCACTGCAACATAAGTTCCGGCACGATCTTTACGCCTCGGCGAGCGCGCGGTCGAGATCTTCGATGATGTCCCGGGGGTCCTCAAGACCAACGGACAGGCGCAGCAGGCCGGGTTCGATCCTGGCCGCGACCTTTTCCTCATCCGTCAACTTGGAATGAGTGGTGGTCGAGGGGTGAGTGATCAGGCTCTTCGAATCGCCGAGATTGTTGGAGATCATCACCATGCGCAGGCCGTTCAGCAGGTTGAACGCCTCGGTCTTGCCGCCCTTCAGGAAGATCGACAGCATGTTGCCGCCGCCGGTCATCTGCTTGCGCACCAGATCATATTGCGGATGGCTGGGCAGCAGCGGGTACAGCACCTGGGCGACCTTCGGATGGCTTTCCAGGAACTCCGCGACCTGGAGACCGGCTGCCGACTGGGCCTGCACGCGCAGTTCCAGCGTCTCCATGCCCTTCAGCAGAAGCCAGGAGTTGAAGGGAGAAATGGTCGGGCCGGTGTTGCGCAGGAAGGGATGGATGACCTCCGATGCGTATTTCCTGTCCTTGGCCAGGATGACACCGCCCAGACAGCGGCCCTGGCCGTCGATGTGCTTGGTCGCCGAATAGATGATGACGTCGGCGCCGAAGTCGAACGGACGCTGGAGCACCGGCGTGGCGAAGGCATTGTCGACGACGACCACGGCCCCCGCCTTGTGGGAGAGATCGCAGACCGCCTGGAGGTCGACGACCTCAAGCCCTGGGTTGGACGGAGTTTCCAGGAAGACGGCCTTGGTCGGCTTCGACAGCGCCTCTTCCCACTCCGCCAGATTGGTGCCGTCGACGAACACCGTCTCGATGCCGTAGCGGCTGCACAGATCCTTGAGGATCCAGTAGCAGGAGATGAAGAGCGCCCGCGGCGCAACGACCCGGTCGCCGGTGCGCAGGCCGCTCATCAGCGCGCCATGGACCGCCGCCATGCCGCTGGCGGTGGCATAGGCCCATTCCGCCCCCTCATACTCCGCCAGCCGGTCCTCGAACATCGCCGAGGTCGGGTTGCGGAAGCGGGAATAGACATGGCGCGAGCCGTCGTTGGCGAAGGCGTTCTCAGCCTCTTCCGCCGAACCGTAGACGAAGCCGGAAGTCTGGTACAGAGCCTCGCAGGTTTCGTCGAACTGCGAACGGCGGATGCCGCCATGGACCAGCTTGGACCGCGGGCGCAGGCCCGCAACGTTTGGATTGCGATGATCGGTGCGCGACATTCCGCGACTCTCCCCTGATGACCGCCGGTGGGGCGAGGCCGGCCGCAAACAAAAAAGCCCCGACCGATCGGGTCGAGGCGCGGACGCGGCTCGGACCTTTTTAGCGGATTGTTTTACGTGGCCCGCAAGCCGGTCGACCAAATCACCACGTGGGTCCGCTTGTACGACTGCCTATGACCGCCGTCAAGAGGGGTAGCGCGGCATCTCCGTCTTCGGACGCCATCCCGCCTGGCTATCCGGAATCGCGGTCGATAGTCAGCAAGATGGGCCAGGACGGCGTCCGGACCCCCGGCTTATGGTTTCCTCCATCAACCGTGCAGGCCGGACCGACGATGAGCAGGCAAGATTATGAAGGGAGGTTTTCCCGGCTGTTCGACTACATCGAGCAGAATCTGGAGGGCGACCTGTCGCTCGACAGGTTGAGCGATGTCGCCTGTCTCTCGAAATTCCACTTCCATCGTCTCTTCTCCGCCCATTTCGATGTCAGCATCGGAAAATACATCCAGCTGGCACGGTTGAAGCGGGCGTCGTTCCGACTGGCCTTCTATCCGGCTGACAAGGTTATCGACATCGCCTTGGACGCCGGATTCGAAACGCCGGAATCCTTCGCCCGCGCCTTCAAGACCGCGTTCGGCCAGACTCCGTCCGAATTCAGGAAAGCTCCGGAATGGCGGCAGTGGCATGACCGCTATCGACACATCAAAAGGAAAAGGATCAGGACCATGGATGTCTCCATCGTCGACTTCGCGCCTACCCAGGTGGCGGCCTACTGTCATCGGGGACCGATTGAAGGCGTGAACGACTCCGTTCGCATCTTCATCGACTGGCGCAAGGGCAGCGGACTGTCGCCACGAGAGCGCTGCCGGACCTTTGGTGTCGCCTTCGACAACCCGGAAACCACCGAACCTGCCGACTTCCGGTTCGACATCTGCGGGGAGGTCGACGGCGACGTGCCGGAGAACCCCCAAGGGGTGGTGAAGAAGCTCATTCCCGGCGGGCGCTGTGCGCTGGTCAGGCACCGGGGAGCCCATGAGCAGATCGGGGAGGTCTTGCGCTTTCTCTATGGCCGGTGGCTTCCGGAAAACGGCGAGGAGCTTCGCGATTTCCCCGTATACTTCCATTATCTGAACTTCATCGGAGAAACGCCGGAGCATGAACTGCTGACCGACGTCTACCTACCGCTGAAGTAAGTACGGTACGGAAGTGGCGCCGCTTCCGCCGACCGCTGTTCAGCCGACCTGCTCTTCCCTTGCTTGCGGCTTTTTCGACAGCATTCCTTTCACGTCTCCCAAATTCGCCCCGCCCAGCAGCGCCGCCAGCGCGCCGAAGGCCACGACTCCTCCGGATACCAGCAAGGCCAGCGCCATGAACCGCAGTGCGGTGGAGGGGGCGGCCAGCCAGGGCAACAGCAGACGCTCGCCCGCCAGAAGTGCCATTCCCATGCCGGCAGCCGCCAGGGCGATGCGCGGGGCGCGGCGCGTCAACCTGTCGTCCAGATCGAACAGGCCGCGCCTGCGCATCGCCGCCACCAGCAGTCCGACATCCAGCCAGGCGGTCAGTCCGGTGGACAGCGCGATCCCGACATGCCCAAGCCATGGCATCAGCAGCAGGGCCAGCAGGGCGGTCGCCACCGTCACGATGACGGCCACACGCACCGGCGTCACCGTGTCGTGCCGGGCGAAGAAGGCGGCGTTCAGTGACTTCACGATCACATAGGCCGGGATGCCGACGGCATAGGCGGCAAGCGCCATCGCGGTGGCCTGAGCCTCTTCCGGGCCAAAGGCCCCGCGCTCGAACAGCACTGCGACGATGGGCCCCCCTGCCACGCCGAGTGCCACCGCCGCCGGCAGGCCGAGCAGCAGGCTGAACTCCAGCGCGCGGCTCAGGTAATGGCGGACCATCCGCTCGTCCCCGGCGGCGACATGGCGCGCCAGCACCGGCAGAAGGGCGGTGCCGATGGCGATGCCGATGATGCCCAGCGGCATCTGGTTCAGCCGGTCGGCGTAGTAAAGGAAGGACACCGCGCCCGACGGCAGCAGCGAGGCCAGCACGATGTTGAGGAACAGGTTGATCTGCATGACCCCGGCGCCGATGGCTCCCGGGCCGATCAGCCGGAACAGCCGCCGCATCCCCTCCGTCATGCGCGGCGGGCGCAGCCTCAGCACCACCCCGGACTTGGCGCAGGCCCAGGCCATCCAGGCGACCTGAACCGCCCCCGACAGCGTCACCGCCGCCGCCATGGCAGTGCCGGGCTCCAGCCCCAGCCGCGGGGCGATCAGCAGGGCGGCGACAAGCGTCAGGTTGAAGGCGATGGGGGCGGCGGCGAAGGGCCCGAAGCGGTCAAGCGCGTTCAGTACCCCACCGAGCAGCGCCACCAGCGAGATCAGCGCCAGATAGGGAAAGGTCAGTCGCGCCATGTCCACCGCCAGAGCGAACTTGGCCGGTTCGTCAACGAAGCCGGGGGCGAGGCCGTGCATCAGCCAGGGCATGGCGACGATGGCCGCCAGCGTGAATGGCAGCAGCATCGCCAGCAGCATCGCCAGAGCTTCCTCCGCGAAGCGGATGGCGGCGCTGCGGCCGCGGGTCTGTAGCTCGGCGGCGAACAGCGGGACGAAGGCGACGCCGAAGGCACCTTCCGCGAACAGCCGGCGGAACAGGTTGGGCAGTTTCAGCGCCACGAAGAAGGCGTCGGCCACCGGGCCGGCGCCCAGCACGGCCGCGGTCAGAATGTCGCGGGCAAAGCCGGCCAGCCGGCTCAGCAGGGTCAGGCCACCGACGGTGGCGATGGCGCGTGCGAAGTTCATCGCCGCGGTATAGCCGGCCGGGGCAGCGCGGCAAAGCCGGCTTTTCGGTGCGGTGCCCGGCCCCGGTCTCCGCTCTCCCTTGCCATCCCTTGCCTCCTGGTGCGCCGCAGCATGGCTCGGAACGCGATGGCTGCGATGGCGTGGCCGTTGGTCTGCCTGGGTGGAGCAACTGTCCTCTGCTGCCACCTTGCCGGTTACGGCGTTGCGTCGGCCTCCGCGTTGCGGCATGCTTCCGTCCGCCTGCCGCCGCCCTCCGCTTTCCCGCCGATGGACGTGGTCGGCGGACGATCCACTGCGTTCGGAGTTTACGTGAAGCGGGCGCTCTGGCTTTTTTCCGGTTTCGGCGGCCGTCTGGTCCTGCCCGCCCTGGCGGTTGCGCTTGCCATTGCCGCCCTGTGGTGGATTCTCCTCGACCGGCTTCATCGTGAAGAGCGGCTGCTCGACCTGACGGCCAATGAAAAGACCGCTGTCGTCGCCCGTCTGGTGGAGGAGCATGCGGTCTCCACCTTTCGCCGCGTCGACGACCTGCTGCTGGACCTGATCGCCAATACCGAGCGCAACCGTTCCATGCGCCTCGATACCCGCCGCGCCTTTGAAGAAGGGCTGGTGGTGGGGGTCCGTGTCTACGACGCTTCCGGCATGCTGACGATGGGCGGAGGGCGCGCCACCTTCCAGGGGGTGGTCACCGACCGCGACGAGTTCCGCATCGCCCGGGACAGCGCGCCGCGCGGTCTGGTGATCGGCATTCCCTATGCCTCGTCGGAGGTCCAGGATCTGCTGATCCCGGTGTCGCGGCGGCTGGAAAACACCGACGGCACTTTTGCCGGCATCGCGGTCGCCGATATTCCGGTCGAGTCCTTCGCCCGCTATTACCGTGTTCTCGGCCTGCCGCCGGACGGGGTGGCGACGCTGTTGCGATCCGACGGCGTCATCATCGCCCGCAATGCGGGATTCAGCGCTGCCGCCGCCGGCCGCGGAATGACCAGCAGCGAGCTTTGGCAGGCGATCCGGCAGCATCCCGTCGGCCACATGCGGATGGCCAGTCCGGTCGACGGGATAGAGCGGATCACCGCCTTCCGGTCGGCACCCGATTATCCGATCATCGCCATCGTTGGCGAATCGGTGGAGACGGTCTTCGGCCCCTGGCGCGACAACGCCCGTCTCTATATCGGCTGGGCGGTCGCCACCACGGTTGTGATCCTGCTGTTCGTTATCGCCTTCATCCTCGAACTGCAATGGCGCCGCCACACCGACCGGGCGCTCAGGGTGCGGAACCGGGCGCTGGCCTGGAGCAACGACGGCATCATGATCGCTGATGCTACCCAGCCGGGAATGCCCATCGTCTATGTCAATCCGGCACTCGAGCATCTGCTGGGTGCGTCGACCTCGGCCCTGATGGGCAGCGGCGCCCTGACGGCGCTGGAGCGGGCGACGAACGACCGGGTCGCCTTGCAGCCCTTGCGCGATGCCATCGTTGTCGGCCGTGACGCCCGGGTGGAACTGACCCGCCCCAATCCGAGCGGGGAGGCGCCGCGTTGCCTTGAACTCAGCGCGTCGCCGGTGCGCGACCACGACAACCGGCTGGTCAGCCTGATCGCCACCGTCCGCGATATCTCCGAACACAAGCGCGCCCAGGCGGCACTGGCTGACGCGAGGCGGGAGGCCGACCGGGCCAATGTCGCCAAGTCGAAATTCCTGGCTGCCGCCAGTCACGACCTGCGCCAACCGGTGCAGTCACTGCTGCTGCTGATGGAGGTGCTGTCCACCCGCGTCACCGATGGCATGAGCCGCAATGTCCTGGGCACGATGGAGCGTGCGCTGGGCGCGCTGAAGATGCTGCTGGACGGGCTCCTCGATGTCTCCCGGCTGGAAGCGGGCGCGGTGGTGCCGGAGGTGGAGGTGTTCCCGCTGTCCGAGGTGATGGAGCGTGTCGCCGCCAACAGCCGCCCCGTCGCTGTCCAGAAGGGGCTGATCCTGCACATTGTGCCGTGCAGCACCCATGTGCGCAGCGACCCGATGCTGCTTGGCCGGATTCTGCAGAATCTGGTGGAGAACGCCCTGCGCTATACCGACAGGGGCCGGATTCTCATCGGCTGCCGCCGCCGCGGCGAGACGTTGCGCATCGAGGTCTGGGACACCGGAATCGGGATTCCCGCCGACCAGCAGGAGGACATCTTCCAGGAGTTCGTGCAGGTCGGCAACGCCAGCCGCAACCGCGACCAGGGACTCGGCCTCGGGCTGGCGGTGGTGCGGCGGCTGTCGGTCATGCTCGGCCATGAGGTGACGGTTCGGTCGACGCCCGGCGAGGGATCGGTTTTCTCGGTCGAGGTCCCCGTCGCCGCCCGATGGGCGATGAAGGCCGTGCCCGCTCCGCACTCCGCCCGTCCGGCCTTCGCCACCACCGTGCTGGTGATCGAGGACGATCCAATCGTCCGTGAAGGGCTGCGCGCCATGCTGGCGGAGTGGGGCTATATCGTTCTGGCTGCCGAATCCTGTGCCGAGGCGCTGGATCTCGCCAATCGCGGGCCGACGCCCGACCTGATCGTCGCCGATTACCGTTTGCGCGATGGCCGCACCGGGACGGAGGCGATCCGCGAGGTTCGGCTGGCGCTGGGCCGGATCCTGCCGGGCATCCTGGTTACCGGCGACACCGCCCCGGCCCGTGCGCAGGAGGCGGAGGCCGGCAATTTCCGGGTGATGCACAAGCCGGTGATCGCCGCCGACCTGCGCCGGGCAGTGGCCGAGGCGCTGGAACCGCTGCTGCGCGACCGACAGACCGTCGCCTGACGAACAAGGCGAGGGGCGCGCCGGTGGGAATCAGCCGAGGTCCGGGGCCTGCCGAGGCACCCTCAGGATGAAGACGGCTCCCTGGCCGGGATTGTTGCGGACGCTCAGTTGGCCGCCCAAAGTCTGGGTCGCCAGATTATAGGCGATGTGCAGCCCCAGGCCGACGCAGCCGGCATGGCGTGCAGTGGTGAAGAAGGGATCGAAGATCCGCGGCAGGTCGGCGTCAAGGATGCCCTGCCCGTCGTCGCTGTGCACCACCTCGATCCAATCGTCGCCATCGGCGTGGATGTCGATGACGATCCGTCCGCTCTGCTCCGCACGGAAGGCGTGGGTCAGCGAATTGCGCACCAGATGGGTCAGCACGCGGGCGAAAGCGCCGGGAAAGCTTTCCAGCTGAAGCGCCTCCGGACAGGCCAGCTCCACCCGGTGGCCGGAGGAGCCGATCTGCGTGTGCAGGCTCAGCAGCACGTCCTCGGTGTATTCGCGCAGGTAGAACGTGCGGCGCTCGTCGCCGGTTTGGTCGGCGGCCACCTGCTTGAACATGTGGACCAGGGCGGCGATGCGTTCGGTGTTGCCGACCAGCAGTTGCCCGGCCTCCTGCGCCACCTCAAGGAAACCGGCCAGGGCCGACCGGGTCAGGGCATTGGCGGCGAACTGGCGCTTCACGTCCTCCGCCCGGCTCAGCAGATGGGAGGCGGTGGTGAGCGCCACGCCGACCGGCCCGTTCACCTCATGCGCCACCCCGGCGACGAGCTGGCCGAGGGACGCCATCTTCTCGGTCTGGACCAGGCTGTCCTGGGCGGCCTGCAATTCGCGATAGGCCTGTTCCACCCGGTCCTTGGCGGCGCGCAGGGCGTCGGCGGCACGTGCCCGCTCGGTGGTGTCCAGCATGACGCCGAACAGGTGGGTCAGCCGTCCGTCCAGATCGAATCGCGGCGCGCAGGAGGAGGAAACGTAGCGCACCTCTCCCACCGGATCGATCACCCGGTATTCGACATAGACGCGGCGGGAATTGCCGATGACGCTTTCCAGCATGTTGCCGAAGGACATGCGGTCGTCGGGGTGCAGGATGCCCAGCAGATTGTCGAAGGTCGGCTCGAACCGTCCGGCATCCTGGCCGTAGATGTCGAAAGCCTCACGGTTCCACACCAGCGTGCCGCTGTGGATGCCATATTCCCAATAGCCGAGATGACCGGTGCGGTAGGCTTCCTCCAGCCGCTGCTTGGCCGCCTCCAGTTGGGCGGCGGCCTCCGCGCGTTCGGTGCTGTCCAGCATGACGCCGAACAGGTGGGTCAGCCGTCCGTCGCCATCCAGCCGCGGCGCGCAGGAGGAGGAGACGTAGCGGACCCGGTCGTCCCGGTCATGGACGCGGTATTCGACATAGACCCGCTGGGGGTTGTCGACGACGCTCTCCAGCATGTTGCCGAAGCGCGGCCGGTCGTCGGGGTGCAGGATCCCCAGCAGGGCATCGAAGCCGCCGGTGAAGCGGTCGCGGTCGTGACCCAGCACGGCCAGCCCGGCATCGCTCAGCATCAGGTCGCCGGACCGGATGCCGTACTCCCAGTACCCCAGCTTGGCGGTGTGGTAGGCCTCCTCCAACTTCTCGGTCGCCAGCGCCAGCCCGCGGGCGGTATGACGCTGGTCGGTGACATCCTCCACCGTCGCGATCCAGGGCGGGCCGCCGACGCGGACCAGCAGGTCGCGCGAGTCGCCGGAGATGGACGTCGCGGTCACTTCCCGTTCGCTACCCGGGGCGGTATCGGCCAGATCGACCGGAAAGGCGTCGGTGCTGCCGTAACGGTCGAGGAAGCGGCGGTTGCCGCGCAGCCGTCCGTCCGCCTCGCGCATCAGAGCCGGAACGGGCAGGGCGTCGAACAGCGGGGCGAACGATGTCGGCACGGCACCGGTCTCCAGCCTCGGAGCCCCCGTCACGTCCATCGTCTGGCCCGCTGTCGTCATGTGCATCTCCACAGCCTGCACCCGTTCGCAGGCGCAACTGTCGGGGGACACTACACAAGCAACTCAACGGCTCCTATGCCCAATTAGGTGCAAATCGTCGCGAATTTCAGGGTATCAGGCTGTCGAGGTCGAAGTCCTGGGCGAACGCCACCATGGCGCCGCAGGCGCTGGCCGATCCGACCCGCATCACGCCTTCGCCGACCACCGTCGGAAATTTGCTTTTCTGCAAGGCCTGCTGGGTCTTCGCCGGATCGGCAACCCGCAGCACGAAACCGGCGAAGAAGGGCAGGGTGGCCTTGGTGAAGGCCGGATCGGCGGTCCAGGCCCAGTGCAGCCGGTCCGGGGTGGCGACCAGTACGGGAACCTGCCCGTCGCCCTGTTGCGCCGGCTCCACAACACGGGCGGAGCCACGGTCGGTGACGGTGCCGCCGAGCAGCCGGGCATAGGTTGTGGCGACCGCATCGGGATCGGCGGCGGCGATCACCAGCGCTGCCAGCCCGGTGGCACCGTTGGCGTGTTCCATCTGGTCGGGGCGCCAGACCAGATCGGGCGTATGGTGCTGGCACAGGAAGACACGTCCCGCCGGGGTGGCGGCCGGGTCGATCTGGGTGATGGTGAAATTGGCGTCACGGCTGCCGTCCGGCAACTCCACCGGCCGGCCGAAATCGACGGGATCCGACGCCGGGAAACCGGCGGCGGTCAGCGGACCGGCGGCGGCGCGGGCGTCCGGGGTCTTCAAGGCGACGGCGGCGATGCCCTCGCGTTGGCGCAGGAAGGCGGCGTAATGGGCGTTGACCGGCCGCTGTTCCTCAATGCCCAGCAGCTCCAGATAGGTGCCGGTGGGGAACAGAATGGTGTGGTTGGCCGACTTCAACTGGGTGTGGTGGCCACGCGGCGTCACGGTGAAACCGAGCCGGGCGTAGGCGTCGCGCGCCGCGTCGAGGTCGCGGGTGGCGATGACCAGATGGTCCAGTCCGGTGATGCCGTCGATGCTCATGGCGTCCTGCCGCTGTCGGGTTGCTGTGCCGCCAGCGATAGAACAGCCGGCCCGCCGCGGCAAGCGCGAAGCGGCCGGGCCCTCCCGTGCAGGGAAGAACCCGGCCTTGACGGTCACAGCGCCTGCTGGAGGTCCGGCAGGGCCTTGAACAGGTCGGCGACGAGGCCGTAGTCGGCGACCTGGAAGATCGGCGCCTCCTCGTCCTTGTTGATGGCGACGATGATCTTGCTGTCCTTCATGCCGGCCAGATGCTGGATGGCACCCGAGATGCCGACAGCGACATAGAGGTCCGGCGCCACGATCTTGCCGGTCTGGCCGACCTGATAGTCGTTCGGCACGAAACCGGCATCGACGGCGGCGCGGCTGGCGCCGACCGCAGCCCCCAGCTTGTCAGCGATCGCCTCCAGCAGGTGGAAGTTGTCGCCGGACTGCATGCCGCGACCGCCGGAAATGACGATGCGGGCCGAGGTCAGCTCCGGCCGCTCCGACTTCGACAGCTCGGCCGAGACGAAGCTCGACAGGGCCGGGTCGGCAACGGCGGCGACGCTCTCCACCGCGGCGCTGCCGGTTGCGGCGGCGGCCTCGAAGGCGGTGGTGCGGACGGTGATGACCTTCACCGCATCGGCCGACTGCACGGTGGCGATGGCGTTGCCGGCGTAGATCGGCCGCTCGAAGCTGTCGGCGGAGACCACCGCGGTGATGTCGGAGATCATCGCCACGTCGAGCAGGGCGGCGACACGCGGCAGCACGTTCTTGCCGGCAGAAGTGGCGGCGGCGAGGAGGTGGCTGTAGGCCGGGGCGAGCGAGACCAGCAGGGCCGCGACCGGCTCGGCCAGGGCATGCTCGTAGGCGGCATCGTCGGCGAGAAGCACCTTGGCGACGCCGGCCAGCCTGGCGGCCTGCTCCGCGGCCGGGGCGGCGTTGCAGCCGGCGACGAGGATGTGGACGTCGCCGCCCAGCCTGGCGGCGGCGGTGACCGCGTTGGCGGTGGCGGGCTTGAGGCTGGCGTTGTCGTGGTCGGCAAGGATCAGGATGGGCATGGGGGCTTCCTCTGTCGGGCGGGGGGGGCGAGCGCGGGCACAGGGCCGGCGCTCAGATCACCCGCGCCTCGTTCTTCAGCTTGTCGACCAGGGTGGCGACGTCCGGCACCTTGATGCCGGCCTGACGCTTGGCCGGCTCGGCGACCTTCAGCGTCTTCAGGCGCGGGGCGACGTCGACGCCAAGCACCTCCGGCGTCACGGTCTCCAGCGGCTTCTTCTTCGCCTTCATGATGTTCGGCAGCGAGGCATAGCGCGGCTCGTTCAGGCGCAGGTCGGCGGTGACCACCGCCGGCAGCTTCAGCTCAACGGTCTCCAGCCCGCCGTCGATCTCGCGGGTGACGGCGACCGTGCCGTCGCCGGCGGCGATCTTCGAGGCGAAGGTGCCCTGGCCCCAGCCCAGCAGCGCGGCGAGCATCTGGCCGGTCTGGTTGCAGTCGTCGTCGATCGCCTGCTTGCCGAGGATGACGAGGCCGGGGGCCTCCTTCTCGACCAGGGCCTTCAGCACCTTGGCGACGGCCAGCGGCTCGGTCTGCACGTCGGTCTGCACCAGGATGGCGCGGTCGGCACCCATGGCGAGAGCGGTGCGCAGGGTCTCCTGGGCCTGGGTCGGCCCGACGGACACGACCACGATCTCGGTCGCCTTGCCGGCTTCCTTCAGGCGCACCGCCTCTTCGACGGCGATCTCGTCGAAGGGGTTCATGCTCATCTTCACGTTGGCGGTCTCGACGCCGCTGCCATCCGCCTTGACGCGGATCTTCACGTTGTAGTCGACCACTCGCTTAACGGGCACCAGCACCTTCATGACGGCGTGTCTCCTCTCGATTGGTTTCTTGTACGACTTAGGCGGTGGACAGCGTCTGTCCGCGCAGGCCCGCGACCGCATCGGGGACCGGCGGCGAGGCGGCGGTGGTGCCGAGGACTGCCAGAACCTCGGCCGGGGCGACGACGCCCCTGGATCCGACGAATGCGCCCTGGACGACGGCCAGCGCCGCCAGCCCGCCTCGCGTTTCCATGCGGTGTTCGATGAAGATGTATTTGTCATCCCAGCACAGCACCCGGCTGACCAGGGTGAAGCGCTGGAACGGCCGCAGCGAGCGGCGGTAGCGGATGGTCGCCCCGCCCAGCACCGGCTGCCAGCGGTTGCGCAGGATCGCCGGACCCAGGCCGACGCGGATCATCAGGTCGGTGCGACCCAGATCCATCACGCTGAAATAGCGTGCGTTGGTCATGTGCAGGTTGATGTCCAGATCGGTCGGCCAGACCCGGAAGCGCAATGCCGATGGCTCAAGCAGTCCGGCACGTCGGCCCCGCCAAGCCGCGAGGATGGCGGCGGCGGCGACCGCCAGCAGGCGGAAGATCAGGTTCATGCCCGATCTCCCGGCCATATGGTTTTATCGGCGGTCTGCGGCTGTCGCTGTCCCATCATGCTCCGATCTCCCCTTGCCGGGCCGACCGGAGCGCTTTCAGGGGCGTCCGACCGGTCAGCTGTCCTTCGCGGCGGATTTCAGCTCCGCCAAGGTGTTGTTGACCTGCTCTTCGATGTCGCGCAGCTCCTGCACGGTCGCTTCCAGGTCCTCGCGCTGCTGGGCGAGGTCCTTCAGCCGCTTCTGCACGCGCTTCAACAGGTTCTTCTGCTGCTCGACCCCGCCATTGACGTTGTAGAGGTCGAGATATTCACGGATTTCCGCCAGCGAGAAGCCCAGGCGCTTGCCCCGCAGGATCAGCTTCAGCCGGGCACGGTCGCGCTTCGTGTAGACCCGGTTGTTGCCGACGCGGTTGGGCGCCAGCAGCCCCTTGACCTCATAGAAGCGCAGGGCTCGCGGCGTGATGCCCAGCTCCTCCGCAAGCTGGTTGACCGTGTAGAGCTGTTCCATCCCTGGGAAGACCTTTTGTTCGTGTCCGGCACAATGCGCCTTCCGTCTGGTAGCACAGCTGCCGTCGCGTGATAAGGCTTCCCTTTACGTTCGGGGCAAGACGGTGACTTCCGGTCATCCTCCGTTCGATAGAGCCTGCTGCGCCTCGGCGATCAACTCCTTCTTCGACAGCTTGCCGACGGCGGTTTTCGGAAGTTCCTCGCGGAATTCGATGGCCGTCGGCATCTCGATGCGGGAGATCTTGTCGCGCAGGAAGTCGCGCAGGGCCTCGGCCGTCAGGCTGGCGCCCGGCTTCAGCTGAACGAAGGCCTTCGGCGTCTGGCCGCGATAATCGTCGGGCAGCCCGATGACGCAGGCGGCGACCACGTCGGGATGCTGGTAGATCGCTTCCTCGATCATGCGCGGATAGACGTTGTAGCCGCTGCAGATGATGAGATCCTTCAGCCGGTCGAGCAGGAAGACGTAGCCGTCCTCGT
This sequence comes from Azospirillum sp. TSH100, assembly GCF_004923295.1. Taxonomy (NCBI): domain Bacteria; kingdom Pseudomonadati; phylum Pseudomonadota; class Alphaproteobacteria; order Rhodospirillales; family Azospirillaceae; genus Azospirillum; species Azospirillum sp. TSH100. Next base: position 2,019,513 of record NZ_CP039634.1, read on the forward strand.
CCATCGTTCCGACGTCGCCGGTCAGCAGGAAGCCATCGACCACGGTGCGGTCGCTCTCCTCCGCCCGGCCCCAATATCCGGCCATGACGTTGGGTCCGGAGATCGCCACCTGCCCCTTCTCGCCAATGCCGAGCTTGCGGGTCGGGTCTTCCAGATCGCGGATCTCGATGGCGATGCCGGGCAGCGGCAGGCCGATCGATCCCTCCTTGTTGATGCCGTTCAACGGGTTGGCGGCGCAGACCGGAGAGGCTTCCGACAGGCCGTAGCCTTCGATCAGCACGCAGCCGGTCGCCGTCTCGAATTGGCGCTTCAACTCCATCGGCAGCGGGGCCCCGCCCGAGATGCAGTAGCGGATCGAGGTCATCGGATAACGGGCGACCTGCGGATGGCCCAGCAGCGCCTTGTACATGGTCGGCACGCCGGGGACGAGCGTCGGCTTGCGCTTGGCGATGGTCCTCAATACCTGCTCGGTCTCGAATCGGGGCAGCATGATCAGCTCGGCTCCGCAGGCCAACCCCATGTTCAGCACCACGGTCATGGCGAAGACATGGAAAAAGGGCAGCACGGCCAACACCCTCTCCTGACCCAGGGCGACACCGGGGAACCAGGCCTGCACCTGCCGTGCGTTGGACAGCAGGTTGTGGTGGGTCAGCATCGCGCCCTTGGGCACGCCGGTGGTGCCGCCGGTGTATTGCAGCACGGCGACATCGCGCAGCCCGTCGATGCGCACCGGGCGCAGCATGCCATCATTGGTCAACAGGCTGTTGAAATCGACATGGCGGTCGTCCCGCGGGACCGCGGCAAGCTCGCCGCGCTTCAGCACGCTGAACAGCGCCTTCTTCACCGCCGGCAGGATTGTCGCCATGCGGCAGACGACGATCCGCTTCATCGGCGTGCGCGCCAGCATCGCGGCGACGCGTGGATAGATCTGCTTCAGATCCAGCGTCACCATGATTTCGGTCTGCGAATCGGTGATCTGGTGCTCCAGCTCCCGCTCAACATAGAGCGGGTTGTAGTTGACGACGGTCCCGCCGGCCTTCAGCACCCCGAAATAGGAGATGACGTAGGTCGGACAGTTCGGCAGGCACAGTCCCACCCGCACCCCCGGCCCGACGCCCAGGTCCTGGAAGCCGCGGGCGGCGCGGTTCACCAGATCAAGAACCTCGGCATAGCTGTAGCGGCGGCCCAGGAAGTCCAGGCAGGGGCGGTCGGCATAGCGTTTGGCCGCCTCATCGAACAGCATGTGCAGCGGCATCGGCGTGAACTGCTGGTCCCAGGCGATCCCCGTCGGGTAGTGCGTCAGCCAGGGATGGACGGCATCATTCTTAGCGCCATCTGCGGTGGTGATGGGCGGGTTGGCGCTCTGCGCAAGCGGCTCGGGCATGGTTCGCTCCCCTTGGCGGTGGCGCGTTCCGGATCACCTGACAGCCTGCACCGAATGGCGGCAACCGGGGCGGCGGGCGTCTGAAACGCTTTCGTTATGACGTTGACGTAAACGTAATGTGCGCCTACTGTCAAGACCAGTCCTACGAACAATCCTGAGGGCACGCTTTCATGGTCGACGACATTCTGCAGGAACTGCGCAGCCGCAGCGGCGATCTGCGTTCGCTCAACGCCTCTGTCCGCTTCCTGCTGGGCAAGGAGGGGGAGGTGATCCGGGTCGATGGCCGCACCAGCCCGATCAGCATCAGCCGCGAGGATGCCGACTCCGACTGCACCATCCGCATCTCGCCGGAAAACCTGCAAAAGCTGATCAACGGCAAGCTGAATCCGATGCTGGCCTTCACCATGGGCAAGCTGAAGGTCGAAGGATCGATGGGTGTCGCGATGAAGCTGGCCGAACTGCTGGACGATTGATCGAGCGGCCGGAAGAGCCGCCGAACAGACATACCCAACCGGGAGGAAAAGACCATGACGACGATGCGCAGCATATGCGCCACCCTGTCCGCTGTCCTGATGGCGGCCGCACTGCTGACCGGTCTGCCGGGAACGGCTTCAGCGCAGGCGACCGCGCGGACGCTGAATTACCAGATCCTGATGGGCGAGGACCCGATCGGCAGCGAACAGGTGAGGATCGAGCCGCAGGGCGACCGTACCAAGGTTACCGTCACCGCCACCACGCGGGTGAAGGTGCTGTTCATCAACTTCCGCTACGACCACAAACGGGAGGAGATGTGGAAGGGTGGCGCACTGGAATCGATGACCGCCACCACCGATGATGACGGCACACCACACGAGATCGAGATGGCACGCGATGCCGGCGGCTACCGCCTGACAGTGGACGGCAAGACCCAGCAGGCGTCGGCCGGCGTCCTGCCGCTGACCCTGTGGACGCCGGAAGTGCTGAAGCATCGGGAGCTTCTGTCGGTGATCGACGCGGCCCCCTACAAGGTGGCGGCGCGCAAGCTCGGGGCGGAGACGGTGGAGGCCGGCGGCAAGACGCAGGAGGCCGCCCACCACCGCATCGAGGGCGATGTGGAGCGCGACCTGTGGTATGCGGCGGATGGCACGCTGCTGAAGACGCGCTTCAAACGCAGCGGCTATGATATCACCTATATCCTGAAGTGATTTCTGCCGATGCTCCCTGGCGATTGAGGACCCGATGCCGATCTTCCTGTTTCCCGACGACCCCTTCTGGAACGAGGAGGCCGACGCCGTCGAGTTCGCGGTGCAGGTCGGGGAATATCAGGGCCGGGTCTTCGTCACCCGCCGTACCTTGCAGGGCATCGTCGGCCACACGCCGAAGCCGGACGAGGCGGTTCAGCAGGTCTGCCTGAACCGCCCCCTGTTCGAACGGGCGACCGAGCAGCGCATCATGGCCCGCGCGCTCGACCCCGACGCCAACATCCACCTGACCGGCCGCGACCTGCATAGGGCAGCGGGGTAGGGGAGACGATCAGCCCAGCCGGGCATAGCGGCCGCGGAAATACAGCAGCGGGTCGCCGCTGTCGCGCGAGGTCAGCTTGCGGACGCGTCCCAGCACGATGACATGGTCGCCGCCGTCCAGCAGATGCTCGCGGTCGCATTCCAGCGTAGCGAGGCAACCAGGCAGCAGGCGGACACCGCCGCGGCCGGTGACGACCTCAAGCCCGGTCCAGCGCTCCTGCAAATCACGGCGGGAAAAGCGGTTGGACAGGTCCTCCTGATCGGCGGCCAGAATGTTCACCGCGAAGTGCGGAGCGACGTTGAAGGCCTCGAAGGACATCGCCGCACGGCCCAGGCAGAACTGCACCAGCGGCGGATCGAGCGACACCGACGAGAAGGAGTTCACCGTAACCCCCAGCGGCAGCCCGTCGGGCGCAATGGTGGTGATAACGGCGATTCCGGTGGCGAAGCAGCCGAGGGCGGAGCGGAACGCAAGTGGATCGATCGGCTGGTCGGTGATCATGACATCCTGTGGTGTGGGCCGGAGTGGAGAGGGCTGCTCTGTACGGCGCTGGAGAGCGGCCGAAGGTGACACACAAGGTAGGAAATACCGGGAATTAATCCAGCACGCCACCCGGCGCAAGCCGCATCTCCGCCCCATCCCCACCCGGACAACGTCGTTAAACGGATCTTAATGAAACCCGGTCAGGGTTTTGCCGCGGTAGCCGGCCGCCGCTTTCACCGCGGCGCGGCGCACGAAAATCGGCCTCGATGGCCGTGAACCATTCGCCACGGCCAGGGCATGAGCGGGAATTCCGGCGGCAACGAGCAGCCGATCATCATCAAGAAGAAGAAGGGCGGGCACGGTGGCCACCATGGTGGCGCCTGGAAAGTGGCCTATGCCGACTTCGTGACCGCGATGATGGCCTTCTTCCTCCTGCTGTGGCTGCTGAACGTCACCACGTCGGACCAGCGCAAGGGCATCGCCGACTATTTCTCGCCGGTGTCGGTCAGCCGTGAGCAGTCGGGCTCCGGCGGCATGCTGGGCGGCAAGACCATCACCGTGCCTGGTGCGCAGGTGTCTCCCAGCTCGCCGATGTCGGCGGATGTGCCGGTTTCGGGTCCGCCCGGCTATTCGGCTCAGCAGACCGAGGACGCCGACGACCCGACCGAAGCCACCGCCGGGCCCGGCCAGGGCACCGGCCCCGGAAAACCGGGCGCGGCCGCGCCCGATGCCGACGTTGCCGACCAGAAGCCGAACGAAACCCGCGCCGAGTTCCAGAAGCGCATGGAGGAGATGGCCAAGCAACTGGGCATCCCCGGCCAGAAGCCCGGCGAGAAGCTGTCCGATTTCGGCGAACGGGTGAAGGAGGCGATGGACAGCCTGCAGGGGGCGGCCAAGGAGGCCCGGCAGTTCCAGCAGGCGGCCACCGAGATCCGTCAGGCCATCCAGTCGGTGCCGGAACTGGAGCCGCTAGCCCAGAACCTGATGATCGACCAGACGCCGGAAGGTCTGCGCATCCAGATCGTCGATCAGGACCGCGTGTCGATGTTCCCCGGTGGTTCCGGCCAGATGTACCCGCAGACGCGCCAACTTGTGCAGCAGGTGGCGAAGGCCCTGTCCAAGCTGCCCAACAAGCTGTCGATCAGCGGCCACACCGATTCCTCGCCATTCCCGGCGGGGTCGGGCCGCGACAATTGGGATCTGTCGACAGAGCGGGCCAACGCAACGCGACGCGCCCTTCTGGCCGGCGGAATCGACCCGACGCGAATCCAGGACGTCATCGGCAAGGCCGACCGCGACCCGCTGGTCGCCGACCAACCGAACAGCCCGCGCAATCGCCGCATCACCATGGTCCTGCTGCGCGAAACCCAGGCGGCACCGGCGGCCGGCGGCCAGTCCGGTGGCGGCGGCGCTCCCACCAAAGCACGATAGAACCTCGGTGTAACCGGTACTTTGGCGCTAATTTCCGCAAGCGCGCGCATCCGAATTCTTGCTTTGTCAGCGCGTCGCACAACGGAACGCGCGTTTGCCCTGTTCAAAGCGCGCGGCGATGGGTCATACTTCCTGCACAATGCGACATGGCCGGGGCGATGCCGCCCGGCCCGCGATGATCGGTCAGATACAAGCGCGGGGGAGTCTGTGAGCGTACCCGAGGGCAAACCGTCCGACCTTTTGTCATCCTACAATCCTGGCCTGTACTTCGACGAGCTGTTCGGAGCCATGGATTTGCCGGCCGAACACACGGCGCTCATACGCCAGAGGCTGGCCGCACTCGATTTCGATGAACTGCGCCGCCGCGCGCAGGATGCGGAGCGGGAGCTTTACAATCTCGGCATCACCTTCATCGTCTATTCCGACAAGGACGCCGTCGACCGCATCCTGCCGTTCGACGTCATCCCGCGGGTGATCTCCGCACCGGAATGGAAGCATCTGGAGGCGGGCGTCACGCAGCGGGTCGCCGCGCTGAACCTGTTCCTGCACGACATCTATCACGACCAGAAAATCCTGAAGGACGGGGTGATCCCGCGGGATCTGGTCGAAGGGAACCACAATTTCCGTCCGCAAATGATCGGGCTGGACGTTCCCTTCAACACCTACATCCACATCATGGGCACCGATCTGGTGCGCGACCGCCATGGCACCTTCCGCGTGCTGGAGGATAACGGCCGCGTTCCGTCCGGCGTCTCCTACGTCGTGGAAAACCGGCACATGATGCAGCGGGTCTTCCCCGACCTGATGCAGGACATCGGCATCCGGCCGGTGGACAATTACGGCCACAAGCTGCTGGACGCCATGGTGGAGATCGCGCCGGTCGACGATCCGCAGGTGGTGCTGCTGTCGCCGGGCACCTACAACTCCGCCTATTTCGAACACATCTTCCTGGCGCGCGAGATGGGCGTGCCGCTGGTGGAGGGGCGCGATCTGGTGGTGGACAACGACCGCGTCTTCATGAAGACGACCAACGGTCTGGCCCCGGTCCACTCGATCTACCGCCGCCTGGACGACGCCTTCCTCGATCCCAAGGCCTTCAACCCCGACAGTCTGCTGGGCGTGCCCGGCATTCTGGAGGCCTACCGCAAGGGCAATGTCGCGCTTGCGAACGCCATCGGCACCGGTGTCGCCGACGACAAGGCAGTCTACTGCTATGTCCCGCGGATGATCAAATATTACCTGGACCAGGATCCGATCATCCCCAACGTCGACACCCGCATCTGCCGCGAGCCGGACGCCCTGCAATACACGCTGGACAATCTGGCCGATCTGGTGGTGAAGCCGGTCGGCGAGGCCGGCGGCTACGGCATCACCATCGGTCCGCGCGCCAGCAAGGCGGAGTTGGAGGATTGCCGGGCCAAGCTGCTGGCCGATCCGTCCAACTACATCAGCCAGCCGGTGGTCGACCTGTCGGTCTGCCCGACCGTCTGCGACGACGCCATCGAGCCGCGCCACGTCGATCTGCGCCCCTTCGCCATCACCGGCAAGAGCACCTGGGTCCTGCCCGGCGGCCTGTCGCGCGTGGCGCTGAAGAAGGGAACGCTGATTGTCAACTCGTCCCAGGGCGGCGGCTCGAAGGACACCTGGGTTCTGGAAGGTGGTGCGGCATGAACCTGCTGTCCCGTTACGCCGAGTGCATTTTCTGGATGGCCCGCTACATGGAGCGGGCCGAGAATCTGGCCCGCATCCTGGACGTGCACGAAACCTTCGCGCGCGACACCCGCGGGGCCACCAACTGGTTTTCCATCGTTCAGCTTAACGCCGACGAGAAGGACTTCTTCAGCCGCCATGACCGCCCGACGGCGGAGGCGGTCATCCACTACTACATGTTCGACGGGCAGAATCAGAATTCTCTGCTGTCGATGCTGCGGATGGCGCGGGAGAACGCGCGGACGCTGCGTCCCTGGATCTCGACCGAGATGTGGACGCAGATCAACGTGTTCCACAACAAGCTGCTGGAGATGTCGGTCAAGGACGTGGCGACTCAGAACCTGTCTAAGGTCTGCACCTGGATCAAGGAGGAGTGCCAGACCCACACCGGCATCACCGAGGGCACGTTCTATCGCGACCAGGGCTGGTACTTCTACCAGATGGGCAAGTACATCGAGCGGGCGGACCAGACGACGCGTCTGCTCGACATCAAGTATCACACGCTGCTGCCGTCGCCGCTCGACGTCGGCTCCACGCTGGACGTCAGCCAGTGGACGACGGTTCTGCGCAGCACCGCCGGCTATCATGCCTTCCGCCGTGTCTATCCCCGCGGCATGTCGCCAACCACCGTCGCCGGCTTCATGCTGTTCAACGAGGGGTTCCCGCGGTCGGTGGTGATGTGCGTGCGGCAGATCGACGGGGTGCTGACGCGGATGCGCTCGCGCTACGACCTGCGCGGCGGATCCGCGGCGATGGAGCGGGTGGACGAGTTGCTGGCCGCCTTGCTGTCCCGCCCGATCGATGCGGTTCTGCGGGACGGTCTGCATGAGTATCTCGACTGGATTCAGCAGCAGCTGAACATCGTGACGACGGAGATCGCGCAGGCCTTCTTCGGTGTCCAGCCTCCTCTGGCGGTTCAGAGCCAGTCGCAGTAAGCTTGCGGCGGCGGAGGGGGCCTGAACCCCCTCCGCCTCCTTGTCATTGTCGTGGTGGTTGTCGCTCAGAATGTCGGTCATCCAGCCGCCGCAGCGTCCATTGCAGCAATTCTTCCGGTCGGGGCCGATGCCCTGCCCATATCTGCCCGGACGTGTGGAGCGCAAGCTGTTCACCCGTCTGATCGGGCCCTTCGCGACCGAGGTGAATTCCACCCTGTCGCGGGCCGGCTTCCGCCGCAGTCACGACATCGTCTATCGCCCGGTCTGCCCGAACTGCCAGGCTTGCGTTCCGGTGCGCGTTCCGGTCGCGGAGTTCGTACCGAGCCGGTCGCAGCGCCGGGTGCTGAAGCTGAACGAGGGGGTGACGCTGGCCGAACGGCCAGCCTATGCCACCTCCGAGCAATACAGGCTCTTCTCGCTTTATCAGAATTCCCGTCACGGCGATTCCGACATGGCCCGCATGGCGATGGGCGATTTCGCCGCAATGGTGGACGAGGGCAGGGCGGACACGAACCTGCTGGAGGCGCGCGACGAGCGGGGCCAACTGGTCGGCTGTATGCTGACCGACCGATTGGCGGACGGCTATTCGGCGGTCTACAGCTTCTACGATGCGGCACAGGACCGTCGCAGCCTGGGCACCTTCATGATCCTGGGGCTGATCGAACGGGCGCGGCTGGCCGGCATGCCCTTCGTCTATCTGGGCTACTGGATCGCCCACAGCCGCAAGATGGCCTACAAGGCTAAGTTCCACCCGTTGGAATGCCTGGGTGAGGACGGCTGGCGCCGCGCGGACATCGTGCCTGACGGGGACGCGGAGTAAGGGCATCGGGGTTGATGGTTCCGCCCCGTTCCGTTCGCAATTCTACCGGGACCTCACATTCTATCGACGCCGATCCTGAGGGATGACCGGCGATGCGTCGACGCATCGCCTCCCCACGCCTGCGTCACCGGAGCAGATCGTCTGCGGCTCGCCGGCAGGCTCCCGCCGGGCGTTCCGGCGCGATCCGCATCCGGCGTCTACGTGATTCTACGTAGCTCCAACGTAGCCCTTGCCGCTGTGGGGCGGGAAAGGAATAGTCCCTTCAAATCCTATCTTTTGGTATACCCTCCGAACGAGAGAGGGTTGCGACCTGCCGTGGCTATGCGGCTGCAACAAAAGCAAAAGGGGACGGCCAAGGCCGCGCCCCCGCAACAGGGAGGTTTCTCCTTTGACAGGTCTGCTCAGACTTAGCGGGCTGATCGATGCCGTGAATGAAGGCATCGGCAAGCTCGCCTACTGGCTCGTGCTGGTCGCCGTGGTGGTCAGCTCGGTCAACGCGGTCATCCGCTATGCGGCGAACATCAGCTCCAACGCCTGGTTGGAGTTGCAATGGTATCTGTTCGCGGCGGTGTTCCTGCTGTGCGCCGGCTACACCTTCCTGCGCAACGAACACATCCGCATCGACATCGTGCTGGGACGCTTCTCCAAGCGGGTCCAGGCCTGGGTCGACATTTTCGGCATCCTGGTCTTCATGTTCCCCATGACGATCCTGATCCTGAAGCTGTCGATCCCGATGTTCTGGGACAGCTTCCACACCAACGAGATGTCGAGCGATGCTGGCGGTCTGATCCGCTGGCCCGCGAAGCTTCTGATCCCGGTCGGCTTCTTCCTGCTCACCGCACAGGGTGTGTCGGAACTGATCAAGCGCATCGCTTTTCTCACCGGCCATCGTGACGAGCCCGGCGAGAAGATGCACAGCCATTCCTAAGGACCGGGAGCGCCCCCCAGATGGTAGAGTTCGTATCCGCCAATATGGCGCCGCTCATGTTCGGCGCCCTGGTGATTTTCCTGTTGATGGGCTTCCCGGTCGCCTTCGCCCTGGCAGCCAACGGTCTGGTATTCGGGCTGATCGGCATCGAGCTGGGTCTGCTGACGCCAGCCCTGTTGCAGGCGCTGCCGGAACGCGTGTTCGGCATCATGCGCAACGACACGCTGTTGGCGATCCCGTTCTTCACCTTCATGGGCCTGATTCTCGAACGATCGGGGATGGCCGAGGATCTGCTCGACACCATCGGGCAGCTGTTCGGGCCGATCCGCGGCGGTCTGGCCTATGCGGTGATCTTTGTCGGCGCGTTGCTGGCGGCGACCACCGGCGTGGTCGCGGCCTCCGTCATCTCGATGGGCCTCATCTCCCTGCCGATCATGCTGCGCTACGGCTATGATCGCCGGGTCGCGTCGGGCGTCATCGCGGCCTCGGGCACGCTGGCCCAGATCATCCCGCCGTCGCTGGTGCTGATCGTGCTGGCCGACCAGCTCGGCCGTTCGGTCGGCGACATGTATGCCGGCGCGCTGATCCCCGGTCTGGTTCTGACCGGCCTTTATGCCGGCTACATTCTGCTGACCAGCATCATCAAGCCGGAAATGGTTCCGGCCCTGCCGCCGGAAGCCCGCACGCTGCGTGGGGGCAAGCTGCTGCTGCGCGTCATCACCTCGCTGGTGCCGCCGCTGGTGCTGATCTTCCTGGTGCTGGGCACCATCTTCATCGGCATCGCCACCCCGACGGAGGGCGGTGCCATGGGTGCCGCCGGTGCCATCCTGCTGGCACTTGCCAAGCGGCAGCTGAGCTGGAGCCTGATGCGTCAGGCGATGGACTCGACAGCCAAGCTGTCGTCCTTCGTGGTGTTCATCCTGATCGGTTCGACGGTGTTCGGTCTGGTGTTCCGCGCCGTCAATGGCGACCTGTGGGTGGAGCATCTGCTGATCGGCCTGCCGGGTGGCGAGCTGGGCTTCCTGATCGTCTGCAACATCCTGGTCTTCGTCCTGGCCTTCTTCCTCGATTTCTTCGAGCTGGCCTTCATCATCGTCCCCCTGCTGGGGCCGGTGGCGGACAAGCTGGGCATCGATCTGATCTGGTTCGGCGTGCTGCTGGGCGTCAACATGCAGACCAGCTTCATGCACCCGCCCTTCGGCTTCGCGCTGTTCTTCCTGCGGTCGGTGGCGCCGAAGACCGACTATATCGACAAGATCACCGGCAAGAAGATCGGGAAGATCACCACCGGGCAGATCTATTGGGGGGCGGTGCCCTTCGTGATCATCCAGATCATCATGGTCGGCCTGGTCATCGGCTTCCCGCAGCTGGTCGACGCCGGCCGCGACAAGGGACCGGCGATCAACCTGAACGACGTGAAGATCGAGATCCCGGCCTTCGACAATCAGGATGTGGCCCCGCCCTTCGGCGCTCCGGGCCAGCCGGAACAGAACCCGGCGGACGACATCATGAAGCAGCTTCAGGGCAAGTGACGGATAGCGTCACGACGCCTGGACAGCAAAAGGGGGGGCCGGTTCGTCCGGCCCCCCCTTTCTTTTTGGTGCGTTTCCAATTGGGAAAGGGTCAGTGTGCCGGGGTCGTGGCTCCGGCCCAGTTGGTCGGGGCAGTACCTGCCGGCAACGCCCCCCCGTTGTTGCCGAGCGACACCATGCGGTCGCTTCCGGCAACCGGCGGCAGGTCGGCGAACTGCTCCGCCGTCATGCCGGTGAGGATCACGGCCTGACGGTTGCGGGCGTAGCGCAGATTGTCGCTGGCGACCGTCACCTTGTGCTCGGTCGGAAAGCGGGGGGCGCCGACGGTGACGATCGCCTGCTCCACCCGGTTGGTCGGCCCGATCACCAGATCGGTGACGTTGCCGAGGATGCGGCGGCCGTCCGGCGTCTGCACGGTCAGCCCGACCAGTTCCACCGGTGGCTCGGTCGCCACCTCCGCCGACGGGACGCCGCCCATATCGGAACTGGCGCAGGCACCCAATGTCAGAACCGGCAGGAGAGCAAGGACCGGCAGGGCGGGAAGCAGCGTGCGCTGGGAAAGGCGGCGATGGTCCATCGATGTTGGCCCTTTTGCTGACGGCGCGGAGATATCCGCTTTCACAACAGCACGGGCGTGGCCGGAGGTCTCTCGCGCCGATGGGGTGATCCCATCGCCCGCGAGAGAGCACCTCTTTCGGACAGGTCAGGTGAAGATATAGTCGTGGCCAGCCGTCAGCCCGACCTGATCCACGGTCAGCGACGAGCCGTCGGCGAAGGAGAAGACCGATTGGAAGCCGCTGGTGGTCACCGACATCTGGGCCGCCGTGTAGCCGTGGAACTCGATCTGGTCGATCCCGCGCTCGAAGTAATTGATGGTGTCGTGGCCAAAGCCACCGGTGGCCTGCTCCATCAGGAAGCGGTCGACCTGCCCGTCGGTGTAGCTGACCATGGTGTCGTCGCCAGTGCCCGGCCGGAACAGGTCCGCCCCGCCGTCACGGTAGCTGTCATACAAAGTGTCGTTACCGGCGCCGCCGATCATGGTGTCGTCGCCGCGCATGCCCTTCAGGATGTCGTCGCCGGTGCCGCCATCGAGCATGTCGTTGCCGTCGCCGCCGAACAACTGGTCGTTGCCGCTGTCGCCCCACATGGAGTCGTTGCCGGCCTCATTTCCGCCATAGGGGTCGCCGAGCCAGTCATTGCCGTCCCCGCCATGCAACTGATCGTTGCCCAGCCCACCGATCAGAGAATCATTTCCCCGTTCGCCGAACAGCTGATCGTTTCCGCCGGCGCCGTCGATGCGGTCATCGCCATCCAGACCGTCGAGACGGTCGTCAAAGACAGTGCCGGTCATGGCGTCGTTGGTCGAAGTCCCCCAGAACTGGCGCATGGCGTCTCTCCATCAGTTTCGTTAACGTGCTATTAACGATTAACCAGATGTTAACCATGAGGCCGGGGCGGTCGAAAAGCGATAAGGAGGCAATACAAAGGGGAGTGGGCGAGATGACACAGATAATTGAAACTTGATCGAATTAAAGAAACGAACTGTTTCTTCATTCGATGGATTTGTGGCGGAAAGCGGGATCTTTCTGTGATCGACTGAAGACTTTATCTCCCATCCGGACAGGTTTTGTCCGGCGGAAGGGCACAGGGGGCGTCGACGAAGGCGGTGTGTCGGCCGGCAGGGCGGTATGCCACAGGCCGAAAGCACTGTAGAACCGGATCGTCCGAAAGAGGTTCGGCGACGCAAACGCGCTCAAGGATGTCCGAAGTTGCGGGGCTCGGACCTCGCGCAAAAATAACCGGGCGTCCAAAGGAGCGCCCGGTGCAGTCATATACAGGGAGGGTTAGAGACAAGAAGGTGTGTATACCCTTCGGCAGGGTGCGGCGTTGACATGGATCAACCAACACTCCCGCAGAGGTGGTTCACCGTCTTGCCGCCCGCCCGTCAGCCGTGACTGTGCGAGTGACCGCCATAGAGAATGGCGGGATCGGTCTGGACCTCCTGGATCGTTTCCAGCCGTCCATCGCGCCACGCACGATAGAAGCAGCTGCGCCGGCCGGTATGACAGGCGACGCCGTCCTGCTCGACGATCAGCAGCAGGGTGTCGCCATCGCAATCCACCCGGAAATCCTTCAGGCGCTGCATCTGACCGGAGGTCTCACCCTTGCGCCACAGCCCGCCGCGCGATCGCGACCAGTAGCAGACCCGGCCGGTCGACAGGGTTTCCACCACCGCGTCGCGGTTCATCCAGGCCATCATCAGGATTTCGCCCGTGCCTTCGGCCTGGGCGATGGCGGGTACCAGCCCGTCGGCAGTGAAGCGGATGGCGGCCAGCACCTCGTCATAGGGGGCTGGATCGATCGACGGTAGGTCCGTCATGGCAAATCACTCCTCAACTGCTCCCTGCTTACAGGGCGGCGGCCATCCGGCGGAAGCCGGCCTCGAGATCGCGGATCAGGTCGTCGGGGCTTTCCAACCCCGCATGCAGGCGCAGCACCTGTCCCGGATCGGTCCAGCGGGTGGCGGAGCGCACCGCCGCCGGTCGGGTCGGCAGGATCAGGCTTTCGAAACCGCCCCAGCTGTAGCCCATGCCGAACAGCTCCATCCCGTCCAGCATCGCCGCCAGCGCCTGACGCGGCACCTGATCGATGATGATGGAGAACAGGCCGCTGGAGCCGGTGAAGTCGCGCTTCCACAGCTCGTGGCCGGGGAAGTCGGAGCGGGCAGGGTGCAGAACCCGCGTCACCTCCGGCCGGGAGGCCAGCCAGTCGGCGAGTACCAGCGCGCTTTCCTGGTGCTGACGCATCCGCACCGACAGGGTGCGCAGGCCGCGCAGGCCAAGGTAAAGGTCGTCCGGTCCGCCGCAGACGCCGAAGCGGGTGGCGGTCTTCTTCACCGCGGTCCAGCTCTCCTCGTCACGGCAGGTGACGATGCCCAGCATCGCGTCGGCATGACCGACCATGTATTTGGTCGCGGCATGGATCGACAGATCGACGCCATGGTCGAAGGGCCGGAAGAACAGCGGAGTTGCCCAGGTGTTGTCGATCATCACCGTGGCGCCGACCTTCTTGGCCGCGGCGGCGATGGCCGGCACGTCCTGGACCTCGAAGGTCAGGGAGCCCGGCGATTCGAGGAAGACCACGCTGGTGTTCGGCCGCAGCAGGGCCGAGATGCCGGCGCCGATGCAGGGATCGTAGAACTCCACCTCCACGCCATAGGGGATCAGCGTCTCCCTGGCGAAGCGGCGAGTGGGGCCGTAGGCGCTGTCGGTGATCAGCACATGGTCGCCGGCCTTGGTGAAGGACGACAGCGCGATGGCGATGGCGGCGAGGCCGGAGCCGGTGTTCACCGACTTGTAGCCGCCTTCCAGCTCCGCCGCCGCCTCTTCAAAGGCGAAGGTGGTGGGGGTGCCCATCCGGCCGTAATGCACGCCTTCGAGCGTGTTGCGGTCACTTTCCTCCAGCGCGTCCAGGGTCGGGAACAGCACGGTCGAACAATGATACACCGGCGGATTGACGATGCCGTGGTTGTTCCGCGGATCGCGGCCGGCATGAACGAGAATCGTGTCCTTCGTGACGTCCTTCATCGACTGTCCGTATGGCTGGAGCGGCAATCCGGCCCGACCGAGTCCGGTGTCATGGGGAGAACCCCAGGGCAGGCGGCGCGGGCGCGGCCGAACATTCTGTCATCCTGGACCGCTTGCCGCCATCGCCGATTGCGCGCGATGACCGTCAGCGGCCGGGATGTTCTGGTAACACCACCAATGCACAGAGGATTCGACAAGTCGGATCAAGTTGATACACTCTTGTCCCACGCGCATGGCTGCGTCGCGATCCTCACAGGACCGGTCCGGTGGGGGTTATCCCGCCTGATCACAGGGTGGGTCGGGAGGCCGGCGTGACCAGGCGCGTCGTCAGACCGCTCAATGCGAAGAACGCAAGAACAGGGTGGAGTTAATAATATGAAGTCAGGGTTCCTGGCCGCCGCCGCGGCGGCCGTGGTCGTTTCCGCCAGCGCCGTCGCCGGTGCGGCCACGCTGGACACCGTCAAGCAGCGCGGCTTCGTGCAGTGCGGCGTGAACGCCGGTCTTCCCGGTTTCGGCAACCCCGACAGCGCCGGCAACTGGACCGGCCTGGACGTGGATTACTGCCGTGCCGTGGCCGTCGCCATTTTCGGCGATGCCAACAAGGTCAAGTTTACCCCGCTGTCCGCCCAGCAGCGCTTCCCGGCCATCCAGTCGGGTGAAGTCGATCTGCTGTCGCGCAACACCACCGCCACGCTGACCCGCGACACCTCGGTCGGCCTCAACTTCGCCCCCGTCACCTACTATGACGGCCAGGGCTTCATGGTTCCGAAGAAGCTCGGCGTGAAGAGCGCCAAGGAGCTGAACGGCGCCACCGTCTGCGTCCAGTCCGGCACCACGACCGAACTGAACCTGGCGGACTATTTCCGCGCCAACAACATGACCTACAACCCGGTCGTCATCGAGTCGAACGACGAGGTGAACGCTGCCTACTTCGCCGGCCGCTGCGACGTGCTGACGACCGACGTGTCCGGTCTGGCCGGCACCCGCGCCGGTGTCGCCCCGGTTCCGGACGACCATGTCATTCTGCCGGAAGTCATCTCCAAGGAGCCGCTGGCTCCGGCCGTGCGCCATGGCGACGACCAGTGGTTCGACATCGTGAAGTGGACGGTCTACGCGACCATCCAGGCGGAAGAGTTCGGCATCACCTCGAAGAACATCGACGAGTTCGCCAACTCCAAGAACCCGGACATCCAGCGCTTCCTCGGCACCTCGCCGGGCATGGGCAAGGCTCTGGGCCTGGACGAGAAGTGGGCCTACAACGTCGTGAAGAAGGTCGGCAACTATGCCGAGATCTTCGACCGCAACGTCGGCCCGGGTACCCCGCTGAAGCTGGAGCGCGGCCTGAACGCCCTGTGGACCAAGGGTGGCCTGATGTACGCGCAGCCGTTCCGGTAAGGCACGACACCGTATGAAGTGCCGCCCGCGGGATCACTGCCCGGGAGGCGGCCTTCCGGTTCTTTGAGGAGCGGTCGCGAAGGGTGCCGTTGAAGCGCCCGCGCAGGGGACCGCATTGGGAGACATGTCGCATCCCCTACGGTGTGGGAAATGCCCGGAAGAACGTCCGGGACCGCGTGGGCACCGTGGGGAGCGATGGTTGGGGGAGAGTAGTCCGTGGCGACCGAGACCCGGACCACCCAAGGCGCTCCGCCGCCGGGTGGCGTATCGTTTTCCCTCAGCGACCCGACGTTCCGCGCCATCGTCTACCAGATCCTGGTGGTCGGCGCGGTCGTGCTGGTTGGCTGGTTCCTGATATCAAACACGCTCGACAACCTCGCGCGGCGCTCGATCGCGACCGGGTATCATTTCCTCGAGCGTGAAGCGGCCTTCGGCATCGGCGAGTCGCTGATCGACTATTCGCCGAAGGACACCTATGGCCGGGCCTTCCTGGTCGGCGTGCTGAACACGCTGAAGGTGTCGATCATCGGCGTCATCCTGGCGACGATCATCGGCACGATCATCGGCGTCGCGCGCCTGTCCAGCAACTGGCTGATCGCCAAGCTGGCCTCGACCTATGTCGAGATCATCCGCAACATCCCGCCGCTGCTGCAGCTGTTCTTCTGGTACGCGCTGGTGTCGGACGGACTGCCGCCGGTGCGTCAGGCGCTGAACCCGATTCCGGGCGTGTTCCTGTCGCAGCGCGGCCTGCGCGTGCCGGTGCCGGAACCGAGCCCGGTCTGGGCCAACATGGGCATCGCACTGCTGGTCGCCATCGTCGCCGCCTGGGGCGTGTCGCGCTGGGCGCGGGCACGGCAGGCGCGCACCGGGCAGCCGTTTCCCGCTGGCTGGGCCGGGCTTGGCCTGATCATCGGTCTGCCGGTCCTGACCTGGATCGCCGGCGGTGCGCCGATGGCGCTGGACATGCCGAAGCTGGCCGGATTCAATTTTTCCGGCGGCGCCGCGATTTCCCCGGAATTCTTCGCCATCCTGACCGGCCTGACGCTCTACACCGCAGCCTTCATCGCCGAAGTGGTGCGTAGCGGCATCAAGGCGGTCAACTGGGGACAGACAGAGGCATCCCGTGCTCTCGGCCTGCCGAGCGGCCCGACGCTGCGTCTGGTGATCCTGCCGCAGGCGCTGCGGGTGATCGTGCCGCCGCTGACCAGCCAGTATCTGAACCTGACAAAGAACAGCTCGCTGGCGCTGGCCATCGGCTATCCCGATCTGGTGTCGATCGCCAATACGACGCTGAACCAGACCGGTCAGGCGATCGAAGGCGTGACGATGATCATGGGCACCTATCTGGTCATCAGCCTCAGCATCTCGATCTTCATGAACTGGTACAACAAGCGCATCGCGCTGGTGGAGCGGTAACGGCCATGACCGACAACGTGCAAAGCGTCGGCCTGCCGGACGAGCGTCCGCCGGCCAACACCGTGGGCCCGCTGGCGTGGCTGCGGAACAACCTGTTCAACAGCTGGTACAACGCCATCCTGACCATTCTGGTCCTGGGGCTGCTGGCGTCGGCGATCCCGCCCTTCCTCAACTGGCTGCTCTTCCGCGCCCACGGCTTCGATGCCACCTCGACCGTCTGCCGGCAGGATGCCGGTGGTGCCTGCTGGGGATTCATCAGCGAGAAGCTGCGCTTCATCATGTTCGGCATGTTCCCCTGGGAACAGCAGTGGCGTCCGCTGGTGACCATCGCCGTCTTCATCGCCCTGCTGGTCGCCAGCTGCGACCGCCGCTTCTGGAAGCCGTGGTTCGGGCTGGTCTGGGCTGCCGGGCTGGCGCTGGTGGCGATCCTGATGTGGGGCGGGGTCTTCGGCCTCACCTATGTCGAGAATACGCTGTGGGGCGGTCTGCCGCTGACCATCATCCTGTCGGTGATCGGTCTGGCCGTGGCCTTCCCGGTGTCGATCCTGCTGGCGCTGGGCCGGCGGTCGAACATGCCGGCGGTGAAGGTGCTGTGCGTCACCTACATCGAGCTGATCCGCGGCGTGCCGCTGATCAGCCTGCTGTTCATGGCGTCGGTGATGCTGCCGCTGTTCCTGCCGAACGGGGTGTCGATCGACAAGCTGCTGCGCGCGCAGATCGCCTTCATCATGTTCGCCGCCGCCTATATGGCGGAAGCGATCCGCGGCGGTTTGCAGGCGATTCCGAAGGGGCAGTATGAGGCGGCTGACGGGCTTGGGCTCGGGTATTGGCAGAAGATGCGGAAGATCATCCTGCCGCAGGCGCTGGCCATCGCCATCCCGCCGCTGGTGAACACCTTCATCAGCTTCTTCAAGGACACCTCGCTCGTCATCATCATCGGCCTGTACGATCTGCTCGGCACTGCGAAGGCCGCGCTGTCCGATCCGTCCTGGCGCGGTTTCTACCGCGAGGCCTATCTGTTCATCGGCGTGATCTATTGGATCTTCTGCTTCAGCATGTCGAAATACAGCCAGAAGCTCGAACGCGATCTCAATCGCGGCCATCGCCGCTAGATCCTCGCCGTCAAGGGAGACACGAGACCCATGTCCCAGGCCATGTCCCAGGGCACCAAGCCGAAGCACACCCTGAGCGGCGAGGAGATCATCCGCTGCACGGGCGTCAACAAGTGGTACGGCGAGTTCCACGTCCTGAAGAACATCAACCTCAGCGTCCAGAAGGGCGAGCGCATCGTCGTCTGCGGCCCGTCGGGGTCGGGCAAATCGACGATGATCCGCTGCCTGAACCGGCTTGAGGAGCATCAGAAGGGCACGATCGTCATCGACGGGATCGAGCTGACCAACAATCTGAAGAACATCGAGCTGGTACGCCGCGAAGTCGGCATGGTGTTCCAGCACTTCAACCTGTTCCCGCACCTGACCGTGCTGGAGAACTGCACGCTCGCCCCGATCTGGGTCCGCAAGATGCCGAAGGCGGAAGCGGAAGAGCGGGCGATGAGCTACCTGAAGCGGGTGCGCATCGCCGAGCAGGCCAAGAAGTATCCCGGCCAGCTGTCGGGCGGCCAGCAGCAGCGCGTCGCCATCGCTCGGTCGCTCTGCATGAGCCCGAAGGTAATGCTGTTCGACGAGCCGACCTCGGCTCTCGACCCCGAAATGGTCAAGGAGGTGCTGGACGTCATGATCGGGTTGGCCGAAGACGGCATGACCATGCTGTGCGTCACGCACGAAATGGGCTTTGCCAAGTCGGTCGCCGACCGCGTCATCTTCATGGATCGCGGCGAAATCGTGGAGCAGGATACGCCGGACGCCTTCTTCTCGAATCCGAAGTCGGAGCGCACGCGCCTCTTCCTCAGCCAAATTCTAAACCACTGATATGGGCGGCAGGCCGGCGGTTCCAACCGGCCTGCCATCCGGAAACAAAACACCTCGACTCGTGGTGCGCGGCGCAATGTCCTGTGGCGTCGCGCACCGGTTTGCGGTTCAATCGGTCGCCTGACGTGCTGTTCGACCGATCCGCTACCGGAGACCGAGGTTATGGACCTGCTCAGCCCCCGTCCCAGCGTT
The DNA here is from genome assembly GCF_004923295.1 of Azospirillum sp. TSH100. Taxonomy (NCBI): domain Bacteria; kingdom Pseudomonadati; phylum Pseudomonadota; class Alphaproteobacteria; order Rhodospirillales; family Azospirillaceae; genus Azospirillum; species Azospirillum sp. TSH100. The sequence continues at coordinate 2,038,757 of NZ_CP039634.1, forward strand.
GGCCAGATCAAGCCGTACCGTCCCGCTCGCCCGCCCCGCGACGGTCGCCGGTGGATCGACCTGTCGCTGACACACAATCCGCTTGGCCCCAGTCCCTTGGCGCTGGACGCCTATTGCGAGGCGGCGTCCCGCATCCACTGCTATCCCGACTGGGACCAGGAACCGCTGCGCCACGCCATCGCGCGTCGCCATTCCATCGATGTTGATCACATCGTCTGTACCGCCGGATCCGAGGAACTGATTCATCTGGTCGCCCAGGCCTTCGCCGGCCCCGGTGACGAGGTGCTGTGCCACGAACGCGGTTATCGCGGATTCCTCAAGGCGATCCGCGCCACCGGTGCCACCGCAGTCGTCGCTGCCGAACGCGACATGGTGGTGGATGTCGAGGCGCTGATCGACCGCGCCAGCGAGCGCACGAAGATCTGCTTTCTCGCCAATCCCAACAACCCGACAGGCACCTACATCCCGGCCGACGCGGTGCAGCGGCTGCGCGCCGGCCTGCCGCCGCACACGCTGCTGGTGCTCGACTCGGCCTATGCCGATTACTGCCGTCTGCCGGACTACAGCGATGGGACGGAGATCGTCGAGAATTCCGACAACGTCCTGCTGATCCGCACCTTCTCCAAGATGCATGGCTTGGCAGGCCTGCGGGTTGGCTGGGGTTATGGTCCTGCCACGGTGATCGAGGCGGTCAACGCCATCCGTGGCGCTTTCAACGTGTCGCTGCCCGCCCAGTTGACCGCCGCCGCCGCGCTGAGCGATGCGGAGCATGAAGAGGCGACCTTCGCCCACAATGCACAATGGCTGCCCTGGCTGTCGCGCGAACTGGAACGGGTGGGACTGCGCGTCTATCCAAGCGTCTGCAACTTCGTGCTTGCCCGGGTGCCAACCGATCCGTCGCTCGGCACCCAGGCGGTCATCGACCATCTCGCCCACCGCGGCATCCTGGTGAAGGCGGTGACCGAATACGGCCTGTCCGATTGCCTGCGCATCACTGTCGGCCGTGAGGAGGAGAACAAGGCGCTGATCGTGGCTCTGGCCGAAATCCTCGGCTGAAGACTGCGGCAGAACGACGCGAGCAGCCTGCCGGGCTTTTCGTCGCTTTTGATACAGATCAACGAACCGCCTATGCGTTTCCGGATAAGGTTCGTCCTGTCTCTAACCCTCCCTATATCACTGAGCCGGAGCGTCCGCATGGATCGCTCCGGCTTTTTCTTTTTGGGCGTGAGGGCGGGGGGGCGAATCTGGAAAGTACCGGTCGTTTGACATGCATCAACGCAGGGACCGGCGGGTGGGCGTAGACCTATGGCTGTCTCTAACCCTCCCTGTTTCACAGGAGGCTCCGGTTCCGGTGCCTCCTGTTTTTTTGTCCGCAATCAGGAGGGCGGGCGTGACCGGTTCCAGCGCAGGACCAGCCCGAACAGCGACAACGGCACCACCACGACCGCACCGATCAGGATATAGGGCAGGGCCCAGCGGCCGGCGTCGATCGCCAGTGCGGCGATATCCTGTACCGTCTGCCAGCTGTTCGTCAGGATGCTGGCCGGATCGATGTGCAGGAACGACAGCACGAAGCCGACGATGAAGCACAACACCAGCGTCCGAATGATCCAACCCACCAAGGCCCCACCTCGCACTCGTCATGGCGCAGGTCGGTAGATGGGGCGTGGTGGACGGGATGGTCAAGGGGGAGGTGTGGGCCGGCGATGCTTCTGCTCATCACCCTGCCAGCGGAATATGGTCCCCCGCACTGCGCGGCAGCACGCCCTCCAGACGCGGGTCGCGGACCTCGCGGGCGACGTGACGGGTGGGGACGAAGCCCATGCTCTGGTAGAGCGGCAGGGCCTTCGGATGGTCGAAGGTGCAGGTGTTGACGACCAGCTTCGATGCACCGCCGTCCCAGGCCTTGCGGATGATGGTGTCGAGCAGCCAGGGACCGAGCTTGTGACCGATAAAATCCGGGATCAGCCCGAAATAGGCGAGATCGGTTTCCTGTGAGCGGCGGTCCAGCTCGCCATAGCCGGCCGGCGTGCCGTCGACATACAGCACCCAGACCTCCACCCGCGGGTCGAGGATCGAGCGCTCCAGCTCCTTCCGCGGCATGCGGCGGCGTTCGTGCCACAGCCAGGGTTCGCCCACCGTGTCGTAGAGATAGCGGTAGAAGGACCAGCTCGGCGGGTGAGCCCGCGCCAAAGCGAGATTGCCGGCCGGCTGCCGCACGGGCGCATGGGCCGGCGGCGCGGTCATCTCCAGATAGGTGACGATCACCGGCAGATGGCCCGGCCGGCTGGCGGCGGACAGGGCGGGGCGGGTCAGGGAGAAGGGTTGGTCAGCCATTTCTGCATCAGCGTAGAGGATGGCTTGGCATAGCCCAACCGCTCATAGAAGGCCAACACCTTCTGGTTGGTGCTTCTGACCAGAAGTTGAACCTTCGGCATCCCGGTGGCGGCCAGCCAGGATTCGGCCTCCCCCACCATGCGGCGGCCAAGGCCGCGGCCCTGGTGGGCGGGGTCGACAGCGAGGTAATAGATCCAGCCGCGGTGGCCGTCCTGCCCGACCATGGCGGTGGCGATGATTCCGCCGTCGAGCAGGCACGCCAGGACAGTGGAATTGTCTTTCGACAGTGCAAGGGTAAAATCGGCTGCCGGATCGTTCCATGGCACCACCAATCCGCAGGCGTTCCACAGCGCGACGACGGCGTCGCGGTCTTCCACCGTGCAGGGGCGGACCGAGAGGGTCACGACTGCCGGGGCCCGGTTTCCAGCGGCAGATCCTCGCGCAGGCCCCATTCCGCCCAGGACCCGTCATAGATCGCCACGTCCGGCTTGCCGGCGCTGGCGAGGCCCAGTGCGATGACGCAGGCGGTGATGCCGCTGCCGCAGGACGCCACCACCGGCTGGTCCAGGTCGAGGCCGGCGGCACGCGCCTTCTGCGCGATGACGTCCGGCGGCAGCAGGGTTTTGCTGTCGGCGTCGATCAGGTCGGTGTGGGGCAGGTTGAAGCTGCCGGGGATGCGGCCGCTGCGCCGGCCGGGCCAGGGCTCCGCCACCGCGCCTTCGAAGCGGGGCTGGGCGCGGGCGTCGGTCACCTGATCGGCGCCGGCATCGATGTTGGCGAGCACCTGATCGGCGCTGCGGATCAGCTCCGGGCGTTTGCGGGCAGTGAAGGTCGCAGGCTGGACCGGGGCCGCTTCGCCCGATTCGGTTGGACGTCCCTCGGCCAGCCATTTCGGCAGGCCGCCGTCCAGAACCGCCACCCGGTCGAAGCCGAACAGCCGGAACAGCCACCAGATGCGCGCCGCCGCGGTCGCCATGCCGGCGCTGTCATAGACGATCACGGTATCGCCGTCGGCGATACCCAATGCGCCGATCTTCGCGGCGAAGGTCGCCTCGTCCGGAGCCATATGGGGCAGGGGGGCGGTGTTCGGTGCCGCCACCTCGTCGACGTCGCACAGACGGACGCCGGGGATGTGACAGGCTGCAAACTCCGTCCGGATGTCGCGCTTCAGGGCCGGCATGTGCCAGGATCCGTCGAGGATCTTCAGGCCCGGCCGGCCGAGATTGCGGGCCAGCCAGTCGGTGGAGACAACGGGGCCGGTCAGCGCTTCAACAATGCTGTCGCTCATGCTGCGCGTCCTTGAAAGATGGAGGGCTGTCGGGCAACGGATCGGCGAAAATGGGCTCAGTCCTTCAGCGCGATAACGACGCGCCGGTTCTGCTTGCCCTTGTTTTCGATCTTCGTCACCTCGATTCCGCCGATCTCGCCGGTGCGGGCGACATGGGTTCCGCCGCAGGGCTGGAGATCGACGCCGTCGATATTGAGCAGGCGGACCCGGCCGCTGCCGGTCGGCGGCTTCACCGACATGGTGCGCACCAGGTCCGGTTGGGCTGCCATCTCGTCGTCGGTTATCCACTGGGTACCGACGGGGGTGTCGGCGGCGATCAGCCGGTTCACCGCTTCGGTGATGGCGTCCTTGTCCAGCGACTCGGCCGGGACGTTGAAGTCCAACCGGCTCTTGTCGGCGCCGATCTGACCGCCGGTGACCGATCCCGGCACCACTGCGCACAGCAGGTGCAGGGCAGTGTGCATGCGCATGTGGCGGTAGCGGCGGTCCCAGTCGATCTCCGCCTCCACCGCGGTGCCCGGGCCGGGCAGGTCCTGCCCGTCTTCAGGCACATGGATGACGTCGTCGGGACCGCCGTCGCCCTTCACCGTGTCCTTGATGCGGACCTCGAACCCGTCGAAGCGCAGGACTCCGCTGTCGCCCGGCTGGCCTCCACCGGTCGGGTAGAAGACGGTGCGGTCAAGCCGGATGCCACGGTCATCCACCGTCGTGACGGTGGCGACGCAGTTGCGGGCGTAGGCGTCCTCGCGGAAAAGCGCGTCCATATCCCCCTCGGGAACAATCAGGCCAGCCAGTCTGGCACCGGAAGATTCTTCTCACGGAGGAAGTCAGGATTGAAGAGCTTCGATTGGTAACGCTGCCCCCCGTCGCACAGGATGGTCACCACCGTGTGGCCGGGGCCGAGGTCGCGCGCCACCCGAATCGCCGCGGCGATGTTGATGCCCGACGAGCCGCCCAGCACCAGACCCTGGCTCTTGATCAGGTCGAAGACGATCGGCAGCGCCTCCTCATCCGGAATTTGCACGGCATCGTCGATCGGCGCGTCTTCCAGATTGGCGGTGATGCGGCCCTGGCCGATGCCTTCGGTGATGGAACTGCCTTCCGACTTCAGCTCGCCCTTGGTGTAGTAGCTGAACAGGGCCGCCCCCATCGGATCGGCAAGGGTGATGCGGATGTTCGGGTTCCGCTCCTTCAGGGCCAGTGCGATGCCGGCGAGCGTGCCGCCGCTGCCCACGGCACAGGTGAAGGCGTCGAGCTTGCCGCCGGTCTGCTCCCAGATCTCCGGGCCAGTGGTGGTGCGGTGGCCTTCGCGGTTCGCTGTATTGTCGAACTGGTTTGCCCAGACGACGCCGTTCGGCTCGGTCTTCGCCAGTTCCTCGGCAAGGCGGCCGGAATAGCGGACGTAATTCTCGGGGTTGGAATAGGGGACCGCCGGGACCAGCCGCAGGTCGGCGCCGATCAGGCGCAGCATGTCCTTCTTTTCCTGGCTCTGGGTTTCCGGCATGACGATGACGGTGCGATAACCCAAGGCGTTGCCGACCAGCGCCAGTCCGATGCCGGTGTTGCCGGCCGTGCCCTCGACGATGGTGCCACCGGGACGCAACAGCCCGCGCTTCTCCGCGTCGCGCACGATGGCGAGCGCTGCGCGGTCCTTGACCGAGCCGCCGGGGTTCAGGAACTCCGCCTTGCCCAGGATCTCGCAGCCAGTGGCCTTCGATGGCCCGTCCAGGCGAATCAGCGGCGTGTTGCCGATGGCGCCGATGAAGCCGTTGCGGATGTCCAAGGCGGGTACTCCCAAAGTCAGGTGTGGATTTCTGGCGATACTATCAGGGCAGCAGGCGGCGGTTTCAAGGTGGGGGGTGTGAAATGCTGCATTGAACGTGTGGCCAGTGTGTAATCTGGATGCCGGGGAGGACTGTCTCTCAACCCGAACCTTACCCTTGGCCAAGCCAGCGCTTGCGCAGGGATTCGCGGTGACGGGCTAGCCAGCCGACGGCGATGATCGCTACGGAATTGCGCAGGCGGTTCTCGTCCATCATGCGGATCGCTTCGTCTACCGGCAGGGCCATGATGCGGATGTCCTCGTGCTCCTCCTCCAGCCCGCCGGTCGCAGCGAGATTGCGGCTGTCGACCCGACCGCAGAAGACGGCGACTTCCTCGGTGAAGGCGCCGGGGCTGACATAATAGTCGCAGATATGCTCGATCTCCCGAATGGCGCAGCCGGCTTCCTCGATGGATTCGCGGCGCGCCACATCTTCAGGCGTTTCACCTTCGCCGACCATGCCGGCGACGATCTCGGTCATCCAGGCCGGACCGCCCGCCGCGGCCGAGCCGACGCGGAACTGCTCGATCATCACGACGGTGTCGAGATCGGGATCGTAGAGCAGGACGGCGACCGCCGCGCCCCGGTCGCAAACCTCGCGCGGGGGCAGGACGTCGGTCCAGGTGCCGTCGAACTTCTTATGGCGCAGTCGGTAGACGTCGATCGTCAGAAAGCCCTTGTAAGGGGTCTTCTTGTCCAGAATCTCGATGTCGGGATGGTTCATGGTCGGCGGGGTCCCCAGGATGAACGGTTATGGTTGTTTCCCACAGGGTGCTACGCCGGGGCGCCGTCCACAAGCGCCCGGGAAGACGCCCGGTCCCAGGGTAAACGTCACAGCGTCGGGTTCAGCCGCAGGAACCGCACGCGGTCGGCCGAGGTCACCGCCACCGGAGTGAGGGTGGTGCCGCGCATCACCTCAAGCGGCACGACCGTCCCGGCCGGCCCCAGGCCCCAAAGCTTGCGGTAGAAGTCGGCCAGTCCACTGAAACGCTGGCCGCCGACACCGACGATCCAGTCGCCGGGCCGCAGGCCGGCCAATTCGGCGGGGCTGCGGGGTGACAGCTTTTCCACCAGCAGCCGCCCCATCTCCTCGCGCAACGTGACGCCCAGCCAGGGTCGGGCCGGTTCCTGCCGCCGACCATAGGCGAGAAGGTCGGCCAGGACGGGCTCCAGCGCCGAAACCGGAACGAACATGTTGCCGGGCAGGCTGCGGCCCTCCACCGCCTCGGACACCAGCAGCGATCCGATGCCGACCAGCCGGCCTTCGCGGTTGAGCAGGGCCGCGCCGTTGAAGGCGCGGATCGGCGGGAAGGTGAACAGCGCCTCGTCCAGCAGATACTCCCAATAGCCGGCGAATTCCCGCTTGCCGACCACCTTCACGGCGGTGGCCCCGCGATTGCCGCCACCGCTGAGCGCCAGCAGCGTGTCACCCTCCTTCACCGCGTCGGAGTTGGCCAGCCGCAGCCAGGGGGCCGAAAATCCCATTTCCGCACGCAGCAGCCCGAAGCCGCTGACCGGATCGTAGGCGACCATGTTGGCGGGGTAGCTGCGCCCGTCAGAGGTGGTGACCTGAATCTGCGAGGCCTCCATCACCGTGTAGCCGATGGTCAGGATCAGGCCGGACCCGTCGATGACGACGCCGCTGCCCTCCCGGTCGGTGCCCAGTGTCCGGGCGCTCTGGCTATCGGCCGGCACCGTTGCGCTGATGCCAACGATGGAGCGGACGACGCGCTCCGGATCCAGGCGTGCCGGCTCCGTTGCTTCGGCGGCCAGGGCGCCGGGCAAAGCGCCGGGCATGGCCAATTGCAGGCCGATCAGCGTGAAGATTGCGGCCGCCAGATGCGGCACGACCGATGTTGTGACGACCCGCATGACGCCGCACTCCCGCGCAAGGCAGGGCCAAGGGCACTCCCGGAGCCGCGCGGCCCTGTCCGTCGCGACTCGGGTGACACAAGCATGACATTGCGCTCGAGTCGCGGTCCATCAAGCCGTCATCGTGCAGTCGGCAAGCGCGGGCGCGACCGCAGCATCGAAACATACTGCCGCCGGTCGTTGTTGTCCTGTCCGGGTCCCGAAATCCAACCTGAAATCCAAGGGGAAAGGAGACAGCATGCCGATCGAGAGCGAGCAGGAGCTTGAACAGGCCGTTCAGGAGTTCCAGCGCCTGAGCGACGCGCCGGACGGCTCGGACGAGGGGCGTCGCCGCAGCGTTCTGGACGCGGACATCAAGGCGTATTACGCCAGATGCGCCAACACGATGCGGCCGGCCAAGCCGCCTTCCACCGGCTGAGTGGAAGGGGAAGTTTGTCCACGCGGAGGTTGACCATCAGAAGGAGACCGGTCCGCGATGAAGCGACTCGACACCTGCTACACCTGCCGCTTCTGGGAGGGCCAGGGCCTCCGCCAGCGCGGGCCAAAGGGAACCTGCCGGCGCTATCCGCCGGTGGTGACCCCACGCAGCCCCGAAGGCGACTTTCCGATCACCCTGTCCACCGACTGGTGCGGTGAATGGAAACGGGTTGCGATCGCCGCAACGGGCGGCGACCCGTCGGAGTCCGACGACACCATTTACGACGATCTGGTGGAGTAGGGCGCCCCCCACCGGCGCGTCGCTTCTGCTGCTTCACCGGGGATGGGGCGGGATCACCAGAACCGGCGTGTTCTCGTAGGCTTGCGGCCGGTGGTCGGCGGTGGAGAAAGTCCAGTCGGTGCTGAAGGCCAGCAGGGCGACCATCACCGCCGCCAGGAACAGCAGGACCGCGGTGACGCAATCCAGCGTACGGACCGGGTGTTCCTCCGGCTGGGAGGAACGATGGCCGGTGCCGCCGACCGGTGGGGCGGTGCGAAGATGTTCGGAATGGAGTGGCAGAAGCACGGCGATCCTCCATCGGCTGGAGACGCCCGGCCCAAGACTGAGGCCCGGTTTGTTATCAAGTCTAACTCCGCGTGGAGGCGCGCGGCATTTCGCTTCCGGCAAGGCTGGATCGTCTTTTGGGACTAGTTCATGCCGTGATGGGCGACCGTCAGTCCTAGCCCAACTGCTTTAAACCGAATTCGGTTACTTAAGGGCCACAGTCAAGCCGCAATATCCCGGAAATAAGAAAAGGCCGGATGCGTGTTGCATCCGGCCTTCTCGATCTGGCTCCCGGTGCTGGACTCGAACCAGCGACAAGCGGATTAACAGTCCGCTGCTCTACCAACTGAGCTAACCGGGATCGGTGACTGACCTTTCGGCCGCCGCCGTTGTTGGCGTGGCGGGTGTATAGCCGAACCATTTGCCCCTGCCAAGCCAATTCCGACAGGAAAATGAATTTTCTTCGGGCGGCGGGTGAAGGTCCGTTTTGCCAATGAAAACAACGCCAAAACGCAAAAAGCCCCGCTTTGGGCGGGGCTGCGCTCTACCGTTTGGTCGTATAATCCACTCTGTCGTCAGGTATGGAGGCACGGGCGGGAATCGAACCCACGTACACGGATTTGCAGTCCGCTGCATCACCACTCTGCCACCGCGCCATCCTGACCGGCACCGGCGCGCCGTTTCCGGTGCGCCCTCGGTGTGGAGCGGTGGTATAGCGGCCTGAAACCGGACGGTCAAGGCGAATGGTGACGAATTTTTCAACATCGCCGACCGGCCTGTCCGGACCTGCCTCCCTCTACCCTTCCTCCGGCGGTTTTCCCGGCCTTCGGCAAAGCCGGCACGCGGTGCCGTGTGGCGTTGTGTTCGTCAAGCCTTTGCGGCTATATACCGCCATGGCAGGAAGCCGTTCGCTGTTCGGCTTGGTGCCGGTGTCGTCACAACACATCAATAAGCGACCGCCATGACCGATTTCGCCGCCGCACGCTATTTCATGGTCGAGGGACAGATCCGCCCCAACAAGGTGACCGATCACCGTCTCGTCGATGTCCTGTCGGAGCTTCCGCGCGAAGCCTTCGTTCCTTCGTCGGCGCGTGGCGTCGCTTATGTCGACGACGATCTCCCCATCGGCAACGGCCGCTTCCTGCTGGAACCGATGGTCTTCGCCCGCATGCTCCAGGCCGCCGCCGTTCAGGAGACCGACCGCGTGCTTGATGTCGGCGCCGCCGGCGGCTACTCCACCGCAGTGCTTGCCCGTCTCGCCTCTTCGGTGGTCGGCATGGATTGTGACGAAGCGCTGACCGCTGCCGCGACAGCGGCGCTGGCCGGGCAGGGGATCGTCAACGCCAAGGCCGTAACCGGCCCGCTGGCGGAGGGGTACGCCCAAAACGCCCCTTACGATGTCATCGTCGTCGAAGGTACCGTTCCGGAGGTGCCGGCTTCGCTTATCGGCCAACTGGCGGAAGGCGGGCGCCTGGTCGCCATCGTCCAGGGCAAGGGCAGCGTCGGCGAGGTCCGCCTGTTCCAGCGCACCGCCGGGGTGGTGTCCAGCCGTATCCTGTTCGAGGCCCAGCCGCACGCGCTGCCGGGCTTCGAAAAGAAGGCGTCCTTCGTGTTCTGACCGGATTCGCCGGTTGGACAGGTCTTGAACTGAACCGTGCAGTTTACCTCTGCGCGGTTCTGCGCTACCGTCGCCATCGCCCTTGCACGAAAGTGAGCACCCATGGCCGCACCGTTTGAGATCGAGGTGGAAGAACTGGACCGCCGCCGCAAGGCCGGCGACGAACCGGTCGTCCTCGACGTGCGCGAACCTTGGGAGTTTGCGCTGTGCGCCATCGACGGCAGCCTGCACATTCCGATGAACGGGCTTCCCGGTCGGGTGGACGAGCTGCCGAAGGACCGCGATGTCGTCGTCGTGTGTCACCACGGTGGCCGCAGCGCGCAGGTCACCATGTGGCTGCGTTCCAAGGGCTTCGACCGCGCCATCAACCTGGATGGCGGTGTCGATGCCTGGGCGCGCCGAATCGACCCGAACATGAAGGTCTACTGAACATGACCGTGCGAAGCCGTTTTGCGCGCCGCTGGCTGCTGGCGACGGCCCTGACCCTGACCGCCACGATGGGCACAGCAGTGACCGGCGGTGCTACGGCCCAGGCCCAGTCGCTTGAACAGGCCCTCGCTCAGGCCTATGCCAACAATCCGACAATCGGCGCCCAGCGCGCCCGCCTGCGCGCCGTCGATGAAGGCGTGCCCCAGGCGCTGTCCGGTTACCGTCCGACCGCCCGCGTGACCGCCGGCATCGCTCGATCCACGAGCGACAGCAAGTTCAGCGGCGGCTCGACCGGGTCCGAAACCAATTCCAAGACCGTCGGCGTCACCGCGACCCAGCCGATCTACGACGCCACCGTCGCTCCGGCGGTCCGCCGTGCCGAACGGCTGGTCGAGGCGCAGCGCGCCACCCTGATCGCGTCGGAACAGTCGGTCCTGCTGGCTGCCGCCCAGGCCTATCTGGACATCGTCCAGAACCAAGCGATTCTGCAGTTGCAGATGAACAACGAGCAGGTGCTGCGCCGTCAGCTGGACGCTGCCCGCGACCGCTTCCGCGTCGGCGAATACACCCGTACCGACGTCAGCCAGTCCGAGTCGCGTCTGTCGGCCGCCATCGCCTCCAAGATTTCGGCCGAAGGTACGTTGCGTGCCTCCCGCGCCACCTACGAGCGTCTGGTCGGCGCCGCCCCCGGCGAGTTGAAGGCGCCGAAGCCGGCCTTCCGCCTGCCGAAGACGCTGGACGAGCTTGTCGAACTGGCCCGCGCCAACAACCCGAACGTCCTGTCCGCCTCCTACACCGAGGCAGCGCAGCGCGAGGCGGTCGATCAGCAGTATGGCCGACTTTTGCCGTCGGTGAACCTGTCGGCCAGCGGTACCCGCACCTATGATCCGGGTCGTTCGTCCGGCATTGAGTTGAACCGGACCGACAGCGCGCAGATCACCGCCCAGGTGACCATCCCGCTCTATCAGGCCGGCCAGCCGGAAGCCCTGGTGCGTGAAGCCAAGCAGACGGCAAACCAGGCCCGGCTGCAGATCGAGGAGTCCCGCCGTCAGGTGACCGAATCGGCGGTCAGCGCCTGGCAGGCGCTGCAGACCGCGCGTGCCAGCATCGAGTCCTACACGGCGCAGATCAAGGCGGCGCAGATCGCCCTGGAAGGCGTTCGCCAGGAGGCGCAGGTCGGTTCGCGCACCGTGCTGGACGTGCTGAACCAGGAACAGGAACTGCTGAATGCCCGCGTCTTTCTCGTCCGTGCCCAGCACGACGAGATGGTCGCGGCCTTCAATGTTCTGTCGGCCAGCGGACAGTTGACGGCCGACCGGCTGAACCTGCCGGTCCAGAAATACGACCCGCAGGCGAATTACGACAAGACGCGGGGCAAGTGGTTCGGAACTTCGGTGACCGAATGAACGAAACGGCCCGCGAAAGCGGGCCGTTTTTGTATTATGGCTTTTTTGCCAGCCCTGCCCTAGGTTTGGGGCAGGTTGACGTCTCGGGTTGCCAAGATGAGCGATAAGGGCCAGCAAGAACCTTCGATGGAGGAAATCCTCGCCTCCATCCGGCGGATCATTTCCGAGGATGGCGAGCCTGCCAAGTCGGAAACCCAGGCGCCTTCGCCGCCTCCACCTCCGCCGCCTCCACCACCCCCGCCGCCCCCGCCGCCTCCGATGGTGGAGGAGGACGACGACGTTCTGGAACTGACCCAGATGGTGGAGGACGAGCCTGACGAGCGGCCCGATTTCGGCCAGCCCGAGCCCGATCCATGGGCGGATGAGCCGTCCTTTCCGGAACCGTCGCCTCCCCCTCCGCCGCCCCGTTGGGAGGAGCCGGAGCCCGAACCGATGCCGCCGCCGCGTCCCGCCGCCCGGCGGCCGATGCCGGCCTTCGACGATTTCGAGGATGACGAGCCGCCGCCCCCGCCGCGTCCGCGCCGCCGCATGGTCGATCCCGATGACGGGTTGATCTCGCGCCGGACGGCAGAGGACGCCTCGCATCATCTGACCCATCTGGCGCGCGAACTGGGCGACGACCTGTCCATTGGCCCGATGCCGATCGGCATCCGCACGGTGGAGGAGGTCGTGCGCGAATTGCTGAAGCCGCTGTTGAAGGAATGGCTGGATGAGAATCTGCCGACCGTCGTCGAGCGGCTGGTTCAGCAGGAGATCGACCGCATGATCCGGCGGTCACAGAAGTTCTGATTCCGCCTTTTAGATCCCTGCCTCTTTGAGCCCTGGTTGAGACGTTCCTAGCGAAAGTTCGTGGTGATGTTGGAAAAGACGTACCGGCCCGCCGAGGTCGAGGAGAAGCACTACCGCCTGTGGGAAGAGTCGGGCGCTTTCGCCGCCCAGCCGCAGGGGAACGGCAAGCCCTACACCATCATGATGCCGCCGCCGAACGTCACCGGCAGCCTGCACATGGGCCATGCGCTGACCTTCACCATCCAGGACGTGCTGACCCGCTACAACCGCATGCGCGGCCGCGACGCCTTGTGGCAGCCCGGGACCGACCATGCCGGCATCGCCACCCAGATGGTGGTGGAGCGCAATCTGGCGAAGGATGGCAAGACCCGCCACGATTTCGGCCGCGACGCCTTCATCGACAAGGTGTGGGAGTGGAAGGCCGAATCGGGGGGCACCATCACCCGCCAGCTTCGCCGCCTTGGCGCCTCGCCCGATTGGCCGCGCGAGCGTTTCACCATGGACGAGGGGCTGAGCCGCGCCGTCCGCAAGGTGTTCGTCGAACTGCACCGCCAGGGGCTGATCTACAAGGACAAGCGGCTGGTCAACTGGGACCCGAAGCTGCACACCGCCATCTCCGACCTTGAGGTCGAGCAGAAGGAGATCAAGGGCAACCTCTGGCACTTCCGCTACCCCATCGACGGAGAGGAAGGCCGCTTCATTGTGGTCGCCACCACCCGTCCGGAAACCATGCTGGGCGACACCGGCGTGGCGGTTCATCCGGAGGATGACCGGTACAAGGACCTGATCGGCAAGATGGTCCGCCTGCCGCTGGTCGGCCGACTGATCCCGATCGTCGGCGACGAGTATGCCGATCCCGAGACCGGTTCGGGTGCGGTGAAGATCACGCCGGCTCATGACTTCAACGATTTCGAGGTCGGGAAGCGTTGCGGGCTCGAGCAGATCAACATCATGGATCGCGACGCCAGGCTGAACGACAACGTTCCCGAGGCCTATCGCGGGCTTGACCGCTACGAGGCGCGTAAGCGGATCGTCGCCGAACTGGAAGCGCTGGAGCTTCTGGAGAAGATCGAGCCGCACACCCACATGGTCCCGCACGGCGACCGCTCCGGCGTCGCCATCGAGCCGTGGCTGACCGACCAGTGGTATGTCGATGCCGCGACCCTGGCCAAGCCGGCCATCGAGGCGGTGGAGACCGGCAAGACGGTGTTCGTGCCCAAGCAGTGGGAGAACACCTATTTTGAATGGATGCGCAACATCCAGCCCTGGTGCATCAGCCGCCAGATTTGGTGGGGCCATCAGATCCCGGCCTGGTACGGCCCGGACGGCACCTTCTTCGTCGAGGAGACGGAAGAGGAGGCGCGCGCCGCCGCAAAGGTGCATTACGGCAGCGATGTCGAGCTGACGCGTGATGCCGACGTGCTCGACACCTGGTTCTCGTCGGCGCTGTGGCCCTTCTCGACGCTCGGCTGGCCCGACCGGACGCCGGAACTCGACCGCTATTACCCGACCGACGTGCTGGTGACCGGCTTCGACATCATCTTCTTCTGGGTCGCCCGGATGATGATGATGGGCCTGCACTTCATGAAGGATGTGCCCTTCCGCACCGTCTACATCCATGCCCTCGTCCGTGACGAGAAGGGGCAGAAGATGTCGAAGTCGAAGGGCAACGTCATCGATCCGCTGGAGATCATCGACCAGTACGGCACCGATGCGCTGCGCTTCACCCTGTCGGCGATGGCTGCCCAAGGCCGCGACATCAAGCTGGCGGTAAACCGGGTCGAAGGCTACCGCAACTTCGCCACCAAGTTGTGGAACGCCGCCCGCTATTGCCAGATGAACGGCTGCGAGCCGGTCGCCGGCTACAAGCCGGTCGGGCTGACGCAGACGGTCAATCGCTGGATCGTCGGCGCCCTGGCCGATGCGGCGAAGAAGGTCGCCGAGTCGATCGACGCCTACAAGTTCAACGAGGCCGCCGGTGCCGCCTACCAGTTCACCTGGGGCACCTTCTGCGACTGGTACATGGAGTTCACCAAGCCGATCCTCGCCGGCACCGACGAGGCGGCGAAGGCGGAGACGCGGGCGACCACCGCCTGGGTGCTCGACCAGATCCTGCACATCCTGCACCCGCTGATGCCCTTCATCACCGAAGAACTGTGGGAGCAGCTGTCGCCGGTCCGCGCCAACCGCCTGATCTCGGCGGAATGGCCGGAGTTCGCCGCCGACATCGTCGATCCCGCCTCGCGCGACGAGATGGACTGGGTGGTGCGGCTGATCACCTCGGTCCGCTCGATGCGGTCGGAGATGAATGTCCCGCCGGCGGCGCAGATCGAGCTGAAGCTGAAGGACCCGAACGCGGCCAGCCTGAAGCGGCTGGACACCCACCGCGACCTGATCCTCCGAATGGCCCGGTTGTCCAGTGTCGATCCGCTCCAGGGTGATGTCCCGAAGAGCAGCGTCCAGGCCGTGCTGGACGAGACCACGCTGGTGCTGCCGCTGGAAGGCATCGTCGATCTCGACAAGGAGAAGGCGCGGCTGTCCAAGGAGATCGACAAGCTGACGGGCGAGATCAAGAAGATCGACGCCAAGCTGTCGAACGAGCAGTTTGTCGCCAAGGCTCCGGAAGAGGTTATCGAGGAGCAGCGCGACCGCCGCGAGGCTGCCGATCAGGCCCGTGACAAGCTGCAGAAGGCGCTGGAGATGCTGGCGGGGTGATTGTTCTTAGGTGAGGGGGCGCCGCCGGGTGCCCCCTCCCTGACTTGCCTAAAATCTAGAGTGTAAAAAGTGCCAGGAGCACCAGCACGGCGATGACTCCCGCGATGCTGAGCTTCATGAATTTGGTGAAGGCGATCCAGGTCGCCTGATGGGAGCGGACGGTCTCTTCACTGACCGGGTTCGGGCTCACGGCCGCCATATCGATCAACCCTCCAACAGTTTCTTTTGTCCGCAATTTTTGACGCGGACGCACGGAAACGCAACAGATTCCGAGTGGAACCGTCAACCACGTCGGAAGGGAGGTGGTCGGAAGAGAAGGCGCGCTTAAAGCGGCGGATTCACAAGGGCTGCGAGTTCGGGAACCGGGCCCTCGACCCGTGCCACATCACCATCGACTCGGACATGGCCCTCGGCGATCAGGCGGACGGCGTGGGGGTAGAGTTTGTGCTCCGACTCAAGGACGCGGTCGGCCAGGCTATGGGCGTCGTCCCCCGGCAAAACCGGGACTGCGGCCTGGGCGACGATTGGCCCCTCGTCCATCTCCGGCCGCACATAATGCACGGTACAGCCATGGAAACGGACGCCGGTATCCAGTGCCCGCTGATGGGTGTCGAGACCCTTGAAGGAAGGCAGCAGCGACGGGTGGATGTTGATGAGCGCATTGCGCCATTGCCCGACAAACCAGGGCGACAGCAGGCGCATGAAGCCGGCTAGGCAGACCAGTTCGACACCGGACCCGCGCAGGGCGGCGTCCATAGCCGCCTCGAATGCCGGCTTGTCGCCGGGATAGTCGCGGTGGCTGACCACCGCGGTGGCGATGCCGGCTTTGGCTGCCCGCTCCAGACCGAAGGCATCGGCCTTGTTGGACAGCACCAGGGCGATCTCGGCCGGGAAATCGGGCGCGGCACAGGCGTCGATCAACGCCTGCAGATTGCTGCCGCGCCCCGATATCAGGACGCCGAGCTTCAACTTGCTCATCAAACGATCCTTGGGACTTTTCCTGGGCGGCGTCCCTTACGCGGTCCAGGCCGCATCCATGCCATTGACGGTCACGCGGGCATCGCCGTCCTTCAGCGCGGTGACGGTGCCGACGGTGAAGACCGTCTCGCCGCCTTCGCGCAGGATGTCGGTGGCTTCCTGCGCCTTGTCTGCCGGAACCACCACGACCATGCCGAGGCCGACGTTGAAGGTGCGCGCCATCTCGAACGGAGCGATTCCGCCGGTCTTCATCAGCCAGGAGAAGACGGGGGGCAGAGTCCAGGTCGAGGCGTCGAGAACCACACCCAGCCCATCCGGCAGGACGCGCGGAATGTTCTCGATCAGGCCGCCGCCGGTGATGTGGGCCATGGCACGGACCGTGCCGGCGCGCACCGCCTTCAGCGTGCTCTTCACATAGATGCGGGTCGGGGTCAGCAGCGCTTCACCCAGCGTCTTCGAGGCATCCCACGGGCAGGCGGAGTCGTAGCCGAGACCCGACGCCTCAACCAGCTTGCGCACCAGCGAATAGCCGTTGGAATGCACGCCGGTCGAGGCGAGGCCAAGAACCACGTCGCCCGCCTGCACGGCGGAACCGGTCAGGGCATTCTGGCGTTCCACCGCACCGACGGAGAAGCCGGCGAGGTCGTAATCGCCTTCGGAATACATGCCCGGCATCTCGGCGGTCTCGCCGCCGACCAGCGCGCAGCCAGCCTGACGGCAGCCTTCGGCGATGCCGGCGACGATGTCGCGGCCGGCGGCCACGTCGAGCTTGCCGGTGGCGTAGTAATCGAGGAACAGCAGCGGCTCGGCGCCCTGGACCACCAGATCGTTCACGCACATGGCGACGAGGTCGATGCCGACCGTGTCGTGACGGTTGGCGAGAATCGCCACCTTCAGCTTGGTGCCGACTCCATCGGTGGTCGCGACCAGAAGCGGATCCTGGTAGCCGGCGGCGCGCAGATCGAACAGGGCGCCGAAACCGCCCAGGCCCGCGTCGGAGCCTGAACGCGCGGTGGAGCGGGCAAGCGGCTTGATCGCTTCGACAAGCGCGTTGCCCGCATCGATGTCCACACCGGCCTGCTTGTAGGCGTCGGACATGTTATAGGACTGGGTGCTGATGGTATCCTCGCTTGGGCTGAGCTATATACCGGGCCTTGGGCTCGGGCCGAACATACTCGAATCGGAAGGCTTTGCAATGCTCCACCGCCGCCGCGCGCCGCTCCTCGCCGGTCTTGCTGCCATGTCCACCGCTCTGGTCCTGACCATGACCGGGCCGGCCGGGGCGCAGACCGGTTCCCCGCCGCCGGCCGCCGCTTCCGCCCCGTTGTCCGCCGCCTCTTCGTCCGCGGCGACACCATCCTCCGCGGATGCGTTCGCGGTGACCGGCGTCAAGGTCGACATCAACGGCAGCAACCCGACCACCGTGCGCGATCAGGCGATCCGCGAGGCGCAGGCCAAGGCCTGGGCCGAGCTGTATCGCCGTCTCGTCCCCGGCGGCGGCAACCCGCCCCGCCTGTCGGACAATGAGATCGCCAAGCTGGTCCAGGGCTTCGAGATCGACGAGGAGAAGGTGTCGGCCAGCCGCTATGTCGGCGCCATCACCGTGCGGTTCCGTCCCAATGCGGTGCGCGACGCCCTCGGCCAGAGCGGCGGTGCCGCCCAGTATGTCGAGCCGCCGGCGCGGCCCTTCGTCATCCTGCCGGTGACCCAGACCGACGGGCGCACCATCCTGTGGCAGGACCGCACCCCTTGGCGTGCGGCGTGGGAGGCCCGGCAGCCCGCCGCCTCGCTGGTGCCGTTGGTGGTGCCGGACGGCGAACTGTCCGATGCCCAGGCGATCAGCGGTGAGGACGCGGTGGCCGGCAATGCCGACGCGCTCGCCCGCATCGCCCAGGCCTACAAGGCCGGCGGAGTCGTCGTTGCCCGCACCGATCTGCCGGTGAACGGTCCCGATCCGGCGCGCGGCCTGACGGTCGACGTCACCCGCTACGGGCTGGACGGCACGCGCGACAACCAGACGGTCCAGGTGAAGAGCGGCGGCACCGCCGACGAGCTGCTGAATCGCGCCGTCGCCTCGGTCGGTACCCAGCTGGACGATTCGTGGCGGCGCGAGCACACCACCGCCACCGGGCCGGAGCAGAACACGCTGGTCCGCGTACCGCTGACCGCGGTGAATGATTGGGTGGAAACCCGCAAGCGCTTGTCCGGCGTGAACGCGGTGACTCGCACCAATCTGATGTCGATCAGCCGCAGCGAGGCGCTGATCACCCTGACCTATCGCGGCGCGCCGGAACAGCTGGCCCAGGCGCTCGCCCGGCAGGACCTGGGCTTCGCGCAGGCCACCCCGGCCACCGCCGGCTATCCGGGTGCACCGCTGCCGGTGCAGTCCGCCGACTGGCAGCTGACGCTGCTGCCGCGCGGGTCGGGTGCAGCGTCGGCTGGTGCCGTTCCAGGCTCCGCCACGCCGATGGCTACCCCGATGGCCGCTCCCACCTCGCTGGCGCCGTCGGCGCCGATTGACGGCACCACCACCATGGGGGCTCCGCCGCGCAATCTGGGTACGCTGCCGGCCAAGAGCGCGCCGTGAGCGTTCCCAACATCATTACCTTCCTGCGCATCGTGGCGGTCCCGGCCGCGATGTACATGATCCTGACCGGCCGGATGGAGTGGGCCTTCGCCCTCTTCGTCGCGGCCGGCCTGTCCGATGCGCTGGACGGTGCCATCGCCCGCATGTTCCGCGCCCGTACGGTGCTGGGCGGCTATCTCGATCCGCTGGCCGACAAGGCACTGATCGTCGGGGTGTACGTCGCGCTCGCCTGGGTCGGCACCATCCCGCTTTGGCTGGCGATGATGGTGGTCTTCCGTGACATCATGATCATCGGCGGCGTCATCCTGCTGTTCACGCTGAAGGAGACGCTGGCAATGCAGCCTCTCTACATCAGCAAGGTGAACACGGTGGTGCAGATCGCGCTGGCCGCCGCGGTGCTGGCGCCGCCGGCTTTCGGTCTGCCGGACGTCCACCTGTATGGCTGGGAACTGGTCGACCTGCTGGTGTACGCCTGTACGGTGACGACCGTGCTGTCCGGCGTGCTGTACGCGCGGCGCGGCGCCCTGCTGTTCAACCGGCTCGGTGGCGTTCCGTGACGCCGGCCAAGCAGCTCCGCTTCTGGCTGATCGGACTGGGGCTGTTCGTCCTGGCTCTTTGGCTGCTGGCGGACATGCTGCTGCCTTTCGTGGTCGGGCTGGCAATCGCCTATCTGCTCGACCCCGCGGTCGACCGTCTGGAGGCTGCGGGACTGCCACGTTGGCTCGGTACCACGGTGGTGTTGTTGGGCTTCGTCCTGGTCATGGTGCTGATGGCTCTGCTTCTGGTGCCGCTGGTGCAGGGGCAGGTGTCCCATCTGCTGGAGGTGTTGCCGACCTATGCGACCCTGGCGAAGGAGCGGCTGATCCCGGCGCTCAACCGCTTCATCCACCGCCTGCCGCACGACGACGTGGAGCGGCTGCGCGCCGCCGCCGGCAATTATGCCGGCGAGCTGGCGGGGCTGGTCGGCCGCATCGTGACACGCATCCTGTCGGGTGGGCTGGCGCTGTTCGACATCGTCACCCTGATGTTCATCACCCCTGTCGTCGCCTTCTACCTGATGCGCGATTGGGACCTGATGGTGGGCAAGGTCGATTCGTGGCTGCCGCGCCAGCATGCCGAGACGGTGCGCGAGCAGGCCCGCGAGGTCAACGTCACCCTGTCCGGTTTCGTGCGCGGGCAGGCGACGGTCTGCGTCGTGCTCGGCGTCTTCTATGCGCTGGCGCTGTCGGCGGCGGGACTCGATTTCGGACTGGTGATCGGTCTGATGGCCGGTCTGCTGTCCTTCATCCCTTATGTCGGCACTCTGTTCGGTTTCGTTGCCAGCACCGGCCTCGCCCTTCTGCAGTTCGACGAGTTCTGGCGTGTCGCCATCGTCGTCGGCATCTTCCTGTTCGGTCAGGCGATCGAGGGCAATGTCCTGACGCCGAAACTGGTGGGCGACAAGGTTGGGCTGCATGCGGTTTGGGTGATGTTCGCTCTGCTGGCCGGTGGCAGCCTTTTCGGATTCGTCGGCGTGCTGCTGGCGGTGCCGGTGGCGGCGGTGATCGGCGTGTTGACCCGCTTCGCATTGCGACAGTATCTCTCGAGCCCCTACTACCGCGGCACCGACGCGGAACGCTGATGGGTGTGTCCGCATGAGCTTGCCGGCGCAAATACCGCTCGACCTCGGGCACAGGACGGCGATGGGCTGCGAGGATTTCCTCGTGGCGCCCAGCAACGCCGACGCCGTTGCGTGGCTCGATCGCTGGCCGTCCTGGCCTGCCCCGGCGCTGACGCTGTTCGGCCCGGCCGGCTGTGGCAAGACCCATTTGTCCCAGGTCTGGCGCGCCCGCAGCCATGCCCTGGTGACGCGTGGCGACGCCCTCGAGTCGGGTCTCGTGCCGTCGCTGCTGGCGCCCGCCAACGCGGTCGTGGTGGAGGATGCCGACCTCGTCGTCGGCAAGCCCGAGCGGGAAGAAGCGCTGTTCCACCTCTACAACCTCGCCCGCGAACAGCGGGGATACCTGCTTCTGCTGTCGCGCAAGGCGCCGTCGCGCTGGCGGACGAAGCTTCCCGACCTGCGGTCACGCATCAAGGGAGCGCCTGCCGTGGAGGTCCGGCCGCCGGACGATGCGCTGCTGGCTGCGGTGCTGGTCAAGCTGTTCGCCGATCGCCAGTTGCGGCCGGGGATGGAGGTCATCACCTACCTGTTGGCGCGGATGGAACGGTCGCTGGATTTTGCCCGCCGTCTGGTGGCGGCGCTGGATCATGCCTCCCTGGCCGCCCATCGCGGCGTGACCGTTCCGCTGGCCCGCGAAGTCTTATCGGATCTCCAACGATCCGGTTCCAAAACGACCCTCTGAACCTAGCAGGGAAGCGACAGTCATGGATTTGGGAATCGCCGGCCGCCGTGCCATCGTCTGCGCCGCCAGCAAGGGGCTGGGCCGTGCCTGCGCCTTCGCGCTGGCCCGCGAGGGTGTGCATGTCACCCTGACCGCCCGCAGCGCCGAAGCGCTGGAGGCGACCGCCGAAGAGATTCGCAAGGCGACCGGTGTCACCGTCACCACCGCTCCCGGCGATATCTCGACCGAGGAGGGGCGGGCGGCGGCTCTCGCCGCCTGTCCGGAGCCGGACATCCTGATCAACAATGCCGGCGGTCCGCCGCCGGGCGACTTCCACGACTGGGACCGCGAGGACTGGATCCGCGCCCTGGACGCCAACATGTTGACGCCGATCTTCCTGATCAAGGCGACGGTCGACGGCATGATGTCTCGCGGCTTCGGGCGTGTTGTCAACATCACCTCGGCGGCGGTGAAGGCGCCGATCCCGATTCTCGGCCTGTCGAATGGTGCGCGCACCGGACTGACCGGTTTCGTTGCTGGTCTGTCGCGCCAGACGGTGAAGCACAACGTCACCATCAACAACCTGCTGCCCGGCCCGTTTGAAACCGACCGCCTGCGCAAGACGATGGAGGGGGGGGCCAAGGCCGCCGGCCGCAGCATCGACGAAGAGATGGAACTGCGCCGCAAGACGAATCCATCTGGCCGATTCGGTGATCCGGAGGAATTCGGGGCCGCCTGCGCCTTTCTTTGTGCCGCCCGGTCCGGTTTCATGACCGGCCAGAACATTCTTTTGGATGGTGGAGCCTTCCCCGGCACGCTGTGAGCCATCGAACCGGGGGTGGGAAAGCCCCCGCGTCTCAAGTTTGTCTCTCCAATTCGCAATAAAATCCGCCCATCGTCACAGGCCATTAAGAAACGGCAAAGGGAAGGGGGCTCGGGCATCGGCTCGGGCACCCGACTCCCGGTCCGCCGGTCGGTAAACACGGCAGTGCCGTGGCGACCGGACAACGGCTTTTGCGAGCCACTGGCACAGGAATGATGAGCATGCAGCAGAGTGTGGCGGCCCCCGCGGTCTACACCGATCTTGGCCGCGTCATGGAGAGCATCACCCGGCGCTTCCTTGACGTGCTTCGGATGGAGCTGGCCCGGATCGGCGTGACCGACCTCAGCCCGACACAAGCGCTGATGCTGCTGCACATCGGCACCGAGGAACTGTCGGTCCGCGACCTGCTGGAGCGCGGCTATTATCTGGGCTCCAACGCCTCCTATAATCTGAAACACTTGGTGGAGGCGGGCTATGTCGATCGCAGCCCCTCCCAGCGCGACCGTCGGGCCGCCCGGCTCAAGCTGTCGGACCGGGGGCTGGCCACCTGCGAGGCGCTGAAGAAGCTGGAAGCGATGCGCGCCGACAGCCTGCTGCGTACTGACAGCGACGGTGCGGATTTCGAGACCACCTACCGTACCCTGCGCCGGCTGGAGCGCGCCTGGACCGACCTGATCCGTTATGACGATGCCGATCCGGCCTGACTGCCAGCCGCTTTTGACACGAAACTTCCGGACCTCCTGTCCGTTCGATCTGTGTCCTGAATGGAACACCTGGGCTCATAAAGGGAACATATAAGGAACTGACCGGTTGCTGTTCTGCGTCCGTTCTGATAGCTCTATTGGAACAAGACGCGAACAGTGGAGGTTGGCATGTCGGTTCTGGCTTTCCTGCGTGAATGCATGACCCTCGCCTTTTTCCTGGCGGTGCTCTACGGCTGGGCGACGGTCGGGCCGATTTTGATCGGTTGAGGACGGTTGGGAGGCGCTGGAGGGTTTTCGGGGCGCATCCCATCGAAAGAGGTCTCTAAAGGGGGAATGCCGCGTCGGTATTATATCCGAAATCCCAGCCCACCCCGGCCGGCGCAGCGCTTACATCGGGAACACGCGGAGCCGTCCCTGGCCCATCAGAGAAGCCGAAAGGGGGCCGGTTCCGCGAACGCCGACAACGCGTGGGGATTGGGACGGATGCGGAATTTCTTTCGAAAGCGTCGTTCGACTGCGGTGGCGGACGAGCGCATGCCGGCTGCCGGCGGTGCCGACCTGGGCAGTGGTCTCGGCAATCCAGGCATCACTGGAGGCGGAGCTGGGGCCGGTCCTCTGACCGGCGGACCGGGCATGGCCGGTCCCGGTATCGGTGCGCCGGGGATGGGCAACGCCGGCGGCTTTTCCAACGCACCGGGATTCGCACGGCAGGGCGGGGTTCTTCTGCGCCCCGTGGACGGCAACATTGGTGCCGGAACTGCCGGGCGTGCCGGTTTCGAGGCGATGCGCGGCCCTGTTGCTCCGCGGTTGCCCGACATCATCGACAATGAGGCCACCGGCGACCGGCGCGGCCATATGTTCCCGCAGCCGGGCGGTCAGGATACCGACAGCGACCATGACCTGCCGCGCTTCACCATGTCGGTCAATGGCGGCTATCGCGGCGGTATGGGGGCCAATGGCGGCGCCAACGCGCCGGCCATGCTCAAGGGCCTGACGCCGGAGCTGAACGGTCTCCTGCGCGAAGCCTTCACGCCGACTCGGCCGAAGCAGCAGTTGAACGGCCTGTTCATCGGCCGTAACGACACGCTGCGCCGCATCATTTCGGCGATCGAAGAGGAGCGGGCGCACGTCATCCTCTACGGTGACCGCGGCCGCGGAAAGACCTCCGTCGCCAATGCGATCGAAAAGATCGCGGGACAGGCCGGCTATCTGTCGCTGAAGCTGACCTGCAGCGGCGAATTGAGCTTCGAGGACATCTTCAGGCACTTCCTGAAGAAGATACCGTCGACCTATTACCGCTCGGCGCTCGACAACCCATTCGCGGCGCGGCGCAACTTCGCCAGCTTCAACGAACTGCTGCCGGACGGCACCTTCAGCGTCACTGAACTGAACGAGGTGCTGGCGGGCATCCACGCCACCCACGTCCTGCTGATCCTGGACGAGTATGACCGCGTCCTGGACGAGGATTTCCGCAACAAGCTGGCGGAACTGTTCAAAAACCTGACGGACAGCTCGATCCCCGTCACCCTGCTGGTTGTCGGCGTCGCCGAGAACCTTGACCAGCTGTTGGGCAAGCATCCGTCGATCCAGCGCTCGCTGGTGCCGGTCCATCTGCCGCTGATGACTGATCAGGAGATCGGCCGGCTGATCCAGGCCGGTGCACAGAATGCCGGCATCGAGTTCGCCCCCGACGTTGTGCGGCGGATCGCCGAATTCGTGCGGGGACTGCCTTATTACGCTCAGCTTCTCGGTCTGCATGCGGCGCGCAGCGCCGTCAGCCGTGGCAGCAAACTGGTGGAGCGGCCGGATCTCGCCTATGCCGTCGCCCGCTGCCTTCAGGAGGCCGAGCGCGGCATCGTCGAGAGCTATGCCCGTGCGCTGGCCGCCGATCGCCGGGCAGAATTGGAAGATGCGCTGCTGGCGGCGGCGCTGTGTCCGGCCGATGCCTATGGCGTGTTCGATCCCAATGATCTGGCGGGTGACAGCGGCGAGCTGCCGAGCGTCGCTACGCTCGACCTGCTGAAACGCCTGACGCGGGAGGATCATGGCGGCGTTCTGGCCCCGGTGATTGAGCCCGGACTGGAGCGCTACCGCTTCCGCAATCAGATGATGCGCCAATACGTCCTGATGCGTCAGGCGAGCGAGCGCGGCCAGATCTGATCCATCCCCGATCAGGCCGTCCTTCGGCCCTTCCCCGGCGACGGGGAAGGGCCACTCTTTCATACCGGGTTTCCGGTAAGGTCGCGGGGCGTTACAGGAACGCTGCACGCCGCTGGCCACTGGCCTTCTGCCAGGACCATTCGACCACGACGCTCAGCAGCCGCTCCAGCGACGGCTTCACTTCTGCCGCCAGGGCGGGACGGAAGTGATAGGGGGCGTCCTCGTCCATATAGGTGGATTGGGTCAGCTCCAGCTGGATGGCGTGGATGTTCTCTTCCGGCTGGCCATAGCTGCGGATGATGAAGCCGCCGCGCAGTCGGCCGTTCAGTGCG
This sequence comes from Azospirillum sp. TSH100, assembly GCF_004923295.1. Lineage (NCBI taxonomy): Bacteria > Pseudomonadati > Pseudomonadota > Alphaproteobacteria > Rhodospirillales > Azospirillaceae > Azospirillum > Azospirillum sp. TSH100. The sequence continues at coordinate 2,063,920 of NZ_CP039634.1, forward strand.
GCGGAATAGCGTTCCGATGCCGAAAGGACGTTCATCAGCCGGACCACCAGCGGCTGGGCCGCGCTGCTGCCGTCACCGGTGCCCAGGTTGAAGTCGGGCAGGGTTCCATCGAAGAAGCGGGGAACGCTGCTGCGCACCGAATGGGCGTCGAACAGGATCGCGACACCGTATCGGTCGCGCAGGGCGCGCAGCTCGCTGCGAAGCTGTTCATGATAGGGACGCCAGTAGGCGCCGACCCGCCGATCGATCTCCGCAAGGTCGGGCTCCTGCCCGGGCTGGTAGATCGGTGTGCGGTCGAAGGTGGTCAGCGGACAGATCCCGGTCGGGTCCAGCCCGGGTTGCGGCACGATGCCGTCGGGATCACGATTCAGGTCCACCACGTAGCGCGAACAGAGTGCGGTCAGGAAACCGATTCCGAGTGCCGGTGCGAAGTGGTACAACCGATCCAGATGGCGGTCGACGTCGGGCTGCGCCAGTCCCGCCGGCGTCATCGTCGCGGCGATGTCCGGCGGAATCATGGTCCCGACATGCGGAATGCTGAGCAGAACCGGGGTTTCGCCCGGCTGGAAGCGGAAGGTTTCCATGGCTCGTCTCGTCATCGGAACGGCTTGCGCCGGACTGTGTGCAGTGCGGCAGGGCCAGCGATGGGACTATGAAGCGCGCTGCCGCACCCCGTCAAACAGATTGCGTTTTTTTGAAAGGATCGGGATGCCGCGCCGACGGAAACCTGTCCTTCCGCGCCGAATCGCCTATCCCGCTGCGCTGAATTGCCGGTTGACCTTGACCTGCGCTTGCCAGAGACTTCGGCCCAATCGGCGACCGCCCGGCAGAAGGTGTCGCCCCGCACCGGACAAGACTGTTCCTTGGATTATTCCCAGGCGACCGGACAAAAGACTTACACAATACACGGCGCCCCGATTTCGCAGCCCCGGTGACGAAGCAACGCAGCAGGGGAGAAGCGACCATGAACACCGCCACCCGTTTTGGCGCGGCCCTTGGCACGACCATGCCCGGCAGGCGCCAGTTTCTTTTGCCTCTTGCGCTCGCTCCCGTCGCCGGCTGGGCCGTTTGGGCCGCCGGAACGCCGGAGGCGCCCAGCCATCCCACCGGCCCCTTCCATTTGCCGCTGGACGAAACGACGGCGATCTGGCGCGACCTGGGGGCTGTGCGGATGGGCGGTCTTGCCGGCGATCCGCAATTCCCGGTGAAGGTCTCGGCTTTGGATGGCCGGCAAATCACCGTTCGTGGCTTCATGGTACCGTTGACAGACGGCACCACACACGATCGATTCATCCTTTCTGCCAATCCGTTGGGCTGTCCCGCCTGCCAGAGCCCCGGACCTGCGACCATGATGCATGTCCACACCGCCATCGCCTTGCCGGGCACGCGGGAACCGCTGACCCTCACCGGCACCCTGCGGCTGCGTCCGCAGGAAGGGCTGTTCTACCGTCTGGACAGCGCCGAACAGCGCTGGGCCTGAGCGGCAGGTCGGGTTTCCACAAGGTGCGGCCGTGATGGTGGCGGCCCGCAGGATCGGCGCGCTGCCGATGGCGGCGGCGTTGCTTCTGTATGGCGGCTTGAGCGTGCCGGCGCCTGCGGTCCTGCGCGGAAGCGAACTGTCCATCGCCTTGCTGATCCTCCTGTCGATCGGCTGGAAATGGCCGTTGGCAGTGGTGAGCGGCCATGCGCTGCGGACGCGGTCCGGCATGGAGTGGATGCCGGTTGCGGTCGTGGCGTTCGCCTGGCTTTTGTGGGTGCCGCTGCTGCGCGGGGCTGCGCTGGGCTGGGAGGCTGCCGACATTCTGCGTGATGTCGTGCCCCTGCTGTTCCTGTTCCTTCCCGTGCTTGTGGTGCCGGTGCTGCGGGGTACCGGGCAGACCGCCGTCCGCGCGCTGGCAGGTGGGTTGGCCATGGCTGGCCTGCTGTTCGCTTTGCGCTGGTGGCGGCAAGCCGATTGGGGGTTCGGCGCCATCGGACAGCGGGCGATGGCGGATGGTGGCGTCTATCTGCTCAACGCGCCATCGGTGCTGTTCGCCGCTGCGGTTCTGCCGGCGGTGGCTTTGTCGCTGATCGGGGCCGGCGGGCGGTTCCGCCATTGGTTCGCGTCAGTGCCTTGTGTCGCCGGCGGAGCGCTGTGCCTTGCCGCATTGGCCGGAGCGGTGCACCGCACGGCACTGGGACTGGCCCTGCTGTCGCTGTTGCTGACGGCGATTTGGTGGGCCCGCCGCCGTCCATGGCTTGTCTTGCCGTTGCTGTTGGGGCTCGGGCTGTCGGTTTCCGTCGGTGGGGATGCGCTGGTCGGTGCGTGGCAACAGGCGGCGGAGAAGACGCGGCTGACCGGAGTCAACGCCCGCTGGGAGGAGGCAATGGCGGTGATCGATCATGCCAACGCCACGCCTTGGACGCTGCTGTTCGGCGACGGCTGGGGCGCGCGGATCGCCAATCCGGCGGTTGGCGGCTGGCGGGTCACCTACACCCACATGCTGGCGAGCTACAGCCTGTTGAAGACAGGGCTATTCGGCATGATTGCGCTGGCGGCTTATCTGGGCGCGCTGGTCAGGCCCTGGTGCCGGCTGCTGGAGGCCGATCCGCCGCTGGCACTGGCGGTGGTGCCGCCATTGCTGATGGCGCTCTGCCTCCACACGAGTTTCAAGTATCTCGATACTGGCGTCATCCTGTCGCTGATGCTTTTGGCAGCGGAATGCAGGAAAGGGTTGTCGGTCTCCTAAAGGTTCATCATACTTTCGCGTGCAATTCACGCTGTGGTGCGCCGTGCTGCTCGACCCACCATCCATCCTGTTCATCAATCGGGTGTTCCCGCCGGACCGCGGGGCCACCGGTCGTTGCCTGTCGGATCTGGCCGTGCGAATCGCGGCCGCCGGCTGGAGGGTGACGGTGGTGGCGGATGGGGAGCGGTCCGGTGGCGAGCCCCCGGAGCACGCTACCTCAGCCGGAATTACCGTCATCCGCACCGGTGCCGCTGTGGCCGGGGGAGACCGTCCCGATGCCCGCGCCTATCTCGATTCGCTGCGGCGGCTCACCGCCCAGGCCCTGCGCCTTTCACGCCATGACCTTGTCGTGACGATGACCGATCCGCCGATGCTGGCGCTGGCAGGTCCGGGCCTGGCTGCGTGGCATGGCGCGGCATCGCTGCACTGGTGCCAGGATCTCTACCCGGATCTGCTTCCGGTTCTTGGCGTGCGGATGCCGGCCCCGCTCCGCCGGAGCGCCCAACATGGCATGGCGTGGGCATTGCGGCGGCATGATGCGGTGGCCGCCATCGGGCGCTGCATGCACAACCGAATCATCGCGGCCGGTGTGAAGGCGGACCGGGTCAACCTGTTGCCGAACTGGCCCGATCCGGCGATCCGCCCGGCAGGCAAGGCCGAAAACGGATTGCGCCATTCGCTCGGACTTCAGAAAGGCGACGGACGTTTCCTGGTGGCCTACTCCGGAACGCTGGGACTGGCCCATCCGATGGATGGCGTGCTGGAGGCCGCCGCCAGCCTGCAGGTCAGCAATCCTGACGTGCTGTTCCTTCTGGTCGGCGAAGGCAGGGGGTTCGCCGCTGTGGAGGAGGGCGCGCGTCGCCGGGGCTTGCGCAACATTCGCCGGCTTCCCTGGCAGCCGGCTGACCGCCTGGCGGAATGCCTGTCTGCCGCCGACCTGCATCTGGTGGTGATGGACCCAGCAGCGGTGGGAATGCTGGTGCCGAGCAAACTCGCCGGTGTGCAGGCGGCCGGCCGACCCTGCCTGTTCCTGGGACCAGCGGGAAGCGAGGCGGCGACCCGGGTGGAAGGCTGCGGTCTGGTGATCGACCCATTCGACGGCATGGCCATCGCCGACGCGGTGCGTGCCTATGCCGTCAATCCCGGACGCTGTGCTGCGGAGGGGGAGCGCGCGGCGCGATTGGCTCAGGCCTGGACCGCCGACCGTGCCGCCACGGCCTTCGTCGGGCTGGCCGAACGTCTGGTCGAGACTCGCCGGGCTGCCCGGCCGCTGTGGGGGAGGCCGCTGCCCCATGCCTGACGGCGCCATTTCCCAGCCGCAAGCCATGACCCTGGTCCTGCCCGCGGCGGCAGGAGAGGGGGATCTGCGGCCCCTCGTTCGCACCCTGCGGACGGGGTGGCGCTGGCTGCTCGGCGGGTGGTTGGGCGGGTTGGTTCTGGCGGTGGCGGCCTTTTGGCTGGTGACGCCGGCCTATACCGCGGCGATGGTCATCGGGCCGACGGCACGGGTCGGGTCCGCCGCGATGGGCGCCCGCGTACCGACGCTGAACGGCCGTGACTCCGCCGGTGTCGCAGAACCGGGAGCGGGCGATGAATCGCTGTCCGACTTCGCCCGCTATCTGGAACTGTTCGGCTCGGGACCGGTGGCGGACCGTCTGGCCTCCGATCCAGCCATCCTGCATGCCCTGTTTCCCGAGCGCTGGGATGCGGAGGCCGGACATTGGCGTCCAGCGACGGGACTGTTGCCGGCCGTGAAGCGGGGTTTGCTGGCATTGGTCGGGCGCCAGGACTGGATCGAACCGGACGGCGACCGTGTGGCACGCGCCCTGCGCGACCGGCTGGTGATCGACATGCTGCGGTCGGGGCCGATGCGGCGCATCACCATCCGCCATGCCGATCGGGCGACCGCGATCGACCTGCTCGGCCGGATTGCTGCCGCCACCGACACCCATCTGCGGTCGGAGGCGGCCCGGCGCAGCGCCGCGCAGATCGCCCATATCAAGCTGCGCCTCGGGGCCGTCACGGTGGCGGAACACCGGCAGGCGTTGAGCGACCTGCTGCTGGACCAGGAGCGGGTGGCGATGATGATCGGCGTCGATTTGCCCTTCGCTGCCGATTTGATCCAGCCGCCCGGTGCCGGCACCCTGCCGGACTGGCCCAATCCCGCCATTGTCGTTCCTCTGGCAGGATTTGTCGGGCTGGTCGGCGCCGGATTCGGCCTGTCCGTCTTCCACGCCGTGAGGGAGCGGACGACGGGTGCCGGGGCTGCGTCATGACAAATCGCCCTATTACCAGTCGCCCCACGGCCGCCAATCCTCTGAGCGCCATTCCGGTTTCCGTTGTGGTGATGACGCGCAATGAGGTGGCCAATCTTCCGCATTGCTTGCCGGCTCTCGCCAGATTTGCCGAGTGCTTCGTAGTCGACAGCGGCAGTGACGACGGGACACCGGACATCGCGCGGTCCCATGGCGCCCGATTGGTGCCTTTCTGCTGGAACGGCCGTTACCCGAAGAAGAAGCAATGGTGCCTGGACACTCTGCCTTTCGCCCATGACTGGGTTCTTTTCGTCGACGCGGACGAGCGGCCGACGCCGGAATTGGTCGAGGAAATCGCCCGGCTGATGGCAGGCGGCGCGGGCGATGGACCGGGCCATGCTGCATACTGGATTAACGGCCGGCCGATCCTGCGCGACCAGCCACTTCGTTTCGGCTGCTGGAACCGCAAGCTGGCCCTGCTCGATCGCCGATGCGTTCGTTTTCCCGATCTGCCCGACCTGGACATCGCCATGATGTGGGAGGTTGAAGGGCATTACCAGCCGCAGGTCACCGGTACCACTGGCCGGCTTCGCCATCCGATGGATCATCAGGATGCGAAACCGCTGTCGGCCTGGTTCGACCGTCACAACCGCTATTCGGACTGGGAGGCGGCCCTGCGTGCCGACGGCCGGATGGAGCGGCTGATCTGCGCCGAACCTGATTGCGGTTCCGGTGCCATTCCCTGGACCCGTGCCATCATCGGCCGGCGGGCGCAGAAACGGCTTTTCCAGCGCCTGCCGGGCCGGCCGCTCTGGGCATTCCTCCATGCCTATGTGCTGCGCCTTGGCATCCTCGACGGCTCGGCAGGGCTGGATCACGCGCTGTCACGCGCGTTCTATTACTGGCAGGTCGGGTTCAAGATGCGGTCATCCGTAGGACAAGCGGCGGCGGTTGCCAGCGCTCCGTCAGTCTGCACCGGTGCCGACCCTGTCCGGACTGCCCGTCCCGCAGGCGATCCCTATTCTTCGAGCAGCGCGATGCGGTCGCCGCCCAGCGCCTTCAGCAGGTCGAAGGTGCGCTTGCGCACGCCCGGATCCTCGATCCGGTAATAGGCGCGAACGAGTTCCAGCGTTTCGCGACGGGCCATGGATTCGAACTCGTCCGTCTCGCTCATCGTCTCGGCCGGGGCCTCGGCGGTGATCTGGTCGGGCGATGGCATGTCGTCGAAGAAATAGCTGACCGGCACGCCGAGAACCTGCGAGAGATTGTAGAGGCGGCTGGCGCTGATGCGGTTCGACCCACGCTCGTACTTCTGAAGCTGCTGGAAGGTGATTCCGACCGCTTCGCCCAGCTTCTCCTGGCTCAGGCCAAGCAGGGTGCGGCGAAGCCGCAGGCGGGCTCCGACATGGATGTCGATGGGGTTGGGACCTTCGCCGCGGCGCGACAGGGTGTGGGCGGGGGCGAGTTTGGTTTTGGTCGCGCTCATAAGTCGTACCTCGAAGGGAAAGCCGGAGGGAAGGCGCCGCGAGAATGCTTAGTTCAGAAAGTAAATTCTATGCAACCATTTGTGCGTATCAACGGTCCGTTTGGGTGGAAGCAGGAAGGAAAGTGCGAAAGACATTAAGTTTCCGGGCATCGGAAACGTAATTTCGCGTACGCAGCGGGCAGAAACCGGCGCACTGCCAGCGCGACTCGTTGAGCCATGGTGATCGCTGCCTCCTGCGCCGCTCCATGGCGGAGATGCAGCCGCCGAATCGCTGCCTGTTCCCGCCGGCCCGTGGTTGTGTCGCGTTGGGACAGTCCACCGGGTGCAAACAGGCACACCGGCCAGTGCAGCCGCACCGCCTGTCCGCGCTCCAGCACGGCCAATGTGAAGGCATAGTCCGCGGCGATCCGGTAGCCGGTGTCGAAACGAAGTCCTGCCAGAGCGGAAACGCTGTAGATCATCGCCTGATGGTGCGTAAACATGCCAAGCGATGCCCAGCGGTGGGAGCGGGCGCGCTTCAGAAGAATACGTCCGTCATCCTGCCGCTCCAGCGCATCGCCATAGAGAAGTGCGCAATCGGGATGCCGGGCGATGGCGTTCAGCAGCCGCTTGCTGCTGTCCGCCGCCAGCCGGTCGCCGGCGTTCAGAAACAGCACATGGCTGCAGCCGAGCCTGCACGCGGCGTCGAGCGCATCGTTCATGGCATGGTAGAGCCCCGAGTCGCGGGCCGAGCGCCACCAAGCCGGGACAGCGGCATGGTGCGCAAGCCAAGCCGCCGTGCCGTCGGTCGAGGCGCCGTCGGCGACCAGCCAGACGATGTCGGGGCCAAGCTGCCCGCGCAGGCTGTCGTGGGTGTCGGCCAGCCCGGCGCAGTCGTCGCGGACGACGGTCAGGATGGCGAGGCGGAGCGGTATCGGACCCTTCATCGCGTGATCACGGAGATCGACGCCGCAGTGATCGCCAGCTGGCTCAGAATGTTGCCGATCGCCTTGGTGGCGTCGAGCCCATCGAACGGGCGGGGATCGCGCGGCACCACGAGGATTGACCCTGGCGGGATCGTCTCGACCCGGTGGTTCCAGGAGGACAGCGCCAGCGGTCGGGCCCGTCCGTCGGGAAGAACCAGGAAGCTGCGGCCGGTATCGGCGTCGCGGGTCGCGCCACCTGCCTCGCTCAGGTAATCCTCCGCGGTCTTGCCGCTGACGAATTGCGCGGCGGTCGGATGCAGGACCTCGCCCGACACCGCCACGGTCAAAGGGCGTTTCGGTATGACGATGCGGTCATCGGGCTCCAGCAGCGGGTCGAGATCGGGCCGGCTGCGCAGGATCGCCGGGTCCGCCTCCACCACCACGCGGCCGAGGGGCTCGGCACCGCGCAGCTGTGAGGCAAGCTGGCGGGCCAGCGCGACATTCTCCGCCTTGACCGGTTCACCCTTTTCCACCTCCAGCGCCAGCGTGCGTTCCAGTTCACGGGCCTGACGCTGGAACTGCTCCTTCTCCCGCCGGCGTTCGCTTTCGCGTGTCAGCACGGCTCCGGCGGGATAGGCATCGTCGATCAGGCCGCCGGCCCGTGCGATCAGCGAGGACAGCGTCTCGCCGCGGCCGATGTCGTAGCGGCCGGGGCGGCGTACCGCCCCCTCGATGGCAACGGCGCGCGCCTCCAGTGCCTGTGGGCGGGGGTTGATCCGCAGCGCGTCACCCGGCCCGACCGCGCGGGTGCCGTCACGGTTCAGGTCGACGCTGCTGCGCGTGCCGTTCGCCGCCGTCAGTTCCGCCACCGTCGGATCGGCATCGGCTGACAATCCACCCGCCGCGGCGACCAAGGCCGACAGCGGCGTACGGTCCGCGACCGGATAGCCGCCGGGATCGCGCACTGCGCCGCGAACCTGAACAATCCGTTCACCAATGACGGCCAGGATGGCGGGATCAAGCACGGCCGCCAGCATTGGCGCTTCGGATATCGGAGAGTCGCTCTCGCTCTCCTCCTTGGTCAGAGTGCCGGGCTCGGCCGGTTTAACCAGACTGCGTAGGTCCTCGGTGGCGAACAGGTGGATGCGGTCGCCATCCTTGAGGGTGCGGTCCGCACGCCCGCTGGCGACCTCCTGGGGAGAAAAGGGCAGATGGACACGCGTCAGGCTTCGGCCATCATAGCGTTCGACGATGCCCAGCAGCGGATAGACGTCGCGCTTCAAGGCCTTCCCCTCCGCCAGGGCTTGGCGCAGCGTGGCTCCGGCCGTCAGCCGGCGGGTGCCTGGGCGGCGAACATGACCGATCAGCTCGTATCGGGGCGCTTCCGATTCGACGATAGTCTCGCGGGCGCCGGTGGCGGCGCCGACGCTTTCCGTTCCACCGGCAACCGGATAGAAGCCAGGACGCGGCACACCGCTCAGGCGCAGGACCGAATGGCGCAGCGCGAGCGGCAGCAGATCCGGGACCTTGGTGAACAAGGGCGTGCAGGGCATGCGGGACCCGGTCAGCGTGGCGGCGGCATGCGCCTGCGGACCGGTGGCGAGCTGGCCGTCCGGTTCCGCCGCCAGGATGCGGGCCAGCGCGACCAGACCGGGGCAGGCCTCCTGCGGTGGCTGGCGGTCGCCGCGCAACAGGGTCAGCACCGGTTCAGAGGTGAGAAAATCGACGTCGGCGGCACCTAGGACGTACAGGGTGTCGCCCTCCGCCACTTGGCGGCGGTCGCGCCCATTCAGGAGGGCCGAGAGATCGACCGGCCGCAGGCTGTGCGCCACCATGGTGCCGGAGGGGCTCTCCAGGGCTGCGAATGCCAGATAAGCCGCCGGGCGCAGATCGGCGCGGGACAGCAGTCCAGACAGGGTTTTGACCTGCGCCAGCGCGCGAGGGCCGGGACGCAGGACATGCCCCTCCAGCCGAACCTCGCCGCGGCGGTCCTCCCGCTCCGGGGCAATCAGCAGGAGGTCGCCGTCGCCGAACCGTTTGGCTCCGGCCTCTGCGATCTCCTCCGTCGTTTCCTCGCCTGCCGCGCCGATGCCGAATCGCAGAAGCCGGTCACGGCCGGGGCGCAGTGCGCCGCCGGCGAGGTCACGCAATTCCGCTGCGGAGAGCGGTCCGCCACCCGGCGGCAACTCGTAGATACCCGGCCGCTTCACCGGTCCGGCAACCGCGACGGTGGCGCCCAGCGGCGGCACGAACAGGCGATCACCGTCGCGCAGCGGGACATCCGCATTACCGGCGGTCCCGGCGATCTGAAGGGCATAGAGGTCGACAGCGATCGTGCTGCCGGTCCGCATCAGCATGACGGCGCGCAGGCTGCCGCCGCGATCCACGCCACCGGCCGCGGACAGCGCGTCGAGCACGGTGGCGAAGGCGCTGATCTCCTGCCGGCCGGGACGGCGGACGGCGCCGGTCACCAGCACCCCGATCTGCCGCACGTCAGCCAGCGAAGCGAAGGCTTCGGTGCTGGGCCATGTGGCGGCGGCCGTGGCGGAGAGGTCCCGTCGCAGGGCATCCAGTGTCAGGCCGGCGGCAGTCAGCGGGCGCAGGTCGTCCACCACAAGCTGACCGTTGCGGTCGATGGTGAAGCGCTTGCTGAAGGATTTCTGGCCGCGCAAGGTCACCAGCACCGCATCGCCGGTGTTCAGCACATAGTCGCCCTGGATGGCGCCGGGGGCGGCGCCCTGCACTCCGCCAGCATCCGCATTCGCGGCGAACAGGTCATAGCCGAACTGACGCAACGGCTCGCCGGCACGGGCGGAGAAGGCCGCTTCCAATGGAGAATCGGAGGGGGGCGACAATAGCTGCGGCAATGGACCATCGCTCCGCATCGGTCCCGCGGCCGACACGGTGCAAGCCCACAGAATCAGCGCCGCTCCCGGCGCAAAAAGGGCGAATATCCTGCACGCAGCAGCCAGCATCGATGTCTGTTTACCCCATCAATCACCCGCACAGCGCGAGTGATTTTTAGTGAACACTATCGCGTGCATTAAGCCGAAAGGCAATGCCCGGCGTCCGGGGCGCCATGCAAAAGCACGGCATCCACGGATGGAATGGAGGGACTATGATGCGGTCTCTTTCCGCAGGACCGAGAAGCTCGGCAGCGAAACAGTCGCGGCGGAACAATCAAGGAAGCCAACGGCGTGATCGTCATCCACAGCGAAGAACACCGGCTGCAGGCCGGCCGGTCCGAACTCAATGATGGCCAACTCGTCCCCTGCTACGAAAAGCCGGCTCGTGCCGACATCGTCCGGGCGCGGATCGAGGCGGTCGGGCTGGGATCGATCGTGGAGCCCACGCGTCATGGCACCGCCCCCTTGGAGCGGGTGCATGACGCGGGATATATCGGCTTTCTTCAGACCGCCTGGGACGAGTGGGTGGCGGAGCATGGCTCCGACATCGATGCGCTGCCGCTGAACTGGGTTGCGCCAGGCATGTCGCGGCGGCGGGTGCCGCGCAGCATCGATGGGCGGCTCGGCTTCTACTCTTTTGATGCGGGGACGCCGATCACCGCCGGGACCTGGCGGGCCGCCACCGCCGCCGCTGACAGTGCGCTGACCGGCGCCGACCGCCTGCGGGCCGGCGACCGCAGCGCCTTCGCCCTGTGCCGTCCCCCGGGCCACCATGCCGGCCATGCCTTCTATGGTGGCTATTGCTTCCTGAACAACGCCGCGATCGCCGCACAGTCCCTGCGCGACGGCGGGGCGGCGCGGGTTGCCGTGCTCGACGTCGACTATCACCACGGCAACGGCACCCAGGAGATTTTCTGGGAGCGCGGCGACGTGCTGTTCGTGTCGATCCACGCCGACCCGGCCGATGAGTTCCCGTATTTCTGCGGCCATGCCGACGAGACCGGGGGTGGTGCGGGGGAGGGGGCGAACCTGAACCTGACGCTGCCCTGGGGAACCGACTGGAGCGGTTATGCACAGGCGCTGGCGGCCGCGGTGGCGCGCATCCGCGATTTCGGCGCCGACGCGCAGGTGCTCTCGCTCGGGGCGGACACCTATGGCGGCGACCCGATTTCCCGCTTCCGCCTGTTGTCGGAGGATTTCCTGCGCATGGGTGCCGCCATTGCCGGCATCGGCCTGCCCACACTGTTCGTAATGGAAGGCGGCTATGCCGTCGACGATCTTGGCGTGAATGTCGCAAATGTGCTGACAGGCTTCGAGCAGGGGTGAGGCGAAGAGTTGGGCATGAGCATGGCCGCATCGTTGCCGGTGCGGCCGAATCGTCCTAAATTGATGGGAAGTTCGGCATCTGATTGAGGATGCAGGCGGTGGCTGCCGACCTTACCATTTCCGGTCTGTCGATCGGGTCCTATTCTACCCCGCGCAGCCTGCCGTTGCGTCGGGACGGGAAGGATTCTGCCGGCGCGCAGGATCGGAAGAGCGGCTCCACCGACAGCGTGACGCTGTCCGATGCGGCCCAGCAGCAGGTTCAGAAGCTCAAGCAGGCCGACACAAGCGTCCGCCAGCACGAAGCGGCGCATCAGGCGGCGGGCGGCGCCCATGCCGGCGGTGCCTCCTTCACCTTCACGCGCGGGCCGGACGGCAAGAACTACGCCACCGCCGGCGAGGTGCCGATCGACGTCAGCCCGGAATCGGAGCCGGCGGCCACAGTCGCCAAGATGGAACAGGTGAAGGCTGCGGCACTCGCTCCGGCCGACCCGTCACCGCAGGATTTGCGGGTTGCCGCGCAGGCCGACGCGGCGAAGCTGCAAGCCCAGTCCGAACAGCGCCGACAAGGTGGTGATACCGCATCCGGACGTGCGGCGGCCGCCTATGGAGCGGCACAGTCTCTTGGCAATGGTCGGAGCGATTTCGGAACGGGGAGGGGACTGACGGTCTGATGCCGCGGCAGCGGCTCCGACCGTCAGTCCCCTTCTGCTCGGATCAACGACGCGGAGTCGTTTCGCCGTCAAGCGTCAGCAGCGCGCCGTAAAGTTCCGGCCGGCGGTCGCGGAAGACGCCCCAGGAGGCGCGCTGGGCCGCGATGCGATCGAGGTCGAAGCTGGCGGTCAGGACCGCACGGCTTTCGCGGTCGGCCTGCGCCACGATTTCCCCCTGTGGCCCGGCGATGAAGGAGGAACCGTAGAAGGTCAGCGCGCAGCTTTCCCCCTGTTCCACCCCGACACGGTTGGAGGCGACCAGCGGCATCAGGTTGGCGCCGGCATGACCCTGCATAACCCGCGTCCAGTGGCCCTGGCTGTCGATGGAGGAGTCCTGCGGTTCCGACCCTATGGCAGTGGGATAGAGCAGAATCTCCGCCCCCTTGAGTGCCATAACGCGGGCGGTTTCCGGGAACCACTGGTCCCAGCAGATGGCGCAGCCGACAGTGGCGTAGCGGGTCTTGAACACCCGTATGCCGGTGTCGCCAGGGCTGAAATAAAACTTTTCCTGATAGCCGGGGCCGTCGGGAATGTGGGACTTGCGGTAGATGCCAAGCAAGCTGCCGTCCGCATCGACCATGGCCATCGAGTTGTAATAGGCGTTGCGCGCCTTCTCGAAGAAGCTGACGGGAATGACCACCGACAGCTCGCGCGCCAGAGCCTGCATCCGTTCGATCACCGGATGCCCCTCGGCGGGGGCGGCCAGCTCGAACAGCGACTGCTTTTGGTCCTTGCAGAAATAGGGGGTCTCGAACAGCTCCTGCGGCAGGATGATCTGCGCGCCCTTGGCCGCAGCCTCGCGGATCAGCGATTCGACGCCGTCGACGTTGGCGGCACGGTCCCAACTGCAGACCATCTGGGTGGCGGCGACGGTGACGGTACGGGACGAAGGAACGGTCGGCGAAGCGGTCATCGCGGGCACACGGCTCCTATGACGGTCAGGTTGCTGTTTGTGTGACCAAAGGTCGCGGCGGTTACAAGGGACCAAAAGGAAATTATCAACAATTTAACGAAATAATCACTTTCCCAGCTCGCTGATGTACGAATTGCCAAATAAAACCTACCAAAGCAGCAATCATCATACCGTTCATCATATGCGGATATGGTGTCCACAATCGGCGTCCGGAAGATGGGCGTGACACAAGGCGGCCATGCAACGAGTGGAGAGGGGCGTTCTGTTTGTTCTGGAGCCGAATCGGCAGCTTTGGGGTGACATATCATTGCATGTCGGCGATCGATGGCTGCGCAATTGATTTGCGCTTTGCACACAACACGTTATGATTGGATGACGCAGCCACGCCCCTTCGTGCCAAGGTGGTGTTACGAGACAGGCATGGACCCGGCGGATGCAAAAGCGGCGTCGTCGCCTCGACAGGCGGTCGTCCGATGCTTGCAGCCGGTGGGCCGGGGGTGGTTGGGGGCACGGGAACGACGGCAGAGAGATTGTCGGTATGGAGGCGTCTGTCAAGGGGTGGGAGCCGGAACGCCCCGGCGAGTCGGAGGACGCGGCCGGTTCGGCCGATGGTGCTTTATCGTTCGTCGTCCGGGAGGTGAATCGTGCTTTCGCCCGTGCTCTTCAGACGCGCATCGCGCGGTCCGGAGTCAATATGGGCCAATGGTTCTTCCTGCGCGCCCTGTGGGAGGAGGACGGCCTGACCCAGCGGGAGTTGAGTCACCGGGTGGGCATGATGGAGCCGACCACCGTCACTGCCGTCAATGTGATGGAAAGCCAGGGGCTGGTGCAGCGCGTGCGCAACAGCCATGACCGCCGCAAGATGAACGTCTTCCTGACCGACAAGGGGCGTGCGTTGCGTGAGACGATGATGCCCAGCGCTTCGGAAATCTCCCAAATCGCCATCGAAGGCATCGCGCCGGAGGATCTGGATCTGGCGCTGGACGTGCTGCGTCGTGTCGGCGCCAACCTCAACGCTGCCTGCGCGGCCGCCCGCGACGGCGAAGAAGGGTAATGCAGTAGGAAGATAAGTCGCGGTGGGCGGCGGGCGCTATGCCCGTCCAGCCCTAACGCGTCTATGGCAGTCCAGTCGCCCTGATTAGCCGCCGTCTCGATCAGTCGTCATCCGGCTCCGGTGGCGGGGGCAGGCTGGCACCTGTCAGGTTGGCGCCGGTGAACTTGGCGTCACGGATGTTGGCATCGCTCAGGATCGCGCCGGTCAGGTTGGCATTGCTGAAATCGCAGTCGGACAGGTTGGCGCCCCGCATGTTGGTGCGCACGCAGGAACTGCCGGTCAGCCGGGCACCGGTCAGGTTCGCCGCCCACAGACGGCCGGTCGGCTGTCCATCCGGTCCCTTTATATCGACCCAGCCGACGCCGGCCCCGTCCAGGCGTACCCCGTCCATGTTGGCGCCGCGCAGGTTGGCGCCGTCCAGGATCGCTCCGCTGAAATCCGCATCGGCGAGCACCGCTTCGGAGATGTCGCACATGATCAGCAGCGCCTCGCGCATTTTGGCGCCGCTGAGATTGGCCCGCTTCAGGTTGGCGCCCGACAGGTTCACCCCCGTCAGGTCGATGTGGCTGAGGTCGGCGCCGGTCAGATCGGCCCTGGCACCCATCGTCCCGTTGGTGTTGATCCAGGTGTAGTGGCTGTGCAGCGCCTGCTGGATCTGGACGGAGAAATTGTCGGCGGATCGCGCCAGATTGGCGCCGGTGGTGTCGGCGCCGGCCAGATCGGCGCCCTCCAGCTTCGCTCCCTGGAGGTCGGCGTTGCGCAGGTTGGCGCCGGCCAGCATCGCACCGGTCAGGTTGGCGTCGCGCAGCACTGCACCTTGCAGGTTCACGCCGGACAGGTTGCTGCCGCGCAGATCGGCGCGGGCGAGGTTGCAGCTTTTCATGCTGGCCCGCATCAGCGTGGCGCCTGTCAACAGCGCGCCTTCGCAATCGGCGCCATTCATCGACACATCCGTCAGGTCGGCGCCCGACAGGTTGGCGTTGTTCAGCGACGCATCGTCGAAATCCGTGCCCGACAGGTCGGAACGGACGAAGTCCAGTCCCTTGCCGCCCTTACTGCCGCCGGGCCCGCCATAGAGCAGGGCGCCACCGCGCAGGTCGGCCTCCTTCAGGATGGCACGCTTCAACTTGGCGCCGCGCATGTGGGCGCCGCGTAGGTCGGCGCGGTAAAGGTTGCATCCGGACATGTCCGCCTTCGTCAGGTGCGCGGCGAACAGGTCGGCGGTGCTGAGATTGGCGTTGGACAGGTCGCAGTGGGACAGGTTGGCGCCTGACAGCTTGCCTTGGGCCAGATTGACCCCGGACAGGTTGGACCCTTCCATGTTCGCCATGGTCAGGTTGGCGCGCGAACCGCCTGACTTGTTCTTCAGCCAGCGCTCGTGCTTTTCCAGCACGGCAACCAACTCGTGCGGTGTCATCGATCCTGTCCGGTCTGCATGGTTGCGTGGTCCATCGATAGACCAGTGTCCCGAAATAATCTATGCCAAAGGTTAAGGCCGCGTCCAATGCCGGGGCGGGTTGGCGCGGGCGGCCCCAGGTACCATTTGCGGGACGCCGGGCGTCGATCCGCCTGTAACAGTCCAGTCGGAACAAGGAGTTGGGTATCATGTCGGGTGGACACACGCTTGCAGCTTTCGACGCCGAACTGGCGGCCCTGCGCGGCGCCATCGACCGGATGGGTGAACTGGTGGAGCGTCAGGTCGGGCTCGCGCTCGATTCGCTGGCCGGTCCCGATGCCGACATCGCCGGCGAAGTGCTGAAAGGCGACGCCGAGATCGACCGCCTGGAGTCGGAGGTGGAGGCGATGACCGTCCGCCTGCTGGCCCTGCGCCAGCCGATGGCAAAGGATCTGCGCGAGATCGTCGCGGCGTTGAAGATCGCCTCCAACCTGGAACGGATGGGCGATTTCGCCGGATCGGTCGCCAAGCGGGCGGTCACGCTGGCCACCCTGCCGGTGGCGCCGCCGGTCGCCTCGCTGGTCCGCATGGGGCGGATGGTGCAGGCGATGATCGGCGACATGCGGCGCGCCTTCACCGAACAGGATGTCGAGCTTGCCATCTCCGTCCGTGACCGCGACGGTGAGGTCGACGCCGCCTATACCGCGCTGTTCCGCGAATTTCTGACCTACATGATGGAGACGCCGGCGCAGATCACCGGTTGCACCCATCTGCTGTTCGCCGCCAAGTCGATCGAGCGCATCGGCGACCACGCCACCAACGTGGCGGAGAACATCAGCTTCCTGGTCAAGGGCCGCCTGCCGTCGGATGAACGCCGCAAGGAGGATCTCAGCAGCTACGCCGTCGCCCCGCCGCGGGACGACGCGTAACAGGGAACACTTGACAGGCTGCCCCGCCCTGTGTTGCGGTTGCAGCCATGAACAAGTCCTCGCCCCTCCTGTCGCAGCATTGGTGGTGGCCCGTCTCCAACGGGCCGGCCCGGCGACGCGCGTGAGCGTGGATTGAAAAACAAAGGGCCGCCCGGTGCATCCGGAGCGGCCTTTTTCCTGACCCGGCACAACGGGTCACCCAGCGGAAGAACGGACAGGCAGGCGGAAGCACCGGGCGTCGTCATCGACAAGACGCACGAACCGGAGCAACTCCGCCATGATCCCGTCCCACCTGTTCCTCGCCGACCAAGCTTTTCTTGGCCCGTTCACCGCAACCACCGGCGGCGGCCTTGGCCTACACCGCACTGCCGAACCGGTGGGGCTGGCCGAGGCGATCGATGCGCTGGTCACTGCGCTCGACGAGCGGCGTGGCCTGTTGCTGTCCGGCGGGGTGGAGGCGCCGGGCCGCTACCGGCGACAGGCGCTGGGATTCGTCGATCCGCCGCTGTCGGTGACCGCCCGTGGCCGCAGCGTGCGCATCGATGCGCTCAACCCGCGCGGCCGGTTGTTGCTGCCCGCCGTGGCCGGCGCGTTGGATGGGCATGAGGCGATCGTCGGGCTGGAGGTCACCGCCGGCCGGGTCACGGCCCTGGTGCGCCGTCCGGCAGGCTCCTTCGCCGAGGAGGAGCGCAGCCGCCAGCCCTCCGTCTTCAGCGTGCTGCGGGCGCTGATGAGGCTGTTCGCCTGCCCGGACGAGCCCTTCCTGGGGCTTTATGGCGCCTTCGGCTACGACCTCGCCTTCCAGTTCGAGCCGATCCGGCGTCGGCTCGAACGGCCGGACGACCAGCGCGATCTTGTGTTGTATCTGCCGGACCGGCTGCTGGTGGTCGACCATGCCGCCGGGGTGGCGTGCCACTTCGCATATGAGTTCGTGGTGGATGGCGTCTCGACTGCGGGGATCGCGGGGGGCGGCCGGGTCCATGGCTATCGCCCCGACACCAACGCCGCCGCGGAGTGCGACCACGCCCCCGGTGAATATCAACGAGTGGTGCGGGCGGCAAAGGAGGCCTTCAATCGCGGTGACCTTTTCGAGGTGGTCCCCGGCCAGACCTTTGCCGAGCCCTGTGCCGACAGCCCGGCCACCATCTACCGGCGTCTGCGCGCCGCCAATCCGGCCCCCTATGAAGCGCTGATCAACCTGGGCGACGGCGAGTTCCTGGTCGCCGCCAGCCCGGAAATGTATGTGCGTGTCGGCGGTGGACGGGTGGAGACCTGCCCGATCTCCGGCACCGTGGCGCGCGGGAGCAATGCGTTGGCCGACGCCTCGCAGATCCTGACGCTGCTGAACTCGGCGAAGGATGCGGCGGAGCTGACCATGTGTACCGACGTCGACCGCAATGACAAGGCGCGGGTGTGCGAGCCCGGCTCGGTCCGCGTGATCGGCCGGCGGATGATCGAACTGTACTCCCGCCTGATCCACACCGTCGATCATGTGGAAGGCCACCTGCGCGAGGGCTTCGACGCGCTGGACGCCTTCCTCACCCACAGCTGGGCGGTGACGGTGACCGGTGCGCCGAAGCGCTGGGCCATGCAGTTCCTGGAGGACACCGAACGCTCGCCGCGCCGCTGGTACGGTGGGGCCTTCGGCCGCATCGGTTTCGACGGCGGGATGGACACCGGGCTGACCCTGCGCACCATCCGCATGAAGGACGGCTTGGCCTTTGTCCGCGCTGGCGCCACGCTGCTGGCCGACAGCGACCCGGATGCGGAAGATGCCGAATGCCGTCTGAAGGCGTCGGCTTTCCTCGACGCGGTGCGCGGCGCCGCTCCGCGGCTGTCGGTGGTCCAGAACACCGTCCGGCGGAGCGGCGAGGGCAGGCGGGTGCTGCTGGTCGACCACGATGACAGCTTTGTCCACACGCTGGCTGACTATTTCCGTCAGACCGGCGCCGAGGTGACGACCCTGCGCCATACCCATGCGCGCACCGTGCTGCGCAGTGATCCGCCCGATCTGCTGGTGCTGTCGCCTGGACCGGGGCGGCCGGGCGATTTCGATGTCGGCGGCAGTGTGCAGGCGGCGCTCGACCTTGGCGTGCCGGTGTTCGGCGTCTGCCTGGGCCTGCAAGGTATGGCCGAGCATTTCGGCGCGCAACTGGACCGCCTGCCGGAGCCTATGCATGGCAAGGCCTCCCCATTGCGTCACCAGGGCGGTGGTCTATTCGAAGGGTTGCCGCAGGGGATGCAGGCCGGCCGCTACCATTCGCTGGTGGCTCGGCGCGACAGCCTGCCGCCGGACCTGCGGGTCACGGCGGAGACGGATGACGGAACGGTGATGGCGATCGAGCACCGGACTCTGCCGCTGGCCGCGGTGCAGTTCCATCCCGAATCGATTCTGACGCTGGATGGAGGGACCAATGGAGGGGCAGGGCTCGCTCTGGTCGCCAATGTGATGGAAAAGCTGGCCGGGCGCGTGGCCAGGATGCCGGAACGCGAAGCGGCGGCCTGAGGGGGCCGCCGCGTTCGTAAAGATCCAGTGGTGGGAGTGACGGGGAACCCCGTTACTCCACCATGCCCAGGGCTTCCTTGTAGAGCTCCAGGATGGCTTCCTGCTCCTGGCGGTCGGCCTTGTCCATCTTCCGCAGGCGGATGATCTGCCGGATGATCTTGGTGTCGAACCCGGTGCCCTTCGCCTCGGCGTAGACCTCCTTGATGTCTTCCTGCAGACCGCGCTTTTCCTCTTCGAGACGCTCGATGCGCTCGACGAAGGACTTCAGGCGATCCGCCGCGATGCCGCCGACGTCGGACATGGCAAAACCTCAAACGATGGGGGTGTTCGTGAACGGGGCGGGACAATATCGGCGGGCGGGAGGAATGGCAAGCCGGCGATGCGACCCAAGAGCATAAGGCAGGCGCACGGCAGAGATCCGGCTGCGTCATCCGGTCGCGGCAATGCCTTCGTACAAGCTGGACCATCGCCGGGATTTGAACAGCTCGTGGCTCATTTGTCTTGTTGCATGAAACAATCGTACGATGGACTTACTTAGCCATTCCCTTTGTTGCGGCGCACCCAATAGGCTGGTATTACCATCGTTGGGTTCGGCTTCACAAAGTCACATGGATCCGGCATGTATGCGCGTCGTCTGTGCCGATAACCCATGGGGGATGCCGGGATCGGCGAATTTGAGGCAGGGGAGTTTAATCTAATGAAAGTCGCCATTCCAAAGGAGCGACGTGCGGGCGAACTTCGCGTGGCCGCCTCACCGGAAACGGTGAAGAAACTGAAGGGTTTGGGACTGGACGTGGTGGTTGAGAGCGGGGCCGGTCTCGGTTCCAGCATCACCGACGCCGCGTTCGAGGCGGCGGGGGCCGCCATCGCCGCCGACGCGGCCTCGGCGCTGGCCGATGCCGACATCGTGCTGAAGGTCCAGCGGCCGCTGATCGCCGCGGAAGGCGGCGAGGACGAGCTGGCGCTGATCCGCAAGGGTGCGCTGCTGTTCGCCATCCTCAATCCCTACAACAGCCGCGACCATGTGAAGGCCTATGCCGATGCCGGCGTGAATGCCTTCGCCATGGAGTTCATGCCGCGCATCACCCGCGCCCAGGTCATGGACGTGCTGTCCTCCCAGGCCAACCTCGCCGGCTACAAGGCCGTCGTCGATGCCGCCTCGGAATATGGCCGCGCCTTCCCGATGATGATGACCGCCGCCGGCACCGTGCCGCCGGCGAGAGCCTTCATCATGGGCGTCGGCGTCGCCGGCCTGCAGGCCATCGCCACCGCCAAGCGGCTCGGCGCCATCGTCTCGGCCACCGACGTGCGCCCGGCGGTGAAGGAGCAGGTGCAGTCGCTGGGCGGCAGCTTCGTCGCCGTCGAGAACGACGAGTTCCGCCAAGCCGAGACCGCCGGCGGCTACGCCAAGGAGATGTCCGACGACTATAAGCGCCAGCAGGCCGCCCTGGTTGCCGAGCACATCAAGAAGCAGGACATCGTCATCACCACCGCGCTGATCCCCGGCCGCAAGGCGCCGATCCTGGTGACGGCGGAGCATGTGGCGTCGATGAAGCCGGGTTCGGTCATCATCGATCTGGCGGTTGAGCAGGGCGGCAACGTCGAGGGTTCCAAGCTGGGCGAGGTGGTGACCACGGCCAACGGCGTGAAGATCGTCGGCCATGCCAACTACGCCAGCCGCATCGCCGAGAGCGCCTCGCTGCTCTACGCCAAGAACCTGCTGGCGCTGCTGACGTCGCTGCACGGCAAGGACACCGGCGTGGCCGTCAACTGGGACGACGAGATCGTCAAGGCCATCGCGCTGACCCGCGACGGCGCCGTCGTCCACCCCGCCTTCGCCGGCTGACCGGGCGCCCGAGGAGACTTACCGCAATGGATCAGACCCAACTGTCCGCCCGTATTGCCGAGCTGAAGGCGAACCTCGCGGCGCTCGGCCAGCAGGCCGACCAGCTGGCCGCCCAGGTCGCGCACGCCGCCCAGCCCGCCGCCGAGGCGGCTGGCGGTCACGGCAACTTCTTTGTCACCGGCCTGACGGTGCTCGTGCTGGCCTGCTTTGTCGGCTACTACGTCGTCTGGCGCGTCACCCCGGCCCTGCACTCGCCCCTGATGGCCGTCACCAACGCCGTGTCGTCTGTCATCATCGTCGGCGCGCTGGTCGCCGCCGGACCGGCCGGTTTCGACTTCTCCAAGGTTCTCGGCTTCCTCGCCGTCATCCTGGCGTCCGTCAACATCTTCGGCGGCTTCCTGGTGACCCAGCGCATGCTCTCCATGTTCAAGAAGAAGGGCAAGTAAGACCATGGAAACCTTGTCGGCCCTTCTCTATCTCGTCGCCTCCATCTGCTTCATCATGGCGCTGCGTGGGCTCTCCAGCCCGGAGACCTCGCGCCAGGGCAACATCTACGGCATGGTCGGCATGACCATCGCCATCCTGACCACGCTGGCCTCGCCCATCGTCCAATCCTATTGGATGATCGTGCTCGGCATCGCCATCGGCGGGGCCATCGGCTATGTGGTCGCCAAGAAGATCGAGATGACGGCGCTGCCGCAGCTGGTCGCCGCCTTCCACTCGCTGGTCGGTCTGGCCGCCGTCTTCGTGGCGCTCGCCGCCTTCTATTCGCCGGAGGCCTACGGCATCGGTCTGCCCGGTGCCATCGCCAAGGGCTCGCTGATCGAGATGGCGCTGGGCACCGCGGTCGGCGCCATCACCTTCACCGGCTCCATCGTCGCCTTCGCCAAGCTCCAGGGGCTGGTCACCGGCAAGCCGCTGGTCTTCCCGATGCAGCATCCGCTGAATGCGGCGCTGGGCGTGCTGACCGTCATCCTGATCATCTGGCTGGTGCAGTCCAACTCGACCGCCGCCATGTGGCTGATCATTCTGGTGGCGCTGGCCCTGGGCTTCCTGCTGATCCTGCCGATCGGCGGCGCCGATATGCCGGTCGTCATCTCGATGCTGAACAGCTATTCGGGCTGGGCGGCCTGCGGCATCGGCTTCACCCTGCAGAACAACCTGCTGATCATCACCGGTGCGCTGGTCGGCTCTTCGGGCGCGATCCTGTCCTACATCATGTGCAAGGGCATGAACCGCTCGATCTTCAACGTCATCCTCGGCGGCTTCGGCGGCGAGTCTGCCGCGGCCGGCGGTCCCGCCAAGGGCCCGCAGGGCTCGGTCAAGGCCGGCTCGGCCGAGGACGCTGCCTACATCATGAAGAACGCCCAGTCGGTCATCATCGTCCCCGGCTATGGTATGGCCGTCGCCCAGGCTCAGCATGCCCTGCGTGAAATGGCCGACGTGCTGAAACATGAGGGCGTCGATGTGAAGTACGCCATCCACCCGGTGGCGGGCCGCATGCCCGGTCACATGAACGTGCTGCTGGCCGAAGCCAATGTGCCCTACGACGAGGTGTTCGAGCTGGAGGACATCAACCGCGACTTCGGCACGGCGGATGTGGCCTTCGTCATCGGCGCCAACGACGTGACCAACCCGGCGGCCAAGACCGACCCGACCTCTCCCATCTACGGCATGCCGATTCTGGACGTGGAGAAGGCCAAGACGGTGTTCTTCATCAAGCGCGGCATGGCCGCCGGCTATGCCGGTGTCGAGAACGAGCTGTTCTTCCGCCCCAACACCATGATGCTGTTCGGCGACGCCAAGAAGGTCACCGAAGAGGTCGTCAAGGCGATGGAAGCCTGATCGGTTTTCACGAGCAGTTGACCGAAACGGGCGCGGGGGGCGAGGCTTCCCGCGCCCGTTTCTTTTGGGCCGATAACGAAAAGAGAGGATGCGGAAGCCATGACCGCTTACATCATCGCCGACGTTCGCGTGACCGATCCCGTGGCCTATGAGGTCTACAAGTCGCTGACCCCCGATGCGATCGCCAGGAACGGCGGGCGCTTCCTCAGTCGTGGCGGCGAGACGGCGGTGCTGGAAGGCGGTTGGCAGCCCAGCCGCATCGTCATACTGGAATTCCCGGACATGGCGACCGCCAAGGCGTTCTATGACAGTCCGGAATACCGAAAGGCCCGCGAGGCCCGGCGCGATGCAGCCGACTTCAAGATGATCGTGGTGGAAGGGCTGTAACAGCCTGTCCGCAACGACCGGCCGGCACGGTTACCAACCGTTACACAAGACCGTTTGCAGGACATACAGCCGCAACACGGCGCCGGTAACGCTTGTCGTCACCGGGAACCGGCGGAGGACAATCCGCCGGTTCCACCATAGTGACGGATGCCCGACCATGGACGATGACGATCTGCTCGACCCACTCGATTCGCACCCCAGGCTTTGGACACGCATCGCCATGGCGATCCTGATGGTGGGTGTATCGCTGTGCGGCGTGTCGCTCTACCTGCTGACGGAGACCTGAGCCCTGCCGATCCCGGCCGTGCTGCATCCACGTTTCCCGCGGCTTTATCCGGAAAAACAACTGCATTTCTTATGTGGTATGGTGAATTCCCTTTTCCTGTTATGTGGAAATCACTCTTCTCCAACCGTACAACCGTGCTAAATAGCGTCGGAACCTTAGCCGAGGACGATCCGATGCTCCGCCTGACCCGCCGAACCACTCTTGCCGCCCTGATCGCCCTTGGCACGGCTGCCGCCGTCATGCCCGGCACCGTGCGCGCCGCCGATCCGGTGAAGCTGGAAATCGGCTATATCCCGATCCTGGCGGCATCGCCGCTGTTCATCGTCGATGGGCAGGGCTGGGCCAAGGATGCCGGGATCACGCTGAAGCTGACCCGTTTCGAATCCGGCCCGCATGCCATCCAGGCCATGGCGGCCGGCCAGATCGACCTGCTTTATGCTGGCGTCGCTCCGGTCCTGGTCGCCCGCACCAAGGGTGCCGACATTTCGGTCATCGCCAACTCGGCGGTGGAGGAGATGGTGGTCGCCGCCCGCGGTCCCTTCGCCAAGGCGATGGGCGCCACGCCGACCGCGGAGTCCTTCAAGAAGTTCGCCGCCGACACCGGCCGCAAGGCGAAGATCGGCACGCAGCCGCCGGGCTCCGTTCCCGACACCGTGCTGAAGCACTGGCTGTTCAAGGTGGTCAAGGTCGATCCGGCCGACGTGGAGCTGGTGCCGATGGGCATCGAGAAGACGCAGCAGGCCCTGCTGGCCGGTGCGCTCGATGCTGCCACCATCCGCGAGCCAACGGTGACCGTCACCCAGCAGATGGACCCGAACGTTGCCCTGCTCGCCACCGGCGCGCAGATGTTCCCGGACCAGCCCGGCACCGTCGTCGCCGCCCGTGCGGAGGTGCTGAAGAAGAACCCAGACGCCATCAAGGCGCTGGTCAAGGCTCACATCCGCGCGGTCGAGCTGATCGCCAAGGATCCGGCGGGATCGGCCAAGATCGTGAACAACTATCTGGGCAAGGGCCTGATGGAGCCGGCGACGCTGGAGGCCGCCTTCAAGGGGCCGGGATCGAAGTTCGTCGCCGATCCGCACAAGGTCGTCCCGGCGGTCGAGCAGATGATGGCCTATACCAAGGAGATCGGATCGGCCAGCGAGACCGTTCCGGTGGCCGAGGCCTTCGACTTCAGCTTCTACGACGCCGCCGTCAAGTAAAGACGGCCGGGCCTGAGGACATCGACAAGCCGATGAAGACCACCAACAAGATCGCCCTGTCGGCGCTGGGCGTCGTCGTCTTCCTGCTGGCGTGGGAAGCGGTTGCGCGCAGTGGCGTCGTGCCGGCCCGGCTGCTGCCGTCACCGAGCGCGGTGCCCGCCGCCTTCCTGACCGAGTTCAACAGCGGTACGTGGCAGGCGATGGTGCTGGCCAGCCTGTCGCACTATCTGGTCGGGCTGTCGCTGGGCACTTTCCTCGGCGTATCCTTCGGAACGGCGGCTGCGCTGTGGGGCAAGTGGGACGCCTTCCAAGCCTGGGTGGTGCGCATGTTGCGCCCGATCCCGGCGATTGCCTGGATCCCCTTTGCCATCATCTGGTTCGGCGTCAGCGAAGGGGCGGCATCGTTCCTGATCGCGCTGACGGTGTTCTGGATCAACTATTACGCCAGCTACGCTGCGGTGCGTGGGGTCGACAAGGACCTGATCGAGCTGGGCTATGCCTTCGGCCAGGGCGGACTGATCCCGCGCCTGTTCAAGATCATCCTGCCGGGCGCCCTGCCGGGCATCCTTTCTGGCCTGCGCGCCGGTCTGGGCCAGGGCTGGATGACCGTGGTCGCGGCCGAACTGTTCGGCATCTCCGGCCTCGGCATGCGGATGATGGAGGCGTCGGGCCTGCTGGCCACCCACATCGTCGTCCTCTACATGGTCACCATCGCGCTGCTCTACGGCGTGTCGGATTTCCTGTTCATGCAAGTTCAGTCGCGGGTGCTCTCATGGCAGCGGTGACCCTTTCCAAGACCGCAGCCGCGTCGGTCATCGATCTTGTGGACGTGTCCATCGGCTACGGCAAGGACGCGCCGCCGGTGCTGGTCGACGTCAACCTGTCGGTCGAGCGCGGCAGCTTCGTCGCCATTGTCGGTCCGTCCGGAGTCGGCAAGTCCACCTTGCTGCGCGTCGTCGCCGGCCTGCACACCGCCCGCAGCGGCGGCGTCACCATCCATCAGGACCAACGCCCCGGCCACCGTCCGGTCGGGCTGGTGTTCCAGGATTCCCGTCTGCTGCCCTGGCGCCGGGTGATCCGCAATGTGGAGTTCGGGCTGGAGGGCCTGCCGGTCAGCCGTGACGAGCGCCGCCGCCGGGCCGAGGCTGCGTTGAAGCTGGTCCGGCTGGACGGCTATGCCCGCCGCTGGCCCTACGAGCTGTCGGGCGGCCAGCGCCAGCGCATCGGCATCGCCCGCGCGATGGCGGTGGATCCAGACATCCTGCTGATGGACGAGCCGTTCGGCGCGCTCGACGCCATCACCCGCCACAACCTTCAGGACGAGCTTCGCCGCATCCATCAGGAGACGGGCAAGACGGTTCTGTTCGTCACCCATGATCTGGAAGAGGCGGTGCATCTGGCCGACCGCATCATCGTGCTGGGCGGCACTCCCGCCCGCGTGGTGCGCGACGTGCGCAACACCGCCGGGCGGGATGGCTCGGTGTTCCGCGATCAGGTGGAACAGCTGCGTTCCGAGATCGCGGACAATTACAGCATCTGAGGGGTGGGGCTTACCCCACCTCCATCATCAGGCTGGTCGGATAGCCGGCGTCCTTCATCCGGCCGATCAGCGTGTCGACATGCGTCTGGTTGCGGGTTTCCAGCACCACGTCGACCTCGGCCATCTTCACTGGCACATTGTGGAACAGGCGCTGGTGGTGGACTTCGACGATGTTGGCGCCGGCCTCGCCCAGCAGGCGGGTGACACGAGCGAGAGCACCGGGGGCATCGGTGATGCCGATGCGCAGGCGGACGATACGGCCCTCATAGACCAGCCCGCGCATCAGTACCTGGGCCATGATGCGGGAATCGATATTGCCGCCTGAAAGGACGATGCCGACCTTGCGGCCGCGGTAGCGCTCCGGCTCCTCCAGAACGGCGGCAAGCGCTGCTGCACCGGCACCCTCGGCGACCTGTTTCTGCACGGTGGCGAGGCGGTAGACCGCCTCCTCCAGCCGGGCTTCGCCCACCTCCACCACATCGTCGACCAGGGTGCGGATGATCGGCAGGGTCAGGGCGCCGGGCGCCTTCACAGCGATGCCTTCGGCCACCGTCGCGCCGCCGCAAGTAATTGGCTGGCCGGCCAGCGCCTGACGCACAGCTGGGTAGAGGCTGCACTGCACTCCGATGATCTCAAGATCCGGCCGCAGTGCCTTGGCAGCGGTCGCCATGCCCGCGATCAGCCCGCCACCCCCGACGGGAATCACCAGCACGTCGAGATCCGGCACATCCTCAAGCAGCTCCAGCGCTGCGGTCCCTTGGCCGGCAGCCACCAGCGGGTCGTCATAGGGATGGACGAAGGTCAAGCCGTCGCGCGTCGCCAGATCATGGGCGAAGGCGGCGGCCTCGCTCAGCGTTTCGCCATGCAGCTCGACCGTGGCGCCGAGATTCTCCGTCCGCTCCACCTTGGTGAAGGGGGTGAAGGCCGGCATGACGATGGTCGAGCGGATGCCCAGCCGGGTGGCATGGCAGGCCACTGCCTGGGCATGGTTGCCGGCGGACATGGCGATGACGCCGGCGCGGCGCTCCGCCTCGCCCAGCGACAGCAGCTTGTTCAGCGCGCCGCGCTCCTTGAAGGAGGAGGTGGCGTGCAGGTTCTCCAGCTTCACATGCATCCGGCAACCCGCCATGTCCCCCAGGCGGGGCGCCGGAACCGTGGGCGTTCGGGACAGGTGCCCCGCGATGCGCGCCGCCGCGGCGCGCACGTCCTCCAGAGTTATGGTCATTTCTTGTCTGTCCCGGTGTTGCGTGGTGTGAGTGTCAGCACCTCCGCCCCTGCCGAGATCAACGTGCCACGGTCGCCGGCCAGACGCAACGAGCCGCCGTCGCGCCACAGGGTGACCAGATCGCCCCAATGGCGCGACCAGATGTTGCCGGACTGGCCGGTGGCGATCACGAACCGGGAATTGTCGAGGTCGGCCAGATCATAAACCGCGCGGAACCCGGCGCCCTGGACATGGCGGAACGGGTTCGCCGGATCGCGGATCGTGGTGGACCCGCGGTTGACGGTGAAGAAATCGCCGTCGGTCTCCACCGACAGATCGGCCCTGCCACCGATCAGCGGCAGGCGGCTCAGCATGCGGTGGACCAGCGCCACCGTATGGTCGTCGCCCCAGCGCCAGCTTTTCGGATTGGAGCCGTGACGCTCGGCCAGCGCCTTGACCGCCGTTTCCAGCGAGCGGCCGATGATGTCGGCGCAGCTTTCCTTCTGCGGGGTGGTGATGTCATCGCACCACTCCGGCCGCTCCTTCAGGACATGGCGCAACGCCTCCGGCCGGAGATCCCAGTAGGAGGCGAAGTCGGCACCCAGCTCGTCGGCGAAGACGGCGCGGACCAGCTCGCGCAGCCACATGTCGAAAATCAGCGGTTCCGGCCGGTTGCGGTCGATGCGGCCGTCCCAGCCGCGCAGCAGGGCCGCGGCGTCGCTGGCGAGGCCGGGCGGCGTCGGGTACTTCAGCAGTTCGGGCAGAAAGTCGCGGGCCGGCAGGGAGACGATGTCCATCTGCTGGCGCGCCACATCCTCGACCGAATGGCGTCCGTTGCCCAGCATCTCGACGATGCGCTTGGCGCGCGAAGGATCCGGCCATTCGGTGGCGAGGCGATAGGGATAATCGCGCCCGACCACCGCGTTGTTGGCGTTGACGAACTGGCCGGTCGGCGGGTTCACCGCCTGCGGCAGGGCGTAGTAGGGCAGGAAGCCGGTCCAGTCATACTCGCCGGTCCAGCCGGGAACCGGCACACGGCCGTCGCCTTTGCGGCGGATCGGCACACGGCCGGGGGTGATGAAGCCGACCTCTCCGGTCACGTCGGCATAGACCACATTCTGCTGCGGGGCGACATGCAGGCGCAGCGCGTCGCGCACCGCCTCCGCCGAACCGGCATGGTTCAGGCGGTAGAGTGCCTCGGCGCTGGTGTCGTCGTCGGCGAGGCCGGGGAAGGACAGCGCCAGCACCGGAGCGGGTGCATTGGGCGCGTTGGGCGCATTGACGGGGGCCGGCTGCGGATCGAGGTCGGAGATGACCGGGCCGTGCCGCGTGCTGCGGACGGTCAGCGTCTGCGACGTCTCCCCGGCAATGGCGATGGTCTCGGCGCGCGTCTCGAAGGGCTGGCTGCCGTCCGGAGTCAGGTAGCGGGCGGGATCCTGCGGGTCCGGCTTCTCGACGAAGAGGTCCTGGGTGTCGCTGTGGGTGGTGGTGAAGCCCCAGGCGACCTTGCCGTTGTGGCCGAGGATGGTCAGCGGCACGCCCGGCACGGTGGCGCCGGTGACGGTCAAGCCGGGCGTCACGATGCGGGCGAGGTACCAGAGGATCGGCGCCTCAAGCGCCAGATGCGGATCGTTGGCGAGGATTGGCTTGCCGGTGGTGGTCCGTGCCCCGGTCAGGACCCATTCGTTTGACGCGGTGTCGAAGCCCATCTGCGGCAGGGCCGCCAGCGTGCGGCGTACCGTTTCCCGCAAATCCATGCCGCGCAGGTCGCTCGCCAGCGTGGTGGGAGAGCCGGGGGCGTCTGGCGGGAACAGGTCGTCTACCTGCTGCGGCGACAGCCGTTCCAGAATGCGGGAGCGGAACAGCTCGTCGCGATAGTTGGCGGACAACTGCAACGCCATCAGCTTGGCCCAGACCAGACTGTCGGCCACGGTCCAGGGCTCCGGCGTGTGGCGCAACAGCTGGAATTCGATCGGCAGCGCTTCCGATCTGGTGGCGAGATAGGCGTTCACGCCGT
Organism: Azospirillum sp. TSH100; assembly: GCF_004923295.1. NCBI lineage: Bacteria > Pseudomonadati > Pseudomonadota > Alphaproteobacteria > Rhodospirillales > Azospirillaceae > Azospirillum > Azospirillum sp. TSH100. The sequence goes on from NZ_CP039634.1 coordinate 2,093,362, forward strand.
CGGCATAGGCGTCGAAGGCGGTACGGGTCTCGGGCGACAGGGTGGCGGCCATCGCCTCGGCGGCGTGGCGAATGCCCAGCGTGCGCATCAGCCGGTCGGTGCGCAGGGCGAAGTCACCGTATTTGGTGCCGATCAGCTCGGCCAGCCGGCCAGCGCCGGCGCGGCGCATCGTCTCCATCTGCCACAGCCGGTCCTGGGCGTGGGCGTAACCCAGCGCGCGGTAAGCATCCCGTTCGGTCGCGGCGAAGATATGGACGACGCCCTGCTTGTCGCGGATGACCTCGGTTGGGGCGCCATTGCCGGGGATGGTCACGGATCCGCTGGTCTGCGGTTGCTGCGCCCGCATCCACCAATAGGCGCCGAGCAGACCAACCGGGGGCAGCAGCACCAGCACGCCGGCGACCGCCGCCACCTTGCCCCAACGGCCGCGCGGCAGGCGCAATCGGGGACGATGGAACGGGCCGTTGGGTTGCGTCGGCTGTATGCCATAGGGCGGCGCCGGCTGCTGGGGATAGGGCTGACCGGGTGGCGCCGTACCCATGGGATGCACAGATGGAGGGTAGATTTCCGCCGGATGGGCGCCGGGCTGATAGACCGGCTGCCGCGCTGCCTGCGGATAAGGCGTGCCGGGATAGGGCGCGCCCGGATACTGCTGCGTCTGTTGGGGGGGGGCCGGGTAGCCGTGGTGGTAGGGCGGAGCGGCTGGCGGAACGGGCGGGGCCGGGCGGGACAGCGCACGCGCCAGGGCGGCGCGGAGGCGGAAGGCGCAGGTCTCGCCGGCGCGGATCAGGGAACGGCGCAGCATCACGGTCCGTGAGAGAGAAGGGGGGCGGCGACGGGCGGGGGCCGCCGGGGGCTCGTTCGGGTGGCGGATGCTAGTCTCCCGGCCGCCGGCCCGTCCAGGGTTGCTTCGGTGGAGTCGGGCGCTTTTTGGCCTTGTTGCGGCTTCAAGGGACGAGCCCGCGTCTTACGCCGACGCGGTGAGGATCTCGCGGAGCATCGGGGCGGAGACCGGCTTGTGGATCAGGCGGTGGCCGCTGCGCTGGACCTCGGCGATGCGGGCGGGGTCGGTGTCGCCGGTCAGCACCACGGCCGGGACGCGTACGCCGCAGACCCCATAGATGTCGCGGATCGCCTCTACCCCCGTCCGCCCTTCACGCAGGCGATAGTCGGCGACGATCATCGCCGGCTGCCGGCCGAGATTGAGCAGCGAGGCGATGGCCTCGTCGGCCGACACGGCGGCGACGACCTCGTAGCCCCATTCCTCCAGCATCGCCCGCATGCTGAGAAGGATGATGGTATCGTCGTCTACGACCACGATCAGCCCCTTGGCGTCGGGCAACTCGACCGGGCTGCGCACCGGCTTCGGGATCGGGCGTGGCACCGCCGCCGGCAGGTCGAGGAAGAAGCCGCTGCCCCGGCCAGGAGTGGATTGCACCGTGACCCCATGTTCCAGCAGACCTGCCAGCCGTCGCACGATGGCAAGGCCGAGGCCGAGGCCCTTGCGGCGGTCGCGCTCCGGATTGGCGAGCTGGGTGAACTCCTGGAAGATGTCCTGCGTCTTGTCGGCGGGAATGCCGATCCCCTGGTCCAGCACCGCCAGCAGCAGGGTGCCTTTGCGGTGCAGGCAGCCGACGAGGATATCGCCGCGTTCGGTATAGCGGATGGCGTTTTCGATCAAGTTGCGCAGGATGCGTTCCAGCAGGGCGGGATCGCTGCGGGTCCAGGCGCAGGTCGGCACATAACGCAGCGTCAGCCCGGATTCGGCGGCGCGGATGCGATATTCCTCCGCCAGCCGGTCCAGCAGGGGACCCAGAGCGAAGTCGGTGAGGCTGGGCTTCACCACCCCGGCATCCAGCCGCGAAACGTCCAGCAGGCTGTCCAGCATCACCCGCAATCCGTTCAGCGAATCGGTCATGCTGGCCAGCAGCGGAGCCGTCGGATGGTTCTCCAGCTTGTCCGCCAGGGCATGGGCGAAGAAGAACAGCGATTGCAGCGGCTGGCGGAGGTCGTGGCTGGCGGCAGCCAGGAACTTGGTCTTGGCACGGTCGGCGCGCTGGGCGTCGTCGCGGGCCCGCAGCGCCTCGACCCTCGCCGCTTCCGCCTCGTCGCGGGCACGCAGGATCGCTTCCTCCGCCGCCTTGCGGGCGGTGATGTCGCGCATGATGCCGGTGTACATGCGGCGCCTGCCGACATGCCACTCGCCGACCGACAGGTCGAGCGGGAAAGTGGTGCCGTCCTTGCGCAGCCCCATCACCTCGCGGCCGATGCCGACGATCCTCCGCTCCCCGGTTCGGTGATAGCGGTCGAGATAGCCGTCATGGGCGCTGCGGTAGGGCTCCGGCATCAGCATCTTGACGTTGCGCCCGATCACCTCGTCGGCGCGGTAGCCGAAAGTTTTCTCCGCCGCATGGTTGAAGGACTCGACGATGCCGTGGTCGTTGATCAGGACGATGGGATCGACCGCGGTATCGACGATGGCGCGGTAGCGCGCCTCCTGCTCCGCCGACTGCTCCGCCTGTTGCCGGCGGCCGAGCAGCGAGGACAGCATTGCCAGAGACAGGAGAAGAAGGGTTCCCACCCCGGTCATGATCGCCAGAAGGGGGGAGGACAAGGCGACACCCTGGCCGGAATGCGTCGTGGCATGGGCCAGCACGGTCCGGTCGGCATCGCTGCCGCCGCCGATGGTCATGGCGCTCAGTTCCGTCACCGGCTCCATTCCGGCGGCAGCCATGCCGGTGTAGTGCATGGTCACCACCCCCAACCCGAGCAGGACGGCGCTGGCGGCGCGCTGAAGCGGGCGGCTGGTGCGAAAGGCCAGCCACAATGCCGCCGTGGAGGCGACGATGGCGACGATCACCGAGGCGGCGACCAGAACCACGTCATAGGACAGGTCAATGTCCATGCGCATGCCCGCCATTCCCACATAATGCATACTAACAATGCCGAGCCCGGTCAGGGTTCCTGCGACAGGCAATGTAAAGTGGTTTGGCCGCCGATTGCGCGCCACCGCGAACAGGCCGGCCCCCGAAACCCCGACGGCCAGCAGGAATGACAACGCGGTCAGACCTGCGTCATAGCCGATCGGCATGTCGCTGCGGTAGGCGAGCATGCCGATGAAATGCATCGACCATATCCCGGCGCCCAGGGCCAGCGCCGCACCAGCCAGCCGCCGGTTGTCGCATGGACCGCTGTTGCCGCCTTCGCTACGCCGATCCGCCGCCGGGAATGCGCCTGCCAGGCCGCCCCGGGCGTGATGGGCGAGATCCAACGCCACATAGCCGCCGAATACGGCGATCACGTAGGACAGCGCGACAAGAAGGGGGTCGTAGTGGCCGGGCACGATGGGTTTGGCTGTTGTGAAGGGGCGTTCGCGGAGGGAGCAGAATCGAATGTGCGTGTACAGGAACAATTTGGGTGAAGGTGCCAGCCCCTTCCCACGAACGAAAGACTCGCCTTCGTGGTAGACATGGACCTAGAACCTCCGGCGGGATATTTCCAATGAACAGCACTCTCCCTCCAGGGGCGCAGAACCGTTCCGCCGCCTCCGAACCGCTATCACGGCCGCGCCGGTTGCTGTCCCGGTTGCTGCGGCCGATCGCGACCCTGTTCGCCATCGGCTATTTCCTTCTGGACGCAGTGGCCTATTGGGTGGTGCGGCCGGTGGTCGGCCAACTCGCCCGCCTGCCGCTGTTCGCATGGTTCGGACGCTGGGTGGCGGGGCTGGGGCCTTATCCGTCGCTGGTTCTTGTCCTGGTGCCTCTGGCCCTGCTGGAGCCGGCGAAGCCGGTTGGCGCATGGCTGTTCGCCACCGGCCGCCCGATGGCCGGCGCCGCCGTGATCGTCGTGGCGGAACTGGTCAAGATCACGTTGGTGGAGCGGTTATTCCACATCGCCAAGCCGAAATTGCTGACCATCGGCTGGTTCGCCTGGGGGTATGTGCGGGTTACGGCCTGGCTCGCGTGGCTGAAGGAGACCGCTCCAGTCCGTGCCGCCCGCAGGCTGCTGGGGGCAGTCCGCGAATTCGCGAACCGCGTCGGCCGGCGGTTGTCACTGATGGTGCGACGGGCCGGGCGGGGGTAAGCGGTCAACCCAGCATGGCGAGCACGAGCGCTCCCGCGATCAGCAGCACGCAGGCGCGTCGGTAGAGCGCCAATGCCCGGCCGATGTCGTCCGGCGTTGCGGCGGTGCGGCCGGCACCGAGCCAGACATCCTCGACGCGCGTGTCGCCATAGACGCGTGGTCCGCCGAGCCGCAGGTCCAGAGCGCCGGCCATCGCTGCCTCCGGCCAGCCGGCGTTGGGGGAGCGGTGGCGGTGGGCGTCCTGCCGGACCGACGCCCAGGCCTGCCGCGCGTCGGCTCCTCCTGTCATCCAGGCGGCCCCCACCAGCAGCAGGGCGGTCAGGCGCGACCCCGGGAGGTTGACCAGATCGTCCAGCCGTGCCGCCGCCCAGCCAAAGGCCTCGTGCCGCGGGGTGCGGTGGCCGATCATGCTGTCCGCCGTGTTGATCGCCTTGTACAGCGCCAGACCGGGCAGCCCGCCCACCAGCAGCCAGAAGGCCGGGGCCACCACGCCGTCGGAGAAATTCTCGGCAAGGCTCTCGATGGCCGCACGGGCGACCGCCGGCTCGTCGAGTGTGGCCGGGTTGCGGCCGACGATCATCGACACCGCCTTGCGCGCACCCTCCAGCCCGCCGTTGCGGAAGCCCTTGGCGACGGCGGCCACATGGTCGTGCAGGCTGCGCTGAGCCAGCAGGGTGGAGGCCAGCACCGCCTCGATCAGCCAGCCGAAGGGCAGAAGCCGGCAGACCCAGGCCACCGCCACCGCGATCCCGCCCACCGTCACCAGAAGCGCCACGAGTGCCAGAACCCCGAACGCCTTGCGACGGTCGAAGTCATCCGTCTCGTGGTTGAGTGCGCCGTCCAACTGGGCGATAAGCGCTCCGATCCACACGACCGGGTGACGGATGCGGGCGTAGAGTGGATCGGGATAGCCGACCGCCGCTTCGATGATGAGTGCTGTGGCGAGCAGGAAGGGATGCAGCGGCACGGGAGGGGCGTTCCAGGCAGTGGGGCGGCCCGCCGGCCGCGCGATGATGGAAATGAGGAGCGCGATCATGGCCGAAGACAGCCCGGCGACCAAGCCGCACGTCACGCAGCATATGGTGGACCAGTGCGGGCAGGGGAGCATCGTCAAGGGCGCTCCTCTTCATGGCGGCGACCTGGATGGTGCCCGCGCCGCCTTTGCCGATGCGCCGGAGCCTTGGATCGACCTGTCCACCGGCATCAACCCCTGGCCCTATCCGCTGCCGCCGGTGCAGCAGGAAGCCTGGGCCCGGCTGCCCGGCCGGGGGCGGAGGTGATGCTGCGCGCGGCGGCGGCCGAGTGCTATGGGGTGCCGTCTGTGGAACTGGTTGCCGCGGCGTCGGGCTCTCAGGCGTTGATCCAGCTGCTGCCGCGGATGCGTCGGCCGGGCAGCGTCGCCGTGCTGGGGCCGACCTATGCCGAACATGCGCGCTGCTGGGCGCTGGCGGGCCACGATGTCCGGATGGTGGATGAGATGGCGGCGACCGACTCGCTGCCCGACGTGCTGGTGGTCGTCAACCCCAACAACCCCGATGGCCGGCGCTTGTCCGTTACCCGACTGCTGGAGCTTGCCGCAATACAGGCCGCTCGCGGTGGCTGGCTGGTGGTGGACGAGGCCTTCGCCGATATGCGGCCGGAGGGCAGCGTCGCGGCCCATGCCGGCCGGCCGGGACTGGTGATCCTGCGCTCCTTCGGCAAGTTCTTCGGGTTGGCGGGGCTGCGGCTCGGTATCGCGCTTGCCCCGGCCGATCTTGCGGCGGCATTGCGCGACGCCATCGGCCCCTGGGCCGTGTCGGGGCCGGGGTTGAGCATCGCCACGACCGCGCTGGGCGATCGCGACTGGATCGCGGCGACACGCGATCGGTTGGCGGCCGCCGCGGTGGAACTGGACCGCGTGCTTGTGGGGGCCGGATTGCGGGTCACCGGCGGGACCGAACTGTTCCGTCTTGTCGAGGATGTACAGGCGCAAGCGCTGTATCACGTCCTAGGTGCGGCCGGGATTCTGGTCCGCCGGTTCGAGCACAGGCAGGATTGGCTGCGCTTCGGATTGCCGGGAGCCGGGCCGGAGTGGCTGCGGCTTGGTGACGCCCTGGGCCGGGAACGGGCTTGGGCAGCGTAGCCTTGTAAAATGTACGCGTCTTGAACAATCGTGAGAAATTTTATATTCTCAACCGTGTTTAGAAGTTTGGTTCTTCCAGTTCGACCCTGTCGGAAACCGCTGGCGCTGCGGGGAAATAAAAGTCAATGGGACACCTTCGGCCGTGCCGGTTCCGGGTTGCATGGCAATGATCGCAAACTGCGATGCGCATGAGGAACGCGGTGCCGCGTTCTCCGTCCTCGATTGTCTTCCGGTCGGGGTTTGCGTCGTTGCGGCTTCGGGGATCATTCACCATGCAAATCCGGCACTGCATGAGCTGCTGGGCTGTGAACCCGGTGGCTTGCCGGGACGGAGTCTGTGCGAGTTCGGGCTGGAGTGTTGCGAGGCCGGCACACCGGTCGCCGATCCGGCGAGGGCACAGCGTGCGTTTCGGAACGACGGATCCAGCCGCTGGGTAACGGTGGCGGAAGCAGCCTTGACCAGGCCCCGGCCCGGCATGGAGGCCGGCTATGAGGTGGAGGGGCTCCGTCTGGTCACGGTGACCGACGTCGATTCGCTGCGTCGGCAGGGCGTGATCGTGGATGAGGGTGCGGCGCAGTCCGAACTGCCGGTTGCCGACACTTTGCTGGAGCATGGCGGCACCCGCGGGTACAAGGTTCCGGACCGTTTGGCACAGGGCGCCACGCGCTCTGCCAACCTGACCAGGGCGGCTTTTCGCGACGGATCCGACGAGCCTGCCGGCATCCTCGGCAGTCTTCGCGAACCGGGTGATCCGCAGCCGAACCATGAACGGCTGGAGGCGATCCTCGAACAGAGTCCGATCGGCGTTTCGGTGTCCCGCCGCGACGACGGGCGGATCATCTTCGTCAACACCCGCTTCGCCGAACTGATCGGCCTGCCGCGCGAGAAGCTGATCGGCAGCCGCGCCCGCGACTATTACCTGGACAGCCACCAGCGCCTGCGCGTGCTGGACGGGCTGCGGGACGGTGGCGGCGTCACCAACATGGAGGTGCAGTTCAAGCGGGCGGACGGATCGCCTTTCTGGACCCTGTTCACGGTGAATCAGGCGGTTATCCAGGGTACGGCGGTCAATCTTGCCTGGATCTACGACTACACCGAACGCCGCAGCATGGAAGAGGCATTGCGCGACATGGCGTCGCGCGATCCGCTGACCGGCATCTACAACCGGCGTTCCTTCATGGACATGGCGCGCGCCCAGCTGGCCCGTGCCCATCGCTTTCACGAGCCGCTTTCGGTCTTCGTTCTCGATGTCGACCACTTCAAGCGCATCAACGACACCTTCGGCCATGCCACTGGTGACGACGCGCTGCGCATGGTGGCGGCCGGCTGTCAGGCCATCCTGCGGGAATACGACATCCTCGGCCGGTTGGGCGGGGAGGAGTTCGTGGTGGTCCTGCCCGGTGCGACGGCCGACGAAAGCCGTGTTGTGGCCGAACGGGTCCGTCGCCATCTGGCCCGCATGCCGATCGAAGCGCCGGACGGCACCTTCCGCCTGACCGCCAGTATCGGCATCGCCGGGTTGGAGGGGGCCACCGACACGCTGGAGCGGGCGATCCACCGCGCCGACCTCGCGCTCTATCGCGCCAAGCACCTCGGCCGCAACCGTGTCGCGGTGTTCGAGCCTGGGATGTGAGTGGCTGGTTGGGGCGTGGTTTGAGACTTGCTATCCTGGGTAAGGCGGGCTCCGCAGCGAATGATCCGTCGGGGATGGCGGCTTGCAACGTGGGAAGCGGAAATGGACTACACGGTGCACGACAGCGGCAATCTGCGTGAGCTGGAGCTGCGCGGGCAGATCACATTCGAGGCCGACGCCGATTTCCGGACGATCCAGGCGGAATGGGAGCAGGGTGGCGTTGCGGACTGCGTCCTCAACCTGTCGGCCGTTGATTACATGGACTCCGCCGGCCTTGGGCTGTTGGTGATGGCGAACAAAGCCGCCAAACAGGCGGGCGTCACCTTCCGCCTGAAGCATCCGCGCGGTCAGGTCCGTGAACTGATCGAGATATCTGAGTTCCACACCATCATCCCCTGCGAGTTCTAGCCGGTGAGCGGCAGCCCACTGGTCGTCATCGGTCATCCGCGCCCATCGGCCGCCGGCCCGTTGCGCGATGCCCTGGGGCGGCTGGGGGTTCGTCGCATCACGGTGGTGGACGGCCATGAACTGGCGGATTGCCTGACCGCTGCGGCGGCCGACGTACCGCATCTTCTCCTTCTGCATGCCGGGTTGCCCGGCTTCGGCCCTGATCTGCTGGTGGGACTGCGGGCAGAGCCGCATCTGCGCGACGTACCAATTCTCGTCCTAGGCCGTTTTGCCGGCGGCCATCACCGCCGGGAGCTGATGGAGGCCGGGGCGAGCGATCTGCTGGCGCGCCCACTGACCCTGGCGGAACTTTCGGCCCGCCTGTCGGTGCATCTTGAAAGGCATCGGCTTGGCCGCTCCTTGCAGGAGGTCATCCGCAGTCTGCAGACCTACCATCACGGTGCCATGCAGCGGATGGCACTGGCGCGCGAGATGCAGCTTGGGCTGCTGCCCGACGCCACGATGTGTGGTCAGCTGGAGGAGCGGTACGGCGTCATGCTGGACAGTCATTTCGAATCCAGTTCGGAACTCGGCGGCGACCTGTGGGGCGCGCGTCCGCTCGACGACCGACGCTTCGGACTGTTCCTGTGCGATTTCACCGGTCATGGCGTGGCGGCGGCGTTGAACACCTTCCGGCTGCACGCGCTGCTGGCCCGCACCGATCTGCCGGCTGACGATCCGGCCGAGACTCTGGCGGCGCTGAACGCCCTGCTGGTCGGTCTGCTGCCGGAGGCGCAGTTCGCCGCGATGATCTATGCCGTGGTCGATGTGGCCGCAGACCGGCTGGTCTATGCGACCGCCGGCGCGCCCAAGCCGTTGATCCGCCATGCCGACGGCAGGATGGAGGTCGGGCCGAGCTGCGGTCTGCCCCTGGGGGTGGCGAACGGGGCGCGATACCGCAACCATTGTCTCGATTTTCCGCCCGGCACCACCCTGCTCCTGTTCAGCGACGCGCTGTACGAGGCACGTGGGTGGGATGGTGAGATGTTCGGTTATGGTGGCGTGACCGAACTGGTGCGGGGCCTCGGCGACTTCGCAGCGGGGCGGCCCCTGAACCAACTGCTGGATCGCTATTTCACGACGATGCCCCGGCTGCTGGCCGACGACCTGACCCTGGTCTGGATCAGCAGGACAGGCCGTCCGCCGTCCGGTCCAGATTGACGATCCCGACCACCCGGTTGCCGTTGCCGACATAGGTCAGCTGGTCGAAACCGACCATGCGTGCAAGCGCAATGCCCCGGCCATGGGTGGCATCCGACTGCGAGGCATCGACCGACAGGTAGCGGTTGAAATCGAAACCCGTTCCCATGTCGGTGACCGTGAAGATCACCCGGCTGTCGCTGCGCTCCACATGCAACGTGGCGTATTTGTCCCGATTCTCGGCGGAGGCCAGCCGCGCCTCGATCTCGCGCGCCAGCATCCCGCTGGCCTTCAGCCGGCCTTTGGCCTCGAAGCCAATGCCGAGATTGCCATGCTCCACCGCGTTCACCAGGATCTCCGAAAGGCCGAAGGTCAGGCTGTGGGCGGTGGCCGCGACAGACGACAGGGTGATGGCGAGGTTCTGCGCCTCCTGTGGCGTGCGGAAGCGGAAATGCCCGTCGCGCAGCAACCCGATGGCGTCGGAGCGGGAGCGCAGGTCGCCCTGCAGGCTCTTCAACCGACCGGTGGTTTCCTCCGCAGCCCGCACGACGGAGCGCAGCAGGGCGCCGTCATAGGGCTTGATCAGATAATAGAAGACACCGGCCCGGATCGCCGCAGCGATCTCGGAGCTGCTGTCGGAGATGGTCTGGACGATGACGGGGATATCGGCCAGATGAGGATCGCGCTTCATCCGCTCGTAGAGTTCCAGCCCGTCGCCGTCGGTCAGGCGGCGGTCGAGCAGCACGACATGGATGGCCGATCCGTTGGTGGACAGGATCTCCCAAGCCTCCGCCTTGGTCTCCGCCTCCAGCGTCCGATAACCGATGCGGGACAGATACCCGGCGACGATGGCGCGGGTCATTTCCTCGTCGTCGACGACCAGTGCGGTAACGGCATCGGCCATGGTCGGCGTATACTCCAGAGGTTCGGGAAGCGGGATCAGGAATTCCACAGCATTTTACCGAAACCGCGTCAACCGCACAATCACCGGCGGCACTGCGTCGCAGCATTGCCAGTTGCCGACATCAGCCGGCGGCGGCCTCCAGCGTCGCCGCGGCCTTTCTTGCGGTCGACAGCTCGTCGGCGACACGCTCGCCGGCGGTGGCTGTGAGGGCATCAAGGTCGCCGCGGCGGGCGGCGGCGACAAGATAATGGGCCGCGTCGGCAAGCCGGTCGAAGCCGACATTGGCGGCGGAGCCCTTCAGGATGTGCGCCTCCCGTTCGACGCCGGTGCTGTCGCCGCGCGCGATGGCTGCGCGCAGAAGGTCGAGATGCTGCGGGCTGTCGCTGAAGAAGGTTTCCAGCAGCAGCGCGAAACCGTCCTTGCCCAAGGCGTCGCGCAGCTCTTCGATCTTCTCCGAATTGACGGTGGCGGGCTCCGAATCCGTCTTCGGCGCTGGTGAGGTGGCTTCCCCGGTGGTTTCGGCTCGGTCGTTCATCGGCGGATGGACGAAGCGTGCGATGGCGTCCAGCAGCTTGCGCGCGTTGATCGGCTTGGACAGATAGTCGTCCATGCCCGCTTCCAGGCAAATGGCGGCGTCTCCCTGCATGGCGTTGGCGGTCAGCGCCACGACCGGGATCCGGGCCGCCGGTCCGGACAGGCGGCGGATCCGCCGCGTCGCCGTCAGCCCGTCCATCACCGGCATCTGGACATCCATGAGGACGAGGTCATAGGGGCGGGCGGTTACCGCCTCCACCGCCTCCTCGCCATTCGACACCGCTTCCGCGCTGTGGCCTGCGCGGCGCAGGAGAGCGAGGGTCAGTTGCTGGTTGACCGGATTGTCCTCGGCGACCAGAACGCGGGCACGTGGCGCCTGTTCCGGCTGCCTGCCGACCGTGACGCCGGGAGCGGCATCCGCCTTCGGGCCGGCGCTCACGGCGGCCGGGGCGCGGATGGGGAGGGGGACGACGTTGCTGGCGGGGGTGCCGCCCGGCGCGCCGTTCAGCCAGGATGTGGCGGGCGATCCCGTCAGTGACAGCGCCTGGGGCTCCAGCAGGCGGGCGAGGCACTGGCACAGGGTGCTGAAGCGGATCGGCTTGGGCAGGTGGGTGTCCACCGGCGCCCGCTGCGGCTCCTGTCCCTCAAGCCGTTGCGAGGAGGCGAGCGCCAGCCGGATGCCCGCCAGTTCAGGAATGGCCCGGATACGCTGCGCCACCTCCGGTCCGGTCATGCCGGGCATCCGGTGATCGAGGATGGCCGCGTCGAAGGGCTTGCCGAGACGAACGGCGGCGATCAACCGGTCGAGCGCCTGCCCCCCGTTCTCCGCCGTTTCCACGATGATACCGAAGCCGTCGAGTTGCCTGGTCAGCAGGTCGCGGTTGACGGCGATGTCGTCGACCAGCAGCAGGCGGCGCCCTGCCCAGTTCCCGGCGGGGGTGGGGGGATGGGCGCTGCCGGCCCCCCGCTTCAGCGGGACGGTCACCCAGAATACGCTTCCCATTCCCGGCTGGCTGTCCACACCGATCCGGCCGCCCATCAGTTCAGCCAGCCGCTTGCAGATCGCCAGTCCCAGGCCGGTACCGCCGTGGCGGCGGGCCGGGGACGAATCAACCTGGGTGAACATGGCGAACAGGCGCGGACGTTCCTCCTCCGGGATACCAATTCCGGTGTCGCGCACCTCGAAGCGGACGCAGACGATATCACCCGCCTCGCCACCCGCCTCGCCACCCGCCTCGCCGGCTGCCTGGGCGCCGCTTGCCGGTGCGCCATCGCCTTGCGCTTCCTCGCTCAGCAGGATGGTGACGCTGCCGGTATCGGTGAACTTCACGGCGTTGCCGGCGAGGTTCAGCAGGATTTGCCGCAACCGCCCGGCATCGCCCAGCAAGGTTCCGCGCAGCCCCAGTGGCACGAAGCTGGCGAGATCCAGCCCCTTCGCCGTGGCACGCGGCGCCAGGATCTCCGCCACGCTTTCAACCATCGGCACCAGCTCGAACTCTCCGATCTCCAGATCGAGGCGGCCGGCGTCGATCTTTGAGAAGTCGAGGATGTCGTTGATGATCACCAGCAGCGATTCGGCGGAATCACGGATCGTCTCGGCATAGCTGCGCTGTTCCGCCTCCATCGGCGTGTCGAGCAGCAGCCCGGCCATGCCGATCACGCCGTTCATCGGGGTGCGGATCTCGTGACTCATGGTCGCGAGGAATTCCATCTTGATGCGCTGGCCGTCCTCCGCCCGTTCCTTGGCGTCGCGGAGCGTGTGCTCCAGCCGCTTCTCCTCGGTCAGATCGCGCAGGATCGCGGCATAGAGCGGGCCGGCCGATGTCTTTACCAGCGCCATCGAATAGGCCAGCGGAAAGCTCTCCGTCCTGTCTCCACTCCTGTCTTCGTCCCCCTGCAACGCCGGCCGCAGCGCGATGGTCTCGCCGCGTGCGGTGGGGTCCATGCTGTGGCTGCCGCGGGCGATCCCGTCGAGCGCACGGGCGGCATCGGCCCGTTTGTCCACCGGCAGCAAATCCACCACCGACCGGCCGACCAGTTCGCCCGGCGCGCAGCGGAAGATGGCATGGGCGGCTGGATTCGCCGCCTCGATCACGCCGTCCGGCCTTGCGGTGACGATGCCTTCCGCCGCGGTGGCGACGATGGCGGACAGGCGGGCGTTGGCCTCCTCCAATTCCTTTCCCTGTTCGCGCTGCGCCGCGAGGGAGCGGGCCAGCAGCAGGCCGAACAGGCCGAGCAGCAGGATCATGCCGCCGGACAGCAGCGATGCCGTCCGCAGATTGTCGTGCCAGGCAGCCAGAACCGTATCGCTGCGCACGCTGACCGTCAGCACCAGCGGCCAGACCGGAGTCGTCCGGTAGGCGACGATGCGCGTCTCGGGGCCGGCGCCAATGTCCGTTCCGGAATGGCGGAACACGCCATATTCGGCCTGTGGCAGATATTGGCGGAACAGGGGTGTCGTGGCGAAGGACTTGGCGATCGCCTCTCCCGACTGCGGCTGGACGGTCAGCAGGGTACCGTCATAGCGATACAGCGCGATCCGGTCGCCGACGCCCGCACCGGTGCCGCCCTGCACCGCCCGGTACAGGCCCTGGAAATAATCCGGGTTGACGGTGGCGACGATCACCGCCTGCAGCGTGCCGTCGGCCTCGCGCAGGGCGCGGCTCATCGGCAGCAGCCAGCGTCCCGACCGCTCGCCGCCGGCGGTGCGGTCGATCAGCCCGCGTCCGGGGCGCGGATCGCCGATCTGCAGCCCGTTTCGCTGTCCAGCGGCCTGGAGGCGGAACACGTCCAGTTCCGTCAGATAGGTCCCGGCGGGATGTATGCCTTCCGTTGTGGCGATGATGCGGCCGGTGCGGTCGAGCAGCGTCAATCCGCGCAGGTGGGGCGACCGGCGCAGCCGATCGGTCAGCATGGCCGTAAGGTCGGGATCGGGTAAGCCGTCCTCCCCGGTCCAGTTGGCGTCCGACAGCGCGTCGACGATGGAGGACAGCGTCACATCCACCGACTGCACCGTGCGGGTGGTCGATACCTCCAGCGCCGCCGCAAGGCTCGAGAGGCTGGCCTCTGCCGAGTCCAGGGCAGCCTGACGCGCGGCGATCAACTGCTGGCCCTGGTTGATCAGCAGGGCGAAGACCGCGAGAAGGGCGAAGGCGATGATGCCGCCCCGCTTTTCGAAGAGACCCTTCAGATCCGCTTTTGCTGGGGACGGGGACAGGGCTTTCGTTCCGGACGGTCAGACGTGGTGGGGCGACCAAGCCAGGGGTTGCAGGGGGTGACGCCGTCCTCCAATTGCGCTCCGTCACCGGATCACAGTCGAATCAATGCGCTCGGCCCTTGGTCCTGGTTGAAGTTTGCGTCTGAGACAATAGCAGCTATACGCACCATACGCCAAGCATCCGCTGCCGTAAACGACCGGTCAATGCTAAGATACCGCCGCCGCTTCACGGCCCTGTGTTCGGGTCGTGAAGAACAGTGTGGTTGGTTAACGAAAGGTGTGACATGGCGACGCGCGTCCTCTGGGCAGTCGGCTTCTCAATTCTGTCGGTTCTATCGGCCGGATTCGCAGGTACCGCCATGGCGGCCGACGGGAGACTTCAGAAAATTGCAGAACAGAAGCAACTTCGTGTCTGTTCCTGGCCTGATTACTACGCGATTTCGTTCCGCAATCCACGCACCGGTGCGCTGGAAGGATTGGATGCCGAACTGGCACAGGCCTTCGCCGACGATTTGGGCGTTCGCCTGACGGTGGTCGAGAGCAGCTTCCCCCGCTTCATTGAGGATCTGTTGGCCGACCGCTGCGATATCGGCATGTTCGCCATCGGCGCCACCCCGGCGCGGGCGGAGCGCGTCGCCTTCAGCCAGCCCTATCTGCGCAGCGGCATCTATGCGGTGACCACCCAGACCAACGACGGTATCCGGCGGTGGGAGGATTTGGACCGTGCCGGCAACATCGTGGCGGTGCAGAAGGATACCTACATGGACGGCTATGCCCGCTCCGCGATGAAGGCTGCCCGCATCGTCGCCGTGAACCGCCCGCAGGAGCGCGAGGAGGAGGTGCAGTCCGGCCGTGCCGATGCGTTCCTGACCGACTATCCCTATGGGCAGCGCATGCTGGCCTTCCACCCCTGGGCCCGGCTGGTCGTGCCGGATGTTCCGGTACAGCCGACCCCCTATGCCTATGCAGTCGCACCCGGTGATGCGTCGTGGCTGGAGCGGGTGAACGGCTTTGTCGCCGCGATCAAGGCCGACGGCCGGTTGGAGCGCATCGCCGCCCGCTACAACCTGACCCCCATCGTGGCGCGGGACTGAGCCGCGCCGCACGAATGCGGATTCGGGATAAATCCGGGTTAGGATGCATGCCGTCTTCCACCATTCGGCAGGGAAATCCCCGATGATCCTGATCGGACAGTATGACTCGCCCTTCGTGCGCCGTGTCGCCGTTGCTTTGCGCCTTTACGGCATGGCGTACGAGCATCGGCCCTGGTCCGTCTTTTCCGATGCGGCGGAGGTCGCGCGCTTCAACCCGCTGAAGCGGGTGCCGACGCTGGTATTGGCGGATGGCGAGGTTCTGATCGAAAGCAGCGCTATCCTTGACCATCTGGACGAGGTGGCCGGGTCGGCCCGCGCGTTGATCGCCCGCCAGGGGCCGGATCGCCGTCGGGGATTGAAATTGTGCGCGCTGGCGACCGGATTGGCCGACAAGGCGGTGAGCCTCGTCTACGAACGGGTCCTGCACAAGGAACGGTCAGACCTGTGGATGGAGCGCTGCACCGGCCAGATCGGCGCCGTTCTCGACGTGCTGGAGGCCGAGCGTGCCGCCGCCCCTGGACCCTGGTGGTTCGGCGGGCACATCGGTCATGCCGACATCGCTGCCGGCTGTGCCCTGCGCTTCGTTGGCGAGGCCCACCCGGCGGTGTTTGATCGTTCCCGTTGGCCGGCGCTCGCCGCGCATTCCGACGCCTGCGAGGCGATGGCGGAGTTCCGGGCGGTGGTGCAGCCCTTTTCGGTAAGCGCCTGAGGCAGCGCCCTCTTTCCCGTGCGACAGCATGGGAAAGAGGGCATGGTGCCTTAGCGGTGGCCGCTGATCTCGGCGTGCAGCGGTTTGGTGTCCTCGAAGGTCTTCTGCTGTTCGGGGGTGGCTTCCTTCTGGTGCTTCTGCTTCCATTCGGAATAGGGCATGCCATAGACGGCAATGCGGGCGTCCTCGTCGGACAGAGGGACGCCGCGCTCCTTGGCGGCCGCGGCGTACCATTTCGACAGGCAGTTGCGGCAGAAGCCGGCGAGGTTCATCAGGTCGATGTTCTGCACGTCGGTGCGCTTGCGCAGATGCTCGACCAGACCGCGGAAGGCGGCGGCTTCCAATTCAATGCGGGTCTGGTGATCCAGATCGGCCATGGGGTCTCAACTCCTCCGGTGTTCTTGTTCAGTTAAGAATGGGGTGGCCGGTGCAGTGTGACCATCCGGCCATAGGGGTGGAAATCGCGTGATCCACCACCGCCGGCGATGGTGCGGACCACCGCCTCGCGGTCGGTGGCGACGAAGCCGGCGAGCGATTGGATGCCATAGTCGAACAGGCGCGGGGTCAGCGGCGTGCCGGGACCGATCATCGCTACCGTGGCACCCGCCGAAACGCGCAGCAGGCGTGGCAGGGTGCGGTTGGCGAGGGACGACGCGGTGACCGCCACCGCATCGGCGCCCGGCAAAAGCCAGTCGCAGGCCGCCTCGGGATACTCACCGTCCTGCGGGCTCATGTCGATCACCTGGGCGCGGGGCATCCGGCGGGCAATCTGCGGAAAACCGCCGACCACCACGACCCTCCCCTCGATCGAGGCGAACAGATCCAGCCCGTTGCCGGGGACGCCGGTCAGGTCGGGCCGGTTGTAGTGCGCGTTCAGCGCCGCGACGCCTACGGAGATTTCCAGCGGGTCCCAGGAGCGGGCGGCCATGGCGGCGAGATCGCACAGAGACCTGCCGGCCCAGCGCTGCGGATCGTCCGCCGCCGCCGGGGCCTGACGGGCGGCGACGCCGAGCCCGTCGTCGGTTTCGACCAGAACCCACTTGTCCCCTGTGACGACCCGGCGGACCTCGGCATCGGCGACGCCCTGGACCAGATCCTGGTACATCCGCTGTGGCCCCCACCAACGCCACAGCGAGTCCGGCACAGGCGACAGCAGGTCGCAAAAGCCGCCGGTCGCCGTCTGCCATTCGTTGAGATAGCGGCTGCCGACGCTGGTCAGCACCGGAATACCCTCGGCGATGGCGGTCAGCATCTCGTCGGAAAGGCCGTCGCCGTGGGATTCCAGCCCGGCGAACTTGTTGACCACCAGCAGGTCGACGCCAGACGAGACGGCGTTGCGGATCGCCTGGCTGGCCTCCGCCACTCCGGTCGGATCGACGCGGCAGGATTGGGATTCCCGGCCCAGTTTCTGGGTGATGTCATAGGCATGGCCGGTGGCGACGTCGACCAGTTCCATCCGCTCGGCGCAGTCGTCGCCCGGCCCGTGGTTGCGTTGAACCAGCCCGCCGACGCGGAAGCCACGCCGCTTCAGCTCTGCCGAAAAGCCGTCCAGCAATGCGTCGACGCCGTAGGAACCGGGCCCATGGATGACGGCACCGGGGCGCAGCGGCGGCAGGGAGGCGGGGAGTAGCGGCATCGGGGTGGACCTTTCGCGGGACGGCGGGCGTATGGCGACGGGCGCCTCAACCGCCGCGTCGGATGCGGTAGATGAAGACCGTCTTATGGACCTCGTCCGGCTGGGTCTCGTGCGACAGCAGCGCGTTGTCGGTCGTGTTGCAGAAATGCCTGAAGTCGATCACCGAGGCTGGATCGGTCGCATAGACCACCAGTTCCTCACCGGTCGCCATCCCGTTCAGCAGGGCGCGGGTGCGCAGGATGGGCAATGGGCAATGCAGCCCCTTCACGTCAAGCTCTCTCACCGGCACCACGCCCGCTCCACACTGGTTGAGGACGAATTCCTTAACAAGGACGTATGACTGTAGCGGGTTCGTCCACGCTTCTCCAGACCGGCGGCCGAAAGGTCGCATGCACGACGGGTGTCCCTGAACCGCGATTTTCCGCCGCCGGCGCTGTTGTACGGCGCAATCGCAGGGAACTTGCCCCTAGAAAACTTGCCCAGAGAAATTTTGGCGGAAGGACAGCGGTCATGGCGAAGCGGCACGGCAATGATATGAGCGAAAAGGTGGTGGTCATCACCGGTGCTTCCAGCGGCATCGGCCGGGCGACTGCCTTGGAGTTCGCCAGCCAGGGGGCGGCGGTGATCCTGGCCGCCCGGCGGATGGCCGCTCTGCACGAGGTCGCGGAGGACTGTATCAGCGCCGGCGGCCGGGCCATGGTGGTGCCGACCGACGTGACAGACCAGCGCGCGATGCAGGCTTTGGCCGACCGAGCCATTCAGGCCTTTGGTGGCATCGACGTCTGGGTGAACAATGCCGGCGTCATTGCTTTCGGCCGTTTCGAGGACATCCCCGACGAGGTGTTCGAGCAGGTGGTGCGCACCGACTTATTCGGCATGGTCCATGGCTGCCGCGCCGTACTTCCCCATTTCCTCGACCGCGGCGAGGGGATCATCATCAACACCGCGTCGATGGTGTCCAACATCGGCCAGCGCTATGCCACCCCCTACACCGCGGCGAAGTTTGCTGTGCGCGGCTTCTCCGAATCCCTGCGGCAGGAGCTGGTGGACGAACCGGACATCCATGTCTGCATGGTCATGCCGGCCTCCATCGACACGCCGTTGTGGCAACATGCCGCCAACTACACCGGCCGGGCGATCAAGCCGTTGAACCCGATCCATCCGCCGGAAGAGGTCGCCGCCGCCATCCTGTCGCTGGCGGCCAATCCCCAGCGCGAACTGTTCGTCGGGGCCGAAGGGCGCCTCGCTGCCGTCGGCAACGCCATGGCGCCGCAGATGACGGAACGGGCGGTGGCCCACACCATCGAGCGCGACATGTTCCAGAACCGTTCGGCACCCGACACGCCGGGTGGCGTTCTGACCGCCATGCCGGAATATCAGGGCGCCAGCGGTGGCTGGTTGGAGCGACGGCCAACCCGCAGCCGGGGCGGGGAAGTGGGGCGGCAGCGCTCTTTCTCCTGGACCAACCTGACGCTGTTCCTGCTGCCGGTGGTGCTGGCCAGCCGTCCGCTGGGTGGTGGCCGGATGCGCCACGTTTGGTGACCAGTCTGCAGCAGGCTTGATCCGGCGGTCCGGAGCCGTTATACGCTCGCCCCTTTTCCGGTGCGGCGGCTGGCCGCACCGGTCATCCGGGCAGGAGGCGGGACATGACGGCGTGCGGGCTCGATTTCGGCACCTCGAACACGACGCTGGGCGTGCAGGACGCCGATGGCTTCCGGCTGCTGGCGCTCGACGGCACACGGACGACCCTGCCGACCGCGGTGTTCTTCGATTTCGAGCATGACCGGACCACCATCGGGCAGGCCGCCATCGACGGCTATGTGTCGGGGGTGGAAGGGCGGTTGATGCGCTCCATCAAGTCGATGCTCGGCACCGACCTGATCGATGCCGATACGGCACTCCGCAAGGGCCGCATCAGCTTCCGCGCGGTGATCGGCACCTTCCTCGATCTGGTGAAGAAGCGGGCCGAGGATGCGCTGGGCGGCGAGCTGGGCGACGTGGTGGTCGGCCGGCCGGTCCATTTCGTCGACGGCGATGCGGCCGGCGATGCCTCGGCGGAAGAGACGCTGGGGCAGATCGCGCGCGCTGCCGGCTTCCGCAACGTCTCCTTCCAGTTCGAGCCCATCGCCGCCGCCCTCGATTACGAACAGCAGGTGACGGGGGAGGAACTGGCGTTGATCGCCGACATCGGCGGCGGCACCTCGGACTTCTCCGTCGTGCGCATCGGGCCGGAACGGCGCGTTAAGGCCGACCGGGCCGGCGACATCCTCGCCAACGACGGCATCCGCGTCGGCGGCACCGATTTCGACCGCGACCTCAGCCTTGCCACCGCCATGCCGGAGCTGGGGCTGGGCAGCGCCATGAAGCGCGCCGGGCTGCTGGCACCGCGAAGCATCTATTACGATCTGGCGACCTGGGCGAAGATCAATTTCCTCTACACCGCCAAGGCGATGGCCGAGCTGGAGCGTTTGCAACGCGATTCCGCCGAGCCGGAGAAGATCGAACGGCTGATCGGCATCGTCGAGCATCGCCAGGGCCATGCCCTGGCAATGGCGGTGGAGCGCACCAAGATCGCCCTGTCCGATCATGAGGCGGCGGAATTGGCACTGGATTGGGGCAACGGGGATCTGGCGCTGGCGGTGGACCGCGGGGCGCTGAACCGCGCGACGGGCTCGCTGGCGGCGCGGATCGGAACCCGCATCCGCGACTGTCTGTCCGACGCCGGCGTGACCGCCGACCGCATCGACGCGGTGTTCCTGACCGGCGGCTCCACCCTGCTGCCCCAGGTCCGCGCGGCGATCCTGGCCGAGGCTCCGGACGCGCGGGTGGTGGAGGGAAACATCTTCGGCTCCGTCGGCCTCGGGCTGACGGTGGAGGCTTTGCGGCGGTACGGCTGAAAGGACGGGGTGGGAGGTTGATTCCCACCCCTGACCGATCACTGCACCACGATGCGCGGCGCCGCACGGCCGCCGGTGCCGCCGCCGATCTTCTCCCACAGGCGGGTTGCGATCCGGCGATAGGCCTGGGCATGCTCCGAATCCGGCTGCGACACCACGATCGGCTGCCCCTGGTCGGAGGTCTCGCGGATCGACAGGTGCAGCGGAATCTCGCCCAGGAACTCCATGCCCAGATCGTCGGCCTCCTTGCGGGCGCCGCCGTGGCTGAAGATGTCGGTGCGGTGGCCGCAGTTGGGGCAGCAGAAATAGCTCATGTTCTCGATGATGCCCAACACCGGGACATCGACGCGGCGGAACATGTTCAGCCCCTTGCGGGCGTCCAGCAGGGCGATGTCCTGCGGGGTGGAGACGATCACGGCACCCGCCAGCGGCACCTGCTGCGCCATGGTCAGCTGGGCGTCGCCGGTTCCCGGCGGCATGTCCACCACCAGAACGTCGAGCGTGCCCCAGTTCACGTCGCGCAGCATCTGCTGCAACGCGCTCATCACCATCGGCCCGCGCCAGATCATCGGCGTGTCCTCTGCAACCAGAAAGCCCATGGACATCACCTTGACGCCGTAATTCTCCATCGGCTCCAGGCGCTTGCCGTCGGGGCTGTTGGGTCGCCCGGCGATACCCATCATCCGCGGCATCGACGGGCCGTAGATGTCGGCATCAAGCAGACCGACCTTCAGTCCGTTCGCGGCCAGCGCCAGCGCGAGGTTGGCCGACGTGGTCGACTTGCCGACACCACCCTTGCCGGATGCCACCGCGACGATGGCCTTCACGCCGGGGACCAGAGGCTTCTGCGGATCGTTCTGCGGTGCAGCCTGGGGGGCGCCACCATGGGAGTGACCATGGGAATGCCCATGCGAGTGGCCCTGTTGCGGTGCCGCCTGGGGCGCGGCCCGGTGGGCGGTCAGCACGGCGGTGACCGAAAGGACGCCGGGCAGGGCGTCGACCGCCTTCTCCGCCGCGTGGCGCAGGGGTTCCGCCTGGGCGCCGCGCTTGGGGTCCACTTCGATGGAAAAAGCGACATGCCCGTCGCGCACCACGAGGCCCGACAACATGCCCAGGCTGACGATGTCGCCGCCCCGGTCCGGGTCGATGACGGTCTTCAGCGCCTGCATGACTTGAGCTTCGCTGATCTGCGCCATGGTTGAAAACTCCGCTGTCTTCCCGATATTGGCGGATATCCGTTGGTGGAATCCTTGCCGAAGGGTATGGGGGACTATAGGACCGACGGACGAGATCGGTAAAGGGATGCGCGGGGCTTAAGCCATTGCGCTTCCACATGATGGGACGAATCGCAGAGGGGGACAGAGTCGGATGCCGTGGAACAATCAAGGTGGGGGCGGCGGTGGCGGCCCCTGGGGTCCCCCGCCGGGCAACAACGGCCCGGGCAATCCGTGGGGGCGGCCCCAGGGCGGAGGAAATGGCGGCGGTGGCGGCGGCCCGCAGCCTCCCGACCTTGAGGATCTTCTGCGGCGCAGCCAGGACCGCCTGCGCCGCGCCATGCCCGGCGGCTTCGGCAGCGGCCGCGGCGTTGCGCTGGTCGTCGGCGTGCTCGGCCTGATCTGGCTCGCCAGCGGCATATACCGCGTCGAGGCCGACGAACAGGGCGTCGTCATGCGCTTCGGCGAGTGGACCCGCACCGAACAGCCCGGCCTGCGCTACCGCCTGCCGTCGCCGATCGAGACGGTGCTGCTGCCCAAGGTGACGCGCGTCAACCGGATCGAGGTTGGTTACCGCTCCTCCGTCGGCGGCGGACGCACCGACCGCGACGTGCCGGACGAATCGCTGATGCTGACCGGTGACGAGAACATCATCGACATCGACTTCACTGTGTTCTGGGTCATCAAGGACGCCGGCAACTTCCTGTTCAAGATCCGCGAACCGGAAGTCACGGTGAAGAAGGCCGCCGAAAGCGCCATGCGCGAGGTCATCGGCCGTACCGACCTGCAACCGGCCCTGACCGAGGCCCGCCAGCAGATCGAAACCTCGACCCGCCAGCTTCTCCAGGCCATGCTCGACGAGTATCAGGCCGGCATCGAGATCACCCAGGTCCAGTTGCAGAAGGCCGACCCGCCGCAGCCGGTCATCGACGCGTTCAACGACGTGCAGCGTGCCCGCGCCGACCGCGAACGTGCCCGCAACGAGGCGGAAGCCTACCGCAACGACATCATTCCGCGCGCCCGCGGCGAGGCGGAGCGGCTGGTGCAGGAGGCCTCGGCCTACCGCGAGCAGGTGGTCAGCCTGGCGCAGGGCGACGCCGACCGCTTCCGCAAGGTTTATGAGGCCTATGCGCTGAACAAGGACGTCACCGCCAAGCGCATGTATCTGGAGACCATGGAGGAAATCCTCCGCGGTCGGAACAAGATCATCGTGGAGGGATCGGCTCAGAACGTCGTTCCCTATCTGCCGCTGAACCAGCTGACCCCGAACGCAACGCCGGCCCCGCAGCAACAAGCGCCGCGTCAGGCTCCGCCTGCCCAGAGCGGCAGCAACCAGGGGGGGGCGCGGTCCGGAACGCAGACGCAGCCGCTGTCTTCGCTGCCCCAAAACACCTCCCTGAACCCTTCAATGTCCGGCCAGTGAGGAGGATCGCATCATGAACCGCACCCTCGCCATCGCCGGCATCGCCATCGTCGCCCTCGGCGTCGTCGCATCGTCCGCCCTGTTCACCGTCAACGAGGCCCAGCAGGCGCTCGTCCTGCAATTCGGCGAGCCGCGCCGGGTGATCCAGGAACCGGGCCTGAAGGTGAAGATCCCCTTCATCCAGGAAGTCCGGCTGCTCGACCGTCGAGTCCTCGACCTCGACCCGCCTGTGGAGCAGGTCATCCTGGCCGACCAGAAGCGTCTGGACGTCGATGCCTTCGCCCGCTACCGCATCCACGACCCCCTGCGCTTCTATCAGACCGCCGGGACCGAAGCGGTTGCTGAAACGCGCCTGAACTCGATCGTCAACTCGTCGCTGCGCCGCGTCCTCGGCAACGTCACGGTGCTGGCCGTCCTGTCGGACGAGCGCGCCCGCATCATGACCGACATCAAGGGCCAGGTGAACGACGAGGCCAAGCGCTTCGGCATCGAGATCGTCGACGTCCGTATCCGCCGCGCCGATCTGCCGGAAGAGACCAGCCAGTCGATCTTCGCCCGCATGCGGTCCGAACGCGAACGTGAGGCGGCGGAGGCCCGCGCACAGGGCCAGGAGCAGTCGCAGCAGATCAAGTCGCGCGCCGAACGCGAACGCACGGTCATCATCGCCGAAGCCCAGCGCGACGCGCAGATTCTGCGCGGCGAAGGCGACAACTCGGCGCTGAAGCTGATTGCCGAGGCGACCTCGCAGGATCCCGGCTTCTATGGTTTCTACCGGTCGCTGGAGGCTTATCGGAAGTCGCTGAACGGCAACGATACCACCATGGTGCTGTCGCCGACCGGCGAGTTCTTCCGCTACTTCAACGGCGTTGGTCCGCAGGTCGGAGGTGGCGCGCCTGCGGCTCCGGTTGCGCCGGCACCTGCCCCGGCGCCGACGCCGACGCCGGTGCAGTAAGGCCGCGGCCACAGGTGAAAGAGGGTAGCGGCCGGGTCGGATTCACTTCCAACCCGGCCGCAGCCATGTCCGGCTTCCGTGGTCCGCAGAAATGGTTCGAAAGAAGGCTCCGGGCTTAAGATTTCCACTGGTGCCGACTGGACCGGCACGCCATCTTGCGGCCATACTCTTGGCTCAACACCTATATGGCCCAGAACTGGGCGGCCGCTCCCGTCCATGGAATCGGCCGGACGTCTGGTAGGGAGAGCACGTTGATTCGCATACCCAACTTCGAACCCGCCACGCGCGGCGCCGTGGCCGAGGCCCGGCCTCGCAAGGCGGGCGTCCGGCCGCTGGTCGCCGCCATCGTCTGGGGCATGACATCGCTCATGGCCGGCGGTGCGGTGATGGGCGGCTTCGCCGCTGCGCCGGCCCAGGCCCAGGCTGCCACGCCGAATCGCAATGCGCCCGGCAGCTTCGCCGATCTGGCGGAAAAGCTGCTGCCGGCGGTCGTCAACATCTCCACCAGCCAGAACGCGCCGCAGCGTCCGCAGGGCCAGCGGCCGGAGATCCCGCAATTCCCGCCGGGTTCGCCCTTCGAGGATTTCTTCCGGGACTTCTTCGACCGCCAGCAACAGCAGGACCAGCCGCAGCGCAAGGCGACGTCGCTCGGCTCCGGCTTCATCATCGACGCCAAGAACGGCTACGTGGTCACCAACAACCACGTCGTTCAGGACGCCGACGAGATCACCGTCATCCTGCAGGACGACACCAACATCAAGGCGGAGCTGGTCGGCAAGGACAGCAAGACCGACCTCGCCCTGCTGAAGATCAAGACCAGCCACCCGCTGGTCGCCGTTCCATTCGGCGACAGCGACGCCATGCGCGTCGGCGACTGGGTGCTGGCCATCGGCAACCCGTTCGGTCTCGGCGGCTCGGTCACTGCCGGCATCATCTCGGCACGCCAGCGCAACATCGATGCCGGACCGTATGACGACTTCCTCCAGACCGACGCCTCGATCAATCGCGGCAATTCCGGCGGCCCGATGTTCAACCTGAACGGCGAGGTCATCGGCATCAATACCGCCATCTTCTCGCCGTCGGGCGGGTCGGTCGGCATCGGTTTCGCCATTCCGTCCAACCTCGCCAAGCAGGTGGTGGCGCAGCTGAAGGACTATGGCAAGACCCGCCGGGGCTGGCTGGGCGTGCGCATCCAGGCAGTGACGCCGGAGATCGCCGAGAGCCTGGGTTTGCCCAACCACAAGGGCGCGCTGGTCGCCTCCGTCACCCCGGACGGCCCGGCCGCCAAGGGCGGCATCCAGGCCGGCGACGTGGTGACCAAGTTCGACGGCAAGGAAATCGACGAGATGCGCCGCCTGCCGCGCGTCGTCGCCGAGACCGGCATCGACAAGGCCGTTCCGGTCGAGGTGTGGCGCAAGGGCAAGGCGCAGACCGTCCAAGTCAAGGTCGGCGAGCTTGAAGCCGCCGAGGAGCAGGGCCTGCTCGCCGCCGGTCCGGACGAGAAGCAGCAGCCGAAGGACAAGGCTCCGGCCCAGAAGCCGACTGAATCGCTCGGCATGAAGCTGACCTCCATCACGCCGGAACTGCGCCAGCAGTACGAGATCAAGCCTGATATGAAGGGCGTGGTCATCACCGACGTGGCGGGCAACTCGACCGCGGCGGAAAAGGGCCTGCGCGCCGGCGACGTCATCATCGAAGTCGGCCAGGAAGAGGTCCGCAAGCCCGAGGACGTGACCGCCAAGGTCCAGAAGGCCAAGGAGCAGAGCAAGAAGTCCGTCCTGCTGCTGGTTGACCGCAAGGGTGATCTGCGCTTCGTGGCGATCCCGCTCAGTTGATCGCGCGCCGGTAACGAACAGGGGCGTCGGCGGGAGACCGCCGGCGCCCTTTTTGTTTGCCGGCGGCGGGAGCCGGAGATTGGACGCCTACGCACCGTCCATCAGCATCGCCAGTGCGACGGCGCCGGCCAGCAGGGCACAGAGCATGGCGACAATGGCGAGGCTGCGCAGATACTGGCGGAACTCGCCCTGCTTCCAGGCGCTGCGCCCCAGCAGCACCAGATAGCCCGCCATCGCGGCGACGATGATCTGCCAGCCCATCCTGTCCTCGTCCTGTTTCCGCCGGGCGCGGAAGCCGGCAGAGATGCACATGCGCGGCCTGGAGGCGTCAAGTCCAAGCCGATAGCCGCGAGCATTTCTATATCGAAAGTGCAGGCTCTCCATTCGGGTTATCTGATGGCATCACCCCACTGGCGACAGTCAGTGCAACTCGATGTGAGAAAAATGCGGCATCTCTCGCTTATGAGATGGTCCTATACGCAAATAAGTAGTGGTTAACAAAACAGTTAATTCCTTTGTGCAGAGTAATGTTCGCTGCTGTGATATCTTTGGATCTGGAAATCTTGGGGAGGCTTTGCGCATATGCCCAATGCGTTCTTCTTTTAACTCCGGAGAGTGGTACCGTAGGACACGACACGGGGGTAACCTCCCCCTAAATAACGGCCTGCCGAAGCTATCGAGGGGTAATCGCCGAATCGCCAAAGCGTCGGGACCTTCCTCTGTACAACGGCCTCCACCCTGGCCACGACGTCATGACGATCGACCAAAATTGCGGGAGCGGACGATGGACTCAGTGCGCGCATTTCTAATCGACTCGAACAAGCTGTTTCGCGAGGGGCTGAAGCGCCTGCTCGACGATTCGCCCTTCCAAATCGTTGCCGAGGCGGGAAACCTGCGGGAGGCGCTGGGGTCGGTTGAAAACGGCTTGCGGCCGCAGCTGGTTCTTCTGGACCTGCAGAATGGCGGCGACGAGGAAGCCGACGGGATGCGCCGCCTGCGCGCCCTTCTGCCGGAAACCCGCATGGTCATCCTGACCAGCGATCTGTGCACCCGCCGCCTCGCCAATGCGCTGGAGGCCGGTGCCGACGGCTACCTGATGAAGGATCTGTCGTCCGACGCGCTGGCCCAGTCGCTGAAGCTGGTGATGATGGGCGAGAAGGTGTTCCCGACCCATCTGGCGGCTCTGCTGATCTCCGGCCGCGTCAACGGCAACGGCACCGAAATGCCGGTGTCGCGCAAGGGCCTGTCGCAGCGCGAGGTGCAGATCCTGCGCTGCCTGCTGAACGGCGACAGCAACAAGATGATTGCCAACCACCTGAACATCACGGAAGCCACCGTGAAGGTTCACCTGAAAAGCCTGCTGCGCAAGATCAACGCCTCCAACCGCACCCAGGCCGCCATCTGGGCGCTGAACAACGGCATCGGCGGCGAACTGGCCGGCGCCAACGTCGTCGCCGCGGCGGCGAACCAGTAACCTCAGCACCTGTCCATTGCCCCATCCCCGCCTTGCCTGTTCACGGGTGAGGTGGGGGACGAGGCAGTCATTGCATGACATGAATTGCCCGCCTGAATGAAGGCGGGCTTTTTCATGGGCTTATTTCATTGGATCAGAATAGCCTGGGATCAGACTGGAAGCCGGATCACCGCACGCAGGCCGCCATAGGGGCTGTCGTCGAGCGTGATGTCGCCGCCATGGCTGCGCGCCACATCACGTGCGATGGTCAGACCGAGGCCTGAACCGCCGGTATCGAGATTGCGGCTGCTGTCGACGCGGAAGAAGGGCTTGAACACGTCGTCGCGCAGATAGGCGGGAATGCCGGGGCCATCGTCGTCCACCGTGATCTCGATCACGCCGTCCTTGCGTTCCGCCTTGACCCAGGCGGTACCGGCATGGCGACCTGCGTTGACCAGCAGGTTGGCGATGCAGCGGCGCACCGCGTTGGGACGCAAGGGCAGGGTCAGCCCCTCCGGTGCTGTCAGCGTCACCTCGGTGCCCTCACGGCGGGCGCCGGCGGCGACTTCGTTCAGCAGGCGGGTCAAGTCGGTCGGTTGCACAGCCTCCGTCCCCTCGCCGCGAGCGAAGGCGAGATAGCCTTCGATCATCTCCTCCATCTCGGCGACGTCGGCCTTCAGTTCCTCCACCTCCGGGTCGAGCTCGGGATCCCCGATCATGTCGAGCGCCAGCTTCATCCGGGTCAGCGGCGTGCGCAGGTCGTGGCTGACGCCGGCCAGCATTTCGGTGCGTTGGTTGATCTGACGTTGGATGCGCTCGCGCATCAGCAGGAAGGCCGACGCCGCCTGCCGCACCTCCGTCGCCCCTTCCATCTTGAAGTTGGAGACGTCGCGTCCCTTGCCGAGCGCGTCGGCGGCGATGGCCAGCCGCTTGATCGGCCGGATCTGGTTGCGCATGAACAGAATGGCGACCGCGAACAGCACGATGGCCGACCCGACCATCCACAGGATGAAGATGTAGCTGGTGGGGGTGAACAGCCGGCGTTCCGGCGACATCACCGACAGCACGCCGTCGGCCATCTGCACCCGGATCTCGTACCATTCATGGGCGACGCGGGTGTTGATGGTGAAGGGCCGGCCGACCCGATCGTCCAGCGCCTTGCCCAGCGTGCGCTCCAGAAGGCCGCTCAATGCTCGGCGTTTGTCCGGCAACGTCTGGTCGGGCTCGACCGTCACGATCAGGTCGGTGGTGCGGGCGGCGGTGGCGAGCGTCCAGTCGCGCCCGTCCTGCGACGGGTCGCGCTCCAGCATGGCGATGACGGTGGCGATGTCGCCGGCAACGGCATAGGCCAGCCGGTTCGTCACCGTGTCCCAGTGGCGGTCGTAGAAGATCCAGGTCGCCACCGCCTGGGCCAGGATCACCGGCGTGACGATGATCAGCAAGGAGCGGCCGAACAGTGTGCGCGGCAGGAAGCGCTTGAGAAAGGGCGTGCGTCGTCGCCGTTCCGCACGGCGGGCCGCCGCCCGGCCGGCCGCGGCGCCATCGGCGCCGGCCTGTCCGCTCGCCGTCACGGATCGGGCCTCAGCACATAGCCCTCGCCGCGGACCGTGTGGAGATAGCGGGGCTCGCGCGGATCGGCCTCGATCTTGCGGCGCAGGCGGGTGACCTGGACGTCGACGGTGCGGGCATTGCCGGCGACCTTGCTGCGTTCGGTCAGTTCGTCGCGGGTGAAGGTCACGCCGGGGGAGGCGGCGAGGATGCGCAGCAGGCTGGCTTCCGCCGTGGTCAGGCGGATCACCTCGTCACCCTGGCGCAACTCGTCGCGGTCGGGCAGGTAGGTGAGGGGGCCGAGGCGCACCGGGGCTGCCGGCGGAGCCGCCGGATCGGCCGGCCGGGCAGCCTGCCGGCGCAGGATGGAGTTGATGCGCAGCAGAAGCTCACGCGGGTTGAAGGGCTTGGCGAGATAGTCGTCGGCCCCGGCCTCCAGCCCGGCGATGCGGTCGTCCGGCTCGTCCCGGGCGGTCAGCAGCAGGATCGGCAGGTCGCGTTCGCGGCGCAGCGATTCGGTCAGCGACAGCCCCGATTCGCCCGGCATCATGATGTCGAGCACCAGCAAGTCGAAGGCCAATCCGCCCAGCTGCGCCCGCGCATCGGCGGCGTCACGGGCGGTGCTGACCAGAAAGCCGTTGCTGGCGAGATATTTGCGCAAGAGTTCGCGCAGGCGGGTGTCGTCGTCGACGACCAGGATGTGGGGCTGATCTTCGGTCATGGCGGGACTATAACGCGGCTCCCCGCAATGGACATAGAGGCGCCATGGGGGACTTATCCTGGGTATGCATGGCGGGCAGGCGTGTAAGCGCTTGGCCGTTTCGGCCCTGATCCGTGTTAGTCTCCATATGCCCTCCGCTGAGGGCCGAGAGACACGAGGAGCGATCACGATGGCCTATGACCACAGGTCCAACGACCCCAGGGACCTGGACGCCCAAGACCTCGCCGAAATGACCCGCGCCTTCCTGGCTAAGGGCGGGAACATTGTCCAATGCCCGCCGGGCGCTTCTGAAAACGTGGTGTATCGCAAGGGCGGTTTCCGCCGCCGCAATCCCAACGATGCGAAGGCCGCCGCGGAGAAGCCGGCCGACGCGACCGCAGCCTCTCCGGCAACAACCGAATCGAAAACCGGCTGATCCGGTTCGGCGTTCTGACGTTCAGCGGCCAATCGTTCAGCGTTTGACGGCAAGACGGGCAGGGGGAACGGGCGGAGCGAACTTCGCCCGGTCCTCCTCGTCTAGCATGCCCATCATGACCTTGCGGAATCCTTCCACCGCCTCGGCCCCTGCCATGCGATAGGCACGGGCGATGCGCTGTCGTTGGGTTTCCGACAGCTGGCGTTCCAGCTCCACACCCTTTTCCGTCAGCTCCAGCAGACGCTGCCGCCGGTCGCGGGCGCCGGTCTGCTGGTCGATGAAGCCCTGGCGCACCAGTTCGCCCAGCACGCGCGACAGGCTCTGCTTGGTGATCTTCAGGATCGCCAGCAGTTCCGACACCGTGATCCTGGGATACCGGCCGACGAAGTAGATCACGCGGTGATGCGCCCGGCCGAAGCCGATCTCCGCCAGAATTTCGTCCGGTTCGGCGGTGAATTCGCGATAGGCGTAGAAAAGCAGCTCCATCCCGGTGCGGAGTTCCTCCTCGCGGAGGAAGAGCTGGTTCACGCCCGCTTTAAGGTCAGCCATGGCGACGCGGTTGGTTCGATTTGTTCTAATTAGGACAGCAACTCAGACATAAACAATCGTACGCCCGGTTACAAGGACAAGCTCATTCCCGCAATCGGCTTTTCCCCCGCGCCTCAGGCGCTGCCGATCAGGATGCCGGTGCCGAAAACCAGCAGCCCGCCGACCACCACCTGGAAGGCGGCCGACAGCAGCGGCGTGTCCATGTAGCGGTTGCGGATCCAGGCGATGATCGCCAGTTCGACCACCACCACCGCAATGGCGACGGCGGTCGCCGTCCAGAAATGCGGGATCAGGTAGGGCAGGGCGTGGCCCAGCCCGCCCAGTGTGGTCATGGCGCCGCAGACCAGCCCGCGCAGCCACGGGCTGCCGCGCCCGGTCAGCGACCCGTTGTCCGACAGCGCCTCGGCGAAGCCCATCGAGATGCCGGCACCGATGGAGGCGGCGAGGCCGACCAGGAAGGTCTCGTGGCTGTCCTGGGTGGCGAAGGCGGCGGCGAACAGCGGGGCGAGGGTGGAGACCGACCCGTCCATCAGCCCGGCCAGACCCGGCTGCACCACCTGGAGCAGGAACAGGCGGCGTTCCGATTCGTGTTCCTGCTCGCGCACCTGCGGGGACACGTATTTGGCCTCAAGCCGTTCCGCCTTGGCCTCGTGCCGCCGCTCCTCCTCGGCCAGATCGCCCAGCAGCTGGCGGATGGCGGCGTCCTGGGATCGCTGGGCGGCGCGATTGTAAAAGCGCTTGGTCTCCGCCTCCATCAGTTCGGCCTGCCGGCGGACGGTGTCGAGCCCCAGCGGACGGGTCAGCCAGACCGGCTTGCGTTCGACGAACCCCTTTACGTCCTGGCGGCGGATCAGCGGAATGTGGTCGCCGAAGCGCTGGCGGAACAGCTCCAGCAGCCGGTGCCGGTGTCCGCTTTCCTCCGACGCCATGGCGCGGAACAGCTTGGCCGTGTCGGGGTAGTTGTCGGTCAGGGCATGGGCGAACTCGTCATAGATGCGGCTGTCCTCCTCCTCCAGGGCGATGGCGAGCGCCAGCAGTTCCTTTTCCGTCAGGTCCGAAAAGTTCTTCATGGGTCAGGCCTTCGCCGCAGGGAGATGGTGCGTTGCGAATGATGCTATTCCGGACAGGGGTATCCGCAACATGGCACTTCGTCTGATGGGGGTCCGCCATGGGGCCGATCGGCCTCCGCCCTGGGGCTGCTACAAGATGTCTCTTATGGCTGTCGGCGGCGCGATGCGCCGGTCGGGTGAGTGGAAATTCGCCGTCGGGCTTGCTATGGCCTTTGATCACGAGAGGCCAAGAACGTTCCGCAAGTTCCCTTATAAAGCCGAGACAAGAAGGAAACGACCATGACCGCCAACCGGAAGCTGATCGCCGGAAACTGGAAGATGAACGGGTTGAAGGCCGACGGGCTGGATCTCGCCTCCGACCTCGCCGGTCGGCTGAAGGGCGCCGGGCCGGTCGCCTTCGACATGCTGGTCTGCCCGCCCTTCCCGCTGCTGTTCCCGGTGGGCGAGGCGATCGCCGACAGCCCACTGGCGCTGGGCGGCCAGGATTGCGCGCCCAAGACCTCCGGCGCCCACACCGGCGACGTGGCGCCGACCATGCTGAAGGATGCCGGCTGCCGCTTCGTCATCCTCGGCCATTCGGAGCGCCGCGCCGACCACGGCGAGAGTGACGCCGTGGTGAACGCCAAGGCGGTGGCCGCCCACAAGGAGGGCCTCGTCGCCATCATCTGCGTCGGCGAGACCGAGACGCAGCGCGACGCCGGCCAGGCCGACGCCGTGGTGTCGGGCCAGCTGGCCGGTTCCATCCCCGCCGGCGCGACTGCCGAGAACACCGTCATCGCCTATGAGCCGGTTTGGGCGATCGGCACCGGCAAGACCGCGACTCCGGACGACGTGAAGGCGATGCACGCCCACATCCGCGCCGAACTGGACGGCAAGATCGCCGAATCCGCCAAGGTCCGCATCCTCTACGGCGGTTCGGTGAAGCCGAACAACGCGGCGGAGTTGATGGCGGTGGAGAATGTCGACGGCGCGCTGGTCGGCGGCGCTTCGCTGAAGGCCGACGATTTCTGGGCCATCGCCACCGCCTGCCGCTGATACGCCACGCCGGTGTCAGCCATGCCGCCAACGGATATGGCATGGGTATTTTGGCGCTGGCATATCGCGTGGTGGCGCGGTACAAACAGTGGGCGCGCGCCACGGGCCCTTAAGACGGCCTGTGGCGCGCTATTCGATTTTTGGGATGGTGTGGGGTGAGCATCGCATGGAATCGGTGATTCTGGTCATTCACCTGCTGATCGCCGTCGGGCTGGTCGGTGTGATTCTGATCCAGCGGTCGGAAGGCGGCGGGCTCGGCATCGGCGGCGGCACCATGGGCGGCATGATGAGCACCCGTGGCACGGCCAATCTGCTGACGCGGACCACCGGCATTCTGGCGGGCTGCTTCTTCGCCACCAGCATCGTGCTGGCGATTCTGGCCGGCGGTCATTCGCGCCCGGCCTCGATCATCGACACGCTGCCGGCCTCTCCGGTGGCTCCGGCCCAGCCGGCTGCCCCGGCCGCTCCGGCCCAACCCGCGCCGCCGGTGTCCCAGTAACGGGACAGTTCCAAGCGCACGGGTACGAAGCGGACAGCGAGGCGGCCTCCCCGAAGCCGCCTCTTTCTTTTGAGGGCCGACGACCGAGACACGAGGTTTCGGCGCCGACCTTTCGGGGGACGTTGAACAGCTCCTCCCTATGGGGGGATGGAAAATCCGTTCCCTCTGGGGACATGGAACAGCTCTCAAGCTCTTCGGACGGACATGACTCGCTACATCTTCATCACCGGTGGCGTCGTTTCTTCGCTGGGCAAAGGTCTGGCATCGGCGGCGCTTGGGGCGCTTCTCCAGGCGCGCGGCTACAAGGTGCGGCTGCGCAAGCTGGATCCGTATCTGAACGTCGATCCCGGCACGATGAGCCCCTATCAGCACGGCGAGGTCTTCGTGACCGACGACGGGGCCGAGACGGACCTTGACCTGGGCCATTACGAGCGCTTCACCGGCGTGTCGGCCCGCAAGGGCGACAACATCACCACCGGCCGCATCTACTCCACCGTGATCGCGAAGGAGCGTCGCGGCGATTACCTGGGCGGCACCGTCCAGGTCATTCCGCACATCACCGACGAGATCAAGGAGTTCATCCGCGCCGACGCCACCGACGAGGACTTCGTCCTCATCGAGATCGGCGGCACGGTGGGCGACATCGAATCGCTGCCTTTCCTGGAGGCGATCCGCCAGTTCGGCAACGAGGTCGGCCAGGAGAATGTGCTCTACATCCATCTGACCCTGCTGCCCTACATCCCGACCGCCGGCGAGCTGAAGACCAAGCCGACCCAGCATTCGGTGAAGGAACTGCTGAGCGTCGGCATCCAGGCCAACATCCTGCTGTGCCGTGCCGACCGTCCGATTCCGGAGAACGAGCGCAAGAAGATCGCGCTGTTCTGCAACATCCGTCCGGAGCGGGTGATCGCTGCGCTCGACGTCGAGTCGATCTATCAGGTGCCGATCAGCTACCACGAGGAAGGCTTCGACACCCAGGTCCTGAGCTATTTCGGCCTGCCGACCGACAAGGAGCCGGACCTGTCGCGCTGGACCCGCATCATGGACCGGGTGCGCAAGCCGCAGGGCGAGGTCACCATCGCGGTGGTCGGCAAGTACATCAGCCTGCTCGACAGCTACAAGTCGCTGGCCGAGGCGCTGACCCACGGCGGCATCGCCAACAACGTCAAGGTCAACCTCGACTGGATCGATTCGGAGATCTTCGAGGATGACGACGCGGCGGTGAAGCGGCTGGAGAATGTCCACGGCATCCTGGTGCCGGGTGGCTTCGGTTCGCGCGGGACGGAAGGTAAGATCCGGGCGGCCAAGTTTGCCCGTGAGCGCAAGGTGCCCTATTTCGGCATCTGCTTTGGCATGCAGATGGCGGTGATCGAAGCCGCCCGCAACATGGCGAAAATCGAGGATGCCGGTTCGACCGAGCTGGGCAAGCCGGGCAACCCGGTCGTCGGCCTGATGACCGAGTGGATGCGCGGCAACACGCTGGAGCGCCGGGCCGAGGCCGGCGATCTGGGCGGTACCATGCGGCTGGGCGCCTATTCGGCCAAGCTGCTGGAAGGCAGCAAGGTCGCCGAGATCTACGGCACCACCGACATCTCCGAACGGCACCGTCACCGCTATGAGGTGAACGTGTACTACAAGGAGCGTCTGGAGCGCTGCGGCATGAAGTTCAGCGGCCTGTCGCCGGACGGGGAACTGCCGGAGATCGTCGAGATTCCCGACCATCCCTGGTTCATCGGTGTGCAGTTCCATCCGGAACTGAAGTCCAAGCCGTTCGAGCCGCACCCGCTGTTCACCGCCTTCATCAAGGCGGCGATCGACCAGAGCCGGTTGGTCTGAGCAGTCAGGCATCGCGCAAACCACCGCATCGAAAGAGCCCCGCCCCCAAAAGGCGGGGCTTTTTCATGCCTGCAACCTTCCCCATACGTCACCTTTCTTGCGCGTCCGGCACCCTTGTGCGACGATCAGCGGAAAATCGCATAAACAAACAATCAGATCGGGGAAGGACCATGAATCGCGTCAGAATCGCCGCTCTCGCCACTTGCCTCACCGCGCTCGCCGCAGTCCAGGCCGGTGCGGCGGATTATTCCTCCACCATCTTCTTCGGCGACAGCCTGACCGACAGCGGTGCGTTCCAGTCGCTGCTGCCGGTCGGCGGCAAGTTCACCACCAATCCCGGTCCGGTGTGGTCGGAAAACCTCGCCGGGGCGCTCGGCACCTCCGCCACCACCGCGGCGCGGGGCGGCACCGATTATGCGGTTGGCGGCGCGCGGGTGAACACCTCCGTCGGTTTCCCGGCGACCGGTCCGACGGCGCTGGCCCCAAGCGTGGCAACACAGATCTCCGGCTACTTGGCCTCCACCGGTGGGCGGGCCGATCCGAACGCGCTCTATACCGTCTGGGGCGGGGCCAACGACATCTTCACCGCGCTCAACACTCCTGCCACCGCCCAGGCGACGGTAACCCAGGCGGCGAGCGATCTGGTGGCCCAGGTGTCACGGCTGCGTGCTGCCGGTGCCCGCACCATCCTGGTGCCGACGGTGCCGGACATCGGTTCGACTCCGTTCGGACTGGCGCAGGGCGCCACGGCGGCAGCGCAGATCACGCAGCTGGTCAGCGGCTATAACCAGTTGGTCACGCTGGGGCTGGCCAATGCCGGCGTCTCGGTCATCCCGATCGATACCTACTCCCTGCTGCGGGCGGCAGTCGCCAATCCGGCCTCCTTCGGCTTCACCAATGTGACCGGCACCGCCTGTACCACCAGCAGTTCACTGCTCTGCACCTCCGGGACCCTGGTGGCCCCCAATGCGGCGCAGACCTATCTGTTCGCCGACGGCGTCCATCCAACCACAGCCGGGCACCGCGCGGTGTCGGACTTCGTGCTGAATGCGCTGACCGCCCCCGGCAACGTGGCGCAGCTCGCCGAATCGCCGATCCACACCCGCGACCGCCTGACCGCCACAATCCTGGCCCAGGCGGCGACCAGCCTGTGGAGCCGGAAGCCCGGCACGACCGGGGCCTGGGTCAGCGGCGGCGTCGGCCGGCTGACCAGCGACCGCACCGGTGACCCTGGTGCCGGCGGGCAGGCGGAAGTTCGCGGCACGCCGCTTTCGGTCAGCGTCGGCATCGACAAGCGCTTCACCGAGAACCTGCTGCTCGGCGTCGCCGGCACGGCGTCGCATTATCGCGGAAGCTTCTCCACCGGTGGTGATTACAAGCAGCGCGAGTATGTTTTGAGCGGCTACGGCCTCTACCGCATGGGCGGCGCCTTTGTGAACGGCGTCGGGTCCATCGGCTTCACCGATTACGACCTGCGGCGTGGCGTCACCATCAATGGCACTGACCATTCCACCGGCGGCAACACCGAGGGCATCAACGCCTCCATCGGCGCCGAGGGCGGCTATGAGTTCATGACCGGCGGGCTGACCCACGGACCGGTGCTGGGCCTGCGCTACCAGCATGTCGAGGTCGAGGGCTTCAGCGAGGACAGCAGCCTGTTCGGCTTCACCTACCGCTCGCAGACCCGCAACTCGCTGGTCGGCAGCGTCGGCTATCAGGCGTCCTATGATTTCGGCAGTGTTCTGCCCTATGCCAAGGTGACGCTGAACCGGGAGTTCAAGGATGATCAGCGCAACATCACGGTGGAAAGCCGCAGCATTTCCACCCTGGCTTACGACGTGGCGGTGGCGAAGCCGGACCGCAGCTATGTCGACCTGACGGCCGGTGCCTCCTTCAAGTTGGCGGAGTCGGTGACCGGCACGCTCGGTCTGAACGCCCGGCTGGGTGAGGAGAACCGTCGCGATTATGGCGGCTTCGTCGGTGTCAGCGTCGGTTTCTGACGAAAGGCGGGGTGACCGGGGGCAAGTCCGCTCCATATCAGGGGCGGATTTGCCTACGGGAGGATAGGAGCACAATGTCCGACGTGATGATCGATGCCGCCGACGGCGGCCGCTTTTCCGCCTATGTCGCCAAGCCCACCGTAGCCCCGGCTGGCGGACTGGTGGTGATCCAGGAAATCTTCGGCGTCAATGCGGTGATGCGCGAGCAATGCGACTGGTACGCCGCGCAGGGCTTCCTGGTGGTATGCCCCGACCTGTTCTGGCGCCAGCAGCCCGGCGTGCAGCTGACCGACAAGACGCAGGAGGAGTGGAGCCAGGCTTTCGCGCTGTTGAACGGCATGGATCAGGACAAGGCCGTCGAGGACCTGAAGGCAGCGCTCGCCTGGGTGCGCGGGCAGGACGGCTGCACCGGCAAGGCCGGCACCGTCGGCTACTGCCTGGGTGGCCGGCTCGCCTTCATGATGGCGACGCGGTCGGACGCCGAGGCCAATGTCGGCTATTACGGTGTCGGACTGGAGGGACTGCTGGGCGAGGCCGATAGGATCGCCAAGCCCCTGATGCTGCACATCGCCGAGAACGACAAGTTCTCAAGCCCTGACAAGCGCGACGCGGTGGTGGCCGGGGTGAAGGACAACAAATGGGTGACCGCCAAGGTTTATCCCGGCATGGACCATGCCTTTGCCCGGCCGGGAGGCGAGCATTACGACCGGAACGCTGCCGACGAGGCGAACCGGCTGACGGTGGAGTTCTTCCGGACGCATCTGGCCTGACGCCAGCGCCGTTGACCGATTTCCTGAATAGTGGGATGCAAGGGTCTTCCGACCCTTGCCCGAACCCGTGTCGGGTGAGTGCGGGAGGGCGGCGCCCTCTCGCCTCTCTTCGCTCTGGAGCATTCCGATGACCACGCCGCGCGCCGTTCAGGTCGGCGACCTGACCATTGCCAACGACCGTCCCTTCGTCCTGATTGCCGGCCCTTGCCAGATGGAAAGCCGCGACCATGCGATGGAGACGGCGTCCGCGCTGGTGGAGATGACCCGCGCGCTGGGCATGGGGCTGATCTACAAGTCCAGCTTCGACAAGGCCAACCGCACCTCGATCACCACCGCGCGCGGGCTGGGCATGGACAAGGCGCTGCCGATCTTCGCGGAAGTCCGCGAGCGGTTCGGCTGCCCGGTCATCACCGACGTGCATGAATCGGCCCAGTGCGCCCCGGTCGCCGAGGTGGTGGACGTGCTGCAGATCCCCGCCTTCCTCTGCCGCCAGACCGACCTGCTGATCGCCGCCGCCGAGACCGGCCGGGCGGTGAACGTCAAGAAGGGCCAGTTCCTGGCGCCGTGGGACATGAAGAACGTCGCCGCCAAGCTGGTGGCATCGGGCAACGAGCGCGTGCTGTTGTGCGAGCGCGGCGCCAGCTTCGGCTACAACACGCTGGTGTCGGACATGCGGTCCTTGCCGATCATGGCGGAGACCGGCTTCCCGGTGGTGTTCGACGCCACCCACTCGGTCCAGCAGCCGGGCGGGCAAGGCACCACCTCGGGCGGCCAGCGGGAGTTCGTGCCCGTCCTCGCCCGCGCCGCCATCGCCGTCGGCGCCGCCGCCGTCTTCATGGAGACGCATGAGAACCCCGACTGCGCCCCCAGCGACGGCCCCAATATGGTGCCGCTGAAGGAGATGCCGGCGCTGCTGGCGAAACTCCAGGCCTTCGATCGTCTGGCGAAGTCCTAAACAGGCTTAATTTGGCTGGGGTGGGGCGCTGTGCTTCACTGGCGCCTCTCCCGCATCCACGGGTCAAGTCAGCCTTCGGGGACAAGCATGATGGTCGGTCGGCGTTTTCGGGGTGTTGTCGCAGCGCTCCTGTTGCTGGTGGTCGCCTTCCCGGCCCTGGCGCTGGAGAGCTTTCAGAAATCCAAGCTGACCATCGAGACGGCGGGCGGCGGCAAGTTCCGCTTCGATGTTGAACTGGCGCTGACGCCGGGCCAGCAGGCGCAGGGGCTGATGTTCCGCGAGTCGATGGCGGCCGATGCCGGAATGCTGTTCGTCTATGACCGGGTGCAGCCGGCCAGCTTCTGGATGAAGAACACGCTGATCCCGCTCGACATGCTGTTCATCGCCGCCGATGGCCGCATCGTGAACATCCACGATCGGGCGGTGCCGGAATCGCTGGACTCGGTCAACTCCGACGGGCCGGTGAAAGCCATCCTGGAACTGAATGGCGGCATGGCCTCGCGGCTCGGCATCCGCCCCGGCGACCGGGTGGTCTCGCCGGACATCGCCAAGCCGTAAGCCAAAAGCCCTGATGTTGAAAGACCGCCTTCGGCCCCTGACTTTCGCGTAAACTCCCCCAGATTCATCGCGCGGGTGGCGCGATGCGGAGGAGCGCAATGGGCAGGCGGTCGGCGATCTTTCTCGGACTGGCGCTCAGCGCCGCGGCCGGACTGTCCGCCTATGTCGTACTGGCACGGGCGGAGCCGGGACCGGCCTACCGGCTGGCGCGGGTCGAACAGGGCCCGCTGGTCAGCGCGATCACCGCGACCGGCACCATGAGTGCCCTGGTGACGGTGGAGGTCAGTTCCCAGCTTTCCGGTCAGATCGCCGAACTGTATGCCGATTTCAACAGCCGGGTCACCAGCGGCCAGATCCTCGCGCGGCTGAATGGCGACCAGTTGGCCGCCCGGCTGGCCCAGGCCGGCGCCGATGTCGATTCCGCCAAAGCGACGCTGACCCAGCAGCAGGCTTTGCTCGACAAGGCGCGGGCCGATCTCGCCAGTGCCAAGGCCAGCATCGCCAACGCCGACGCCCAGATCGTCCGCGCCGACCTCGCCCAGCGCGATGCGGAGCGCGACCTGCGCCGCCGGCGCGATTTGCAGGGTCGTGGCGTGGTCGCCGCCGCCGATCTGGAGAAGGCGGAGACCGCGGCGCACAGTGCCCAGGCCCAGCTGATCGCCGCACGCGCCCAGAAGCGGCAGGCGGAAGCGGCGGAGG
This sequence comes from Azospirillum sp. TSH100, assembly GCF_004923295.1. Classification (NCBI taxonomy): domain Bacteria; kingdom Pseudomonadati; phylum Pseudomonadota; class Alphaproteobacteria; order Rhodospirillales; family Azospirillaceae; genus Azospirillum; species Azospirillum sp. TSH100. The sequence goes on from NZ_CP039634.1 coordinate 2,133,310, forward strand.
CATCGGCCGATGCCTCGCTGGCGGTCGCCGCCGCCCAGGTGGAGGTCGCCCGTGCCCAGGTGGCCCAGCGCGAAGCCGCCTTGCAGTTGGTCCGCGTCGATCTGAACCGCTCCGTCATCCGCTCTCCAATCGATGGGGTGGTGGTGAATCGGGCGGTCAGCACCGGCCAGACGGTGGCGGCCAGCCTGTCGGCGCCGACCCTGTTCACCATCGCCCAGGATCTGCGGCAGATGGAGGTTCTGGCCAACATCGACGAGGCAGACATCGGCCGGGTCCGCGAGGGCATGCCGGTGCGCTTCACCGTCAATGCCTTTCCCGGCGACAGCTTCACCGGCCGGGTGGCTCAGGTGCGGCTGGCGCCGAAGGAGGACCAGACCGTCGTCACCTATATCGTCGTGATCACGGTGGAGAATCCGGAGCTCCGGCTGCTTCCCGGCATGACCGCCAATCTGCGGATCACGGTTGACGAGCGGCCTGCGGCAGTGAAGCTGCCGAATGCAGCCCTGCGCTTCCGTCCGCCCGGCGCCGAGGCAGCCACCGATGCGCCGGCGCCGACCATTGGCGGTCCGAATGGCGGGCGAGGTGCTGCGGCGCTTGAGGCGGCGGCGAAACGGGTAATGGACGGGCTGAAGCTGGACGAGACAAGGCGGCGCGACATCGCCGCCCTGGTGGCCGAGGCGCGGGAGCGGTTCGCAGCGCTGGACGCGGAAGGCGGCGACCCGGAACGGCGAAGGCTGGAAGCCAATGCGATCCGCACCGCGACTTTGGAACGCATCGCCGGGCTGCTCGAACCGGCGCAGCGCGACCGTTTCGATTCGCTGGTCGACCCCGGCCGGGCAGTCGAGGCGACTCGCACCGTCTGGGTGCCCGGTCCCGGCAATGGGAGCCCGGTTGGCGTCCAGGTACGGCTCGGCATCGGTGACGGCAGCTTCACGGAGGTGGTCGCGGGCGACCTGCGGGCAGGGCAGGAGGTCATCACCGGAATCCTCGCTCCCGACCGCGACACCCGACGGGGGCCGCGCCTTGGTTTCTGAATCGGCCAAGCCCCTGATCGCCGTTGAGCATCTCACCCGCCAATACCGCATGGGGCCGCAGGTCGTCCATGCGCTCGACGACGTTTCCCTTACCATCGGACACGGCGAGTTCGTCGCGGTGATGGGGCCGTCGGGGTCGGGAAAATCCACCTTTATGAATTTGTTGGGCTGCCTGGATCGTCCCGATGCCGGCCAGTACCGGCTGGACGGGCTGGAGGTCGCCGGCCTGTCCTCCGACGCGCTGGCGGCGGTACGCAACCGCAGAATCGGCTTCGTCTTCCAGTCCTTCAACCTATTGCCGCGCCAGTCGGCGCTCGACAACGTCATGCTGCCGATGGTCTATGCCGGCGTCGGCCGTGCCCAGCGGGTGGAACAGGCGCTGGCTGCACTCGACGCGGTGGGGCTGCGGGAACGGTCCAGGCACCGGCCGACCCAGCTTTCCGGCGGGCAGCAGCAGCGCGTCGCCATCGCCCGCGCCCTGGTCAACGACCCGCTGCTTCTTCTGGCCGACGAGCCGACCGGCGCGCTCGACACCGCCACCAGCCTGGAGATCATTGGCTTGTTCCAGCGGCTGAACCGGCGCGGCATCACCATCGTTCTGGTGACGCATGAGCCGGAGGTGGCGCGTTTTGCGTCCCGTGTCCTGCAATTCCGCGACGGTCGCCTGATCGACGACGCACGTCAGGCTGCGGAGGTCGCGGCATGACCGCCTGGGACGCGCTGCGCGCTGCACTCGATTCGCTGCGGGCGAATATGCTGCGCAGTGCGCTGACCATGCTGGGCATTGTCATCGGCGTCGCCGCGGTGATTGCCATGGTGGCGGTCGGGGCCGGGGCACGGGAGCAGGTGCTGCGTCAGATCGCCAGCCTGGGCACAAACCTGATCATGGTGGGGCAGGGCAGCATCGTCCGCGGCGGGGTGAAGTTGGGCGCCGGCACCGCCTCCTCCTTGACGGAGGATGATGCGCTGGCGGTGCTGTCGGAGATCCCCGGCGTGGTGGTGACGGCACCGTCGGTGCGCTGGGGCCTGCAAATCGTTGCCGGCAACCAGAATTGGGGCACGGTGCTTTTCGGCATCACGCCCGATTATATGGACGCCCGCGATTGGAGCATCGCCGCAGGGCGCGGCCTGTCGGACGTGGATGTGGCGCAGGCCAACAAGGTGGTCGTGCTCGGGCAGACGGTGGTGCGCAATCTGTTCGGTGGCGGCGATCCCATCGGGGAGCCGGTGCGGGTGTTCTCCACCCCACTGACCGTCGTCGGCGTGCTGGCGGAGAAAGGACAGAACACCCAGGGCCAGGATCAGGACGACGTCATCTTCGTGCCGCTGTCCACCGCCAAGCGCAACATCCCGGGCATGGCGAAGAGCAACCCCCGCTTTATCCACACCATGGTGGTGAAGATGCGCGACGGCGCCGACATGGCGGACGCCCAGGCGCAGATCCGCGACCTGCTGCGTCAGCGCCATCGGCTGATTCCCGGGCAGGATGACGATTTCTGGATGCGCGACCTGTCGGAGGTATCGGCAACCCGCGATGCGTCATCCCGCGCCCTGTCTTTCCTGCTGGCCGCCGTCGCGGCGGTTTCGCTGCTGGTCGGCGGCATCGGCATCATGAACATCATGCTGGTATCGGTGACCGAGCGCACGCGGGAGATCGGCCTGCGGCTCGCCATTGGGGCGCGGCGGCGTGACATCCTGGTGCAGTTCCTGATCGAATCGACCACCCTGTCTCTGATCGGTGCCGCCATCGGCGTCGCTCTGGGCATCGGCACCGCGGTGGGGGTCGCTGCGCTCGCGGGCTGGCCAATGCTGATCCAGATCGACTCCGTGGTTCTTGCGGTCGTTGTCAGCGGTCTGATCGGTGTGTTCTTCGGCCTCTATCCCGCCCGCCGCGCGGCACGGCTCAATCCCATCGAGGCGCTGCGGCACGAATAGCCGCAAGATCTGCCTCCGCTTCGCCTGTCAGCACGACCAGCTTCGCAACGCTGCGCGCCAGCATCAACGCCACCCGTCCCACCCACGCCACCTCCCTTGGCATCGCCAGCAGTGCCGGCCGCCGTTCCGACACCACGCGGGCCAGCGCCAGGGCGGAGGTCGCGGCATGGCGTTTCGCGAGGTCGATTTGTCCGATGGCCGGGTCCAGCGACGCACGCAGCGGTCCGCCGCCCATCGGCGCCACCACGTCCACTGCCGCGCCGGCATGCAGAAGTCCATGGGCGAGATCGACGGCGGCGCGCCGGTCGGGCCGGCTGGTAAGATCGGGCAGGAAAAGGGCGATGGTGAGCGGAGCGGAGGTCAGGGAGGGCAACGAAACGGATCCGGAATGGTGTTGACGACAGGCTGTTGAGCGACCGAACGCCGCACCGGACGACCAGGACGCCCCCGGCGCGGCAAGCGCGATCGAAAAGACCGCGAAAGCGATCGCCGTTCGCTTGCCGTGGGCGTGGCGTTCGTGTATCTCACAACGCGGCGACGGGGCGTAGCGCAGTCTGGTCAGCGCGCCAGTTTTGGGTACTGGAGGCCCCCGGTTCGAATCCGGGCGCCCCGACCATCGCCAGAGGACAAATCCGCGTCCAAGCCATCGGAGCCAGGACGCAACCGCAGGCATTTGGGGAGACGAGCGAGCCATGAACGTCCGGATCTATCAGCCGAGCAAGACGGCCATGCAATCCGGCCGGGCCAAGACTCACCGTTGGATGCTGGATTACGAGATCGAGACGCCGCGCCGTCCGGAGCCGCTGATGGGATGGACCAGCTCGGGTGACACGCTGAACCAGGTGCGCCTGTCCTTCGAGACGAAGGAGGAGGCGATCGCCTTCGCCGAACGTGAGGGCTGGAACTACACCGTTCAGGAAGCTCCGGTCCGCCGTGTCCGTCCGCGCAACTACGCTGATAATTTCCGCACCGACCGCCCCCGCTTCTGATCGCGAACCGGGATCGTAGGCCCAGGACAAGGCCCCATAGCTCAGTTGGATAGAGCAGCCGCCTTCTAAGCGGCAGGTCGCTGGTTCGAATCCAGCTGGGGTCGCCATCCTGGCAAGCCGGTACCGAACAAATAAAAGCCCCGCTTCGGCGGGGCTTTTTTGTTGCCTCCCTGCTCCCCGGCTGACAGGGAGCAAGCGTGCCCCAAATGCAAAAAGGGGCCGCGAAAGCGACCCCTTCAGGAAGGCTAAAGCCTTGAATTGGTTTGGTGATCCGGGTGGGATTCGAACCCACGGCCACATGATTAAAAGTCACGTGCTCTACCGACTGAGCTACCGGATCATCCTTTCGCGGCAGTGCCGAACTGGCCCCGCCGGAAGTGGGCGCACCATAGAAAGACGCGCACGAAAGGTCAACCACGGGCTTGATGGAAAACGCAGGATTTTGTCATCCAGCCCGCAGTCGCACAGATCAGGTTTGGCTGGTCGTCGGCATCGTGCCGTTGCCGGCCTCCAGGGCGAAGCGTTCGGCCAGCCGCTCGGCAACGCGGGCCGAGACGAAATGGCGAATATCACCGCCGAGCCGTCCGATCTCCTTCACGAATCGCGAGGAGATGAACTGATGCTTCTCCGACGACATCAGGAAGATCGTCTCGACCTTCGGGTTCAGCCGCGCGTTCATGCCCGCCATCTGGAATTCATATTCAAAATCCGAGACGGCGCGCAGACCGCGGATGATGACGCTGGCATTCATCTCGATGGCGAAATGCATCAGCAGATTGTCGAATGCCCGCACTTCGATGCTGGCCCCGCCGGCATTCAGCGCGGCCACATCCTCGCGAACCATGGCGACTCGCTCGTCCGTGGAATAGAGCGGGCCTTTGCCGGCATTCCGGGCGACGCCGATGATCAGGTGGTCGACCTGACGGGCGGCGCGCTGGATGATGTCCATGTGACCGTTGGTGATCGGATCGAAGGTGCCGGGATAGACACCGATTCGACGACCCTTGCTGGTCTCGGTCTGGCTGGTCGCCATGGGTTCCCCTTTAGGCCCGTCCGTTATTCGTTCGGCGCGGCGGTGCCGCCGGCTTCGCCGACCGACCCGACCGAACCGTTGGCGTCACCGCCGTCCTCGACACCAGTCTCCCCCCCGCCGCCAGTCTCGCCGTCTTCCTCGGCGATGGTGGCGACCGACACCACGCGTTCGTCCGCCCCCACGCGGAACAGCGTGACGCCCAGCGTCTTGCGGCCGGCCACCCGCACATCGTGGAGCGGCATGCGGATCACCTGGCCGCCGTTGGTGACCATCATCACCTGATGGTTAGATTCGACGGGGAAGGCGGCGACGATCGAGCCGTTGCGCTCGCCCATCTCCATGTTCCAGATGCCCTGGCCGCCGCGGCCGGCGGTGCGATACTCGTAGGACGAGCTGCGCTTGCCATAGCCGCGGTCGGAGACGGTCAGAATATACTGTTCCTTTTGTTTCAATTCTTCATACCGCTCCTGCGTCAGGGTGACGCTGTCGGTCGGCACCTCGTCCGCCTCCGGAGCGGCCTCGCCCTCCATCTCCAGCCCTTCGTCGCGCTTCATCTTGAAGAAGGCGGCGCGCTCCTCGGGCGTGGCATCGACGTGGGTCAGGATCGACAGCGACACCACCTCGTCACCATCCGCCAGCTTGATGCCGCGGACACCGGTGGAGGTGCGGCCGGCGAAGACGCGCACATCGTCCACGGGGAAGCGGATGCACTTGCCGCCGCGGGTCGCCAGCAGAACGTCGTCGGTCTCCGAACAGGTGTGAACGCCGATCAGGCGCTCGCCCTCCTCCTCCAGCTTCATGGCGATCAGGCCGTTGGAGCGGATGTTGGCGAAGTCCGACATGCGGTTGCGGCGGACATTGCCTTTCGACGTGGCGAAGACGACGTGCAGATCGGCCCAGGCGGCCTCATCCTCAGGCAGCGGCAGCACGGTTGTGATGGTCTCGCCGTCGATCAGCGGCAGCAGGTTGACGAAGGCCTTGCCGCGCGCCTGCGGGTTGCCCAGCGGCAGGCGGTAGACCTTCAGCTTGTAGACCATGCCGCGGTTCGAGAAGAGCAGCAGCGGCGTGTGCGTGTTGGCGACGAACAGGTCGCTGACCGCGTCCTCCGCCTTCATCGACATGCCGGAGCGGCCCTTGCCGCCGCGCTTCTGCGCCCGGTAGGTCGACAGCGGCACCCGTTTCACATAGCCGGACTGGCTGACGGTGACGACCATGTCCTCGCGCTGGATCAGGTCCTCGATGTCGGCCTCGAACTCCAGATCCTGGATTTCGGTACGGCGGGGCGTGCCGAACCGTTCCTTCATCTCCACCAGCTCGTCGCGCAGGATCCCCATCAGCTTCGGCCGGTTGGCGAGCGTGGCGAGGAAATCGGCGATCTGGTCGGTGACGTCCTTCAACTCGGCGCCGATCTTGTCGCGCTCCAGCCCGGTCAGGCGGTGCAGGCGCAGATCGAGGATGGCGCGGGCCTGGACTTCCGACAGGCGGTAGGTTCCCTGCTCGCTGACGCCGCGACCGGGCTCGTCGATCAGTTCGATCAGCGGGCCGACGTCATGGACCGGCCACTCGCGGTTCATCATCTCCTCGCGCGCCCAGACCGGGTCGGGGGCGCTGCGGATCAGCTCGATCATCGCATCCAGGTTGGCTACGGCGACCGCCAGACCGACCAAGGTGTGCGCCCGCTCACGCGCCTTGCCCAGCAGGAACTCGGTCCGGCGGGTGATGACCTGCTCGCGGAAGCGGACGAAGGCGGTGATGATCTGCAGCAGATGCATCAGTTCCGGACGGCCCCCGTTCAGCGCCAGCATGTTGACGCCGAAGGAGGTCTGGAGCTGGGTGTGGCGGAACAGCTGGGCCAGCACCACGTCGGGGACCGCGTCGCGCTTCAGCTCGATCACCACGCGCACGCCGTCGCGGTCCGACTCGTCACGCAGGTCGGCGATGCCCTCGATCGTCTTGTCGTTCACGACCTCGCCGATGCGTTCCATCAGCTTGGCCTTGTTGACCTGATAGGGGATCTCGGTCGCGACGATGGCGGTGCGGTCCTTGCGCACCTCCTCGAAATGGGTCTTGGCGCGCAGGATGATCGAGCCGCGCCCGGTCTGGAGCGCCGCCCGGCTGCCCGAGCGGCCGAGGATCAGGCCGCCCGTCGGGAAATCGGGGCCGGGCACATGCTCCATCAGCTCTTCGAGCGTGACGTCGGGATTGTCGATGTAGGCGCAGCAGGCATCGATCACCTCGCCCAGATTGTGGGTCGGGATGTTCGTCGCCATGCCGACGGCGATGCCGCCGGCGCCGTTCACCAGCAGGTTCGGGAAGCGGGCCGGCACCACGGTCGGCTCGCGACCGGAATCGTCGTAGCTGGCCTGGAAGTCGATGGTGTCCTTGTCGATGTCGTCGAGCAGCGCTTCCGCCGCCTTGGCCAGACGCGCTTCGGTGTAGCGCATCGCCGCCGGCGGATCGCCGTCCATCGAACCGAAATTGCCCTGACCGTCGATCAGCGGCAGGCGCATGGAGAAGTCCTGCGCCATGCGGACCATGGCGTCGTAGATCGCGCTGTCGCCGTGCGGGTGGTATTTACCCATCACGTCGCCGACGATGCGCGCCGACTTCTTATAGGGCTTGGTCGAGTCGTAGCCGCCCTCCTTCATCGCGTAGAGGATGCGCCGGTGCACCGGCTTCAGCCCGTCTCGGACGTCGGGCAGGGCACGGCTCACGATCACGCTCATCGCGTAGTCGAGATACGATTTCCGCATCTCGTCTTCGATGTTGATCGGCGCGATGTCGGAGGCGGGAGGAAGGGGCGTATTGCTCAAGCGGACACTCATTTTTAGAAGGTGCCGCCGCTTGCGGATCCGCGGCAGTCACTGGCCTTGCGGGCCGAAGTTTAGCCGGAGAAATATAGCAACTCTCGCAATTGCACACAATGATTCGGGGCTGAAAAGCCCGTTTCAGCGCCGGCTCAGATGTGCGAACCGCAGCGAGAGGATGGTGACGGATACCAGGCTGGCGATCAGGATTCCCTCGAACAGCCCATGTGCGCCATGGTCCAGCCCGAAAACCAGGAAGGCGGAAACCGGAATCATCACCACCGCGTAGGAGAAGAAGTGGAGCGCGGTTGGAATCCAGGCATCGTGCCGGCCGCGCAGGGCATTCGCCATCACCGTCTGGCCGCCGTCGGCGATCAGGATCCAGGCGGCGAAGGCGATCAGCGGCACCACCGCCTCCAGCAACTGCGGGTCGTTGGAATAGATGGCCCCCAACGCATCGGGCAGGCTGCGGTAGAGGATGCCGACGCCGGCCAGAATGGCGCTGGTGACACCCAGCCCGGTCCAGCCGGCCAGCGCCATGTCGCCGCGGTCGCCGCGGCCGTAGGCGACACCCACCCGTACCGCGGTGGCCGACGCAAGCCCGACCGCCGCCATGAAGGGCAGCGCGGTCAGGTTCAGCCCGACCGTGTAGGCGCCCAGCGCCAGCGGGGAAATCATGCCGGCGAACAGGCCGAGCGCGGCGAAGGCGCCGCTCTCCACCCCGATGCTCAGCCCGGCGGCATAGCCGAGGTGACGCTGGCGTGCCGCCCCGCTCCACCAGTCGGCGACCGGCCGGCGCACCTGCCAGCGGTCGTGGTCGTGCATCCACCACACATAGGCGACCAGCCCCAGACCCATGCTCCAGCGCACGATGCTGGTTGCCCAAGCCGACCCGACCGCCCCCAGCGGCTCAAGCCCGGCATGGCCCCAAACCAGCGCCCAGGCGAGCACGGCATTGACGATGTTGCCGATCACCATGGCGACCATGCCCGGCAGCGGGCGCTTGATGCCCTCCAGGAAGAAGCCGGTGGTGATGTACAGCATCATGCCCGGCGCGCCGAGGCCGAGCACCGCCAGCACATGGGCGCCGCCCGCCGCCATCTCCGCTGTCTGGCCACCGGCCTGGAACAACGGGTCCCCCAGCAGCGAGACCAGGGCGAACAACGCCCCCAGCAGCAGCGCATAGGGGATGGAGCGCCGCCATGCCCGTCCGCAGTCCGCCTCGCTGCCTGCCCCGAAGGCGTGGGCGGTGATCATGACCGTACCCATCAGCAGACCGACGCCGGTGCCGACCATGATGTTGCCGGGCAGGTGGGCCAGCCCGTAATAGGCCAGTTCCTGGGCCGAGAAACGGCCGACGATGGCAGTGTCCACCGCCATCATCACCATCAGCCCGGCGCGGGAGATGATGACCGGCGCCGCCAGACGCAGCAGTTCGCCGACGTGGGCGGCGAGGCGTGCACGCAACGGCTCCGGGGCGTGCGGCTCCGGGGCGGGCAGAGTGGCGGTGCTCATGACGAAACCTGTGGTCGAAGAGGGGTGACGGCGGACTATGCCGCGCTGCCGGACCGTAAGGCTTGGCCGGAAAGCGGGCAGGCTGCGCAAAAGCTGGTCATTCTGCCCGGTGGGTGTACCGCGTCAAGGTTTTCGGGCGCCTCGAAAGGACCGTTGCATTTGCTGCATGGCGACGCGACCGGACGCGGAACCAAGCCGGCGCCACGCCGTTGTCGAAAGCAGAGACGAACGACGCCTCAATCTGAACCTCCAGCCCCCTCACCCCTGACCGGAGAGACGCCATGCAGCACGCCAAGAACAGCCGGCAGCGCGCCACCGCTCGCGCCATCCCGTTTCCCGCGCGCGAGGTGGTGATCCTGACCTTCCTGATGGCGCTGGCCGCCATGCTGACCGGCTGCAACACGGTCGAGGGTGCCGGGCAGGATGTCCGGGCCGGTGGCCGGGCGATCGAACGGACGGTCGATTGAGGCGTAACGCAACGGCCACCGACACAGGGAATTCCCGCATGAGCGATCAGCAGAAGCCGTCCACCCCCGGCGAGATTCCGCCGCCGTCCAACCCGAATCCGCCGCAACCCGATCGTCCCACGACGCCCGATCCCTATCCGGTCCCGGACAACCCCGGCGTCCTGCCGGAAGTCCCGCCGCCGGCCGACGAACCAATGCCGGGTATGCCCAACCCGACAACGGCTTGATAGCGGCGGCGTGATTTGACGTCGGGAGGAGGGGCTTCTTGCGCCGTCCCCCCTCCCGAATCCGACGCAACCTACCGCCGCAGATCCCGGTCCAGATTCGGTTCCGCCCGGTCGCCATTCAGGCGGGCACGATAGACCTGGACGGCTTCCAGCACGCGCTGGACATAGTTGCGGGTCTCCGAAATCGGGATCAGCTCGATCCAGTCGACCACGTCGACGGTTCCGCTGCGCGGATCGCCATAGGTCTGCAGCCACTGGCTCACGCGGTTCGGGCCGGCATTGTAGCCGGCGATGGCCAGCACCCAGGAGCCGTTGAAGCGGTCGATCAGATCGGCCAGATAGGACGAACCAAGGGTGACATTATAGCCGGGGTCGGAAGTCAGCCGGGCTGTCGTGTGCTTCAGCCCCAGCTTTCCCGCCACCTGCTGCGCCGTCGCCGGCATCAGCTGCATCAGCCCGCGCGCGCCGACGGGAGAGACGATGGCGGGGTTAAAGGTGCTTTCCTGCCGGATGATGCCGTGGATCAGCGCCAGTTCGGGCGCCGCAGGACGCGAATCGAGCATCGGATAACCGGCTTCGACCAGGAACACCTCGTTCTGCGCGGCGTCCTTGGCTGTGGCGACGGCCAGATCGCGGCGGCCCACGTCGGTCGCCAGCCGCGCGGCCAGCACGTAATCGGCCGGCGTCCTGGCATCCAGGCTGACGCGGCGGACGAATCCGGTCACCTGATCGGCCGCGTTGCCGCCGATTTCCGCCAGCAGGCGGGCAACCCGCACCACCTCCCGCTTGTTGAAGGCGGCCGTCTCGGCACTGGAGACCGTCGGTGGCGTCGGCAGGGTGACCGCCCCGCCGGAGACATGGCGGAAGGCCAGCTGACCGTAGAAGGTGGTGGGGTAGGTCGCTGCCTTGGCGTACCAGTCGCGCGCCGGCCCGGTCTGGCCCAGGGCCTCCGCCGCGCGGCCGCACCAGTAGGCGCCGCGTGCCTTGCTGATCGGGGCGGTGACGGAACGGTACAGCTTGTGGAAATGGGTGAAGGCCTCCGACGGCTTGTCGAGGAAGCGCAACGCCAGGAAGCCGGACAGGAATTCCGCATCGGCAAAGGAACTGCCTTCGCTCATGCCGTTGGCGCTGACCAGCCGGTAGGCGAGATTGTAGTCGCCGCGCTCCATAGCCCGGCGCGCCAGCAGATGGCGTTCCGACCACCAGGATTGCGGCCGGCCCATGTCGGTGCCGGCCTGGGCGATGATCTCCAGCGCACCGGCATCATTGCCCTTGCGTCGCAGATAGCGGGCACGGTCGAACATCAGGCCGGGATCGTTCAGCAGGCTGGACGGCACGCGCGACAGGGCCGCATCCGCACCGGCGCTGTCGCCGTCCAGCGCAATGCGCGCCTCGATCAGCTTGTCGTACGCCTCGTCGAAGAAGGGCAGCATCCGGCGGACCGGCGCCTCCTGTTTGGCCCACAGCAGCCGGTCGATACGCGCCTTGTGGTCCTGCTGGCGCAGATAGGGTGTGTAGTGGGAGAGAAAGGTCGACTCCTCATCCGGAGTGAAGGTCGCTTCGGCCCAATGCTTGCGGATCAGGGTGGTTGCGCGGTCGGCATCGCCTGTCGCGATCAGCGCATCGGCATGGCGGACGAAACCGTCGTTGGTAACCGGCGGGTTCTGGCGGAACCACTCAACCACCTCGGCCGGCGGGATATCCGGCATCGCCATCTCCGCCTGACGGCGCAGAGCCGCCATGTTCGGCCAGTCCGGATTCTCGCGGATGAAGGCGGCGATGTCGCTGAAGCTCCCACCGCCGGGGTTCGCCAGCGCGATCCAGCGCAGAACCTTCGCTGGCAGCGGATCCTGGGCGCGGGATGCCGCGGCCAGCGCCTCGGCAAGCCGCTCATCATCGGCGAGCTTGAACGCCTCGCGGTAGATCGCGATGTCCTGCGAACTCAGCGCCGCGGCGGGAAGGGCGCCGGGAAGGGCCGCAAGAAGGGTGAGGAGACCCGCGAAAACAGAGGTCCGGGCGCTCTTGCCGAGGGCGGCGGGGAGGGATAATGTGCGCAACTCTTTTTTCCAGCTAAGCCGACTGAGGAGGCAGCCATGTTCCACGGTTCCATCGTCGCCCTTCTGACTCCGTTCAAGGGCGGGAAAGTGGACGAGAAGGCCTTCCAGTCCTTCGTGGAGTGGCAGGTCGCGCAGGGTACGCACGGTCTCGTGCCCTGCGGCACCACCGGCGAGTCGCCGACCCTGTCCCACGAAGAACACAACCGCGTCGTGGAGCTGTGCATCGAGGCGGCCGGCGGCAAGGTTCCGGTGATGGCCGGCAGCGGCTCCAACTCGACCGATGAGGCGATCGCCCTGACCCGCCACGCCAAGAAGGCGGGCGCTCAGGCGGCGCTCGTGGTGACGCCCTACTACAACAAGCCGTCTCAAGAGGGTCTGTACCAGCATTTCAAGGCGATCCATGACGCGGCGGATTTGCCGATCTTCATTTACAACATTCCCGGCCGCAGTGTCGTGGATATGTCTGTGGCGACGATGGCGCGGCTTGCAAAGCTGCCCAACATCGTCGGCGTGAAGGACGCCACCGCCGACCTGTCCCGCCCGTCCCGCCTGTTGCAGGAGGTCGGTCCCGACTTCATCCAGCTGTCGGGCGAGGATGCCACGGCGCTGGCCTTCAACGCGCAGGGTGGTGTGGGCTGCATCTCCGTCACCGCGAACATCGCGCCGGCGCTGTGCTCCGCCATGCAGACCGCCTGGGCGAAGGGCGACCTGAAGGAGGCGTTCCGCCTGCGCGATGTGCTGTCGCCGCTGCACGACTCGATGTTCGTCGAGACCAGCCCGGCCCCGGTGAAGTTCGCCGCCAGCCTGCTTGGCCTCGGCACCGACGAGGTGCGCCTGCCGCTGGTTCCGGCGTCCGAGACCGCCCGTGCCGCCGTGCGTGGAGCCATGACCAAAGCCGGCCTGTTGTCCTGAGCGACGCAACGGGTCGTATAGGAGAGAGATTTGGCGACGCGCGAGGAAGCAAAAAAATATGCGGCGCAGAACCGCCGCGCGCGGTTCGACTTCTTCATCGATGATGTCCTCGAAGCCGGAATCATGCTGACCGGCTCCGAGGTGAAGTCCCTGCGCGGCGGCCGCGCCAGTGTGAACGAAGCCTATGCCGGCCTGAAGGGCGGGGAGCTGTACCTGTTCAACGCGTACATCCCCGAATATCTCCAGGCGGGCCGCGTCGATCAGCACGAGCCGAAGCGTCCGCGCAAGCTGCTGGTCCGCCGCCGCGAGCTGGACAAGCTCGCGGCCGGCATCAAGCAGAAGGGCGTCACGCTGGTGCCGATGTCGGTCTATTTCAACGACCGCGGTTATGCCAAGGTCGAGATCGGCCTCGCAACCGGCAAGAAGAAGCACGACAAGCGCGAGAGCGAGAAGGAACGCAGCTGGCAGCGCGACAAGGCGCGGCTGATGCGCGACAAGGGTTAATTCGTTGGCACGTCTCGACAACCGGGCCACGGACCGCGACCAGACGGTCGCTGCCGTGGCCGCCGAAGCCCTGTCCGAAATCCGGCCGCAAGGCCGGATTCTGGTGGCTTTCGACAGCGATGGCGCCATCGCCGAAGCCCTCCGCGATGGTGGGGCCGAGGTGGTGGTGTGGAACCGGCTCGCGATTGGCGGGCAGGTGGCAACGCCTTGGCCGGCCGAAGGGCCGTTCGATGGCGCGGTTCTGCGCCTGCCACGTGGCTGGGCCGGCTTCGAGATGGCCCTGCACGCGCTGGCATCGCGCCTCGCCCCCGGTGCCCCGCTGTGGATCGCCGGTGGCAATGACGAAGGCGTGACCAGCGCGCCCAAGCATCTCGACGGGCTGGCGGAAGAGCCGGAAACGCTGATCATCAAGCGGCGTGCCCGGCTGCTGCTGACCCGCCGCACGGATGCCCCTGCCAAGGGGGCGTTGGAGGACTGGAGGCAGACCGTCACCCTGACGCTGCCGGACCGGACGCTGGATCTGGTGTCCTATCCGGGCCTGTTCGCCCATGGCCATCTGGATGCCGGTACCGAATGCCTGCTGAAGGTGCTGCCGGAGGTGGCTGCCGGCACCCGCGTGCTGGATTTCGGTTGTGGCGCCGGGGTGATCGCGCGGGCGGTGCGTGAGCGCCAGTCAAACGCACCGCTGACCCTGCTCGACATCGACGCGGTGGCCCTTCACGCAGCCCGGCAGAACGTACCGGACGCCGAACTGGTGCTGAGCGATGGCTTGGCCGGGCTGGGCACCCGCGACCGCTTCGGCCTGATCCTGTCCAACCCGCCGCTTCACCGCGGCAAGGACGAGGATTTCGGCATGCTCGATGCCCTGGTGGCGGGGACGAAACAGTATCTGAAGCTGCGCGGCACGCTGGTGGCCGTCACCCAGCGGACGGCCGGTGTGGGCAAGCTGTTCAAGACCGCCTTCGGCCATAGCGACATGCTGATGGAGACCACGCAGTTCCAGGTCTGGTCGGGGACACCGAAATAACTGACGCGGTGGGGAGACGTCGACGAACAACGACTCCCCACCTCAACTTCATACATTCACGCCCCGCATTCCCTCAGCCGTGTAGCGGTCGCCCGCCGCCACACCCGGCGGCAGCGCATCGCCCAGCGCCGTGACCTCCGCTTCCGTCAGCGTCACCGCCGCCGCACCGACATTCTCCTCCAGATACTTGATCCGCTTGGTCCCCGGGATCGGCAGAATGTCCGGCCCCTGGGCCAGCAGCCAGGCCAGCGCGACCTGTCCCGGCGTGCAGCCCTTCTGCACCGCCAGCGCCTTCACCTGCTCGACCAGCGCCAGATTTCGGTCGAAATTGTCTCCGGCAAAGCGTGGCGCGATGCGGCGGAAGTCGTTCTCGGCGAACTGGTCGGGACTGCTGACCGCGCCCGTCAGCATGCCGCGGCCTAGCGGGGCGTAGGCGACCAGCGAAATGCCCAATTCCCGGCAGGCCGGCAGCACCGCCGCCTCCATATCGCGGGTCCACAGCGAATATTCGCTTTGCACCGCGGCGATGGGGTGGACGGCATGGGCGCGGCGCAGGGTGGCGGCCGACACCTCGGACAGGCCGAGTGCCCGAACCTTTCCCGCCTTCACCAGATCAGCCATGGCGCCAACTGTCTCCTCGACCGGGATTTCCGGATTCAGGCGGTGGGCGTAGTAGAGGTCGATGGTCTCCACGCCCAGCCGTTTCAGCGAGGCGTCGCAAGCCTGCCGCACATAGGCCGGGCTGGTGTCGACCCGGCGGGCATATTCACCGGGCTGACGAACGATGCCGAACTTGGTGGCAATCGTCACCCGGTCGCGCTTGCCGGCCAGAAAGCGGGCGAGCAGCGATTCGTTGTGGCCGCTGCCGTACATGTCGGCGGTATCGTAATGGGTCACTCCCAGTTCGAACGCCTTTTCGAGCGTTGCGAGCGACTGGGAATCGTCGGTCGGGCCGTAGAACTCTGACATGCCCATGCAGCCAAGACCGATTTCGGAAACCGAGAGAATGCCGCCGATGTTGCGCTGTTTCATCGCTTTACCCCTCCCGTGCCGCGGCCGGGCGGATTACCCTGGTAGCCTGCGGCAACAATTACACTACACTGTGCAGTGTACTTAGAGGGTTGGGAATGTCAACGTCTCAGGCGGGAAGCCGGATGGGGAGTGCCGCGCGCGGCTCGGTCAAGCGGGATGCGGTGGTGGAGGCGGCGACCCGCGCCTTCCTGATCCACGGCTACGAGGCGTCGTCGATGGACGCCATCGCCGCCGACGCCAACGTGTCGAAACGCACCGTCTACAACCACTTTCCCGGCAAGCGGGAGCTGTTCCAGGCCGTGGTATCCGGCCTGTATGAGGGCTTCCGCAGTGAGGACGGCCAAAGCCTGCTGCGCCATGATCGCCCGCCGGAGCAGGCTCTTCCGGCTTTCCTGCGATCCCTGCTGGTCCATACCGGCCGGCCGGAGGTGCGCGGACTGCTGCGCCTCGTGATCGCCGAACACCAACGCTTCCCCGAACTATCGCAGGACTATCTGGAGGGCGGAAAGAGCCAAGCCTATGCGCTGCTGGACGACTATATCGCTGCACAGCATGCGCGCGGCCGGCTGAATGCCCCGGACCCGCATGTGGTGGCGACCCAACTACTCGGCGGCATGAAGGAGGTGCTGTTCTGGCCGACCATGCTCGGCCTGCCGGTCACCGCCGATCCGGAGCGGGTGATTGCCGATTCGGTCGCGGCATTGCTCCGCGCCTACGCACCTGCGCCGATCAGCGTCCCCGCAGGTCCGACGGATTGACGCCCACCGCCGCCCGGATGCGGCGGGCGAAGTGGGAGCGGTTGGCATAGCCGCAGGCCTCCGCCGCCTCCTGCACACTCAACCCTTCACCTTCCAGCAGGGCGCGGGCATGGGCCACCCGCTCCTCCGTCAGGATGCTGCGGACGGAGCAGCCCTCCTCGGTCAGGCGACGGCGCAGCGTGCCGGTGCTGAGGTTGAGCGCACCGGCCACGCGTTCGGCTGTCCAGGGGATATCGGGCTGGGTGCGTAGAAGCTGACGCACCGCGTCGGCGCCACCGGACCCAGCCACCAGACGCCATCCTCCAGCAGGGCCAGCAGCACCTCCATGCAGCGGTGCTCCGCCAGCTTGGTCGGCAGCGACGGATCGGCGGTCAGGCCGGCGGCGGCGTGGTGGATGGCGTCGGTCAGCGCCGCAGTCAGGGTGACATGCCAGTCGCCCGGCCGGGTGCGCTGGATCAGCCCTTCGGTCCCATGGGCGCGCAGAAGCCGTCGCACCATCTCCGCCGGGAACTCCAGCACCAGCGCTCGGTACCGGCCACCTGTGCTGGGGTCGTTCACCACCGCGCCGCACCAGCCCGGCGGCAGCAGCATGGCGCTGCCGGCCTGGAAGCGGCGGGTGGTGCCGGATTGGTCGGTCAGTTCCTTGGTGCCTTCCAGAACTGCGATCAATGCCGTGCGCTCGATCCGCACTTCCGCCATCCGCTCGCGGTCATGGGCGACGAAGGCCCACAACTCCGGCCGATGCGGACGCTTGCCGCCCGTGGGGCGCAGGTCACGGGCGGCGAAGCGGGACAGGCGGGAGAGCAGATCTGGACCCATGCCCCTCATCCTAGGACCGGGCGCGGCAGGTGATCAACGGCCATAGTGTGCCGTCAAGGTTGCTTTGCCCAGGCTGGCGGCGTTCAGGTTGAAGCCGACCATGGCCGCCGAGGCATCGGGCGGCAGGGGAAGGCTGTCCACCTTCAGTGCATGGACGGTGACGACATAGCGGTGCGGCTTGTCGCCCTGTGGCGGGCAGGGACCGCCATAGCCGGGGGTACCGAAATCGGTGCGGCTCTGCACGGCGCCAGTCGGCAGGATGGGTTTCGCCGCATCGCCGGCTCCGGCGGGCAGGCTGCGGCTGTCGGCCGGCAGATTGAACACCACCCAATGCCACCAACCGCTGCCGGTCGGCGCGTCGGGGTCGTAGATCGTGACGGCGAGGCTTCGCGTCCCGGCCGGCGGCGCCGACCAGTTCAGGGCCGGCGACTGGTTGTCACCGCTGCAGCCGAAGCCGGCGAAGACATTGCGCGCGGGGATCGGCGATTTTTCGCTGAAGTCGGGACTGTGCAGCTCGAACGCCGCAGCGGGGGAGGCGGTCAGCAGCAGGGCTGCCAGCAAGGCCGGGCGGAAGGGGGATTGGGAGGTCATCCGGGCGTCTCCATCGATTGGGATGCCCTGACGGTAAAGGGCCGCAGATCGCTCCGCGGCCCCGAACGGTTCAAAGATGGCTCCGAACTGCTCAGCGTTGCGTGAGCAGCCTGGCCGCGTCCACCGCGCCATAGGTCAGGATGGCGTCGCAGCCGGCGCGCTTGAAGCCCATCAGCGTTTCAAGCAGCGCCTTGTCGTAGTTCAGCCAGCCGTTGGCCGCGGCGGCACGCAGCATCGCGTATTCGCCCGAGACATGATAGGCGAAGGTCGGCACCGCGAACTGGTCCTTCACCCGGCGGATGACGTCGAGATAGGGCAGGCCCGGCTTCACCATCACCATGTCGGCACCCTCCTGCAGGTCGCAGGCGACCTCGCGCAGCGCCTCGTCGGTGTTGGCAGGGTCCATCTGGTAGGTGGTCTTGTCGCCCTTCAGGAAGCCGCCGGAGTTCACTGCATCACGGAAAGGGCCGTAGAAGGCCGAGGCGTATTTGGCGGCATAGGAACAGACACGGGTCAACTGGTAGCCCTCGGCATCCAGCTTGTCGCGGATCGCGCCGATACGGCCGTCCATCATGTCGGACGGGGCGACGATGTCGACACCGGCCTCCGCCTGTGACAGCGCCTGCCGGATCAGCACCTCGACGGTCTCGTCGTTCTGGATGTAGCCGTCGCGCAGCAGACCGTCGTGCCCATGCGTGGTGTAGGGGTCGAGCGCCACGTCGCCCAGGATGCCGACGTCGGGAGCGGCCGCCTTCACCGCGCGGATGGCGCGGTTCATCAGGTTGTCGGGGTTGTAGGCTTCCGCCGCATTCTCGGACTTGCCTTCGGAACCGACCACCGGGAACAGCGCGATGCAGGGAATGCCGAGCGAGCCGGCCTCCGTCACCGCTTCGCACAGCAGGTCGATGGTCATACGTTCCACGCCGGGCATGGAGGCGACCGGTTCCCGGCGATTCTTGCCCTCGATCACGAAGACCGGCCAGATCAGGTCGTCGACGGTCAGCGTGTGCTCGGCGACCAGACGGCGGGTCCAGGCGTCGGCGCGGTTGCGGCGCAGACGGGTGCGCGGGAAGGCGGCGGGCAGGGTGATCGGCATCGGGAGAGACCATGCACTTAGAACGAGTGGGGCGATCCTACGCCCTCCCGGACGGTGAACTCAAGCCGCGGCGGCCGATCCGGACCTTTGGGACCGGGCCGGCTGCCTTGCGCGGGTCTCATGCCCCACGGCGGGCCTCTCCACTTGCATGGCGGGCAACGGAGTCCCATCGGGCTGCCAGCGGATCGGAGCTGGCGGGGTCGCCGCCGACAGGCCGGAAGCCACTGTCCTGCGCCTGAAGGGTCCAGCGGCTGCCCTCCTTGCGATAGCTGGATACCAGCCCGCCGGTGAAGGACGCCCCCTCCCACGACCGTACCTCGAACGTCACGATGGGATGGGCGACGGTAATGAGGTTGTATGCGTTGGCCTCGTTCCGCAGGCGGGTGGAGGTGGCGGTGGAGGCCTGAGCGACCAGAATGGATCGCGCCACCTGGGTGTGGAAACTCATGATGTCGCCGGAATAGGCTTTGTGCAGATGACCGGCCAGCAGCAGATCGACACCGCAGCTTTCCAGCGCCGGCAGGGCCAGCTTGTGGCGGCCCACCAATTGGGTCTTGGGCAGGTCGGGCGGCGGCAGGAAGGGATGGTGGGTGAACAGCACCTTGAACACCGTGTCCGGCATGCCGCAGAAGACCTCGCGCACCCGTGCGATCTGCCGCTTGTTCATCCTCCCTTCGGAAAAATCCATGATGACGGGGCGGGCGGTGTTGATGCCCAGCACCGCGACCTCGTCATCGATGTGCAGCGGACTGAAATCGCTGGTGATGTAACGCCGGTAATGGCCGAACGGATCGGTGAAGCGCTTGAACACGTTATAAACCGGTATATCGTGATTTCCCGGTACAGCCATGTAAGGAAAGGGTAATTTGCGCAGGAAGGCACGTGCCTCCTCGAAGTGCCGTGCCTTGGCCCTCTGCACGAAGTCACCGGAGATGACGATCAGATCGGGGGCCTGCGCCGTCAGGTCGGCCAGCAGGCCGTCGACCACGCGCTGATCGATCCGCCCGAAATGCAGGTCGGAAATGTGAGCGAGCCGTTTCACGCCATCTTCATCCCTTCTATCAGCCGGGTGCCAGAACCTTCAGTGCCCCTGGAAGGATCCGGTAGTGAAGCGGGGCGTGCAGCTTCCGGATCTCGCCATCATTGACCATCTTCAGGTGATGTCGGCGGCTGTGAACCGTCAGGCTGGTCACCGCATAGGTCTCCAACCCCTCGTCCTGCTTCCAGGAACCGGCGACCAGCCGTCCCATCAACCGCAACATCGCGAAGGCGTTCCGTTCGCGGGCCACATATACGCCGAGTTTTCCGGCATCGAGCGCCTCCCGCGTCAGGACGAGGCCGAAGCCGTCGTCATAGACGTTGTTGGAAACCACCAGGATCGGCGTGCGCATCCGTCGCGGTCCCTCGCCCCAGTCCAGACGCACATCCAGCATCGGCAGCCGGTACAGCGTCTTGGCCAGGGCTACGGCGGCGCCCGGCCATTTCAGCAGCCGGTGCTGCTTGCGCTGGCGTTCGCGTTCCTGAACCACCTGCGGGTAAAAACCCAGGACCGAGCTGTTGGTGTAGGGCTCCCCATTCACTTCGGCGATGTCGATGGCGCGGACCCGTCCGGCGGCCAGTGCCTCCGCAGCCTGCTCAAGCTCAAGTGGAATATGAAGATCGCGAGCTAGCAGATTAAGAGTGCCTAGAGGAATCACGCCCAACGTCTTGGACGACGGCAGTGCCAGCTTCACGGCGCTGTGCAGCGTGCCATCGCCGCCGCCGACCACGACCGTCTCGGCATCGGAGTCCAGCACCCGCCGGATTGTTTCGGTGCATTGCGCGCCGTCGACGCTGTGCAGTTCCACCGTGGCGCCATGCCGCTCGAACGCCGCGCGGATTGCCGCCTCCGCCCGGTCGATGGGACGGTCGACCAGCGATCCCGCCTGCCGGTTCAGGATGATTCCGATCTTCATGGGGCACGCGGCAGGATGTTGAGCGGCATCGGCATGTCATCTTCCCTGAGCAGTCGATGGGGGCTCGCCTTCAGATGAGAGCGTGAGCGCAACGGTCCAAGAGGGGCGATGTTCCTGATCGGCCGGTCCGGGCCTCAAGGACAGAACATCCGGATCCGTATGGTTGATTTGACAGTGACACAGGCTCCCGTATCATCGCTGCGGCCAGTCCCGCCTCCCCAATGCACGGCGGGGATGGCGAGGCCAGCCCGCCACCGCCCGATTCGCAACGATAATAGAGAAAATACAATACGATGAGCGACGCTGCTGAGATTCTGTTTGAACGTCGGGGCGCCATCGGCCTCGTCACGCTCAACCGACCCAAGGCGCTGAATGCGCTGACGCTGGGCATGATCAGGCTGTTCAACCCGCAACTGCGGGCCTGGAACGCCGATCCCGAGGTGAAGGCGGTCGTGATTCGGGGTGCCGGTGAAAAGGCCTTCTGCGCCGGCGGCGACGTGGTCAGCCTGTATGAGGCCGGCAAGGCGGCGAAGGAAGGGCGTGGTGATACCGGACCGGTCCGTGCCTTCTTCAGCGAAGAATATGTGCTGAACCGGATGATCAAGCGCCTGTCCAAGCCCTATGTCGCCTTGATTGACGGCATCTCCATGGGGGGCGGCGTCGGCCTGTCGGTGCATGGTACCCATCGTGTCGTCACGGAACGCACGCTGTTCGCCATGCCGGAGACCGGCATCGGCCTCTATCCCGATGTCGGCGGAACCTATTTCCTGCCGCGTCTGCCTGGTCAGGTCGGCATCTGGCTGGGGTTGACCGGTGACCGGCTGAAGGCGGCCGACCTGCTGGCCATCGCTGCCGCCGACGCCTTCGTGCCGAGTGCGAAGATCGACACGCTTATCGAGGATCTGGCCGCCGGCGTGCCGGCCGACGAGGCGATCGCGGCCCACCGCGGCGAGGCCGGGGAGGCGGCGGTCGGCGCGATTCGCGCTGCGGTCGACCGGTGCTATGCCTTCGACAGCGTCGAGGCCATCATCAAGGCGCTGGAGGCCGAGGGGACGGATTGGGCGGCCGGCCAGCTCGCGACCCTGCGTCGGGTATCGCCGACCAGCCTCAAGGTCACGCTTGCCGCACTGCGTCGCGGGGCCAAGCTGGATTTCGAGGGTTGCATGGTGCAGGAACTGCGTCTCAGCCTCGCCTGCCTGGCCGGCGACGATTTCTACGAGGGCATCCGCGCTGTTCTGGTCGACAAAGACAAGAACCCGAAATGGAAGCCGGCGGAGCTTGCCGATGTCGGCCCGTCCGATGTCGAGCGGCATTTTGCCGAACCGGCCGGCGGCGATCTGGTGTTCCGCGACTGAGGACGGCAGGGTGACGGGGCATGGTCGTGCAATCGCCGGGCGACCATGCCTTTTTGTATATGACCAGATGCCGGACGGCAGAAATGCTTTCGCTTGGGGCTCTCGGCGAAGGGGACCTGTACAGACGGGTTGTGCCTGACTTTTTCCGGAATTATTAGGATGATTGCCGACGAATGATCGGTTAATCTCGATTTAAGGTCCCGGTATCGTCCTTGCGCGGGGAACGGCCGGTTAGAGCCAAAGGAGACCGCGGTGCGCAAACCCTATTACGAGAGCATTCTGTTGATCGAGCGGCTTCACCGCCACTTTCTTGAAGTGCTCAAGACTGAGTTGGACCGGCTTGGCATCCAGGACATCAACAACGTCCAGAGCCTGATCCTGTACAACATCGGCGAAGACGAGATGACGGTCGGCGAACTGACCGCGCGCGGTTATTATCTGGGCTCCAACGTCTCCTACAACGTCAAGAAGATGGTCGAGAACGGCTATCTCGGTCAGGAACGCTCTCCGCACGACCGGCGTTCGGTCCGTGTCCGACTGTCGGAAAAGGGGCTGGACCTGCGTGAGAAGATCAGCGTGATGTTCGAACGTCATCTGGCCGCCCTGGAAAAGGCCGGCTTCAGCGACGAGGAACTGACCAAGGCCAACGAGACCCTGCGCAAGCTGGAACGCTTCTGGTCGGCCTCGCTCGACTACAGCGGTTTTCCGATGACCTCAGCGGCCTGATCCGCCGGTTTTGCGACGGCCCCCCGCGGTTCCGGCTCCCGCGGGTGGTATCGGGTTCAAGCTTCCCTTGTTGATCCTCTTTTCAGGCAGGGAAGCCTGACCGAATGAGCCGGCACCCTCGACTATAATCCAAACCGTTCTGTGCCTGACGTGAACCCATTCACGTCATTGCGTGTTGTCGTGGATTGTCCTTAGCGCGGCACGGGTACCGTGTCGACGGGATCACGGCTACAGGCGGCGCATGTCTTATACCGTCATGATGGTGGGGCTAGGGTTCCTGATCCTGTTGGTGGCATGGCTGCCGATGGTGCTGAGGGAGTTGCCGCTTTCCCTGCCGATCATTTGTGTCGGCCTTGGCTTTGCGGTGTTCGGGTCGCTGGAACTGGAAAGCCCCGAACCGTTGGCCTTCCCGGAGGCAACCGAGCGGCTGACCGAACTGATCGTCATCATCTCCCTGATGGGAGCAGGGTTGAAGCTGGACCGCCGCATCGGCTGGCGCCGCTGGATCATCACATGGCGGTTGCTGGGCATCACCATGCCGCTGTCGATTCTGATGATCGCGCTGATCGGCTGGTACTGGCTCGATTTTCCGTTGGCTGCGTCGATCCTGCTGGGGGCGGCGCTGGCGCCGACCGATCCGGTCCTTGCCTCCGACATTCAGGTCGGCCCGCCGAAATCGGGGGAAGAGGACGAAATCCGTTTCAGTCTGACTTCCGAGGCAGGTCTGAATGACGGGCTGGCCTTCCCCTTCGTCCACCTCGCAGTCGGTGTCGCGCTGCTGAATGGAAACCCGCCCTGGGACCTGCTGGGACACTGGGCCTTGCTGGACGTGGTGTGGAAGCTGGTGGCCGGTGTCGGGGTAGGCTGGCTGGTGGGGCGGTTCCTCGCCTATGTCACCTTCCGCGTTCCGAACCGGGCCAACCTGTCGCGGACCGGCGACGGCTTCGTGTCCCTCGGCATCACGATGATTGCTTATGGCCTGACCGAGCTTGCTGACGGTTATGGATTCGTTGCCGTTTTTGTCGCGGCACTGGCTTTGCGCGATGCGGAGCGCAACAGCGAGTATCACGAACGCCTGCATGATTTCGTCGAGCAGACCGAGCGGCTGCTGATGATGGTCATGCTGGTGCTGTTCGGCGGGACGCTGGCGCACGGCTTGATCGACGCCCTGTCCTGGAGTGCGGTTGGCGCGGCGGCGGTCATCCTGCTTCTGGTGCGGCCGGTGGCCGGCTTGGTCGGGCTTACCGGCGTGGCGATGCCGCTTGGCGAGAAGCTCGCCATCGGCTTCTTCGGCATCCGCGGAATGGGCAGCATCTATTACATCGCCTATGCGTTGAACGCCGCCGAGTTCGACGTGCCGAACGCGCTTTGGGCGGTCACCGGCTTGATCGTGCTTCTCTCGATTCTCGTTCACGGCACCACGGTAACGCCGATCATGCAGCGGATCGACAGGCGGCGGCAGGCGGCGGGCCTGCCGTCCGACCCCTCCATACACCAGCGAATGGAAAAAGCGGGCGTTTCGGCCGACCCTTGATGAAAATTGTTTGCGAGGCTGAAATTCAGCTTTTCGCACAAGGTGATGCGCCTGCATAGTGGATGGGAAGGGACGGCGCGGATGGCCTGACGGTTTCGGATGAAACCAAAAAATCAGGTCCGGACGACCGTCCGGGATCCTCCGGACGAACCGATCCGGACGGTAGCCCGCAACATGCGCAACGCAACGCTGAGGGGGAGGAATTCACGCATGATCGCACGTCTTCTGACTGGTGCCGCCCTGGCTGCCCTGACGGTCGGTGTCCTGTCTGCCGGCCCTGCCGCGGCCCAGCAGGGCAAGCTGTCCGGCGACATGGTCAAGATCGGTGTGCTGAATGACCGTTCGGGCCTCTATGCCGATCTCGGTGGCGAGGGTTCGGTCATCGCCGCCCGCATGGCGGCGGAGGAATTCGGCAACAAGATCCTGGGCAAGCCAATCGAGATCATCTCCGCCGACCACCAGAACAAGCCCGATATTGGCGCCAACCTCGCCCGACAGTGGATCGACCAGGATGGCGTCGACGTGATCGTCGACGTGCCGAATTCCGGCGTTGCGCTGGCCGTGCAGGAGGTGACGAAGGAGAAGAAGAAGATCTTCCTGATGGAAGGTCCGGCGACCTCGCGCCTGACCGGCGATGCCTGCTCCCCCACCGGCTTCCACTGGCCCTACGATACCCATGCGCTTGCCGTCGGGACGGGGCAGGCGATGGTGAAGGAGGGCGGCGACAGCTGGTTCTTCATCACGGCAGACTATGCCTTCGGCCACCAACTGGAGGCCGATACCTCGGTCGAGGTGAAGAAGGCCGGCGGCAAGGTGGTCGGTTCAGTGAAGGCCCCGCTGAACACCGCTGACTTCTCCTCCTTCCTGCTGCAGGCCCAGGCATCGGGCGCCAAGATCGTCGGCCTTGCGAATGCCGGCGGCGACACCATCACTTCGATCAAGCAGGCCTCTGAATTCGGCCTGACGCAGACTGGGCAGCAGAAGCTCGCCGGCCTGCTGATCTTCCTGTCGGACGTGCATGCGCTGGGTCTTCAGGTCGCCCAGGATCTGGTGCTGACCACCGGATTCTATTGGGACCGCGATGATGAATCGCGCGCCTGGTCCAAGAAGTTCTTCGACCGCTACGGCAAGATGCCGACGATGGTGCAGGCCGGCAGCTATTCCGCCGTCCGTCATTATCTGAAGGCGATCGAGGCCGCAGGGACCGATGACGGGCCGACCGTCGCCGCCAAGATGAAGGAAATGCCAGTCAACGACATGTTCGCCAAGAACGGCACGATCCTGCCGAACGGCCGCATGGTCCACGACATGTATCTGGCCCGCGTGAAGAAGCCGTCGGAATCCAAGGGTCCCTGGGACTATTACCAGATCCTGCGGACCATCCCTGGCAAGGAAGCCTTTGCCAGCTTCGAGGAAAGCGGCTGCAAGCTGCCGAAGTGATGAAGCGGTACAAGCCGTGACGTGACGGAGCGGCATCTCCGGCCAAGGGCTTGCCTTGAACGGGCGCCATGGCCGGGATGCCGTTGGGGAGAGTGACTCTCATGATGGGAACGATTTTCGGCATTCCGCCCCAGGCGCTGTTCGGCCAGCTCCTGCTGGGGTTGATCAACGGATCGTTTTACGCGCTGCTCAGCCTTGGGCTGGCGGTGATCTTCGGCATGTTGAACGTCATCAACTTCGCCCATGGCGCGCTTTACATGATGGGTGCCTTCGTGGCGTGGCTGATGTTGAACCTGCTCGGCATCGGTTACTGGTGGGCGTTGCTGCTGGCGCCGATGGTCGTCGGTCTGTTCGGGGTATTGCTGGAAAAGACGCTGCTGTCGCGGCTGTACAAGCTCGACCATCTCTATGGCCTGCTGCTGACCTTCGGCTTGGCGCTGATCGTCGAGGGGGCGTTCCGGCACCAGTATGGTGTCTCCGGGCAGCCCTATCCCATCCCCGATGCGCTGAAGGGCGGCCAGAATCTGGGCTTTATGTTCCTGCCCAATTACCGCGGCTGGGTGGTGGTGGCTTCGCTGATCGTCTGCGTCAGCACCTGGATCGCCATCGAGAAGACGAAGCTGGGCGCGTACCTGCGGGCGGCGACGGAGAACCCGGTTCTGGTGCAGGCCTTCGGCATCAACGTGCCGCGGATGATCACCCTGACCTATGCCTTCGGCGTGGCGTTGGCCGGGCTGGCCGGCGTGCTGGCCGCACCCATCTATCAGGTGTCGCCGCTGATGGGATCGAACCTGATCATCGTGGTGTTCGCGGTGGTGGTGATCGGCGGAATGGGGTCGATCCTCGGTGCGGTGCTGACCGGTTATGGGCTCGGCCTGTTGGAAGGGCTGACCAAGGTGTTCTACCCGGAGGCCTCCAACATCGTGGTCTTCGTCATCATGGCGGTGGTGCTGATGATCAAGCCCGCCGGCCTGTTCGGACGGGAGAGGTAAGCGCATGAGCCTTCATTCGCAGAGCGGGTCGGCCGCAACCAGACTTGGCGCGGTCGTGGTGCTGGCGGTCCTGCTGGTCGTGCCTTTCCTGCTCTATCCCGTCTTTCTGATGAAGGTGCTGTGCTTCGCACTGTTCGCCTGCGCCTTCAATCTGCTGATCGGCTTCGGCGGCCTGCTCAGCTTCGGCCACGCCGCCTTCTTCGGCAGCGCCGCCTATGTCACCGCCCATACGGTGAAGGTGTGGGGGCTGCCGCCGGAGCTTGGGATTCTGCTGGGCACCGCGGCCTCGGCCTTTCTCGGGATTCTGTTCGGCAGCATCGCCATCCGCAGGCAGGGCATCTATTTTGCAATGATCACGCTGGCGCTGAGCCAGATGGTCTTCTTCCTGGCGCTGCAACTGCCTTTCACCCATGGCGAGGACGGCATCCAGGCTGTGCCACGCGGCGTGCTGTTCGGCGTCTTCGACCTGAACGATCCGTTGGCGATGTATTACACGGTGCTGGCCGTTTTCCTGATCGGCTTCGCCATCATCTGGCGGACGGTCCATTCACCCTTCGGGCAGGTGCTGAAGGCGATCCGCGAGAATGAGCCGCGCGCCATATCGCTCGGGTACCGCACCGACCGTTATAAGCTGGTGGCCTTCGTTCTGTCCGCGTCTTTGGCCGGGCTGGCCGGCGGCACCAAGGCGATCGTCTTCCAACTGGCCACGCTGACCGACGTGACGTGGCAGATGTCGGGCGAGGTGGTGCTGATGACGCTGCTGGGCGGCATGGGAACGCTGACAGGGCCGGTGATCGGTGCCGCCCTTGTGGTGACACTGGAGAATTATCTGGCGGCGACCAGCCTGCCGGTGCCGGTTGTGATCGGCTGCATCTTCGTTGCCTGCGTTCTGGTCTTCCGTCGCGGCATCGCCGGCGAGATCCTGGTGCGTCTGGGTAAGAAAAGCCAGAATGGCTAAGATCCTGTTTAAAAAGGGTCGGATACGCCAGGAAATATTTCGCACAGAAGACAATACGATTTCAAATCGCCGTATAACCCGAAAGAAGGGGTGCGGCGTTATTATTTTGCGTCCTGGAACGTTCTGCTTACCGGGTGTTATAGGACTGAACTCGTTCGGCGGTGCAGCAAAATGACCGACGCGAGCTTTGGGAAGAAGCGTCCTCCCGGACGAACGTATTCGAGGAGCATCCCCGCATGGCTATGGACAAGGACACCACGACCGGTGTGCGCGAGACCGCCAACCTGGCGAAGGGCACGGTCGAGGAAATGACGCGCGCCAGCGAGGCCACCACCCGCCGCGCCGCCGATGCCGTCCGCTCGATCGGCGAGACGACGGTGGAGACCAGTGCCCAGGCGGTGGACGCTGGTTTGGATGCCGGACGGAAGGTGATGGACGCCGCCGATGTCGCCGGCCCCAGGACGGAACAGTTCCAGCGCCTTATGGGCCTCTCCAAGGAGGCTCAGGGTGAGGTCGCCAGCCAGACCCGCGAGACCATGGATGTCATGGTCCAGTGTGGCAGCGTTCTGGCCGATGGCCTGCAAAATGCCTGGCGCGAATGGATGGGGCTGGCGCAGGACGTCGCCTCGCGCAACGCGGAGGGTATGAATGCCCTTATGCGCAGCCGGAGCGTTCCCGACTTCTACGCCACGCAGAGCCGCATGCTGAAGGACAACATGCAGCTTGTCCTCAGCCGGAGCGTCAAAATCTCCGAGTTGTCGGCGAGCACGGCCAACACCGCCATCGCTAAGCTGAACGCCCGCCTCGAGGGCGCCGCGCAGCAGACGGAGCGTCGGTTCTGACCACCGCGCAACCGATGACGACCCGTCATCGATAACGAACGGTCTCCATCCTGACTGAACCCCGGTCCGCAAGGACCGGGGATTTTTCCATGTCCAATGGCGGTCGTCATCCCGCCTCGGGAGACAGCCAGTTCACCGCCGTTCCACCGCCAGTGGAGGGCAGGGCGTCATGCAGGGCTGGCAGCATTTTCTTCAACGTCTCGTCCAGCTTCCAGGGCGGGTTGACGATCAACAGGCCGGAGCCGTTCAGCCGCAGATGGGTATCTTCGGGATGCCAAGTCAGTTCGGCGATCAACACTTTCGGAATCCCGGTCTTCTCCACCGCATCCTGGAAGCGCCAGACCGCGGCACGCTCCTTGATCGGGTACCAGAGCGCGAAAATCCCGGTGGACCAGCGCCGGTGCGCCAGCGCCAGCCCCTCCGCCATGCGGGCGAACTCGTCCGGTTGCTCGAAAGGCGGATCGATCAGCACCAGCCCGCGCTTCTCCCTGGGCGGAAGATGGGCCTTCAACGCCGTATAGGCATCCGATTGGTGGACGGCTACGGCGCGATCGCCCGCGAACTCGTCCTTCAGGCTGCGTGCGTCATCCGGGTGCAGTTCGACCAGCACCATGCGATCCTGTGGGCGCAACGCCGCCCGGGTGATGCGGGGCGAGCCCGGGTACCAGCGCAGTGCATCGTCGGAGTTCAACGCCTGGACGGCGTCCATATATGGCGCGAGCGCCGGGTGCGGCAGCGGATGGCCGAACAGTCGGCCGATGCCTTCGTCGCTCTCCGCAGTCTTGCGGGCTGCCTCGGAAGTCAGGTCGTAGCGGCCGATCCCGGCATGGGTATCGAGCACGCAGAATGGTGCCGGCTTGGCGCGCAGATGATCCAGGATCAGCGCCAGCACGGCATGCTTCATAACGTCGGCCGGGTTGCCGGCGTGGAAGATGTGACGATAGTTCATGCGTCGGGGTTTACCCGATCATGCAACGCTGCGCCAGCGCGGTCGAATGTCAGTCCACTCAGTTGATGGCCGCGACCTGCTGAGCGTTGCGGAAGCTGCGACGGGTGCGCGGGGCGACGCTGACAGGATCGCTGTCCTCGCAGCGGGAAGAAGCCAGCAGCTTCGCACTCTGTGTGTCGAGTTCCGACAGGCTCTGCCAGATCTTGCAGACATAGGCCTGGGCGCGTCGGCCGGAGCTGCCGTTGTAGCGGGTCAGCGCGGTCTTCCAGTT
Source organism: Azospirillum sp. TSH100 (assembly GCF_004923295.1). NCBI lineage: Bacteria > Pseudomonadati > Pseudomonadota > Alphaproteobacteria > Rhodospirillales > Azospirillaceae > Azospirillum > Azospirillum sp. TSH100. The sequence continues at coordinate 2,163,135 of NZ_CP039634.1, forward strand.
GCCTTCCTCACCGTGGAAGCGGACGAGGAGCTGGCCAGCATAAAATACGTTGTCGCGCGGTTCGACGATCTTTTCCAGCGGCTGGAACTCACCCCGGTGGGTGGCGACCGACAGCTGCATGCAGCCGACGTAGGTGTTGCTGCGAAGCTGGCCGCGATGGTCGCGCAGATGGCGGGCGGCGTCGCTGACGTTGCGTGCGTAATAGGGTCGACCCGCAACGCTCATCGCGAAGGGGTGAGGTGCGCCGTCCTGGCCGCTTTCCACCAGGGCGATGGCCACCAGCATGCCGGACGGAATGCCGAGCTTCTGTTCGGCTTCCACCGCGTGGGTGACGCAGCTTTCCTTGGAAGGTGCCTGGGTCGCGGTTTGTGCATGGGCGGTGCCGGACACGGTCAGAGCGACCATGGAAGCCGTCAGCAGTCCCGCAGCCAGTGCGAAGCGTCCACACCCTGTGGCGCCTACGCGCTGATTTCGTCCCCGCATCCCAAACCTCCTTCTGCTGTCGCCCCGTGTTCTACGGCGGCTGTTTGACCCCCCGCGCGGGGCCGTTGTTCCGGTCACCGAGTCGCTTACGGCGACCGCCTCCTACCCAGATGTTCAGCGCCTCCCAATCGGGCGCCGGGGCCACACTTCCAAAAATTTGATCCATCGTCAACCCGCTTGCACCCTGGTAATACCACAGCTTTCGTCCGTTGGATGTCACCCAGCCCCCTGGGACGGACGGTTTAGGCCCTTCGTTTGGGGGATAAGCCATTGAATCGCCACATTTGCTGGCGATAACGATTGGGCTAGCCAAACCGTCCTGACTGTCCTTTCGGACAGGGGTCGAAAAAGGGGCTACTGCGACCGCGTGTCGCCGGAATCACACTTCGGAAGGATTTTCGCTACCCCCTTGCGCGCCGCAGCATGTTGGGGCAGTAAACTCCGCCGCTTTGTTTTCCCGGGACTCGGATACCGGGTTCCTGGCGGTGCCGCAGCGTCGCCCGGGACGGCCCGATGGCGGACGGAGACGGGTTATCCGGGCCGGCGGCATTCCCCTGGCCGAAGCCCGACACCAGAGGAAATTCATCCGTGTCCGCGGATCCCTGCGTTGGCCAAGAGCCGGAAATCTACAATCTCGATCAAATGTTCCGGGTTGGATACGATCGGCTCTATGCCGGAGACCATGCCGGGGCAGGGCGTGCATTCGCCATCGCCGTCACTGTCGATCCCGGCAATGGAGAGGCTTGGTCCGCATTGGCCGAAGCGGACGGTGGCAGCGGGGCGGTGGTGCATTCGGCAGCCTGCTATCGGTGGGCTGTTGCTCTGGAACCGGGCAACTGGGCATGGCGGCTGATGCTGGCCGATGCCCTGCGGCAGTGCGGCGAAATCGATGCTGCACATGCGCTTTTTCAGGCTCTGGCGACGGAGCGGAGCGATTCGGCCGATGCGCGACTCGGGCTTGCCCGCAGCCTGTCCGCACTCGGCCGTGCTGAGGATGCGCTGGAGGAGTACCGGGAGGCGGTGGCCCTGCGCCCCAACGACCGTGACGCCGTCCTGGCCTTGGCCGAAGCGCTGACCGTCTCCGGCGATGCGTTGGCGGCGGTCGAACTGCTCCAGCCGCTCGCCCGCCGGTATGAAGACGATGCCACCGTTCACCATGCGCTGGGCCGTAGCTGGCTTGCCCTGCGCGAACCGGTGAAGGCCCTTGCCGCCCTCCGGCAGGCCCGGGATCTTGCAGACGGTGACGAGGCGGCGGCTATAGAAAGGCTGATCGCCGCCCTGGAAGCCGGGGAGGGTACCGACCTGTCCGCCGCCTATGTCCGCGCTCTCTTCGACCGTTATGCCGACCGCTTCGATCAGGATTTGGTCGGCAAGCTCGGCTATGCGGCACCGGATCTGCTGCGCTCGGCGATCGACCGGGTCATGCCGGGCGCCACGGGCCTGCGGATCCTCGATCTCGGCTGCGGCACCGGGCTGGCGGGGGTGACCTTCAAGCCACTGGCGGCACATCTGGCCGGTGTCGATCTGTCTCCGCGGATGGTCGAGAAGGCGCGCCAGCGGACACTCTATAATGAATTGAGCGTTGGCGACGTGGTGGAGGCGATGGAGCGGACACCCGCTGGCTGGGATCTGCTGGTGGCGGCGGATGTCCTTGTCTATATCGGCGATCTGGTTCCCGTCTTCGCGGCGGCGGCCCGCGCCCTGCCACCCGGCGGCCGGTTCGCCGCTACCGTGGAGCGCCTGTCTGACGAAACGGTGACGGATGCTTTCATCCTTGGCGCCACCCGGCGCTATGCCCATGCCGAGAGATATGTCCGGGAGAGTGCCGATGCTGCCGGCTTCGCCATACGGCTGATGGAGCCCTGCACGCCGCGCCGGGAAAAGGGTATGCCGGTTCCCGGCCTGCTGTTCGTGGTTGAACGGGCGGCACCCTAGGCCCAGGTGCTGCGGGCCTGGGCGACAAACCGTCAGATCGCCTGGGCGTAGCGGCCGTTGTCCCCCGGCAGGCACCAGCGCACATGCAACTGCCCCTTGGCGTCGAAGCTGCATGTGACCCAGCCGGGGCCATGCAGCAGGCGCCGGCCATTTTCCGCGAAGGGTGGCATTTCGAACCGGTGGGCGGGCAGGGGGTGATCGGGGCGGATGGCCAGCGGCTCCACCAGACGGGAGCGCCAGCCGCCTGGCCGTTCCGCGGCGGTGAAGTTTGGGGTGTAGAGCTGCCACATCTCCAACCCGCCGCCGCGCAGCACTCCCCGTGCTCCCGCACCGCCGACTAGGCCGCGCGAGGCGATGGTAATGCGGCAGCCGCTGCGCCGGGAGAAATCGCCCAGTGTCCGCACCATCCGCTCCCAGTCGGCATGGCGTCCGGGCGACGACCAATGGTCGCCCAGCCTGCTGCGCAGCCGGGCCGGGAGCATACCCCCCAACCGGTCGAGCAGGGCGGCGGCAGGGGTCAACAGCGGCCCGCCGCTGACCAGGATCAGATGTCGGCATCCGGCGAAGCGGTCGAGCCAGTCCGGCAACATGCCCCAGTCCCGTTCGGACAGCAGACGCCGGCTGTTGCGGTCGCTCCAGAGATCGAGAGCGAGAAGGCCGGCCTCTCCCAGGACGAAGCCTTGGGCCAACGTTCCGCAAGCCGATCCCCACAGGCAGTCCGGCGGACTGTCGGCCACTGATCCGGTCTGGAACAGTTGGACTTGGCGCCGCGTCGCCACAAGCAGCGGACGCAGGCTGCGTGAGGCGGCGTCGCCTTCCTCCCGATTGCCCCAGGCAGTGGCGAGCAACCGGCCGAGATCGGCACCATCCCACATCATCACCGATGGGATGGTGGCCAACGCCGACGCCGCGGCGGCACCGCTCCAGGCTCGCAGCAGACGCTCGAAGCCGGCCGCCATCAGTTCCTCCGCCACGCCGGGCAGGGCGGGACCGAGCCGCCGGGAGGCATCGGAAAGCAGGGCGTGTGCCTGGGGGGAGACCGACATCACGGCATCGCCGTCGATCTGCCCGCCCGCCTGGATTAGCAGGTGATAGCGGTCGGAGGCATGTCGGCCGAGCAGGTCCTGCCAGAGCGTCGTCGGGGCCTCGCCGTCCGAGGCATCGCCGCCACTCATTCCGCTTCCGTAAAGAATGGCGAACCGCGGATATGATTGGCGGCCCGGAACGACAATGCTCCAGCGTGGACCGCCGGGGAAGCCGTAGGTGACGTCAGTGTCGCGCATGCCGCGGGGAACGGCGAAGTCAAAGCGCCAGACATGACGGCGGCGCCAGACCGTCAGATGACGTGGCGGGACGGGCAGGGTGACGCCATCCACCCGAAGATCGTCGGGTTCGACCTCCCCATCCAGAACGAACAGCGCCGACAGCCACCAGCGGTCGCGCTGTTCACCACGGAAGTAAAGGACAGGGCCGAGCAGGATGCTCGGCTCCGCTCGTCTGGGTGCCATGCTTCATCCGTCCGAACCGGCCCCTCCCCCAAAGATGGGCCTAGCGCATGCAATAGCGCAATGTGCTTCCGGACGGAGAAAAAATAACGCGATCCGAAGCGGACCGTCAGGTGTTCCGCTTGCGCAACAGCTCCAGCATTCGGGATGGCACCGCTTCGGTCAGGACAGGGTCGTACAGGCGATGAAGCTCCTCGACATGCTGGCGGTGCTGGGCGAGCAGCGCCTTCGCGTCGGGATCGCTCTCGACCACGCTTTCGAATTCAGCGCGCTCCCGCTCGTCCAGGGCGCCGTCCAGATAGGCGTTGATATCGGTCATCGTCACACGCTTCATCTCTGTCGTTCCCGGATGGGTCGCCGGGGTTCTCCCCTGGGACACGATCAACCGTGACACGTCCGGTGGCTCCGCCGTTGGTGGACAGATCGGCCGAAAGGACGCCCGCCCAATCTTATGGGCATGATCCTCAGCCATACCAGTCCGACAAACGGCTCGATCATTGCTCACTTTAGAGGCGAACAAACCGGCACGGCCATCCTCTTTCGCGTCGCCCGGGCAAGTAACAGGGCAATGTTGCTGATTGTTCCGGCGGACTTCCGGGCGGAACGCCGGGCAAAGGGGACTGTTGTGAATGTGCAACTGATCCGATCCGCAGCCTGAAAGGGTTGCCGAAGAAGGAGAATGCCCGTGGCTCAGCAGGAGAGCAGGCAGCCGCCCCAGCATCAGAACACCCAGCCGGGTCATCAGGCGCCAATGACGCCGCAGCCATCCGAAACCCGGCCCGGCTACCGTGGCAGCGGCAAGCTGCGCGACAAGGTGGCGCTGATCACCGGGGGCGACAGCGGAATCGGCAGGGCCATCGCCGTGCTGTACGCGCGCGAAGGCGCCAAGGTCGGTATCCTCTATCTGAACGAGGACGATGACGCCCGCGAGACCCGCCGGCTTGTCGAGGCGGAGGGGCAGGCCTGCACGATTCTGAACGGCGATGTCGGCGATGTCGGCGATGTCGGCGATGAGGAGACCTGTCGCAAGGCGGTGGAACAGGTCATCGCCGAGCATGGCAGGCTCGACATCCTCGTCAACAATGCAGCAGAACAGCATCCGCAGAAATCGATCGAGGACATCACCACCGAACAGCTGGAGCGGACCTTCCGCACCAACATCTTCAGCCAGTTCCATCTGGTGAAGGCGGCGCTGCCCCACATGCATGAAGGAGCCTGCGTCATCAACACCACCTCGGTCACCGCTTACAAGGGCAGTGCGGAATTGCTGGATTATTCGGCGACCAAGGGTGCCATCGTCGCCTTCACCCGGTCGCTCTCAATGGCACTGGCCGATCGCGGCATCCGCGTCAATGCGGTGGCTCCCGGTCCGATCTGGACCCCGCTGATCCCGTCGACTTTCGACGAGAAGAAGGTCGAGAGCTTCGGCGGGAACGTGCCGTTGAAACGTGCCGGCCAGCCGGACGAGGTGGCGCCGGCCTACGTGTTCCTCGCATCGGACGACTCTTCTTATATGTCGGGCCAGGTGCTTCATCCGAATGGCGGTACGGTGGTGAATGGCTGATGCGTCGTGACCGCTGGTTCCGGCAAAACGAAAGGCCCCGGCACGAGCGGTGCCAGGGCCTTTCGTCCATTTGGGGCGGACGGGGGCACCACAGGATGCGCGGCGGGGATCGCCTCAGGCTGCGCGGATACGGGCTATGAAGGCGTTCACCGACTCCCGCAGGTTCTGCGCCTGGGCGCCGAGGCTGTCGGCGGCCTGCAGGACTTCATTGGCCGAGCGTCCTGCCTCTTGCGAAGCATCGTTCACCCCCATGATGCTGCGCGACACTTCCGCCGTGCCTTGGGCGGCCTGCTGGACATTGCGGGAGATCTCGCCGGTGGCGGCCGTCTGCTCTTCCACCGCCGAGGCGATGGAAGTGGCGATCTGGTTCACCTGCTGAACCGTATCGGCGATTCCGCGGATGGCTCCGACTGCACCCTGGGTCTCACGCTGGATCGCCAGTATCTGGCCGGAGATCTCTTCAGTCGCCTTTGCCGTCTGGTTGGCGAGGCTCTTCACCTCGCTGGCGACCACGGCGAAGCCTTTGCCGGCTTCACCGGCGCGTGCCGCTTCGATGGTGGCGTTCAGCGCCAGCAGGTTGGTCTGGCTGGCGATGTCCTGGATCAGCTGTACGACGCTGCCGATGTGCTCTGCCGCTTGGGCCAGGCTTTCGACCGTGGAGTTGGTCCGTTCCGCCTCGTCTACCGCCGACCGGCTCATCCGGGTGGCTGATTCCAGCTGACGGGCGATTTCGCTGATCGAACTGGCCAGTTCCTCCGCGGCGGAGGCCACTGTCTGCACGTTGCTCAGCGTCTGGTCGCTGGCGGCGGCGACCGCAGTGGCCTGACGGGTCGTCTCCTCGGCGGTCGAGGACATGCTTTGCGCATTGCTCTGCAACTGGTTGGCGGCGGACGACACGGCACCGACCACACCCTGCACGCTGGCCTCGAAGCTGTCGGCCAACGCGTTCATCGAGCGGGCCTTCTCCACCGCGGCACGGGCCTCGGTATCCCTGACCTCCTGTTCCATCTGGCGGTTGCGGATGAGGTTCTCCTTGAAGATCTCGACCGTGCGGGCCATCGATCCGACCTCGTCACGGCGGTCGATGCCGGGCACGTTGGTCGAGGCATCGCCGGTGGCAAGCTGTTCCATGGCGCCATTCAATACGGTGATCGGGCGGCGGATGCCGATGACGGCGATGACGACCGAGATGGCCCCGGCAAGGAGGATGCCGGCGATCATCGCACCGACGGCCCAGCTGATCACCGATTGGGTTTCGTTGCCGAGCCGTTTTGAGGCGTCCCGGACCGTGGCATTCACCTCGTCCGAAAGCTTGGCGGCCGCGTTGAAGGTCTCCACCACGAGCGGCCGGGCTTCTTTGGCATAGAGATCAAAGGCGGCGTCGTGGCTGCCCTTTTCCTTCAATGCTATGACGGAAGGCAGCGCACGCTTGATCACAGCGATCGTCTCGGTCAACCGGGCCACCGTAGCTTGATTCTCCCGCTGCACGAGCGTTGCGATGATCGCGTTGTTTCGCGCGATCGCATCAATCGTCTCGTCGAGAGATTTGCCCAACGCGGGAACTTTGCTGGGGTCCTGCTGGAGCAGAACAATATTCGCCTGCCTACCGAGATTCGCGACATCACCCCGCAGACGCTCAAGCTTCAGCGAGAATTCAATATCTTTAGTAATTAGATTGGAATAACTCATACTTACCCGATTTAGTGTGCTGGCCATGAAGAGTCCCAAGCCAACCGCAACCAAACCGAGAAGGAAAACGACAAGATATATCTTGGGACCGATACCGATTCTCGCCATCACACTCATGATCATCACTCACATTTAAGAAAAATATGAAATTCTGTACCGTTGATGCATTCATCCAAGTGATTGCACCTTTCCAAGCTTTAAAGATTTAAATTATGAAGATTAAATTAACATATGCAGCGTGCCGAGTCCTGTTACCCATGCAGTTCAAACAGGTCTCTGTATATTAGAGACTCCTTCATAGGGCCGTGGGCAGCCATTCTGGTCTGTCGTTTGACGGAGATCGGTAGCCGTATCCTGCGGCGACTGGGACGGCTATTTTGACAGATGGCTTAGTCACGAATTCGAAACGACGCGCCCCCCGCAACAGCTCGCGGAAGGGGCGCCCATTTCGGTCGTTGGTGAGGGCCGTGGAGGGAAAAGCGATCAGGCCGTCATCAGGTTGTTCAGGCGTTCCCGCGCGCGGCACAGGCGGGACCGGATGGTGCCGATGGAGACATTCAACGTCTCCGCCGCCTCCTGATAGGGGCGCCCTTCAATGGCGACAAGCTTCACGACCTTGCGTTGGCTGGGGGTGAGGGATGAAAAGGCACGGTCGACATCGCGGAAGACCAACCGCGACATCTGCGCCGCATCGACCGACATGGCGCCATCCCACAGTTCCACCTTGGTCACATGGCGGTCGCGCTGCAGGTTGTTGAAATGCAGATTTTTCAGCATGGTGGTCAGCCACGCTTGCATGTTCGTGCCGGGTTCAAAACGATGCTGGCGTGACAGCGCGCGGGCCAGACAATCTTGCAGCAGATCCTCTGCGGCATTGGCGTCTCGGGTCAACTTGCAGGCGTAGCGTTGCAGGTTCGGCATGCAGCGGATCAGTTCGTTTTCGAACGAGTACGCCATGGTCTTTCCTTCCTCCACGGTCTGTGTACGTCTCCCGCCGGCCGGATCGGCGGCGCCCCTTGCCGTTCGGGCGGGGCGTGGAGCGGGGACGGCGTTGGGCTTTCCGGCGCGCAAAGGCTGCGCCACCGGTTCCGAAGGGCTGATGGTGTCTTTTCGGTCTTGAACGCTCAGAACGTCCTGGGGATGGGCACCAGGCTGTCCATGGGCCGGCCCGTCATCTGCTGCGGACAGGCGGCTCCTGCGGAGTGTTGCGGAACGATCCGGTCGGCGGTGGCGTCATTGCGGCGGTCCCGTTGTTGCCCGTCGTTGATCGTGTCGGGAGTCAAACGCGCCATGCACCGGGGATGTTCCACCACAGGATCGGGAAACAGTGACATCGGTGGCAGATTGCGGCGATTCCGGTCCAGGTCCCGCTTGCCGGGCTTACCACCATCGAACGCGCCCTGCGGTGCGCCGCCGCAACAGTCGTGCGGCTGGGATCAGCCATGTCTCGTCAGCGTCTTTTCAAGGCGCAGCGCCGCCATCCCGTCCTCGTAATAATCCGGATACTCGGCGAAGCGGCGGTAACCGGCGGCGGTGTAAAGCGCGATGGCTGCGGCATTGTCCGCCCGCACCTCCAGCCTCATGCCGCGGCAGCCATGGCCGGCGGCAGCCTGTTCCAGCACGGTCAGCAGGCGGCGTCCCAGTCCCTGCCCGCGCTGGTCCGGTGCGACCGCGAAGGAGGTCAATCGGGCGAAGGGCGTGCCGGCATGGAAACCGACCACTCCATAGGCGCCCGGTTGAGGGTCATCTTGCGCGTCCTGCACGTCGGGTGCTTGGCGGTATGCCACAAGCACCACACCTTTTGCTTGCCGGATCGCATAACGGAAGTTGCGCTGCGTCATCCTGTCGGTGGCGAAGCTGCGCTCCTCGATCGCCATCAGGGCCGGGATATCGCCAGTTTCAGCGTGGCGAATGACGATGGATGTTGCATCGCAGTGGACAGGATCGGATTCGTGAAGCATCGTTGACGGGAAAAAGGGGAGGGGATGACAGCCTACTCCCTTTTACCACAGCGAAACGACGGTGCGTTCGATGTGGGGAAAGCTTTGCTTAACCAACAGGGCAGACACTTTCCCCATGTTTGGAGCGCCGTATTTCCAGCCGCCCGCTCCTATAGGCCTTTCACGCAGAAAGTCAGGACATGGACGCTCGGTTCAAATCTCGCGACATCGAACGCCGCAGCCTTGATGTCGATGGCCTCAAACGGTCGTTCCTGGAATGGCTGGTTTATTCGGTTGGCAAGGATGCCCGTGCCGCCACGCGCCGTGACTGGTTCCACACTGTGGCGCTGGCCGTGCGCGACCGCGTCGTCGACCGCTGGATGGACACGACGCGCAGCTATTACCAGGAAGACGCCAAGCGCGTTTACTATCTCTCCCTGGAGTTTCTGATCGGGCGCCTGCTGACCAACAGCCTGTCGAATCTGGGCATCGTCGACGAGTGCCGTCAGGCGCTTGACCGCCTCGGCCTGTCGATGGAGGACGTGGTCGACGCGGAGCCGGACGCGGCGCTGGGCAACGGCGGCCTCGGCCGTCTGGCCGCCTGCTTCCTTGACAGCATGGCCTCCCAGGGACTGCCCGGCTACGGCTACGGCATCCGCTACGAATTCGGCCTGTTCGAGCAGCGCTTCGAGAACGGCTGGCAGGTCGAGTATCCCGAACAGTGGCTGCAATTCGGCAACCCGTGGGAATTCGCCAGGCCGGAGGTGCTGTATCCGGTCCAGTTCTATGGCCGCGTCGAGGAGTTCCGCGACAGCGTCGGCGAGCGTGCCTATCGCTGGGTCGATGCCGACCGCGTGCTGGCGATGGCCTATGACACGCCGGTCGTCGGCTATGGTGGCGACACGATCAACACGCTGCGCCTGTGGTCGGCCCGCGCCACCCGCGACTTCAACTTCGGCCACTTCAACGACGGCGCCTATATGAAGGCGGTCGAGCAGAAGATCCTGTCGGAGAATCTCAGCCGCGTTCTCTATCCCAACGACGCGACGGAGACCGGTAAGGAACTGCGGCTGAAGCAGGAGTATTTCTTCACCTCCGCCTCCTTGCAGGACATCCTGCGCCGCTATCTGCAGCACCACACCACCTTCGACAATCTGCCCAACAAGGCGGCGATCCAGTTGAACGACACCCACCCGGCCATCGGCATCGCCGAGCTGATGCGCCTGCTGGTCGATCAGCACGCGCTGCGCTGGGACGATGCGTGGGAGATCACCCGCGCCACCTTCGCCTACACCAACCACACCCTGCTGCCAGAGGCGCTGGAAGCCTGGCCGGTGCGGATGATCGAGCGGGTGTTGCCGCGCCACATGCAGATCATCTACGAGATCAACGCCAAGTTCCTGAACCGGACCAAGGCGAAGGCCGCGGGCGACAACGCGAAACTGTCGCGTCTGTCGCTGATCGACGAGCGCGGCGAACGCCGCGTCCGCATGGGCAATCTGGCCTTCCTCGGCTCGCACAAGGTCAACGGCGTCTCGGCCCTGCACACCGACCTGATGAAGCAGACGGTGTTCGCCGACTTCCACGAGGAATTCCCGGACCGCATCAACAACAAGACCAACGGCATCACCCCGCGCCGCTGGCTGAAGCAGGCCAACCCGGCCCTGTCGGATCTGATCACCACCCGCATCGGCGAAGGCTGGATTTCCGACCTGTCGCAGATCGCAGCCCTGCGCGAGAAGGCCGACGACGTGGTGTTCCGCGAGGAATTCCGCCGGGCCAAGCGCAAGAACAAGAAGCGTCTGGCCGCCTACATTGCCCGTCAGACCGGCGAGGAGGTGCTGGTTGACAGCATCTTCGACGTGCAGGTCAAGCGCATGCATGAGTACAAGCGCCAGTTGCTGAACGTCCTGCACACCATCGCTCTCTACAATGAGATGCGCGACAACCCGACGGTCAGCTGGGTCCCGGTGACCAAGGTGTTCGCCGGCAAGGCGGCGCCGTCCTACCACATGGCCAAGCTGATCATCAAACTGATCAACGACGTGGCCAAGGTGGTGAACCACGACCCGTCGGTGCACGACAACCTGAAGGTCGTGCTGCTGCCGAACTACAATGTCACCGCAGCGGAGATCATCATCCCGGCCGCCGATCTGTCGGAGCAGATCTCCACCGCCGGCATGGAGGCGTCGGGCACCGGCAACATGAAGCTGGCGCTGAACGGCGCGCTGACCATCGGCACGCTGGACGGCGCCAACGTCGAGATCCGCGAGCATGTCGGGCCGGACAACATCTTCATCTTCGGCATGACCGCGGACGAGGTGAACGACCTGCGCGTCAGCGGCGGCTTCAACCCGCGCGAGGTGATCGCGTCGAACCCCAGCCTGAAGCGGGCGCTCGACATGATCTCGACCGGCACCTTCTCGCCGGACGACCGCAATCGCTATCACCCGATCGTCCAGGCGCTGACCGACGGCGGCGACCATTTCCTGGTGACGGCTGACTTCGCCGATTACTGCCGGGCCCAGGAAGCGGCGATGCAGCTGTACCGCGATCCGGAGGAATGGACCCGCAAGGCCATCCTGAACACCGCCAGCATGGGCTGGTTCTCGTCCGACCGTACGGTCAACGAGTACGCCGAGGAGGTCTGGGACGTACACCCGGTGCACCCGAACCATGACGGCGAGGGGTTCCGATAATCTATGATCGGGCGAATGCGCAGGCGCTTTACAATGCCTGCGCATTCGGATAAGAAGGCGTTATGAACCGCAAGGCCATCACCATCACTACGACCAAAAAAGCGACTCGCTTCGGCGGGCAGCGTCGTGGTGCGTGCTGATCGGATCGACCAGCGTTTCTTCCACGAGGCAGGCCCCGCCGGACAACGGACGGGGCCTCGTCGTATCCGGGGTCCGCTGTCCGAACGACCGATAGGCCGGTCCGATCAACAGTGCGATAGACAGGACGGAACCCCGCTATGAGCAGCAGCAACGCCTCCGCTTCTTCCAAATCCCTCCGCGTCGCCGTGGTCGGCGCCACCGGCGCCGTCGGCCGCGAGATGGTCAAGGTCCTGCACGACCGCAACTTTCCGGTCGCCGAACTCGGCCTGTTTGCCTCCGAACGCTCCGCCGGCAAGGTGCAGGATACCCCCTACGGCGCCCTGACCCTGAAGGCCTTCGATGCCGCGGAGGTGAGGGGCTATGACGTTGTCCTGCTGGCGGTGTCGGGCGACTTCGCCAAGGCCCACGCCAAGGATCTGGCCTCGGCTGGCGCGCTGGTGATCGACAACAGCTCGGCCTTCCGCTACGACGCCGACATCCCGCTGATCGTTCCGGAAATCAACGCCCACGTCTTCCGCGAGGCGTACGCTGCCGGTTCCCGCCTGATCGCCAATCCGAACTGCACCACCGCCATCGCCGTCGTGGCGCTCGGCCCGCTGCACAAGGCCTTCGGCATCAAGCGCGCCATCGTTTCCACCTATCAGGCCACCAGCGGCGCCGGTGCCGAGGGCATGGCCGAGCTGGAGGAGCAGACGCGCAACCAGCTGGACGGCAAGCCGGTCACAAACAGCGTGTTCCGTCATCCGATCCCCTTCAACCTGATCCCCCAGATCGATGCCTTCCAGGAGAACGGCTACACGAAGGAGGAGATGAAGGTGACCTGGGAGACGCGGAAGATCATGGAGGTGCCGGACCTGCCGGTCAGCTGCACCGCCGTCCGCATCCCGACCTACCGCGCCCATTCCGAGGCGATCACGCTGGAGACCATCCAGCCGGTCACGCCGGACGCCGCCCGCGCCGTTCTGGCCGATGCCGCGGGCGTGAAGGTGGTGGACGATCCCGCCAACGGCGCCTATCCGATGCCGCTGAACGCCACCGGCCAGTATGACGTCGAGGTCGGCCGTATCCGCAACAACATCGTCTTCGGCGACCACGGCCTGGACCTCTTCGTCTGCGGCGACCAGCTGCTGAAGGGTGCTGCCCTTAATGCGGTGCAGATCGCCGAACTGGCTCTCTGATTGGCTTCATTCTGCGGGACGGCTCTCCGTCCCGCGGAATTATTGAAATGAATGCGCCCGTATTTTGATTTCCCGGTTGCGCTCGATTTATTGCGCGTCTCGTATGTTTTCGACTGGGCTTCGGACCGTCCGGGGTAACCCGCAAGTCCGTCGCCGTTGGATCGGAACGGGAGGCGATGATGGAATATCTGATCAGCGACATCATTCTGCTTGGCTGCAGCTACGTCCCCGAGGGATTTCTGCCGTGCGACGGCAGCATCGTCCCCATTGCGCAGTATCAAGCGCTCTATACCCTGATCGGCGCGCAGTATGGCGGTGACGGCAAGACCACTTTCGGTCTGCCGAACCTGAAGGGCAAGGAACCGCTGCCCAGCCTCCACTATGTCATCTGCTACAACGGCTATTATCCGCCTCGGCCGTGACGAGCCTTGGCCGGGATCGGACTGGCGGAACGCTCTGGAATCCGCCCGACGCTGCTGCTATCTAATCGACGGGGGCCGATGGGCGTGTTTCGCCTGTCGGCCCTTTCGCCGTTCTCACGATCACCTTCTCTTGTCACGGGACCCCGCGCATGTCCGAACTTCAGGACGCCGTCTCCCGCCGTCGGACCTTCGCCATCATCGCGCACCCCGACGCCGGTAAGACCACGCTCACCGAAAAGCTGCTGCTGTTCGGCGGCGCCATCCAGATGGCCGGTGCCGTCAAGGCGCGTGGCGAGCAACGTCGCGCCAAGTCGGACTGGATGAAGGTGGAGCGCGAGCGCGGCATCTCGGTGACCGCCTCCGTCATGACCTTCGACTTCGACGGGCGCACCTTCAACCTGCTCGACACGCCGGGCCACGAGGACTTCTCGGAGGACACCTATCGCACACTGACCGCGGTCGACAGCGCGGTGATGGTGATCGACGGCGCGAAGGGCATCGAAGCGCAGACGCTGAAGCTGTTCGAGGTCTGCCGTCTGCGCGACGTGCCGATCATGACCTTCTGCAACAAGATGGACCGCGAGGCCCGCGATCCCTTCGACCTGATCTCGGAGATCGAGAGCGCGCTGGCGCTGGAGGTCACGCCGGCCAGCTGGCCGATCGGTATGGGTCGCGATTTCCTCGGCTGCTACGACCTGATCCGAGACCGGCTGATCCTGATGGACCGCAGCAAGGGCGACGAGATCGACGAGGGCATCGAGTGCAACGGACTGGACGATCCCCGTCTGGACGAGCTGCTGCCCGCCCACGCCGTTGCCAAGCTGCGTGAAGAGGTGGAGATGGCGCGCGGTCTGATGCCCGCCTTCGATCTGGAGGCCTACCGCGCCGGCCATCTGACCCCGATCTATTTCGGCTCCGCCATCAACAATTTCGGCGTGCGCGAGCTGCTGTCCGGTCTGGCGGAGAACGCCCCGCCGCCGCGTCCGCAGCCGGCAGATCCCCGCACCGTCCAGCCGGACGAGGACAAGGTCACCGGCTTCGTGTTCAAGGTCCAGGCCAATATGGACCCCAACCACCGCGACCGCATCGCCTTCGTCCGCCTCTGCTCCGGCCGCTACAAGCGCGGCGCCAAGCTGAAGCACATCCGTTCCGGCAAGCTGATGGCGGTGAACAACGCCGTGCTGTTCCTCGCCCGTGACCGCGAGGTTGCGGAGGAGGCTTGGCCCGGCGACATCATGGGCATCCCCAACCATGGCAGCCTTCGCATCGGCGATACGCTGACGGAGGGCGAGGATCTGCGCTTCACCGGCGTGCCGAGCTTCGCGCCGGAACTGCTTCAGCGGGTCCGCCCCGATGACCCCATGCGGGTAAAGCACCTGCGCAAGGCTCTGGAGCATTTCGCCGAAGAGGGCGCTTCCCAGGTGTTCAAGCCGCTGACCGGTGCCGACTGGGTCGTCGGCGTCGTCGGCCAGTTGCAGTTCGAGGTTCTGGCCTCGCGCATCGAGGCGGAATACGGCATCGCCGCCCGCTTCGAGGGGGCCGGGCTCGATGCCGCACGCTGGGTCGAGACCGACGACAAGATCCAGCTTGAGAAGTTCATTGAGCTGAACCGTTCGGCGCTGGCGGAAGACCATGATGGCGCCCTGGTCTTCCTGGCCCGCAACGCCTGGCATCTGAACCGCGCGCAGGAGGATTTCCCGGCGCTGCGCTTCCTGAAAACACGCGAGCAGAACCGCAAAGTCCACACCGCCGCGTGATATCGAAGGCCCGCCCTTTCGGCTGCCCCTGCGGCCGGCCGCCTGGCCGCTGCCGTAGGGCGGGCATCTTTCAGTAGAGAAACCTTACAGACTTGCCCCTGACGGATTGACGGCTTGACGGAGTCGGTCCGGTGGCGGAACGTGTGCGGGCGTGTCCGACAGTTTCGACACGTTATCAATGGCCTCCGTCGGACGGGGATGGTCGGAAGAGAGGCGGACATGGCGGTGGGATTGGAAGAGTTTCTGGACACCGGCGGTTTCGTGCCCCATGGCGTCTGCCTCCTCTGGCGTCCCGACATCCTGATGCTGCATGTCGCGTCCGACATGCTGATCGGCCTTTCCTATTTTTCGATTCCGGTGGCGCTGACCTATTTCGTCATGCGACGGCGCGACGTGGCTTTCGGGTGGATGGCGCTGCTGTTCGCGCTGTTCATCATCGCGTGCGGCACCACCCATCTCCTGTCGGTCTGGACCTTGTGGAACCCCGATTATGTGTTGGAAGGGCTGGTGAAGCTGATCACCGCTCTCGCCTCGCTGGCGACGGCCGCGGTGCTCTGGTGGCTGATGCCGCGCCTGCTCGCCTTGCCCAGCCCGCGGGAACTGGAGGCCAGCAACCGCGCACTGGAGTTGGAGGTTGCGACCCGTCGGGAAATGGAAACACGCTATTCCAGCTTTTTCAACAATCTGGCTGAGGCGCTGTTTATCGTCCGGGTTGAGCCCGACGGTGAGTTCGCTTTTGAGGCGATCAACCCTGCGTTGGCGCGGGCGACTGGGCTGGATCCGGAATTGCTGCGAGGCAAACGTGTCGGCGACGCATTGGAACCCGAGGTGGCCGACGCCATCATTCCTCGCTACACGATTTGCCGCGACCGCGGTGAGAGCATTGATTATGAAGAGACTCTTGAACTGCCGGTCGGGCAGAGGGTCTTTCATACCGTTCTGGTGCCGGTGAAGGACGCGGCTGGGCGGGTCGTCCAGATCCTCGGCAGCGGCCGTGACGTAACCGAGCGCAAGCGGTTGCAGGAGGAGGTGATCCAGACCTCCAAGCTGGCGACGCTGGGGACGCTGGCCGCCGGTATGGCGCATGAAATGAGCCAGCCGCTGAACGTGATCCGCCTGTGGACGGAAAACACCCTGACCCGCCTGCATGAAAATCTGCTCGAACCCGCCCGTGCGGAGCGGGCTTTGAAGCTGGTGATTGAGCAGACCGAGCGCATGGGCAAGCTGATCGATCATGTCCGCACCTTCGGTCGGCGTGACGGCGGCGGCATGCGGGCCTTCCATCCCGCCCAATGTGTC
Organism: Azospirillum sp. TSH100; assembly: GCF_004923295.1. Lineage (NCBI taxonomy): Bacteria > Pseudomonadati > Pseudomonadota > Alphaproteobacteria > Rhodospirillales > Azospirillaceae > Azospirillum > Azospirillum sp. TSH100. The sequence goes on from NZ_CP039634.1 coordinate 2,179,747, forward strand.
GAAAGCGCGGTCGAGCTTGTCCGTCATCAATATGCCCTGGAAGACATCAAGATCATCGAGGATGCCGGTCCGGCGCAACTGCCGGTAACCGGCCGTCCCCTTGAATTGGAGCAGGTCATCCTCAACCTGTTTTCGAATGCACGGGATGCGATCGTCGCACATCGTGCATCCGGTGGAGCGGCGGGGCGCATCATGGTGGCGGTCAGCGAAGATCCGGACAGGCAGAGCGTGGTCATCCAGGTGACCGACGATGGCGGTGGTATCGATCCATCCGTGCTGCCCCAGATCTTCGATCCGTTCTTCACCACCAAGGAGGTCGGGAAAGGCTCCGGCCTCGGCCTGTCGATCGGCTACGGCATCATCGACAGCATGGGGGGACGGATCGAGGCGCGCAATGTCGAGTTGGAGGGTGGAGGCCGTGGCGTCCGCTTCACCATCACCCTGCCAGGTCAGCCGGTCTCCTCATCCGACAGGGAGTTCTCCCATGCCTGATCCGTTCCACATCCTGATCGCGGAGGACGAGGTGCTGGCGGCCATGGCGCTGGAGGATTTCCTGTCCTTCAAGGGCTTCCGCGTGACCGTCGCCGCCAATGGAGTGGAGGCGCTGGAGCGGTATGCCAGCGAACGGGTGCACGCGCTGGTCACCGATCTGCGCATGCCGCGGATGGACGGCCAGACGTTGATCCGGGAGATCCGCGAACGCGACGCCACCTTGCCGGTCGTCGTCATGACCGGCTACCTGACCCAGGACAGCGACCTGAAGCACGAGCGCTGGAAGCCGCTTGAGATCCTCAGCAAACCCGTCAACCCGCGCACCATCTGCAACACGCTGAACCGGATGCTTGGCCTGCCGCAGGAGGTTTGACGGCGTCTTCCCTCGCGATCGTCTCCCCTCAATCTTCCAAGGGTTCGACATCCACGCTGACGGTCAGGCCATGACCGGCCCCGCCCAACAGGACCCCGCGGGCCGGGCTGACATCGTCGTAATCGCGGCCCCAGGCCACGGTGATGAAATCGCGGTTGGCGACGCAGGCATTGGTCGGGCAAATATCGAGCCAGCCGGCCATCGCCCCACACCAGACCGATGCCCAGGCATGACTGACGTCGGCACCGACCAGCCGTGGCCGGCCTGGCGGCGGCAGGGTGCGCAAATAGCCCGAGACATAGCGCGCCGGCAGACCGACGGCGCGGACGCAGCCTACGGCGATGTGGGCGAAATCCTGGCAGACGCCGCGGCGGTTGCGCATCACCGATGCCAAAGGGGTCGCGACCGTGGTGGCCGCGGGGTCGAAGGCGAACTCGCGATTGATGCGGTTCATCAGGTCGATGACCGCCGCCACCGCCGGACGGCCGGGCGTGAAGCTGCCGCGTGCATATTCAAGAAGCTCCGGACTGGAGGCGACCAGCGCGCTGTCGAAGCAGTATTGCGTGATCTCCGCTCCGTCGTCCGGTCCGGTCAGGCCGCGCAGGCCGTCGCGCACCTGCTCCCACGGTGCCGAATCGTCGGGTGCCAGTGCCGGCGGCTCGAACACCTCGACCTCGCTTTCGGCGATCACGGAGAAGGTCCGGTGCGGCTCCTGCACGGCGACATAGGTAACGGTGTTGCCGAAATAGTCCACCCGCTCCGTCCGCACCGCCGGAACCGGATCAATTGTCAGCAGGCTGCGCCGGATGCGCTGGCGCGGGTGCGGCCGGGCGGTCAGGTGCAACAGATGGTGGGAAATCGGTACATCTTCGCCATAATCGTACGAAGTGGCGTGGCGAACGCGATAGCGGGTGGAGAGACCGCTGCTGTCGGAAGCGGGAGTGGAGGGCGGGGGCGTCATCGCGTCAGGCCGATCTTGCGAAGGCATGGCTGAAATAGGCGTGCGCCAGGAAATTCGACACGTCCGGGAGAGACATTGCCAGCGTGTCCAGCAGTGTCCGCAGCGCCTCGCTGGAGGCCATGGCGTCGGTACGTTCCAGGCTGTTGCGCGCTGCGGCGACGATGGCCAGCGCACCGCCTGTCGGGTCCGTCCCGGTGCCGACTCCCTGGCTGGGCAGCGCCCGCATGTGGCGGTCCAGTGCGGCAAGCTGGAAGGCCAGCGCACGCGGATTTGCCTCCTCTCCCAGCAGCAGGTCGAGCACGGGGGTGCGCAGCACGCTGGTCAGATGGCGCGCGCGATAGGTCATCACGCTTTCGCCCAGCTCCAGCAGCACCGACAGGGTGGCGGCCTGCATCGGCTCTTCCTGGTGGTCGAGATCGGCGACATCGACCCCGCGCATCAGCGCCACCATATGCAGCGACCGCTCGATCCGCCGACCGATGTCGAGGAAGCGCCAGCCGGCCCCGCGGGTCATGCTTTCCTGTTCCAGACCGGAGAAGGCGGCGAGCGTGATCATCACGTCGTCCAGCCGCAGCAACAGCGAGGCCGCGTCCATCCGGCTTTTCGGCGGCTGGGTCTGGCGATCGATCGCCGACACCACACGCCACATGTCCATCGACAGGCGGTCGCGCACCGAATAGGCGGTGCGGTGCAGGCGCAGAACCTGGGAGCGCAGGCTGTTGGGATGGTCGGGGTCTGTAACCGCCGCATGCAACGCCTCGCGCAGGCCGCGGTTGGCGCCGCTTTCCGTCACCCGTGCCATCTCCGCCGGGATCATGCCGAGCGAGCTGAGCAGATCGAGCAGCGGGTGAAGCTGTAGACCGGCACCCGGCATGTTGCTGTCGATCAGCCGGCTTTGCGTCGCCCGCAGCAGACGCAGCACGCCCTCGGCCCGTTCGGCATACCGACCGAGCCAATAGAGCCCGTCGGCGACGCGGCTGGGCAGGTCGTTGGCGGACGGGCGGGCGCCGCTGGCGGTCGGCTCCGTCGCCAGTGCCGGGCGAGATTGGGCGGAGGTCACGTCGGCACGCCGCGGCGCCAGGATCCAGGTGTCCTTGCTGCCGCCGCCGCTCTGCATCGATACGACCAGACGGCCGGATTCGCTGGACACGCGGGTCAGGCCGCCTGGCATCACCGCATAGCCGCCGCTGGGCGTGGCGCAGAGGAAGACGCGCAGCACCAGAGGACGCGGCTGGAGCCTGCCATCCTGCCAGACCGGGGCGGTGGAAAGGGCCATCTGCTCCTGCGCCACGAAATACCAGGGGCGGCGCCTGATCCGTTCGACCAGGGCGGAGCGTTCGGCGGCCGACAGCTGGGCGCCGAAGATCGGCTCGAAGGATAGCGACGGGAAGGCCGGCTTGATCACCAGACCGTCGAGATGGTCGATGACATAGGCGCGCTCCGCATCGTTGCCGCACCACCAGCTGGCGACGCCGGGCAGCCGCAGCTCTTCCCCCAGCAGATGGCGGCAGAGCGTCGGCAGCGACGACTTCATCGCCATCGATTCCATCAGGCCGGAGCCCAGCGCGTTGGCCATCACCACAGTGCCGGCCCGCACCGCCTCGATCAGCCCGGCGACGCCGAGCGAACTGTCAGCGCGCATTTCCAGCGGGTCGGCGAAATCGGCATCAAGACGGCGCAGGATGACGTCCACCTGCTCCAGCCCCGACAGGGTCTTCAGATAGACCGTCCGGTCACGCACCGTCAGGTCCGCCCCCTCCACCAGGGTCAGGCCGAGATAGCGGGCGAGATAGACGTGCTCGAAATAGGTCTCGTTGTAGGGGCCAGGGGTCAGCAGCACGACGCGTGGCAATCGGCCAACCGCGCTGCTGCGCGGCGCAATGGACAGCAGCGTTTCCTTGAAGGTGTCGAAGAAGCCGGTCAGCCGCTCCACTTGGCATTGGCGGAAGCTGTCCGGCAGCACCTTTGCGATGACCGCGCGGTTTTCCAGCGCATAGCCGCTGCCGCTGGGGGCCTGGGTGCGGTCGGACAGCACCCACCAGCGCCCGTCGGGCGCCCGGGCGAGGTCCACGGCATAGAAATGCAGGTGAACGTCGTTCGGCACCCGGATGCCATGCACTGCACGGCGGAATCCCGGGTCGGCATGGATCACCGCCGGCGGCAGCCGGCCATAGCGGGTCAGGGTCTGCGGCCCATAGATGTCGGTCAGTATGGCGTTCAGCAGCGAGGCCCGCTGGATCAGCCCCGATTCAATCGCCTTCCATTCATGCGCCGGCAACAAAAGCGGCATCATGTCGAGCGGCCAGGGCCGCTCCATCCCGTTGGGGTCGCCGTAGATGTTGTAGGTGACGCCGTTCTGGTGCAGCAGCCGGCGTGCTTCTTCCCAGCGCTGCGCCATCTGTTCGGCGTCCAGCGGGCCCAGCGTGCTCATGAAGGTCTGCCAGTGCGGCCGTAGCCGGCCCTGACCGTTCACCATCTCGTCATAGACCTGACCGGAGCCATAGCCGATGGCGTCGGCCTCGCCGAACAGCGATCCCTGGGTGAAGGGGACCGGCGGCATCCCGGACGGGACCACGGATGCCGGCGCGCGGAATGGCTGATCGGGCTGGGACAAGGTCGGACTGGTGCGTATTGCCTATGAACGAAGCAACAGTCTGAACGTCCCCGCCCGGCGATGCAAGGCCGCCGGCCGCATGATCCATCCGAAAGAGGAAAGATTCCGTGGCGATCCAGTCCCGGATGGGCCGATCGCAGGCCAATGTCCGGAATGAAAAAACCGGAGCGCCGCGTAAAGCGACGCTCCGGCTTGCCGGATGTTGCGAAGCGATCGGATGCCGTCCCGGAGTCCGCGCTCAGCCCCGACGCAGGTCCAGCGTCATCGGGAACTGCGGATTGCGTTCCTCCGCCGGGGTATCCATCGGGCCGGGAGTGTGGCCGAAGGGGAAGAAGCGGGCCAGACGGCGCCCTTCCGCCTCGTTGGCGTTGACCGGGAAGGTCTCGTAGTTGCGGCCGCCCGGATGCATGACGTGATAGGTGCAGCCACCGATCGATCGGCCGGCCCAGCTGTCGACGATGTCGAAGATCAGCGGCGTATGGACGGGAATCGTCGGATGCAGGCAGGACGGTGGCTGCCATGCACGGTAACGCACGCTGCCGACGAACTCACCCTCAACCCCGGTTGGAATCAGTGGAACGCGCCGGCCTTTGCAGGTGATGACGTGGCGGGCATCGATCAGGCCGGTGACGCGCACCTGCACCCGCTCCACCGAGCTGTCGACATAACGCACCGTGCCGCCGCCGCCCGGCTCCTCGCCCAGGACATGCCAGGGCTCCAGCGCCATGCGCAGCTCCATGGTGATGCCGCGCTGGCTGACATGGCCGTAAACCGGGAAGCGGAAGTTGAAGTGCGGCGCGAACCAGCTGTCCTCCAGCGGATAGCCATGGTCACGCAGGTCCTGCAGCACGTCGGCCATGTCCTGCTGGAGGAAGTGCGGCAGCATGAAGCGGTCGTGCAGATCCGTACCCCAGCGCACCAGCCGGCCCTTGTAGGGATGCTTCCAGAAGCGGGCGACCAGTGCCCGCATCAGAAGCTGCTGGGTCAGGCTCATCTCGGCATGGGGGGGCATCTCGAAGGCGCGGAACTCGACCAAGCCCAGACGGCCGGTCGAGCTGTCCGGCGAATATAGCTTGTCAATGCAGAACTCCGCCCGGTGGGTGTTGCCCTGCACGTCGACCAGCAGGTTGCGCAGCACCCGGTCGACCAGCCACGGCGGGCAGTTGCCGCCGGCCGCCGCCTGATCGATCTGGTTGAAGGCGATTTCCAACTCATAGAGTTGGTCGTCGCGCGCCTCGTCCACCCGCGGCGCCTGACTGGTGGGGCCGATGAACAGGCCGGAGAAGACGTAGGACAGGGCGGGGTGGTTCTGCCAGTAGGTGATCAGGCTGCGCAGCAGGTCGGGCCGGCGCAGGAAGGGGCTGTCGGCGGCGGTTGCACCGCCCATCACCACATGGTTGCCGCCGCCAGTGCCGCAATGGCGCCCATCGATCATGAACTTCTCCGCCCCCAGGCGGGATTGGCGCGCATCCTCGTACAGAGCGATGGTGTTGCGCACCAGATCGTCCCAGTTGTGGGCGGGATGGATGTTCACCTCGATCACGCCGGGGTCCGGAGTAACGGCCATGGAGTTCAGGCGCGGGTCCTTTGGCGGCTGGTAGCCTTCAATGACCACTGGCATGTCCAGTTCGACCGCCGTCGCCTCGATCTCGGCCAGCATCGCCAGATAGTCCTCAAGCGTGCTCATCGGCGGCATGAACAGGTGCAGGCGCCCGTTGCGCGCCTCGCAGCTCAGGGCGGTGCGCACCACCCACCAAGCCGACTTGCCTTCCTCCGGCAGTTCGTCGCGGATTTCCGCCATGATGCGCTGGCGCTGGGCGATCCGCTTGTCGGTATGGACGCCGCGGTCGGATTCCTGGATGGCGCCGCGGATCTCCTGTCGGCGCTGAACCGGATGAGGCGGCAGCGGGCCACGCTCCTCGAACGGGTCGGTCTCCCAGCCATAGGGATAGTCGGACTTCGACACCCAGGGGAGCGAGCCCAACGGCAGGCGATAGCCGACCGGGCTGTCGCCGGGAATCAGCAGCAGCTTTTCCTGACGCAGCGGCCATGTGCTGGACAGCCAGACCGGCCCCTGCTGGGTCATGCGCCGGTTGATCGGCAGGACGAAGCCCACCGGCTCTGCCAGACCGCGGGTGAAGACGCGTGTCAGCCGCTCGCGCTCCTCCTTGTCGTCCAGCTTGCTGTTCAGCGGATCGACATTGATCGGAAGTTGCGACTCCTTGCGCAGGTAATGCCAGGGGTCCTCATAGGCGCCGAGCACGAGGTTCGGGTCGAGGCCCAGCCGCTTCGCCAGCGCCATCAGGAACACGCCGGCATCCTGGGCGGTGTGGCCGTAATCGGTGTCCTCGCGCGCCAGCAGGTCGCTGTTGGCCCACAGGGCTTCCCCGTCGCGTCGCCAATAGAGGGTCATCGCCCAGCGCGGCAGTGATTCGCCGGGATACCATTTTCCCTGGCCGAAATGCAGCAGGCCACCGGGAGCGAAGCGGGCCATCAGCCGATGGATCAGATCGGCGGCCATCTTGCGCTTCTGCGGACCCAGCGCGGCGGTGTTCCACTCGGCGCCGTCCATGTCATCGATGGAGACGAAGGTCGGCTCGCCGCCCATGGTCAGGCGGACATCTTCGGTCTTGAGATCCTCGTCGACCCGATGGCCGAGCGCCTCGATCGCGGCCCATTGCTGCGGGGTGTAGGGCTTGGTGACGCGCGGCGCCTCATAGATGCGGGTGACTGACATCTCGTGGCCGAACTCCACCTCCGCCTCATCGACGAGGCCCGAGATGGGAGCGGCTGAGGAGGCGTCGGGCGTGCAGGCCAGCGGGATGTGCCCCTCGCCGGCCAGCAGGCCGGAGGTGGGGTCCAGCCCGACCCAGCCGGCACCGGGCAGGAACACCTCCACCCAGGCATGCAGGTCGGTGAAGTCGCTCTCCGGACCGGACGGGCCGTCCAACGCCTTCTGGTCGGCAGTCAGCTGGATCAGGTAGCCGGACACGAAGCGGGTGGCGAGCCCCAGATTGCGCAGGATCTGCACCAGCAGCCACGCCGAGTCGCGGCAGGAGCCCGTGCGCTTTGTCAGCGTCTCCTCGCAGGTCTGGATGCCGGGCTCCAGGCGGATGACGTAGCCGATGTCCTGCTGAAGCCGCTGGTTCACCGCGACCAGGAAATCGATGGTCGGCGTCTTGTCCCGCGGGATGTCCTTCAGATAGACGGCAAGCTCCGGCCCGGGTTCCTCCGTCTCCAGATACGGGCGCAACTCACGCTGCAGCCAGTCGTCGTAGGTGAAGGGGATGTGGGTGGCCTTCTCCTCCAGGAAGAAATCGAACGGGTTGATCGCGGCGATCTCGGCAACCAGATCGACCTCGACGATGAACTCGCGCGTCTTTTCCGGGAAGACGAAGCGGGCCTGGAAATTCGATTGCGGGTCCTGCTGCCAGTTCAGGAAATGCTGCTTGGGCGTGACCTTCAGGGAATAGCTGAGGATCGGTGTCCGGCAATGGGGCGCCGGGCGCAGCCGGATGATCTGCGGGCCGAGGGACACCGGCCGGTCGTAGCGATAGATCGTCTTGTGGTTCAGCGCGACGTGGATCGCCATGGAAAACCCCGCCTCATGCCTGTTCGAGGATGTTCGCGCCCCGGTTTGCTCCAAGGTCGCCGGTGCAACGGTAACACCGATAAATCCGCCCCGACAGGGTGGCCCGCCGCCGATCCTACCGCAGTTGCGAAAAAGTCACGAAGTTGCCTTTGACGCGCGCTGCGGCTTTCTTCCGTTCGCGTTACCCTTTATATCCTAAGCGAACAGGGTATCGCTGCGACGGGAATTCGCGTCTGGATGGTGTCTGTGGCGGCTTTTTCACCAATGGGCGGCAACCACGGTTCTGGTGGAATGGGCGAGGCCGGCCGTGGCGTCGTCACCGGGAAGTATTTCAATTTCAAGCCGATGCCGCCCCCGGCCGATATCCTGGGCAACCCGCTGGTCGTTCCCAACCTGCCGACGCACAAGCTGCCGAAGGAGACGTTCGGCAGCCGGGTGAAGCGGTTTCTTGCCCGGATGAACCTGGGCAGCCAGTCGGCCGAAACCCGGATGCGCTGGAAGCTGCACGACATGATCCAGGCGACCATGGCGTCGCTGTCGCCGGCGGTCACGCTGGTGGCGGAAAAGCGGGCGCCGGCGAAGAGCAGGAAGCTGTCGGTTCCGGTCGTCATCGTGCGCCATCCCTATCATCTGCGTCACGTGTTCGAGATGCTGCCGACCATCCCCGACGCTCTGGCGGCGGAACGGCGCTTTCTCGAACTGCTGATGACCCGCGCCTTGAAGCGTTATGGCGAGCAGATGACGCTGATCAAAGGCAGCGCCTTTTCCTTCGAGCATGAGGCGCGTGAGTATTTTTTTGCCGGCTTCCGTCTGGAAAAGCAGATCAAAAAGGTCAATAGTCCCGACGAACGATTCGCGGCCTTGCAGGCGATCCACACCAGTTATTTCCACGGCCGCAATTATTATTATTTCGCATTGCTGAGGCGTGAGAAGCTGGCGCCTGATAACAAGCTGTTCATGCTCTATGCCCGTGCGGTCTATTTCATGGCGCGCATCGATTGGAACGGCGAGCTGCTGGACAAGCCGAACCCGCGCATGCTGCCGAGGCGCGACGACATGATGTTTTTCGTGGAACGTGACAAGTCGGTCGTGACGCGCTATCGCACCGACCAGGATTTCCAGCGTCAGGTCAAGTCGGTGCTGGAGGCTTTCCCCGCTTCGTGATGTTCCGTTTCCTCTTCCAAGGTTTCCTGCGATGCGCCCCCTGTCCCTGGTTGGTGGTCTTCTGGCCGCCGGCTCCCTGCTCGCGGTGCTGACTGCGGTTCCGGCCCTCTCGGCTCCGGCGGACACTCCTTCGCCCGAGGCGGCAGCTCCGGAGGTGGCTCCGACAGCACTCGGCTGCGATTCGGCGGAGACGCCGGTGGCGCAGCTGATATGCCGCGATCCGAAGCTGGCGGCGGCCGGCGAGGCCATGGACGCGGCGCTGGCCGCGCTCGGTGAGACCACCAATGATACCGGGCGCGCGGCGATCGAGGACACCCAGACGGTCTGGCGAGCGCGGCGGGACGAGGCCTGTCCGGTCAGCGCGGCCGACCTGGCCGATGCCAAGATGACGAAGACGCGCGGCGACTGCCTGCTGCGCGTCATCCGCCAGCGCACGATGGCGCTGGAGACGGAACGCAATCTGCGCTCCCATCCGGTCGCCGATCTGCCGCTGTCGGTCACCGGCGCCGCCGCCCGTCGTTTTGACGCGCCGGAATCGCAGCCGGCTCCCTTCAACCGCAAAGTGGCACTGTCGACTCTGGTCGGCCGCTGGGCCAAGGCCGACCCGGCCGATCGCGCGGCCATCGACGACTGCCGCAGTTCCTACCTGGAAATAGGGACCGACCGTGCCCTGCACGCCGTGGATTCGCGGCTGCCGCTGTTCCCGCTGAACGGTACGCTGGCGGGCGATGGCGACCCGGTGCAGGGGATTCCCCTGTTGCCAGCCGGCCCGGCGGAGGGGGCACCGGCCCCCCTGGCGACTCTGCGGCTTCTGCCCGCCGATTCGCCACGTCTCGACCGGCTGATCCTGCGCATGGAGCCGCCGGCGACTTTCGCCGCCGAACTGGTGCGTTGCCGCTAAAGCCGCGACAGCAGGAAACGGATGGTCACCGACAGCCGTTCGCCGGGGGGGAGGGCAATGACGCCGGCGCCAGGCTGCTGCGGACGATTCAGCGCGTCGGTCATATGGGTGACCGGTTCCAGGCACAGATAGGGTTCGCCCGGCGGGGCATAGACGATCAGGTGACCGACCGGCCCATCTGCGAGCATCGTCAGGCGCAGCCGCTCCTGCGGTCTGTCCACCGTTGCCGAACCGTTCCAGCCGGTGAAGCCATTGTCCAGCGCAACATGGTCCATCATCACGCCATGGCGGAAATCCCAGGCCGCCGGTAGCGGCCGGTTCCGGGATGGCAGGATGGTCTCGTCATTCTCCCACATCGTCTGGACGTCGGCGGTCACGCGTGTGCCCGGCGTCCGGACGAAATAGGGGTGCAGCCCCAGCCCGGCCGGCATGTCGCTGTCGGATTCGTTGACGAGGTCGAGCCTGACGGTCAACCCCTCGCCGTCCAGTGCGACGGTCTGGGTCGCTCGGTAGTTCCAGGGCCAGTCATCCGCCCGGTGGCGGAAGTCCATGTGCAGCGCGTCATCGGTGGCGGCCTCCACCGTCCAAGGGGTGGACCAGCCATGGCCGTGGATGCGGTGCGGCGATCCGGGGTCCGTGGCCAACACCACCTCCCGCCCCTGGAAGACGAACCGGCCGCCGCCGATGCGGTTGGAGAAGGGTACCAGCGGGAAGCAGGCCATGTCCGGAGCGAAGCTGCCCGCCAGCGCACGGTCGGACGCCCGCCGGAACAACTCCACCGGTCCATCGGGGGTCGACAGGCTCCAACTCGCCAGCGAGCCGCCGCAGTGCGGGGCCGCGGTGAGCCTCATCGGCCCGTGCCGCAACGCGATGATGGTGCCGTTCCGGATCATGCGTTTCTCCCATCGTCAGCGCCCCGATTCTTATCGCACATGCGAAGACGGAAGGGAACGGCCGCAGCCCCTGATGGCCGGGATGGCAGGCGGATGGCGCAACCTCGACACAACTCATATGCTTTTGATGAAAAATGTGGATATCGTACACCCGTCATTTACCCTCGTTGCGCAATTATGCTCCACCGGCGGTACGCTCCGGCGATATGCCATGGCCGGTGAGGCATCCCGCTTCGATCGACAACGCAGGCGGGGCACCGTTGTTGCAGCACGGCTGCACCATCCGCCAACCCGATGGAAAGGCCCGGAGTGTCCAGTCCCCAGCTCAGCCGCGCGACGCCGACGCCCCAGGTGGCCATGAGTACGCTTGACGAGGCGGAGCTGTGCGGCGCGTTGCCGGATTATCACGCGCTGCCGGCGCGTCTGGTGATCGGGGCGGTGATGCGATCGTTTCTGGACCCGCTGATCCTGACCCCGACTGAACTGATCCACCTCGCCAAGCCGCTGAAGTCGTGTTTGGAACAGGGCTCCCTCGTCGAGGCGGCCATCACCAGGATCGCGACGATCCAGGCGCGAGCGCCTGGGCAGGACCTTCAGGTGCGGCGTCGCGCCATCCGTGCGGCAGTGGACGAAAGCTGGGCCAAGGCGCGGGTCGCGCAGGCCGCCTTCGCCGCCATGCCGCGTGGCCGCACGCCGGTGGACTGGCTGTTGTCCCAGGGAGCCAAGACCCCGACCGGTGATGCGGATTACGATCTCCGTGTCGCCATCGGCCTGGAGCTGGTTGAGATCAAGAGTTGGAACGGCAAGCTCGACCGGCTGCTGGAGCTGTATCAATGGGACAAGGACGAACGGCTGGCGTCGGCCGTCGATGGGGTGATCGGCGATATCCTGGCCTCCACCGCCGCGGGGGCGGAGCTGTTCGGGGCCAATCTGCTCCCTGGGACTCTTCTGTCCAACCTGTGCGACCTCCTGTTCGGCCGCATCGGCATGGAGGCGATCGGGCCGAACCGCGTCGGTGTGCTGAACGCCCTGTTCCGCCAGAGCAAGCTGCCGCAGGCAAAGGCCGCGGTGCTCGATCGCATCCGCCGCCAGTTGAAGGCGCCCCAGCCGCTGGGGCGCGGCGCCTTCGATCAGGAAGCGGAGATGCTGAAGACCCTGGTCGGCCATCTGCTGACCCGCGACGGTCTGGTCGGCGGCGCGGCGATGGCCGATGCCCTGACCGTTCGCTATTCGCGCCGGCTGGAGCAGGGTGGGGCCAGTGCCTATCGCCGGTCGATCGTCGGGCTCGGCGAAGGGCAGTCGGACCTGATCTGCCGTATCCATTACCTGATCCGGGTGGCGGCGGTGCCCGCGGCGGAGCGCCATGCCGACGAGATTCTCGCCTCTCTGGAGGCGGCCGTCTGCAACGAGCTGCTGATCGAGAACATGCTGGTCCAGACGCCGGACACGGCTCTGCTGGAGCGCGACTTCGCCCGCGCACTGGCGGGCATCCGTTCCGCGCCGCTGCCGGCAGGCGTTTGCGAGCGGATCGCGGCGAAAGCCGAACGGTCGGTGGACGACTATGTGAAGACCGGCCAGCTTGCCGTCCGCCTGCGGCAGGTGGAGCCAGTCCTGCGTCGTCGCACGATCCGGCTGGCCGAGGTCGCCTGCTCCGGCCTGATCCGCGAGGACGGCGCCCTTCCGCTGATGCGTCAGCATATCCTGGAGATCGTCCGCCAGCCCCAGTTCCAGGCCGAGCTTGCCCAGCCTGAAAGCGAGGTGGCGCAGGCGGAGGTCCGCCGGCTGCTGGAACTGCTCGACCGGCTGCGCCAGATGGCCACTGCCCCCGCGCCCCCGCCGGTTCTCCCCCCTGTTCCGCCGGCAGCGATGCAGCCGACCGTCGAGGTGGCCTCGCTTCAACTGCGGGGCACTCCGCCCCAGGCGATTCCAGGCAAGGGCAATCGGGGTGCGGAGACAATCCTGCACCCGGTCAGCCGTCAGTTGGCCGGAGCGGCGGGATCGAAACCGGTATCCGGTGTCACGGCCGGTCTTTGCCCGAGCTGCTATGCCACTCATGAGGGCGCCGGCCCCTGCGCCGCCTGTGGCTTCCCCGCGAAGTCCGACAACCGGCCGGGCGTGCATCTGGTGCCCGGAACGCTGCTGCATGGGCGCTATCGCACCGGGCGGGTGCTTGGTCAGGGCGGGTTCGGCGCCACCTATCTGGGCTGGGATGACCGGCTGCGGGTGAAGGTGGCGATCAAGGAGTATTACCCCGCCAATCTGATCGCCCGGATTCCCAACGCCGCCGCCGTCTCCCCCTTCTCCGACGAGCACGCTGAGACCTTCGCCGCCGGGCTGGAGAAATTCCTGGAGGAGGCGCGGACGCTGGCCCGCCTGCGTGACGTGCGCGAGATCGTCGGCGTTCAGGACTTTTTCGAGGAGAACGGCACCGCCTATCTGGTCATGGAGCTGCTGGAGGGCCGCACCATGAAGAAATACCTGACCGACTGCGGCGGGCGGATCGACGTGAAGCGGACCCTGTCGGTGGTGATGCCGATCGCCAAGGCGCTGCAGGTCATCCACGACCAGGGACTGATCCATCGCGACATCAGCCCGGACAACATCTTTCTGACGAATGCCGGTGACCGCAAGCTGCTGGATTTCGGCGCCGCGCGGCAGACAGCCCGGCCAGGTGCCGGCCTGACCGTGATTCTGAAGCCGGGCTACGCCCCGCCGGAGCAGTATTCCAATGAAGGACGGCAAGGGCCATGGTCCGACGTATATGCGCTCTGCGCCACCATCTATCTGGCGTTGACCGGCCGTACCCCGCCCGACGCCACCGCCCGTTTCATGAACGACAAGGTGCCGAAACCTTCGGAACTGGGCGTTGCTTTGTCTCCCGGGTTCGAGAGGGTGCTGCTGTCGGGGCTCGCCATGCGCTGGCAGGACCGGCCGCAATCGATGAAGGACCTGCTGCGGGCGATGACCAACGCCCTCTCCGTCGGCTGACAGCAAATGCGAAGACCGCCTGTAGACCGTCTGGGCATGAAAAAAGGGACCGGCGAACCGGTCCCCCTTTCCTGATCGGCTGATGCGGCGACGTTACTTCACGTCGGCAGCGACCTGCATCTTGATGATCTTGTCCGGGTTCGAGACCTGACCGTTGCGGGCCTGATCGCCCTTCTTGATCATGTCGACGAACTCCATGCCTTCGACCACTCGGCCCCAGACGGTGTACTGACGGTCCAGGAACTGGGACGGGGCGAAGCAGATGAAGAACTGGCTGTCGGCGCTGTTCGGATCCTGCGCGCGGGCCATCGACAGGGTGCCGCGGATGTGCGGGGCGCTGGAGAACTCGGCCTTCAGCTTCTGGCCGGAACCGCCCATGCCGGTGCCGGTCGGGTCGCCGGTCTGGGCCATGAAGCCGTCGATGACGCGGTGGAAGACGACGCCGTTGTAGAAGCCCTGGCGGGTCAGTTCCTTGATGCGGGCGACGTGGTTCGGCGCCAGGTCGGGCCGCAGTTCGATCACCACGCGACCGTCCTTCAGGTCGAGGTAAATGGTGTTTTCCGGATCCAAGGCCTTCGCCTCCCCTTGAGAAACTGTAAAGAACGAGACAGTGAAGATTGTGGCGAAAAGCGCCGCCAGCAATGCGCGGGTCCACCGCTTCATGCGAAACACTCCGATGAGCCGAAATCCGCGCACCGGACCATAGGGGAAAACTGCGGGAATGCAAAGCCGTGCCGGCGGGGAGGCCGGTCGGCCGGCACATCCGTGGGAGGATCCGCCAAAAGTCACGGATGACAACCGCTTGTCCGGGTGTTCATCCGGGCATGGACGTGGCATGCCGGTCCTGACGGACATGCGGGAAGGGAAGTCGGGCTTTGAGGCTGGGACGGGCGATCGCGGGTACGGCGGCTGTTGCGGTGACGCTTGGCGTCGTCGGGCTGGGTGGGGTGATCCTGGCAGGACCGGCCCTGATCGGCGCGACGGCGACGGAGACGTTGCGCGGCGCCGGCCTCACCGGTGCCGCGGTGACCGTCACCGGCATGCGGATCGCCGACGGCTGGCGTGGCCTGCGGCTGGAGTTCACCGGCGACAGTGGCCCGCTGGAGGCTGCGGCCAAGGCGCTGGACGTGCCTTTGACGGGGCGGCTGACGCTGTCCGGCGCGTTTGTGGTGGGGATCGATGGCGGTGCCGTATCGGTGACATCCGCCGAATGCCTGCCTGCCGGGGCGGAGCGCTTGACGGTCTCCGGCCAGCCGATCGAACTGCCTCAGGGGGCGACGGTCTGCCCGGTGCCGGGCACCCCGCTTCTGCGCCGGGCATCCGATGCCATGGCTATTGCGGCGGAGCTACAGGTGCCAAGGCTCGACGCCCCCGCCAGTGCAGTGCGTGCCGAGCAGGTCGTACTGAAGCTGGGACAGGAGGGGACCGGGCGTCGGGCCGACGCCACCATTGCGCGCCTGATCAACACCGCCAAGCCGGCGCCCGTCGTCCCGCTCGCCGTCGCCATGCGGGCGGTCCAGGTGGGAGACCGACCATGGGACATCGACGGATCGGCCAAGGGCGCCAATGGCCTTCTCACTGTCACCCTCGGCGGCACCTACGACCAGATCGCCGGCACCGGGCAGTTGGAGGCGGTGGTGAAACCGATCCGCCTCGCCGAGAATGGACCCGGGCTTGCCGCCATTTCGCCGCTCGCCGCGACCTTCCTGGGAAAGGCATCCGGTACGCTGTCGGGCAAGGCGTCGTTGACCATGACGCCGAAGAGGCTTGCCACGGCCGGTCAGGCGGTGATCAAGGGGCTTGCTGGTGCCGTGGGGCCAGTGACGGTGGCCGGGGTCAGCGGCACCATCGCCCTATCCAGCCTGTTGCCGCCGGTCATCCCGGATGGGCAGAAGCTGTCGATCGGCCTGCTGGACGTTGGCATTCCGTTGACCGACGGCATGCTGCTGTTCGGTTACGGCCGCGATGGGCGGCTGGATGTCGACCGGGCGGAATGGCGCTGGGCCGGCGGCACGCTCCATGCCGATCCGTTCGATCTGGCGCCTGACAAACCCACGGGCACGGTCACCCTGCATGCCGACGGCATCGACGCCGCCAAGTTGCTGGAACTGATCGCCGTCGATGGGCTGGAAGCGTCTGGCAAGCTGGCCGGCACCCTGCCGGTGGTGTTCGCCAATGAAACGGTCACGCTGAATGGAGGCATCCTCGAATCGGCCGGTTCCGGCACCTTGCGCTACGATCCGGCCCAACCGCCCTCCGGCCTGAAGGGAGAGGAGGGCAGCCCGACCGCCATGCTGATGGGGGCGCTGACCGACTTCCGGTACGACACCCTGCGGATCACCATCGACGGGCAGGCCGGCGGCGAACTCAGCGCCGGCTTCTCCCTGCGCGGAGCCAACCCCTCATTCTACGATGGCTATCCGGTTGCGCTTAACCTTAAGCTGGCCGGCGCGCTCGACCGGATTCTGCGCCAGAACCTCGACGTCTACCGGATCCCCGACACGCTGCGGGACCGCATGACCGGCTCCGACCAGAAGGACCATTGACCGCCACCATGGATATCAAGTTTCCGCCAAACGGCCTGACGGCTGGCCTGCTGATTTCGGCTGTGGTTGCCGCCTGCGCCCCGACCGTGAAGATCGAGGCGCCGGACAAGCCCATCGAGATCAACCTGAACGTCCGGATCGAGCAGGAGGTGCGGGTCAAGCTGGAGCGCGACGTCGACGACGCCATCCGCAACGATCCGGCTCTGTTCGGCCTTCCCACCGACACCGCGCCCTCTTCGACGAAGGGGAAGAAGTGATGAAGAACCAATCCATCAGCCGCCGGCATTTCAACCGGCTTGCCCTTTCCACCCTGGCCGCCGGACTGCTGACCGTGGCGCTGCCGTCACTGGCACTGGCCCAGGATGCGCTGGCCGCCGCCAAGGCCGCCGGTCAGGTGGGTGAACGTCCGGACGGGATGGTCGGCGTTGTTCCCGGGGCGCCGGCGTCCGCCCAGGCGCTGGCGCAGCAGGTGAACGCCCAGCGCCTTGCCCGCTATCAGGAGATCGCCAACGGCAACGGCACGGCGCTGGACAAGGTCCAGGCGGTCGCCGGCCAGCAGTTGATCGAGCGCACCCCTGCCGGGCAGTATGTGATGACTGCCGCAGGTCAGTGGCAACGCAAGTGACACCGCCATCCATGGCGGGCAAGGGCCCGATTGCCGACCTGCGTCGCCGTCTGGACGGCAAACCCGGTGACGCGGCACTGCTGTCAGCGCTGTTCTCGGCACTCGACACGCTGGGACAGGTGGGCACGCCGGAGGAGGCGGTCGCCCGCTCAAACCTCGGCGAGGCCCTGCGGCGCCAGGGCCGCCTTGCTGAGGCCGAGGCGCATCACCGCAAGGCGCTGGCATGGCTGCCTGACTTCGGCGGCAATCATTACAATTGGGGCGTGACCCTGCAAGCGCTTGGCCGCCCGGCTGAGGCCGCCGCGGCATATGGCGAAGCGGCAAGGCTGATGCCGAACTTCGCCCCTGCGCCCTGTAACCAGGGTGTCCTGCTGCGCGATCTCGGGCGGCTGTCCGAGGCGGAGCCGGCTCTGCGCCATGCCTTGCAACTCGACCCCATGCTGGTGCCGGCCCGGCTGGCTCTGGCCGCCCTGTATCGCGACCGTGGCGACCTTGACCGCGCTGCCACCGGCTTCCGCACCTGCCTGTGTCTGCGGCCCGATCTGGCGGAAGGGCATGCGAATCTTGCCCTGACGCTGAAGGAACGGGGGCAGCGGGGCGGTGCGGCGGAGGATGGCGCGGCGAGCATCGTCGGCTTCGAGCGCGCATTGCGCATCGGCCTGCCCGATGCCGGTGGCGTGCTGGCGCAACTGGTGCAGCAGCGCCGTCATCTCTGCCGCTGGGATGGGCTGAGCGCCTTGTCCAGCCGGCTGGTCGGGCTGGTGCGGGAAGGACGGACGCAGCAGGCCCATCCCTGGATTTTCCTGGGGGAGGGGGCCGGGCCGGCGCTGGAGCGCGCCTGTGCCGAACGCTATTGCGGCTGGAAGACGCGCGGCATCAGCCCAGCCTTTCCGAATCGCATCAATCGCGGCGCGAAGCTGCGGATCGGCTATCTCTCCGCCGACTTCCACGAGCATGCGACGGCGGTGTTGATCGCCGAACTGATCGAACAGCACGACCGCGGTCGCTTCGAGATCGTCGGCTGTTCCTATGGAGCCGACGATGGTGGTCCGCTGCGCCGACGTCTGGTGGCCGGATTCGACCGTTTCCTCGACCTGTCCACCCTTACCGATGAGGCCGCGGCGCGGCTGATCTATGAGGCTGATATCGACATTCTGTTCGATCTGAAGGGCCACACCCAGAACGCCCGGCCGGGAATCGCCGCCTATCGCCCGGCGCCGGTGCAGGCTCAGTGGCTCGGCTATCCGGGCACGCTGGGAAGTGCGGCCATCGACTATGTCATCGCCGACCCGGTGGTGGCGCCCACCGATCACCAGCGCTTCTACAGCGAGCGCATCGTCCATCTGCCCTACAGCTACCAGCCGAACGACCGCAAGCGCGCCATCGGGCCGGTGCCGTGCCGTGCCGATTGCGGACTGCCGGAAGGCGGCACGGTGTTCTGCGCTTTCAACGCGTCCTACAAGATCGGGCCGGAGCTGTTCGGCCGCTGGTGCCGGATTTTGCAGCGCGTTCCGGACGCGGTCCTGTGGTTGCTGGATGGCCCGGCCGAGGTCGCGGACAATCTGCGGCGCGCAGCTGTGGAGCGGGGGATCGCGGCTGAGCGCCTGATCTTCGCCCCGCGCCTGCCGGGACCGGCGCATCTGGCGCGCCACCGGTTGGCTGACCTGTTCCTGGATTCAGGCCCGGTCGGGGCCCATACCACGGCGAGCGACGCGCTATGGGCCGGGTTGCCGGTGTTGACGGTTCCCGGCCGGTCTTTTGCCGGTCGGGTTGCAGCCAGTCTGCTGTACGCAGTCGGAATGCCCGAACTGGCTGTGGCGGACTGGGATAGCTATGAGGCGACGGCAAAGCGCTTGGTCGAACAGCCCGACGAACTGGCTGCACTGAAACGGCGGCTGGAGCAGGCGTGCACCACCGCCCCCCTGTTCGACACCGACCGCTTCGCCCGTGCGATCGAAGCGGCCTATGTCACGATGTGGGACATCCACGCGGCGGGGGAGTCGCCGCGTGGCTTCGCGGTTCCGCCTCAGAGATCAGGGGCTCAGGGGTAGGCGCAGCGGTCGGCGGTGACCTCGACGAAGGAACGCTGGGAGGCGGCGATGGTGAAGCGGTACTCGCTGTTGTCGACGACCAGCGACTGATGCAGCGGCAGCACACCACTGACCGTGGTGCCCTTGCCGCCCATGCCGGTGATGCGGATCGTCACGGGCTGGCCCGGATCGAACCAGCTTTCGGCATTGCCCTGCTGGTTGTGGGCCGACTGTCCTTCACCGGTGACGGTGACGGTGCCGTTGCCGAAGGTGACGCCGCGCGCTCCGCCCTTCAGCAGCGGCGTGCTGAGCGTGAAGCGCTTGGTATCGGTTGGCTGGCAGTTGCGCGGAACTTGGGCCTGCAAGATGACGAAGGCGAGGCGGTTGGCGTCCAGGCCCCCCTTCAGCCGTTCCGACACCAGTTGCGTCAGCTTGGCGAGGTCGCCGGTCGGCACCTCGCGCTGAAGGCGGCCGTCCAGTTCGGCCACGCGCGCCTCTGCTGTGCGGGCTGCATGCTGCATCTGGCTGGCCAGCAGTTCTAGCTCTGCCTTCTGACGCGATAGGGTGGCGATCTCCTCGCGCAGGGTCACGTCGCGGCCCTTCAGCTGTTCGATTCCCATCTGGTAGGAAAAGAGACCGACCCCCAGCACGAATGCCGCCGCCAGCACAAACTTGATCACGCCGGCCCGCAGGCGTTTGCGGTAGCGTCTTTCGTAGTCGTAACGTCCCAGGGTCATGATTTCGGTCGCGGCGGGCTGTCTCGTCGGGCCTTAATGGCTAATGGCAACGGCCAAGGGATGCAACCCCTGGCCGTTGGTTTTCGCCAGCTTTTGCCGCGGCCTCCTGTCCGCCTCGCTCCGATTACTGGTTGGCCGATCCGCCGCCCAGGAAGCCGGCGCTGATGCCGGGGCTCTTGAACTCGCCGACATTCTTGAAGACCAGACGGAAGAAGATGGTATTGCCGTCCTTCTCGCCGGTGGTGCTGATCGTGTAGTCGCGCCGGGCGATCGTCTGGAACAGGAGGCATTCGTCGCCATAGGTCAGCACGGCAAGGCTGGCGCGCGGACCCGGCTGCGGTTCCATCGCCTGGGTGTGGCTGATGCCGATGTTCCAGTGGTCGGTGAATTGCGACGAGACGCCGAAGCTCGCCTGCTCCACCCGGTTGCGGGTGACGGCGGTGCGGGAGGTGGTCTGGTCGACATAGGTGTAGGAAGTCGACAGCCGTAGCAGCGGGACGCCGGCCGAGGCATTCAGCGAATGGCGGCGCGGACGGAAGGTTTCGTGATCGACGCGGAAGCCGTAATTCACGTCCAGCCAGTCAGCAGGTTGCAGGTCGAGACGGCCGACATAGTCGGACACCCGCTCTTCCAGGCCCGAATCGCCGGTGAAGCCGGCGCTGCTGTCCGTTAGGCGGATGCTCTGCCCCAGGAACAGGCTGGCCGATCCCTGGTTGTAGCCATAGATGGCGCCCCGCAAGCCGTACGTGACGCGCATGCCGTCGTCCAGCCGGTCGATGCCGGTGAAACGGTTGGGCTGCAGCAGGTTCACGTCGTCGAACTCAACGTCCAGGCTGTCCTCATTTGGGAAGATGCGGCCGTTCGGCAGCTTCGGCGCGAAGGTCAGCTGGCCGATCGGCTCGATCAGCTGGGAGGAGCTTTCGCCATAGCGCACGAACGGATAGCGGACGGTCGCCTGTCCCTGCGGGAAGAAGCGGAAGCGGCTGATGTTGTCGTTGCCGCGGACCGTCGGGTCGTTGTTGTTGAACTGCTGCGCCTTGTAGCCGGCGACCAGCACGCTGCCCGACAGGGTTGTCACAAAGCCGGCATTGGAGACGATGTTGCGCTCCCAACCCGGCTGGGCCATGACGCGCTGTGTGTCGGGGCCGGCGTTCTTGAAGCGCGACACCGCCAGCAGGCTGGTGTCGAACGACCAGCGGCCGCCCAGCAGGCTGCCTGGCTCGCCCAGCGCGTTGTACTGCGCGTAGGGCAGGGTGACCGGTTCGGGGATGCTGTTCCCGTACCGCATGTCCTGGAAGCTGTAGCCGGTGATCGCCGCGTAGTTCCGGCCGCGGAAGCCTTCGACGAAGACCTTGCTGGTCAGGTAATCCTCGCGGAAATCATAGTAGCGCCGCAGGAAGGTCGGGTCGCTGGCCCGCTTGATGTCGAAACCGGCCCGCCAGGTATCGTCGATGTCGAACAGGCCGCGCGCTGCGACATAGCCGCGGTTGCGCGTTTCCTTCGGCACCGTCGTGGTGTTGGCCACGTCGCCGCGGGTGATGGCGCCTTCCAGTTCCAGCCGGCCGCTTTCAAACCGCTTGCGGTACTGACCGCCGAGCAGCGGCCCCTGCTGCGAGTAGTAGTGCAGGTCGAAGGTCGCGTCCTGGTCCGGCGCGATGTCCCAGTAATAGTGGGTCTTGAGGATCGCTCCGAGATTGGAGTTGTTGCCGAAGGATGGCGTCAGGAAGCCGCTCTTGCGGTCGACCGACGGATCGGGGTGCGACAGATAGGGCGTGTAGGCGACGGGGATGCCGAAGATCTCCATCGTCGCGTCGCGATAGCGGACCTCATGCTCCTCGTTGTCGTGCACGATGCGCACGGCACGGATCTGCCACAGCGGCGGACGGGTCGGGTCTTCCTTGCACAGGTCGCAAGGGCTGTAGACGCCCCGGCTGACGCGCGTCAGGCGGCCTTCGCGCCGCTCGCCCTCGTTGCCGGCCATGCGACCATTGTCGGTCATCAGGACGCGGATGTTCTCGATGAACACGTCCTTCAGATTATCGGTCAGCTCGGCGTAATCGGCGAAGACGATGTCGCCCGACGGTTCCACAAGCCGGATCTTGCCGGTGGCTGTGACGACCTTGGTCTTCTGGTTGTAGGTGATCTTGTCGGCGTGGACACTGCGTTTGCCCTGGGCGAGTTCCACGTTGCCGCTGGCGGTGACGACACTGTTCACCTCGTCGAAGGTGACCTGATCGGCCGTGAGAAGCACCGGCTCCTGCTTCGATTCGGTGCCGTTGGCGCCGGCCTGCGCGGCTGGAGCGGCAGGCTTGGCGCCGGGAAGCGGTCCCTGGGAAGGCTTCGGGGAGGGTGTTTGCTTGGCCGGTGATTGGGCGTTGGCCGAATCCGGAATGGCCAGATCCACGGCGGCGACCCCACACGCCACCATCAGCCCGACGATGCCGGAGCGCAGGATGGGGTTGGCGACGGTCGGAGCTTTGGCGCGGGCGCGCCGGGAGACGTGCTTGGGCATATCGGAACGATTGGGGGAAGCGAAAGCCCAAGTCAACGGTTTCAAGGCCCCTCCGTGGCCAATGTCACCGTGTCGCCGTGGCCCCTGTGGCAGTGCTGCCGCAGCCGCCGCGCCGGAACCGGCTTTGGGGGCTGCGGCACTTCATCCAACCTCTGTCAAACCACCCGGAAGTTCTTGAACTGCCAGGGGTCGTCCTCGTCGATGTCCTCCGGGAACAGGACGTTGCGGTCCTGCAGCGGAGTCCAGTCGCCATAGGCGCCGACCACCTCGCCGAGATAGGGGGTGGCGATGTCCAGCACCCGGCGGAAGTCCACCTCGTCCGGTTCCACCACGCCCCGATTCGGGTTCTCCAGCGTCCAGACGATGCCGCCCAGGACCGTGGAGGTCACCTGCATCGAGGTGGCGTTGTTATAGGGGGCCAGCGACCGCGCCTCCTCGATCCCCAGGCGGGATCCGTACCAGTAGGCGCCCTTCGGATTCCCCATCAGCAGGACGCCCAGCTCGTCCATCCCACCGGTGATCTCGTGCATCATCAGCCGCTGTTCGGCCTGCATGTTGAAGTTCTTGCCGGCCAGCTCGTGCAGCGACATCACCGCATCGTCGCAGGGATGATAGGCATAGTGGCATGTCGGCCGGTACACGACCTTGCCGCCCTCGCGCACGGTGAAATAGTCGGAAATCGAGATCGCCTCGCTGTGCGTGATGAGGAAGCCGTGGAACGGCCCCTCCAGCGGGGTCCAGGTCCGCACGCGGGTGGCGGCACCGGGGCGCATCAGATAGATCGCGGCGTCGCAGCCGAATTCGTGCCGACGTCCGTCGGGCGGCAATCCCTTCTCGTGGGTGCCCCAGCCGAGTTCGGCCGGCTGGCAGCCTTCGCTGACGAAGCCGTCGATCGACCACGTGTTGACGAACTCACCGATCTGCTTGGGCTGGTTCGACACCTGGGTGTCGCGTTCCGCGACATGGATGGTCTTGATCCCCAGCTTCTGCGCCAGCCGGCCCCAGCCGTCGCGGTCGGTCGGGACATCGGTCGCGACGCCGGTGTCGGCGGCGATGTTCAGCAGCGCCTGCTTGACGAAATGCGACACCAG
This sequence comes from Azospirillum sp. TSH100, assembly GCF_004923295.1. NCBI lineage: Bacteria > Pseudomonadati > Pseudomonadota > Alphaproteobacteria > Rhodospirillales > Azospirillaceae > Azospirillum > Azospirillum sp. TSH100. Next base: position 2,203,266 of record NZ_CP039634.1, read on the forward strand.
ACCCGGATTCGCCCCATGGGTGATCAACGCGGTGGGGCCGCCGTCGAAGCGGCCGCGCAGCGCCAGAGCCGATTCGCGCAGCGCATAATTGGAGCGCAGCGACGGCGACAGGCTGGAATCGGTATAGCCGCCCGCCCACGGTTCGGTGCAGGTGTCGGTGTAGAAGGCGCCGACCCGCTGGCAGAACTCGATCAACGCGATCGACGATACGTCGACCGACAGGTTGACAAGGAAATCGCCCTTGTCGATCAGCGGCTTCAGAACCTGGAAGAAATTGTCGTTGTCGAGCGGATTGTTGTGGAAGGCGACGCCGTAAAGCTCCGCTTCCTCCCGTCCGCGCTCCTCGGCGGTGACGATGGTGATTCGGTCGGCCGTAAGTCCGTCGATGTGACGGAGAAGCAGCGGCAAGACACCCTGGCCGATCGAACCGAATCCAACGATGACCATGCGGCCTGTGAACGTGCAGAGCTTCGTGTCCAGGGCCATGATTTTTTGTCTCCCCGAGGTAGTTTAGGCCAACGACATAGCCCGGCGCTCCCGCCCACTTCGGAGAAGAGGAAACGGGACACGCCGGGCGACTGAATGTTACGGATGTCTTTACGCTTTATCCACAGAATCCGGCTTCGCCTTCAGGCAGCACAGGAGCGAAGCTCGTAACCGGGAGTGGCGAGCAGCGGCGCGTCCGACACCTCGACGACCCGCGCCTGATCGAAGCCGTTGAAGGCGGTGCGCAGGCAGGAGCCATAGGCGCCGAGTTGTCCCAGTTCGATCCAGTCGCCGGCCTTCACATCGGCCGGCAGGTGGAAGGGGCCGGCCATCCTGTCGGCGCTGTCGCAGGTCGGGCCGTAGAAGCTGAACGCCTCGTCCGGGGCATCGGTCATCGCCTCGAACGGGCGGATCAGCCGGGCCGGGAAGCGGAAGCCGGGCACGCCTGCGTCCGACAGGGCACCATAGACGCCGTCATTGATGAACAGCTCCGTGCCGCGCCGCTTCACCACCTGCACCACCAGCGAGGCGCCGGGGGCGACCAAGGCACGGCCGGGCTCGCACCACAGGCGGCAGTGCGCCGGCAGGTCGATGGACGCAATGCCACGGGCGATGGCGGCCATGAAGTCGTCGAGCGGCGGCGGGGTGACGCCCGGATAGGACACCGGGAAACCGCCGCCGACATCGAGCACGTCTATGGCCACGCCGCTCTCGGCGATGACGTAGCCGGCGAGCGCGATGGCGCGCTCATAGGCCGACGGGTCGAGCATCTGCGAGCCGACATGGAAGGACATCCCGACCTTCGGCGCCACGGCGCGGGCGGCGCGCAGCAGGTCCACCATGTCGGTCAGGGAGGCACCGAACTTGCCGGACAGGTCGTAGACGGCATTGCCCTTCGGCAGTGCCAGCCGGACGACCAGACCAAGATCGGCGGTGCCGTCGGTCTCCTCCAGGATCTTGTCCAACTCTTCCCGGCTGTCGAGCACGAAGTCGCGCACACCATACTGGTGATAGGCGTTGCGGATCGCCTGACGGCCCTTCACCGGGTGCATGTAATGCAGGACGGCATCCGGGAACATCTGGCGGATCAGGCGAATCTCACCGGGCGAAGCGACATCGAAATGGCGCACGCCGCCGGCCCACAGGGCACGCAGCACCGCCGGTTCCGGATTGCACTTCACGGCGTAGAGCACGTCCCCGCCACCACCGACCGCGTCGGTCGCACCGGCGAAGGCCTTCAGAAAGCTGTCGGCGGTGTCGGCCAGAACGCCGGGGCGGATGCAGTGCATCGGCTCTTCGGGGCGGTGCAGGGCGACGGCCTGCGCTACGGTGGAGCGACGGCCGGAGGTCAGCGAAACGGCGCTGCTGTCGTTCAGGCCGACGCGGCGGAGCGGGGTGACGGCGGAACGGGAACGCAGGAAACCCATGGCGCACTCCTATCCCCGGACAGCGGCGGTCAAACCGGTCCGGTGAGCAGACGACGATCCCACGCCGCACCACGAACCAACCAGCAGAAGGCTGGGGCGCGGTTGTTGAAGCGGGATCGGCGATTGATCGGATTTGGGAAGGGGGGAGACGGAGATAGCCGGTGCGAGCAGCGGCCCCGGGCTGTGAAGCTCCAGGCAACAGCGCGTCGTTTACCGGCTAACGGGCTACCGTCTCACAGCCCCACCGTGGGCAGCGTACATACTGACCTCCCTCTCGGGACCGACCCACTGGAATGGTCGGTTCTGCCAAAAAGGACGCGGTACGTCGTAGCATAACCACAGAGGGCCATAGGCACGTGCGGGTGCGTCGTGCCGTTTGATTTACGCTTTTCCGCCCGTGATTCAAGTGAATTTTTTGAGGCGGGAATGGGGCGGATTCAGGCTGCCTGAGCAGTATCCGGCCCAAAGAACGGGAAGCGCGCGGCGATGGTGTCGCCGGTCGGCGTGGCCGACCAGCCGTCAGGGCGGCCGAAGAATCGGATGGTGGTGAAGCAGGGCGTCGCTCCCATGTCGAACCAGTGCGGCGTGCCGGCGGGAATGCTCAGCAGGTCGCCGGCCTCGCACACGACGCGGAAGACGCGGTTGTCCAAGTGGATGTAGAAGGCGCCGGCCCCCTCGACGAAGAACCGCGCCTCGTCCTCGTCATGGGTGTGTTCGTTCAGGAATTTGGCGCGTAGGGACGCCACGCCCTCCGTCTGCAGGGTCACGCGCACCACGTCGGCGGTGCAGAAGCGCCGCGCGTCCTTCAATCGTCCGATGGGGACGGCATAGGCGTCCAGCACCGCGTTGGCATCGGCGGACGCGGGCAGGGGGGTGTCGGCATTCCAGCGTTCAAACAGGATGCCGATATGGGCGAGATGAGCGGCCATCAATGCCGGGTCGGCGGTGCGGAGTTCCGGCCTGCGGGCATCGCTTTCCAGATATACGGTCAGGTCACTCACCGGGCGCACTCCTGCCGAACGAACCTGTACAGCGTGAAGCGCTGCCCGGCGCAACGCAATAAGCCGAATCGCAAGCGCGACCGTTCGTCGCGCATCAGCGGCTGCGTTGCAGCCCGGCGGTAACCCCCACTGCGACGACCAGCAACAGCCCGACGAAGGCGGCCACCCCGGTCCAACCATAGCCGTGCCAGAAAAGCCCGCCCAGCGTTCCGGCGAGCGTCGAACCCAGATAGTAGCAGAATAGATAGATGGAGGAGGCCTGCCCCCGTGCCACCGCCGCCCGCCGGCCGATCCAGGCCGAGACGATGGAATGGGCGCCGAAGAAGGCGAAGGTGAGAAGAGCAATGCCGGGAGCGATGGCGAACAGGCTGTCGATCTCCATCAGCGCCAGCCCTGCCACCATCAGTGCCACCGCCGCCGCCAGGGTGCGGTTCGACCCGAACCGGCCCGACCAGCCGCCGAACAGCGGCGAGCTGACGACGCCGAAGCTGTAGACCAGGAACACCGCGCCGACGATCGCCGGCCGCAGCTCGAACGGCGGTTCGCTCAGGCGGAAGCCGATATAGTTGAAGACGGTGACGAAGCCACCCATCAGCAGGAAGCCCAGAGAGAACAGCCCGAGCAGCGCCGGGTCGGTCAGCAGTCCGCGCCACGCCCGCACCAGCGCCGACAGCCCGGCGGCGCGGCGGACGAAATGGCGCGACGGCGGCAGGGCGAACCAGACGGTGACGGCGGCCGCCACCGCCAGTGCGCCGACCACCCCGACCGCCAGCCGCCAGCTGCCGAGGTCGGTGACGATGGCGGTCAGCACCCGGCCGGACATGCCGCCGATGGCGGTCCCGCCGATATAGAGCCCCATGGCGACGCCGGCCGATTTCGGGTCGACCTCTTCGGAGACATAGGCCATTGCCACCGCCGGCAGCCCACTCAGCGCCAGCCCCTCCAGCGCCCGGACGGCAAGAAAGCCGTGCCAGCCCGGCATCAGCGCGCCGACAATCCCGAGGACGCCGGCGCCGAGCAGGGCCGCGACCATCACCGGCTTGCGCCCGATCCCGTCGGAGATGGCGCCGGCCACAAGCAGTGCCACCGCCAGGATGCCGGTGGTCAGCGACAGCGACAGGCTCGATTCCGCCGGCGTCACCCCGAACTCCCGCACGAAATCGGGCAGCAACGGCTGGACGCAATAGAGCGTGGCGAAGGTCGAGAAGCCGGCGACGAACAGGATGCGGCTGGCGCGGCGATAGGCGGGGGTGCCGGCCTGCAGATAGGCGGCCTCGTCACCGGTGTCGATCTCGTCGCGCACGCGCTCGGCTCCTGATTCTCACGCTTGGCACCGTCGGTTGCGGCGCAGCGCCGACATTGCCCTGCCGTGCCCGTCCATTCCAACAATTGCCGGGGCACGGCCGCCATGCCGCCCGCGCAAGTCCGCTTGCAAGTCGCCTTCATATCATTATCAGGAGAGGTGCGGAGGCGGCCTTGCACTGGACCTTGGCGGGGTCGCGCCGTATAACCAGTGCCCCACACAATTCGTTGATTGTTCGAGCCATGCACGACCTTCGCGCCATCCGTGAGAATCCCGAAGCCTTCGACCGCGGCCTTGGCCGCCGGGGACTGGCGCCGATGTCGTCCTCCGTGCTCGACCTCGACGGCCGCCGCCGCGCCGCGCAGACCCAGATGCAGGAGATGCAGGCCCGCCGGAACGAGGCGGCAAAGGAAGTCGGCCTCGCCAAGCGCGAAGGCCGCGATGCCCAGCCGATCCTTGACGAGATGGCGACCCTGAAGGACCGCCTGCCCCAGGTCGAGGAGGAGGAACGCGCGCTCGGCGCCGAGCTCGATGCCATCCTGGCCGGCCTGCCCAACATCCCGGCCGACGACGTGCCGGACGGGCCGGACGAGACCGCCAACGTCGAGGTGCGCCGCTGGGGCACCCCCGCCGACATCGCCAACCCCAAGCAGCATTACGAGTTGGGCGAGGCGCTGGGCCTGATGGATTTCGAGGCGGCGGCCCGTATGTCCGGCGCCCGCTTCACCGTGCTGAAGGGTGGGCTTGCCCGTCTGGAGCGTGCACTCGCCGACTTCATGCTGGACATCCACACCAGCGAGCACGGCTTCACCGAGATTGCCCCGCCGCTGATGGTGCGCGACACCGCCCTGTTCGGTACCGGCCAGCTGCCCAAGTTCGAGGAGGATCTGTTCAAGACCACCTCGTCCGACCATTACCTGATCCCGACCAGCGAAGTGCCGCTGACCAATCTGGTCAACGACCAGATCGTCGCGGCGGAGGAGCTGCCGCTGCGCTACACCGCGCTGACCCCCTGCTTCCGCGCGGAGGCCGGGTCTGCCGGGCGCGACACCCGCGGCATGATCCGCCAGCACCAGTTCTGGAAGGTGGAGATGGTCGCCATCACCAATCCGGAACAGTCGGAAGACGAGCACCAGCGCATGACCCGCTGTGCCGAGACGATCCTGGAGCGGTTGGGCCTGCCCTACCGCACCATCGTGCTGTGCACCGGCGACATGGGCTTCTCCTCGCGCAAGACCTATGACGTCGAGGTCTGGCTGCCGGGCCAGAACGCCTACCGCGAGATCTCCAGCGTTTCCAATTGCGGTGATTTCCAGGCGCGGCGGATGAAGGCCCGTTGCCGGGCCAAGGGCGAGAAGCAAACTCAATTCGTCCACACCCTCAACGGATCGGGTGTGGCGGTCGGGCGCTGCCTGATCGCGGTGCTGGAGAACTACCAGCAGCCCGACGGTTCGATCCTGGTTCCCGAAGCGCTCCGCCCCTACATGCGCGGAGTGGAGAGGATTTCCATCTGATGTTCGACCTGCCGCTCGACCTGTCCCAGGCCCGGATCCTCGTCACCAACGACGATGGCATCCATGCCCAGGGATTGAAGGTCCTGGAAGCCATCGCACGCGAGCTGTCCGACGATGTCTGGGTCGTGGCGCCGGAGATGGAGCAGTCGGCGGCCAGCCATTCGCTGACCATCAACCGCCCGCTGCGCCTGCGCAAGCTGGACGAACGCCGCTTCACCGTGGACGGCACGCCGACCGACTGCGTGCTGCTGGCGGTCAACCATGTGATGAAGGACGCCCGTCCGACGCTGGTTCTGTCCGGCGTCAACCAGGGCTCCAACATCGGCGAGGACGTGACCTATTCCGGCACCATCGCCGCTGCGATGGAGGCGACCCTGCTGAACGTGCCGGCCATCGCCATGAGCCAGCATTACGAACCGGGTCAGCCGATCGACTGGTCCGCCGCCATCGTCCATGGCGCCGATGTGGTGCGCAAGGCGGTGACGGTGGCCTGGCCGAAGAACGTGCTGCTGAACGTCAACTTCCCGGCCCGCCCGGCCGCAGAGGTGACGGGCATCCAGGTGGTGCGGCACGGCAAGCGCAAGATCGGCGACGAGTTGCTGGAACGCGTCGACCCGCGCGGCAAGCCCTATATCTGGATCGGCACCCTGCGTGGCGAGGCCGACGTGGCGGACGACACCGACATCCATGTCGTGTTCAACGGCGGCATCTCGGTGACGCCGGTCTATCTCGACCTCACCCATACGCCGACGTTGCAGACGTTGAGGCAGGCCTTCGTGTGACATACAACCCGCGCAAGATCCGCTTGCTGATGGCCCTTCGCGGGGCCGGCGTCACCGACACGAAGGTGTTGGCGGCCATCGAGCGGATCCCGCGCGAGCTGTTCGTCCCGGAGGCCTTCCAGGATCGGGCGTGGGAGGACACGGCGCTGCCGATCGATCTGGGTCAGACCATCAGCCAGCCGCTGGTGGTCGGCCTGATGACCCAGGCGCTGGAACTGCACCCGCGGCATCTTGTCCTCGAGGTCGGCACCGGCTCCGGCTATCAGGCGGCGGTGCTGTCGCGGCTCTGCCGCCGGGTCTTCACGATCGAGCGGCTGAAACCGCTTCTGTGCGAGGCGGAGGAGCGGTTCAGGGCGCTCGGCATCCACACGATCACGACGCGGCTTGGCGACGGGACGCGGGGCTGGCCGGAGCAGGCACCCTTCGCCCGCATACTGGTCACAGCCGCCGGCGGGCCGGAGCCGCCAAAAGACTTGACGGATCAACTCGCCGTTGGTGGTGTCTTGGTCATTCCGTTGGGGACCGATCACCGCGACCAGAGGGTCGTGCGTTTCCGGCGCTCCGAAGCTGGCCTTATCCGGGAGGACCTGTGGCCCGTCCGTTTCGTTCCGCTGCTGTCCGACCCGCCGCAATCGGTCCGTTCCGCATGAAACCCTCATTTTCCAAGCGCGTTCTGTCCGCCCTGGTCCTGTCCACCGCCGTCCTGGCGCTCGGCGCCTGCGAGCGGGTGGGCGGGCTTGCGCCCTTCACCCATGTCTCCGAGGTACCGGAATCGGCCGGCGGCGCCATCACCGTGCAGAAGGGCGACAGCGCCTACACCCTGTCGCGCCGCTACAATGTGCCGCTGCGCGACCTGATCGAGGCGAACAAGCTGGCTCCGCCCTACCGGCTGGAAGTCGGCCAGCGGCTGGTCCTGCCCACCTCCCGCCAATACATCGTGCAGAAGGGCGACAGCCTCTACAGCATCTCCCGGATGCACAATGTCGATGTCAGTGAACTGACGCGGCTGAACAACCTGACGCCGCCCTACGCGGTGCAGGTCGGCCAGCCGTTGCGCCTGCCCGGCAGCAACGACAGCAACGGGACCGTGATTGCATCCGGGGCTGCCTCCGGCGGTGCCGTGCCGCTGACGCCGCAGGGTTCGCCTGCCGGACGAGGATCGGTTCAGGCCGCCGAACTGCCGCCGCCGGGAGCGTCTTCGTCCTCCGGGACCGTTTCCTCAGGCGGTATCGCCGCCACGCCGCTGCCGCCGCCTTCCAAGCCCGGCGTCGCTCCCGAACCGGTTCCGGCCGCTGCGCCGACTGCCGCTGGCGATACAGCCTATCAGCCGGGCCAAGCGCCGACCATGCTGCGTCCGCCCGGGAGCAAGCCGGCGGCGACGCCGATACCGGCCCCAGTCCCTGCCACGCAACCGGCCCCCGCTCCGCAGGCCGCACCTCCGCAGCAGGAGGTCGCGGCAGCGGCCCCGCCGCCCAAGCCGGAGCCGAAGGCCGACGTCGGCGCCCCGCCGCCGCGCGGCGGCGCCCGCTTCCTGTGGCCGGTGAAAGGCAAGCTGATTTCCGGCTATGGTCCAAAGCCGGACGGGCTGCACAATGACGGCCTGAACATCGCCGCGCCGAAGGGCACCGCCGTGGTCGCCGCCGACAACGGCGTGGTCGCCTATGCAGGCAACGAACTGCGCGGTTTCGGCAACCTGCTGCTGCTGAAGCATTCCGACGGCTGGATCACCGCCTACGCCCACCTCGACAAGATCGAGGTGGAGCGCGGCGCGTCGGTGAAGCGGGGACAGGTGATCGCCCGGGTCGGCCAGACCGGCGGCGTTTCCTCGCCCCAGCTGCATTTCGAGCTGCGCAAGGGCAGCCAGGCCGTCGACCCGAGCGATCAGATGGACCGCAAGGTCAGCGAAGGGGCTTCCCGAGGCGGCCAGCCAAGTCCTGGATGAACTGCCAGGCCACCCGGCCCGACCGGCTTCCGCGCGTGACCGACCATTCGACGGCCTCGGCGCGCAGCCGGTCCTCCGGGATCTCCAGGCCGAAATGGCGGGCATAGCCCTCGATCATCGCGAAATAGGTGTCCTGGTCGCAGTTGTGGAAGCCCAGCCACAGCCCGAACCGGTCGGACAGCGACACCTTCTCCTCCACCGCTTCCGCCGGGTTGATGGCGGTCGACCGCTCGTTCTCGATCATGTCGCGCGGCATCAGGTGTCGGCGGTTGGAGGTGGCGTAGAACACCACGTTGTCCGGCCGCCCCTCGATCCCACCGTCAAGCACCGCCTTCAGCGACTTGTAATGGGCGTCGTCATGGTCGAAGGACAGATCGTCGCAGAACAGGATGAAGCGACGCGCCTCGCCTTTCAGCCGGGTCAGCAGGCGGGGCAGGGTGGGAATATCCTCGCGGTGGATTTCCACCAGAGCCAGTTCGCCCGGCCGTTCCAGACAGATGGCGGCATGGGCGGCCTTGACCAGCGAGCTTTTGCCGGTGCCGCGGGCGCCCCAAAGCAGGGCGTTGTTGGCCGGCAGCCCGGCGGCGAAGCGGCGGGTGTTGTCCAGCAGGATTTCCCGCTGCCGCTCGATTCCCTGAAGAAGCATGATGTCGACGCGGTTGACCACCGGCACCGCTTCCAGCCGGTCGGGATCCGGGTGCCAGACGAACGCGTCCGCCGCGCCGAAATCCAGCGGCCGGTCGGGCGGCGGAGCCAGGCGCTCCAGCGCCTCGGCGATGCGGGTCAGCAGGGGGACGAGCGCCTGATCGGCACCGGAAGTACTGGTGGATTGCGACATAATTTTCCGGAAATTTTTTCTGGATGTTCCATGGAAAGCGGGTGCCCGCGCAGCCATCTTTCCGACGCCTTCGCACGGTAACACAGCAGGGCAAGCACACAAGCCGTGGCCACCCCGCGGATTGTGGCGCATCACCATTGCATCCCGGTCATGGGCGGCTATAGTCGCGGCGTCCCGGCGGAACGCCGATCCGGTGCCGAGACCAAACCTGTAAGGAGCTTCCAGATGTTCGTTTCGACGGCTTATGCACAGACGGCGGCCCCGGCTGGCGGCGGCGGTGACATGCTCGTCCAGTTCGCGCCGCTGATCCTGATCTTCGTCGTCTTCTACTTCCTGCTGATCCGTCCGCAGCAGAAGAAGATGAAGGAGCATAAGGCGATGCTGTCGGCAATCCGCCGAGGCGACCGCGTCGTGACCGGTGGCGGCATCATCGGCGTCGTCACAAAGGTCGGCACCGACGACGAGATCACCGTCGAGATCGCGGAGAATGTGCGCGTGCGCTGCCTGCGCTCCACCGTCAATCTGGTGCTCGCCAAGACCGAACCGGCCGGCAAATCCGGCGGTGACGCCGCCCCGGCAGCCGAAGGCGAGGCGAAGCCGGCCGATGCCCCCGCCGCCGGTGGAATCGGCAAGCTGTTCGGCCGCAAGTAAGCCGCAGCCGGGCCCCTCTTCCGCGGGTCGGCCCGAAGGCGCTTCCCGTCCGGTCCGGCCGGCCGCCTCTCTGACAGGGCGGACCGGTCGCCCGGACCGGGTGTCTGATCGGATTCGAGTGACGCATGCTCTATTTTTCGCGCTGGAAGATTTACCTGATCCTGGCGACCTGCCTCGCCGGGCTCATCCTGATGCTGCCCAACTTCCTGGGCCGCGACACGCTGGCGGCGCTGCCGTCCTGGTATGCCAACACCCGGGTGTCGCTGGGTCTCGACCTGCGCGGCGGATCGCATCTGTTGCTTGAAGTCGACATGGCCACCGTCATCCGCGACCGGGTGGAAGGCCTGGTCGATGGCGCGCGGCAGCAGCTGCGCACCGCCAATGTCGGCTACACCGCGCTGAACGCCGGCGAGCGCGCCGTGACGGTCCAACTGCGCGACCCGGCCCAGGCCGACGAGGCGGTGAAGGCTCTGCGCCAGCTTTCCAGCCCGGTCGGTCGTACGGCGCTCGGCGTCGGGCAGCCGGATCTCGACGTGACCGTCAACGGCGGCACGGTGACCGTTGCGCTGAGCGAGGTCGCCCTGCGCGACCGGGCCACCCAGGCCATCGAGCAGTCGATCGAGATCGTCCGCCGCCGCATCGACGAGACGGGTGTGAACGAGCCGACGATCGCCCGCCAGGGCAACGACCGTATCCTGGTCCAGCTGCCCGGCGTCGAGGATCCGGACCGCATCAAGCGGCTGCTCGGCACCACCGCCAAGATGACCTTCCGGCTGGTCGATGTGAACGCCGATCCGAACACCGGGCGCGCTCCACCGGGGTCGGAGATCCTGCCCTCGGCCGAGGGCGATCGCTACCAGTCCAAATACGTCATCCGCAAGAAGGTCGAGGTCGACGGCGCAACGCTGCAGAATGCGTCGGCCGGCACCAACCCGCAGACCGGCGAATGGGTGGTGAATTTCGAGTTCAACACGGCAGGCGCCAACCGCTTCGCCGAGGTGACCAAGCAGAATGTCGGCCGGCCCTTCGCCATCGTGCTCGACAACAAGGTCATCAGCGCCCCGGTCATCCGAGAGCCGATCACCGGCGGCCGTGGCCAGATCAGCGGCAACTTCACCGCCGCCAACGCCAACGATCTCGCCGTGCTGCTGCGCGCCGGCGCCCTGCCGGCGCCGCTGAAGGTGATCGAGGAGCGGACCGTCGGTCCCGACCTGGGCGCCGACTCGATCCGCGCCGGTCTGACCGCCGTCGTCGTCGGCTTCCTGATGGTCTGCGTCTACATGATCGCCTGCTACGGGCTGTTCGGCGCCTTCGCCTGCTTCGCCCTGCTGGTGAACATCGTGCTGACCATCGCGGCGCTGTCGCTGCTGCACGCCACGCTGACGCTGCCGGGCATCGCCGGCATCCTGCTGACGCTGGGTCTGGCGGTCGACGCCAACATCCTGATCAACGAGCGCATCCGCGAGGAGACGAAGAAGGGCCGCGGCGTCTTCGCCTCGATGGAGGCCGGCTTCAGCCGCGCCTACAGCACCATCGTCGACTCCAACCTGACGACCGCCATCAAGATGGCGCTGCTGTTCGTCTTCGGCACCGGCACCATCAAGGGCTTCGCCGTCACCATCACCTTCGGCATCCTCATCTCCATGTTCACCGCCACGGTGCTCGTGCGCCTGATGATGGTGACCTGGCTGCGCCGGACCCGTCCGGCTGCGTTGCCGGTCTGAGAGGTCTCACGATGTTCCATCTCCGCCTCGTTCCCGACAACACCAAGATCCCGTTCATGAACGGCCGCATCGCCGGCCTCGTCGTGTCGGCGGTCCTGTCCATCGCCTCCATCATCCTGTTCTTCCATCCTGGCCTGAATTACGGCATCGACTTCCGTGGGGGCATCGTCATCGAAGCCCGCACGCCACAGGCCGCTGACTTTGCCTCGCTGCGCCACACCCTGTCCGGCCTCGGCATGGGGCAGGTGGCGTTGCAGGAGTTCGGCTCGCCGCAGGACGTGCTGATCCGCCTGGAACGCCAACCCGGCGACGACGCCGCCCAGCAGGTCGCCGCCGACAAGGTGCGCAACACGCTGGCCCAGTCCATCCCCGGCACTCAGGTCCGCCGCGTCGAGGCGGTCGGCGCCTCGGTCAGCGGCGAGCTGTTCGCCAACGGCATGCTGGCGCTCGGCCTCGCCATGCTGGCGATGCTGGTCTACATCTGGTTCCGCTTCGAATGGCAGTTCGGCTTCGGCGCGGTGGTGACGCTGATTCTCGACATCACCAAGATCGTCGGCTTCTATGCCATCACCGATATCCAGTTCAATCTGACGGCCGTGGCGGCGATCCTGACCGTCATGGGCTATTCGGTGAACGACAAGGTCGTGGTCTATGACCGCATGCGCGAGAATCTGCGTATCTACAAGAAGATGCCGCTGCGCGACCTGATCGACATGTCGATCAACGAGACGCTGAACCGCACCGTCGGCACCTCCGTCTGCACCCTGCTGTCGATTATTCCGCTGGCGCTGTTCGGTGGCGAGGCGTTGCAGGACTTCGGCATCGTGCTGATCTTCGGCGTTATCCTTGCGACCAGCTCGTCGGTCTTCATTGCCGCCCCCATCTTGCTGTTCCTCGGCGAGAATCGTCTGCGTCGCGGTTCGCCGGATGCCGCCTCGGCGGGCAACACCCCGGCGACCACTCCGTAACGCCGGGCGTTTGGGGAAGGAGAGGGTAGCATGGCCGATATCATGCCCATGATCCCGTCGGACCGTCAGGTCATCGACGGCTACGGCCCGGGGCAGTTCTGCATTTCCGGCCAGTGGCGCGTCGGCGCGGTGATCGTGCTGCCCGACCGCACCCTGCCGTGGGAGGCGGCCGATGTCGCCTCCCTGTCGGTGGGGGATTTCGGGCCGGTGCTGGCGGCCGAGCCGAAGGTGGAAATCCTGCTGCTCGGCACCGGTGGCACTATGCGCATGATCCCGAAGGCGCTGCGCCTGGGACTGCGCGAGCAGGGCATCGTGGTGGAGCTGATGGACAGCCGCGCGGTGTGCCGGACCTACAACGTGTTGTTGGCCGAAGGTCGGCGGGTGGCGGCGGCGATGCTGCCGGTGTAACGGACATTGAAGCTGTAACAAGCAAGTATTACTGTAAGGATATTCCTTACAATGGTGTCCTATGATCACCAGCAAGCTGACCAGCAAGGCCCAGACAACCATTCCACAGCCGGTACGGGCAGCCCTGGGCCTGCATGAGGGCGACGAGATCGCCTACAGGATCGAGGACGGCCGCGTTATCCTGACCCGCGCCGCTCCGGCTTTTGTCGACGATCCCTTTCGCTGCTTTACGGAATGGGATAGTGAAGCGGATCGGCAGGCCTATGCCGACCTTTGAAACCTGGAATGTCGTAAAGGTTCCGTTCCCTTATGCCGATCGCCCGGTTCGCCAACGTCGGCCGGCGTTGGTCATTGCCGCAGACGATCTGCAAGCAAGCCACAGCCTGATCTGGGTATTGATGATCACCAGCGCCGATAACCGGAGCTGGCCGTCCGACGTGCCTGTTAACGATCTCGGTACTGCAGGGTTGCCCTCTCCGTCCGTCGTACGGACGGCGAAGGTCGCCGTGATCGATGCGCGTGACGCTGAACTGCTTGGTACCCTTTCGGTCAGCGACCGCCGAACGGTCAGTCTGCAGGTTGGTCACCATCTTGAAGAGATGCTGAAGGTCGGACGAAACGCATAGCATCGCAAACGACAAAGGCGCCCTTTCGGGCGCCTTTGCGTTTTCGAACCCTCGACGGGACACCTTACGCGGCCAGCTGCTCGGCGGCGAAGTCCCAGTTGGCGAGGTTGTCGATGACCGCCTTCACGAAATCGGCGCGGCGGTTCTGGAAATCGACGTAGTAGGCATGCTCCCACACGTCGATGGTGAACAGCGGCTTCTGGCCGTGCGCCAGCGGGGTGTCGGCGTTGCCGGTCTTGCCGACCTTCAGCTTGCCGCCATCCAGGTACAGCCAGGCCCAGCCCGAGCCGAACTGGGTCAGGGCGGCCTGGGTCAGTTCTTCCTTGAACTTCTCGACGCTGCCGAAGTCGGCGACGATGCGCTGCTCCAGGGCGGCCGGCATCTTGCCGCCATCCTTCTTCAGGCACTGCCAGAAGAAGGTGTGGTTCCACACCTGGGCGGCGTTGTTGAAGATGCCGACCTTGGACGAATCGCCGGCGGCGGCCTTGATGACCTCCTCCAGGCTGGCGTCGGCCAGCGGGGTGTCCTTGGTCAGGTTGTTCAGGTTGGTGACGTAGGTCTGGTGGTGCTTGTCATGGTGCAGGTGCAGGGTCTCCGACGAGATGTACGGAGCCAGAGCGTCGTACGCATACGGAAGCGGCGGAAGTTCGAACGCCATTTGATTTACCCTCTCTTCTTTGATTGTCCTTCCGGGCCGGGCCTTGCGAGCACGGCACCTCCGTCCGTCCAAATAGGCCGATGACGGAAGCTTGTGAAGGCCGGAAACACTCTCGAACGTCGTATAGGGTTATTTCCATTCGACAAAGTGGCCTGCGCCGCCCGGTTGCCGGAGCGCACGGCAGCCTCCAACGTGGCGGGAAGTCCCGTTTCCGTCCAATCGCCGGCCAGCATCAGGTTGCTCCAGCGGGTGCGCGTTTCCGGTCGGCGCGCGACCGAGTCGGAAGACTGGTCGGGGGTCGCCCGCCGCTCCTTCACCACGCGGAAGGGCGGAATCGTGGCCCCGAGTCGCGGTGCCGGGCGCAGGTGGGGGGCGATCTCCGCCCACAGCCGGCCGGCGATCTCCTCGGCCGGCAGATTGGCCAAGGCATCGGCGTCGCTGATGGTGACCGACAGCAGGTCGTCGCGGAGGAACAGCCATTCCGCCATGCCACCGACCAGCCCGACGAAGGGCAGGCCGCCCGGCAGCCCCGCCGGTCCGTCGAGCTGGATGTGCAGATTGACGATGGCCGGCCCCGGCGGCGGCACCGTCAGCCCGGGGAGGAGCCGCTCTGCCACCCAGGCCGGCGTGGCGAGAATCATGCTGTCCGCCGGGCTGAGAGAGACGGCGCTTCCGCCGGCTGAGAAGGAGGTGATGCGATCGTGCTCGACGGTCAGCCCATCGACCCGCGCCCCGAGATGCAGCGCCGCGCCAGCGGTTCGCAGACAGGCCAGGGCTGGATCAACGAAAGCGTCGGACAGGCCCCGTGGTGCCAGCACCGGCCTACAGGCCGCCTCTCCGCGCAGCAGCGTCTCGCGAAGCACCGCACCGAACAGGCGGGCGGAGATCCGCTCCACCGGCCCATTCAGAGCGGACACCGCCAGAGGGCGCCACAGCGGCTCGAACAGGGGTCCGGATGTCGGCAGGCGGTCGGCGACGGAGTGATGTCGGCCGGCAGTCAGGCAGCGCAGGGCGGCCAGATAGTCGAGCGGCCGGCTTCCCGGCACCCGGCGCCCCGGGTCGAATAGCCACAACCCGCCGGGGCGCAGGGTCCAGGTCCTGCCGTCGCGCAGATCGAGAAAGGGGAAGGCCGCCGGCCGCAGTTCCTTCAGTGCATCGGCCCCGCCGGTCTTCCGGGCGTAGTCGAGCAGTGTCCGGTTGCCGCTGAGCACCATGTGGTTGCCGTTGTCGATCGACCGGCCCAAAGCGGGGTCATGGAAGCTGCGGCAACGTCCGCCCGCCTGCGGAGCCTGTTCATAAAGCGCGACGCGTCGTCCCGCCTCCGTCAGCCGGACCGCGGCGGCCAGCCCGGCGAGACCCGCACCGATGACATGGACGATCCCGCTGTCGCTCATCAGGCGGCCGGTGGAATGCCGAGCATGCAGCGCACCGCCACCCAGGCGCTTTCCCGCCGACCGACCCGCACCCGGGCCGTCAGGTCGCGCCAGCCGGCTGCCCGCAGGCGCTTCAGCAGCCGGTGATAGAGAACCATCATCGCCGTGGCAGCCCACAGAGATCCGCGCGCCTGTCCGGCGATGGCGGCCTGTGCCTCGGCGAAGCGCACCTCGGCGAGATCGGCCAGCGCCGCACAGGCTTCCGGCAGAGCCGGATGGGTCAGGACCGCGTTCGGATCGCTGCCGTCGATGCCGGCCGCCGCCAGCAGCTCACGCGGCAGGTAAAGCCGGCCCAGTTCGGCGTCCTCGGCGAGATCGCGCAGGATGTTGGTCAATTGCAAGGCCTCGCCCAGTGCCAGGGCAAAGCGTTCGGTGGCGGGATCGGCGCGATCGAAGACGCGGATCGCCAGCATGCCGACGGCACCGGCGACGCGCCGGCAATAGAGCCGCAGTGCGTCGAGGTCGGGAGCCCGCATCCCATCGGAACCGGACTCTTCACCCGCGACATCCATCGCCATCCCGTCGATCAGCGCCTCCAGTTCGGCTCTTGGCAGGCCGTAGCGCTCGATGGCGCCCTTCAGGGCGGCGGTCAGCGGACCGTTGGGGGCACCGCCGATGTAAAGATCGCGGATGTCGCGCCGCCAGACATCCAGCGCGACCCGCTTGGCGGCGGGCTCGCCCGGTTCGTCGGCGATGTCGTCGATGCGGCGGCAGAAGGCATAGATGGCAAACATCGCCGCCCGCTTGGAGGCGGGCAGCAGACGCATCGGCCAGTAGAAGGTGCTGCCCGACCTGGCGGTGACGGCGGTCGCCGTATCAGGCACCTTCTTGTCCGGAGCCGTCTCCAGCGGCGGAGGAGTCATCAGCGGAATCCTGGGCATTGCACGTCGTAGCGTGCCTGTCGGTGCACGTCGCGACATGCGGCCCCGGAGTTTATGCGGCGGAGAAGCTCCGCGCCAGTCCCCGCACCACGGCGGCCAGCTTGTGGTGCGCCCCCAGCGTCACCCGCGCCTTCATCGGATCGCGGGCCTTCAGTCGCCGGGACAGCGACTCGGCGAGGCTGAGGATAACTGCCGCCTCCATCCGCAGGCCGCGATGCTGGATCAGGCCGGGCAAGGCCGCAGCACGTTCCAGCAGACGGTCGGTGTGCTCCAGCGCCTGATCGAAGATGGTGCGCAGGCGAACGTCGCTCTCGGCTTCCACCAGACGCTCGACACTGATGCCGGCCTCGTCGAACCAGCCGAGCGGGATGTAGCAGCGGCCGAGCCGGGTCCAGTCCTCCCGCGCGTCCTGGAGATGGTTCAGCACCTGCAAGGCCGAGCACAGCGCGTCCGACGCCGGTCCGGCCGCCACCCCTTCGCCATGCAGATCAAGCAGGTAACGGCCGACCGGATTGGCGGAGAAGCGGCAGTAGAGCAGCAAGTCGCTCCAGCTATGACAGCGGGCGCCGACCGAATCGCGGCGGAAGGCGCGCAGAACCTGCCGGGCGTGGCGGTCGCTGACGCCGGTCTTCTGCAGGCTCTCCCGCAGGTCAGTGGCCGGCTTCAGATACGCATGCTTGGCCTGGCCGGAGGTCAGCGCCCGTTCCAGTGCCTCCAGATAGGCCAGCTTGGTCTCCGGTTCGAGGTCCGGATCATCGGCGATGTCGTCGGCCAGACGGACGAAGCGATAGAAGGCGATCACATGCGGACGCAGATGCTTCGGTATGAGACGCGACGCGACGGGGAAGTTCTCTCCCGATTCGTCCTTGCGTGCGACCGGGCCGGTCTTGCGGGGTTTCGTCGGAGCGATATTGAAATCCGTCATGGGATCCCTGCCTGCTGCGCGTCGGGGCTGGCGGTGCGACCGTGTGTGCTTCATATAGGCGTAGCAACAGGCTTTGGCCCGTCCTTCCATCAATCCTCCCCTCTTTTTCCAATCGGGCATCCCATGGTGAAGGCTGCGACCGACCTGTCCTATTGCGGACGGGAGGTTCGGAAATATGACAACGACCACTTTCTGGCAGGTCTGTTCACCCCGGCCGACAGGCGAGAGGCGATTTTCGCGCTCTACGCCTTCAACCTTGAGATCGCGAAAACGCGGGAGGTGGTCAGCGAACCGATCCTTGGCCAGATGAGACTGCAATTCTGGCGCGACGGCATCGAGGCCGTCTATGAGGATGGACCCGTACCGCGCCACGAGGTGATGGAACCGCTCGCCCAGGCCGCGCGTGGGCTAGGGCTCAGCCGTGCCCTGTTCGACCGGCTGATCGATGCGCGGGAAGCCGATCTGGACGACACCCCGCCGGCCGACCTGACCTGTCTCGTCAACTATGCCGAGGTGACTGGGGCGCCGCTGGTCCAGCTGGCGCTGGAGATTCTGGGTGTGCGGGATGCGGCGGCGATGACGGCCGGCCGTCATGTCGGCATCGCCTACGCCCTCTCCGGCATCCTGCGCGCCGTACCGTTCCTGGCCCGCCAGCACCGGCAGCGCCTGCCGGAAGACCTGATGCAGCGGCACGGTGCCAGCAGCGAGGACCTGTTTGCCGGCCGCTCGATGCCGGCGCTGCGTCCGGTGGTGGGGGAGATCGCCGATGTCGCCCTCAAGCATCTGCACAAGGCCCGTGCCCTGCGCCGCGACATCCCGAAAGCGGCGGTTCCGGCACTGCTGCCGGCGACCCTGGCCGACCTGCATCTGTCAGTCATCGCGCGGGAAGGGAACGACGTGTTCGCCCCGCGCGTGCTGCTGACGAATCCGTTCCGGCAGATCAGGCTGGGTTGGGCGGCGATGCGCGGGCGTTACTGACGCCCGCGCTTACCCCTGCCGATCAACCCTTCAGCCAGCCGTCCAGGTCTGCCAGTGCCCGGCGGGTGTAGGCCAGCTTTCGGTCACGGCCGCGGATCTTGTCGTCAACCGGCGGGAACAGGCCGAAATTGACGTTCATCGGCTGGTAAGTCTCGGCCTCCGCCCCGCCGGTGATGTGGCCGAGGATGGCGCCGAGCGCCGTCGTCACCGGCGGCGTGCTGATTTCCCGGCCCAGCCGTTCGGCAGCGGCGAAGCGACCGGCGAGCAGACCGACGGCGGCGCTCTCCACATAGCCCTCGCAGCCGGTGACCTGTCCGGCGAAGCGCAGGCGGGGCAGCGACTTCAGTCGCAGCGCGGCGTCGAGGATGCGCGGGCTGTTCAGGAAGGTGTTGCGGTGCATGCCGCCCAGCCGCGCAAACTCCGCGTTCTCCAGGCCGGGGATCATGCGGAAGATGCGCGCCTGTTCGGCATGGCGCAGTTTGGTCTGGAAGCCGACGAGGTTGTACAGCGTGCCCAGCGCATTGTCCTGGCGCAGCTGGACCACCGCATAGGGGCGGCGTTCCGGCTTGTGCGGGTTGGTCAGGCCAACCGGCTTCATCGGACCATAGCGCAGGGTGTCGACGCCACGCTCCGCCATCACCTCGATGGGCAGGCAACCCTCGAAGTAGGGGGTGTTCTTCTCCCACTCCTTGAAGTCGATCTTCTCGCCCTCGATCAGCGCGGCGATGAAGGCGCGGTATTCGTCCTTCTCGAAGGCGCAGTTGATATAGTCCTTGCCGGTGCCGCCGGGACCGGGCTTGTCGTAGCGCGACTGGAACCAGGCTTTCGACAGGTCGATGCTCTCCAGATAGACGATGGGAGCGATGGCGTCGAAGAAGGCCAGCGATTCTTCGCCGGTCTGGCTGCGCACCGCTTCCGCCAGGGCGGGGGAGGTGAGGGGACCGGTGGCGACGATGACGCTGTCCCACTCATCTGGCGGCAGGCCGGCGACCTCCTCGCGCTGGATGGTGATGAGCGGGTGGGTGGACACGGCTTCCGTCACCGCATCGGCGAAGCCGTCGCGGTCCATGGCGAGCGCCCCGCCGGCCGGCACCTTGTGCGCGTCGGCACAACGCAGGATCAGCGAGCCGCAGCGCCGCATTTCCTCATGCAGCAGCCCCACCGCATTGTATTCCGCGTCGTCCGACCGGAAGGAGTTGGAGCAGACCAGTTCCGCCAGCTTGTCGGTGTCGTGGGCCTCGGTCTTGCGGACCGGCCGCATCTCGTGCAGCACGACAGGCACGCCGCGCGAGGCGAGCTGCCACGCGGCTTCCGAGCCGGCGAGACCGCCGCCGATGACATGGACGGGACGAAGGGAGTCGGTCATGGAGCTGATGTTCCAAACAAAAGACTGCGGACGATTCGCGCGCAATCTAGGCTGTCCGCTCCGAAAACGACAGTCCTCAAACGGCATCGATCAGACACAGATCAGCCGGCCTTCGTAAGGAAGGCCGGCTGCAAGTCGATCAGGAGTCAGTCAGAACATCGATCCAAGCCAAACAGAGGCCAGAGGCGTCAACCAGGGCAGCCGCTCACTCGCTCTTCGTCGTCGTGCTGCGTTCGATGGTTGTCGACCCGGTCGGGGCCGGCGTCACGGTGGTCGAGCCGTAGCTCGGGGTTGTCGTCGTCGTGGTCGTCGTGCTGGTGGTGGATTTGTCGGATCCGCAGGCCGCCAGCAGCAGGGCCGCACCCAGGGCGGCCCCCACACCGGTCAGAAGCGTCTTGCTCATGCCCCTCGTCTCCCATTCAGTGCGAACTCTGCCGGGGATAACGCGGCGCAGCTTGTGTTTGTTCACGCCCTCTTTCGGGTTGCCGATTTCCGCACCGCCGGCTTCGCCTTCAGGTAAGGGGCAAGGTACCGGCCGGTGTAGCTGCGCTCCACCTTCGCCACGTCTTCCGGGGTGCCTTCGGCAACGATCTCGCCGCCGCCGGTGCCGCCCTCCGGCCCCAGGTCGATGATCCAGTCGGCGGTTTTGATGACCTCCAGATTATGTTCGATCACCAGCACCGTGTTCCCCTGATCGACCAGGGCATGCAGCACCTCCATCAGCTTTTCGACGTCGGCGAAGTGCAGGCCGGTGGTCGGTTCGTCGAGGATGTACAGCGTGCGGCCGGTGGCGCGGCGGCTCAGTTCCTTGGACAGCTTGACGCGCTGCGCCTCGCCGCCCGACAGCGTCGTCGCCGCCTGCCCGATGTGGATGTAACCGAGTCCGACCCGTTCCAGCGTGTCCAGCTTGTCGCGGATGCCGGGAACCGCCTTGAAGAACTCCTTGCCCTCCTCGACCGTCATGTCGAGCACGTCGGCGATGGTCTTGTCGCGATAGGTGACTTCCAGCGTCTCGCGGTTGTAGCGCTTGCCGTGGCAGACGTCGCAGGTGACGTAGACGTCGGGCAGGAAGTGCATCTCGATCTTGATGACACCGTCGCCCTGGCAAGCCTCGCAGCGCCCGCCCTTGACGTTGAAGGAGAAGCGGCCGGGGCCGTAGCCGCGTGCCTTTGCCTCCGGCAGGCCGGCAAACCAGTCGCGCATCGGCGTGAAGGCCCCGGTGTAGGTCGCAGGGTTGGAACGCGGGGTGCGGCCGATCGGCGACTGGTCGATGTCGATGACCTTATCGAGATGCTCCAGGCCAAGCACCGCGTCATGCTCAGCCGGATGCTCGCGGGCCCCCATCAGCTTGCGCGCCACCGCCTTGTACAGCGTCTCGATGATGAGTGTCGACTTGCCGCCCCCGGACACGCCGGTCACGCAGGTGAAGGTGCCGAGTGGAATCTTGGTCGAGACGTTCCGGAGGTTGTTGGCACGGGCGCCCTGCACCTCCAGGAACTGGCCGGGATGGCCGGGCCGGCGGGTGTCTGGCACCGGAACGAAGCGGGTGCCGTTCAGATACTGGGCGGTGATGCTGTCGGGGTTCTTCTGGACCTCCTCCGGCGTTCCCTGGGCAATGACCGTGCCGCCATGCTGGCCGGCACCGGGACCCATATCGACCAGATAGTCGGCGCTGCGGATCGCGTCCTCGTCATGCTCTACGACGACCACCGTGTTACCGATGTCGCGCAGGCGTTTCAGCGTCTCCAGCAGCCGGTCGTTGTCGCGCTGGTGCAGGCCGATGGACGGTTCATCCAGCACATAGAGCACGCCTGTCAGGCCGGAGCCGATCTGCGAAGCCAGCCGGATGCGCTGGCTCTCGCCGCCCGACAAGGTGCCCGAGCCGCGGCTGAGCGTCAGATACTCAAGCCCGACGGCGTTAAGGAAGCCGAGCCGCTCGTTGATCTCCTTCAGGATTCGGTAGGCGATCTCGCGGTCTTTCGGACGCAGATGCTCGTTCAACTCGCTGAACCAAACGCCGGCGCCGGCAATGGAAAGCTCCGCCGCTTCGGAGATGTTGCATCCACGGATCTTGACCGCCAGCGCCTCCGGCTTCAGCCGCGCGCCCTTGCAGACCTCGCAGGGCTGCGAGGACTGGTATTTCGACAGCTCGTCGCGTGTCCAGGCGCTGTCGGTCTCGCGGTAGCGCCGTTCCAGATTGTTGACGATTCCTTCAAACGCCTTGTTGGTCTGGTAGCGCCGCAGGCCGTCGTCATAGGTCATGGTGATCGGCGAGCCGTCGGACCCGAACAGGATGGTCTGGCGTACCTTTTCCGGCAGATCCTGCCACGGCGTGGTCATCGACACGCCGAAATGCTCGCAGATGCTGTCCAGCGTCTGGTCGTAATATTTGGAGGTCGAACCGGCCCACGGCGCGATGGCGCCCTTGGACAGCGACAGCCGCTCGTCCGGCACCACCAGCATCGGGTCGAAATAGATCTTGCTACCCAATCCGTCGCAGGCCGGGCAGGCACCGAACGGGTTGTTGAAGGAGAACAGCCGCGGCTCGATCTCTGGAATCGTGAAGCCGCTGACCGGGCAGGCGAATTTCTGCGAGAAGACGGTCTGCTCGTTGGTCTCGGCATTCTCGACCCAGACAATGCCGTCGGCCAGACCCAACGCGGTCTCCAGCGAATCGGCCAGACGGTTGCCCAACCCCTCGCGGACCACGATGCGGTCGACCACCACCTCGATGTCGTGCTTCAGCTTCTTGTTGAGCGCCGGCACCTCGTCGATCTCGTACATGGTGCCGTCGACCCGCACGCGCTGGAAACCGCGCTTGCGCAGATCCTGGATCTCCTTCTTGTACTCCCCCTTGCGGCCTCGCACGAAAGGGGCCAGCAGCAGCAGGCGCGTGCCTTCCGGCATCGCCATGATGCGGTCGACCATCTGGCTGACCGTCTGGCTTTCGATCGGCAGGCCGGTGGCCGGCGAATAGGGGATGCCGACCCGCGCCCACAAGAGGCGCATGTAGTCGTAGATCTCCGTCACCGTACCGACGGTGGAGCGCGGATTCTTCGAGGTCGTCTTCTGTTCGATGGAGATGGCCGGCGACAGCCCCTCGATCGAATCGACGTCCGGCTTCTGCATCAGCTCCAGGAACTGCCGCGCGTAGGCCGACAGGCTCTCCACATAGCGGCGCTGCCCCTCGGCATAGATCGTGTCGAAGGCGAGCGACGACTTGCCCGATCCCGATAGGCCGGTGATGACGATCAGCTCGTCGCGCGGCAGATCCACGTCGACGTTCTTCAGGTTATGTTCCCGCGCGCCGCGGACGCTGATGTACTTGTTCATGGAGTGTTCTTTTACCCGAAGCTTTTCCGGATGGAAAGCGGCAAGGCGCCGCGACGCATGACGAAAAGCGGCTGGAAGAGGAATTGATCCCCTGCCACCGGTCGGCTGACGATATATGCGCCGGTTGCGCCATTGCCACCGGCGCCCGGCGCGGGGCGGTCATGACCAGAAGGGCGGCACCGCGCGGAAACGTTTCCACAACTCCGGCAGCGCCTTGCGCCGCTTGTCCGACTGGCGGTCGATCCAGACGGCCACCGCGCCAATCGTCTTCGGATCCGCCCCGGTCAGCGATCCCAACATGCGGGCGCTGGTGACTGCATCCTGATCGGCGTCCAGCGCCGCCTGCAGAGGTTCCAGCACCGCGAAGAAGGGCAGGGTGGCGGATTCCGGATAAAGACCACGGAAGAAGTCGGCGGTGTAGCGCAGCAGGCGCAGGCGCCGGCGCAGCTTGTCGCGCCCCTTGGCGTCCTCCGGCGGCTTCACAGTCTTGCCGAGCTTCGCCATCCGTGCCGACAGCCAGCCGCCGGCCAGCGTCGTGACCGGTGCCGACAGCGCCATTCGCCGATCGCCGTCGGCGTCCGACAGCCAGCGGCCATGTTCCAGCCATGCGGCGAGGCTCAGGACCATGGTGGTGCAGCCGGGGGCCAGGATCGCCGCCATGGCCTCCCGCGCCGGACCGGCGCCGGCGGACCGGGCCAGCGCCGCCAGCCGCTCCAGCGCCGCGCGGTCGATCGTCGAGGCGGCCTTTGGATCGGCGAGAAGCGGGTCGATGACGCCGGACAACAGAACGTCCCAGCCACGGGCCGGCCCCAGCCGCTTGGCCAGCGCGCGGCTTTCCTCGACCAGCCGGTCGGCCTCGGGCGAGGCGACATGCGGCGCGAAAAGCCGATGGGCGATGCGCAGCCGGCGCAGCGCCACGCGCATGCGGTGCAGCCCCTCGACGTCGGCACCGCCCAGCGCGCAGGATTCGTTGGCAAGGAACTGGCGCAACGCCTGACGCAGGATGTGGCGATAAGCCTCCGCCACCGTGGTCAGCGGCGACAGACCAAGCGGTTCGGCTTCCACCGGTCCCGGCGCCTTGCCGGTGACCAGCCGCAGACCGGCCTCCGCCTTGCTGTCGGTGCCGATCCGCATTGGAATGGCCGCTTGCAGGGTCAGCGCCAGATCGAACAGGCTGGCGACCTTGCCCGCCTTCAGTTCCAGTTCGACTTCGCTGATCGGCAGGGACTCGCCACCGGCATAGATGCCGCCGTCATCCACCGCCAGTTCGACCGCCGTCAGCGGATCGGGACGCAGCAGAAGGGTGGTGCGGCGGAAATCGGTGATGAACAGGCAGTCCAGCGCGTCGAGCGCCGCCGCCGGCACAAGTCCGGCGACGCCTGGATCGGTCAACGCACCGATATCGACCGCCTCGCCGGCAACGATCCAGTCCCACTCCCGTCGCACCGCGACCGCGGCGGAATCGCCTGGGCTGGCGCTGTTGACCGTCTTCAAGGTCTGGACGAAGCGGTCGCCCTCCTGCCGGACGCGCAAGGCCACGCCGTTGGCGGCGAGCTTCAGGTCCGGCGTGTCGAAATAGGCGGTGCGCAGCCTCTGTGTCGCCGCCGGGCCATCGGCAATCGCCACCAGCCCCGGCAGCGCCGCCACCCGTGCCAGATCCGCCGGCGCCGCATGCAGCTTCAGCTCCACCTCGCGGAAGGCGGGTGTGGAGGGCTGCGCATCGGGAACAGGCTGCTGGCTGCCGGGCGGTGCCGTGGGGGGGCTGACGGGGGTCAAGGGGCGGCTTCCTCCCGAATCCGGCCGGGGAACGGCGTGGAACTGTTCAGGTGGATCCGTGGATACCCCAACCGCCGCCGCAGGTTAAGAGAGTTTACGCGGTTGCACAAAATCCGCCAGCCGGCCGGCACCCAGTTCGAGGTGTGCCCAATGCAGCGTCTCGAAGACCAGGACGGCGCAGGTGCCGGTCGGGAACTTGTCGGTTAGGTCATGGCGGAGACCATGATCGCCGCTGCCGGTCAGGGCATTCGCCAGCTCGTGCAGGTCGGGGTTGTGCGCCACCAGCATCAGGCCGGTCGCAGAATCCGGCGCGTCGCGCAGCCGTTCCAGCAGCGTACGGGCGCCGCACAGATACAGGCCCCGTTCATGCTCCACCGGCGGATAGGGGGCACCCATGGCCATCATCACCCGCTTGCGAGTTTCCACCGCCCGCAAGGCGGTCGAACAGAGAACGAGGTCGATGTGCGCGTGATGCTTGCCCAGATAGGCGCCGACCAGGGTCGCCGCCTTTTCCCCACGGGCGTTCAGCGGACGGTCGTGATCGCCCAGCGACGGATCGTCCCAGGAGGATTTGGCGTGGCGCAGCAGGAACAGCGTCTTCATGGAGGAAATCGGCCGTCAGGGGAGGGGCGGGGAGGGAGAGTGCGCAGTCTTTAACCAAATGGGAGTCCTGAAACCGTAACGCATATGGGATACTCTGTCTGCCCACCATATAACCGGTGTCGGCACCGCCCAAAAGCGGCTGACGGCGTTCGGGGTTTCAAGATTTCAGAGGTCGACGTGACGCATCTCCAGGAACTCGATTCGGTCGGTATCGAGCCAAACGCTCCGGAACGCTTCATCAACCGTGAGCTTTCGTGGCTGGCCTTCAACCAGCGCGTTCTGGACGAGGCGGCCAACCCGCACCACCCGCTTCTGGAGCGGCTGCGCTTCCTGTCGATCTCCGCCAGCAATCTCGACGAATTCTACATGGTCCGCGTCGCCGGCCTGAAAGGGCAGGTGGCCGCCGGCGTGAAGGCGCCCAGCCCTGAGAATCTGACGCCCGCTCAGCAGCTCGTGGCCGTGAAACAGCGCATTGCGGCGCTGATGGACAGCCAGCAGACGATGTGGCGCTCGCTGAAGGGCGAACTGCGCGATGCCGGCATCTCGGTCGTCGATCCGGCCGACCTCAGCGAAGGCGAACTGGATTGGCTGGAAGCCAAGTTCCTGGACGACATCTTCCCGATTCTGACGCCGATCGCCGTCGACCCGGCCCACCCCTTCCCGTTCCTGCCGAATCTCGGCTTCTCGCTGGCGCTTCAGCTGCACGATCCGGTCAAGGGCCGGCACATCGACGCGCTTGTGCCGCTGCCGACGCAGCTGGAGCGGTTCCTGCGCCTGCCGGGATCGGACATCCGCTTCATCCAGTTGGAAAAGGTGGTGATGCAGTTCATCGACCGCCTGTTCCCTCCGTTCCAGGTCAAGGCGCACGGCGTCTTCCGCGTGCTGCGCGACAGCGAAATCGAAATCGAGGAAGAGGCCGAAGACCTCGTCCGCACCTTTGAAAGCGCGCTGAAGCGCCGCCGCCGCGGCAGCGTGATCCGGCTCGCCACCGACAGCGGCATGGCGGCCGACCTGCGCGAGTTCCTGCGGCATGAGCTGAATGTCGCGTCGGACGACGTCTTCATCCTGGACGGGCTGATCGGCCTGACCGACACCAAGCAGTTGATCGTCGACGAGCGGCCGGATCTGGTCTTCCGCCCCTTCAACGCCCGTTTCCCGGAGCGGATCCGCGATTTCGGCGGGGATTGCTTCGCCGCGATCCGCCACAAGGACATCGTCGTCCATCACCCCTACGAATCCTTCGACGTGGTGGTGCAGTTCATCCGTCAGGCAGCGCGCGATCCGCAGGTGGTCGCCATCAAGCAGACGCTCTACCGCACCAGCAAGGACAGCCCGATCGTCGCCGCCCTGATCGAGGCGGCGGAGGCCGGCAAGTCGGTGACGGCGCTGGTCGAACTGAAGGCCCGATTCGACGAGGAGGCGAACATCCGCTGGGCGCGCGATCTGGAACGCGCCGGCGCCCAGGTGGTCTACGGCTTCGTCGACCTGAAGACGCACGCCAAGGTGTCGCTGGTGGTGCGGCGCGAGAAGAGGGCGTTGCGCAGCTACGTCCACTTCGGCACCGGCAACTATCACCCGATCACCGCCAAGGTCTACACCGACCTGTCCTTCTTCACCTGCGACCCGGCGCTGTGCCACGATGCCGCCGTCATGTTCAACTTCATGACCGGCTATGCCACGCCGAAGGTGCTGGAAAAGATCGCCATCGCGCCGATCACCCTGCGCCAGCGCCTGTCCGACCTGATCGAGGCGGAGATCGCCCATGCCGCCGCCGGCCGTCCGGCGTCGATCTGGGTGAAGCTGAACTCCCTGGTCGATCCGGTCATCATCGACAAGCTGTACAAGGCCTCGCAGGCCGGCGTTCAGATCGACATGATCATCCGCGGCATCTGCTGCCTGCGGCCGGGCGTGAAGGGCCTGTCGGAGAACATCCGCGTGCGCAGCATCGTCGGCCGATTCCTTGAGCATGGCCGCGTCATCTGCTTCGGCAACGGCCATCCAATGCCCAGCAATCAGGCGAAGGTGTTCATCTCCTCGGCCGACTGGATGACCCGCAACCTGGACCGCCGCATCGAAACCCTGGTTCCCATCGAGAATCCGACGGTGCATGAACAGGTGCTCGACCAGATCATGGTCGCCAACATGAAGGACGACGCAAGCACCTGGAAGCTGGGCCCCGATGGCGTGTACCATCGTATCAAGGCTGGCCCGGACGCATTCAGCGCCCATAATTACTTCATGACCAACCCCAGCCTGTCCGGCCGGGGCAGCGCGCTCAGCAGCAAGCGCACGCCGCCGCGGCTGATGCTGCACACGGTGTCCTGAGGGCGGGTGACGGGAGCGAGAGTATGAGCAAGGACAAACGCGCCGCCGCCTTCCCGGGCGACGTTGGGCAGGCGGGCGTCGGCGGAATCGGCATGGCCGCTTCCGCCGAGCGTGTCGGCGTGATCGATATCGGGTCGAACTCCATCCGTCTCGTCGTCTATGACGGGCTGACCCGGTCGCCGCTCGCCCTGTTCAATGAGAAAGTGTTGTGCGGTCTGGGCCGTGGCGTTGAAAAAGCGGGCGTACTGAACCCCGACGGCGTCGCCCAGGGCCTGGCGGCGCTGGAGCGCTTCGCCACGCTGGCCCAGGGCATGCGCGTCGGCCGTCTGGACGTGATTGCGACCGCCGCGGTGCGCGACGCCCGCGATGGGGCGGCTTTCGTCGACGCCATCCGCCGCCGCGCCGGCTTGACCGTCCGTGTCATCAACGGCGAGGAGGAGGCGCGGCTGTCCGCCATGGGCGTGCTGTCCGGCACCCCCGGTGCCGATGGCCTCGTCGGCGATCTCGGCGGCGGCAGCCTTGAGCTGGTGACGCTCGACCGCGGGGTGATCGGCAAGCAGGTGACCCTGCCGCTCGGCCCGCTGCGGCTGATGGAGGTCGGATCGGCCAAGGGTGGTCCGGCCAAGCTGATCGACCAGCATCTGGAATCGCTGCCCTGGCTGCCGGCCATGAAGGGTCGGCCCTTCTACCCGGTCGGCGGAAGCTGGCGCGCCATCGCCAAGCTGCATATGGAGCAGTCCGGCCATCCGCTGCACATCATCCACCACTACACCATCCCGTCGGCCGACGCCCGGGAGTTCACCGGCCTGATCGGCCGGCAGAGCCGGTCATCGCTGGAGAAGATGGCGGGGTCGCGTCGCCGGCTCGACACGCTGCCGTTTGCCGGGCTGGTCCTGGAACGGCTGCTGCGCATCGCCCAGCCGTCGAAGCTGGTCTTTTCCGCCTACGGCCTGCGCGAAGGGCATCTCTATTCGCTGCTGTCGCCGGAAGGCCAGCGCGAGGATCCGCTGATGGCGTCGGCCGCCGATTGGGCACGCCGCTTCGTGCGGATGGGCGATCCGGCCCTGCTGATGTCCTGGACCGCCGGGCTGTTCGCCGGCGAGGACGACAATTCCATCCGCCTGCGCCATGCCGCTTGCCTGCTGAGCGACGTCGGCTGGGCCGACCATCCCGATTACCGGGCGGAGCATGCCTTCCTGCGTGTGTTGCGCTATCCGTTCCCGGCGTTGGACCATGATGAACGCGCCTTCCTGGCGCTCGCAGCCCATGCCCGCTATGCCGGCACCATCGACGTGCCGCTGACCGCGGCAATTCGGACGCTGCTGACCGAAGGGCAGGGGATGAAGGCGCTGGTGTTGGGTTTGGCGCTGCGTCTTGCCCACACACTGTCCGGCGGCGCGACGGCCTTGCTTGAGCGCACCAGCCTGAAGGTCGGGGATGGTCGCATCGTGCTGACCCTGCCAGACGACGGCAGCGTTCCGGCCGGCGAGGCGGTCCAGCGCCGCATCGATTCGTTGGCCAAGGCGATGAATCTCAAGGGTGACGTGATACAGCCGCTGCGTCCGCAGGCGGCGGAGTAGAACAGGGAAGACGGGCCGACCGCTGGATGGCAGGACGATCGGCCCCTACCCCGTAACATTTGTCCCGTCAGGTTCGGGTGATCGAAACGCCGCCATCCACCAGCAGCGCGGTTCCGGTGGTGAAGCTGGACATGCCCGACGCCAGATAAAGCGCCGACTGTGCGATTTCCCGCGGTTTGGCCAGCCGCTTCAGCGCGTGCAGACCCTGAACGAAGGCCAGAGCCTCCGGCGTGTTCGACACCGCCCGTCCCATCGGCGTGTCGGTGCCGCCCGGCAGCAGGGCGTTGGCGCGGATCCCCCGTTGTCCATACTCGGCCGCGATCACCTGCATCAAGCCGATCAGCCCGGCCTTGCTCGCCGCGTAGGCCGCCATTCCTGGAAAGCCGACGGTATGGCCGACGAAGGTCGAGGTGAAGATCAGCGATCCGCCGCCACGGGCCAACAGGGCCGGAATCTGCTGTTTGGCGGCGTGAAAAGCGCTGGTCAGGTTGGTCTCAATCACCTCATGCCAATTTTCCGCTGTCATTTCTGGAAGCGGGACCTGGGCCCCGGTGGTTCCGGCATTGTTGAAGGCGATATCCAGACCGCCGAACTGGTGCGTCGCAACCTGAACGGCTTCGGATGCGACCACTGCATCCGCAACACTGCCCGCCACCGCGACGGCTTGGCCGCCATTGTCCCGAATCCGGTTCGCCAGTCGCTCCAACTCGTCATGCCTCCGGGCCACGAGCACCAGCTTCGCGCCATGTTCGGCGAACAGCAGAGCAGTCTCGCGTCCGATTCCGGAGCTGGCGCCAGTGATGATTGCAGTTTTCCCGTCGAGCTGTCCCATTGCCATTCTCCCTTGCGATGAACTGTCCGAGACTTGCGAAAACGGCAGCGTCCGGGCTATCCGGTTCTTGCTTTCGAATTCGCAACGCGACGGCGATTTGTATTTCCATAATCTAACTTATGTGTTTTCTGTCCGCTCTCGCCGGCATCCCTTAAGCATGCATGGCTGGGTCCTTGTGGGGTGGCCGGTTGTGGCATGGCGGATGGTCGATGCATTGCCCATTTCCGGCATCGCACCCTCTGACCCGGATGGATGATGCCGTTGAAGAACAAGCCCACCCTGCCCGATCAGCGTCAGGCGGTCCTGTCCCAGCGTCGCAATCTCAAGATGGCCGAATCCGCCCACGCCTATGTTAGGGGCAGCACGGTGAAGTTCTATGAATGGCTGGAGCAGTCCGGCGGCAAGGTGCCGGACGGTCCACCGGTCTGGATCTGCGGCGACTGTCATGTCGGCAATCTGGGGCCGGTCGCCAACGCCAAGGGCCGCATCGACATCCAGATCCGCGACGTCGATCAGACGGTGATCGGCAATCCCGCCCATGATCTGATCCGTCTTGGCCTGTCGCTCGCCACCGCGGCGCGCGGCTCCGACCTGCCCGGCGTCACCACGACGCTGATGCTGGAGCAGATGATCGAAGGCTACATGATGACGCTCGACGGCGATCTTGGCGGCGATGCCGTGAAGAAGAAGCCGTCCGTCGTCCGCGTCGGCATGCGTCAGGCGGTCGGGCGCACCTGGAAGCATTTGGCCAAGGACCGCATCAAGGACATTCGGCCGACCATTCCCCTCGGCAAACGCTTCTGGCCGCTGACCGATGAGGAGCGCGCGGCGGTCGAAGAGCTGTTCGCCAGGGATCAGGTTCGCCGTCTTGTCACCGCCCTGCACTCCCGCGACGACAATGATCGGATCGAGCTTCTGGACGCCGCCTATTGGGTCAAGGGTTGCAGCTCGCTCGGCCGCTTGCGGATCGCGGTGCTGCTCGGTGTCGGCGAGGGCCATTACGACGAGGGCGGCCTGAGCCTGATAGACATCAAGGAGGCGGTGCAAGCCGCCGCTCCACGCGCCAAACAGAACGGAATGCCGCGCGACAATGCCGAGCGCGTGGTGACCGGCGCCCAGAATCTTTCGCCCTATCTCGGCGATCGCATGCGCCCTGCCCGCCTGCTCGACCGTGCCGTCTTCCTGCGCGAGCTGCTGCCGCAGGACATCAAGCTCGATTTCGATCACCTGACACGGGAGGAAGCGACCCGTGCCGCCTTCTTCCTGGCGGCCGTGGTCGGCAAGGCGCACGCCCGCCAGATGGACGAGGCGACGCGCAGGTCATGGCGGGGTGAGCTTGCGCGCAACCGGACCAAGAGCCTGGATGCACCGTCCTGGCTATGGTCCAGCATCGTCGATCTGATCGTTGGCCATGAGGCGGCCTATCTGGAGCACTGCCGCCGCTATGCCGAGCGGCCGGACGGCTGACCGATAAGGCCGCGCGCCATCTCCAGACAGGCGTCGCGGTCGGGCTGGAAATCTCCGGCGATCCACCATGCCTCGACCCGTTTCAGAGCCTCGCCGACCGCCGGGCCGCGTGGAACCCCGAGTTCCAGCAGGTCGCGGCCGGCGATTGGCAACTTCAGCCCCGGCAGATCGTCGGCCACGGCCTGTGCCCGGCGCATGGTCGTCAGGTCCAGTGGTCCGTCGTGGATGGTGGTGGTGATCAGCAGCAGGTCGCCGAACAGGTCGGCGTCGTTCAGCCGATAGAGTGCCTGACGCAGGGTCTTGCGGTCGTCGGAGAGCGACAGGGCCACTGGCGGCTCGATCAGGGCCAGCAGCCGGTCACGCTCATGGTTTGACAGGCGTAGAGCATCGGCGGTCCGCAATGCGCCCGGCCGGTCGCTGTCCAGCACGGCGGCCAGACGGCGTGTGGGGTCGGGCGCTACGCCCAGATCGCGTTCGACTCCGATAAGCCGCTCCAGCCGGTCGGTGTCCATCGCCTCCGGCAGCAGATGGGCCATGATCCCCTGCCCCATCATCAGCCGCCAGACCGCAGCGGCGCCGGGGGCGGTCAGCAGACGGAACAGCTCGCCCCGTACCCGCTCGCCCGACAGGGTCGGCAGGCGCGGCGCCAGTTCCCGGCAGGCCGCCAACGCCTCGGTATCCGGCTCACCCCGGCCGTAATGGGCATGGAAGCGGAAGAAGCGCAGCAGGCGCAGCACGTCCTCCTCAATCCGCCGCCGGGCCTCGCCGACGAACCGGACACGGCCAGCGGCCAAGTCGGCGAGACCGCCGAACGGGTCGAACATCGCGCCGTCCGGCGCGCAGCTCAAGGCGTTCATGGTCAGGTCGCGGCGTGCGGCGTCCTCGATCCAGTCGTCGGTGAACTCGACACGGGCATGGCGGCCGAAATTTTCCACGTCGCGTCGCAGCGTGGTGATCTCATAGGGCTTGCCGCCGCACAGCGCGGTGACGGTGCCATGGGCGATGCCGGTCGGGATGACGCGGATCCCGGCCGCTTCAAGCAATTCCATCACCCGCTCCGGCGGAGCGTGGGTGGCGATGTCGATATCCTTCACCGGCCGGCCGAGCCATGCATCGCGCACGCAGCCGCCGACGAATCGCGCATCGGCGCCGCCCGATGCCAGGGCGTCGAACACCGCGCGGCTTTCGGGAGCGGTCATCCAGGGTTGGGGCGACAGGCGTGCGGCAACGGTCATGGTGCGCGACGCTATCCGATTCCTACCGTGCTCGCCACTGCAGTCAGCCCGTCCCGTCCCCCGTCTCTCCGGCAGCGGCCCCCAGCACGTCACGCAGATTCACCAGCATGCCGGCGGTCGCACCCCAGATGTAGCGCTGCGGATAGGGGAAGGCGTAGAACCAGCGCGGCTTGCCCAGGAATTCACGGCTGTGGCGCTGCGGGTTCGACGGGTCGAGGATGAAGGACAACGGCACCTCGAACACCTCCGCCACCTCGGTCGGATCGGGTGTCAGGATGAAGGGCGGAGTCACCACCCCCACCACCGGCGTCACCCGGAAGCCGGTACGCGTGACATAGGTGTCCAGCCGGCCGACGATCTCGATCCGGCCGCGCTCCAGCCCGATCTCCTCCGCGGTTTCGCGCAGCGCGGTTTCCTCCGGGCTGCCGTCCTCCGGCTCCCTGCCGCCGCCGGGAAAGCTGATCTGGCCGGCATGGGAACTCAGCGTCGCGGTGCGCTGGGTGAAGATGACGGTCAGTTCCTCCGGCCGGTCGACCAGCGGGACCAGCACCGCCGCCTCGCGCAGGGTGGACGGCGGACCCATTTCCGGATTCAGGTCGTGGTCGCCCCGGACCTTGGGGACCAGCTTGGGCGGCACACGGTTGGACCGGACGGCGCTCTCCACCGCCGCATCGGTGCTCATCGCCGGAAAGCGCCGGCGGACCTCCTCAAGACTCAGTCGCCAGGCAGCCTGCCCAGCGCGAAGAAGACCTTGTTGCTCCATAGACCCACCTCGGACTCGCCGGCTTCGGTGCGGCGCGTCTCGCTGCGCTCCACCATGTCGTAGAACACGGACCGCAGGATACGCGCCTCCAGCCGGCTTCTGATTTCGATGTAGGGTGCCGGCTCCCCGGTTTCAGGGTTCACGGCGACGCGGATCGGATGTTCGGGACCGGCCTCCACCCAGTGATCGAGGTTGGTGCGGAAGGAAAGGACCTGATCGGCCCCGCAGCCCGCCACCGTCATCTCCACCGCAACGAAGGGGGCGTCCTCCACCACGATCCGGCCGCGCTCGACCGGCGTGATCAGCCAGTAATCGCCGTCGTCGTCGCGCTTCAGGACGGTGGAGAACAGCTTCGCCAGTTCGATCCGTCGGATGGGATCGCCATTGTGGAACCAGGTGCCGTCGCGCGCAATGCGGATGTCGTACTGCTCCAGCGTCGGCATCCGTCCCAGCGCTGACGGCAGGTCCGACGGCGTCTCCGAAGCGGTTTGCCCATCTGGGCGCTTGTCATTCGCCATCGCGTTACCGACCTTCATTGGATTGGGAGCCGTTTTGTCCCCGGACATGCGCATTTTCGCCACACTCGGCCGTTAGGTCCACCCCAATGGTCCTTGCGCCTCCACCCGTCCGGCGGCGGGATTTGGAAAATGGGTGTCGACAAGGTGCCGGAACAGGGCCAACCATGCGGATCCCGTGTTTCGCGTCGCGGACTCCTGCGACCAGGACACTGATCGGCCCACCATCGGGGAGCAGCACACCTTGAGCGCACAGGACATCCTGAGGGGGCAGCCTCCCGTGCCGGAGGACCCGCAACGGCTGATGGAGGAGATCGAGGCGCTGGGCGACCGCCTTGCTTCGGTCCGCGACCGCATCGGCCGCGTCATCTTCGGCCAGCAGGAGGTGATCGACCGCACGCTGGTCACCCTTCTGGCGGGCGGCCATGTCCTGCTGATCGGTGTTCCCGGCCTTGCCAAGACGCGGCTGGTGGAGACGCTGGGCACCGTTCTGGGGCTCGCCGAAAAGCGAATCCAGTGCACGCCCGACCTGATGCCCGCCGACATCCTGGGCTCCGAAGTGCTGGAGGAGGGCGACAATGGCCGCCGGTCCTTCCGCTTCCTGCCCGGCCCGGTGTTCAGCCAGCTGCTGATGGCCGACGAGATCAACCGCGCCAGCCCGCGGACCCAATCGGCCCTGCTCCAGGCGATGCAGGAACACCGGGTGTCGGTCGCCGGCCAGTACCATCCCCTGCCCCAGCCCTTCCACGTTCTGGCCACGCAGAACCCGCTGGAGCAGGAAGGCACCTATCCGTTGCCGGAAGCCCAGCTCGACCGCTTCCTGATGCAGATCGACGTCGACTATCCTGACCGCGAGGCCGAACGGCGGATGATGATCGCCACCACAGGATCGACGGACGAACGCGCGGTGACGGTGCTGTCGGCCGCCGATCTTCAGGTCGCCCAGCGCCTCGTCCGCCGTGTGCCGGTCGGCGAGGGGGTGGTGGATGGCATCCTCGACCTCGTCCGTCGTGGCCGGCCCGAGATGTCGGAACTGATGGAGGTGCGCCAGCATGTCGCCTGGGGCCCCGGCCCGCGCGCCAGCCAGGCCCTGATGCTGGCCGCCCGTGCCCGTGCCGTGCTGGATGGCCGGCTGTCGCCGTCGCTGGACGACGTGGTGGCGCTCGCCAAGCCGATCCTGAAGCACCGCATGGCGCTGAACTTCGCCGCGCGGGCCGACGGGGTGACGCTGGACGACGTCATCGACCGCCTCTGCGCGCCCCTGATGTGACCCCCCGCAGCGGAGCCGCAATGCCGCGAAGCACGACCTCCCCGCAGAAGAGCCAGCCGTCGGGTCAGCTGTCGAACACCCTGCTGGCGCGGCATCGCGCGGAGGAGCTGGCTTCCGCCCTGCCGCCGCTGCTCGTCGCGGCGGAGCGGGTGGCCGCCACCGTCGCCCAGGGCGTTCATGGCCGCCGCCGCGTCGGTCTGGGCGAGACCTTCTGGCAATTCCGCCGCTACCAGCCGGGCGATGCGCCATCGATGATCGACTGGCGCCAGTCGGCCAAGACCCAGCCGGTCTATGTACGCGAGAATGAATGGGAGGCGGCGCAGAGCGTCTGGCTGTGGCGCGACCGCTCCGCTTCCATGGATTTCCGCTCCGCCGCCGGCCTGCCGACCAAGCGGGAGCGGGCGGATCTGCTGACGCTCGCCACCGCCGTCCTGCTGGCCCGTGGTGGCGAGCGGGTGGCGCTGCTGAACAGCGGCGTCAGGCCTGACCATGGCAAGACAGCCATCGACCGCATCGCCCGGCTGATGACCGATCCCCGCGCCGCAGCCGCACCCGATCCGCTGCCGCGGGTGGAGCCCCTGCCCCGCCATGCCCAGACTGTCCTTTTCGGCGACCTGCTGTCTCCCCTGTCGGAGATTCACGCCACCGTCGCCGGCCTTACCGGCCGCGGCCTGCGCGGCCATCTGGTCCAGATCCTCGATCCGGCGGAGGAGACGCTGCCCTATGACGGCCGCGTCGATTTCCACGGCATGGAGGGCGAGCAGAATCTGTTGGTCCCGCGCGTGGAGGCCGTCCGTGAAGCCTACCGCGAGCGTCTGAAGGGGCAGCAGGATGGGCTGGCGGCGCTGGCCCGCACCGCCGGCTGGAGCTTCGCCGTCCACCGCACCGACCGCTCCCCGCAATCCGCGCTGCTCACCCTGTGGGGTGCGATGGCGATGGAGGCGGTGTGACGGGCACACCCAATTTCTTCTCCCTCGTGAAGACGTGCCAATGCTGGGTCTAGGACCGATCGCCTTCGCCGCCCCCTGGGTCTTGACCGCACTGGCAGCCCTGCCGGTCCTGTGGTGGCTGCTGCGCGTCACGCCGCCGGCGCCGCGTACGATCCAGTTCCCGGCCATCCGCCTGCTGCGCGACCTGATCGCGCGGGAGGAGACACCAGCCCGAACCCCCTGGTGGCTGCTGCTTCTGCGGCTGATCGTGGCGGCGTTGATCATCCTGGCGCTGGCCGGCCCCCTGCTGAATCCGCGCGCCGCACTGCCCGGCGGCGGGCCGCTGTTGCTGGTGATCGACAATGGCTGGGCCGCCGGGCGCGACTGGCCGACCCGCAAGCGCACGATGGACGAACTGATCGCCCAGGCCGACCGCCTGCAGCGCCCAGTGATCCTGCTGCCCACCGCCGCGCCTGCGGACGGCCAGCCGATCCACGCCAGCGCTGTCCTGCCGGCCCCCGAAGCCCGCCGTCTGGCTCAGGCAATCGTTCCCCTGCCCTGGCCGACCGACCGTGCCGCGGTGCAGGAAGCCCTGAAAGCGGTAGCAATCCAGACCAGCGGCCGCGGTTCGATCCATGCCGTGTGGCTCAGCGATGGCATCGGCGACAGACAGGCCGCCGCCCTCGCCGCAGGCCTTCAACGGCTTGGCTCTGCCGACGTGCTGGACGATTCCGCCGAGCATCCCCCGCACCTGCTGCTGCCGCCGTCCAGCGAGGGCACCGCTCTGACCGCCCGCGTCGTTCGCGCCGATCCGTCCAAACCGGAACCAGTGACGGTTCGCCTCGCCGCTGCCGATGGCCGGCTGCTGACCCGCCAGACCGTTACCTTCGAGCCCGGCCAGAAGGTCCGCGAGGTGCGGCTGGACGTGCCGACCGAACTGCGCAACGACGCCGCCAGCCTGCGGGTGGAGGGAGACACCACCGCCGGGGCCACCGTGCTGCTGGATGAACGCTGGCGGCGCCGACCGGTCGGCCTCGCCTCCGGCCGGTCGGAGGGAGAAAGCCAGCCCCTGCTGTCGGACCTCTATTACCTTGAACGCGCGCTGTCGCCCTACAACGAGGTGCGGCGCGGCGAAACCCTGGATCTGCTGAAGCGCGATCTTGCCGTGATGATCTTGTCCGACATCGGCGCCCTGACCGGCACCGAGGTGCAGGACATCGAGGATTGGGTGAAGAAGGGCGGCGTGCTGGTCCGTTTCGCCGGTCCACGCCTCGCCCAGCATGCCGACACGTTGGTTCCGGTGCGGCTGCGGATCGGCGACCGCGCGCTGGGCGGCGCCCTGTCCTGGTCGGAGCCGGCGCGGCTCCAACCCTTCCCGCCGAAATCGCCCTTTGAAGGGCTGGCCATCCCGCCCGACGTGCAGGTGAATCGGCAGGTGCTTGCCGAACCGGCCCTGGATCTGGCCGACCGCACCTGGGCGAGGCTGGCCGATGGCACGCCGCTGGTCACCTCGCAGAAGCGTGGCGACGGCTGGATCGTGCTGGTCCACACCACGGCCAGCCCGGACTGGTCGAACCTGCCTCTGTCCGGCCTGTTCGTCGACATGCTGCGCCGGTTGGTGGCGCTCAGCGGCGGCGTGACGGGAACGGCGGCGACAGCTTCGCTGGACCCGGTCGAGGTTCTGGACGGCACCGGGCGGCTGGTTCCGCCGCCGCCGACGGCCTTCCCGATTCCCGGCAATGCCGCCGCCGACGTGATTGGGCCGCGTCACCCGCCGGGCTTCTATGGCACCGACGACGCCCGGCGCGCGCTGAACCTGTCGGCCGCCGTCACCACCATCGATCCGCTGCCGGCGATGCCTGCCGGTGTGGGGCGCGACGGTTATGGCGGCCGCGGCGAGGTTCCGCTGAAGCCGTCGCTGCTGGCGGCGGCCTTGGCTCTGCTGTCCATCGACCTGCTGATCGCGCTTGCCCTGCGCGGCTTGCTGCGCCCGCCCAGCCTGCGGCGTGGTGCCGGGGGCGCCGCGGCCGGCTTGGTGCTGGCACTGGCTCTGTCCTCCGCGCCACAACCTGTCCGCGCGCTCGATCAGGACAAGGCGGTCAAGGTGACGGCAGAAACCTACCTCGCCTATGTCCAGACCGGGGACAGCAGCGTCGACGACACCGCCCGTGCCGGGCTGGAGG
The DNA here is from genome assembly GCF_004923295.1 of Azospirillum sp. TSH100. Lineage (NCBI taxonomy): Bacteria > Pseudomonadati > Pseudomonadota > Alphaproteobacteria > Rhodospirillales > Azospirillaceae > Azospirillum > Azospirillum sp. TSH100. The sequence continues at coordinate 2,241,988 of NZ_CP039634.1, forward strand.
GGCTGGTCAGCGTGCTCGGCCTGCGCACGGCGGTTGAGGCCGCCGGCGCGGTGGGTGTCGACCCCGAGCAGGACGAGCTGGCCTTCTATCCCCTGCTCTACTGGCCGGTGTCCGACCGCCAGAAGACGCTGTCCGATCAGGCGCGCCAGCGGGTCAACGAGTATATGCGCAATGGCGGTACCATTCTGTTCGACACCCGCGATCAGGCGCCGGGTGGTGGTCCGGCCGTGCTGCAACGGCTGGTACAGGGGCTGGACATTCCACCGTTGGCCCCGGTGCCGCAGGACCATGTGCTGCGCAAGTCCTTCTACCTGCTGACCGACTTCCCGGGCCGCTACGCCGGCGGGCAGCTGTGGATTGAAGCGCGGGAGGGGCCGGCGAATGACGGCGTGTCATCTGTCGTCATCGGTGGCAATGACTGGGCGTCGGCCTGGGCGGTCGGCCGCAATGGGCAGCCGCTGTTCGCGGTGATTCCCGGCGGCGAGCGCCAGCGCGAGATCGCCTATCGCTTCGGTGTCAACCTCGTGATGTATGCCCTGACAGGCAACTACAAGGCCGATCAGGTCCATGTGCCCGCCATCCTCGAAAGGCTTGGCCAGTAATGCCCGTCGATCTGCTTTCCGGACTGTCCGTGGCGCTGGCGCCCCTGCTGCCCTGGCCGCTGCTGGGCGCGCTGGTCGGCTTCGCCTTGCTGGTGGTGCTGATCGCCGCACTGCGCCGGGCGCGCGGTACCTTGCTGCGCCTGCTGGCGGTGGCGGTGTTGGCGCTGGCGCTGATCAACCCGTCGTTGGTCCAGGAAAAGCGCGCCCCGATCAAGGACGTCGCCATCGTGGTGATCGACGATTCGCCGAGCCAGTCCATCGGCGACCGCCGCGCCCGCACCGAACGGGCAGCGCAACAGCTGGCCGAGCGCCTGAAGCGCTTCGACGATCTGGAGGTGCGGGTGGTCCGCAGCGCCGAAGGCGGCGAGAGTGGCGGCACCATCAACGAAACCCACCTGTTCGACGCGCTGAGCCGCGCCATGGCCGACGTGCCGCGCCGCCGTATGGCCGGCGCCGTGTTCATCACCGACGGTCAGGTGCATGACGTTCCGCAAGTGCCGGGCAAGCTGGCCGACATCGGCCCGATCCACACCCTGCTGACCGGCGACCGCGATGAGGGAGACCGCCGCATCGCCATCGTGCAGGCGCCCAATTACGGCCTCGTCGGCAAGCCGGTGGAACTGACCATCCGTGTCGATGACATGCCCGGCCGGCAGTCCGCCGACGCTGCGGTGACCTTGCGCCAGGATGGTGGCACCCCCAGCACCCTCCGCGTGCCGGTCGGCCGCGATGTGCGTGTCGATCTACCGATCACCCACGGCGGCCAGAATGTGCTGGAATTGGAGGTCGAGGCCGCGAAGCAGGAGCTGACGCTGGCCAACAACCGCGCGGCGGTGGTGGTGAACGGCGTGCGCGACCGTCTGCGCGTGCTGCTGGTTTCCGGCGAACCCCATGCCGGCGAGCGCACATGGCGCAACCTGTTGAAGGCCGACCCGGCGGTGGATCTGGTCCATTTCACCATCCTTCGCCCGCCGGAAAAGCAGGACGGTACGCCGATCCGCGAGTTGTCGCTGATCGCCTTCCCGATCCGCGAACTGTTCGAGGTCAAGCTGGACGAGTTCGACCTGATCATCTTCGACCGCTACCGCCGCCGTGGCGTGCTGCCGCAGATGTATCTGGAGAACATCGCCGACTATGTCCGCAAGGGCGGCGCCCTGCTGGAGACCTCCGGCCAGGGCTATGCCGGTCCGCTGTCGCTCTACCGCACACCGCTGGGTTCGATCCTGCCGGCGGCCCCCAGCGGCCAGACGGTCGACCGCCCCTTCCTGCCGACCGTCACCGATGTTGGTCGCCGCCATCCTGTGACCGCCGGCCTGCCCGGCGACCGGTTGGACGCACCGCCGACCTGGGGCCGCTGGTTCCATCAGGTCGACGTGGCGCCGAACAGCGGCACGGTCGTGATGCAGGGTGCCGAGAACCGGCCTCTTCTGGTGCTGGACCGTGTCGGCAAGGGCCGGGTGGCGCAACTTGCCTCCGACCAGATCTGGCTGTGGAGTCGCGGCTTCGAAGGCGGTGGCCCGCAGGCGGAGCTTCTGCGCCGCCTCGCCCACTGGCTGATGAAGGAGCCGGAGTTGGAGGAGAACGATCTGCGCGCCCATGTGGACGGCAGCCGCATCACGGTCGAACGCCGGTCCCTGACGCCGGATCCGCGCTCCGTCACCATCACTGACCCGTCCGACCAGACCAGCACGCTGCAACTGACCGACGACCGCACCGGCCGTGCCATTGCCACAGTTACCGCCGGGGCCCCCGGTATCTACCGCATCTCCGACGGGGACAGGACGACACTGGCGGTGGTTGGTGCCGTGAACACGCCCGAGCTGGCGGATGTGCGGTCCACCGGTGACCGCATGAAGCCGGTGGCGGAAGCGACCGGCGGCGGTATCCATTGGGTGACCGACACCGACAATGGCCCCAATCCGGGGATCGATGTCCGGCGCACCCAGCCCGACCGCAGCCAGACCGGCGCCGGCTGGATCGGCCTGCGCGCCAATGGCGACTACACTGTGACCGGAGTGACCGACGTTCCGCTTCTTCCTGTCGGCGCGGTTCTGGCCCTGGTGCTGGGCGGTCTTCTGATGGCATGGCGCCGGGAGGGTCGCTGAGCGGCTTTCCCGATGCCTGCCAATCCATGAAAATTTTCTGAAAACAGCCTGTTGCCTTCGGCCGGGCTTCCGATTATGGTGCCGCTCCTTCCGGCGATACGAACGATCGCCGCGCCGGTTGGGGCGTCGCCAAGCGGTAAGGCAGCGGTTTTTGGTACCGCCATTCCCAGGTTCGAATCCTGGCGCCCCAGCCAACTTTCCCCAAGCGAAAAATCAGTCATTCGTGCTGTCCGGCGCCCTCCGGATCGAGCAGCATGACCAGCGCGTAAGCTGATCGGCTATTGGGACGCAGGGTCAACTGTTCCAGCGTCAGTGAACCATCCAGCGGATGCTCGAAGTGGCGCAGCCCCCCTTCCCGCTCCAATACGCCATGATCGTCCCACATCCGGGTGAAGAGTGGGCTCTCCCGCCGCAGCCCGGCGACCAAAGCCTGTGCCGCCGAATCTTCAGGATGGCGGGCGGTTTCGGCGCGGAACTCCGCCAGCAGACGGCGGGCCCGATTCTCCCAATCCTGGATAAAGTGTCGGGCAGCTGGGTCGAGAAAGACATAGCGCAGCAGGTTGCGTTCCCCACCGCCGCTCCCGAGCCAGCCGCCGAACAGCCGCTCCGCCGCCGGGTTCCAGCCGACTGCTGTCCATAGCCGGTCGAGAAGATATGCCGGCACCGTCATCGCTCCCAACGCCGTGAGCAGTGACGCAGGCGGCTGATCGGCGGAACCGCCCGACGGTGCGTCCGGGTCGCGCTTGCGCGTCATCTCGAACAGATAGGCCCGCTCCGCTCCGGTCAGGTGCAGCGCCACGGCCAGCCGCGCCAGTGCGGCAGGAGAGACCGATACGTCGCGCCCCTGTTCCAGCCAGCTGTACCAGGTCGGGCTGATGCCGCAGAGTTGGGCCAGTTCCTCCCGTCGCAGGCCGGGGGTACGGCGACGGGTGGAGCCACCCTGCAAACCGGCATCCGCCGGAGTCAGGCGCTCGCGATGGCGACGCAGGAAGGAACCCAAAAGGCGCCGCCGTTCGGCGGATGGATCGGTCGCGGTGGTCGGTGAAGCGGTGGCGGCAGAAGTCATGGTGGCAGTGTTTATACCAGGATAACCACCCTCCTTGTACCCGGTTAGGAATGGCGCGACGCTCATGCCATCAGCCACCCAACAAGGACTGCCATCCATGAGCCAGAACCACCACGGCGTCGTCGCCGAGAATTACGGACCGCGCGCCGACGCCTATGTGTCCAGCGCCGTCCATTCCGGGGGGGCCGACCTGGACCAGATCGAACAGGTTCTGCATGGCCGTTCCAATGGCCGGGTGCTGGACCTGGGCTGCGGCGGCGGCCATGTCAGCTACCGCGCCGCTCCCCATGTGGCGGAGGTGATTGCCGTCGACCTGACGCCGGAGATGCTGGAGGTGGTCGGCCGCACCGCTGCGGAACGCGGCCTGACCAACATCATCACGCGGCAGGCTCCGGCTGAACGGCTGCCCTTCGAGGATGGCCATTTCGACGTGGTGCTCTGCCGCTTCACCGCCCATCACTGGCGGGACTTCGAGGCTGGTTTGCGGGAGGCCCGTCGGGTTCTGGGGCCGAATGGCATGGCGGTCTTCGTCGACTGCATCGCACCAGCCGCCGCCGTCCTGGACACCCACCTGCAGGTGGTCGAAGTGCTGCGCGATCCGTCGCACGTCCGCAACTATACGGCGGCCGAGTGGATGGCGGCGCTGGCGCGGGCGGGCTTTGCCGTCCGGTCGCTGACGCCGCGTCGCCTGCGCATGGAATTCCCGGTCTGGACCGCCCGCACCCGTACGCCGGAACTGCATGCCCAGGCCATCCGGTCGCTCCAGCGCAGCGTGGCGGCAGAGGTCCGCGCCCATTTCGATATCACCGAGGACGGCAGCTTCCTGCTCGATACGTTGACGCTGGAGGCTGATCCGGTCTAACGGGCTGGTCTAGCAGGCTGCCGGTACGGCCATCTCCCGCCGGTCGAGGGCGCCACTCGCCAGCGTCAGAACCAGACCGCCCAGCACGAAGAGACCACCGACCCACGGTGTGGCGCCAAGGCCGAGCGGGGAGGACACCACCTGTCCGCCAAAGAAGGCGCCCGCCGCAATGCCCAGGTTGAAGGCGGCAATGTTCAACGCCGACGCCACATCCACCGCCCCCGGCGCATGGCGCTGCGCCAGTTGGACGACATAGAGCTGGAGCCCCGGGACATTGGCGAAGGCCAGCGCCCCCATGCCGGCCAGCGTGACCAGTGCCGGAACCTTGGCGTCGGCGGTGAAGGTGAAGACGATCAGAACCAGGGCCTGCAAGGCGAACAGCCATGCCAGCGCCCGCACCGGACGTCGGTTGGCGAGACGGCCGCCGATGATGTTGCCGACGGCGATGGCGGCTCCGTACAGCACCAGAACGAGGCTGACGGTCGAGTTCGAGAATCCGGTGATCGTCTCAAGGATCGGCGCCAGGAAGGTGAAGGCGACGAACGTGCCTCCATATCCCAGCGCCGTGATGGCGAACGCCAGCAGAAGCCGCGGCTTGGTCAATACGCCGACCTGCGCCCCCAGTCCGGCGGCCGGCGGCTGGCTGAGCCGCGGCGGCACCAGTGCGGCAACGCCCAGCCCGCCGACCACGCCCAGCGCCGACACCGCCAGAAAGGTGGCGCGCCAGCCGAAGGTCTGGCCGATCCAGGTGCCCAGCGGTACGCCGGTGACGATGGCGATGGTCAGGCCGGAGAACATCATGGCGATGGCCGAGGCGCGCTTGTCCTCCGGCACCAGATCGGCGGCGATGGTCGAGCCGACCGAGAAGAAGACGCCATGGGCGAAGGCGCTCAGCACCCGTGCGACCAGCAGCGTCTCGTAATTGGGGCTGACGCCGGCCAGCAGGTTGCCGATGACGAACACGCCCATCAAGCCCAGCAGCAGCGGCTTGCGTGGAAGCCGGCCGGTCAGCGCGGTCAGGATCGGTGCCCCAAAGGTGACACCCAGTGCATAGACGCTGACCACCATGCCGGCCAGCGGCAGGCTGACGTTCAGATCGCTCGCTACGGTGGGAAGCAGGCCGACGATCACGAACTCCGTCGTCCCGATCGCATAGGCGCTGATTGCCAGCGCCAGCAGTGCGAGAGGCATCTCGAAACTCTCCATATCTGGAATGGCTGTGCTGGAGAGACGATGTGCGCCATAAGGTCAGAAACGGGAATGCCCGCGCTGTTCCGATGATTTTGTCATTGAAAGACAAGGCTGAGACGGAGATGCCGGTATGAGCGATGCACGCGCCTGGGAAATGCGGGTTTTCCTCCGGGTTGCCGCCCAGGGCAGCTTCAGTGCGGCAGGGCGCGATGTCGGCATGACGCCGTCATCCACCGCGAAGCTGGTCGGGCGGCTGGAGGAGCGGCTTGGTGTGCGGCTGGTCGAACGGTCCACCCGGAAGTTGCGCCTGACTGCGGAGGGGGAGCTTTACCGGGAACGGGCCGCAAGCCTGTTGGGCGAGATGGACGCATTGGATGCGGAGATCGCCGGCGGGGCCCGTGCGCCGACCGGCCTGATCCGGGCCAATGCCTCTGTACCGTTCGGCCAGCATTGCCTGTTGCCTTTGTTGCCCGATTTCCTGCGCGACCATCCCGGCATCACGATGGACGTGACGATGACCGACGAGGTGGTGGATCTCTACGCTGCGCGTGTCGACGTCGCGTTCCGCGCCGGGCCGTTGAGCGATTCTGCCCTGCTGGCGCAGAGGCTGGGCGTCGTTCGGCGCGTGATCGTCGCCTCTCCCGCTTATCTGGACCGAAAGGGCGTGCCGATCACCGCCGCGGATCTGGAAGCGCATGATTGTCTTGGCTTCAACTTCCGCCGCGCAGCCGCAGTCTGGCCGTTGAAGTCCGGCGGACGGCTGGTGGATCGTGAGGTGCCGACCCGTGTCCTTGCGAACAATGGCGAGACGGTACGCCATTTGGCGCTGCTGGGCCTGGGGCTGGCGCGGCTTGCGGAATATCATGTCCGCGACGACTTGCGCGCGGGGCGCCTGGTGGCGGTGCTGGAGGACACCTTGGTCGATACCGAGGAAATGCACGCCGTCTACACCGGACGCGATCGGGCGCCGCGCCGGGTCCGCGCCTTCCTCGACCATATGGCTCCGCGCATGCGGGCGATGCTGGCCGGCTGACAGCAAAATCAAAAAAATCGGCCGGATGACGGGCATCCGGCCGATGGAACTCACTGTTGTGGCTTGCCTCAGAAGGGGATCTCGTCGTCGAGATCCTCATGACGCGGCGGAGCGCCACCACCACCACGGTTGCCGCCCGACGAGCCGCCGCCGTAGTTCCCACCACCGCTGCCGCCACCATAGCCGCCGCTGCTTCCGCCGCCACGTGATTCGTAGCCGCCACCGCCGCCGTAGCTTCCGCCGCCGCCCTCTTCACGGGCGCCGCCGGTAAAGTCGATCTCGGCCACGCGGACCGACAGGCCCGCACCACGGGTACCATCGCGCTTTTCATACTCGCGCAGGGTCACTTCGCCCGAAACGACGACGCTCTTGCCCTTGGTCAGGTGCGGCGCGAGCGACTCGGCGCGGCGGCCCCAGATCGAACAATCGACCCACTGGGTCGTCTTGCGATCGCCAAAGCCGACATCGTTGGCAACGCGGAAGCCAAGCACCTTTTCGCCGCTCTGGGTCGTGCGCAATTCGCCGTCCGCGCCCAGGCGTCCCGTAAACGTCCAAACATTCATCGCTCGTTGCTCCTAAGCGCGAGTGTCCCAGCATCCATGCCGACCCATCAGGATGCCCGGCAGAGGCACCCAGATGCCGAGGGTTCCCATTCGCAGGGCCGGCTGTTCAATGGCGACCATCCCCCCGGTCACGCGCAACGAAGCACGAGGGACCGACGCTGGTCAACCGCCGTCGGACATGCTCCGGCGATGTCCGGACCGGCGCACTCGCCCTGCCGTTCCGCACCAGAACACTCCATGAACAAATATAGCAGAGGAACAGGCTTGGGAAAACCAAATCCTTTGGCGTAGGGCCGGAACCCCACTCCTCCCGATGCCGGTCAGCGCAGGCGGCGCGCCGCCAGATCCAGGGCGATCTTCAACTGGGAATGGGAGAACGGCTTGTGCACCACGCCGAGCGGATAGGTCTCGGTGATGCGGGCCATGGTGCCGTGATCGCTGTTTCCGGACAGGAAGATGGAGCGCAGGCCATGGTGCAGGTTCAAACGCCGCGCAACCGCTATGCCGTCCCCGCCGCCCAACCGCACGTCGGTCAGCGCCAGATCCGGACGTTCGCGCAGGGCAAGGTCGACCGCCTCGCTTTCCGTCTGCGCAATTCCGCAGATGCTGTGCCCAAGGTCCGCGATCAGCACCGACAATGCGTCGGCGATGCCGGGATCATGCTCCACCAGGATCACGCGCAACGGCTGCCCGGGTGTGCGGCTGCGGTGGGGCATATGCGGTTTGGCGATGCTGTCGATCCGGAGCATGTGACCGACCTCGGGCGTTCAGACTGTTGTGCAGGAAACGGCGAATTTTGGTAAAAATATATTTGCTGATATGCCGTTTGTATTAGAACTGCTCCGAATTTGCAAGCTCAATCGTTCAGATTCTGACCTTTTCGTCCGGACGAACACAGGAGTTCGTACCCGAGTCGCGGTGCGCCCGGCTGCCGATCACTTTTGTTTACCGAAGTCAGCGGCCAGCCGGTCCCAGCCAGTTGATCCCGCCTGTGGGACGCTGACCGCCGGTGCCATTGGCCCGCACTGTCGCGGCACGGGACGGCGGCGGTGCCGGTACCGGTTCGCTGGCAAGCCAGGACGCCTGTCCGTCCACCGCACGTCCAGGTACCGATGGTGAGGTGGATTGGAATGGACTTGTTGGCGCCGTGGACGGGGAAAGGGGCAGCGGTGACGGCATGGGCGGAGCCGGCACCGCCAGCACCGGCTGTGGAGGAGGAGCCGGCCTTTCGGCTGCGCGCGGTGGTCGAGAATTGAGCCGAACCGCCTCGTTGCCGGAATCCGGCGCGTCGCCATCGTCTCCGCTGTCGGGCTCCCCGTCCCAGTCCAGCGATTCCAAATCCGGCGATTCCCAGGCTGGCGCGGCAGGCTGGCGCAGACGCCGCGAGTCGGCGGCCCCCAGCCAGGACGGACGCTCATCATCCGACAGCGGGCCTGTCTGGGTGTTCAACTGGCGGGCCTGCTCACGAATATCCAGCAGAGTGGTGACCGCCAGTTGAAGCAGCGGCGCCAGCACCATCGGGTCGGCCATTTCCTCCGCGGTCAGCGCGGCGAAACGGTCACGCACGGTTTCCACCGCCTGCTCGACACTGTCGCGCAGTGCGCCGGCTTCATGCGCAAGCCGTTCCAAATCTTCCCGCAGGGCCGATATCTCGCACGCCTGCCGCAACTCGTGAAAGCCGATGCCCGCCCCTGCCAAGGGTGCGGGTCGCCGGTCCCGTGACGAACCAAAATCGTGAGGCATCCTGGCCTTACCCCGGTTCCAAGCCCAGCCTGATGAAGACGCCCGACCTGTCGGAAACGGCGGCGCCCTTTTCCCGTATGGTAACCATGGCAACCCGCGCGACCGATGGGCGGTTCCAAAAGCCATCATCATGATGCCATCTGCCATCATGGCGTCGTCTGGCGGAACGTCGGCGAAGTCGCCCGGCGTTACGAGATGATCCCCAATCGGGCAACGATGTTTAGCGCCGTTGATGTCGTTTGGAAACCGTTTGCGCGTGATGGCCGCTTGTACTATTTTTTCGGCCACAGGGGAATGGATTCCTTGCAATCCAAACATCCGGGCGCTTCCCCGCCGCCGTTTCATCTTGCCGGAATCCCATACGGTGTCGATCGACCGCTCGGAACTTGAACGGCTCCTTGCCGATCGCCCGGCTGGCAACCGCAGCGCCATGCAGGCGGTGCGCGAAAGCTATGCCGATATCGGGCTGATGCGCGAACGTGGCCTGTCCTGGGCCGAAATCTCAGACCTGCTGGCCAAGCTGGGCGTGACCGCCCGCGACAATCAGCCGATTTCCCCCGTCACTTTGCGGTCCGCTTTCTTCCTCGTCGGGAACGAGGGCCGTGGCGAAGCCGCCGGCGACCATTCCGCTGCCGCCGCCCTTCCCGCTGAAACGCTGGCCGCTGTCCATCAAGCCGCGCTGTCCGCCGGCCAGAAGGATGAGGCGGATGAGGATGAGTCACCCGACTCCGGCGCCGTTGCGGCGGTCGTGGCCACGGTCGGCGATACGGAACCGCCGGCGGAAGCCGCCGGGGATGCCGGTGACGACGCTGTCGACGAAGCCGCTGCGGATGCCGTGCCGGCCGCCATCGCCGACGAACCGACGATGGAAGCCTCGGCATCTGGCGGCGGCAGCGAAACGGTCGTCCCTGCCCTTGACCTGCTTGTCCCGGACCTGCTTGCCCCGGCAACCATGGCCGCCGAAGACGGATCGGCAGAGAGTGGTGCCGGGGAGGCCCCCGAGGCGCAGCAAACGTCTCCCCAACCCGCAATGACCGAGCCGGCCGTGCCGCCGGCTTCCCACCAGACGTCCACGGCGGTTGCGCGGGGCACCGGCTCTCCTGTATCCCAGCCGATGCCTCCCACGATGACCCAAGACGATTCAACAAACGCATACTGGAAAGGCGATCGCATGCTGGGCACGATCTTCGTCCTCAATGACCGCGGCGGCGTCGGCAAGACGCTGCTGTCCCATCACCTGATGGCGACCGCCATGCTGGAAGGCCTGCAACTGAAGGTCGTCGAGTACGAGGTGAACGAGCGTCTGGCCCGCCTGTTCGGCCCGGATGTGGTCGAACACCGCCGCATCACCCAGGACTTCATGAACATGATGGGCTCGGGCGACGGCTTCTACGAGTTCTGGGACCTGATCGGGCCGGAACTGCAGCGCGGCGGCCGCCTGTATGATTTCGGCGGGAATATTTCGCAGTGGTTCTTCAACTGGGCCGAGGTGTCGGGCTTCGACTATTACGTTGGCGACGGCGAACGTCTGACCTTCATGGTTCCGGTCACGGTCGACCTCGCGTCGCTGTCCACCGGCATGACGACGCTGGAACGCGTGGCGACCATCGCCCCGAAGGCCAAGCGCGTGCTGGTGGAAAACGGCTTCTCCGGCCCGTTCTCGCAGTTGGAAGACAGCCAGTACGCCCGCCGCAAGGCAGAGATGGTGGAGCGCGAGGGCCTGCAGGTCATCTCCATGTCGCCCTGCACCGCCCCGGCCTGGGCACGCCTGACCGGTCACCGGCTGGATCAGGTTGCGACGATGACGCGCGAGGATCTGGTGAAGCTGGGCATGACCCCGCCGGTCGCCTCGCGCTCGCTGATCATCATCCACGAGTGGCTGCGCAACATGCGCCAGGCGCTGTCGCCCTATCTGCACGACGCCTTCCGCCAGACCCAGACCGCCGCCAAGGCGCGCTGACGTCGTCGCGGCCAGTTTTCAGGGACGTTCTAAAAAACCCTTCTTCCCCGGTGGGAGAAGGGTTTTTCATGCCTGGATTGGATCACGCAAGATCGGAATCGATTTGAAGCGCCTATCCGATCCCCGCACATAGGCTTAAGCGGCGCTGCGCGCCGCGTTCGCGGTGTAGAGGTCTTCCTTCACCGGCGCCACCGACCGCACCTGATAGCCGGGCCGGGCGCTGAACCGTCGGGTGGCCCGTTCGGCGGCCTCTCGGTCTGATTCCGCCCAGACCAGATAGTCGCGTCCGCGTGCCCATTCGACGGCAAGCGGATGGGCGGCATCGATCTCGCCGATCTGCTGATTCACCACTGTGACAAGCCATTCCTTGTCGCCAGGATTGCGCCGGTCGGTCAGGATCAGGATCTGCGGACGTCGTTTCGACTGCGCTTCGGTCAGGCGCTGCTGCACCTCCATCTGCTTCTTGCGCAGTTCGACCATCTCCTTGGTCAGTTCCTCGATCTCGGCATGGAGGCTTTCCTCCTCGCGATGCAGGCGGTGGATGGTGGCATCCAGCTTGTCGAGGTTGTTGCGAACCCCACGGACGCGCTGGCGTGCCTGCGATACCCGCTGCTCCACGGTCATCAGAATGTTGCCGAGCCAGGCACCGATCGCGATGATCGCCAGGACGATGATGAAGTTGATCATCATGTGGCGGCACCCGCCTTCGCCCGTGCCGTGGCGGGAGGTGTGGGCACACCCTTGCCGCCCCCGCCCTTGCCGCCAGCCTTCGCATCGCCGCGCATGAACGACTTCTGGAAGCCGAGTTTGAACGGGAAGGCCACATCGCACATCTGCTTGGCCTCATCGAAGCTGGACGCCCAGACCTCGGCCACATTGGTGCAGCGCCAGATGGGATTCACCTGCGCCCGTTCGCCGGCGGCGCGCGCGGCGGCAGACGCCTTCTCCTGGGTTACGGTGGCGACGAACTTCATCAGTCCGGCCTGCGGATCACCGACCTCGTGAACGAACATCGGCGGCTGGTCGGCAAGATCGCGGATCAGCTTTTCGGCCTTGCGGATGTCGCTCTCCAGCCGGTTACGGTCGGAAAACTGGCTGTTGCGGCGCTGAACCAGATGATTGACGCGGTTCTGAAGCTCCTGCGCCTCGGCATGCAGCACGTAGACGCGGTTTTCGATCTGCTCCAGACCACCGCTCTTTTCCATGATGTTCGGCAGGAAATCCTTCAGCATCATGGCGACCGGTACACCGGCCAGCATGATGATGACGATGGCGATCAGGAACAGGGTCGTGTTCGACATCCGCCCGCCCGTTCTCCTACCCAAGCCCACGCCGTCAGACGCGGAAGCTGCACCGGCGCAGTGGAAAGAGAATCACCGAACAATCCGACCCCGTCAACGAATCGTCACAGGACCTTTCGAAATTCATCGGAATGAGTCGATCTGCCACGGCTCGGGACACCATGGTCAAGACACGGCCAACGCCGCCACCCTCTTCACCGCATCCCGCACCAGCCCAGGCCGCCGTTCGTCACCAAGCGTGGTGAACCAGTGTTCCGGCGGGTTGCGTCCGGCGGCGCGATTCCAGGTCAGGGCACGCAGGACCGCCTCGGCTTCCGCGGTGGGACGCACGGCGGGATCGATGCCGTTCATCACCGCCCAGATCCCGGCCCAGCAGCGCCCGACCGACCAGGGATTATAACCGCCGCCACCGACCACCAGCACCCGCGGCGCCAGCGGAAGCAGGGCGGCCACCGCATCCCACAGCGCGCGGTTGGACAGTTCCAGACGGCTCAGCGGGTCCTCGGCCAGCGCGTCGGCGCCGGTCTGGATCACCATCGCCTGCGCACGGAAGGTTCGGGCCAGCGGCAGGACAGCCGCCTCCATCACATGCTCCATCTCGCTGTCGTTGAAGCCCGGCGGCACCGGCAGGTTGCGGGCCATCCCGCCGGCGCGATCCTCCGCCTTGCCGGTGTAGGGCCAGCGGCCATCCTCGTGGATCGAGATCGTCAGCACCCGGTCGTCGTCGGCAAAGGCCTCCTCCACACCGTCGCCGTGGTGTGCGTCGAGATCGACGTACAGCACCCGCTCCAGCCCATGGTCCAGCAGTTCCAGAATCCCCAGCACCGGTGCGTTGAAATAGCAGAAGCCGCTGGCGCGGTCGCGCCGGGCATGATGGGTGCCGGCCGCCGGGGCATAGACCAGCCCGGCCGGCCGGTCACCCAGGATGCGGGCGGCCTGCAACGCCGATCCGCTGCTGTGGGCGGGCCGCCGGTACATCTCGGCGAAGACCGGGTTTTCCAGCTTGCCCAGATTGTGGCGGGCGGCGGTGGCCTCATCCACCCGCTGCTCCGCCTCCGCGCGTTTCAGTGCCGCTATGTAATCGGAGGTATGGAAGCGGGCCAACTCGCGTTCGCTCGCCACATGGGTGTCGAGATAGACCTCGTCCGGCAGCCAGCCCATGGCACGGCTGAGATCGATGGCGGTCGAGACGCGCGGGATCGCCAACGGATGCTTCGGCCCATAGGTGGAACCGCGGTAGATCTCGCCGCCGATGAACAGCGGTGTGCGAAGGGGCGTGGTCAGGGTGTGCACTCCATGATGCCGGTCAGAAACTAGGCCCTGCGGCGGTCCGGTCAAGCCGCCAGCTTCCACCTGCCGGAAGCGGCTTCCGGCAATGCTTGCGGTCACGGATGGTCCGCGCCTATAGTCGCCGCCTTCACTGGGGGGAGCCGATGGGCGGCTGAGAGGTCCTGTTGCGGGACGACCCCTGGAACCTGATCCGGTTCATGCCGGCGTAGGGATCAGTGATGCGGGACCACACCCCTTTCACTTCCGCCAATCCACCATGCTCGCCCCGATGCTCGCGATGACGCCGCTGTCGGTGACCATTTCGCGCGCCCGGCTGACCTATGGCGGCACGCTGCTGTTCTCCGACCTGACGCTGGAGCTTCTGGCCGGCCGGACCACCTGCCTGCTGGGGCCGAGTGGCGTCGGCAAGACCACGCTGCTGCGCATCCTTGCCGGCCTGGCAGAACCGGAGCCGCCGACGGAGGTCGTCACCGGGGACGGGCTGCCGCTGGCCGGCCGCATCGCCTACATGGCGCAGCAGGATTTACTGCTGCCTTGGTTGACCGTTCTGGACAATGTCCTGCTCGGCGACCGGTTGCGCCACCGTCGTCCCGACCCGACACGGGTGGAACAGGCGCGCTCCCTTCTCGACCGCGTCGGACTGGCGGGGCGGGAGCGTGACCGTCCCGCCGCACTGTCTGGTGGCCAGCGGCAGCGCGTCGCCCTGGCCCGCACGCTGATGGAGGACAAGCCGCTGGTCCTGATGGACGAGCCGTTCTCCGCGCTGGACGCCATCACCCGGCTGCGCCTGCAGGAGACGGCTGCCGGGACGCTGGCCGGCCGCACCGTCCTGATGGTCACCCACGACCCGCTGGAGGCGTTGCGCATCGGTGACCGCCTGCATGTGATGACCGGTCGTCCGGCCGTCATGGGTCCGGCGCTGGAGCCCTCCGGCCCGGTGCCGCGCCGGGTCGACGATGCCGGGCTGTTGGCCCATCAGGCGGAGCTTCTGCGGAGGCTGGCGGAATGAAGGCGCTGCTGCGCGCGGCGGTGACCCTGTCGGTGCTGGTCGCCTGCTGGCAGGCGCTGGTTTGGGCCACCGGCCTGCCGCGCTATCTGCTGCCCAGCCCGCTGGCCGTCGCGGATGCCATGCAGCGGCAGGCTCCACTCCTGTGGACCCACGGCCTGACCACTCTGGCCGAGATCCTGATCGGACTTGTTGCCGGCGTGGCGCTCGGCGGGGTCAGCGCGCTTGTGTTGGCGCGTTTCCGCACCGCAAGACGCTGGCTGATGCCGCTGCTGTTGGTCAGCCAGGCAATTCCGGTCTTCGCCCTGGCACCACTGCTGGTGCTTTGGCTGGGCTACGGCATGGCGTCGAAGATCGCCATGGCGGTTCTCGTAATCTATTTCCCGGTCACGACCGCCCTGTTCGACGGGCTGCGCCGCACCGATCCCGGCTGGCTCGACCTTGCCCGCACCATGGGCGCCTCGCCCGCCGCCATCCTCTGGAGCATCCGCCTGCCGGCGGCCCTGCCCGCCTTCTGGTCCGGCGTGCGCGTCGCCGCCGCCGTGGCGCCGATCGGTGCGGTGATCGGCGAGTGGGTGGGGTCGTCCTCCGGCCTCGGCTACCTGATGCTGCACGCCAACGCCCGCATGCAGATCGACCTTCTGTTCGCTGCCGTGCTGGTGTTGGGGCTTTTCGCGGTGACGCTCTATGCCGCCGTCGATGCGCTGGCCCGCCGCGCCCTGCCCTGGCAACCCGATACCCAACCCGCCGAAGACGCCAACCCTTGAAGGGGGAAAGACACCCGATGAAGCACCTGCCGATGAAGCACCTGCTTACCGCCGGCCTGATGGCCGCCAGCCTGATGACCTCGCTTCCGGCATCGGCCCAGGAAAAGCTGTCCGTGATGCTGGACTGGTTCGTCAACCCGGACCACGCCCCGCTGGTGGTGGCGCAGGAAAAGGGCTTCTTCAAGGATGCCGGGCTGGAGGTCACCCTGACCGCCCCGGCCGATCCCAACGACCCGCCGAAGCTGGTCGCCGCCGGCGGCACCGACATCGCCGTGTCCTATCAGCCGCAACTGATCCTTCAGGTGGACGAGGGGCTGCCGCTGGTCCGCATCGGCACGCTGGTGTCGACACCGCTGAACTCCGTCGTCGTCCTGCGCGACGGACCGGTGAAGTCGCTGAAGGACCTGAAAGGCCGCAAGGTCGGCTATTCGATCGCCGGCTTCGAGGACGCGTTGCTGGGCGCCATGCTGGAGAAGCAGGGGCTGAGCCTGAAGGACGTCGAGCTGGTCAACGTCAACTTCTCCCTGTCGCCGTCGCTGCTCTCGGGGCAGGTCGACGCGGTGGTCGGCGCCTTCCGCAACTTTGAACTGAACCAGATGGAGATCGAGAAGCACCCCGGCCGTGCCTTCTACCCGGAGGAGGAGGGTGTTCCCCCATATGACGAGCTGATCCTGGTCGCCCGCAAGGACAAGGCGAACGATCCGCGATTCAAGCGCTTCCTGGCGGCGGTGGAGCGTGCCACGCTCTACATCCTGAACCATCCTGAAGAATCGCAGGCCGCCTTCGTCAAGGGCCGGCCGGAGCTGAACGACGAGCTGAACCGCCGCGCCTGGGCCGACACGCTGCCGCGCTTTTCCCACAGCCCGGCCGCCCTGGATGCCGAGCGCTACACGCGCTTCGCGGAGTTCCTGAAGGCACGGGGGCTGATCAAGGCGGTGGCGCCGATCGACCAGTATGCGGTGGTGGTGAAGTAACCGCCTGCCCCCATCGTCCGGCCCCATCCAGCAGCGTTGCCATAAGCCCCGGCGGAGCGTTACCTAGAGGGAAACCGCTCCGCCGGCTGATGGCGGACCAAGCATAAGATTGGGAGACGCGAGGGCATGCCGATCAAGACCATCCTGCTGCACATGGCCAACGACGACGCCCATGCCAACCGTCTGGCGGTGGCCGCGTCCCTGGCCAAGCGCTTCTCCGCCCATATCCAGGCTCTCTATATCGCTACCCCGGTGTCGATGCCGGCTGGCGCCACCGGCCGCGCCGCCTCCTACGGCTTCATGGCGGAAGCGACCGCCATCGCCCATGAAAATGCCGAACGGATAGAGCAGGAGGTCCGCCAGTCGCTCGATGGTCTGCCCTATGACTGGACAATCGAGGAAGGCGACCATGTCGAACTGTTGGCCGAGCGGGCGTCCTACGCCGACCTGATCGTGGTTGCGCAATCGGCGGCGGTGCGCGCGGGTGAGCGCGTGTCGCTCCACCACATTCCTGATCGCCTGCCACTGGAGACAGCCACCCCGGTCCTGGTCCTGCCGCCGAGGCAACCCGCCAAAGCCCCCATCGGCCGCCATGTGCTGATCGCCTGGAAGAACAGCCGCGAATCGGCCCGCGCCGTCCGCGCCGCCATGCCCTTCCTGGAGAGCGCGGAGTCGGTGAGCGTGCTGACCGTCGAACCGCTCGGGCAGCAGAGCAACGAAGCGGCATCCCTGGTCGACTGGCTGCACCGTCATGGCATCGCCGCCCGTCCGCAGTCGGTCATCGCGTCGGGTGGCGAGGTCGGAGACATGATCCTGTCCTGCTGTACCGACCAGGGCGCCGACCTGCTGGTGATGGGCGCCTACGGCCACTCCCGCCTGCGCGAACTCGTGCTGGGTGGGGCGACGCGCACGGTGCTTGACGGTCTGGCCCTGCCGGCATTGCTGGCCCATTGAGGATTGGGGACGGGGGCAAGATCGCCCCCGCCTTCACCTCCCGTACTCACCCAAACAGCTGCGCATGCAGCGCCTGCCAGCTATCGT
Organism: Azospirillum sp. TSH100; assembly: GCF_004923295.1. Lineage (NCBI taxonomy): Bacteria > Pseudomonadati > Pseudomonadota > Alphaproteobacteria > Rhodospirillales > Azospirillaceae > Azospirillum > Azospirillum sp. TSH100. The sequence goes on from NZ_CP039634.1 coordinate 2,259,492, forward strand.
GGTCGGGCGCCAGCAGGATGCTGCCGTCCAGCAGCCCCGGCCGGTAGGGCGTGCCGTCGATCAGGGCCGAATAACCGCCAGCTTCCGCATGCAGAAGCACGCCGGCCGCATGGTCCCACGGCATCAGCCGATGATAGAGCGAGTAGTGCGCCCGTCCTTCGAGCAGCCGCAGATATTCCTGCGCCGCACTCGACAGGCACACCCGCTCGGCGACCCCCGCGCTGCGCTCCTCCAGCTTGAGCCTCATCTCTTCGCTGCAGAAGCGGGTCGACAGCGCCCCCACCATCTGCGGCAGCGGCACCGCGGGCGCGACATGGACACGGCGTCCGCCGAGCCAAGCGCCCTGCCCCTTCATCGCCGTCGCCATCCGCCCATCGACCGGGTCGTGGATCCAGCCGGCGACCGTCTCGCCCTTGCAGGCGAGCGCGACGATCACCGCGAACATCGGCCGGCCCTGGGCGAAATTGATCGTGCCGTCCACCGGATCGATGATCCACACCGGATCATCGCCGTGGATGCGGTCGAGCACCCGTTCGTCTTCCGACGCCGCTTCCTCCCCAATCACGCGGCTTCCCGGCAGCAGGGCCGACAGCGCCGGGGTCAGGGCCCGCTCCGCCGCCTCGTCCGCCAGCGTGACGAGGTCGGTTGGTCCGGTCTTCTGCCGGATGCCGGCGGCGTCGAGCTTCTGGAAATAGGGCATGATCTCCGTCTGCGCGACCGAGCGGATCAGGTCGGACACGCGGTCGATGTCGGGGAGCGGGAAACCCGTCATGTCTGGTTGGCCTCTAACGGTTCGAGGATGGTGACGATCAGCGCTTCGCCGCCGGCTTGCTGCCGGGCGCGCTATCGAGTTTCAGCACGGGATCGCCAGCCTTGGGATCGGTCAACAGAACCTTGCCGTCCAATCCGCTGTCCTTCAACGCCTTGGATAGCGCATCGAGGGTGGCGCGGTCTGCCGCAGCCGCTGCGGCCTCCTTGGCCGGATCGGGCGGAGGCGGTGGCACCGGTCCGCCCTGCGCGGGCTGGCGCGGCGCCTTGGGATCGGGCGGCGGTGGGGGTGGGGGTGGGGGGGGCGTGCCGGCGGTTTCCTTCTCCGGTTCCGGTTCCGGCGGCGGCGGCGGCGGCGGTGGTTGCCACATGCGGAAGCAATCGGTGAAGGTCGTCTGCTTGCATTCCTTCAGCAATCCGGCGGCATCCGGTGCCACAACCTGCGGTTCGTCGGGTGCCACCGGCAGCGGCCTTGGCGGAGGAGGAAGCGGATCTTCGGGCGGAGTTTCAGGCTCTTCCACATAGCCGGGCGGCAGCGGCATTCCCGGACGCAACGGCACCGCCGCCGCCAGTGGCTGGGAGAATGCCAGCAAAAGCGGCAGCGCCGGCATCAGACGGCCGACACCGGTCATAAGGATACGGGACGGGAAGCAGAGCACGACGGAACCGCGGCGATGGCGAACGGCCCATTATGGCCCGCCATCGCAGGTGCCGTCATCCCTCAAGCGTGTGTCAAATCACCATCACGCCGCGGCACGGTGATCGTGATGAGAGCGATGCTGCGGTCCACCGCTGAAGCCGCCATAGCCCCACGCCGCCAGTTCACGGCAGATCGCGGAGATTTTCGCGGCCTCATCGGCATTCGGCTCCCGCTCGGCAGCCGCTTCGATCAGGTGCATCAGGGTATCGCGTCCCTCGGGCGTGCGTGAAAGCTCCTGCAGGCGCAGCAGGGCAGCACCCGGCGGCAACTTCTCCTGACGGGCGACGAGGGCAACCTGATCAGCGAGAAAGGCCGTGATCGAGAAGCACGACGGATCGGTTTGCAACCGCATTGGCAGTCCTCCTCAAGGGGGAGCACGACCGCTCCCTTCCCATCATCGGACCCCAACGGCTGAATGACCACGCCGCATTCGTCTTAAGACCGGAGTGGGGTGCAACAGGTCATAGTTGTGGATTGCACCCCATTCCGTTTGGCCAGACACCCAACCACGCCGCCTAAGGTTGCGGCTCGGCCTGGATAGAGGGTTGGAAGCGCTTTTCGAACCGGGCGAGGTCGACGGGGTCGATCGAGACATGCAGGTGCGCATGCTCCTCGTCGTCGTAGCGGTCCAGCACCTCCCCTTTGGCATAGAGCCAGGCAAGCGCCGCCCCGTCGCCGAGGTCGACCGACAGGTCGACGACCTGCCGGTTGACGTTCATCCGCTGGTCCAGCAGGCGGTCGAGATCGTCGATCCCCTCACCGGACAGAGCGGAGACCGCCACGGCCTGCGGGTTTCGGCTGGTCTGGGCCAGGATCGCCGCGCGGCTTTCCTCGTCCAGCGCATCGATCTTGTTCAGAACCTCGATCACCCGGTCGTCCGTCTCCGGGTCGATGCCCATGTCGGACAGCACCTCATGGACGTCGGCCTTCTGGGCCTCGCTGTCGATGTGGGCGATGTCGCGGACATGCAGGATGATGTCGGCGGCGTCCACCTCCTCCAGCGTGGCGCGGAAGGCGGCGACGAGTCCGTGCGGCAGATCGGAGATGAAGCCGACCGTGTCCGACAGGATCACCTTGCGCCCCGACGGCAGGGTGACCTGCCGCATGGTGGGATCGAGCGTGGCGAACAACAGATCCTGGGCGAAGACGTCGGCATTCGCCAAGCGGTTGAACAGTGTCGATTTGCCCGCGTTGGTGTAGCCGACCAGCGCCACCACCGGGTACGGCACCTTGGCACGTGCCTTGCGGTGCAGGCCGCGGGTACGCCGGACCTCCTCCAGTTCCTTCTTGATCTTGATGATCCGGTCGCCGATCAGGCGGCGGTCAAGCTCAAGCTGCGATTCGCCCGGGCCACCGAGAAAGCCGAAGCCGCCGCGCTGGCGTTCCAGGTGGGTCCAGGACCGCACCAGCCGGGATTTCTGATAGGTCAGGGAGGCCAGTTCGACCTGAAGCATGCCTTCCCGCGTCCGGGCGCGGGCACCGAAGATCTCGAGGATCAGGCCGGTGCGGTCGATGACCTTCGCCTTCAGCGCTCGTTCGAGGTTGCGCTGCTGGACTGGCGACAGGGCGTGGTCGAGGATGACAAGCGTCGCCTCCGCCTCCTCCACCACCTGTGCCAGATGCTCCACCGTGCCGGAGCCGAGCAGGGTCGATGGCTGCGGCCGGTTCACCTTGGCGCATTCGGCATGGACGACGTCCAATTCGATGGCCTGGGCAAGACCGACCGCTTCCTCAAGCCGGGATTCGGGAGGGCGCATGTCCCCGTCCGCCTCACTGCGGAGGACGGGGTGGACCACGATGGCCCGCGCGGCGCCTTCAGGGGCCGCGCCGTTACCATTGGTCAAGGGATCAGACGCTTTCACCTTCCTTGGGCGGCTCGAAAAGTTGAATGGGATGGGCCGGCATGACCGTTGAAATTGCGTGCTTGTAGACGAGCTGGGAATGCGCGTCGCGCCGCAGAAGTACCGAGAAGTTGTCGAACCAAGTAATGATGCCCTGGAGTTTCACGCCGTTCACGAGAAAGACGGTTACGGGAGTCTTGTTCTTACGGACGTGATTTAGAAACACGTCCTGCACGTTTTGGCTTTTTTCAGACATTTTTCATGCCCCCTTCTTCAATGTTCTTGGGACCCCTTCGTTTAGGCGGTCCGCTCCCCGTTTCACGGTGCAGGTGTGGTGCGCGTTGGTACCGTCTCGACAGCCGTTTGCAGGGATATGGTATCACCATTGCCATCCACCAAGCCATACAGCGCGCTGTAAAGCGCGGTGCAGTCGGTGTGGCGATGGGCAGGGGGAAAGCGGTCGAAGCCACTCCCCTCGCCCAGCCCTATTAGCACCGGAACGAGCCCGGCGCCATGGGCGCATTCCATATCGATGTCGGCATCGCCGAGAAACCAGACATCGGCACCGGCTTCGATGCCTGACGGCTCCAGCGCCATCCGCACCGGGGCTATATGGGGCTTATCGAATTCCGCATCCTGGGCGCCGACCAGCCTGCCAAAATAGCGGCTCCACCCCAGTGCCTCAGCCTCGGCCCGCAGGAACTTGCCATTTTTGTTGGAGACCACCGCCTGATAGACGCCAAGTTCGTGGAAATGGCTCAGCAGGGTCTCGGCACCCGGCAGCGGCTTCAACCCATCCAGATGATGGGCGGCGAAATAGGCGTAGAACAGATCGCGCGCGTCGGTCCAGTGCTCGCCGAAGATGCGCGGGAAGCTGTCGCGCAAGGACGCCTTGATCCGCTCGCGCGCCTCCTCAGCACTCCAGGGGGCAAGGTCGAAGGACACCAGCGCATGATTCAACGCCTCGCGCACCGTGTCCCAGTTGCTGACCAGGGTGTTGTCCCAGTCATAGACGACGGCGCGCGGCAGGGTGATGGAGGCGGACAAGGGGAGTGCTCCGAAGGTCAGAAATTGCAGCCACAGATCAGCAGGAGTGCACACGGATTGTCCCCGATGCGGCTGCATAGTCATGGATCACCCTATCCCGGGTCATGAGAGGGACGCCGAGTTCGCGGGCGGTGGCAATCAACAGCCGGTCGGCCGGATCGTTGTGGAGAGGTTCCGGCAGGCTCGACGCGCCGAGCGCCGCTTCCAACGAAAGCGGCAGGCAGCGCAGCCCGGCAGCGGCAAGAAACCGCTGTATCCAGGCCGAGGGCTCGAGATCCAGGCGAATCCGGCCTTTGCGGACCAGCGTTCCAATTTCCCAGGCAGAGACCGTCGACACCAGGATGCCGCCGGTCGATCTTTCCTGTTCTATGCGATCGCAGGCATCGGGAGAAAGTTCAATTCCGGCGTCGAGCCATAGAACCACATGGGTATCGAGCAGGATCATTCGGCTGTCACCGGTGAAGAATCCCGCTTTCCGCATCGAAGACATCGTCGCCGAAGGTTGGCCGGGTCAGGTCGTACTCTGCAACCACCTCCACGGATCCGGGATGGGCACCGAACAACGGCGGCAGCTCGCGGTCCGGCGGGTTCAGTTCAGCCACAGGGCGGCCATGTCTGGTCACCACGATCTTGGCGACGCGGTGATCCTCAAGGTCGTCGAACAGCGACAGGCATTTCGCCTTGAATTCGGTCACGCTGACCGTCACCACCGGCAGTCCCATTTTCGTCTCCGCCAAACTGGTCAAGTTTATATGACCAGTTTGGCGTCGCGATGCAAGGCACTGGTCACTCGATGAACATCTTCCCCTTCTCGCTGCCATGGACGCCGAGCGACTTCAGCTTGCGGTGAAGGGCGGAGCGCTCCATGCCGACGAACGACGCGGTGCGGGAGATGTTGCCGCCGAAGCGGGTGACCTGGGCCAGAAGATACTCGCGCTCGAACACCTCGCGCGCCTCGCGGAGCGGCAGCCCCATGATTTCGCCACCCTTGTCCCACTTCAGCACTGTCGGCGTGATGGCGCCGATTTCCGGCGGCAGGGTGTCGGCGCGGATCGGTTCCTTGGGGTCGCCATGGGCCATGATCAGCAGCCAGTCCACCACGTTGCGCAGCTGGCGCACGTTGCCCGGCCAGTCATAGGCCTGGAGTGCGGCCATCGCGTCCTCGCCGAACTCGCGGGTCGGCAGGCCGGACGCCTCGGCGGAGCGTTGCATGAAATGGCGGGCCAGCACCGGGATGTCCTCGCGCCGCTCGGCCAGCGACGGTACGCGGATCGGCACGACCGACAGGCGGTAGAACAGATCCTGGCGGAAGCGGCCCTGCTCGATCTCCGCTTGAAGGTCGCGGTTGGAGGTGGCGATGACGCGCACGTCCACCTCGACCCGCTGGCCGCCGCCGACGCGCTCGAACACCTGCTCCTGAAGGGCGCGGACGATCTTGCCCTGGGTTTCCAGCGGCATGTCGGCGACCTCGTCCAGCAGCAGCGTGCCGCCATGGGCCTGCTCGAAGGTGCCGATCTTGCGGCCGGGTCCGTCGACGCCGGCCTCGGTACCGAACAGCTCCATCTCCAGCCGCTCCGGCCGCATGGTGGCGCAGTTCAGACCGACGAAGGGCCCGCCGGCCCGGCGCGAGCGGGCATGGATCAGCCGCGCGACAACCTCCTTGCCGGCTCCGGGTGGGCCGGAAATCAGCACGCGGCTGCCGGTCGGCGCCACCTTGTCGATGGACTGGCGCACCTGATTGACCGCCGAGGACTTGCCGATCAACTCGACATCGCCGCCGGCGCGCAGTTTCAGTTCCTGATTCTCGCGCTTCAGCCGCGCCGCCTCGATCGCGCGTTCCACCATCAGCAGCAGGCGGTCGGCCTTGAACGGCTTCTCGATGAAGTCGTAGGCGCCGATCTTGATCGCCTGGACCGCGGTCTCGATGTTGCCGTGGCCGGAGATCATGATGACCGGCAGGTTGGCATGATCCCGCATCAGCTGTTCCAGGATCTGCAGGCCGTCCAGTCTGCTGCCTTGCAACCAGATGTCGAGCACGACGAGGCTCGGCCGGCGCGCCGCAACCTGGGCGAAGGCCTGATCGGCGTCGGCGGCCTCGCGCGTCTTGATGCCTTCGTCGTTCAGGATGCCGGCAATCAGCATCCGGATATCGGCTTCGTCGTCGACGATCAGAATATCATGCGCCATGGGCTTCGTGCCTCATCTCTCCGCCGGTCTCCGCCGGCCTGTCGTCACGGCCGCCCGCGTCATTCGCGACCGTAACCGGGTGTGGAATGACCAGGGTCACGCGCGCCCCAGGTCCGCCTTCGCGGTCCTCCAGGGTCAGCACGCCGCCATGGTCCTCCATGATCTTCTTGACGATGGCGAGCCCGAGCCCGGTGCCCTTGGCCCGCGTAGTCACATAGGGTTCGGTCAGCCGGTCGCGCTGTTCGCCGCCGGGCAGCCCCTTGCCGTTGTCCTCGACGGTGACGACGACCTTCTCGCCGTCATCCTCCACCGCGATCGCCACCTCTCCCGGCGGCAGCTCCGACCCGTCCGCCGTCGGTGTACGCCCTTCGATGGCGTCGGCCGCATTCTGCAACAGGTTGGTCAGCACCTGGGAAATCTGCCGGCTGTCGCAGGCAATCGTCAGCGGTCCCGACGGCAGCCGCGTGTCGAAGCGGATCTTCCCGGAATGCGCGCTCGATTGCAGGAAGACCGCCTGCCGGACCAGATCGTTGATGTTGACCGGCTTCATCACCGGCTGTGGCATCCGCGCGAAGGCTGAGAACTCGTCCACCATCCGTCGGATATCGTCGACCTGTCGGACGATGGTGTCGGTGCACATGGTGAAGACCTCCGTATCGCTGGAGATCTCCTTCAGATATTTGCGTCGCAGCCGTTCGGCGGACAGCTGGATCGGAGTCAGCGGGTTCTTGATCTCGTGTGCGATGCGGCGGGCCACGTCGGCCCAGGCCGCCTTGCGCTGGGCAGAGACCAGTTCGGTGATGTCGTCGAAGGTGACGACATAGCCCCGCACAGTGCCGTCACGCACCTCCGCCGCAATGCGGACCAGCAGGGTCAGTGTCGGCTTGCCAGGACGCCGGATCTGGATCTGGTCCTGCACCACGCGGCCGGGCTTCTTCGGCGCATTGTCCAGCAGGTCGCCGATGTCGGGCAGCAGTTCGACCAGCGGCATGCCGACCAGCCGTTCCGGATCCTCCTCGTCCAGCAGGCGGGCGGCGGACAGGTTCGGCAGGTTGATGGCGCCATCGGCATCGACGCCCAGCACGCCGGCGGACACGCCGGACAGCACCGTCTCGGTAAAGCGGCGCCGCTCGTCCAGCAGCCGGTTCGTCGACAGCAACTCGCGACGCTGCCCCTCGATCTCGGTTGTCATGCGGTTGAAGGCGCGTGACAGCAGGACGAACTCGTCCTCGCCCGGCGGTTCGGACACACGGACCGTCAGGTCGCCGGCGCGCACCCGCTCGGCGGCGCCGATCAGCGCGCTGATCGGGCGGACCAGCCGGGTGGCGAAATTCAGCCCGGCCCACACCGCCGCCAGCAGCAGCAGCATCGCCACCACCAGGAAGATCAGCGTGAAGGTGATCTGAAGGCTGCCGCGCTGATTCTCCAGCGCGGTGTATTCCTTCACCGCCCCTTCGGCCGACGCCATGTGCTGGAGCACCCGCGGCTCCACCATGCGGCCGACATAGAGGAATGTGTCGGACACGCGGTCCAGGCTGACCAGGGCGCGGACGCGGTCGTCGGATTCCTTGACGATCAGCGCGACCTCGCCGCCACGGGCCTGCTGGATCTTGTCTTCCGGGATCGGCTCGAATTCCAGGGTGAAGGTGTAGCCGGCCCGTGCGACGATGGCGCCGGTGGTGCCGTTGAAGACGATCGCCTCGGACAGCGCGCGCAGCATCGCCTGGGTGGCCACCACCTGCTCGAACCGCTCGGGGTCGCTGGAGAAGCGGGCCTCCTGCGACAGGTCGTTGGCCATGGCGAGCGCGTCGGCGCGGATGTTCTGTTGGTGCTCGTGCAGATAGGCACTGGCCACCACCAGGGATTCGTTCACCGCCGTCCGCACCCGGTCGCTGAACCAGCTCTGCACCCCGACATAGAAGAACAGGGTCGAGAAGACGGTCATGATGATGGCCGGCGCCACCGCCAGCACGCTGAACACCAGAACCAGCCGGGTGTGCAGCCGCGACCCCGCCAGCCCGCGCCGCCGTCCGATCAGGATGGCGACGATGCGCCGGGCGATCAACACGCCCAGCGTTAGCAGGATGGCAAGGTCGAGGGTTAGCAGAAGCGTGACGGTCCGCGGGTTGGCCTGTCCGAATGGCGCACTCTCCGTCATCGCCGCATAGGTGGCGAAGCCGGCGGCCAAGGCGGCGAGCGAAAGGGCAAACGCAAGCCGTTTGCCCAGCCCGACCCGGCGGGACCATTGGAGAATCTTCTGCCAGACCGGTCTTTGGCCGGCTGCTGCGATGTCGGTGTTGGGTGGCATGGTCCGGCGCTAATCTGTTGCCGGAAAGATACACCTCTGTTGCGGCCCTGCCAAGCCGCAATGAATCTGCCTTTCGGACAGCACTGGTTACGCCAGAAGGCTTCAGAGCAACCGTGCGTTCGATGCGCTGTGGTTTGCCGCCCTCCAGGTACAGGCTGTGTCGCAATTTTGGCACGGATCGGCTGCGGCGGCGGGGGCACCGCCACGCGCCGCCGGATGCCGTTTATTTGATGCCGCGCATCACCTGGATGTCCAGATCGCGGATTTTCTTGCGCAGCGTGTTTCGGTTCAGGCCGAGCAGCTGGGCCGCCTTGATCTGGTTGCCCCGCGTCGCCGACAGGCTGAGCGAGATCAGTGGCCGTTCGATCTCGCGCAGCACCCGATCATAGAGACCATTGGACGGCATGCCGTCCTTGTGGGCGGCGAAATAGTCCTTCAAATGGCGCTCGACCGCGGAGGAGAGGCCTTCGCTCTGTGGCTCCTCCACCGGCTGGGCGGCAGGAGTGGCATCGGCAAGCTCCGCTTCCACCACATCCAGCCCGATGACCTCCTGCGAATAGAGGGCAGCCAGACGACGGACGAGGTTTTCCAGCTCGCGGACGTTGCCGGGCCAGCGGTAGCGCTTCAGCCGGTCCATCGCCGCCTGATCGATGCTCTTGGCCGGAAGCCCCTGGCTGATGCCGAGATTGAGGAAATGGCGGACCAGCAGCGGGATGTCCTCGGTCCGCTCACGCAGCGGCGGCAGGCGGATCGGCACGACGCACAGGCGGCAGAACAGATCCTCGCGGAACAGGCCCTGACGGATCAGGGTACGCAGGTCGCGGTGGGTCGCCGCGATGATGCGCACATCGGTCTTGATCGCAGTGCGCCCGCCGACCGTGGTGTATTCGCCCTCCTGCAACACGCGCAGCAGCCGGGTCTGGGCGTCGAGCGGCATGTCGCCGATCTCGTCCAGGAACAGGGTGCCGCCCTGCGCCTGCTCGAACCGGCCGGTCGACCGGTTGGTCGCACCGGTGAAGGCGCCCTTCTCGTGACCGAACAGCTCGGATTCGATCAGCTCGCGCGGGATGGCCGCCATGTTGATGGCGACGAAGGCGCCGTTGCGCCGCTTGCCGTAATCGTGCAGCGCACGGGCCACCAGTTCCTTGCCGGTACCGCTCTCGCCGGTGATCATCACCGTCAGGTCGGTGCCCATCAGGCGGGCCAGCACCCGGTAGATTTCCTGCATGGCGGGCGAGCGGCCGATCAGCGGCAGCTGTTCCTCGCCCTCCATGTCGCCGCCGGGCATGGTGGCCGGCGGCGTGTTGGTGTTCAGCGCCCGTTCGACGACCGACACCAGTTCCTTCAGGTCGAAGGGCTTGGGCAGATACTCGAAAGCCCCGCGTTCCGCCGCCTTCACCGCGGTGATCAGCGTGTTCTGCGCGCTCATCACGATCACGCGCATTTCCGGCCGCAGCTTCTTGATGCGGGGGATCAGATCCAGGCCGTTCTCATCCGGCATCACCACGTCGGTGATGACCAGATCCCCCTGCCCGTCCGCCACCCAGCGCCACAGCGTCGCGGCGTTGCCGGTGGTGCGCACCTCGTGCCCCAGCCGGGCGAGGGCCTGCGTCAGGACGGTGCGGATGGCGCGATCGTCATCCGCGACGAGAATGGTCGCCGCGCTCATCACCGAGTCCCCCGGCCGCCCTTGGACTGCAAGCCAGCATCAGAAATTTTCGAGTCCCCGGAAAGCTTCGGTTCATCGTATTTCGAATCATCGTACATCGGCAGCGACACCTTGAAGACGGTCCGGCGAGGCTGGCTGTCGAACTCGATGGTTCCGCCATGGTCGCCTATCAGTTTCGCCACCAATGCAAGACCAAGGCCAGTCCCGTTCACTTTGCTGGTCACGAACGGATCGAACAGGTTGGATTGCAGGTCTTCCGGAATACCGTCGCCATTATCCTGAACCGTCACCAGCAGGGGCAGATGCCGACGCGCATCGCCACCGGGCAATGCCATGCGCACACCATGCTGGTAGGAGGTGGTCAGCGTGATCTCGCCGCCTGATTCTGGTGCAGCCTCTGCCGCATTTTTCACCAGATTCAGGAAAACCTGCACAAGTTGGTCGCGATTGCCGTAAACAGGAGGCAGCGACGGGTCGTAACGCTCGACAAAGCGTATTTTTCGGGCAAAGCCGCTCTGGGCGACCTTGCGCACATGTTCCAGCACCGTATGGATGTTCACCGCGGCGCGTTCCAGCGGCCTCTCGTCGGAGAACACCTCCATCCGGTTGACCAGGGCGACGATGCGGTCGGCCTCGTCGCAGATCAGGCGGGTCAGAACCCGGTCCTGGTCGCTGGCGTTCTCCTCCAGCAGTTGAGCGGCGCCGCGGATGCCCGACAGCGGGTTCTTCACCTCATGCGCCAGCATCGCCGCCATGGCGGTCACGGAGCGCGCGGCATGGCGGTGGGTCAGCGAATGATCGATCTTGCGGGCCAGCGACCGCTCATGGATGGTCAGCACCACATGGTCGGGCGGGTCGCCCATGGTCGCCACCTGCACCGTCACATGGTGCGGACCGATCCGGGGGGTGTCGATGACGACGCCGTCCTGGGACACGCGGCGGCTGCCGCGGCGGACCTGCTGAATCAGGCCCATCACCGGGCTGTCCGGCGGGAGCAGGTCGGGCAGCGGCATGCCCTCCATGGCATTGGCCGACAGATCGAAGAACTCCTGTCCCTCCAGATTGACGAAGCGGATATCGCCGTTGCCGTCCACCACCAGCACAGGATCGGGCAGGCTGTTCAGCACCACCAGGGACTCCAGCCTGGGCGACCGCGCCGCTGACGACCGGTTGCGGCCACGCTGACTCTGGGCGGTCCCGGGGCTGGTTGTGGAAACGGGATCCATCAGGCGGCCATCCTTTCGATTGCCGGTTCGTAAAAGGCACGGATGCGGTCACGCACCGCGTTCGGGTCGCCCAACTGGTTGACCTCCTGCCGAAACTCGTTGGAGCCGCGCAGGCCGGTCGAATACCAGGAGACATGCTTGCGGGCGACCTTGATGCCGCCGTCGCTGCCGTAATGGCTCAGCATACTGTCGAAATGCTCCAGCAGCGTGTCCATCTGCTCATGCAGCGGTGGATCGGTCAGTTTCTCGCCGGTGCGCAGGTAATGCATGACCTGCGACGGGAACCAGGGCCGGCCATAACTGCCGCGCCCGATCATCACGCCGTCGGCACCGGATTCGGCGAGCGCGCGGTCCACCGCCTCGAAGCTGGTGACGTCACCGTTGACCACCACCGGGATCGATACCGCCTCCTTCACGGGACGGACGGCAGTCCAGTCGGCGGTGCCGGTGTAGAACTGCATACGGGTGCGGCCATGGACCGTCACCATCCTGATGCCGCATTGCTCCGCGATGCGGGCGAGGTTCGGGGCATTGCGGTTGGTCTCGTCCCAGCCCAGCCGCATCTTCAGCGTCACCGGAATGCTGACGGCCTTCACCACCGCTTCCAGAATTCGGCCGGCCAACGCCTCGTCCCGCATCAGCGACGAACCGGCGTGGCCGTTGACCACCTTCTTGACCGGACAGCCGAAATTGATGTCGACGACGGCAGCGCCACGGTCTTCGTTCAGCTTCGCCGCCTCGGCCATCACCTCGGGTTCGCAGCCGGCGAGCTGGACCGCCATCGGGAACTCTTCCGGCTCGGTCTCCACCATGCGCAGGGTCTGGCGGTTCTCGCGGATCATCGCCTGGCTGGCGATCATCTCCGACACGACGAGGCCGCAGCCCGCGCGCTTCACCAGACGGCGGAACGGCAGGTCGGAGACACCCGACATGGGCGCCAGGATCACCGGTCCGGCGAGCGTGATGGGTCCGATTTGTATGGTCATTCTCACCTGCCCGATTGATGGGCAAATCAACAAAGTGCCGTCAATTTGGGCAGATTATCACGCCGCTACAGTCGTGTGCAAGCGCGAAGCCCAAAGGGCACGCCCAAGCCTCGGCCGAAACATCTTTTCTTCCACCAGCTTGCCGCTAGGAAGGCTCAGTTCCAGGTCCACTGTCCGATCAGCACGTTCGACACGAACTTGACGCCGGGGTAGGCAAGCGTCGCCAGCAGATAGACGATCAGCATGGTGCGCGCTGCCGTCCGTCCGCGCACGCCAGTGCGGTACTCCGCCAGCAGAAGAATGCCAATCACGATGAAGGTCGCCAGCGACAGCAGGCTCTTATGGTCGGTGCGGAATAGCATCCCCTGCTCGAAATAGAGCACAGCCATGCCGGTGGCGAGGCCGGCGCCCAGCACCACCTCCGAGGCGATCAGCAGACGCAGTTGCAGCCGTTCGCTTTCCGCGACCGGGGGCAGGAACCGGCTGAGCGGAGTCGGCCGCTTGGTCTTCAGCGCGCGGGTCTGGATCACCGCCGCGAAGGATGACACGGCACTGAGCGTCAGCAGGGCATAGGTGAAGACGGACACCGCGATATGGAGATCGATCCAGACGCCCGGCGCGTTGCCGCGCAGGATCGGCGCCGGCGCGTCCTCGGTCAGCGTCGCCAGCAGGCAGACGACCAGCAGGTAGGGCAGCAGCAGCGGCGCCAGCCTCCAAGCAGTGGCGTGGAACAGGCTGAGCCCGATGAACAGGGCCATGCAGGCGGCGGTCGTCACCCAAAGCGCGGTCGAGAAGCCGGTCTGCCACTGGCCGGCGACCTGAAGGATCGCCCACATGCCGGGTCCGGCGGCAGCGAGCAGCAAGGCACCCCAGAAGGACCAGCCGCGCCCCTCCACCCCCTGCCCAGCGATGCGCCGGTAGGGATAAAGGGCGGCAGGCACCAGGGCCACCAACGCCGTCAGGCTCAAAAGGATGTTCTGCGACATGGACCCGAATGCACTCCCGTCTTTCCGCCATCCTGCTGCCGGAACACGCCGACCGGCCCTGGACATGGTCCGGGGCTTGGGGACGGCAAGGCTCGGCACTTGGCGGAACCACGGCGACAGGCTAGGCTCCGCGACGTTTCCGTCAAGTGGCTATCATATCTTACGGTTTGCCTCATGCCCACCTGCATCGCGCCCACCTGTGTCGCCCTGATCGTGGCCGGCGGATCCGGCCAGAGATTCGGGGCCGAACGGCCGAAGCAATATCTCGACCTCGCCGGCAAGCCGGTGCTGCGCCGGACGGTGGAGGCTTTCCTCGGCCATCCCCAGCTCACCGGCGTGCGCGTCGTCATCGATCCGACCTGGCGCGAGACTTATGACGCCGCCGTCTCCGGTCTCGGCCTCCCAAGCCCGGTGGCAGGCGGCGCCAGCCGGCAGGAGTCGGTGCGCAATGGGCTGGAGGCTCTGGCCGCCGACGGCGCGCCAGATCTCGTGCTGATCCACGACGCCGCCCGCCCGCTGATCGACGCGTCCACCATCGGCGCGGTCATCGCCGCCCTCGACAGCACGCCGGGCGCCATCGCCGCGGTACAGGTCGCCGATACGCTGAAGCGCGGCAGCGAATGCGTCATCACCGGCACGGTCGACCGCGAGGGGCTATGGCGGGCGCAGACCCCGCAGGGCTTCCGCTTTCCTGCCATTCTGGAGGCGCACCGCACCGCCGCCGGCCTAACGCTGACCGACGATGCCGCCGTAGCGGAGCAGGCTGGGCTGGCCGTCGCCCTGGTGCCGTCCAAGGAGGACAATTTCAAGGTGACCACCCCCGACGACCTCACCCGCGCCACCCGCGCGGTCATGAGCAGCCTGTGGGATGTGCGGACCGGCAGCGGCTTCGACGTCCACCGCTTCACCGATGGCGACTTCGTGACGCTCTGCGGCCTGCGCGTGCCGCACAGCCACGGGCTGGAGGGGCATTCGGATGCCGACGTCGGCCTGCACGCCCTGACCGACGCCATCCTTGGCGCCCTGGCCGCCGGTGACATCGGCAGCCACTTCCCGCCGACAGACCCGCGCTGGCGCGGGGCCGACAGTTCCAGGTTTCTGCGGCACGCCGCCGATCTGGTTGCGGAACGCGGCGGCGTCATCGCCCATGCGGACGTCACCATCATCTGCGAACGGCCGAAGGTCGGACCGCACCGCGCCGTCATGGCGGAGCGCATTGCCCAAATCCTGGGCATCGAGGTCGGGCGGGTCAGCGTCAAGGCGACCACCACCGAACAGCTGGGCTTCACCGGCAGACGGGAGGGCATCGCGGCACAGGCGGTGGCGACGATCAGGCTTCCCGGTTAACATCCGAACCAACCAGACGAACCGGGAGAGGCCGTCATGTTTCCCGAGATCATCCGCGACCTCGCCGCACAGACGCTTGCCGAGTATGGCCTTGCGGGCTTCATGCTGGCGACGGCCGAATCCTGCACCGGCGGCCTGATCGCTGGCGCGCTGACCGACATCGCCGGTTCATCCAAGGTGGTCGACCGCGGCTTCGTCACCTATACCAACATCGCCAAGACGGAACTTCTGGGCGTTCCCGCCAGCCTGCTGCATGCCCATGGCGCCGTCAGTCCGGAGGTCGCCGTCGCCATGGCCGTTGGTGCCCTGGCAAAGTCGCGGGCCGACGTGACGGTGGCGGTGACCGGGATCGCCGGTCCGGGAGGGGCCACGGAGAACAAGCCGGTGGGCCGGGTCTATGTCGCCACCGCCGTACGCGGTGGAGCGGCGAAAGCCAAGGAATATACCTTCCCTGGCGACCGTGACGCCGTGCGGATGGCGACGGTTCAGGCGGCGCTGGAGCGGCTGCGACTGGCCCGGCCGACCGGAAGCCTGCGCTGAGAAAACGCTTGTAAGCTCTTTATAACGAAGGAAAAGACCTGATGCCGACCATCAACATACAGCTGTTCGAGGGCCGCACCGTCGAGCAGAAGCGGGAGTACGCCAAGGCGCTGACCGAGGCGACCGTGAAGGTTCTCGGTTGCTCGCCCTCGGCGGTGGACATCATTTTCCAGGACGTGAAGAAAAGCGACTGGGCAAGCGGCGGACAGCTTTGGTCTGACAAGACCTGACCGCCCGCATCCATCCATCCGCAGCCGGCGTCAGGCCGGTTGCGTCGCCCGGCCCGGCCCGTAAAGCTGGGCCGCACGCGTTTCAAAGGCCTGCACCATGCGGCGCACCGCCTCGTTGAACAGCAGGCCCATGATCTTCTGGAGCATCTTGGAGCGGAACTCGAAGTCAACGAAGAAGTCGACGCAGCAGCCGCCGGGATGGTCGTTGAAGATCCAATGATTGTTCAGATACTGGAATGGCCCGTCGGTATACTGCACGTCGATGCGGCACCCGGGCTCATTCAGCTCCACTCGCGAGGTGAAGCGTTCGCGGACCATCTTGAAGCCGATGATCAGGTCCGCAAACATCACATTGCCTTCGCGCTTGCGGATGCGGGCCGCCAGGCACCAGGGCAGAAACTCCGGATACTTCTCCACATCCGCGACCAGGTCGTACATCTGCTGGGGCGTGTAGGGAAGAACCTTCTTTTCCGCGTGCGTCGGCATGCCCGTACCATATCCTTTCTTATTGAACCGCCTGCATCAGGCGGCGGCGACCCCCAGCTTGCGCAGCCGGGCTTCACGCAGCTTCTCGAAATCCGCGCCCGCATGGTAGGACGAGCGCGTCAGCGGCGACGAGGCCACCAGCAGGAAGCCCTTGCCGCGGCCAACGGTGGAATAACCGTCGAACTCCTCGGGAGTCACGAAACGATCCACCGCCGCATGCTTGGGCGTGGGCTGGAGATACTGCCCAATCGTCAGAAAGTCCACATCGGCGGAGCGTAGATCGTCCATCACCTGCCCGATCTCCTCCTTCGTCTCGCCCAGACCGACCATCAGGCCGGACTTGGTGAAGATCGTCGGATCCAGCTCCTTCACCCGCGCCAGCAACTGCAGCGAGGCGAAATAACGGGCACCTGGGCGGATGTTGGGGTACAGGCGCGGAACGGTTTCCAGATTGTGGTTGAAGACGTCGGGCTTGGCCTCAACCACCACCTCGACCGCACCCTTCTTCTTCTGGAAGTCGGGGGTCAGGATTTCGATGGTGGTCGTCGGCGACGCGGCACGGACGGCGCGGATGGTGCGGGCGAAATGCTCGGCACCACCGTCGGCCAGATCGTCGCGGTCGACCGAGGTGATGACGACGTGGCTGAGTTTCAGCTTGCCGACCGCTTCCGCCACATTGTCCGGCTCATGCGGATCCAGCAGGTCCGGGCGCCCGGTCTCGACATTGCAGAAGGCGCAACCGCGCGTGCAGATGGAACCCAGGATCATGAAGGTGGCATGCTTGTGCTTCCAGCACTCCCCGATGTTGGGGCAGGCGGCCTCTTC
Source organism: Azospirillum sp. TSH100 (assembly GCF_004923295.1). NCBI lineage: Bacteria > Pseudomonadati > Pseudomonadota > Alphaproteobacteria > Rhodospirillales > Azospirillaceae > Azospirillum > Azospirillum sp. TSH100. Next base: position 2,276,638 of record NZ_CP039634.1, read on the forward strand.
GCACACCGTGTTCAGCTTCAGCCCGCGCATCAGTTGGCGGGTCTCGTTGTATTCCTGGCTCATCGGTGCCTTGACCCGGATCCAGGCCGGTTTGCGCTGGATCGGGTTGTCGGGCTTGTGGGCTTTTTCGGGGTGGCGCAGCTTCTCGGTCTGGTCGACGAGGGTCATGGTTTAAAGCTCCCGATGGCCGACGCGATGCCCCGGCCCCGACAATAGGTGCGATGAGGATGTCAAACCCGCCATTCCGGCGGAAACAGCTCGGCCGGATAGGCCGGATCGAGCGCCTGGTCAAGTGTGAAAGGCGACTCGACCGGGAAATGGCCGTCAGGGGCATCCGCCTCGACGGCGGCCCGCAAGCGGGCATCCGAGTAAACCTCGGCGAAGATGTCGGCAATGTATGGCCGGAGGCTGGGGCTGTCCTTGATCTCGCGGATCAGTTTCTTCCGCTGCTCCCGGACGGTAAGGCGCCAGCCGCGCTCGCAACGTTCCCGCAGATCGGAACAGAACATCCACTTCAGAATATGGACCAGCAGAATGCCGAGGCGGCTGTCGATCTCGGATTTCTGGCTGCGGCCCATGCTCTCGATCTCCTCGGCGACGTTCTCCCAGTCGACCGGGGCATTGTTCCGTTCGGCGCCGGCACGGCGAAGCTCCTGCGCCTGGGCTTGGGTCCAGGCGTAGAAATCCTCGTCATACGCGGCACTGCTGCGGTCCATGGCTCCGTCCGGTTGGGAGAAACGACACCTCGGAAATCCCTGGCGGAAAATCCTAATTAAAAGTGGATCGCCCGGCCATAGGCATCAAGGACCGACTCATGCATCATTTCCGACAGGGTCGGGTGCGGGAACACCGTGTGCATCAGTTCAGCCTCGGTCAGCTCCGACGATTTGGCGATGCCGTAGCCCTGGATCAGCTCGGTCACTTCCGCGCCGATCATGTGGGCGCCCAGCATCTCGCCGGTCTTGGCGTCGAAGATGGTCTTGATCAGGCCTTCCGGCTCGCCGAGTGCGATGGCCTTGCCATTGCCGACGAAGGGGAAGCGGCCGACCTTGATCTCGTAGCCGGCTTCCTTCGCCTTCTTCTCCGTCAGGCCGACCGACGCGATCTGCGGGTGCGAATAGGTGCAGCCCGGGATGTTGCGGACATTCAGCGCATGCGGATGCTTGCCGGCGATGTGCTCGGCCACGATCACGCCCTCGTGGCTGGCCTTGTGGGCGAGCCAGGGGGCGCCGGTCACGTCGCCGATGGCGTACACACCCGGCTCGTCCGTCTCGCACATCGGGTTGGTCTGGATGTGGCCGCGGTCGGTCTTGACCTTGGTGTTCTCCAGGCCGAGGCCCTCCGTGTTCGGGCTGATGCCGACGGCGACGATGACGCGGTCGACCGTGATGTCCTCGGTCTTGCCGCCGGCCTCGACGGCCACGGTCACGCTGTCGGCGGCCTTGCGCAGGTTGCCGGCCTTGCCGCCGGTGATGATGCGCATGCCCTGCTTTTCAAAGGCTTTCCGGGCCATTGCCGAGATTTCCTCATCCTCCACCGGAAGGATGCGGTCCATCACCTCGACCACGGTGACCTTGGCGCCCAGGGCGTTGTAGAAGCTGGCGAATTCGATGCCGATGGCGCCGGAGCCGATGACCAGCAGCGACTTCGGCATGCTGTCCGGAGTCATCGCCTTGCGATAGGTCCAGACCAGCTTGCCGTCATCCTCCAGGCCCGGCAGTGTGCGGGCACGGGCGCCGGTGGCGATGATGATGTGCTTGGCGCCGAAGGTGCCGACCGGGGCCTCGCCCTTGGAAACCGCAACCTGCCCCTTGCCGAGCAGCTTGGCGGAGCCTTCGATCACCGCGACCTTGTTCTTCTTCAGCAGGTGCTTGACACCGCCATTCAGCTGGCCCGCGACCTTGCGCGAGCGGGCGACGACCTTGTCCAGGTCGAAGGACGGGTTCTGGATGACCAGACCATAGTCGGCGGCATGCTTGGCGAGATGCAGCACCTCGGCCGAGCGCAGCAGCGCCTTGGTCGGGATGCAGCCCCAGTTCAGGCAGATGCCGCCCAGGTTTTCACGCTCGATGACCGCGGTGTGCAGGCCCAGCTGCGCGGCGCGGATCGCCGCCACGTAACCGCCCGGTCCGCCGCCGATGACGATGACGTCGTAATTGATGTCGGCCAAGGGTGTTCTCCCCATTCAGGAGCGAGGCGCATCCTCGCGGCCGGCGGCAAAGATGCCTTCCTCGACCCGGCACGCCTCGTCGATGATCGTCTGGTACAGGGTGGCCATGAAGTCCGGATCCAGGCCGTAGGCCTTGCCCGCCTCGGCCGCCCGCCGTTTGACCGCTTCGACGCGGTCGGGTAGGACGGCCGGCAGGTTTTCCGTCATCTTCACCGCTGCGACGCGGTGGACGACGGACAGGCGCTTGCCCAGCAAGGCGACGATCTCGTCGTCGATGGCGTCGATTTCGGCGCGGAGCGGGGCAAGGGCTTTCGACATGGAACCGGTCCTCTAACCGTCAGAGCAGCATCGAGAGCGGATCCTCGAGCAGCTTCTTCACCGCTCCAAGGAATTCCGCACCGACGGCGCCATCGGCCACGCGGTGATCGAAGGTGCCGGTCAGGCTCATCACCGTGGCGATGGCCAGGGCGCCGTCCTTGACCACCGGGCGCTGCTCGCTGGCGCCGACCGCCAGGATGCAGGCCTGCGGCGGGTTGATGATCGCCTGGAACTGCTTGATCCCCATCATGCCCAAGTTGGAGATGGAGATCGTGCCGCCCTGATACTCTTCCGGCTTCAGCGCATTGTCGCGCGCCTTCTTGGCCAGCACCTTCATCTCGTTGGAGATGTCGGCCAGACCCTTGGTTTCCGCCTTCTTGACGATCGGGGTGATCAGCCCGGTCGGGGTGGCGACGGCAACCGAGATGTCGGCGTGCTGGAATTGCAGCATCGCCTCGTCGGTCCAGGCGGCGTTCAGTGCCGGGACCTTCTTCAGCGCCAGCGCCACGGCGCGGATGATGAAGTCGTTCACCGACAGCTTGTAGGCGTCGGAGCGGCCGTTCAGCTCGGCACGGACCTTCATCAGCGCATCGATCTCGACATCCACCGTCAGGAAGTAGTCGGGAACCGTGCGCTTCACCTCGCCCAGACGCTTGGCGATGGTCTTGCGCATGCCGCTGTTCGGCACGGCGGTGTAGGCCATGCCCAGCTTGTCGGCGAGCGCCTTGGCATCAACACCCTCGGCCTTCGCCGGGGCCGGAGCCGCCGCGGGAGCCGGAGCAGCGGCGGTCGGAGCCGGGGCAGCGGCCGGAGCGGCAGCAGCCTTGGCGGGACCGGCGGCCTTGGCTGCCTCGACGTCGGCCTTGACGATGCGGCCGTGCGGGCCGGTGCCCTTCACGGTCTTCAGGTCGACACCGGACTGCTCGGCGATGCGGCGCGCCAGCGGGCTGGCGAACACGCGGGCACCACCCGCCGCCGGAGCGGCGGCCGGGGCCACCGGAGCCGGAGCAGCGGCGGCCGGAGCGGACGTGGGGGCCGGGGCAGCGGCCGGAGCGGCGGCCGCCGGAGCCGGAGCGGAGCCGGCGGACGCCAGCGCGCTCTCGTCCTCGCCCTCTTCCAGCAGGATGGCGATCGGGGTGTTCACCGCGACGCCCTGGCTGCCGGCCGGGATCAGGATCTTGCCGATGCGGCCTTCATCGACCGCCTCGACTTCCATGGTGGCCTTGTCGGTCTCGATCTCGGCGAGAATATCGCCGGACTTCACCGTATCGCCTTCCTTCTTCAGCCACTTGGCGAGGTTGCCCTCGGTCATCGTGGGCGAGAGGGCGGGCATCAGAATCTGAACGGTCATCCTATCAGCCCTCCTCTCAACGGTAGCAGGCTTGCTTGGCGGCCTTGACGATGTCGGCGACCTGCGGCAGCGCCAGCTTTTCCAGGTTGGCGGCGTAGGGCATCGGCACGTCCAGGCCGGCCACGCGGGCCACCGGCGCGTCGAGATAGTCGAAGGCCTGCTCCATCATCAGCGCGCACATTTCCGAACCGATGCCGGCGAAGGGCCAGCCTTCCTCGACGGAAACGAGGCGGTTGGTCTTCTTGACGCTGTTGACGATGGTGGCGGTGTCGAGCGGACGGATCGTGCGCAGGTTGATGACCTCCGCGTCGATGCCTTCCTTCGCCAGCTCCTCGGCGGCGGCCAGGGCATGGCCGACCATGATCGAGAAGGCGGTGATCGTCACGTCCTTGCCCTGACGCTCGATCTTGGCCTTGCCGATCGGCAGGACGAACTCCTCGTCCTCCGGAACCTCGAAGCTCTGGCCGTAGAGAATCTCGTTCTCCAGGAAGACCACCGGGTTCGGATCGCGGATCGCCGCCTTCAGCAGGCCCTTGGCGTCGGCCGCCGACCAGGGCGAGACGACCTTCAGGCCCGGGCAATGCGCATACCACGAGGCATAGCACTGCGAATGCTGGGCCGCCACGCGGGCGGCCGCGCCGTTCGGGCCGCGGAAGACGATCGGGCTGCCCATCTGGCCGCCCGACATGTACAGCGTCTTGGCGGCGGAGTTGATGATGTGGTCGATCGCCTGCATGGCGAAGTTGAAGGTCATGAACTCGACGATCGGCTTCAGCCCCTTGAAGGAGGCGCCGACGCCCAGACCGGCGAAGCCGATCTCGGTGATGGGCGTGTCGATGACGCGACGCTCGCCGAACTCCTGCAGCAGACCCTGGGTCACCTTGTAGGCGCCCTGGTACTGCGCGACCTCCTCGCCCATGACGAAGACCTTCTCGTCACGGCGCATTTCCTCGGCCATCGCGTCGCGCAGCGCTTCGCGGACCGTCTTCTTCACCGTCTTGGCGAAGAACTTGTCCTCGTCCGAATCCGGAACCGAAACCGGGGCGGCCGGCACGGTCGGGGCCGGAGCCGGGGCGGCTTCGACGACGGGCGCCGGAACCGGGTTGGCAGGAGCGGCGGCGGTCGGGGCGTTGCCGCCCTTGGACAGCGCACTCTCGTCCTCGCCCTCTTCCAGCAGGATGGCGATGGGGGTGTTCACCGCGACATTGTCGGTGCCTTCCGGCACCAGGATCTTGCCGACGCGGCCTTCATCGACCGCTTCGACTTCCATGGTGGCCTTGTCGGTCTCGATCTCGGCGAGAATATCGCCGGACTTCACCGTATCGCCTTCCTTCTTGACCCATTTCGCCAGCTTGCCCTCGGTCATGGTGGGCGACAGGGCCGGCATCAGCACTTCGATCGGCATTCCTCAACCTCCGGCGGCGCGGGGAAACCGGTTGCGACTCCCATGATGGGGGCAACCCGTCCCTCTGGCGCCGCTCCTGCTTTTCGTTGACGTCAGGACCAGACGGTGGATTCGACGATCAAGTCTCGACCAGGATGTCGGTCCACAGTTCCGACGGATCGGGCTCGGGGCTCTGCTGCGCGAACTCGGCCGATTCGGTGACGATCGCCTTCACCTCGCGATCGATCTCCTTCAGCTTGTCCTCGTCGACGAGGCCGCCGCCCAGCAGCTTGGACTTCAGCTGGTCGATGGGATCGGATTCCGACCGCATCTTCTCGACCTCCTCCTTCGTCCGGTACTTGGCCGGATCGGACATGGAGTGGCCGCGGTAGCGGTAGGTCTTCATCTCCAGGATGACCGGGCCGTTGCCTTCGCGGATGTAGTTCACCCACTTGTCGGCGGCGGCCTTCACCTCGAGCACGTCCATCCCGTTGACCTGATAGCCGGGGATGCCGTAGGCGGCGCCGCGCTGGTGCAGTTCGCCGGCCGAGGCGCGCTCCTGCGAGGTGCCCATGGCGTACTTGTTGTTCTCGATGACGAACAGCACCGGCAGCTTCCAGAGAGCCGCCATGTTGAAGCTCTCGTACACCTGGCCCTGGTTGATGGCGCCGTCGCCGCAATAGACCGCGGAGACGCCGCCGTCATTGAGGTACTTGTGCGAGAAGGCCAGGCCGGTGCCGAGCGGGACCTGCCCGCCGACGATGCCGTGGCCGCCGTAGAAGTTCTTCTCGCGGCTGAACATGTGCATCGAGCCGCCCTTGCCCTTGGAGTAGCCCCCAATGCGGCCGGTCAGCTCGGCCATCACGCCCTTGGCTTCCATGCCGCAGGCCAGCATGTGGCCGTGGTCGCGGTAGCTGGTGATGACGTCGTCGCCCTCTTTCAGGGCGGCCTGCACGCCGACGACGACGGCTTCCTGGCCGATGTAAAGATGGCAGAAGCCGCCGATCAGGCCCATGCCGTACAGCTGGCCCGCCTTTTCCTCAAAGCGGCGGATCAGCAGCATCTCGCGGTAGTAATGAAGAAGCTCTTCGGAAGAGACGGCTTGAACGGGCGCGGTGTCGGTCTGCGCCTTGGTGGAACGGCGTCGGGACGCGGCCATGATTCCTCCCCAGGGTTCAAGCGGCAAGGTCTTTTAAATCCCCTGCCGCCGCGCGTTGCGGGCATGCGAGAGCCCGCACCGGAAGCGAATATGGCGCGCACAGTACACGAGCTTGATGATACGCGCAAACGTCTGTTTTTGCAGCGCTATTTTAGATTAACCGCGATTCGGTTAATCAGCTGATTTCCCCTTACTTCTGCTGGTTGACCCCTTCCTGGTCGGCCAGCTTGGGCAGCTTCACGATGACGTCGCGCGGATTTGAAAAATTCAGCATCAGCCGCGCCCGCTCCTCCAGCATGTCGCGGTCCAACCCGTCGCCGCGCAGCAGCTGGGCGCGGCGCTCCATATCCTCCCGCTCGGTGCGGAGCTGGTTGAGGACCCCTTCGGCCTGGGCGATCTCCCCCTGGATCTGCTTCATCGCCACCAGCCCGCGGTCGCCATGGACCGCATAGTAGGCGAAGTAGGCGACCACGCAGGCGCACAGCGCCGGCATGATGGCTTGGCGGAGCGCGCTTTTGGCGGCGCGGGCGAGCGTGTCGGTGAAATCGGCGATCATCGTCATGGTGGAACGATGGAATCACAGCGACTTTCCACCGGTCAAACGAAAAAGATGGAACAGGCAAGTCGCAAAAGGTTCGTGTTCTTTGCGCAACCCAGTAATGGGTATCCGTCACGCCCAAGCCACAAGTCGCCAGGGTGTTCCCGTTAAGTTCCTGCCAGTCACTGGAACGGAACCACCGGCCGTAAACCCGCTCATCGGCACAGACACCCACCCGGCATAGTACCAAGGTGGATGGAATGAAACCGGCGGTGGCGTGTTTGGACGCGTACGGCGTCGCCGGTTCCCTACCGAGTCTGTTTCGTACTCGTACAACAGGTCTCGCCGATGGCGCCGCCCACTGGCTGAGGAGCAACACTCATGCGCAGCAAGTTTCTGATCGTGGCCCTGCCCGCCCTGCTTCTGGGGCTGACCGCCTGCGATGATCACAACGCCCAGAACTCCAACGCGGCAAACCAGACCAACCCGACCACCAGCAGCGGGTCGAGCAGCGGCTCCACCACCGTCCCGCCGCCCTCGACCGGCGTTCCCGTTCAGGGCGGCACCTCCGGCAACTCCATGAACGAGACCAGCGGCGCCACCCGCACCCTGCCCGGCGGCTCGACTGCCGGTGGATCGGCGGGCGGTGGCGCCAGCACCGGCGGGTCGGCAACTCCGTCTGGCGGCCAATAACGGATGCAAACCGGCCCCTCCCCGAACAGTGGCGAGGGGCCGCCCGTTCAAACGTCCACCACCCGACCGCGCCGGTCGGATGCTACACCGCTGGTCTCCGGCTCGAAGGCGATGCCCTTGACCAGCGCCACCACCTCGCGTCCGGGCGCCAGTTCGAGTTCGCGCACAGCCGCACGGGTGATGCGCGCGATCAGGAACGCCCCACCCACCGCCAGCCGCACATCGGCGGAGGACGGTCCGGCTTCCGCCACCTCCACCACTTTGGCGGTCAGCGCGTTGCGCAGACTGACGCCGGCCAGCGGATGCAGGGCGACGATCACGTCGCGGGCGTGGATGTGCAGCCGCACCGCGGTACCGGGCGCGCGGTCGATCTGCGGCACGGTCAGCCGTCCGCCGTCGAAGGCCAGCACCGACAGCCCATCCTCCGGAACATGACGCTCGACCGTCAGGTCGAGTACGGCACCGGCATCCTGGGCACCGGTGACGGCCGACAGATCCAGCCGCCCCATCACCGTCCCGACCGGGCCGGCCGCCCGCACGCTGCCCTCCGCGATCAGCACCATGGTGGTGGCAAGCCGCACCACCTCGTCCAGTGCGTGGCTGACCAGGACGATGGGTATGTTCATCTCGTCGCGCAGCCGCTCGATGTACGGCATGATCTCCGCCTTGCGGGCAGCGTCGAGCGAGGCCATCGGTTCGTCCATCAGCAGCAGGCGCGGTTGCGCCAGCAGGGCACGTCCGAAGGCGACCCGCTGCTTCTCGCCACCTGACAGGCCGCGTGGCCGCCGGTCCAGCAGATGACCGAGCCCCAGCAGGTCCACCACCGGAGGGAGAGCGATGCGCCGTTCCGAAACGGGAACGCGGCGCAGGCCGTACTCCAGATTGCTGCGGACGGTCATGTGCGGAAACAGGCGCGAGTCCTGGAACACATAACCGACGCGCCGCTTCTCCACCGCCACGTCGATGCGCCGCGCACTGTCGAAGAACACGGTGTCGCCGACGCGGATATGCCCCTCGTCGGGCCGCGTCAGTCCGGCGATCGCGTTGATGACCGACGTCTTGCCCGAACCGGAGCGGCCGAACAGCGCCGTCACTCCGCGCTCTTCGGCGGTGAAGGCGATGTCGAGCGTGAAGGCGCCAAGTCTCTGGCGGATTTGCAGGTCCAGCATGGTCAGACCTGCCCGATCAGGCGGCGGACCCGGTTCGCCAGGACTTCCGACAGCATCAGCGCCAGCAGCGCCACGGCGAAGGAGATCGCCGCCAACCGCGCCGCCACGGCATCGCCGCCCGGTTCCTGCGTCGCGGCATAGATCGCCAGCGGCAGGGTCTGGGTCTTGCCGGGGATGTTGGACACGAAGGTGATGACCGCCCCGAACTCGCCCATCGCCGCGGCGAAGGCGACGATGGCACCGGACAGCAGTCCAGGCGCCATCAGCGGCAGCAGTATGGAGAAGAAGCGGTCGACCGGCCCGGCGCCCAGTGTGCGCGCCGCCGCCTCCAACCCGCCGTCGATGGCCTCGACCGACAGGCGGATCGCCCGCACCATCAGCGGAAAGGAGGTCACCGCCACGGCCAGGGACGCTCCTTCCGCCGTGAAGATCAGCTTGATCCCGAAGGTCTGGTAGAGCCAGCCGCCGACCACCCCCTTGGTGCCCATCGTCACCAGCAGGATGTAGCCGGTGACCACAGGCGGCAGGACCAGCGGCAGATGGACAAGCCCATCGAGCAGCGTCTTGCCCGGGAAGGAATAACGGCCGAGCACCCAGGCGGCGAGCACGGCGGCCGGCAATCCCAGCGCGATGGCGACACCCGCGACACGCAGGCTCAGCAGCAACGCGGTGGTCTCCATCGGCGTCAGGATATCCATGCAGCGGAGCTTACGGTGCTTTGGGCGCCGGAACGAAGCCGAATTCCTTCCATACCGTCATGCCATCCGGCGACTTCATGAAGTCGAGGAAGGCTGCGGCGGCCGGGTTCTTCGACGATGCCACCTGCGCCGCCGGATAGGTGATCGGCGGATAGCTGTCGGGCGGGAAGGCCGCGGCGACCTCCACCCCCGGATCGACGGCGGCATCGGTGCGATAGACGATACCGACCGGCACCTCGCCGCGGCTGACCAGCACCAGGGCGGCGCGCACGCTGTCGGCCCGCGCCAGCTTCGGTTCGACCGCCGTCCACTGGCCCAGCTTCTCCAGCGCCGCCTTGGCGTACTTCCCGACCGGAACGTTCGACGGGTCGCCGGTGGCGAGCCGGCCATCACCCAACTGGTCCGCCAGCTTGCCGCCCTTCGACAAGTCCGGCTTCAGCGTCGAGCCCTTCGGCACCACCACCACCAGTTCGTTGCCCAGCAGATTCACCCGGCTGGCGGTCTGGATCAGGTTGCGCTGCTGAAGATAGTCCATCCAGTCAAGATCGGCAGAAATGAAGATGTCGGCCGGCGCACCATTCTCGATCTGCTTGGCCAGCGCCGACGAGGCGGCGAAAGAAGAGGTTACGGAACTCCCGGTCTTCGCCTTGAACTGGGATGCCAGCTTTTCCACCGCGTTCTTGGTGGAGGCCGCCGCAAGAACCAACACATCCTGGGCCATTGCCGCCGGTGCCGCGAGTGTCAGCCCGACGGCCAGAATGGCCGCCGACACCGTAGCCCTGAACCGGTCGCCACCCAAAGCCTCACGCATCCCAACCATAGCCATCTCCTGCCAAGTTCGACGCTTTACCTATATTCAAACGGATACAGCGCTTCGCAATTGCGGTAAAGCGCAAACGGCCTGGCTGACGCTGAAACCACAGTCTCCACGCCTGTCGGGCGTTCACATCATGTCATGACTTGGCTCACAGGCCCGTGATAGGAAGTGCAGCGATTCGGACCGGTTCCAAACCTGCTCCCTTGCCCCTCCCGCACCAGGAAAGCCCCATGCGCGCCGTTAAGATTTCCCCCTCGATTCTCTCCGCCGATTTCGCCCGGCTGGGCGAGGAGGTCCGCGCGGTCGATGCCGCCGGCGCCGACTACATCCACATCGATGTGATGGACGGCCATTTCGTGCCCAACCTGACCATCGGGCCGGGTGTGGTGAAGGCGCTGCGTCCGCATTCCGCCAAGGTCTTCGACGTCCACCTGATGATCTCGCCTGTTGACCTGTTCATTCCCGATTTCGCCAAGGCCGGTGCCGACATCATCACCGTCCATCCGGAAGCCGGACCGCATCTGCACCGGACCATCCAGCTGATCAAGTCGCTGGGCAAGAAGGCCGGCGTGTCGCTGAACCCGGCGACGCCGGTGGATGCGATCCAGCATGTGCTGGAGGACATCGACCTCGTCCTGGTGATGACGGTGAATCCCGGCTTCGGCGGCCAGAGCTTCATCAAGAGCCAACTTCCGAAGATCCGCGACCTGCGCGCCCGCATCGATGCGCTGGGCAAGCAGATCGACCTTGAGGTGGACGGCGGCATCAACCCGGAGACCGCGCGTCTGGCGATCGAGGCCGGCGCCGACGTGCTGGTGGCCGGCACCGCCACCTTCACCGGCGGTCCGGAGCAGTATGCCGCGAACATCCGCGCCCTGCGCTAACGGCACTGCATCAGGCACAGGTTCCGCCGGAAACGCCACGGCCCCGCTCGCATTCCTTCGGGAGGCTGCGGGGCCGCTTTCGTTTCTGCCGGGTGGGTCCGCTGCACCGCAAGAGCGACGATCCGAAAGATACATTCGCCCAAAAGATCCTCCGGAACTGAGAACCAAATCCCTCTTTGCCCGTTATTGGGCATGGGAAGACGGTCCCGCAACGGAAGGGAAATCACCATGGGCATTCTCTGGACGATCATCATCGGCTTTCTCGCCGGCATCGTCGCCAAGTTCCTGATGCCGGGTCGCGATCCGGGTGGCTTCATCATCACCACCCTGCTGGGCATCGCCGGCGCCTTCGTGGCCACCTATCTGGGGGCTGCCGTCGGTTGGTACCGGCCGGGCGAGGGTGCGGGCTTCATCGGTGCCATCGTCGGCGCAATCATCATCCTGGCCATCTACCGTATGATCGTCGGCCGCCGCACGACGGTGTAAGCGCGGTTCAGAGACACGCCGGCCAGAAAGCCGGAAATGAGAAGGGACCCCGGACCACCGGCGGTCCCTTTCTCATGCCGAATGGAGAGCGTCAGACCAGCGCCACCGGCTGCGGCATGAAGATGGCACGCGAGATGGCGGCCTGGATGCCGGCGTTGGTGAAGGGCTTGCGAACGATCTGCCCCAGATGGCGGGCATCGCGGGCCAGAATGTCGTCGTCGAAGGCGGTGACGAAGATGGTGCGCAGATCGCGCACCCGCCTCAGCCGCCGCGCGATCTCGATCCCGCTGCCGCCGTCGGCCAGGCGTACATCCAGCAGCGCGAGTGTCGGCTTCTCCGCCTTCAGCAGGGCCAGCGCCTCCGACTCGTTGCCGGCGGTGCCGCAGACGACATGACCCATCTCGGCGACCAGAGCACCCAGCTCCATCGCCAGCAGGGCATTGTCCTCCACCACCATCACCCGCTGTACCATGGCGCCACGCACGCGGGTCCGGGCGGCCTTCAGCCGCTCTATCGCCTCCCCCACGCGCAATTGCAGCACCTTCGCCGCCTGCGGCAGCGTCAGTCCCTCCAGCGCCGTCAGCAGATACAGCCGGCGGTCCGGTTCTGGCAGTTCGGCGAGCGCCCGCTCGATGGGATGGGGTGACGGCAGCGGCCGGCCGGGCGTGCCGAATTCCTCCAGCCGGTCGAACAGCAGATTGAGCAGGGCATAGAGCGACAGACGGGCGCCATCGCCGCCACGGTCCAAGCCGAAGCGTGAGGGCGCCATCGCCGCCGCCTCGACACAGCGGGTCACCAGCGCGTCGCCACGGTCGGTGGCACCGGTCAATGCCCGCGCGTAGCGGCGCAGGACCGGAACCACCTCGAACAGTTCACATTCGTAGACCAGCATACCCGTGACTCCGCTCCCCGATGGGAGTTGCCGCTCTTGAATCGCGCCTCTCGAACCGTCCAGCGGGGAAATGCAACAGCCCACCGGATCATGCCGGGCTGCGGGCTCCGAAAACCGTACGTCGTCTTTGCCGAATCCTACCACGCCCGGCGGGCCGGTCGAATGGGAAATGGGGGTGCCGGACGCTGGCGACCAGCCGGGTGGCAACAGGGGTTCATTTCGCGGTCTGACGGATCTGCCGGCTGCGCCATTGCCAGGGCTTCTCCACCTGCCCGGCCCACAGCCCCAGCCGCTTGCTCTGGGCATAGGCCTCGCTCTTCTGGTAGGCCGGCGACAGGCTGGCATATTGAAACGCCCAGCCGCGCGCGACCATCGCAGCGCCCAGATCGACGCCGCGCACCCGGCACTCGCCCTTCTTCTCGCCGGTGCGGTCCTGTTCCGTCACGGTGCAGGTCACCTCCTCGCCCTTCACCATGTTTGCCAGCACGGCAGTGGCGATCTTGAAGCAGTCCAGTTCGTGCCCGTAGCGGTTCTTGCACTTCTGCCCCGGATCCGGCGCGTCGATGCCCATCAGCCGCACCGCCGTGCCGTTGACGGTCAGCAGGTCCCCCTCCACCGCCATGGCGGAACCCTTGATGGTCTGGTCCGGGGTATTGACGATCGGGCCGCGGCTCTTGGCGGACTGGTTGGTCTGCGCCAGGGCCGCGGCGGTCGGGGCGGCAAGGATGAGCGCCGCAAGGACTGGAACCACCCTCAGCTTGGTTTCAGAACAGGCTCGGCTGGTCATCGCCCCTGTCTTTCGCCTTGGTCGCCTCGATCTCCTGCGGCGGATCGAGGCAGGAACTGTCGTCGTTGCGGACGCTGTTTACCTTCGGCCCGACCGGAACCACGTCCAGCCACTCCTCCGGCGCGGAGCGGATCAGCCGCTCGACCACCGGCAGAGGGGGCGCCGGATCCAGCCACGTGTCCCAATCGGCGGGGTCGAGCACCACCGGCATGCGGTCATGCAGGAAGGAGAGCGTGGCGTTGGTCGCCGTCGTCACCACCGTCGCCGTCTCCAGCGGCGGGTCGAGCGGCGGCGCCCCCTTCGGCCCGCGCCAGCGCTCCCACAGTCCGGCCAGCGCGAACAGGCCGCGGTCGCGGCGGCGGATGACGTGGCCCTGCTTGCGCGGCTTCGCCCCCTCTCCGACACTGGTCCATTCATAGAAGCCGTCGAGCGGGATCAGGCAACGGCGCCTGCGGAAGGCATCGCGGAAGGCGGGCTTGTCGGCAACCGATTCACCGCGCGCGTTGATCATCCGTCCGCCGATCGCCGGATCGTCAGCCCAGGGCGGCACCAGCCCCCATCGGACCATCGCCAGATGGCGGCCGTCCTCCTCGCGGCGGATGACGGGGATCTCCTGGGTCGGCGCGACGTTCCACCGCGGCATCAGGTTCGGCCGCTCCCGAACGCCGAACGCGCGCTCGATCTCGTTGATCGGGGTGGTGAGAAGCATGCGTCCACACATGTCGTGCAATATGGTCCTTGCCGACCCCATGCGCCAGCCGCATTCCCCGACTTCGGTGCGTTCGGCCAACAATCCTTGCAGCGGACAACCGTCACCCATGCCACCCGTCGGGGTTTCCCTGACGCTTAAGCCGGCCTATCTTCGCCATGCACAACAATCGCATCGAACCGGAAGGCGGGAGTTAACCCATGAAGTTCGGCATCGGACAGGCGGTTCCGCGCACCGAAGACGCCCGGTTGCTGACCGGCGGCGGCCGCTACACCGACGACGTGTCTCTTCCCGGCCAGGCCTATGCGGCCTTCGTCCGCTCGCCCCACGCCTTCGCCGCCATCGGCGCCATCGATGCGTCGGACGCGCTGGCCCAGCCCGGCGTGCTGGCCGTCTACACCATCGCAGACCTCGACGCCGAGAGGATCGGCATGATTCCCTGCCAGGCGGCGCTGAAGCAGCGCGACGGCTCCAACTACGTCCAGACGCCGCGCCCGGCGCTGGCCCGCGGCTTCGCCCGCCATGTCGGCGATCCGGTCGCCATGGTGGTGGCGGAAACGCTGGAGGCCGCCCGCGAGGCGGCCGAACTGGTGATGGTCGATTACGAGGACCGCCAACCCGTCACCGGAACGCTGGAGGCGCTGGAGCCCGGCCGTCCGCTGGTGTGGGACGAGGCGCCGAACAACCTCTGTTTCGACTGGGACACCGGTGACGAGGCCGCGGTGGAGGCCGCGCTGGCAGGTGCCCATCGCGTCGTCGAACTGGAACTGGTCAACAACCGTGTCGTCGCCAACCCGATGGAAGGCCGCGCCTGCGTCGCCGGTGTGGAATCGGGTGCCGACGGCGGTCCCGGCCGACTTCTGATCTACGTCACCAGCCAGGGCGTTCACGGCCTGCAGAAGCAGTTCGCCAAGATCCTGAACGAACCGGACTCGCGCATCCGCGTGCTGACCACCGATGTCGGCGGCGGCTTCGGCATGAAGCTGTTCAACTATCCGGAATATGTCGCCTGCCTGTTTGCCGCCCGCCGGCTGAACCGCGCGGTGAAGTGGGCGGCCGATCGCATCGAGGGCTTCATCAGCGACGACCATGGCCGCGACCATGTCAGCAGGGCGCGGCTGGCGCTGGATGCCGACGGGCATTTCCTGGGCCTGCGGGTCGACACCGTCGCCAATCTTGGCGCGTACCTCTCCAACTACGGTCCCTTCATCCCGACCGATGCCGGGTCGGCGATGCTGGTCGGCTCCTACAGGACGCCTGCCGTCTATGTCCGGGTGAAGGGCGTCTTCACCAACACCCAGCCGGTGGACGCCTATCGCGGCGCCGGCCGGCCGGAAGCGGCCTATCTGCTGGAACGGCTGATCGACCATGCCGGCCGGGTGACCGGCCTCGGCCCGGCGGAGATCCGGCGGCGCAACTTCATCCCGGCCAGCGCCATGCCCTACGCCACGCCGATGGGGCAGGTCTATGACACCGGCGAATTCGTCCAGAATCTGGAGGACGGCCTGATTCTCGCCGACATGGCAGGACTGCCTGCCCGCAAGGCCGAGGCGAAGGCCCGCGGCAAGCTGCGTGGCGCCGGCCTCGCCACCTACATCGAGGCCTGCTCGGGCGGCGGGCCGGAGCAGGCGACCGTCCAGGTAAACGGTGACGGCAAGGTGGTGCTGATGATCGGTACCCAGACCAACGGCCAGGGCCACGAGACCGCCTACAAGCAGATCCTCGCCGACCGGCTGGGCGTTCCGCCTGAAGATGTCGAGGTGGTGCAGGGCGACACCGACCGCGTCAGTTGGGGCTCCGGCACCGGCGGTTCCCGCTCCGTCCCGGTCGGTGGTTCGGCATTGGCGGAGGGAGCAGCCAAGGTGGTGAAGGCAGCGACCAGCGTCGCCGCCGACCTGCTGGAGACAGCCGAGGTGGATGTCGAGTTCACCGATGGCCGCTTCACCATCGTCGGTACCGACCGCTCGGTGTCGCTGAAGGAGGTCGCTGCCAAGGCGGCGACGGACGGCGGCGTCGCCTTCTCCGAGATGGCGCGCTGGACCCCGCCGGCCAGCACCTTCCCCAACGGCTGCCATATCGCGGAGGTGGAGATAGACCCCGCCACCGGGATCGTCGAGGTGCTGCGCTACAGCGTCGTCGACGATTTCGGCACCGTTATCAACCCCATGCTTGTGATCGGCCAGATCCATGGCGGCGTCGCCCAGGGTCTGGGCCAAGCCTTGCAGGAGCGGGTCGTGTTCGATCCCGACAGCGGCCAGCTGCTGTCCGGCTCATTCATGGACTATCAGATGCCGCGCGCGGTCGACATGCCGCCGATCGAGGTGAAGCTGAACAGCGTGCCCAGCACCACCAACATGCTTGGCATGAAGGGTGCCGGCGAAGCCGGAGCGATCGGCGCACCACCAGCCATCATCAACGCGGTGGTCGATGCGCTGTCCGATCTCGGCATCACCCACATCGACATGCCGGCGACGCCGGAAGCGGTGTGGTTGGCGATTCGCAATGCCGAAACCCGGATGGCCGCGGAATAAGGGAAAGTCCTAGTCGGAAGGTGTGGCTCTTGCCACACCTCCGGCGGATGAAATCCATGGCAATATCGATTACCTAAAGGTGGAGCTTCTTGATCTGACGGGGGTATGGCGATGGCGTTTGGCGACGGTGGATGCGGCGGTCAATGTGCGGACCGTCTCGAACTGGACTTCACGATGGCATTCCAGCCGATCGTCGATGTCGCCAACGGCGGCGTCTGGGCGCATGAGGCCCTGGTGCGCGGGACGCAGGGCCAAGGAGCCGGCTGGGTTTTGGGTCAGGTTACCGACGCCACCCGCTATGCCTTCGACCAGTCCTGCCGCATCAAGGCCATCGAACTGGCTTCATCCCTGCCGATGAACGGCGCCCGCCTGTCGATCAACTTCCTGCCGAACGCCGTCTACAAGGCGGAGGCCTGCATCCGCGCGACGCTGGCCGCCGCCGGTCGCACCGGATTTCCCACCGACCGCATCATCTTCGAGGTGACGGAGAACGAGCGGGTGGTGGACCACGACCACCTGAAAAGCATCTTCAACGAGTACAAGCGCCAGGGCTTCCTGACCGCCATCGACGATTTCGGCTCCGGCTATTCCGGATTGAACCTGCTGGCCGAATTCCAGCCCGACATCATCAAGCTGGACATGGAACTGACCCGCAACATCGACACCGAGCGGGCACGGCGCAGCATCGTCAAGGCCATCCTGCTGGTTTGCGAGGATCTCGGCATCACTCCCATCGCCGAAGGGATCGAGACGGCCGAGGAAGCCAAGACTCTGCGCGATCTGGGTGTGAACCTGATGCAGGGCTACCTGTTCGCCAAGCCGGCCTTTGAAGCGGTGGTGACCAATCCGGAACTGACGATGCTGGCGGCCTGAGCCCGCACTGGCGCGGTCATGTAGCTCATCCCCCCGCCATAGCTCGCCAGCTTGGCCTCCAGCGCCGGCCCGCCGTCCAGATAGGGCGTGAAGCCGACCCGGTCCCAGTAGCTCCGCGCCGTCGGGGTCGAGGTCAGCGCCAGCCATCGCCAGCCCTCCCGCGCCGCCAGCCCATGCGCATAGCCCAGCACCGCAGTCCCAAGACCTGTGCCGCGGGAGTCCGGCAGCAGGGCGATGTCATGCAGATAGAGGCAGTCGGCATTGGCCGGCAGGCCGCCCAGCGGCGTGTCGAGCGGCGGCGGAACGCCCATCCTGCCCGGATGCATGACGCCGTAACCGATGACTTTGCCGCGGCATTCCGCCACACGGCAGCCGGCAGGGTAGAGCGCCAGCCTCTCCTCGAAAACACTGCGCTCCTCTGGGTAGGCCGGATGCACGATGTCCGCGATGGCAAGAATCCGGTTGAGATCGGCTGCGGTCATAGCACGCCATACGGCCGATGCGCCGCCGCCCTCCACCCGCTCACCCTCCGGCTGTAACCCGGCCGTCATCCGCCTTCTCCGTTCCGCACCCGTTCAAGAGCTTCCGGCCCGCCATCGGGCACGGTATGCTGACTCTTCATACCATAGGGAGAGCACCCCATGCCCGATGCCGCTGTGGCGAGCCTGCTGCCGACGGTCCGCACGATCGCCCACGAGGCCGGTCAGGTCATCCTGCGCTTCTACAACGACGGCATCGACGTCGCCACCAAAGTCGACGGCAGCCCGGTGACGCAGGCCGATCAGGCGGCGGAAGCGGTGATCGTCCCGGCGCTGCACCATCTGCTGCCCGGCGTCCCGGTGGTTGCGGAAGAGGCGATGGCCGCGGGCCACAAGCCCGATATCTCCGGCGGCCGCTTCTGGCTGGTCGATCCGCTCGACGGCACGAAGGAGTTCATCTCCCGCAACGGTGAATTCACGGTCAACATCGCACTGATCGAGAATGGTGCACCGGTGCTGGGCGTCGTCTATGCCCCCGCGACCGGCGACATGTACGCGGCGGCCGGTCCCGGCACCGCCGTCCATTGCGCGGAAGGGCGGCACGACCATCCCATCGCCGTCCGCAATCCGCCGGCCGACGGGCTGACCGTCGTCGCCAGCCGCTCCCACGGCAGCGGCTCGGTGCTGGAGGATTTCCTCGGCAGCTATGCGGTCAAGGACCGTGTGTCCTGCGGCAGTTCACTGAAGTTCTGCACGGTGGCGAGCGGCAAGGCCGACCTCTACCCGCGCTTTGGACCGACCAGCGAGTGGGACACCGCTGCCGGGCATGCCGTGCTGATCGGCGCCGGCGGCCGGGTGGAGCAGCCGGACGGCTCGCCGCTGGTCTATGGCAAGGACGACATCCTGAACCCCCACTTCGTCGCCTACGGCTGGAAATGACCGCGTCCGTATCGTGCCTGGGTGACGCGGCGACCGCGGTGCTGACCACCGCGGTGCCGCTGGAGAAAGTGCGCCTGACCCGCCTTCACGCCGCCGCGTGGCGCGACGGTCTTCTGTCGCCCGACGTGCCGAAACCCCCGCCCGACCGCCCTGCCCGTCCCGACCGGCCGGAACTGAAGCTGCCCCGCGACATGCCCAAGCGCGGGCGTGGCGGCAGCGCCCAGAACCGCATCGCCCTGCTGCATGCGCTGGCGCACATCGAACTGAACGCCATCGACCTCGCCTGGGACATCGTCGCCCGATTCGCGCCTCTCGGTCTTCCGAAGGGCTTCACCGATGACTGGATCCAGGTCGCCGATGACGAAGCGCGGCATTTCCAGATGCTGGAGACCCGGCTGAACGCTCTGGGCTCCAGCTACGGCGACCTGCCGGCCCATGATGGGCTGTGGCAGGCGGCGACGGAGACCGCTCACGACCTCGCCGCCCGGCTGGCGGTGGTGCCGATGGTGCTGGAGGCGCGCGGCCTGGACGTGACGCCGGAGACCGTGCGCCGTCTGCGTGATTTCGGCGACGGCGAGAGCGCCGACCTGCTCCAGATCATCCATGACGAGGAGATCGGCCACGTCGCCGCCGGCCGCCGCTGGTTCGTCCATCTCTGCGCCGAGCGCGGGGCTGAGCCGGTCACTCTCTGGCAGGATCTGGTGGGGCGTCATTTCCGCGGCGGGTTGAAGCGTCCCTTCAACACCGCCAGCCGGCAGCTGGCCGGCTTCGGCCCGGAATATTACGAGCCGATCACTCCCGAAATTGACCGCAGGCCGGAAACCCGGTAAGGCGCTGGACATCATGGCCGTATACACCGAAGTCACCGACGAGGATCTCAGCACCTTCGCCGCCCAGTACGATCTGGGCGCGGTGCTGTCGTGCAAGGGCATCGCGGAGGGGGTGGAGAATTCCAACTTCCTTTTGGTGACCGAACGCGGACCCTACATCCTGACGCTCTATGAGAAGCGCACGCGGAAGGAGGATCTGCCCTTCTTCCTTGGCCTGATGGAGCATCTGGCGGACAAGGGCATCGCCTGCCCGCTGCCGGTGGCGGGACGCGACGGCGTGGCCCTGCGCGAGCTGTGCGGCCGTCCGGCGGTGATCGTCACCTTCCTTGCCGGCATGTGGCCGCGCCGGATCATGCCGCAGCATTGCGCCCAGCTGGGCGAGGCTCTGGCCCGCCTGCATCTGGCGGTCGGCGACTTCCGCATGGAACGGCCGAACGCCCTGGCCCTGCCGGGCTGGAAGGACCTGTTCGCCAAATCCGCCGAGCGTGCCGATGAGGTGGCGCCCGGCCTGCGCGCGACGCTGGAAACGGAACTGGCGGCGTTGGAGGCCAACTGGCCGGTCGGCCTGCCGGCGGGCGTCATCCATGCCGACCTGTTCCCGGACAATGTGTTCTTCCGCGGCGACAGCCTGTCCGGCCTGATCGACTTCTATTTCGCCTGCAATGACTTCTTCATCTACGACGTGGCGATCTGCATCAACGCCTGGTGCTTCGAGATCGACGGCTCGTTCAATGCCACCAAGGCGCGGCTGCTGCTGTCGAACTACCGCAAGGTCCGGTCACTGTCCCGCGAAGAACTGGACGCCCTGCCCTGGCTCTGTCGCGGCAGCGCCGTGCGCTTCCTGCTTACCCGCCTGTATGACTGGCTGAACCATCCGCCGGGCGCCTTCGTGCGGCCGAAGGATCCGCTGGAATATCTGCGCAAGCTGCGTTTCCACCAGTCGGTCCGCGGCCTGGGCGACTATTTCCTTGACGATTCGGACCTCGACGACTCCAGGACGGGCGGGCAATGACCGACGAGCCCAGCCCGACCGATGCCGGCCGCAAGACCGTCGACATCTTCACCGACGGTGCCTGCAGCGGCAACCCAGGCCCCGGCGGCTGGGGCGCCATCCTGCGCTATGGCGAGGTGGAAAAGGAACTTTATGGCGGAGAGCCGGCGACCACCAACAACCGCATGGAGCTGATGGCCGCCATCATGGCGCTGGAGGCCCTGAAGAAGCCGGTGACCGTCCGCCTCTTCACCGACAGCGAATATGTCAAGAACGGTATCACCAAGTGGATCCATGGCTGGAAGGCCAAGGGCTGGGTGACCGCCGACCGGAAGCCGGTGAAGAATGTCGACCTGTGGCAGCGCCTGGAAGAGGCGAAGCGCCAGCACCAGATCGAGTTCCACTGGGTCCGCGGCCACGCCGGCCATCCCGAGAACGAACGCGCCGACGAACTGGCCCGGCGCGGTGTCGCCGACGTGCGGGCGCGGGGATGAAGGTTGCCCTCTCCCGGCTTGGGAGAGGGCAACGCACACTCAAAGCTTTTCCAGCACCGCTTCGGCCGAAGACACCTCGAACTTGCCGGGGGCTTCGACAGCGACGTGCGTGACCTTGCCGTCTTCCGCCACCAGGGCGAAACGCTGGCCGCGGGTGCCGAGGCCGTAGCCGGAACCGTCCATGGTCAGGCCAAGGGCAGTGGTGAAGGTGGCGTTGCCGTCCGGCAGCATCGCAACCTTGTCGCCGACAGCGCCCTTTTCACCCCAGGCGCGCATCACGAACGGATCGTTGACCGCCAGGCAGATGATGCAGTCGACGCCCTTCGCCTTCAGTGCGTCGGCCTGTTGGACGAAGCCCGGTAGATGCTTGGCGGAGCAGGTCGGGGTGAAGGCGCCGGGGACCGAGAACAGGACGACCTTCTTGCCCTTGAACAGCTCGTCCGTCGTGACTTCCTGCATGCCGTTGTCGGTCAGCCACTTCAGCGTGACGGACGGAATGGTATCGCCAACCTGGATGCTCATGGTCTCTAACCCTTCCGGTTTTTCGGTTTTGCCCGATTCTGGGTTTGGCCCGTTTTCGGGTCCGGCCGGACCCTCGTTGCGGAGTCCGGCCCTGCATCCCTTCTATCCCTCGCTGCGGGCAGCCGCAAGGCGTGGCTGACCGGACGGCACAACCGGAATCACGCCTTCTTGACGAATTCCGACTTGAGGTTCATCGCACCGATGCCGTCGATCTTGCAGGCGATGTTGTGCCCGTCGGCGCCATCGACCAGACGGATGTTCTTCACCTTGGTCCCGCCCTTGACCACAAGCGACGATCCCTTGACCTTCAGGTCCTTGATGACGGTGACGCTGTCGCCGTCGGCCAGCGGGTTGCCGTTGGCGTCGCGCACGCCCTGACCGGCTTCGGCATCGGTGGCGGCCGCTGCCGTGTCGGGGTTCCATTCATGCCCGCAGTCGGGGCAGTTCCACAGGCTGCCGTCATTGTAGGCGTTTTCGGAGTTGCACTGCGGGCAGTTGATCTGATCGTCCATCATCGTCCTCATGGCGCGGGAGAAACTCCCGGAAACGCCCTGTTACCGCAGAATAGCCGCAACAGCCATAGGCCTTTTCCGGAAACCCGGTCAGGACGCCTTGTCCGTTCCCTTGCCCGCCGCCTTTTCCAATGCCTCCAGCACAGCGCCTTCGCTCAGCAGTTCAGGCAGGGCGATGCCCTCCGGCGCGCCGGGACCGTAGACGATGTTGAAAGGAATGCCGTAGCGGCCGTGATCGGACAGGAATTTGGCGATCGCCGCGTCCGGCCGGGTCCAGTCGGCGCGCATTGCCACGATGTTCGGATCGTCCATCCGCTGGGCGGCCCCGCCGCGATTCAGCACCAGCTTCTTGTTCGCCTGACAGGTGATGCACCAATCGGCGGTGACATCGACGAAGACGGTCCGGCCGGATGCGACATGGTCACGGATCGCCGCTTCGGCGAAGGGAACCCAGCGCGCCTTGGATTCCCCAACCACCGGTGCCGCGCCGGCAGATGGACCGACCGCCGCCGGCATGGCGAAGGCGGCAACCGCCAGCACGCCCGCCAGCGCAGGCCCGGCGGTTCGTGCCGCGCCCCGCCCGCTGCGCCCCACCCACAGCGCCAGAACCAGCGCAGCCATCAGCAGCCCGACCGTGGCAGCGGCAACCTCGCCGATCTGCACGGTCAGCACCGACAGCAGCCAAAGCGCGGTCAGCATGAGCGCGAAACCCAGCACCATCTTCAGTGTCGCCATCCAGCGCCCCGGACGCGGCAGCCATCCGGCCACCTGCGGCCACGCCGCCACCGCCAGATAGGGCAGCGCCAGTCCGACGCCCAGCGTCGCGAAGATCGCATAGATCTCCACCGGTCCCTTGGACAGCGCGAATCCCACCGCCGTGCCCAGGAAGGGCGCCGAACAGGGGGTCGCCAGCAAGGTGGCGAACATGCCGGTGGCGAATGGCCCGGCCAGCCCGTTGCCGCCCAGCCGGTCGGCCAGGATGCGCGGTAGCGGCACCTCGAACAATCCCCACAGATTGGCGGAGAACAGGGTGACCAGCACGACCATGAAGACCAGGAACAGCGGCTGCTGGAACTGGATGCCCCAGCCGACCGCCCCGCCCGCCGCCTTGATGCCGACCAGCACCGACGCCATCAGCAGGAAGGAGGTGAGGATGCCGGCCGCACTCGCCAGGAAGCCGGCGCGCACAGCGGCCGGCGCCCGACCACCATGCTTGACCACAGACATCAGCTTCAGGGACAGCACCGGCAGCACGCAGGGCATCAGGTTCAGGATCAGCCCGCCCAGCAGCGCCGCCCCCAGCATCGCCACCAGCCCGGCGCCACCGGAAACCGACGCCGCGCCCCCGACCGCCGCCGTGGCAGGAGCCTCCACCGCCTTGTCGCCGTCGACCAGGGTCAACGTCAAAGCCCGCCCGGTCAGGTCGAGGCCCGGCGGCGGATCGGTTACCGCCAGGGTCATGCGGACATGGCGGTCATTGTCGGAGAAGACCGTCTTGGGGGCCGAGAAGGTCAGCGGCGGATCTGTTTCCACGAACAGGTCGGGGGAGACGAAGCCGTCGGCGGCGGTCGCCTCGACCTCCAGCGCCGCCCCGTTTCCGTGAACGGAGTCGATCCGCAGCAGGCCGTTCGGTCCCCTCGGAACCAACGCCAGCGCCCGCGCAACGTCGTTGGCAACCTCGCTGGGTCCGGCCGGTCCGGCCGGCAACGCCAGAGCGAGTTCCAGCGTCTGCGGCACACAGATCTCCGAACAGACCAGCAGTTCGGCGGTCAGTGCCAGATCAACCGGCTTGCCGAGCGTTGCCGGCCTGCCCTGGATCGGGAACAGAACGGCGGTGTCGTAGCCGGCCGTCTCGAATCCCAGCACGGAGAATCGGTGCGGCGCCGGATAGGACAGCGTCGCCTCGCCCAGGTTGGCCGACCGGCTCCAATCCAGGCGCGGCGCGAATCCGGCATCGCCGGGGGAGCGCCAATAGGTCTTCCACCCAGGCTCCAGCCGCAGTTCCAGCCCGAGCGGCAGCGCCGTCAGATCGCCGGTGCCGCGCACCGCCGACACCAGCCGCGCCTCCACCGGCCCCGCCTTCGACCAGGATCCAACCGCATCCTGGGCGAAAACGGGAGCAGCACCGCCGGCCAGCACAGCCAGAAGCAGCAGGAGGGTGAGGGCATGTCTTTTCATCGCGCGCACTGTTCTCTATCCCGGGAAGGGGCGCACACGCGTCCCCGACACCCTATATGATAGCCCATATAATGGTGACAAAGCTCGGCCGGTGCTGTCACACTCCGGTGAAAAGCGTCGCCAGAGCGCCAACCACAACCGACCGTACGGACGGAGGCGGTCTTCCGCACCGGACCGACGACAAGGATTATCGCCCATGCCGCGCCTGACCAAGTCTCCGGACTCCAAGACCACGGAATCGCTGACCGGCCAGCTGCTGATCGCCATGCCCGGAATGGAGGACCCACGTTTCCAGCGTACGGTCATCTATGTCTGCGCCCACAATGAGGATGGCGCAATGGGTCTGGTGGTGAACCGGCTGTTCGGGTCGATCACCTTCGAGGATCTGCTGGAACAGCTCGACATGGACATCGCACAGCCGATTCACAACCTGCCAGTGCATTACGGCGGCCCGGTCGAGTCGGGCCGCGGCTTCGTCCTGCATTCGACCGACTATGTCCGCGACGGCACGCTGGTGGTGAACGACGACGTGGCGCTGACCGCCACCATCGACATCCTGCGCGCCATCTCCGAAGATCGCGGACCGCGCCGCAACCTGCTGCTGCTGGGTTATGCCGGCTGGGGGCCGGGCCAGCTGGACGCCGAGTTCCAGGCCAATGGCTGGCTCAACGTACCCTGCGACGAGAAGTTGCTGTTCGACACCGACCTCGACGCGAAGTGGGAGCGCGCCATCGGCAAGCTGGGCGTCAGCGTCTCCATGCTGTCTGGCGAAGCCGGGCACGCCTGAACGCTCCCGACATCGCCCGACCTTTCACTCCGCCCAGCGCGCCGCCGCTGCGTCGTCGCTGTCCTTTGCCTCGACCCAGCGCTCTCCCTCCGGCGTGGCTTCGAGCTTCCAGAAGGGCGCCTTCGTCTTCAGCCAATCCATCAGGAAACGGCAGGAGTCGAAGGCCGCATCGCGATGGGCCGAGGCGGTGGCAACCATCACGATGCGGTCGCCCGGCTCCAGCCGGCCATGGCGGTGGATCACCAACACGTCATCCAGCGGCCAGCGGCGGCGCGCCTCATCTTCGATCGCTTCAAGCTGCTTTTCGGTCATGCCGGGGTAGTGTTCCAGGGTCATGGCGCTGACCGACGCACCACCGGCGATGTCACGCACCAACCCGACGAACATCGCCACCCCACCGACACTGGTGCGGCCGGCGGTGAAGGCGGCATATTCGGCGCCGACGTCGAAATCCCCGGCCTGGACGCGGATCGCCATGCCGTCAGCCCCCCGTAACCGGCGGGAACAGCGCCACCTCGTCCGTCGCGGAGATCGGGTGGTCGTAGGGCACATGCTCCTGGTTCACCGCGACCTTCACCACCTTGCTGTTGGCCAGGGCCTCCGCGTGGCGGGGGCTGCGGCTCTTCAGCCATTCGACGAGATCGCCGGCCGTGGTCACCTCCGCCGGCAGGTCCACCGTCTCGGTCGGCATCCCGATCTTGCTGCGCAGCCAGGCGAAATAGAGAATCTTCATCACGCGCCCTCTAAAGAAATTCCTTGAACGGCAGGAAATCGACGGTCATGCCGGGTTCGACCCGCGCCAGATCCTCCGGCAACTCGATCAACCCTTCGGATTCGACCAGCGACGACAGCACGCCGGCCCCGTCACGCAGGTATTTGGTCGCCACCAGCGCGCCATCCTCCGCACGGATCAGTGACCCGCGCAGAAACTCGCGCCGGCCGGGCTTTTTTTTGTGAGCGAATCCAGCGCGCACCGGAATCGGCCGCGGCGTCTCGTCCGACGCCCCCATCAGCCGCAGCAGGATCGGCCGGGCGATGCGCAGGAAGGTCACCACCACGGCGACCGGATTTCCGGGCAGTCCGACGAACACGGAATTGCGCACGCGGCCCAGCGCCACCGGCCGCCCCGGCTTGATCGCCAGCCGCCAGAAGTCGAGCCGCCCGTTCGCTTCCACCGCCGGCTTGACATGATCCTCTTCACCGGTGGACATGCCGCCGGAGGTGATCAGAGCATCATGGCTCATGGCGGCGTCCGCCAGGGCATCGCGGATGGTCTCGAACCGGTCTGGCAGGATGCCGAGATCGGTGACGGCACAGCCCAGCCGGGTCAGCAGCGCGATCAGGGCAAAGCGGTTGGCATCGTAGACGGCGCCGGGCTCCAGCGCTTGCCCCGGCTGCCGCAGTTCGTCACCGGTGGAAAAAACCGCCACTTTCAGCCTGCAGCGCACCTCAAATGCCGGAAAACCGAGCGAGGCGGCAAGCGCGATGTCCTCCGGCCGCAGGCGGCGCCCAGCCGCCAGCACCACGGAGCCTTCGCGCACATCCTCTCCCGCCAGCCGCCGGTTCACGCCACGGCGGATGCCCGCCGGCAGGGTTACGGAGGTTCCGTCACTGCGGCAATCCTCCTGCATGAAGACGGTGTCCATGCCTGCCGGCATCGGCGCGCCGGTGAAGATGCGCACCGCCTCCCCACGGACGGCCGGCCGGCCGAGCCACTGCCCGGCGGCAACCCGCGCCGTCACCGGCAGCACGGTCGGGGCATCAGCGGCGAGGTCGTCGAAGAACACGGCATAGCCGTCCACCGCGGCATTGTCGTGCGGCGGCACGTTGAAGGGCGCCACCAGATCGGCGGCGAGCACCCGGCCAAGCGCATCCGCAAGCGGCACGGCCTCGGTCGCCGTCACCGGCCACACCCGGCCAGCCAGCAGCGCCAGCGCCGGCTCCACCGCCATCATCGGCCCGCCGAAGGCGAAGCAATCATTGTCGAGTTGCACCATGGCCGCCACTCTAGTCCGTCGCGGCATCGGGTGCGAAGAGGGAAAAGGCGTGAATTCCGGGACGTGACACTCAGCCGCCGAACAGGCCAGGGATTTCCTCCACCCGCGTCAGCAGCCGGTCCGGCCGCGACGCCGCCAGGGCATCGCCACGTGTATAGCCCCAGGCAACGGCGGCGCAGTCCATGCCCACCTTCCGCGCCGCCTCGATGTCGCGCACCTCGTCACCGATGCCGACGGCATGTTCCGCCACAATCCCGGTCTTCCGCAGCATCTTGCGGAATTTGGCCGCCTTGCCGAACAGCGAGGCACCACAGCCATAATGGGCCACCAGTCCGGTGGTCTCCGCGCCCAGGATGCGGCGGATGTTCCCGACCGAGTTGGAACTGACGACGGCGACGGTCACGCCCCGGCCGTTCAACGTCCGCAACATGTCCGGGACACCGTCGAACAGCCGGATGCCGTCGATGTCGCGTGCCATCAGTTGGCGCATATGGTTGGCGATGAAGGGAAGCTTCCAGTTCGGCACCCGCAGGTGCCGCATGATCCGCCGCGCGTCATAGCCGCGAAGCTGTTCGACCTCGTCCGCCCGCACCCGATTGAAGCCATAGCGGTCGGCCACGCCGTTCAGAACATCGACGAACCAGGGGAAGGAGTCGGCCAGCGTGCCGTCGAAATCGAAGATGGCGAGACGGTAGCCGCTGCGATCGGGCGCCGGCGGCGTTGGGGAGGTTGCGATGTCCATGTCGTCTCTTGCGGCATTGGAGGGGCCAAGGCTTCGCCTCACCCCAACCCGCACCGCTCCACCACGAACGCCGCAACCGCTTCCGCGTCGTTCAGGTCCAGCACCGGCACCGGGCATCCAGGCACCGCGCCGTCGCTGGCGACCGCGACGATGGTGGGATCCTCCGGTGCGATCAGCGGCTTGTCCACATCGGCCCGCCAGATCTCGATCTTCTCGTGGCGATCCCGCTTGAAGCCCTCGATCAGCAACAGATCAACCGGACTAACCTTGCTGATCAGCTGGTCCAGCGTCAGTTCCGGCTCACCATCGCGCAACTCGTGCATCAGGGCCCAGCGGCGGGGAGAGCTGACCAGCACCTCGGTGGCCCCCGCCAGGCGATGGTTGTGGCTGTCCTTGCCGGGATGGTCGATGTCAAAGCCCTTGTGGGCATGCTTGACCGTGGAAACCCGCAAGCCCCGCCCGGTCAGCGCCGGGATCAGGCGCACCATCAGCGAGGTCTTGCCGCTGCCGCTCCAGCCGGTCAGCCCAAAGATCTTCATGTCGGAAACTCTCAACCGGCGCTGCGGGCGGAACGGGCGGCGGCGGACTTCGCCGGCTGCTCGGCCATCATGTGGGTAAGTCCGGCGCGCATGTAATCCCAGCCGGTGTAGAAAGTCAGCGCCGCGGCGATCCACAGACCAACCGTACCTATGAAGGTCACAGGCAGCTCCACCGGACCATAGTCACCGACGATCAGGAAGCCCAGCGCGATCATCTGGATCGTCGTCTTCCATTTCGCCAGCCAGGTCACCGGCACACCGACATGCAGGCCGGCCAGATACTCGCGCAGGCCCGACACCAGGACTTCGCGCAGCAGGATCACCACCGCCGGCAGGATCGACAGGCCGGTGAGCCGATGGAACCCCGCCAGCATGATCAGCGTAGCCGCGACCAGCAGCTTGTCGGCGATCGGGTCGAGGAATTTGCCGATGACGCTTTCCTGCGCCCAGGCGCGCGCCAGATAGCCATCGAACCAGTCGGTGATGCAGGCAGCGGCATAGAGCGAGCAGGCGGTATAGGCGGCCCACGCCTCCGGCACATAGAACAGCCCGACCACCAGCGGGATCACGGCAATGCGCGACAGGGTCAGCAGGTTGGGCAGGCTGGTCAGCATGACGGAAAACTCGAACCGCTGGAGGATGTCGCCGCACGGCACCCGTGGGAGGGCCGGCAGTTTGCAGATGCCCGCATTCTAACCATCGGGATGGAAGTGATCGTATATCTTTTTCGCAACAGTTCGATTGATCCCTTCCACCGCCTCCAAATCGGCAAGCCCGGCACGCGCCACCGCCGCACCGCTGCCGAAATGGTGCAGCAGAGCCTTCTTGCGGGCGGGTCCGATGCCGACGATCTCGTCGATGGGCGACTTGCCGATGGCCTTGGCCCGCTTGGCCCGATGGGTACCGATTGCGAAACGGTGAGCCTCGTCGCGAAGCCGTTGCAGGAAGTACAGCACCGGGTCGCGCGGCTCCATCTGGAAGGGCGGACGGTTCTCCATGAAGAAATGCTCGCGCCCGGCATCGCGGTCTGGCCCCTTGGCGATGCCGACCAGCGTCACATCGTCGATTCCCAGCTCGGCGAACACCTCCAGCGCGACGTTCACCTGCCCCAGGCCGCCGTCGATCAGCACCAGATCGGGCCAGCTTCCCAGGCTGCGTTCCGGATCCTCCTTGACCGCCCGGCCGAATCGGCGGGTCAGCACCTCGCGCATCATGGCGAAGTCGTCGCCCGCAGCCCCCTGCTCCCGGATGTTGAACTTGCGGTAGGCATTCTTGATGAAGCCCTCCGGACCGGCGACGATCATCGCGCCGATGGCGTGCGCGCCCTGGATGTGGGAGTTGTCGTAGACCTCCACCCGCTCCGGGGCCGAATCCATGCCGAAGGCGGCGGCAACCCCATCCAGCAACCGCGCCTGGCTGGAGCTTTCGGCCAGCCGACGCCCGTGCGCCTCCCGCGCGTTGGTCAGCGCATGCTCGACGAGGCGGCGCTTCTCGCCGCGCTTGGGCTCCACCAGCTCGACCTTGTGCCCGGCGCGGACGGCAAGCGCCTCGGTCAGCAGCTCGAGTTCCGGCAGGGGATGGCTGACCAGCACCAACGGCGGTGCCGCCTTGTTCTCATAGAACTGGGCGATGAAGGCAGCCAACACCTCCTCGGTTTCCGCCGCCTTGTCGTGGCTGGGGAAATAGGCGCGGTTGCCGTAGTTGCGCCCGCCGCGGAAGAAGAAGACCTGGATGCAGGTCACCCCACCCTCGGCATAGGCGGCGATGACGTCGGCATCCTCCACCACGCCTTCGACATTGATGTCCTGGTGGGCCTGGATCGCCGTCAGAGCGCGGATACGGTCGCGATAGCGCGCCGCCGTCTCGAAATCCATCGCGTCGGAGGCGGCCATCATCCGGTCCGCGAACTCCGTCTGGATGTCGCGGCTCTTGCCCGACAGGAAGGCGCGGGCCTGATCGACCTGGGCCTGATACTCCGCCGGGCTCACCCGCTCGACACAGGGCGCGGTGCAGCGCTTGATCTGATATTGCAGACAGGGCCGTGTGCGGGCGGCGAACACCGTGTCGGCGCAGTTGCGCAGCAGGAAGGCGCGCTGCAAGGCCGTGATGGTGCGGTTGACCGCTCCCGCCGAGGCGAAGGGACCGAAATAGTCGGCATCGCGCCCGCGGGCGCCACGATGCTTGGTCAGCTGCGGATAGTCATGGTCCTTGGTGATCATGATGTGCGGAAAGGTCTTGTCGTCCCGCAACAACACGTTGTATCGCGGCATCAGCTTCTTGATCAGGTTCGATTCGAGAAGCAGCGCCTCCACCTCTGTGTGGGTGTTGACGAACTCCATCGTCTCGGTCTCCGCGACCATGCGCTGGAGCCTGACGGGCAGCTTTCCGACCTGGGTGTAATTGGTCACCCGGCGCTTCAGATTGCGCGCCTTGCCGACATACAGCACGGCTCCATCGCCCGCCAGCATGCGATAGACGCCCGGCGTCTGCGGCAGGGTCTTCAGATGCTCACGAATGATCTCGACGCCCCGGTTGATGTCGGCCGGCCGCCGCTTTGGACGCGCGGCCGCAACGTCCCCAACCGGCCGGTCGACGGCAGCAGCGGTCAAGCTGTCTTCGGCAGCGTCGGCCGACAGGGAATCGGGAGTGTCTGAGGAATGCGTTTCGGACATGACCAGAATGTCGTCGAGCGGCCGTCGCGGGTCAACCGTTGGGCACATGGAGGGCGCATGTGGGGCGACTCACCCCTCCGGAAGAATATCCACGGAACCTGTGGATAAGTTTGTCGATAACGGAGTGAGTAGCCCGTCCGGAGCTAGGCGCCACAAGGGGTCGCATGCATCTGCCTGTTTTTTGAGCAAATTTTCCAAGTCATTGATTTCGTTAGGACAGGGCCAAGTCAAGGGCGGGAATTGACGCGTCGACACAAAATTGTCGCGGCGGTGCAGGCGCCTCTTGCGCGGGGTGGGACACCTGTGTAAAACGCGCGGTCATTTTCAGCGCCCCTGCCCCGCTCCATCCGACCCCGCCCTGTCGTCGGGTCATGGATTGGCATGTCTTCCCATGTTGCGGCGCTGTAATACGCTGTCATTCGCTGGGCACGAAGCCATGCGTGGGCTGCGCCCATCCCAGATGCTCCCCACCATCCAGTGCGATCATCTGGCCGGTCATCGCCGGGGCGGCGATCAGGAAACGGATCGCCGCGCAGATCTCATCCGGCGTGGTGCCGCGCTTCAAAGGCGTCGAGTCCCACTGATCGGAGAACTCCGCTTCCGTCTGGCGGTCGTTGCGCAGAGTGGGGCCGGGACCGATGCCGTTGACGCGGATGCGCGGCGCCAGCGCCAGCGCCATCGTCCGGGTCAGCGCCCACAGCCCCATCTTCGACAGCGTGTAGGAGACGAAATGCGGCGTTGGGTTCCAGACACGCTGATCGATGATGTTGACGATCAGCCCGCTCTCGTTCTCCGGCAACCGTGACGCGAAATCCTGCGACAGCACGAAGGGCGCCCGCAGGTTCGCCTCCATATGGGCGTCCCACGATCCGCGGGTGACGTCGGCGACCTCGTCGCGTTCAAAGCGCGAGGCATTGTTGACCAGCAGGGTCAGTGGACCGAGTTGCTCCGTCACCGCGGGCACCAGGGTCTTCATCTCCGCCTCCCGGTCCAGATCGGCGGCGAAGGCCATGGCACGGCCACCCGCCCGTTCGATCTCTGCGACGACGGCATCTGCCTCCGCGCGGGAACTGCGGTAATGGACGGCCACGTCCCACCCCTGCCCCGCCAGATCGAGCGCGATGGCCCGCCCGATGCGCTTGCCGGCCCCGGTTACCAGGGCCGTTTTCCTCTTGATCTCGACCATGTCGCCATAGGTACCTTGCCACCATCGCGGGTCAAGGGCTGAGAAGGCCGAAAGGTGAAGCGATAAGGGGATTTGGCCGACGATGTTGCGCGAAGCCTTCGAGTATCTCACCACGCCCTGCCCACCGCTGGCCCGGCGGTTCGGTTACCTGTCGGAAATGGTGGCGCTGGGCGCCCGCCATCGGCGGCAGAGACGGGCCTGGGCGCCGCATGTCGCCGCCTGCTACCGCTTCGTCGATCAGGCGATGGAATGGGCCGCACCCGGCGGACGGGCACTGGTCGCCGGATCGGGGCTGCTGATCGAAATCCCGCTGCAAAGGCTGGCCGCCCGCTTCGACGAGCTGGTGCTGGTCGACATTCTGCACAGCCGGACCGTCCGCCGCCGGGTGGCGGACATGCCGAATGTCCGCCTCGTGGAACTGGACGTCAGCGGCGCGCTGGCCCCGCTTGCCGCCGCGCTCGACGGTGGTCGGTCACTGCCCACCGACTTCAAAGCGCCGATTCCGGAGGACGGTCCTTTCCGCTTCGCCCTGTCCTGCAACCTGCTGTCCCAGCTGCCCCTGCTTCCGCTGGAGGCGGTTGAGCGCCGCGCCCCGGCAACCCCGGCCGCCGACCGGATGGCCTTTGCCCTGCGCATGGTCCACGGCCACCTGTGCTGGCTTTCCGCCATCGCCGAGCACGCGGCCCTGTTCACCGACATCGACGCCTCCTGGATCCATGGCGGCACGGTGACCGAGGTGGAGGATTCGACCTGGGGCCTCACCCTGCCCGCCCCCGACATGTCCTGGCTGTGGGACATCGCTCCGGCGCCGGAGCAGGACCGGCGGCACGATCTGCGCCACAGCGTCGGCGGCTGGTTCGATGTGCGGTCGGTGACGAGTGCGCTTCCGCCCTGTTGAGGACTCTGCGAAACCTCGACACAGCAAGTGGGAGAGTCTCCATGGCCGCCAATGACCGCAATCTCGACAGCCGCAAGACCGGCGACGCCACCGGTCCCGACGACAGCGGCGGCATCGACGAGCGGAAGTTGCCGCTGGATATTCCGCAAACGCGCGATCACGTGGATGTGGACGAGCAGATCGAGGGCTTCCAGCGCGTCATCGGCCCCGGGGCCGGCGGACCGACCGACCAGCCCGAAGAGGATTTCGGCATCCCCGGCAGCGAGGAGGCCGGCGGTCTCGGCACCGGTCCGCTGCCGCCGCGCCAGCCCGACCGTCCGCAGGGGCAGGCGGCAGAACAGGGCAACGACCGCATCGTCTCCGATCGCAACGTCGCGGTGGATGGCGCCCGGGACCGCAAGTGAACGGGACGGCGACCCGTTGCCTGACCGGTGACCGACCATATCCTGCGGCAATAGTTCGCACCTCTATTGATTGAGGAAGCTGATACGGAAAACGTCAGGCGGCATTGCGCGGACTGCGCTTCATGGGGCAGTGGCCCTGTCCTATCTTGAGCACGACACGGCGAACAGGCCGGCAATGAACGCAAGGGAGTGGACGTCTCTCACCTTCCGTGGAGATTCCCAGAGCCATGAACAAGCAATTCAACGAAGTCCGCGATCCCCGCAGCCACGACGAGATCATGCTGGCCGCCCGCCAGATGCGGGCCGAATATCTGCGCGAGCTGTTCGGCAAGCTGCGCGCCAGCCTGACCGGCGCCCGCTCCGGCCATGGCACCGCCCTGCCGAGCGCTCGCTGACGGCGAATTCAGAGGTCTGTAAAGAAACGGCACCGCGCTTGATCTTGCGGTGCCGTTTTACTGTCTGGTGAATCCGAAACCGTTCAGAGCCGGCTGAAACTGTCGAATCTGCGCCTCCAGTCCCTCCATCCGTTCAGCGCCCCGCAAGATGCCGCGATAGCAAGCATCGGGAACCCTGGATACCAATACCAGTGGCTGCCCTGCGGAAGTCCGGCATGGGCGAACGCCCAAAGGAATGCCAAAGTGACGGCCGCGCAGATGGTGCCACAAGCCGCTGCCAAACCGACTGGGCCGACCTTCTCGGCCCATGTCGGGTCCATACTGATCAGGAGATTGCCCAGCCTATAAGGTTTGCGCGCGATCGACATTCGGCCGCTCTCCACCACAATGATGGGTGGCAAGCTTGAACCCGTCCGGAAATGTCGTCAACCAACTCCCTCGCCGCGTTCCGACCCTGGCGCCCCGGTGCTCCACAGCAGGCCCAGCACCAGACCCTTGCAGCGCGGTAGCAGAAGCAGCGTCAACAGCAGCGTCAACAGCGGCCAGACCGTCAGATGCACCCAGGTCGGCGGCTCATAGGTCTGCTCGACCGACAGCAGGGCGGGAATGACGATGTGGCCGACGATCAGGATCGTCATCCAGGGCGGCGCATCGTCGGCACGCAAATGGCCGTAGGCCTCGCCGCAGGCCGAACAATGATCGACCGGCTTCAGGAAGTTCCGCAGCAGCCGGCCGCGCCCGCAATTGGGGCAGTTGCCGATCAGGCCGCGGAAGGAGGCGAGAAACTTCGACGGAGCCGTTCCGGTTCCTGCGATCATGGCCACTCCTTCCGTGTTGCCCACAATATAGGCTCTTCCCCGGTGGACCGCACCCCCGATTGCGGACAGGTTGGACATGCGGAGTCGGGATCGCAGCGGCCGGCCGGATTTCCGGGCTGTCCTTATCCCGTCCGCCGCCCCGTGCTATGAAGAGGGTGGCCTGTTTGCCGCCGCGTAAGGGATATGGGAGGGGACATGATGGATGATCGTACGCCGGATGAAACAATGGAACATCTCCCGGAATCCGTTTCATGGCGTTTCAAATGTTCAACTCCGGCCTCCCCGGCCTTGCTGCCGAGTTGACGGCGACGCCCGCCCGGTCTAGGGGAAGACCTCAGCATTGGGGAGATCCGCAAGCCATGTCCTTCACCCGTCTGTTGTGCGCCGCGGCGGCTCTCGCCGCCTTCGTCGGTCCGATCGCCGCGCCGGTTTCGGCCATGGCGCAGGGCAAGACCGTCGCCATCACCGCCATCGTCCAGCACCCGGCGCTCGACGCCACCCGCGACGGCGTCGTGGAGGCGCTGAAGGACGCCGGCTTCGTCCAGGGCCAGACCCTGAAGGTCGAATACCAGAGCGCGCAGGGCAACCCGGCCACCGCCGCCCAGATCGCCCGCCAGTTCGCAGGATCCCGCCCCGACGTGATCGTGCCGATCTCGACCCCCTCGGCCCAGGCGGTGGCGGCGGCGACCCGCGATATCCCGGTGGTCTTCACTGCGGTGACCGATCCGGTGTCGGCCCAGATGGTCAAGTCGATGGACAAGCCCGGCGCCAACATCACCGGTCTGTCCGACATGGCCCCGGTTGCCGAGCATGTCGCGCTGATCCGCGAAATCCTGCCGCAGGCCAAGCGCATCGGCGTGCTCTACAACCCGGGTGAGCCGAACTCCGTCGTTCTGGTCAAGGCGCTGAAGGACGAGGCAGCCAAGGCCGGGCTGAGTGTCGTCGAAGCCTCCGTTCCGAAATCGTCGGACGCCCAGCCGGCGGTGCGCAGCCTCGTCGGCAAGGCCGATGCCGTCTACATCCCGCTCGACAACACCGTTGTTTCGGCCCTGGAAAGCGTGATCGCCGTCGGCCAGCAGGCCAAGTTGCCGATCTTCTCCGCCGACACCGACAGCGTCGCCCGCGGCACGGTCGCCTCCATCGGCTTCGACTATTTCCAGGTCGGCAAGCAGACGGGTGCCATCGTCGCCCGCGTCCTGAAGGGCGAGAAGCCGGGCGACATCCCGGTGGCGCTCGCCAAGGGCACCGACCTGTTCGTCAACCCGAAGTCGGCTGCCGCCATGGGCGTCAGCCTGCCCGACGCGGTGGTGAAGCGCGCGACCAAGGTGGTCGGGCAGTAAGAGCCCGCACCCAGCAGAAGCACCGCAATGACCGAAATCGCCCTCTTCGGCGCCATCGAGATCGGCCTCGTCTATGCGCTGGTCGCCATCGGCGTCTATCTGTCCTTCCGCATCCTGGACTTCCCCGACCTGACGGTGGACGGAAGCTTTCCGCTGGGGGCGGCCGTCTGCGCTGTGCTGCTGATCGCCGGGGTCAATCCGTGGATCGCCAGCCTCGCCGCGGCGCTGGGGGGTGCTGGCGCCGGACTGGTGACGGCGACGCTGAACGTGCGCTTCAAGATCCTGCATCTGCTCGCCAGCATCCTGACGATGATCGCGCTGTTCTCGGTCAACCTGCGGGTCATGGGCCGGCCGAACGTCGCGCTGCTGATGCAGGATACGGTGCTGACACCCTTCTATGGCCTCGGCATCCCCGACCACATCGTCCGCCCGCTGGTGGTCGGTGTCATCGTCGCGGTGGTCGTGCTGCTGCTCGCCCGCTTCCTGGCCAGCGAGTTCGGGCTGGCGATGCGGGCGACCGGTGTGAATGCCCGCATGGCGCGGGCGCAGGGCGTCAACACCGATGCCCATGTCTATGCCGGCATTGCCCTGTCGAACGGCCTGACCGGTTTGGCCGGCGCGCTGTTCGCTCAGACCAATGGCTTCGCCGACGTCACCACCGGGATCGGCACCATCGTCGTCGGGCTTGCCGCCGTGATTGTCGGCGAGACGGTGCTGCCCGCCCGGGCGCTGGCTCTGGCGCTGGTCGGCTGTGTCGCCGGATCGATCCTCTATCGGCTGGCTGTGCAGTTGGCGCTGTCGGCCGACGCCATCGGTCTGCAGGCCTCCGACCTCAATCTGGTGACCGCGGTACTGGTCGCCGTCGCCCTGATCCTGCCCCGCCTGAAGGCGAAGGCCAGCCGCAGCACGAGAGCCGCCCGATGATCGTCGTCGAGGACATCCACGTCACCTTCGGTCGCGGCACGCCGCTGGAGAAGCACGCCCTGCGTGGTGTCGACCTGACCATTCCGGAAGGCGAGTTCGTTACCGTCATCGGTTCCAACGGTGCCGGCAAGTCGACCTTCCTCGGCTCGCTGGCCGGCGACGTGCTGGCAGAGCAGGGGCGCATCTCCATCGATGGTACCGACGTCACCCGCTGGGACACCCCGCGCCGCGCCGGCCTGGTCGCCCGCGTCTTCCAGGATCCGATGGCCGGCAGCTGCGCCGCTCTGACCATCGAGGAGAACATGGCGCTCGCCGCCGCCCGTGGACGCCGCCGCGGTCTGGGTCTGGCGCTGGGCGGCGACCGCCGCAAGGGTTTCCGCGATCACATCGCGGCGCTGGGTCTCGGTCTGGAGAACCGGCTGCACGACCGCATGGGCCTGCTGTCCGGCGGACAACGTCAGGCGGTCAGCCTGCTGATGGCGACGCTCGCAGGCTCCAAGATCCTGCTGCTGGACGAGCACACCGCCGCCCTCGACCCCGCCACCGCCGATTTCGTGCTGGAACTGACCCGTCGCATCGTCCGCGACAACGGGCTGACCACGCTGATGGTCACCCATTCGATGCGGCAGGCTCTGGACTATGGTGACCGCACGCTGATGCTGCACGAGGGCCGTGTTGTCCTAGATGTGGCGGGCAAGGAGCGCGCCGGGCTGGACGTACCGCATCTGCTCGCCCTGTTCGCCAGGCAGCGCGGCGGGGTGGAGATCAGCGACGACAGTTTGCTGATCGGTTAAGCCCTGGCGGTTCTCGGCTCCGCCTCTCCCTGCACGGCATCCTCCCGGTCCGCCTCGAACAGCGACAGAAGCTCCGCGGCGGCATCGCGGGAGGTTTGGATCAGCTTGGTCTCGTCATTGTGGACGGCGTGCTGGCGGATCAGGGTGCGCTCGTCATGGGCGCGGAAGGTGTCAAGCGTCCTTACCACCTCGCCTTCGGCCAGCCCCATCTGCCGCAGAACGTCGCCGGTCAGGCGGATGCTGCTGTCGAAGGTCTCGCGCACGATGTGGGTGACGCCACGGTCCATCAGATGATGGACATGGCGTCGGTTGCGGGCGCGGGCAAAGATGGTCAGGTTGGGGAAATGGCGGGTCGCCATCTCCACCACCCGCAGCGACTGCTCCATGTCGTCCAGCGCCACCACCAGCACCTTGGCCTTGTCCGCGCCGGCGGCACGCAGAAGCTCGACGCGGGTCGGGTCGCCGTAATAGGCCTTGCTTCCGAACTTGCGGACGAAATCGACCTGGGCCGCACTGCTCTCCAACGCGGTGAAGGCGATGCCGCGCATGCGCAGCACGCGGCCGACCACCTGCCCCACCCGGCCGAAACCGCAGATGATCACTGGCGGGTTCTCATCGGGCGGGGTGTCGAAGGGACGCTTGGGCTTGCCGGCCATCAGTCGTGGTGCGAACCAGCGCTCCTCCGCCGCAAACAGGAAGGGGGTCGCCAGCATCGACAGGGTGACGACAAGCATCGCCGCCGACGCCTGCTCGCCAGCCATCGCACCACCGCCAACCGCCAGCCCGAACAGCACGAAGCCGAACTCGCCGCCCTGGCTCAGCACCGTCGCCATGCGCGTCGCTCCGGCCCAGGGCACCCCGGCGACGCGGGCCAGGACCAGCATCACCAGCCCCTTCACCAGCAGCAGCGCCACGGCGAGACCAAGGAAACGGATCGGATGCGCCAGCAGGGTCGGCACATCCGCCCCCATCCCGACCGAGACGAAGAACAGACCGAGAAGCAACCCCTCGAACGGCTCGATATCAGCCTGGACCTCGTGCCGGTACTCCGAATCCGACAGCAGGACGCCGGCCATGAAGGCGCCGAGCGACATCGACAGCCCAGCCTCCTGGATCAGCACGGCGGTGCCGATGACGACCAGCAAGGTGGTGGCGGTGAAAATCTCCGGTGCGCCGGCACGGTCGACGGCATTGAAGATCGGGCGCAGCAGATAGCGCCCGCCGATCAGCACCAGGACCACTGCCACCACCGCCTTGGCGACGGCCAGCCACGCGCCGTCGGCCTGCGGAACGCTGCCATTGCCCAGCAACGGCAGCAGAGCCACCGCCGGAATAATAGCTAAGTCCTGGAACAGGAGGATGGAAAAGGCGTTGCGCCCCGACTGGTTGGCGAGCAGCCCGCGCTCCGCCATCATCGGCAGCGCCATGGCGGTGGAGGACAGCGCGAAGCCGAAGCCCAGCACCACCGAGGTCGGCCAGGGCAGCCCCAGCCCCAGGCCGCACAGCCCGGCGATCACCGCACCGGTGACGGCGACCTGCGCACCACCCAACCCCAGCACCGATTTCCGCATGACCCACAGGCGGGCGGGCCTCAGCTCCAACCCGATCAGGAACAGCAGCATAACGACGCCGAGTTCCGAGGCGTGGGCGATCGCCCCCACATTGGTGACAAGCCCAAGGCCCGCAGGCCCCACCGCCAGCCCGGCGGCAAGATAGCCGAGCGGGGCGCCGAACCCGAACCTCTTCGCCACCGGCACGGCGACCACCATCGCCGCCAGCAGCACAACCAATGTCACAAGCTCCGCCATAATGCCCCACCGCTCGACTGTCGCCGCGGCACTATGACGCGATTTCAACGGGTAAGGCCAGACGCTTGACCGTCAGCCCGGCCATACACCTTGATGCTATTGATTACTCGGCCGGCGACGCAACGCGCGAGCGGTTCGACGGCGGATTACCGGCCGCCCAGCGGGTCAGCAGCAGGATGCCGACGACCACCCCGACATAGGCGATCAGCTGCGCCTCGGTCGGACGGTCGGTATAGCCGACGAGAACATGCAGCGCCTGTCCGATCAGGCTGTTGTCGCGCAGAAGGCCCGAACTGTCCCACAGCACCGCACCGCCGACGTTCAGCACGCCGCCCTGCGCCAGGAAATTGACTGCGGTGGCGGCCATGCCGGCCGCCAGCAGCGTCAGCAGCCAGGTGGTGGTGGCGAACAGGTGGCGCGTCGGGATCTGTACAAGCCCGACATAGAGCAGCACGGAGACCAGCGCGCCCAGCGCCATGCCGCCCAGGCCGCCGGCAGCCACGGTGGCGATGCCGCCTTCCTCCGATGCAAGGATACCGGTCAGGAACAGCACGACCTCCGACCCTTCGCGGAGAACGGCAACGCCGATGACGACGGCCAGCGCCGCGAGAGACTTCTCGCCGCTCTGCACCGCATGGCCGACAGCCTTCATGTCACGCGCCAGTTCGCGGCCATGCTGCGCCATCCAGGCATTGTGCCAGGCCAGCATGGCGACGGCGATCAGCAGGACGGTTGCGTTGAACAGTTCCTGTCCGGTGTCGGCGAACAGCGAACTGATGCCGTCGGCGAAGGCGGCGACGACGCAGGAGCCGATGATACCGCCGATGATGCCGAACGCGATCCAGCGACCGCGCCCAACCACCCCCTGGGTGGCGGCCAGCACGATGCCAACGATGAGGCCCGCTTCGAGGACCTCGCGAAAGACGATGATCAGACTGGCGAGCATGGTCGTCTCCGGTACAGGGCGGTCCGTCTCAAGACTGCGTCATGCGATCTTGTGATGGTGTCACTCGGCGATCACGGCGCCCTGCGCCGTCGCTTCGTGGAATTCGCCGAAGAAGGGATAGCGCCCCGGTTTCAGCGGACCGACCATGACCTTGATCTGCTTGCGGCCGCCGACGATCTTCTCGACCTTCATCTCGCCGCTTTCAAACTCTTCCGACGTGGCGTCCTGGTTGTCGACCAGCAGGGTCACCCGCTTGTTGGCGGGCACCTTGACCTCGGCCGGCTCGAACTTGTGGTCCTTGATGACGATGGTGATCACATCGTCGGCGCGAACCGGTGCCGCCTGGAGAAAAGCGGCGCCGGAGAGGGCGATGGCGCAGGCGGCGGAAAGCAGGGAGACACGGCGCATTCGCGGAAAACCTCGGGGGCTGGTGGGCCTTTTGCTTGTGAAAATCATTCTCACCCTGATCCCCCAGGGTCAAATGAAAACACCCTCTCGGCCACCGCAATGCACCTGCGACGGAATCGCACACCCCAATCAACCGCCCGTTCCCGGCTACTCCTGCTCCGACGAGCCGGGAAATTGCTCCAACCCGTCGGCAATCTCATAGTAATCGGCCTTGTCGGCCACATAGCCATGGCACAGGGTCGTCAGACCCGTCGGCTGATCCAGGCTGCCCGCGGCGATCTCGATCTCGCTCTTGCCGTCGCCCTTCCAGAACAGCGACGACCCGCATCGCCCGCAGAAGCCGCGTTCCGCGAAATGCGATGAGCGGTACCAGGACAACGTGGTGTCCGCATCGAAGGTGACGGTATCGCGCGGAACGGTGATGTAGGCGCCAAAATGGCCATGGAAGCGGCGGCACTGGCTGCAATGGCAGGTCACCACCCCGTCCGGCCGTTCGGCCAGCAGGAAGCGCACACCACCGCACAGACAGCCTCCGGAAAGTGCCCTGTCCTGTTCGGTCATTCCACCACCTCCCCCATGCTGGTCCGACGCTCGACGCCATCGTCGCCGATGTCGTAATAGGCCCCCTTGTGGTCGACGAAGATGTGGCGGTCGACCCGCAACCCCGACGCATCGTCCAGGCTGCCGGCGGTCACGGTGATGCGCGGCCGATTCCCGGCATCGGACTGGTCCAGCGCCTCCCAGAACAGCCCGGCACCGCAACGTCTGCAGAAGCCGCGGCGGGCCCGGTCTGAGGCGGCATACCAGGTCAGCGTCTCATCGTTCAGCAGACGCAACGCCGACCGCGGCAGGCCAGTGTAGGCGCCGACATGGCTGTGCTGGCGCCTGCACTGGGAACAGTGGCAGAAGGAGATTGGCTCCGGATGCGTGTCGATGGCATAGCGCACGCCACTGCACAGGCAACCGCCGCTCCAGATCCGCTCCCCTTCCGACTTCGCGTCGGTCATCACTCACCCCCGCCAGAACGGCTTTTCGGCCTCATAGTCCGCGTCAGCGCGGGAGATACCGATATCCGACAGCAGATGATCGGGCAAAGCCTCCAGCGCGCGGCGCTGACGACGGCGCTCGTTCCAAGTGGCGAGCCGGTCGAACAGCGATACCACGCGCTCGCCCAAACCAGGGCCGGTCTGCACCGGCTTGCGGACGAACAGCTCTGCGGCGGAAAACTGCGACTGCGTTCCCTTTGCCATGATCCGGTTTCCTTCGCTGGATGGGGAGCGGGGCTTCCGCCTCGCCGCTCCGTTCAGTGCGTGATCTCATGTGGAACTGAGAATGGGGCAGAGGGCGCTTGCCGACAAACGACGCTTTCTCATAGAATCGATTAGCTTTGCTAATCCGAATCCAGCCACGGATCCCTCCTCCGTCATGTCCCGCCGCCTGCCCCCGCTGAACGCGCTGCGTGCCTTCGAGGCCGCCGCCCGCCATCTTTCCTTCACAAAGGCGGCCGACGAGCTGCATGTGACGCAGGCCGCCGTCAGCCACCAGATCAAGGCGCTGGAGGAATGGCTCGGATTACCGCTGTTTCGCCGAATGAATCGGGCGCTGGCGCTGACCGAGGCCGGGCAGAGCTATCTGCCGCCGGTGCGCGAGGCGATGGACACGCTGTCCCAGGCGACCGACCGGCTGATCCGCGCCGACAGCAGCGGCACGCTTACCATCTCCACCATGCCCAGCTTCGCTTCCAAATGGCTGGTGCCCCGGCTGGTCCGTTTCCAGAAGCGCCATCCCGAGATGGACGTCCGGGTGCACAGCACCGCGCAGGTGGTCGATTTCGCCCGCCACGACGTCGATCTGGCGATCCGCTTCGGCAACGGCCTGTGGCCGGATCTGCGGGTGGAGCGGCTGTTGACCGAGGACATCTTCCCGGTCGGTCATCCCTCTCTGCTGTCCGGCAAGCGTCCGCTGGTGAACCCGGAGGATCTGCGCCACCACACGCTGCTGCACGACGACTACAACATCTCGTGGGCGGTGTGGTGCCGGGCGGCGGGCATCGAGGGGGTGGACACCGAGCGCGGCCTGCGGTTCGACGATTCGTCCTTCACCCTTCAGGCGGCGATCAATGGCCACGGCATCGCGCTGGCCCGCGGCGTTCTGGTGGCCGACGACATCGCCGCCGGACGGCTGGTTCGCCTGTTCGAGGTGCGGCTGCCGGGGAGCCTCGCCTATTACGTCGTGGCGCCGCAGCATTACTTTTCCAGGCCCAAGGTGAAGGCCTTCCACGACTGGTTGTTCGAGGAGGCGGGAGCGGTGTGAAAACTGCCGTATAGAGCGGCTTGCGGGCGTAACGGACCGCTCCTATAGTCCGCGCCCATGAGCGCGAACCCGTCCCCCGACACGGTCTTCCCGCACCGCCATCTCCTCGGAATCGAGGGGCTGCGGGCCGGCGAGATCACCCAGATTCTCGACCTCGCCGATGGCTACGTCGAGCAGAACCGCCGACCCGTGAAGAAGTCCAACCTGTTGGACGGCCGCACGCAGGTGAACCTGTTCTTCGAGAACTCCACCCGCACCCGCACCAGCTTCGAGCTGGCCGGAAAGCGGCTGGGGGCCGACGTCATCAACATGTCGACCGACAGCAGTTCGGTGAAGAAGGGCGAGACCCTGATTGACACGGCGATGACGCTGAACGCCATGCACCTCGACGCGCTGGTGGTGCGCCACGCCGACTCGGGGGCCGTCAAACTGCTGGCCGACAAGGTCAACTGCTCCGTCATCAA
The DNA here is from genome assembly GCF_004923295.1 of Azospirillum sp. TSH100. Taxonomy (NCBI): domain Bacteria; kingdom Pseudomonadati; phylum Pseudomonadota; class Alphaproteobacteria; order Rhodospirillales; family Azospirillaceae; genus Azospirillum; species Azospirillum sp. TSH100. Next base: position 2,320,477 of record NZ_CP039634.1, read on the forward strand.
CGCCGGCGACGGCCATCATGAACATCCGACCCAGGCCCTGCTCGACGCTCTGGCGATCCGCCGCCGCCTCGGCCGGCTGGATGGGCTGATTGTGGCGATCTGCGGCGACATCCTGCACAGCCGCGTCGCGCGCTCCAACATCCACCTGTTGAACGCGATGGGCGCCCGGGTGCGCTGCGTTGCGCCGCCGACCCTGCTGCCGTCGCAGATCGAACGGCTGGGCGTCGAGGTCCATCATTCGATGAAGACCGGCCTGCGCGATGCCGACGTGGTGATGATGCTGCGCCTGCAGACCGAGCGGATGAGCGGCCAGTATGTCCCCTCGACCCGCGAGTATTTCTACTTCTACGGCCTCGATTACGAGAAGCTGGAGGTGGCGAAGCCCGACGCGGTCATCATGCATCCCGGCCCGATGAACCGGGGCGTCGAGATCGACTCCGAGGTCGCCGACGACCTCAAGCGCTCGATGATCCTCGATCAGGTGGAATTGGGCGTGGCCGTCCGCATGGCCGTGCTCGACCTGCTGACCCGTGAACGCCGCCAGTCCGACCTTGCGGGAGCCGTCTGATGAGTGCGCGTACCGTCTACCGCAACGCCCGCCTGCTTGATCCGGCGACGGGCCTCGACCAGCGCGGCGACCTGCTGATCGATGGCGAGACCATCGCCGACTTCGGTCCCGGCCTGTTCACCGACTCCACGCCCGAAGGCGCCGAGGTCATCGACCTCGCCGGCCAGTGCCTCGCCCCCGGCCTCGTCGACATGCGTGTGCTGATCGGCGAACCCGGCGAGGAGGAAAAGGACACGATCAAGAGCGCGTCCCGCGCGGCGGCGGCCGGCGGCATCACCGCCATGGCGTTGCTGCCCAACACCGATCCGGTGCTGGACGAGGTCGCCGGGCTGGAGTTCATCGCGCGGCGCGCCCGCGAGGTGAAGCTGGTCAAGGTCTTCGCCTACGGGTCCGCCACCCGCGGCACCGAGGGCAACGAGATCACCGAGATGGGCCTGCTGGGCCAGGCCGGTGCGGTCGCCTTCACCGACGGCACCAAGGCGATCGCCAGCGCCAAGACGATGCGCCGCGCTCTCAGTTACGCCAAGACCTTCGGCAAGCTGATCGTCCAGCATCCCGAAGAGCCGTCTCTGGCCTCGGGCGGCATGATGAACTCCGGCGAGATCGCCACCCGCCTCGGCCTCGTCGGCATCCCGCGCGAAGCCGAGATCATCATGATCGAGCGCGACCTGCGGCTGGCCGAATTGACCGGCGGTCGCCTGCATTTCGCCCACGTCACGACCGGCGAGTCCGTCGACCTGATCCGCCGTGCCAAGGCGCGCGGGCTGAAGGTGACCTGTGACACCGCCCCGCATTACTTCGCCCTGACCGAAACCGACGTTGGCGACTACCGCACCTATGCCAAGGTTTCGCCGCCGCTGCGCGGCGAGATGGACCGTCGCGCAATCGTCGAGGGGCTGGCTGACGGCACCATCGATGCCATAGCGTCCGACCATGTGCCGCAGGACCAGGACCAGAAGCGCCTGCCCTTCGCCCAGGCCGCCCCCGGGGTGATCGGGCTGGAGACACTGTTCCCGCTGACCCTGGAACTGGTGCACAAGGGCAAGATGCCGCTCCTGAAGGCGCTGGCCTGCGTCACCGCCAACCCGGCCGCAATCCTCGACTTGTCCCTCGGCCGGATCGTCAAGGGCGGGCCTGCCGATCTGGTCGTCTTCGACGCCGACATGCCGTGGCAGATCGACGTCAGCCGCTTCAAGTCAAAGTCGAAGAACTCGCCCTTCGAGAACCGCCCGGTCCAGGGCCGGCCGCTGCGCACCATTGTCGACGGCCGCACCGTCTGGCAGGCGGAGGGTTGATCCGGTGCTGACTCTCCTGCTTGCCGCCCTGCTGGGCTACCTGCTGGGCTCGATCCCTTTCGGACTGGTGCTGACCCGGATGGCTGGTCTGGGCGACATCCGCCAGATCGGCTCCGGCAACATCGGCGCCACCAACGTCCTGCGCACCGGCAACAAGCCGCTGGCGCTCGCCACCCTGCTGCTCGACAGCGGCAAGGGCGCCATCGCTGCATTGCTGGCCCTGTGGTGGGCCGGGCCGGAAGCGGCGGTGCTGGCCGCCGGCGGCGCCATGCTGGGCCACAGCTTCCCGGTCTGGCTGGGCTTCAAGGGTGGTAAGGGTGTGGCCACGGCGCTGGGCGTGCTGCTGGCGGTGTCCTGGCCAGTCGGGCTGCTGGCCTGCCTGACCTGGATCGTCATGGCGGCACTGTTCCGCATCTCCTCGCTGTCGGCCCTGACCGCCCTCGGCCTCAGCCCGCTGACCGGCTGGTATTTCGGCGGTCCCCTGGTCGGTGGCCTCTGCCTGTTCATCGCCGTGCTGGTCTTCATCCGGCACGAGGCGAACATCCGCCGCCTGCTGAAGGGCGAGGAACCGAAGATCGGATCGGGCAAGAAGAAGGCCGCTTGAGCGAGCGGACCGACAAGGCAGATCGAAGATGAGGCGGGGAGGAAACTTCCCGCCATTTCCTTGTGCATCATCTTGATTTCGTTGCCCTTGCCCCAGTCTGCCCCATCCGATTCCGCCCACCAGGACAAAGACAACCGGTGCGGCCATGCGCTATGCTGCACGGCAATCCGGGGCACGAACAAGCAACCCGGCAGGAGAGCCGGCGGCTGGCGCCGGCGGAAAACGAGACGCTGAGGGAACCGAGAATGGACATTCCGCTGTGGAGCCCGAGTGAGGAACGCATCGCGCAGGCCAACCTGACCGCCTTCCGCGAGGCGGCGAATGCGCGCTTCGGACTGCGGCTGGACGATTACGACGCGCTCTACAACTGGTCGATCGCGGAGAAGGAGCGGTTCTGGCGTTTCCTGTGGGAATGGGCTGGGCTGACCGGAGACCTCGGCGCCGTCGACCTGCTGGACGGCGAGAAGATGCCGGGTGCCCGCTGGTTCCCGGAGTCCCGCCTCAGCTATGCCGAAAACCTGCTGGCCGGCGCGCTGAACGACAACGCCGTCGTCTTCTGGGGCGAGGACAAGGTGAAGTACCGCTGGAGCGGGGCGGAACTGAAGGCCACCGTCTCCCGCCTGCAGCAGGCGTTGAAGGCCAAGGGCGTCGGCAAGGGCGACCGCGTTGCCGCCATCATGCCGAACATGCCGGAAACACTGGCGGCGATGATCGCCACCACCAGCCTTGGCGCGGTGTGGTCCTCCTGCTCGCCCGATTTCGGCATCCAGGGCATCACCGACCGCTTCGGCCAGATCGAGCCGAAAGTGGTCTTCGCTCCCGACGCCTACTGGTACAACGGGAAGAGCCACGACGTCCGCGCCAAGGTGGCCGAGGTTCTGAAGGACCTGCCGACCGTCGTCGCCACCGTCATCGTGCCCTATGTCGACAAGGCGCCCAATCTTTCGGCCATTCCCGGTGCCGTCGGCTTCCAGGACTTCATGGCGCCCTACCCGGCGGCCGAGCCGACCTTCGAGCGGGTCGCCTTCGACCATCCGCTGTTCATCCTCTATTCCTCCGGCACCACCGGAAAGCCGAAATGCATCGTCCACGGCACCGGCGGCACGCTGCTCCAGCATGTCAAGGAACACCGGCTGCACTGCGACCTGAAGCGCGGCGACCGGCTGTTCTACTTCACCACCTGCGGCTGGATGATGTGGAACTGGCTTGTGACCGGTCTCGCCAGCGGCACCACTCTGGTGCTCTATGACGGTTCGCCTTTCGCGCCGACCGGCCACATCCTGTTCGATTACGCCGATGCGGAGCAGGTGACCCTATTCGGCACCTCGGCCAAGTTCATCCAGTCGCTGGAGAAGTCGGGGTTGGAGCCGGTGAAGACCCATTCCCTCGCCAGCGTCCGCACCCTGACCTCCACCGGCTCGCCGCTGATGCCGGAGAATTTCGAGTTCGTCTATCGTTCGATCAAGCAGGATGTCCACCTCGCCTCGATCAGCGGCGGCACCGACATCATGTCCTGCTTCGTGCTGGGCAACCCGATCTCCCCGGTTTGGAAGGGCGAGATCCAGACGCGCGGCCTTGGTATGGCGGTGGAGGCCTTCGACGACAACGCCCACGCCGTCCGCGGCGAGAAGGGCGAGTTGGTATGCACCCGCCCCTTCCCCAGCATGCCGATCGGCTTCTGGGCCGATCCGGACGGCTCGAAATACCGCTCCGCCTATTTCGACCGCTTCCCCAACGTCTGGGTTCATGGCGACTTCATCGAGCAGACCGAACATGGCGGCTGGGTGATCTATGGCCGCTCCGACGCGGTGCTGAACCCTGGCGGCGTACGCATCGGCACTGCGGAGATCTACCGCCAGGTCGAACAGCTGCCGGAAATCATGGAAGCGGTCTGCATCGGCCAGGAATGGGACGGCGACGTGCGCGTCGTGCTGTTCGTCGTCCTGCGCGAGGGCATGACACTGGACGAGGCTCTGGCGGGAACGATCCGCAAGCGGATCAAGGACAACTGCTCCCCGCGCCATGTCCCGGCGAAGATCGTGCAGGTCACCGACATCCCGCGCACGCGCTCCGGCAAGATCACAGAACTGGCAGTGCGCGATGCGGTCCACGGCCGGCCGATCAAGAACACGGAGGCGCTGTCCAACCCGCAGGCTCTCGACGAGTTCCGCGAGCGGACGGAACTGAGCGGAGCCTGAGGTGCCGGCGAAGCTGTTCCTCGACCTTGACGGCGTGCTTGCCGATTTCGACCGCGGCGTCGTTGCAGTCACCGGCAAGCGGCCGGAACAGCTGCCAATGAAGGAGATGTGGCGGGCACTGTCCCGCCACAGCGATTTCTTCGGCACGCTGGAGTTCATGCACGACGCGCAGGAGCTTTGGGCCTTCTGCGCACCACACCGCCCGACCATCCTGACCGGTCTGCCGCTGGGCAGCTGGGCACCGGAGCAGAAAAAACGCTGGGTTGCCCGCATGCTGGGGGCCGACGTGCCGGTCATCACCTGCATGGCACGCGACAAGGCACGCTATGCCATACCCGGCGCCATTCTGGTCGACGACCGCGAGAAGGCCCGCGATCCGTGGGAAGCGGCTGGCGGCCGCTTCATCCTCCACCGCAGTGCCGGGCAAAGCATCGCTGAACTGGCGACGCTGGGTTTCTGAAACGGAAAAGGGGCGGCACCCTTTGCCGCCCCCTCCCTCTCAAAAAACCTGTTCACTCGGCAGCCGCCGTCTTGGTCTCCCGGCTGGTCTTCCACAGCGAGACCAGCACGCCGCCGCCGATCAGGGCGAAGGTGACGCCCAGCGCGATCAGGGGATCGGGCTTGCCGAAGACCTGCGTGTAGAAGATCTTGCCGCCGATGAACACCAGAACCAGGGCCAGGGCGTACTTCAGATAACGGAAGCGATGAACCATCGCCGCCAGGGCGAAATACAGCGCACGCAGGCCCAGGATGGCAAAGATGTTGCTGGTGTAGACGAGATACGGGTCGGTGGTGATGGCAAAGATCGCCGGCACGCTGTCGACAGCGAACACCAGATCAGCCAGTTCCACCATGATCAGCGCCAGCAGCAGCGGCGTGGCCGTCCAGCGCATGACGCCGCTGTCGCCCACCGGCTGCTTGACGATGAAGTGATGGCCATGGAACCGGTCGGTGACCCGGATATGGCGCTTCAGGAACCGCAACGCCGCATTGTCGCCGATGTTGGTCTCCTCATCCTTGGCGAACAGCATCTTGATGCCGGTCAGCAGCAGGAAGGCACCAAAGACGTAGAGGATCCAGTGAAACTCGGAAACCAGCGCCGCGCCGGCGCCGATCATCAGGCCGCGCAGAACGATGACGCCCAGGATGCCCCAGAACAACACCCGGTGCTGCAATTCACGCGGCACGGCGAAATAGCTGAAAATCAGCGATATGACGAAGACATTGTCAAGTGACAAGCTCTTTTCGACGAAGAAGCCCGTGTAATACTGCAAGCTGGCTTCCCCGCCCATCGACCACCAGACCCAACCGCCGAACAGCAGAGCGACCGCGATGTAGAAGGCCGAGAGTTTCAGGCTTTCGCCGACGCCGATGACATGGTCCTTGCGGTTGAGAACACCCAGATCGAGCACCAGAAGAGTCAGCACGATGCTGACAAAGATCAACCAAATCCAGACAGGTTTTCCCAAAAATTCGAGGAAAACCATAGAAAGCAAAACATCCATCGCAAAACCCACTTGATGACGCTGCGTTAGCGGAGAGATCAAGCGGTTCCGACATCACGACCGACGCCTCGATCGTCAGAGGGGCCCGGACCCGAACTTCCTGCCAGATGGTGTCGCCCAGGCCGGGGTCAAGATCGGGACAAACAGCGCATGCTTCTGCGGAAGCAAAAAAGTCGGTTTGCCCCTATCGCTGGCCTTTGCGAGTCGCAGGTGCAACAGCGCCACCGGGATGCCGAAGCCCTGGAAAACTGCGGTGATTCCAAACGAAATGCCATCGGGACTCGGCACTTGATGCAGCGACGCCACAGATGGCGAACGAATGACGCGCAAGAAAAACACCATCGGTTGCCCAATCTGTGTTCGCTCTTGTGCGGATGGTGCCGTTCTGCCAATAACTCCGAAAAACCGAAACCAAACCGAACAAATGGAGTTTTGCATGAACCAGGCCGAGCTGATCGAAACCGTCGCCACCAACGCCGGCATCAAGAAGGCCGACGCGGCCAAGGTCGTTCAGGCTGTGTTCGAGGGCATCTCCGGCGCGCTGGGCCGCGGCGAAGATGTGCGCCTGGCCGGTTTCGGCATCTTCGAGGTGGCCGAGCGCGCCGCCCGTGAAGGCCGCAACCCGCGCACCGGCGAAGTGGTGGCGATCGCCGCCTCCAAGGCTCCGAAGTTCAAGCCGGCCAAGCAGCTGCGCGATCTGGTGAACGGCTGAGCAGCCCGTAACCACGTCCTACGGGGAGCGCAGCCATGACCATCGATCAAACCGAACTGCAGTCTCTGACCGCCAAGGTCGTTGCCGCCTATGTCGGCAACAACTCGGTGCCTGTCCAGGATCTGCCCACGCTGATCAACAGCGTCCAGGTCGCCTTCCGCAGCCTGGGCGATGAGAAGCCGGCCCCGGCCAAGGCCGAACTGGTTCCGGCCGTCGCGATCAAGAAGTCGGTCACGCCGGAATACATCGTCTGCCTGGAGGACGGGAAGAAGCTGAAGATGCTGAAGCGGCATCTGAAGACCGTCTACGACATGACGCCGGACGAATACCGCGCCAAGTGGGGCCTGCCGCCGGAATACCCGATGGTTGCCCCGAATTACGCCAAGGCGCGTTCTGAAATGGCGACCAAGCTCGGGCTTGGCCGCAAGCGTGCGGCGGCCGAGTGAGAGCCTTCGCTTCGCTGATCGACAAGGCGCGTCCTTTGGGACGCGCCTTTTTCTTTATCCGACATCCGCATCTCGGCTCGCCGTCGCAATCCACCGCACTCCGCCCGGGGTACCCTGGCCCCCCTCAACGTCCTATGACCAATGTTCGAGTGGTGAAGCGGCTCGGCCTTCCCATCTAGGGTTCCGGTATGGTTGAGGGACCACGGGCGGTCCTATCACCTTCCTCGTCGCAGAGGCATAGTCGCCTCCCGCTATCCCGGTCGACCGGGGACTTGGCTGCCTCCGATCGGTTTCGCGGATGCGGCATAGCGATGTCGGCCGGTCGGAATCACGGCCGACCGATTGGGGAAGAACCGCTCGCCCGGAAGTCACCCGGCCGAAGGTCAGGGGTCATAGGAATGCCTCCTCCTCCGGACTGCCGGTGCGGGTGGAAGAAGAGCCTGGGTATACGCCGAAAAACACCCGGAACACGCCCTTTACAGGGTTGATCCGTCGCATTTCTGCGGCCACATTAGCATTGTCATAAGGACGCAGTTCCTTAAGGCGCCAGGCGAAATACCAACCCAATTACAAACCCATTACAAACCAAGACCAGCCAGAGCCGAAGAGACGGACGATATTCCTGCGTCCGCCAATGGATCATCGCCTCTAGGGCGATCCCCGCCATGGGCCCCGACCGGGCCGGCCTTTGAAATGAGGCTGCCCGGGAAGCGTTGGAGAGGAGGCAATCACGTGCTGAAGAAACTGCTGACCGGTGAAAACGCCAGCCTGACCCGCTACATTGAGGAGTCCAAGCGCTTCCCCATCCTCGCGCCGGATGTCGAGCGGGATCTCGCCATCGCCTGGCGGGAACGCGGGAACCCGCAGGCCCTGGAACAGCTCGTGGGCAGCCATCTCCGTCTCGTGATCAAGATCGCCCGTGGCTTCGGCGGCTATGGCCTGCCGCTGGTCGATCTCGTCGCCGAAGGCAATGTCGGCCTGATGCAGGCCGCCCAGAAATTCGATCCGCAGCGCGGCTTCCGTTTCGCCACTTACGCCACCTGGTGGATCCGCGCCGCGATCCAGGAATACATCCTGCACAGCTGGTCGCTCGTTAAGATGGGCACGACCGCCGCCCAGAAGAAGCTGTTCTTCAACCTGCGCCGCCTGAAAAGCCAGATGGCCGAACTGGAACAGGGCGACCTGTCGCCGGAGACGGTAGCGACCATCGCCGCCGAGCTGGACGTGCCCGAGACAGAGGTGGTCGAAATGAACCGCCGCCTCGCCGCCAACGACAGCTCGCTCGACGCAACGCTTTCGACCGATGGCGAAACCAACTGGCTGGAGCTGTTGGCCGACGACCGGCCAACCCAGGACACCATGCTTGCCGAGGCCGACGAACTTGCGCTGCGCCGCCGGTTGGTCGGGCAGGCGCTGGACCGGCTGGACGCCCGTGAACGCCGCATCCTGTTCGAACGCCGCTTGAAGGACGACCCTTCGACCCTGGAAGCGCTGAGCCAGCAATTCTCGGTGTCGCGCGAACGGGTACGCCAAATCGAGGTTCGGGCCTTCGAAAAGCTCCAGAAGGCGGTTCTGAGCGCCGCGCAGGCCCTGCGCCGCCCGGTGACACCAATGGTGGCCTGATCCACCCTGTTCTCCCGCTGGCGGCCATGGCAGCCGGCGGGACCTGTGCGGGACCGGCTTGGCCGTGCCCCGCATTGTTCCCACGGGCCGTTTGCCCGTCTGTTGCCTCCAGACCTGTCACCTCAATGCCGGCGGCGCCCATGGCTCCGCCGGCCTTTTGTTTCCCGGACTGTGCGGTATTCACTCCATACGACTTGCAAACTGTTCTTTTTATTGCTGATTTTTTATGCCGTGCGACAAAGTGACCGATGCAAAGATACAGATGCCTGCGCATGATGTGCGGCCCGCAGGAAATATTGCATTTTCGCCAATACTTAGTACGCTCGTTATAGTTCAAATGGGAGAGGGGCTCCATGTCGCACGCTGCCCAGACGCAATCGATCATCGACCGCATCACCTTCCTGCGCATTGACGAGGCGACGAAGGCAACATTGCGGGAGTTCCAACCCTATCTGGCGCAGCGGATCGATCAGATTCTGGAGGAGTTCTACGGCTACCTGCGCACGGTGCCTCAGGTGGCGCCAATGTTGGCCAACCCGGCGGTGACCGGCCGCGCCCGCGACCTGCAGAAGCAGCATTGGCTGCGCAACGTCTTCACCGGCACCTTCGACGAGGCCTATGTTAATCAAGTCCTGAAGATCGGCCAGACTCACCAGCGCATCGGGCTTGAGCCGCGCTGGTACACCGGCGCCTACTGCTTCACCCTGAACAAGCTGATCGACTTGGCAACCCAGGTCCACCGCAAGAAGCCGGAAAAGCTGTCGCAGCTTCTCCAGGCCATCAACAAGGCGGTGTTTCTGGATATGGACCTCGCCACCTCCGTCTATATCGACTTGAACACCGCCGCGATCATCGCACGGGAACTGGGCAGCACCGCCGACAGCTTCGAGCGCGAGGTCAAGGGCGTGGTGCAGGCGGTGGCGAGCGCCGCCGAGCAGCTTCAGGGAACCGCCCAGGCGATGAGCCGCACGGCGGAAGTCACCAGCGAACAATCGACCCAGGTCGCCGCCGCTGCGGAAGAGGCATCGGTCAACATCCAGACCGTTGCCGCGGCGGCGGAAGAACTGACTGCCTCCATCGGAGAGATCAGTCAGCAGGTGACCCAGTCGGCGTCGATCGCCAACGCCGCGATGACGGAAGCGGAGCGGACCAACGCCACCGTTCAGGGTCTCGCCGATGCGGCCAGCCGCATCGGACAGGTGGTGAAATTGATCCACGACATCGCAAGCCAGACCAACCTGCTGGCGCTGAACGCCACAATCGAAGCGGCGCGGGCCGGCGAAGCGGGCAAGGGCTTCGCCGTCGTCGCCAGCGAGGTGAAGAGCCTCGCCAATCAGACCGCTAAGGCGACGGAAGAGATCAATTCGCAGATCGGCGCCGTCCAGGGGGCGACCCAGGAGGCTGTCGGGGCCATCCGCTCCATCTCCGGCACCATTGCCCGTATCAACGAGATTTCCACCTCGATCGCCACCGCCATGGAAGAGCAAGGTGCCGCCACGACGGAGATCGCCCGCAATGTGCAGCAAGCCTCGATCGGCACCCGCGAGGTGAGCGAGACCATCACCGCGGTGAATGCATCGGCCGCCAATGCTGGCGAAGAGGCGCGGCAGGTTCTGGAGGCGACCAACGAGTTGTCGCGCCAGTCCGGTACCCTGAAAGCCGAAGTCGAACGCTTCCTGGCCCGCGTCCGCGCCGGCTGATCCGCCCAGCATCATCCTGAATCGGAAAGGGCGCGCTCCCTGGAACGCGCCCTTTCCGATTCAGGATCTGCCGTGATGCGACCGATTATGGCAGCGTGCGCACCACCAGATCACAGATCGGGATATTTTCCGCCTGAGCCGCAAGGCGAACATCATCGGCGCTACGCCAATGGCTGCGGCCACCGAGACTGGCCAGGACACCGCCGCGCATCGCCACGAAAAGCCCAGTACGTCCCAGATTGACGATTCTCATCATGATTTCACCCCGCCCCGTATAGTGCATTTTAGGGAAATTTATCTTATTCTTTCCAAAGATAGCCACGTGATCTCTTCGGGGAGACTTAGCAAAGACCATTCCCAGACGTCAACAAGACATCTGCCACTAAACCAAGCGCAGATTTCATGGAAAACTTCATCTTCGAGTGAATCTTCAATGCAAACACTCTGCCTTCCGAGATAATATTATTTATAGTAAAATTTTATTTTATGCCGAGAACGAGACAGGACCACCTGGCCGAAAGCCTTATCCCGACCGCGCCACGTGGGAACGTCCGCATACCGTGTAGGGTTGTCAATGGAGGCCGTCCCCCGATCGGCGGCATGTTGCGGGAAAGAACCTGCGAGGCATCGGCATCATGGCAACAGCGCGGCGCCGCGCCGACATTTATGGCACGCCCACAAACGACCGCTCCGGCTCGGAAGCGGCAGAAGGCGGCTATGGCGAAAATGGTGATTGCGCGACGCTCGCGCTGCCGCTGACCGTTCGTCAGGCACGACAGGAGGATCTGACGACGCTGGAATGGTACGGCCTGCACACCCCTCATCGCGAGATCATTGCCGGCGCCTTCCGCCTCCAGGAACGGGGGGACGGCGCCATGCTGCTGGCCGACGCGAATGGCTTCCCAGTCGGGCAGATCTGCATCGATTTTCTGCGCAAGCGGCCAAGCGGCCGCGCCACCCTATGGGCCTTGCGGGTGTTCCAGCCCTTTCGCGGGCTCGGCATCGGCGCCCGGCTGCTCCGGGCAGCCGAGCGGGTGGTGATCCAGCGCGGTGTTCCTTACGCTGAACTGGGCGTTGACCGCGACAATGCCGGCGTCCTGCCCTTCTATGAACGGCTGGGTTACCAGCATTGCGGACGGGAGCGCGGGCAATTTCTCTACCACACGCCGGAAGGCCGGCTGGTCCGCGTCGCCATCGACCAGTGGCTTCTGCACAAGCGACTGTCCAAAGACAACGACGCCACCGGCACGGCGTCAAACACCACCAGCCGGATGAATCTCGCCACCGACTGATCCTTATTCCGCCGCCATTGCCACATCGACCATGGCCACACCGCTTGCGGGAGAAACCAGTCGCGCCGCCCGGCGACGCGGCAGGAAGATACGGGCACCATCCAGGATCCCGCCCAATTCGCCCATGGCATCGGTCGCCATGCACAGCGCCACCGGCGGAAGCCAGCGGTCGAACAGTTGCGCTGCCACCTCCGCATCGCCACCCTGCACGGCGGCCAAGGAATCAAGCAAGGCGGCCTCATCGGCACTGATCCGGTTGCAGGCTGGGCATCGGATCTCCGGCCGGCGGGCTCCGGCCACCGCGAAGGTACCGAGCAGAGCGAACAGCGGCAGCAACGCGGTGTTCGGCACCCCCGCCACATTCAGCCCGATGCGCATCGACGCCATCGCCCCGGCAGTGCCGGCGCGAAACCACTGACGCACGCCGGTCAGCAGCGCCCGTTCGGCGGTTGTCAGATCCGCCACCGTCCAGGGCGAGGGCCGCCCCTCTTCCACCGTCCCGCACATGCCGATGCTCCTTCATCCGGTTGCAGAGACATCGTAGCGCCTATCGCTCCTAATTGCGAGTCATTCTTATTTGCGCCTGCGCTTGTGACAAAAAACGGTCGATCGTGACACTGAAAATCGTGGAAAGGTCGCGTTAACGAACCGCGGCAATCCTGAAGCGACTCGCAGTACAGGGGGGATCGCTGGGCATGGGGCGGACGATTCGGGGGATGGTTCTCGGACTGGTCGCGACGATCGGACTGGCTGTTGCCGGGGGCCTGACGGTCGCCCACCCGGCAACGGCACAGATCGTTCTGAAGTCCGCCTATGGCGAGGCATCGCTGGCCGGCCCGGCCAAGGCGCGCGGTGCCGTGGTGTGGAGCCATGGCCGCTCGGTGGACTCCGAAGATTCAGAGGCCCCCACCCCGCTCTACATGAAGGCCCTGCGCGACGCAGGCTGGGACGTCTACCGGCTGGACCGCATGCGGGTCAGCGACACTCTGCCCAACAGCTCCCGCGCGCTGGCCGGCTATTCGGAGACGCTGAAGGCCAAGGGCTATCGCCGGGTCGCCCTGACCGGTCAGTCCTTCGGCGCCTTCATCTCCCTGATCGCCGCCGGCCAGACCAATGCCATCGACGCCGTCGTCGCCACCGCGCCGGCCGCCTTCGGCAACTTCACCGAAGCCTTCGACAGCTACCGCGAGAACGCCGCGCAGCTCTGGCCGATCCTGCGCGAGGTGCGCCGGGCCCGGGTGATGATGTTCTTCTTTCATGGCGACGACTTTGATCCGGGCGGGCGCGCCGAACCGGCCCGCAGCATCCTGAGCCAGCGCGGGCTCGGCAGCCTGATCGTTGACCAGCCGTCGCTGCTGACCGGCCATGGCGCCGCCAACACAGGGCTGTTCGTCCGCCGCTTCGGCGCCTGCATCGTCCGCTTCGCCGAGGAACCGCCGACACCAAACGACCCACCCTGCGACGAATCCTGGGGCCGCAGCCCGAGTGCGGAGATGCTTCAGGCTGCCCTGCCCGGCAACGCCTCGGGCTCCGCCAAGGGCAACGACGCCACCACCGCGCTGCGCCCTTATATGGGCATGTGGTACGGCAGCTACATCAACGGGCGCGAGGTCGCCCTGTCGGTGGAGAAGGCGGAAGGTGACGCCGTCTACGCCGATTATGTGCTGGGTGCCGGCATGGAAGCCGACCAGCCCGCCGAACGGGTCCGCCGCAAGGGCCGGATCGAGAGTGGTGAGCTCGTCTTTGACGAGAAGGGCCGCAACATCCTGCGCTACCGTCTGCGCCCGGATGGCCGTGTCGCCGCCAGTTGGCTGGACAAGGACGGCCATGGCCGGCTGGACACGGTGCTGCGCCGGGTGAACTGATCCGCCCCCTTCGGAGGACGGTCAGCCCTCAGCCAGGAAGCTGCGGACGATGGAGATCTGTTCGTCCGTCATCAGCGACGGGGCGTGGCCGATGTTGGGGATTTCCACCACCCGCACCAAACCGGCCGCCCCCGGTCCCCGTTCCGCCATCCGTGCCGCCGTCTCGGCACTGAGAAGATCGGAATCCGCGCCGCGCAGCACCAGCACCGGGCAGTGCACACGGTCCCACAGCGCCCACAGATCGACATCACCGATCGGCGCGGTCTTGAAGGCATCGCCGATTGCCGGATCGTAAGCCAGTCGGAAGCGACCATCGGGCAGCGGCCGCGCACTGTGCTCCGCCATATGGCGCCAGCATTCGTCGCTGATCGTGCCGAATCCCATCAGGACGAAGCGCAGGTAGGATTCCAGCGCCGGCAGATCCTCGAACACCGGGTCCTTCCCGACATAATCGGCGATCCGCTGCAGGCCGGCCTGGGCGATGAAGGGGCCGACATCGTTGATGACCATGCGGCGGATCGGACTGTTGGCCTGCGCCGCCAGCGTCATGCCGATCAGTCCGCCCATCGAGGTGCCGACCCAGTCCACCGCATCCACCCCCATGCGGGCGATCAGCGCCACCATGTCGGAACAATATTGCGGATAGCCGTAGAGCGCCGGCACCGGAAGCCAGTCGCTGCGCCCGCGCCCGACGACGTCCGGGCAGGCGACGCGCCAGCGATCTGCCAGCCCCAAAGCCAGCCGGTCGAAATCACGGCCATTGCGCGTCAGTCCATGCACGCAGACCGCCGTCCGTGCGGCATCGTCCCGTCCCCACTGGGTATAGGCAATCTTGTGGAACCCGGCGGCGCTGAGGCCGAGGACGCTGCGTTCGGACATCGGCACGGGCGGGCACTCCTGTTGAGGCTGGATCAGACTATCCCTTTTTCGGCGATTTGCCGGCGCGAGGCAACTCCGCCTCGACAGCACCTTCCACCGCAGCACGAATGGCCGGCATCGCCGATGACGGCTCCGTCACCGACGCATCGAAGGGATGGCGGGTGTTGTCATAGATGCGGCGGATGATGCGGACGTAGTTGCGCGTCTCGTCATAGGGCGGCACGCCCTTGTAGCGGTCGACCGCCCCCTCCCCGGCATTGTAGCCGGCCAGCGCCAAGGTCACGTCACCCTGGAAATAGGCCAGAAGCCAACGCAGATACTTCACCCCGCCGGTAATGTTCTGCTTGGGATCAAAGACATCGCCGACGCTGAAGCGGTCGGCCGTGTCAGGGATCAACTGCATCAGGCCGGCGGCATCCTTTGGCGAGACCGCGTCGGTGCGGAAGGCGCTTTCCGCCTGGATCACAGCCAGCACCAACGCCGGATCGAGGCCGTATTTCGGCGCGATGGAATTGACCAACGCCACCACCTCGGACGGCGGTGGCCCGACTTCGCGCACCGGACCGCCGCCGGGACGGCACCAGGGACGGATGCGCCCCATGCGGCCGGGAACGTAATTGACCAGCCGCCGCGCCTCCGGATGCCCACGCGACGCGGCCGCGCGCAGCCAGGCGGTGCCGAGCCGCCGGTCCTTGCGAACACCCTTGCCGAACAGATAGCGACGGGCCAGCCGGAAGGCGGCATCGGCATCGCCCTGCTCGGCCAGTTCACAATCACCGGATTTGGCACCGGGTTTGATCTTCGGCGAGGGTGGCGGGAGTTCCGCCACCGCCTTCGGTTTCGCCGCGGATTGGGCGTCCGCCGTCTTGGCGATGGATGCCGATCCGCCACCGACGCCCCACAGCGCCAGCGCGATCAGCGGCACCATCACGACACGACGAAAAAACACCCCACACCCCTTTTTGCAATCCCGCGTCACGCTACGGGAAGCGGAAGTATGGTGATGCAACCTGACGACGACAAGGGGCGCAGGTCAGGGACCGCGGCGGCGACGGCCCTGCTTCTTCGGCGCCCCTTCAGGGATGCCGCGCCCCTGGCGGGCGCTGCTGATGCCGATGCTGCCGGGAGTTTCCAGCCCCAGATCCATCGCCTCCAGCCGGCGAAGTTCGTCGCGCAGGCGGGCGGCCTCCTCGAATTCCAGATCGGCGGCGGCGGCGCGCATGCGCTTTTCCAGATCGGCGATGACACTCTTCAGGTTATGCCCGACCAGCTCATTGGCGTTCAGGCCCGTCTTCACCGTCACGTGGTCGCCACGCTCGAACACGCTTTCCAGGATGTCGCCGATCGCCTTCTTTACCGACTCCGGCGTGATGCCGTGTTCCAGATTATAGGCCATCTGCTTTTCACGGCGGCGGGCCGTCTCATCGATGGCGTATTTCATGCTGTCGGTGATCTTGTCGGCGTAGAGGATCGCCCGTCCGTCGACGTTGCGCGCCGCACGGCCGATGGTCTGGATCAGCGAGGTTTTGCTGCGCAGATAGCCTTCCTTGTCGGCGTCCAGGATCGCCACCAGAGCGCATTCCGGGATGTCCAAACCCTCGCGCAGCAGGTTGATGCCGACCAGCACGTCGTAGGCGCCGAGCCGCAGGTCGCGGATGATCTCGATGCGCTCCAGCGTCTCCACGTCGGAGTGGATGTAGCGCACGCGCAGGCCCGCCTCGTGCATGTATTCGGTCAGCGCCTCCGCCATCTTCTTGGTCAGGGTGGTGACCAGCACCCGATAGCCCTTGGCGACCACCTCCTTGCACTCGCCGATCAGGTCGTCGACCTGGGTCTCGGTCGGGCGGATGATCACCGGCGGATCGATCAGGCCGGTCGGGCGGACCAGCTGTTCGGTGAAGACGCCGCCGGTGCGCTCCATTTCCCATGGGCCGGGGGTGGCGGATACGAAGACCGTCTGCGGCCGCATGCCCTCCCACTCCTCGAACTTCAGCGGGCGGTTGTCCTTGGCGCTGGGCAGGCGGAAGCCATAGTCGGACAGCGTTGACTTCCGCATCAGGTCGCCGCGGTACATACCGCCGATCTGCGGCACCATGACGTGGCTTTCGTCGACAATCAGCAGCGCGTCACCCGGCAGGTACTCGAACAGGGTCGGCGGCGGTTCGCCCGGCGCGCGGCCGGTCAGATAGCGGGAGTAATTCTCGATGCCGGCGCAGGAGCCGGTGGCCGCCATCATCTCGATGTCGAAGGTGGTGCGCTGTTCCAGCCGTTGTGCCTCCAGCAGCTTGCCCTCGGCGGCGAACTCCTCCAACCGGTCCTTCAGATCCTTCTTGATCTGGCTGATCGCCTGATTCAGCGTCGGCTTTGGCGTCACATAGTGGCTGTTCGGATAGACGCGCACCGCCTCCAGCGCCGCCAGCTTCTCCCCGGTCAGCGGATCGATCTCATGAATGCCCTCGATCTCGTCGCCGAACAGCGAGATGCGCCACGCCCGGTCTTCCATGTGGGCCGGAAACAGTTCCACCGTATCGCCGCGCACGCGGAACAGACCGCGGCCGAAGGCGGCGTCGTTGCGCTTGTATTGAAGCTCCGTCAGCTTGCGCAGAAGCTCCGGTTGGGCGATCACTTCGCCCTTGCGCAGATCGACGGTCATCTCCGAATAGGTCTCGACCGAACCAATGCCGTAGATGCAGGACACCGACGCCACGATGATGACGTCGTCACGCTCCAGCAGAGCCCGCGTCGCCGAGTGGCGCATACGATCGATCTGCTCGTTGATCGAGGATTCCTTCTCGATGTAGGTGTCGGTACGCGGAACGTAGGCCTCCGGCTGGTAATAGTCGTAGTAGGAGACGAAGTATTCCACCGCGTTGTTCGGGAAGAACGACTTCATCTCGCCATACAGCTGTGCCGCCAGGGTCTTGTTGGGCGCCAGGATCAACGTCGGCCGCTGCACCGTCTGGATGACGTGTGCCATCGTGAAGGTCTTGCCCGACCCGGTGACGCCCAGCAGCACCTGATCCTTCTCACCCTGGCGCAGGCCGGCGGTCAGTTCCGCGATCGCATTCGGCTGGTCGCCCGAAGGCGTGAACTCCGACGAGATGACGAACTGTTTTCCGGCTTCCAGCTTCGCGAGCGGCCTCGCAGGAATGGCGGACAGGACAGGGCTTGCCATGGGGCGGCGATCCGATCAGAGGAGGGGTACGGAACGGGAACCGATTATATGGCCGCAACGCCCCCGTCTGTCGAGCGTGGGCTGAGCGCTATTCACAATAGGAAACATCACCGGTACCGGGCTTCCGCTTGCCGAGCGCGTCCCCGTCACAACCGGATACGGGAGTATTGGGCCAAGAAAATCATCCAGAGATCGATGAAACATTCGCTTGGCACCTCTATCTTGAGCATCGCAATAGGTTATGGCACTATCCTATTTGGACCTATTTGGAGAATGAAGCTGATGCGCCTTGCGGAGCAGGTCCGGTCAACTCGACTGAAGATCAACTCCACTAGACACCGCGTCAATGCCTCGACCGACGATCTTTACGTGTATCCGGCGGAACCTTTCATGTCAGATAAGTTCTTCTCCGATATTTCGGAAACACTCTCTTCCGCCCGCTCAGTCGAGGACCTCACACGTCCCCTGCTGAGCCTGCTGGAGGCGGTGACGGAACTGGAGGCGACCTATCTGACCTGCGTCGATCCGGATTTGGGCGTACAGAAGGTTCTGTTCTCCTACAACACCAAAACGATGAGGATTCCCGAAGGGCTCGCCGTTCCCTGGGAAGGCACCCTCTGCAAGCGCGCATTGGATGAGGGGAAATTCTATACCGACGATGTGCCGACCCTGTGGGGCGACTGCGATGCCGCCAAAACGCTCGGCATCCAGACCTATGTCAGTACCCCGGTCAGACTGAATGACGGCACTCTCTTCGGAACGCTGTGCGCGGCCGGTTCAGAACGCAAGCCGCTGACCCCGAAAGGGGAGCAGGTTCTCCGCCTCTTCTCCTCGCTCATCGGTCTGCATGTCGAGCGGGAGCAGCTTCTGAAGAGCCTGCAATCGGTCAACAGCGCGCTGGAGGCACACTCCTTCACCGACGTGCTGACCGGATTGCCCAACCGCCGCTTCCTTCTGAAGGAGATGGATCGCCTGTTCGCCGACGCCGAGGCGACGGGGCAAACGGTTCTGATCGCCTTCGTCGATCTGGATGGCTTCAAGGCGATCAACGACCGTCACGGCCACGAGGTCGGCGACGCGTTTCTCATTGAGGTCGGCAAACGCTTGTCCACCGGTCTCCGGACAGGCGACATCCTTGGGCGCTTCGGTGGCGACGAATTCATCATCACCGGCCTGGGTCCTGCCGGGGAGGCCGAAAGCCAAGCGGCAGCTCGGGCGATGTGCAACCGTCTGGCACCGCTGCTGATCGGCAATTACCGGCTTCGAGGAATCACGTTGCATTATTCCGGAGCGAGCTTTGGCCCCACCGCCGCCGATCCGCGTGCTGTCAACGTCGACGCCGCGCTGCGAAAGGCCGATGCCGCCATGTATGAGGTTAAGCGCGGACGGAAGGCGCTCAGGGGCTGATCAGGGCGCCGGGCTACCTATCATACCCCCCGCCCTCAGCCTGCCTACCCCAGCGCTTTCGGGTTCGAGATCCCCAGCCGGGCCTTGACGATGGCATCCAGCGAATCCATCAGCACGTCCTGCCCTTCGGTGTCGAAATCGCCGGCGGCAATCTCGATGCACAGGCGGTGCTGCAAGGCCTCCACCCGCTTGCGAAGATCCTCGCCGGACAACCCGTCGTCGGCATCCTCGCCATAGAGCAAGGAAAGTGCGCCGAGCATCGAATGGCCGGCGGCATCCAGTCCCTTCAATTCACGCTCGGCGATCTCCAAGGCATTGGCGACCATCAGGGCGGCGAAGCGGGCTTCCGGCGCCACATGCGGAAGAACGTCGGCACGAAAGGTGGTGGCGGCAATCTCCAGCAGGCCGCGGGCATCGGGATTCGCGCGCATCAGGCCACCTTTTCCACGCTGCCCGACGCCATGCCACCGACTACCATACCGCTGATGGACCGCAGATGACGCAGCATGTCCATCTCGATTTCCGGCAGCATGCGTCCGGTTAGCGCCAGTTCCAGCGACCGCTCGGCGCCGGAGCTGTGGCGAAGCCCCTGCTCCACCGCAATCGCCGCCCAGCGCAGATAGGCCGCCGTTTCCCAATAGGCGACGCGTGCCGGATCGACGCGGCGGCCGGAGGTCTCCTCATAGCCGGCATAGAAATCCGCCCGGTCGGCGATGCCGCCCGCCTCGCGGTCCGGCCGGCGGAAGCGCCAGGAGCGGGCGCAGAACCACCCCAGATCCTCCATCGGGTCGCTGAATCCGGCGAACTCCCAATCCAGGATCGCGGTGAGCGCGCCGTCCTTGACCAGATAATTGCCCGTGCGGAAATCGCGGTGGCACAGCACCACCGCCCCCGGCAACGGCGCGTTGACATCCAGCCAGCGCAGCCCCCAGGCGATCACCGGATCACGGCGCCCAAGGTCGCCGAACCAGCGACGGTACTGTGCCAGCGTCTCCTGAGCCGGACATTCCGGCGCCTCGGCCAGCCGTTCCAACCCTTCGGTCTCAGGCGTGATCCGGTGCAGCAGCCCAAGCTGGCGGCCAAGCTCGCGCGCCAGTTCCGGCTGCGCCGCATCGGACCGCGTCACCGCATGCCCGGCCCCCAGCCCTTCGGCCCGCCGCATGATGTAGAAGTCATGGCCCAGCACTGCCGGATCGTCGCAACCAAACAGCGGCTCCGGCGCCATCACCCCGGCGGCGAAGGCGGCGCGCAGCACGACGAACTCCCGCAGCTTGCCGATGCTGGCCGAGATGCGCCCGCCGCCCTCGGCCCGCAGCACGCAGGCATGGCGCCCGGCCAGCGGCCCGCCGCAGATATCCAGTGTGACCGCCAAATTCAGGGAGATCGCACCACCGCCCAGACGTCCATCCTCCGTCACTGTGACCCGGGATGCGCCGGCCTGCAGGGCGAGCCAGTTTTCAAGACGGCCCCGGTTGTCGTCGGACAGCAGCGAAGGCGGGGACTGGTCGGACGCTTTCACGACGTGCATGGCGTTTTCCCTCCAGAGATGGCTCGGCGCGTTGGTCCGCGCGTCTCGTGCATATGAGGCATCGATGGTAGGCACGAAGCGCTGTTGCCGACAAGTTTCACCTTGGTGAGAAAAGCGTCTATACCCCCAAAAAAGTCGGCCCCTTCCCCGCCGTACGAGCGGAAAAGGGGCCGACTTTTGCATGCAACGCTGAGAGAGGCGCCGAGGCGTTACGCGGCGACCGGGTGGTTCGCCCCCTGCTCCTGGCCGGACTGATTGGCCTGCTGGGTGGCGGGAACCGGTGCCGGCTTGGTATCGCGGACCGGCAGCATGTCACCGATGCCGAAGGCGACGGCCATCAGGTTCGGCACCGCCATGGCGGCGAGAAGCACCGACCACAGTTCCAGAGACTGGGTGCCCAGCGGGTTGACCAGCGCGGCGGTGGCAGAGGCGGCGACCAGAGCGGCCGACAGCCAGGCTTCCGGCTTGGCGCAGAAGCGGCCGGCGGTGCGCTTGCCACCCTTGGCGGTCACCCGGAAAGCGTCGTGCTTGCGGACCAGACCGCGGACAACGGCCAGGGCGACGGTGGTGGACAGTGCCATGCCGATGGCGCAGGCACCCAGGCTTTCCTTCCAGCTGTTGCCCGAGGCATAGCGCGAGGCCAGCAGGCTGGAACCGGCACGCAGCACCAGGGCACCCAAAACAGCGGCGGTGGCGGCAACCGGTGGCAGGTGCAGCGGCAGAACCAGCGAGGCAAAGGTCCAGACCACGGCAGCAGCGGCGGCGAACAGACCGACGGCATCGGACCACCAGCGGATCCAGTTGATGACGTAGCCCAGCTTCTGCCGCGCGCTCAGTTCGGCCGCACCCGGCAGGAACTTCTTCCAGTGGGCGCGGACGATCTGCGTGGAGCCGAATACCCAGCGGTCACGCTGCTTGCGGAACTGCATGAAGTTGTCCGGGGCCAGACCGGCGCCCAGCCGTTCGTCGGTGTAGGCAGCGCGATAGCCGGCCGACAGGATGCGCAGCCCCAGTTCGGTGTCCTCGCAGATGCCGGCTTCCGACCAGCCACCGACCTGATCCATCGCCGAGCGGCGCAGCATGATCATCGTGCCGTGGCAGATGAAGGCCTGGGACGACACGCCTTCCTGCATGCCGACGTCGAAGAAGGGACGGTACTCGGCGGTCATCGCCGACTTCAGCGCCGTCTCATGGCCGTCACGGTGTTCCTGCGGGGCCTGGACGATGCCGACTGCGGGGTCGGCGAAGGTCGGGGCCAGCTTCGACAGCCAGTCGGGCGACACGGTGTAGTCGGCGTCCAGCACAGCGACGATCTCGGCCGACGGACCGGTGTGGCGCAGCGCGGCGTTCAGGGCGCCGGCCTTGAAGCCGGAGATCCTCCTGTACCAGTGGAACTTGAACTTCGGACCCAGCGCCCGGCACATCTCCTCCACCGGGCGGACCAGATGCTCCTCCTCGGTGTTGTTGATCAGGACGACGACCTCATAGTTCGGATAGTCGAGCCGCGACAGCGAGGCCAGCGTGGCGTTCAGCACGTCCGGCTGCTCACGGCAGGCGGCGACGTGGATGGAGACCATCGGCTTGTGGTCGTTGCCGGGCACGGCATGCGGCAGCAGGGCCGGGGCGCGGCCGGTCAGCAGCCGGCGGGCGACATCCACCAGATCGGCGAAGGCGACGCTCATCATCAGGGTGCCCAGCGCGAAGGCGGAGCCCCAGGTGGTGACCGCACCGAAGGTCAGGTACTCGGAGAAGGCGCCGGCGACGGCAGAACCGATGGCGAAGCCGATGATGTTGGCACCCAGCGAGGCGGCGAGCGCAAAGCCGGCATTGGTCCGGCGGCGGAACACGGCGAAGGCCGACAGGGCGAGGCCGACAGCGATGGCGACGCCCGCCCCCACCCGCTCGCCATAGGGGGCGGCGACGGCGCCGGTCATCGACCATTTCGGCTGACGATCTGCGTCCAGCACGCCCCAGGTCGGGCCGGGCGAGCCTTCGATGGTCGACTTCCAGATGCCGTCGAAGGCCTCGACGACGTTGTAATGCAGGCCGAGCGCATTCGCTTCCGCGGCGAAGCCACGAACCACGGCCGCCTGGGCCTCCGGCGTCGGGTAGGCGTCGTGGAAATTCTCGCCGCCCGACGGCCAGCCGACCTCGCCGACAAACAGCGGCTTGCCCGGATGGGCCTTGCGCACGGTATCGAGCCGGTCGCGGATCCAGGTCAGCGCGTCGGACACCGGCACGCCTTCCCAGTAGGGCAGAACATGCACGCCCATGAAGTCGGACGCCTTCACCGTGGCGTCGGCCTTGACCATCTCCGACCACACGTCGGCGGTGCCGACCTTGATGGTGGCCGGGACGGCGGCACGGACACGCTTGATGTAGGAGGCCAGTTCGGCGTCGGTCAAGTCCGCACGCAGCAGCGTCTCGTTGCCGACGACGATACGCTTGATGCCGCGGAATTCCTTGGCCAGCGCGATGCCGTGCAGCACCTCCCGCTCATTCCGGGACTTGTCCTTGCTCAGCCAGATGCCGAGCGTGACGTCCAGCCCCTTGGACACCGCGATCTCCGGCACCTCACCCTGCGAGCCGAGCGTCGAGTAGGTACGCACGCCATCGGCGAAGCCGGCGATGGCGGTCATGTCCCGCTCGATGTCCTTGCGCGGCACCACCGGCTGGTGGTTGGGGTCGTAATTGCGGCCCGAGGGCGAATAGGACACGGATTCGATGCGACCGGGCTCCGCTTCCACCGGCGTCGGCGCGTTGCGCCAGGACCAGAAGGACGCTTGGCCGGCGGTCACGGCCAGCACGGCGGCGGCCATGGCGGCGCGCCGGATCGAGGTCTTCGGGTTGCTCATGGGGAGTTCGCGTGCCCTGTTGCAGGGTGGCGGTTCGCCACCGGACATCCGCACAAACGGGCAAACCCACTTCCCTATTCCGCCGCTTCCAAAAAATTTTTGTGCAGTGCGGGGAGCGGAACCCCGGCCGGCAACTCCTGTTGGACAAGGTCCGGTTTCTCAATGCCCAAGCCAGAGGAGAACGACCCATGGCCATCCGCCACGAAGACAGCCCCGAGCACAAGAAGGCCCACGATCTGGCCGAGCAGGCCCTGGACAAGGCCGCCGATGGCGACGCCCGCAAGGCGCGCGACCTGATCGAGGAGGCCAAGAGCATCGATCCGAAGATCGGCGAGGAGATGGCCCGCGAGGCCGCCGAGGATCAGAAGAAGGCCGACAAGTGACAAAGAGAAACTCCCCCTCCCGTGTGGAGAGGGGGAGTTTCAGGTCCATCCTCACTCCGCCGCCAGAGCCTCCGCCGGAACCGGCGGGGTCCAGCGCAGGACAGGCTTGCGGGCGGCGGCCGTCTCGTCCAGGCGACGGCGCGGCGTCAGGCGCGGCGCGGCCTGGAAGTAGGCGACGTCGCCGGACTTCGCCCGCTCGGCCAGCGCACGCAGCGCATCGACGAACTGGTCCAGGCTGGCCTTGCTTTCCGTCTCGGTCGGCTCGATCAGCAGGGCACCATGGACGACCAGCGGGAAATACATGGTCATCGGGTGGAAGCCCTCGTCGATCAGCGCCTTCGCCATATCGAGCGTGGTGACCCCCGTCCCCTTCAGGAAACGGTCGTCGAACAGGCACTCGTGCATGCACGGTCCCTCGAAGGAGGCCGTCAACACATCCTCCAGCCGGGCCATGACGTAGTTGGCGTTCAGCACCGCGTCGCCCGACGCCTGCCACAGCCCGTCGGCGCCGTGGCTCAGCATGTAGGACAGGGCGCGGACGAACATGCCCATCTGGCCGTGGAAGGCTTTCATGCGGCCGAAGGCAGGCCCCTCGCCGGCATTCTCGACCAGCGCGAAGCCGCCCTTGCCGTGGGTGACGTAGGGCACCGGGATGTAGGGCGCCAGCGACTCCGCGAACACCACCGGGCCGGAGCCCGGACCGCCGCCCCCATGCGGGGTGGAGAAGGTCTTGTGCAGGTTGATGTGCATGACGTCGACGCCGAGATCGGCTGGACGCACCCGCCCGACGATGGCGTTGAAGTTGGCGCCGTCGCAGTAGAAATAGCCGCCCGCCGCATGCACCGCGTCGGCGATCTCGATGATGTCGCGTTCGAACAGGCCGCAGGTGTTGGGGTTGGTCAGCATCAGCCCGGCGACATCGGGGCCGAGCTTCGCCTTCAGCGCCTCCAGATCGACGCGGCCGTCGGCGGTCGCCGGAATGGCATCGACGCTGTAGCCGCAGGCGGCGGCCGTCGCCGGGTTGGTGCCGTGGGCGCTTTCCGGCACCAGGATCTTGGTGCGGCCGGTATCGCCCTTCGCCTCATGCGCCGAGCGGATCGCCATGATGCCGCACATCTCGCCATGGGCGCCGGCGGCGGGCGCCAGCGTCACGGCAGCCATGCCGGTCAGCGTCTTCAGCCAATAGGCCAACTGGTCCATCAGTTCCAAGGCACCCTGAACCGTGCTGACCGGCTGCATCGGGTGCACGTCGGAGAAGCCCGGCAGCCGCGCCATCTTCTCGTTCAGGCGCGGGTTGTGCTTCATCGTGCAGGAGCCCAGCGGATAGAATCCGCTGTCGATGGCGTAGTTCTTCTGCGACAGGCGGGTGTAGTGGCGGACCACCTGCGGCTCGGCGAGGCCGGGCAGCCCGACCTTGGCGCGCGGCTTCACCGCCCCCAGGCGCGAGGCCACCTGCGGCACGTCGGGCAGATCGACACCGGTGCGGCCGGCGCTGTCCTGCTCGAAGATCAGCGGCTCTTCGATCTGGAGGCCGCGGTTGCCGGTGACGGTGCCGGTCACGCCGTCGAACGAGGCGGCACCGGCCGGAATGGCCGACGGACGGCCCTGGTTGTTCATGCTCATGCCAGAACCTCACTCAGAGCGGCGGCGAAAGCGTCCATGTCGGCGTCGGTGTTGGTCTCGGTGACGGCGACCAGCAGCAGGTCTTCCATCTCGCCCGGATAGAGGCGCGACACCGGCACGCCGCCCAGGATGCGGCGCTTGGCCAGCTCCTCGACCACCGCGGCGGCCGGCTTCGGCAGCTTGACGGTGAATTCGTTGAAGAATCCGTCGTTCAGCAGCTCTACACCAGGAACCGCTGCCAGCTTGTCGGCCATCTGGACCGCCTTGGCATGGTTCAGCTGGGCCAGCTGCGTGATCCCCGCCTCGCCCAGCAGGCTGACATGGATCGAGAAGGCCAGCGCGCACAGGCCGGAATTGGTGCAGATGTTCGAGGTCGCCTTCTCGCGGCGGATGTGCTGCTCGCGGGTGGAGAGCGTCAGCACGAAGCCGCGCCGGCCATCTGCGTCCACCGTCTCGCCGCACAGGCGGCCCGGCATCTGGCGGACATATTTGTCCTTCACCGCGAACAGCCCGACATAAGGGCCGCCGAAATTCAGCGCGTTGCCGAAGGACTGGCCTTCCGCCGCGACGATGTCGGCGCCCATGTCGCCCGGCGGCGTCAGCAGCCCCAGCGACAGTGCCTCGGTCACCACGACGATCAGCAGCGCGCCCTTGGCCTGGCAAGCGGCGGCGAGGTCGGTGTAGTCGCGGACATGGCCGAACACGTCCGGATTCTGCACGACGACGCAAGCGGTCTTGTCGTCGACCAGCGCCAACAGATCCTCGCCGCCGGTCGGGGCGGCCGGCAGGGCCACCGCCTCGAAGCCGATGAAGCGGGCGTCGGTGGTGGTCACGTCGCGGTAATGCGGGTGCAGGCCACCGGACAGGATCGCCTTCTTCCGCCGGGTGACGCGGTTGGCCATCATCACCGCCTCGGCGCAGGAGGTGGCGCCGTCATACATCGAGGCGTTGGCCACATCCATGCCGGTCAGCAGCGCGACCTGGGTTTGGAACTCGAACAGAACCTGCAACGTGCCCTGGCTCACCTCCGGCTGGTACGGCGTGTAGGCGGTCAGGAACTCGCCGCGCTGGATCAGATGGTCGACGGTGGCCGGCACATGGTGACGGTAGGCACCGGCACCGAGGAAGCTGGGCACCGACCCGGCCGGGATGTTCTTCGCCGCCAGGGAGCCCAGCAGCCGTTCGACCTCAAGCTCGCCCATATGGTTGGGCAAGCCCCCGATCGGGCCGGCCAGACGGGCCGCCTTTGGAACGTCGCGGAACAGGTCTTCGACCGATGTTGCGCGGATGGCCTCCAGCATGGACTGCCGGTCGGCCTCGGTCAGGGGCAGATAGCGCATGTTAGTGGGATTCCTCCACGAAGGCCTTGTAGGCCGATTCGTCCATCAGGCCATCGAGTTCCGCGGCGTCCTTCAACTGGATCTTGAAGAACCAGCCCTCACCCTCGGCCGCGCTGTTGACCATCGACGGGTCATCGACCAGAGCCTGATTGGCCTCGACGACGGTGCCGGAGACCGGGGCGTAGACGTCGCTGGCGGCCTTCACCGATTCGACGACGGCGGCTTCCTTGCCCTGCTCCAGCACGCGGCCAGCCTCGGGCAGCTCGACGAACACCACGTCGCCGAGCTGGCTCTGGGCGAAGTCGGTGACGCCGACGGTGGCGACGTCGCCGTCGACCTGAACCCACTCGTGGTCCTTGGTGAATTTCTTGGTCATGTGAAGGGTTCCCTGTTTGAAACGTTGCTTGCGGTTGGGAGGACCGGAGCGTCAGCCCCGGTAATAGCGTTGCGGCACGAAGGGCGTGGCGGCGACACGGGCAGGCAGCGGCTTGCCGCGCACCACCAGCGTCAACGGCGTGCCGACTGCGGAATTCGCGATGTCGACATAGCCCATGGCGACCGGCGCCCCGGCGGTCGGGCCGAAGCCGCCGCTGGTGATCTCGCCGATGCGATTGCCGTTGGCATCCTGGATTTCGGTGTGCTCGCGGGCCGGCTGGCGGCCTTCCGGCTGGATGCCGACGCGGCGGCGCGCGGCGCCCTCGGTCAGTTGCCGGTGGATGATGTCGTAGCCGGGGAAACCGCCCTCGGCGCGGCGGCGCTTGGGCAGCGTCCATTCCAGGGCACCGTCCACCGGCGTGGTGGTGGTGTCGATGTCGTGGCCGTAGAGGCAGAGGCCGGCTTCCAGCCGCAGCGAGTCGCGGGCGCCCAGACCGATCGCCTCGACCTCCGATTCGGCCAGAAGCGCGCGGGCGATCATCTCGGCGTCGGCCTTGTCGCAGGAGATCTCGTAGCCGTCCTCGCCGGTATAGCCGGAACGGGTCAGGATCACCGGCACGCCCTTGAAGGTGGCGGACAGGTAGCTCATGAACTTCATGGTGGCGGCTTCCGGCACGAAGCGGGCCATCACCTCGGCCGCCATCGGCCCCTGGAGCGCCATCAGCGCCAGATCGTCCAGCAGTTCGACCTCGGCCTTGCCGGCCAGCTTCTCGCGCAGGTGAGCGACGTCCTGCTCCTTGCAGGCGGCATTGACCACCAGGAACAGGTGGTCGCCGGCGTTGGTCACCATCAGGTCGTCGAGGATGCCGCCCTGCTCGTTCAGGAACAGCGTGTAGCGCATGCGGCCCTGGGCCAGCCCCTTGATGTCGCCGGGCACCAGGGTTTCCAGGGCGGCGGCGGGATCGGCCCCGGTCAGGCGGACCTGCCCCATATGGGACACGTCGAACAGCCCGGCCTTCTCGCGGGTGTGCTGGTGCTCCTTCAGGATGCCCAGCGGATACTGCACCGGCATGTCATAGCCGGCGAAGGGCACCATGCGGGCGCCAAGCTCGACATGGAGCGCGTGCAACGGGGTGGTCTTGAGAGCGGTTGCGGCCTCGGTCACGCGGGTCCTCCGACAGGGTTACGGCACCCGCGCCGGGATCGGTGCGGGACGCTGCCCCCTCTGTCTTGGACCTGAGAGATTCACCGCCGTCCGGTCGAGCCGGGCACCCGGTTTACTCCTTCGGTGAGTCGCGGCGGGTAAGCGCCGAGGCTGCTTTCCAGAGTTGCCTTATCCCCTTGCGGTCCTTTTGCCTGAGAGTTTCCGGGGGCGGTTGCTCCTTCGGCGCCGCCTGCCAACCTGTCGATTTACGACAAGCCCGCAAGCGATCTCTCCCGCGAGGGATCATCGGCGTAATGGCGGCACACTGTCGCGATCAGACAGGTTTGTCAATCGGCGCTCTGGGCCACGAACCAGCCAATTCGTTGAAATATCGCAGTTTTGGAAATTTTCCTTTCTTGCGGTCAATATAGGTATAAAAACCTTTACACCGCGTCACGCCGAGCTGGCCAGCCGTTGTCCATCGCGGGACTCATCCCAATCGACAGAGTGGAGAGCGCGCAATGACCGTTCAGGCCTTCAACCCGTCCGACCTGTCCCAGTCCGCAGCCAACTGGGCGGTGTCCCAGCGCATCGTCGGCAACTTCGCCCCCCATGCCCAGCTCGTGCCGAACCTGACCCTGGCGCTCGATCCCGGCAACCTGCTGAACGGCACCACCCTGACCGAGGTGAACGCCCAGTCCATCGGCCCCTTCGCGCCGCCGGCCAGCGGTTTCCGCATCGACCGCGTGGTGGTGGACCGCAGCACCGGTGCGGCGGCCATCGTCACCGGCGCCGCCAACAGCCTGACCCCGCCGGCGATTCCGGCCGGAAAGCTGCCGGTGGCCCGTGTGATGCTGCTGCCGACCACCGATGCCATCACCAACGATGCGGTCGTGGACGAGCGATCCTTCATCGACCTTACGGCCTCGACGCAAAACTCTGTCGTTGTCCGGGCGCACCGCAACAACGTCGGCCAGAACGGCATCACCAACAACAGTTGGGCCAAGGTCCTGCTGACCACGGCCGACATCAATGTCGGCAACGCATTCAACGGCACGACCTCCCGCTTCCAGCCTTCCATCGCCGGCTACTATCTGCTTCACGCACAGGTGATGATGAATTGCGGCGCCAACGGGTCGATTTACGCGGGGCTCTACCTCAACGACGCCAATATTTCCCTGTGCCGATCCCTCACCCCCATGTCCACCCCGACCTATGCCGCCACGACGTCGGTGACATACATGAACGGGACGACGGATTACGTGGAGATGAAGGTGCTCAACACCATCATTACCGATGGCATTCTCGACGGTACGCCAACCGCAACCTTCTTCGCCGCAAGCCGACTTGCGTAATCTCTCTGCCCTGAGTTCGCAAAGTTGAAGGAGCGCCCACATTCCATGTGGGCGCTCCTTTCAAGCGATCAATCAACTGGAAACCCGAAAACGCCTACTTCTTGACCTGAGTCCGGTTGAAGTTCAGCTGCTCCGGCGTCAGCTGGAAGCCGAGATAGATCTTCCAGTCCTTGGCGTTGGCGTCCTTGGGCAACGGAATCTTCGGGGCCAGCTCCTCCTTGGTGCCGGCGCGCGGTTGGCCGGGGACGAAGGTCACATCGGTGTCGAAATAGGCCTTCGACACCAGCGTGTCGTCCGGCTTGGCGATGGCGACGAAATACTGGTACTTGGCGGTGGTGCCCTGAAGCGCCGGGCCGCGTTCGGCCACCAGATAGACATTGACGTTCACGGTGACGCCGGCGCTGGTGTAATCGCAGCTGCCGCTGAAATCGGTCAGGGCGGCGCGCGACTCCAGATCGGTCAGATCCTTGCCGCCGGGACGGAAGACCGTCACCTCCTGCAAATCGCGGACGATGTTGACCTTGGGGCAGGCCAGAGCCGCTTCGGCCGGATCCTTCGGCCCCAACCCCATGCCGGAGCAGCCGGAAAGCACCAGAACGGCCCCGGCCGCGAGCAGCGCAGGGCGGCCCATCCCAAAGAGGGACGCCATCGGGCTTTTCCGGGCGGGGGTTCCTATATTACGGTCGCGGCGGTCCATCGGTTCGGCCTGATCGGTTAACGGGCTGTTGGACCACGACTTTAGTGTCCCAGCTTGACCGGCACAAGACCGCGCGGCGGTTCTATCCCTTGTGACCGTTCGGCACAGGACCACCTAAGGGCGACCTTCTTCACGCAAGGGCGGTACAGTGCACATGACCACGACCAATTCCCTGACCATCCTCCTGGCGGCGCCGCGCGGTTTCTGCGCCGGGGTGGACCGGGCGATCCAGATTGTCGAGACGGCGCTGGAGCGCTTCGGGGCGCCGGTCTATGTGCGGCACGAGATCGTCCACAACCGATTCGTGGTCGAAAGCCTGGAAGCAAAGGGCGCCGTCTTCGTCGACGAACTGACCGAGGTGCCGGACGGCCGCCCGGTGGTCTTCTCCGCCCATGGCGTGCCGAAATCGGTGCCGCAGGCGGCCGAGGCGCGCGGCCTGTTCTATCTCGACGCCACCTGCCCGCTGGTCAGCAAGGTCCACCGCGAGGCCGAGCGGCATTTCGACGAAGGCAAACAGATCGTCCTCATCGGCCATGCCGGACATCCGGAGGTGATCGGCACCATGGGCCAGCTGCCGGAGGGCGCCGTGGTGCTGGTGGAGACGGTGGCCGATGTCGCGACACTGGCGGTGCGCGACCCGGAAAACCTCGCCTACGCCACCCAGACCACCCTGTCGGTCGACGAGACGACGGAGATCCTGGCCGCCCTACAGGCCCGCTTCCCCGCCATCGCCGGGCCGAAGAAGGAGGACATCTGCTATGCCACCACCAACCGTCAGGCGGCGGTGAAGGCCATCGCGCCGAAGGTGGACGCGCTGCTGGTGCTGGGCGCGCCGAACTCCTCCAATTCCAAGCGGCTGGTCGAGGTGGCGAAGACCCACGGCTGCCCGGCCGCCCAGCTGGTCCAGCGCGCCGCCGACATCGATTGGAACGCGCTCGCGGGCGTCGCCCGGCTCGGCATCACAGCCGGCGCCTCGGCCCCGGAAGTGCTGGTGGAGGAGGTCATCGAAGCCGCCCGCTCGCGCTTCGACGTGACGGTGGAGGAACTGCGCACGGCGACCGAAAACATCGTCTTCAAGCTGCCGCGCGCCTTATCGGTGGAGCGCGAGGAGGTTTGAGGGGGCGCGACGCCCCCCTTCACCCCTCCGCGACCGTCAGCAGACCGTCCATGTCCACCACGCTCTCCAGGCGGTCGGCGACCGCGTCGAGCGCCCGTTCCACCGCCGCGCCGTAGCCCAGTTCCGACCCGCCGCCGCCAAGCCCGCGCAGATAGGCCGCCCGGAAGCCGTCTGCCGTGAACAGGCCGTGCAGGTAGCATCCCGCCACCCGTCCGTCCGCCGACTCCGCGCCGTCGGTTCCGCCGGCCGATAGTTCCAGCATCGGCCGCGCCCGGTCGGCTCCCTCGGTACGGCCCATGTGCATCTCGTACCCCGCCACCGCCGCCCCGGTGCGCCGCTCGATTCCTCGAGCCTCCTCCAGCACCTTCGGCCCTTTCAGCACCGTCTCGACGTCAAGCAGGCCCAGCCCGGCGGCGTCGCCCGGCGGACCTTCGATGCCGTCGGGATCGGCGATGCGCCGGCCAAGCATCTGATAGCCCCCGCAGATGCCCAGCACCCTGCCACCGCGCCGCCAATGGGCCAGCAGGTCGATGTCCCAGCCCTGTTCCCGCAGGAAGGCGAGGTCGGCGATCGTCGTCTTGGTGCCGGGCAGGATCACCAGATCGGCATCGCCCGGCAGCGGCTGGCCGGGACGAACCATGGTCAGCGCCACGCCGGGCTCCTGCGCCAGCGGATCGAAATCGTCGAAGTTGGCGATGTGCGGCAACATCGGCACCGCGACGCGCAACGCTCCGTCACCGGCAGTTCGCGGGCGGTCGAGCGCCACCGCATCCTCCGCCGGCAGGGTCGACGCCTCGCGCAGCCAAGGCACGACGCCAAACCCGCGCCAGCCGGTGTGGCTTTCGATGATCCGCAGCCCTTCATCGAACAGACGAACATCGCCGCGGAACTTATTGATAAGAAATCCTTTAATCCGCTCCTGTTCAGATTTTGGTAGAAGTGCGTGAGTACCGACCAGACTGGCGATCACGCCGCCGCGGTCGATGTCGCCGACCAGCAGGACCGGCACGTCGGCGGCGGTGGCGAAGCCCATGTTGGCGATGTCGCCGGCCCGCAGATTGACCTCCGCCGGGCTGCCAGCCCCCTCCACCACCACGATGTTGGCCTCGGCCCGCAGCCGCTCGAAACTGTCCAGGACAGTGCCGAGCAGCTCGCGTTTGCGCGCCTGATAGTCGGCGGCGCGCGCGGTGCCGACGACCACGCCCCGCACCACCACCTGACTGCCGACATCCGACTGCGGTTTCAGCAGCACAGGGTTCATGTGGACGCTGGGCGCGACGCCGCAGGCCCGCGCCTGGAGCGCCTGGGCGCGGCCGATCTCGCCACCGTCGGCGGTCACAGCGGCGTTGTTCGACATGTTCTGCGGCTTGAACGGCCGGACGCTCAGCCCGCGCCGCACCAGAGCCCGGCACAATCCGGCCACCAGCAGCGACTTGCCGACATCGGAGCCGGTGCCCTGCAACATGATCGCCCGGGATCGGAGCGGCTGTGACGGCATGGCTTCAGAACTCGATGCCGGCCTGGGCCTTCACCCCGGCCTCGAACGGATGCTTGACCAGCGTCATCTCGGTGACGAGGTCGGCGGCGGCGATCAGTTCCGGCTTGGCGTTGCGGCCGGTGATGCAGACATGCAGATCCGGTCGCCGGGCGGCCAGCGTCGCCAGCACCTCGTCCAGCGGCAGATAATCCATGCGCAGCACGATGTTCAGCTCATCCAGCACGATCAGGCGATAGCGCGGGTCCGCCATCAGCTCCTTGGCCTTGGCCCAGGCGGCTTCGGCGGCGGCGACGTCGCGGGCACGGTCCTGGGTGTCCCAGGTGAAGCCTTCGCCCATGGTATAGAAGTCGACCAGATCCTCGAAGCGCTCCAGCGCCACCGTCTCACCGGTCGACCAGGCGCCCTTGACGAACTGGACCATGCCGACGCGCATGCCGTGGCCGACCGCGCGCATCATCAGTCCGAAGGCGGCGGTGGACTTGCCCTTGCCCTTGCCGGTGTGGACCATCAACAGGCCCTTCTCCACCGTCTTGGAGGCGAGCGCCCGCTCCTGCAATGCCTTGCGCCGCTTCATTTTTTCAGCGTGACGGCGGTTCAGCTCTTCGCTATCGGCCATATTGGGGGCGGTCATACGGGGGTTCCCTTCACGAAGATCGGCAGACCGGCGACGGTCAGCACGACGTGCGGCGCCACGGCCGCAATGGATTGGTGCAGGCGGCCTGCATGGTCGCGGAAGCGGCGGGCCAGCGCATTGTCGGGCACGATGCCGAGCCCGACCTCGTTGGAGACGAGGACCACCCGGCCCGGCAGTGTCGGCAGCATCTCCACCAATGCAGCGGTCTCGGCAGCGATGTCGGCGTCGGCCATCATCAGGTTGGTCAGCCACAGGGTCAGGCAGTCGACCAGAACGCCGGTGCCCTCGGCGGTGTGATGACGCAAAGCACCGATCAGGTCGCGCGGCTCCTCCACCGTGGTCCAGTCCGGGCCACGGTCGTCGCGGTGCTTCGCCACCCGCTCGGCCATCTCCGTGTCCCAGACCTGCGAGGTGGCGATGTAGACGCGTGGACCACCCAGCGCCGTCACCAGCCCTTCGGCATAGCGGCTCTTGCCCGACCGGGCACCGCCCAGGACCAGCGTCAGGTCACCGCTCATTCCCAGGGTGTTCCGTCGCGATGACGATAACCGCCGTCGCGCCAGACCATATCCTCGTCGGAATAGTTGGCTTCGTCGCCGGCACTGCGGTCGCCGACCTCCAGATAGCTGGCCGGCCTGTCGCTGCGGTTGATCAGCCGGTGGCCGTCGGCGACGCCATGCGGAAAGCCGGCGCACATGCCGGCGGTCAGCAGCGTCTCGCCGGCGTCGGTCACCAGCGTCAACTCGCCCTCGACCACATAGACGAACTCGTCCTGCCGGCTGTGCCAGTGGCGCAAGGCGGAGGAGGTGCCAGGCGCCAGCCGGGTCAGGTTGACCCCGAAATTGGTCAACCCCAGCGGATCGCCCAGCACCACCCGCTGCCGCCCGGCGACCTGTGCCCGAAAGGGCTGCGGATAGTCGGTGGCGCCGGCTTCGGCGGTCAGGGTGGCAGGATCGAGGACCGGCGGTTTCGGCATGGACACTCTCCGGTTCGGCATTGCGGGTCCGGACTGTCGCAAACCGCACCGGCGGCGTCAAACGGCTCAAGTCCCCTTACACAGCAGGGTTGCCGGGACCGTGGCTGGACAGGCGACACTTCGCCCGCCATTCTTGTTGCAATGCAAAACAACGTCCCCCGATCCGATGTCCCGCCTGGAAGTCATCAGCCGCCGCCCCTCCGGCACGCCCAAAGCACCGCCTCTTCTCTTTGTCCACGGCGCCTTCAGTGGTGCCTGGATCTGGGACGCCAAGTTCCTGCCCTGGTTCGCCGAGCGCGGGTGGGAGGCGCATGCCGTGTCGCTGCGCGGCCATGGCAACAGCGAGGGGGGCGACCGGCTGCATGATTTCGGCATCGCCGATTATGTCGACGACGTGCTGGAGGCGGCGAGCCGCTTGTCCGCCCCGCCGGTGCTGATCGGGCATTCAATGGGCGGGATGGTGGTTCAGCGCGCCCTGGCGAAGCGCCGATTCCCGGCCGGCGTGCTGATGGCGTCCGCTCCGCCCTATGGCCTGCTGTCCTCCACCATGGGGCTGGCCTGGCGCTCGCCCTTCGTGTTCCAGCAGATGTCGATGCTGATGGCCTTCGGCGAAAACGCGTTCGATCCGGAAGCGATTCGCCGCGCCATGTTCTCCGACAAGATGCCGCACGCCGAAGCCGCACAGTATGACAGCCGTATGCAGGAGGAATCACGCCGCGTCCTGCTGGACATCGGTGGCTGGATCCCCTTCCCCGTTCTGCCGCCACGTGACGTGCCGATTCTGGTGATGGGGGCGGAGGAGGATTTGCTGTTCCCCCGCGCCGAAGTGGTCGCCACCGCGATGGCACTGGGCACCCAGCCGGTGTTCATGCCGGGCATGGGCCATGCGATGATGCTGGAACAGGACTGGCAGTCCGCCGCCGAACGGGTGGAAAGCTGGATCGCAGCGACGGTGACCGCCAAGGCGGCGTAAGGGCTATTGGGTTTCCGCTACCCCTTCGGACGCTCCGACCGCGAGTAGTTGCTGAAGTGCCCCTCCTTCGCCGCCATCCGGCGGGCCGACTGGACGACGGCGCCGGATTTACCCTCCGGCGCGACGTTCGACATCTGCCGGCTCAGGTCGGCACTTCCGCAGGACGGACAGGCGGGCGTCTCACCAGAGCGGACCAGGGTCTCGAACCCATGGTCGCAGGCCTTGCAGCGATAGGAATAGAGCGGCATCGCACCCTCGCGGAACGGATCGCATCGTCCCGAGCATGCCGCAATACCCATAACAATAAAACGGTTTTATTGCGCCGCACCAAAATTCCGATGAGGCGGCAGGTTCAGGCCGCCGGTCCGCAGAAATCGAACCCCGCCGCCTCGACCGCCTGCTGAACCAATTCCACAGGAATGTCGCCGTCGACCAGCACGGTGCCGGTTGCGAGGTCGACCGTGACCACGGCATCGGGCGCCGCCTTGGTGATCGCGTTGGAAACGGAGCGGGCGCAGCCGCCGCAGGTCATCCCATCCACCTTGTACGCATCGGCCATCGTCGCGGGCTCCCCTTCGGTCGGATCAGCCGCCGGCATGATGCGTCCGCACCACCGCGCTGACCGGGACAAGAACGAAGCCACGCTTTTGCACATCCGGCAGCCAGGACGCCAGAGCCTCGATTGTCGCATCATGCGGATGGCCGATGGCGACGGCGTAACCCTGGCGCTTCGCAACCTGTTCCGTCTTCGCCAGCTGGGCCTTCACCGCGGCCACCGTCTCCTCGTTGTCGAGGAACACATCGCGCCCGATCCAGGGCATCTTCAGCTCCTGCGCCAGCCCGATCCCGGCGCTGTTCGGCGTCGTCCGGCTGTCGAGCCACAGCAGGCCACGGCGGTGCAGTTCCGTCAAAACCGGCGCCAGGGCGGCGCGATCGGCGGTGAAGCGGCTCCCCATATGGTTGTTCACCCCGACATAGCCGTCGAAGCTGTCCAGCGCCGCGCGGAACCGCTTGACGATCTCACCCTTGTCCAGCGAGACCAGCAGCGCGTTCGGACCGGGATCGGCCTTCACGCTCGGCTCCATCGGCATGTGCAGCATCAGCTCGTGCCCATTCGCGCGCGCCGCCTTCGACTGCGCCGACAACTCGCGGGCATAGGGCAGCCAGGACAGTGTCAGCGGACCATGGAGCCCCGCCATCCGCGTCGACCGCTTGCGGTCCAGCCCCATATCGTCGATGACGATGGCGATGATCGGCTTGCCCTGCGGCACCTCGGCCGGCAGCGCGTTCTTGCGCCACAGCGCGGCATTACCGCCCGGCGCCTGCACCGGCGGCTGTGCCGGAGGAGCCGGCGCCGGCAGCATCGCCACGGTGGTGACGGGTGGACGCGTTTCCGCTTGAGCTGGCTTTTCCGGCACCGCATGTTCCGGCCCCTCGGCCGCATGCTGGGCCGCCGCCGGCGCTTCCGCCTTCACCGCCGGCAGCGAGGGGAGCGCCGGCGGTACCACGGCCTGCTGGGTCGGCGCTTGTTGAACGGGAGCCTGCAGGGCACGCTCGGCGCCGGAGCGGCCGCCGGTGAGCGTTGCCACACCGATCGCCACCGCGAACACCACGGCGACGGCCGCCAGAGCCAGAAGGAAGGGGTTCGACAGAAAGGGCGGAAGCGAAATCTTGCGAGCCTTCGAAGGCGCCTTGCGGGCCATGGTGACGACGTCCATCCTGCGACCGGGGCGCCGCACAGTGGCACCCTGCCGCGGCGACCGCAATCGCTCAAACGACGCAAACGGCCGCCGGAACGGCCTTACCACCGATCCGGCCCGCCCATTCCCCGGAGACCGCCCGATGCGTCCGCTCTTTGTCACCGCCTGCCTGTCGCTGGCCGCCATTTCCTCGCCCACCCTGGCCGCCGGCCCGCAATGCCCGCCAACCATCACCGTCACGGCCCAGCCGGAGGCGCCCGGCGGCTGGGCGCCCTATGCCGGCCGCGACAGCCACGGCTTCGTCGGCATCACCCTGATTGAAGGCGACCGCGCCACACAGATGGCCAGCGCGTCCCGCTCCACCCTGGCGCCTGACAACGAGGCCAAACATGCCCGCAAGCTGGTTCAGGTTTGGGAGTTCGACGCCGCGCAACGGGGCAAGCTTTTCGTCCTCTGCCGCTACCGCGGCACCGAGGCGACGCTCGCCGCCGATCTGCCGCGCCAGACCCGCCGCTGCACTCTGACGCTGGAAACCGACATCCGCGGCGCAGTCCTGGACGAGCCCAAGACCCCGCCGCAGCTCGATTGCCGGTGAAGGCGCACCAGTCTGCGCGGAGGCTGGAAATCCGCCCCCTCAGCGGCTAGGGTGTCCATCGTTGGAACAGGGCCGGAACGGCCCAGACGATCCGGGCGAAGGTGGAAGGCGCATGCTGCTGCTCATCGACAATTACGACAGCTTTACCTACAACCTCGTCCATTACCTGGGCGAGCTTGGCGCCGACGTGCAGGTCCGCCGCAACGACGCCCTGACGGTGGACGATGCGATGGCGCTCCGCCCCGACGGCATCGTCCTGTCCCCCGGCCCCTGCGATCCTGACCGCGCCGGCATCTGCCTGCCCCTGATCGACGCCGCCGCCAAGGCCCGACTGCCCTTGATGGGGGTTTGCCTCGGCCACCAGTCGATCGGTCAGGCCTTCGGCGGCCGGGTGATCCGCGCACCGGTCCCGATGCATGGCAAGGTCGACAACATCCTGCACCAGGGGCGTGGCGTCCTCGCCGGCCTGCCCAGCCCGTTCCGGGCCACCCGTTACCACTCGCTGATCGTCGAGCGCGACACGCTGCCGGCCTGCCTGGAGGTGACCGGTGAGACCGCCGACGGCCTGATCATGG
Organism: Azospirillum sp. TSH100; assembly: GCF_004923295.1. NCBI lineage: Bacteria > Pseudomonadati > Pseudomonadota > Alphaproteobacteria > Rhodospirillales > Azospirillaceae > Azospirillum > Azospirillum sp. TSH100. Next base: position 2,359,114 of record NZ_CP039634.1, read on the forward strand.
CGCTGGCCCACCGCGACCTGCCGATCCACGGCGTGCAGTTCCATCCCGAGAGCATCGAGAGCGAGCACGGCCACAAGATCCTGCAGAACTTCCTGGACCTGACCCGCTCCCCTTTGAAGAACTCGGGCCTGGAGCACGCGGCATGAGCGGCGATCTGACCGACATGAAGGCGATCCTGGGCAAGGTCGCCACCGGTGCCTCCCTGACCGAGGCCGAGGCCGGCTTCGCTTTCGACATCATCATGTCCGGCAATGCCACCCCGTCGCAGATGGGCGGCTTCCTGATGGCGCTGCGTGTGCGCGGCGAGACGGTGGACGAGATTACCGGTGCCGCCCGCGTCATGCGCGCCAAGGCAATCCCGGTCGAGGCCCCTCCCGGCACCATCGACACCTGCGGCACCGGCGGCGATGGGGCCGGCACCTACAACATCTCCACCGCCGCGGCGCTGGTGGTGTCGTCCTGCGGCGTGCCGGTCGCAAAGCATGGCAACCGCGCCATTTCGTCGAAGTCAGGCGCCGCCGACGTGCTCGGCTCGCTGGGCGTCAACCTCGACTGCGACTTCGCGCTGGTACGCAAGGCTCTGTGGGACGCCCAGATCGCCTTCCTGATGGCGCCGCGCCACCACATCGCCATGCGCAACGTCGGCCCGACCCGGGTCGAGCTCGGCACCCGCACCGTCTTCAACCTGCTGGGTCCGCTGGCCAACCCGGCGACCGCCAAGCGGCAGGTGCTGGGCGTCTTCTCCAGGCAGTGGGTCGAGCCGCTGGCGCAGGTGCTGAAGCGGCTGGGGTCCGAGGCCGCCTGGGTCGTCCATGGCTCCGACGGGCTGGACGAGATCACCACCACCGGCCCCACCACCGTCGCCCAGTTGAAGGACGGCGAGGTGACGGTGTTCGAGGTGACGCCGGAGGATGCCGGCCTGCCCCGCGCCCGCATCGAGGATCTGAAGGGCGGCGACGCCCAGGTCAACGCCGCGGCGATCCATGCCCTGTTCGACGGTGTGCGCAGCCCCTATCGCGATATCGTCCTGCTGAACGCCGCCGCCGCCCTGCTGGTGTCCGGCAAGGCCGTGACGCTGAAGGAGGGTGTCGCCATGGCTACCGACGCCATCGACAGCGGCGGCGCCCGCGACCGCCTGCGCCGGCTGGTCGCCATCACCAACGAGGCAATGGCCTGATGAGCGACGTTCTGACCCGCATCAACGACGACAAGCGCGCGCTGGTCGCCTCCCGAAAGGCCGCCCGGCCGCTGTCGGCGGTCGAGGAGTCCGCCAGGGCCGCCAACGAGACCAACCCGCCGCGTGGCTTCATCCGGGCGTTGAGCGCCGCGGTGGAGGCCGGCCGCTACGGCCTGATCGCCGAGATCAAGAAGGCCAGCCCATCCAAGGGCCTGATCCGTCCGGACTTCGATCCGCCGGCCCTTGCCCGCGCCTACAGCGAAGGGGGGGCGACCTGCCTGTCGGTGCTGACAGACGAGCCCTATTTCCAGGGCAAGGACGAGTATCTGGTGGCCGCCCGCGCCGCGGTGGATCTGCCGGTGCTGCGCAAGGACTTCATGGTCGATCCCTATCAGATCGTCGAGGCCCGCGCACTGGGCGCCGACTGCATCCTGATCATCATGGCCTCGCTGTCCGACGCGCAGGCGGCCGAGATCGAGGATGCCGCGATCGCCCAGGGGCTGGACGTACTGGTCGAGGTGCATGACCGCGCCGAGCTGGACCGCGCGCTTTTGCTGAAGACGCCGCTGTTGGGCGTCAACAACCGCAACCTGAAGACGCTGGCCGTCGACATCGCGACGACGGAGGAACTGGCGGCCAATGTGCCGGCGGACCGCATGCTGGTGGCTGAGAGCGGCCTATACACCCCGGCCGATCTGGCCCGGATGGCGAAGGTCGGGGCGCGCTGCTTCCTGGTCGGCGAATCGCTGATGCGGCAGAACGACGTGACCGCCGCCACCCGCGCCCTGCTGGCCCCGGTCTGATCCGATGGCTGATGTGGTGATCGCCGCAGAAAGCCCGCGCCAGGATGCGGTGATCGCGCTGGTGGCGGCGCTCGACCGCTATCTGCTGGACCTCTATCCGGCGGACACCTGCCATCTGCTCGACATCGCAGAGCTGGAGGCGCCGGGCGTGCGCTTCTTCGTCGCCCGCAAGGACGGCGTGCCGGTCGGCTGTGCCGCGCTTCGCGTCGATCCTACCGGATATGGCGAGGTCAAGCGCATGTATGTCGATCCCGCCGCCCGCGGCCACCGTATCGGCGACCGCCTGCTTGCCCGGCTGGAGGAGCAGGCGCGGACGGAGGGGCTGTCCGCCCTGCTGCTCGAATCCGGCATCCACCAGCACGAGGCGCTGGCGCTGTACCGCAAGGCCGGCTTCGCCGACCGTGGCCCCTATGCCTGTTACAAGGACAACGGCGTCAGTGTTTTCATGGAGAAACCCTTGCGAGAGACCGTCCGATGACCGGCTTCACCCATTTCGATGCCGAAGGCAAGGCGGTGATGGTCGATGTCTCCGACAAGGCCGACACCGAACGCATCGCCACCGCCGCGGCAACCGTGCTGATGCAGCCGGAAACCCTGGCGCTCATCATGCAGGGCGGGATGAAAAAGGGTGACGTGCTGTCGGTCGCCCGGCTGGCAGGCATCATGGGAGCCAAGCGCACGCCGGACCTGATCCCGCTGTGCCACCCGCTGATGCTGACCTCGGTCAAGGTCGACCTGTCCTGCGACCCCGCCCGCAACGCGGTGGATGTTACCGCCACCTGCAAGCTGAAGGGCCAGACCGGCGTCGAGATGGAGGCGCTGACCGCCGTCACCGTCGCAGCATTGACCGTTTACGACATGTGCAAGGCGGTGGATCGCGGCATGACCATCACCGACGTCCGCCTGCTGCACAAGGCCGGCGGCAAGAGCGGCGAGTGGGGCGCCGCCGCCACTCCGCAAGCCGGAGCCTGAAGCCATGATCTCCGTCGCCGAGGCACGCGCCCGCATCCTGTCGGCCTTCGCCCCTCTGCCGGCGGAGACCGTCGCCCTGGCCGACGCGCTGGGCCGTGTGCTGGCCGAACCGGTGGTCGCCCGACTGACCCAGCCGCCCTTCCACGCTGCCGCGATGGATGGCTGGGCGGTGCGCGCCGCCGACATCGTGGCTGCGACCGGCGAATCTCCGGTTCTCCTGCGCCGCATCGGTGAATCCGCCGCCGGCCATGCCTTCACCGGCAGCGTCGGCCCCGGCGAGGCGGTGCGGATCTTCACCGGCGCTCCCTTGCCCGATGGTGCCGACGCCGTGGTGATGCAGGAGGATTGCAGCGCCGACGACGCCACGGTCCGGATCGGGCGCGCCGTCGCCTCTGGCCGGTTCGTCCGTGAAGCCGGCTTCGATTTCTCCCTGGGTCAGCAGTTGCTGCCGAAGGACCGCCGCCTGACCGCCCGCGACATCGCGCTGGCCGCCGGCGGCAATGTGCCCTGGCTGTCGGTGCATCGCCGGCCGCGCATCGCCATTCTCGCCACCGGCGACGAGATCGCCCTGCCCGGCGACCCGCTGGGGCCGAGTCAGATCGTCAGCACCAACGCACTAGGCCTCTGCGCCCTCGTCACCGCCCAGGGCGGCCTCGCTCACAATCTCGGCGTCGCCAAGGACACGCCGGAGAGTGTCGCCGCGCTGGCGAAGGGGGCGGCAGGCTGCGATCTTCTGGTCACCACCGGCGGAGCGGCCCATGGTGATTACGACCTGGTTCGTGACGTTCTGGCCGAACAGGGCCTGGCGCTGGAGGTGCAGACCGTGGCGATGCGGCCGGGCAAGGCGCTGATGTTCGGCCGGGCCGGATCGGTGCCGCTGCTGGGCCTGCCCGGCAACCCGGTGTCCACCGGCGTCACCGCCATCCTGTTCCTGCGCCCGATCCTGCGGCTGCTTCAGGGCCTGCCGCCGGAGGACGACCGTCCGCCGCTGCGTGCCCGCCTGACCGCCGCGCTGAAGGCCAACGACCGGCGCGAGGAGTATCTGCGCGCCACCCTCGCCGCCGGCCCTGACGGGGTGCTGACCGTCACCCCCTTCTCCCGCCAGGACAGCGCCATCACCACGCTCTACGCCCAGGCCGACTGCCTGATCCCACGCCCGCCCCATGCCGATCCGGAGCCTGCCGGCGCCATGGTGAGCGTGCTCCCTTTGACGGATGGTGTATTCAGCATCTAGACTTGAACGGAGCGCCAGGACGGCGGATTGAACAGTTGAACATCACCCGGAAAACTGTTTCACGGCGTTCCAGATGTTCCATTCAAGTTCTAAAACAAGCCGATGGGGGGCTTGACGGGCAGCAGGAACCAAACTAGAACATGGAGCAACGTTTAGTTTTTGTTCCATCTTCAGTCTGGCGACGGCCGGGAGGCATCCATGCTCACGCGCAAGCAGCACGAATTGCTGCTGTTCATCCACGAACGGCTCGGCCAGGGCGGTGTCTCGCCGTCGTTCGACGAGATGAAGGACGCCCTGGGCCTGAAGTCCAAGTCGGGCATCCATCGCCTCATCACCGGGCTTGAGGAGCGTGGTTTCATCCGCCGCCTGCCCCATAGGGCCCGCGCGCTTGAGGTTCTCCGCCTCCCCGAGGGTCTCGACGCCGCCCGCTCGCGCACCGCGCCCAAGCCGAAGTTCCAGCCCAACGTCATCAAGGGCGATTTCGCCTTCGCCGGCCGCGACACCGCCCCCCCCGCTCCGACCCCGGCCGCCGGGAACGAGACCGTTCAGCTTCCGCTCTATGGCCGCATCGCCGCCGGCACGCCGATCGAGGCCCTGCGCGACAACAGCGCCTTCGTCGACATCCCCGCCTCGATGCTGACCAGCGGCGACCATTACGCGCTGGAGGTTTCCGGCGACTCGATGATCGAAGCCGGCATCCTCGACCACGACACCATCATCATCCAGCGCTGCGATTCGGCTGAGAACGGCACCATCGTCGTCGCCCTGGTCGATGAAGGCGAAGTGACGCTGAAGCGCCTGCGCCGCAAGGGCAACACGGTCGCCCTGGAACCTGCCAACGCCGCCTATGAGACCCGCATCTTCGGTGCCGACCGCGTCCGCGTGCAGGGCAAGCTGATCGGTCTGGTGCGGAAGTACTGAGACGCTGCACAGGGGGAAGGGGCGCGGTTGAGCGATCGCTGCGACATCACCTTCCCCCGGTCCACGGCCGGTCTCCCCTGACACCCCGCACCGTCTCCAGTCTAATTCCGTCTGTCGTCACCGTCAGCGCATGCGCGCCCTCATGCCGCAGCGCCCAGCGGTCGGCGACAAATTCCGCCCGGCACCGCCGCGCCACCGCCGCCGTCACCACGGCATCAACCGCGCCGCAATCCTCATCCAGCGCATCCGACAAGCGCGGCAGCGCCACGGTCTTCCCTCCGACCCGGTACAAACACCCCAGCGCATCGCAGCTCAGCGATCGCTCTCCCTCACTCCATCCGCCCGCCGCCGGCCAGGGATCCGCCGCCGACCGTTCGCCGTCGCGCTCCCGCCAGGTCTCGGCCACCCGCCCGCCGCCCTTCACCGACGCACTCAACCGCCCATCCGGCAGCCGAACCGCCGTTACCGACCCATCGCCCGCCACCAGCACATCCGGCCGCACCGCCAGCATCGGCGAGGCCAGCCCCGCCAGGATCGGCAGCATCCCCAGCCACCGCCACCGCTGCCGCCAGATGCACAGCCAGATGCCGCCCAGCACCAGAACCGCAAAGCCCTCCGCCGGCATTGCCGTTACCGTCAGCGACGCCCAGGGCAATCGGCCGAAGAACTCCGCTGTCCAGATCACCGCCCGGTCGCCCCAGTTCATGGCGATCAGCGCCGGTGCCTCCAATCCGAAGGGGAGCAGCGCATAAGCGATCAGGCTCCACGGCATGACCCAGAAGGATGTGATGGGAATCGCGATCAGGTTCGACAGCACGCCATAGAAGGCGATCTGCTGAAAATGGAAGAGCGAGAAGGGCAAGGTCGCCAGCGTCGCCACCACACTGGTCAGCAGAATGCCGCCGACATAGAACAGGCCGCGCACCAGCCACCCGGCATCCCGCCGCCATTCCGCCAGCCGGACGCTGCCGCGCTCGAAGGCGGCGATCAGCGCCACCACCGCGGCGAAGGACATCTGGAAGCTCGGCCCCAGCATCCCCTCTGGATCCATGGCCACGGTTACCAGCCCAGCGAAGGCGACCAGACGCATGCTCAACGGGTGGCGGTCCAGCATGATCGCCCCCATCGCCATGCCCGTCATCAGCACCGACCGCACAGTCGGCAGCGGCGCCCCCACCAGCATTGTGTAAGCGAGCGCCGAGAGAATGCCGAACAGCGCCGCGATCTTCTTGATCGGCCACCGCAGCGCGACATAGGGCACCGCCGCCAGCAGCGCCCGCACCACATAGAACAGGATGCCGGCGGCGATGCCGACATGCAGCCCGGAGATCGACAGCAGATGCGCCAGCCCGCTGTTGCGGAAGTCGTCCATCGTTGCCTCGGGTATGCCGAACTCCTCGCCATTCAGCAGCGCGGTGGTGACGCTCGCCTCGACCGGATCACCGATCGCCGCCGCCACCCGCTCTGCAATGGCGCCGCGCGCCCGTTCAAAGGCGATGGCGACCGTGCTCCACCCGGTCACCGGCGGCGCCTCGACAAGCTCCGGCGCTCCGGTAGCGAACCCGGTGCCACCCAACCCCATGAACCAGGCACGCCGCTGGAAATCGAAGGCGCCGGGTTCGGCCGGCGCCATTGGCGGCAGGAGGGTCGCCCGCAGCCGCACCACCGATCCGGGCGCCGGTGCCGGATAGCGGTCCGACAAGCGGATACGCAGGGCCGCCGGCATCTGCTCCGATGCCAGACGGCTGACCGACACCTCCCGCAAGGTGATCCGCGTCGCCCTCGGCCGCCGTTCAACCGCCATCACCCGGCCGGTGACGGTGGCGCCCGCGATGCTTCGGTTCAGAACCGGTGCCGCCATATGGACCGTGTGCAACTGCGCCACCAGGAAGCCGGAGGCCAGCATCAGCAGCGCCATCGCTGCACCGGCCACCGCGAACCATCGCCGCACCGCCAGCACCAGCAGCAGGCAGCCGCCCACCGCCACCGCGCCGATCCACCGCTCAGGCTCCTGCCGCAGCCCGAAATACAGCGAGACCCCGGCCCCGAACGCCACCGGCAGCCACAGTACCCACCGCTCTCCCTCGGCCTCCGCCAGTGCCGCGAGTCGCCTGCCGACAGCTGCCAACAGACGACGCCAGCGTCCGCCGAGCGCCGGCGGATCGTCGGTCTCCTCCTCAGGCCAACCGGCGGCCGTCACCGGTAACGGATTCCGGACGTAGCGATGCCGCCCCCGAGCCCCTCAACGACCGTCCATGCGCGCATCGCATTGCCTCCAAGCCGGGTGGCTGTGTTAAACCACGGTGTCGAACCACCGGCGCATCATACCAGCGCCGAACCGGAAATTGAGAGACCGATGACCGTCGTCACCCGCTTCGCTCCGTCGCCGACCGGCTTTCTGCACATCGGCGGTGGCCGCACCGCCCTGTTCAACTGGCTGTACGCCCGCAACACCGGCGGCAAGTTCCTGCTGCGGATCGAAGACACTGACCGGCAACGGTCTACCGACGCGGCTGTAGACGCCATCCTCGATGGTCTGAAGTGGCTGGGCCTGGATTGGGACGGCGACGCCGTCAGCCAGTTCGAGCGCAAGGACCGTCACGCCGAGGTCGCGCACCAGATGCTGGCCGCCGGCAAGGCCTATCGCTGCTATTGCAGCCCGGAAGAGCTGGAGGAGATGCGCGCCGCCCAGAAGGCCGCCGGCCAGCCGATGCGCTATGACGGCCGCTGGCGCGACCGTCCAGAGTCCGATGCCCCTCCGGGCGTCGCTCCGGTGATCCGGCTGAAGGCGCCGCAGGAGGGTCAGACCGTCCTGAACGACCTCGTCCAAGGCGAGGTGACGGTGCAGAACGCCCAGCTTGACGACCTGATTCTGCTGCGCGCCGACGGCACGCCGACCTATCTGCTGGCCGTGGTGGTGGATGACCACGACATGGGCGTCACCCACGTCATCCGCGGCGACGACCATCTGACCAACACCTTCCGCCAGATCCAGATCTTCAATTCCATGGGCTGGGACCTGCCGCGCTTCGGCCATATCCCGCTGATCCATGGCCCGGACGGCGCCAAGCTGTCCAAGCGCCATGGCGCGCTGGGCGTCGATGCCTACCGCGACATGGGCTACCTGCCGGAGGCGATCCGCAATTATCTGCTGCGGCTCGGCTGGTCGCACGGCGACGACGAGATCATCTCGACCGAACAGGCGATCGAATGGTTCAACCTGGAGAGCATCGGCCGTTCGGCCTCCCGCTTTGATTTCGCCAAGCTGGAGAATCTGAACGCCCACTACATGCGGCTGGCCGACGATACCCGGCTGCTCGGCCTGATCGCCCCGCGGCTGGAAGCGGATCTCGGCCGCAGCCTGACCGAGGCCGAACGCGACCTTCTGACGCGGGCGATGACCGGGCTGAAGCAGCGTGCCCGCACCGTCGTCGATCTTGCGCAGAGCGCGCGCTTCTATGTCGCGCCGCAGCCGCTCAGCTATGACGAAAAAGCGACCGCCCTGCTGGACGAAAAGGGCCGCACCCTGTTGAAGGAACTGGCCACCGCCTTCGCTGCCGAGCCGGACTTCACCGCCGCCGCGCTGGAATCGCAGGTCCGCGCCTTCGCCGAGGCACGTGGCGAGAAGCTGGGCAAGGTGGCGCAACCGCTGCGCGCCGCGCTGACCGGCTCGACGGTATCTCCGCCGATCTTCGAGGTCGCCGAATTGCTGGGCCGGGAAGCGACGCTTTCTCGCATCCGCGATGCAGCGGGTGCAGCATAATGGTCATTTCCGTGCGTTGCCATCGGGCAGCCTTGGAACTATGCTGCGCCGACGAAAAAAGGGCACCAAGCCCGACCCTCAACGATAAGGACGTGCCGAGATGACCCAGACTGAGGACGGCAAGGACACCGTTACCCTCATCGACAATAAGACGGGCAAGCAGGTCACGATGCCGATCCTGCACGGCAGCGTCGGGCCGAGCGTGATCGACATCCGCAAGCTCTACGCCGCGACCGGCTATTTCACCTATGATCCGGGCTTCACCTCGACGGGCAGCTGCGAATCGGGCATCACCTACATCGACGGCGACGAAGGTGTTCTGCTGCACCGCGGCTATGCCATCGATGAACTGGCCGAGCATTCGACCTTCCCGGAAGTCTGCTTCCTGCTGCTCAACAACCACCTGCCGACCGCGGCCGAACGCACGGAGTTCGAGAACATCCTGCGCCGCCACTCGATGGTGCACGAGCAGCTGACCAAGTTCTACAGCGGCTTCCGTCGTGACGCCCACCCGATGGCGATCATGTGCGGTGTCGTCGGCGCCCTGTCGGCCTTCTACCACGACTCTCTGGACATCAACGATCCGCAGGCGCGCAAGATTGCGGCGCACCGCCTGATCGCCAAGATGCCGACGATCGCTGCGATGGCCTACAAGTACTCGACCGGCCAGCCCTTCATGTATCCGCGCAACGACCTGTCCTATGCGGAGAACTTCCTCTACATGACCTTTGGCACGCCGTGCGAGCCGTACAAGGTCAATCCGATCCTGTCCAAGGCGATGGACAAGATCTTCATCCTGCACGCCGACCACGAGCAGAATGCCTCGACCTCTACCGTCCGTCTGGCCGGTTCGTCGGGCGCCAATCCGTTCGCCTGCATCGCCGCCGGCATCGCCTCGCTGTGGGGTCCGGCCCATGGCGGCGCGAACGAAGCCGTTCTGAAGATGCTGGAAGAGATCGGCTCGGTGGAACGCATCCCCGAGTTCGTCCGCCGCGCCAAGGACAAGAACGACAACTTCCGCCTGATGGGCTTCGGCCACCGGGTCTACAAGAACTACGACCCGCGCGCTCAGGTCATGCGCCAGACCTGCCACGAGGTTCTGGGCGAGCTCGGCATCAAGGACGAGCCGCTGCTGGACATCGCGATGGAGCTGGAGAAGATTGCCCTGTCGGACGAGTACTTCATCGAGAAGAAGCTCTATCCGAACGTCGATTTCTATTCGGGCATCATTCTGAAGGCGATGGGCTTCCCGACCAGCATGTTCACGGTGCTGTTCGCGCTGGCCCGCACCGTCGGCTGGATCAGCCAGTGGAAGGAGATGATCGAGGACCCGGTGCAGAAGATCGGCCGTCCGCGTCAGCTCTACACCGGCGACACCAAGCGGCCGTTCGTGCCGCTGGCCGAGCGTGGCTAACCGGCCCACAGCGCATATGGGGATGGGCGGCTCCAATGGAGCCGCCCAGGACCCGACTGCGTACATCGTTCCGGCCCGGCGGGTTCGTCTGCGCCCGCCGGCCAACGACAACCGGGCGCCGCTTGGATGGCGTGTCCGCCGGTTGATCGTCTATCTGCTGATCCTGGCGCTGATTGCCGGGATCGTGTTCATCTGAGGCGGCGCTTCAGCTTTCGCCTTCCAACGCGAAGCCTTCGTCGATCCAGCCTGTCACGCCGCCGATCATAAGCTTGACCGGCCGCCTGAGCCGTGCCAGCCGCAGGGCTGCGCGATCCGCCCCGTTGCAATGGGGGCCGGCACAATAGACGACGAACAGCGTGCCCTCCGGCCACTCCGCCATCCGCCGCTCGGTCATCTTGCCGTGCGGCAGGCTCAGCGCACCCGGCACATGCCCCCGCGCATAAGCGGCCGGACCGCGGACGTCGAACAGGACGAAGTCCGGTGCTCCGGATTTCAGCGACTCATGCACATCCCAGCAGTCGGTCTCCAACGACAGCCGCCTGGCGAAATGGGCGGCCGCATCCTCTGACTGGGCGGCGGGAGTTTCGGTGACGAGACTGGTCATGGCGTCCTCTTCAATCGTCTGAACCGGTGTGACGGCCACATCATCCCTTTCAAGGCTGCCGCTGGAAAGTGGCGTGATTGCCAGCTATCGTGCAGATCATGCCAAAAGCAACGTCCCCGCTTGCGGTCGCCCTCGCCTATGACGGCCTCTGCACCTTCGAGTTCGGCGTCGCGGTCGAAGTGTTCGGCTTGCCACGGCCGGAACTTGGACCGGACTGGTATCGCTTTGCCGTCGCTGCTCTCGATCCTGGCCCATTGCGCGCCATGGGCGGCATCCGCGTCGAGGCCGATGGCGGTCTCGACCTGCTCGACCAAGCCGACATCATCGTCATTCCCGGCTGGCGCGGCGCGACTGAGCCCGTCCCCGATGCCCTGATCGCCGCACTTCGGCAGGCCGCCAGCCGGGGCGCGTGCCTGCTGTCGATCTGTTCCGGCGCTTTCGTCCTTGCGGCTGCCGGCCTTTTGAATGGGCGACAGGCAACAACCCACTGGCGATACGCAACGATGCTCGCCGATCTCTATCCGGACATCCAGGTGGTGCCGGATGTGCTGTATGTGGATGAGGGCAACATCATGACGTCTGCCGGCAGCGCTGCCGGCATTGACCTCTGCCTGCATCTGGTCCGTCGCGATTTCGGGCCGGAGGCGGCGAACAGCGTGGCCCGACGCCTGGTGGTCCAGCCTCACCGCGAGGGCGGACAAGCCCAATTCATCGAAGCGCCGGTGCCGATTGCCCGCGAAGGTGCCCGCCTTGCCCCTTTGCTCGATCATCTGCGGGACTCCCTGGCAGAGGACCACAGCCTGTCCAGCATGGCGTCAAAGGCGGGCATGAGCCTGCGCACGTTTCTGCGCCGCTTCCAGGCGATGACCGGCACCACGCCCGGCGAGTGGCTGTTGACCGAACGGCTGTCGCGGGTCCGCGAGCTACTGGAATGCAGCAGCCTGCCGGTGGAGGAGGTGGCGACCCTCACCGGCTTCGGCTCCGCCGCCACCCTGCGGCACCATTTCCGACAAAGGCTCGGCCTCAGTCCTGCCAGCTACCGGGCACGTTTCCGCCGCACGTCCTTACCCGAACAGGCCACAGCGAAAAAGGGCGCGGTCGTCGCCGACCACGCCCAAATTTCAGAGCGGTGACTGCGGAGCGGTCACTTCCGTTCGATCAGTTCAACCTTGTAGCCGTCCGGATCCTCGATAAAGGCGATCACGGTGGTGCCGTGCTTCATCGGACCCGGCGGACGCGGGATCTTGACGCCTTCGGCAGCCAGCTTTTCGCAGGTGGCATAGATGTCCGGCACGCCGAGCGCGATGTGGCCATAGGCGGTGCCGATCTCATACGGTTCCTTCTGATCCCAATTGTGGGTCAGTTCCAGAACGGCGGTGTCGGACTCCTCGCCATAGCCAACGAAGGCCAGGGTGAAACGGCCGCCTTCAAAGTCGTTGCGGCGCAACAACTTCATGCCGAGCAACCGGGTATAGAAGTCCAACGACTTCTCCAGATCCAGCACCCGCAGCATCGTGTGCAGCAGACGGAACTCGCTCATGATCTCTGTACTCCCGTTCAGGGTTTGCCCGCTTGGGGGCTGTTCGGGCGACGCTCTGCCACGACGTCAAGAATGGCACGGGCGGCCCGTTCGCTGGGCGGGGTATCTCCCTGCCCCAGCCAACGGGCAACCTCTGCGACGCCATCGATCTGCACCTGCCGTGCAGTCGGGTCGTCCAGCAGGCGACCAAGTTCACTGGCCAGCTTATCCGGCCGGCAGTCCTGTTGCAGCAGTTCCGGAACCAGCATCCGATCGAGCATCAGGTTTACGAGGTTCACATACTTGACTCGGATCAGCCGCCGATAGAGCGCGACCGTCACCGGGTTCAGCCGATAAGCGATGACCGTCGGCAGACGGGCAAGCGCCAACTCAAGCGCAACAGTGCCGGAAGCAGCAAGTGCCACCTCCGCCGCTGCAAAAGCATCATATTTTTCAGCATCGCCCTCGACCAGCAGGGTACGGATCGGCCAGTCGGCGATGGCGGCGGCGACGCGGTCGCGCACCGTGGCGACTGTCGGCACCACCGCCACCAGATTGGGATGGGAGGGACGCAGCAACTCCAGGGTCGCGCGGAAATCCGGCAGCAAGCGCGACACTTCACCTCTGCGGCTGCCGGGAAGCACGGCGACGACCCGGTCTGTCGCGGCGATTGCATGGCGCTGATGGAATGCCAGGCTGTCGCCCTTCCCTGCTCCCCCCTCGACCACCGAATGGCCGACGAAAGTGCAAGCCAGCCCTTCCTTCTCGAAATAGGGAGGCTCGAAGGGAAGCACGGCCAGCAGATGGTCATAGATGGCGGCATATTTTGCCGCACGCTTCGGCTTCCAAGCCCAGACCGTGGGCGCCACATAGTGGATCAGCGGTATTGTCGACTCAGCCGCACGCACCTTCTTCGCGACACGCACGGTAAAGCCAGGCGAGTCGATACCAATTACAACGTCCGGCCGCAGGCGCAGGATCTCCGCGACCGTCTGGTCGATGCGACGGATCAGGTTCGGCAGATGCGGCAGCAACTCGAAGATGCCGAACAGCGTCAATTCAGCCATCGGAAACAGGCTGACAAGCCCTTCCGCCGTCATCCGCTCGCCGCCAATGCCGACGAAGCGGACCTTTCCATCGGTCAATCGCTTCGCCGCCGCCATCAGCCGAGCCCCCAACGCATCGCCGGACGGCTCCCCAGCGATCAGAAACAGCGTGAGGCTATCGTCAGCACTATCGCGGGCAGTCATTGCGGGATCTCGATGCCGACCACGAACAGCCCGAGCCGGTCAGCCGCTTCTGCAACCGCAGCACGATCGACAAGTAGGCTGCCCCCGGCCTCGACCGCGATACCGCGCAAGCCGGCAGCGGCAGCCCGCTCCACCGTGGTAACCCCCATGGTAGGCAGATCGATGCGGCGGTCCTGCTTGGGCTTCTTCACCTTGACCAACACACCACCGGCTCCGGGACGGGCCAATGCAGCGCAGCGTCCAAGCATGGCGTCGGTCCCCTCGATTGCCTCCACCGCCAGAACGATGCCCTGCTGGACCACAGCACCCTGCCCGACATCGAGCGCCCCCAGGGCACGGGCAACCTCGATGGCACGGGCGATGTCCCGCGCCGCCTCTGAATCGGGAAGCAGCCGCCCCACCGGACCGGCGACGGTCAGGAGATCCTTGAGCAACTCGTGCAAGCCAACCACGCGAAACCCATCCTCCTCCACCTCCCTCACGACGGCGCGCAACAGCCCGTCATCGCCTAAGGCGCGGGTACCGACGCGGGCAAGAAAGCGGGCGGTGCGCCAATCCGGCATCAACTCGGTAAAGGAAGGGCGCTTCACCGGCCCGGCAAGCACGACGTCCCCGACCCGTTCCTCGTGAAGGCGGCGCAGGATGGTACCGGCGGCACCGAAGCGGCTCCAGAGATGAGGAAGCCCGGCGACCGTTTGCGGATCGGTGTGACCGTCGAAGGCGACGATGAAAACCTCACGGCCCTGACCGCGCACCGCTTCCGCGATGCGGGCGGGAAGCGTTCCGCCGCCGGCCAGGATAGCCAGCTTCGGTCCAGCCGCCGGCGATCCCGCCTCCTGTCCGGTATCGGCCATCGGCCGGTCGCCTCAGCTCTCGCGCGGCTGACAGAGAGACCGGGCTTCCTTGGCCCGGATGAAGGACAGCACGTCGGAAATCAGCGCACGCTCACCGAAATCGCGGCCGACCTCGTCCACCCGCTCGGCGAAGGTGCCCTCCGGACCGAACAGCATCCGATAGGCGGCGCGCAGGGCGTGGATGTCGTCCTTCTTGAAGCCGCGCCGCTCCAGCCCGACCAGATTCAAGCCAGCAAGACGAGCCCGGTCGCCCATCACCAGACCGAAGGGAATCACGTCATTCTCGACGCCGGACATGCCGCCGATCATCGCGTGGGAACCGATACGAACGAACTGGCGCACTGCCGACAGGCCGCCAATGATGACATAGTCGCCCAGCGTCACATGGCCACCGAGGGTGGCGTTGTTCGCCATGATGACATGGTCGCCGACGATGCAGTCGTGCGCCACATGCGAGCCCATCATGAACAGCCCGTCATCGCCGACGCGGGTGATCATCCCACCACCCTCGGTGCCGGGATTCATGGTGACATGCTCGCGGATCTGGTTGCGGGCACCGATGACAAGCTCCGACGGCTCGCCATGGAACTTCAGATCCTGCGGGCGATGGCCGATCGACGCAAACGGGTAGATGACGGTATCGGCACCGATGCTGGTGCGCCCGTCCACCGCCACGTGCGAAACCAGCCGAACGCCATCGCCCAGCGTGACGTCGGGACCGACGACGCAGAAGGGGCCGATGTTGACCCCTTCCCCCAGCTTGGCCGCGGGATCGACGATGGCGGACGGATGGATGGTGACGGTCATTTTTCGTCCAGGATCATGGCGGAATAGACGGCTTCAGCGACGAGGACGCCGTTGACCTTGGCCTCGCCCTTGAACTTCCACACGTTGGCGCGCTGGCGCTGCTTGGTCACGTGGATGTGGATGGTGTCGCCGGGAGTTACCGGGCGGCGGAACCGCGCCTCGTCGACGGTCATGAAATAGACCAGCTTGCCTTCCGCATCGGGGCCCAGAGTCGCCACCACCAGCACGGCGGAGGTCTGCGCCATCGCCTCGATGATCAGCACGCCGGGCATCACAGGACGCGACGGGAAATGCCCCTGGAAGAAGGGCTCGTTGATCGTGACGTTCTTCACGCCGGTGGCACCTTCACCCAGCGTCACATCGATCACCCGGTCGATCATCAGGATCGGGTAGCGATGTGGGATCATCTGCATGATCCGCGTGATGTCGATGTCGTCGATCTTGTTGCTTTGCGCGTTGTTGTCCGCCGTCACGTCCATTGCCCGGCCGCCCGCCTTTCCACCAACCGATAGGGTTCAGCATTCCCCTTTCCGGGGAACGGACACCGCTGCCCCGATGGGGAGCACCGGCGCCTTCTTGTTTGCTCCGCTTTCTTGCCCCATTTCCGCGACGACCGCAACGCCGAACCCGGAAAGGGAAAAAGCCGGAAACGGAACGGGGCCGCCGCCCCCCTTTGGAGAGCGGCGGCCCCGGTCAGTTCAGCATCACTGCTTCGGAACGTTCAGGGCAACCTGCGGCAGTTTCTTGTTCACACGCTCCATCACCAGATCGGTGACGTCAAGCTGGGTGTCGACAAGAACGAACTGCTGACGGGCGAGAACGAGGTTGGCGCCCCGCTCGCGGGAAACGTCAGCCACCACCTCGACCATCGTCTTGTGAACGACGGCCATCGCTTCGTTCAGGCTCGTCTCCAGGGCGCGCTTGCGGGCCTGCACGGTCTTCTGGACGTCGGCGACCTGCTTCTCAAAGTCGCGGCGCTTGTTGGCGAGGGCTTCCGGCGACAGAACGGTCTGCTGCTTGCGCAGCTCATCCTCGTTCTTGCGGAGCTTGTCCTCAAGCGCAGAGATTTCCTTCTGGTAGGAATCGCGCAGCGATTCGAAGGACTTGGTGATGCCCTTCGACGCGTTGGAATCCTGCATGATCTTCTGGACGTCGATCACGGCAATGATCGGCGCCTTCAGCTCCGCACCCGGTGCCGGAGCATCGGCTTTGGGGGCTTCAGCCGCCTTGGGAGCCTCGGCCTTGGGCGCCGACTGCGCCTGAGCAGCGCCTGCGGCGAAAACGAGACCGGCAGCCGTTACGGCCGACAGGACGGCGACGCGAAACGGCGTCTTCGACTTGGTGAATTGCATCTTAGAACCTGGTTCCGAAGCTGAAGCGGACGAGCTCTTTCTTGTCGTAGCCTTCCTTGCGGATCGGCAGCGCGACGTCGAGCCGGATTGGACCGAACGGCGACTTCCACGACACACCAGTGCCGATGGAAACGCGGATGCTCTCGTCATCCTTCACGTTCGGATCTTTGATGTCGACCTTGCCAAGCGTGCCGATATCGGTGAAGGCATGGCCGAGCAGACCGAACTCCTCCGGCAGGCCGAAGGGGAAGCTCATTTCCACCGAGGCGCGGGCGTAGCGCGTGCCGCCCAGCGCATCGCCGGTCGAGACGTCTCGCGGGCCGATACCGGCAGTGTTGAAGCCGCGCAGGGTGTCGCCGCCGATGAAGAAGCGGTCACCCAGATCCACCTTCTTGCCGAGACCGTGGATATATCCGATCTCGCCGGTCGTGCTGAGGACCCACTGGTCCTCACCGAGCGGCAGATAGTACCCACCGGCCAGCTTGTTCCGCAGGAAGCGGACCGAGCCGCCGAGACCGGCGATGTCGTTGGTCAGCCGGATGAAGTAGCCTTCTGTCGGCGTCAGCTTGCTGTTGCGGACGTCGTAGGTAAGCTCCTGACCGATCAGCGAGGTCAGACGTTCACCCCGCTGTTCTTGGATGTACTTAGACGCAGTCGACGGCACTTCCTCGATCAGCGTGTCCTGGAGCTGGTAGTAGACACGCTGGCGCAGACGTTCGGTCAGCGGATAGCCGAGACGCAGAGCGAAGCCGGTGTTCTTCTCGTTGAACGAGCTTTCGTCCTGATAGTTGTAACGAGTCCTGAAGATGTCGACACCTGCCGACAGGTCGCGGTCCATGAAGTACGGCTCCGTGAAGGAGATATCGTACAGCTGGCGCCGGCCAGAGAGCGTCGCGCCCAGGCGCAGATCCTGACCACGGCCAAGGAGGTTGCGCTCACGGATCGAGAAGTCGCCCAGCGGACCGTCGGAAGTCGAGAAACCGGCACCGATGGAGATTTCGCCGGTGGACTGCTCGGCCACGTCGACATTGACCACGGTGCGGTCGGGCGCGCTGCTCTCGGCGGTCGTGATGTTCACGCGCTCGAAGAAGCCCAGATCCTTGATGCGCTGTTCGGAGCGCTTCAACTTCGAGGCGCTGAAGGGGTCGCCTTCCGACAGCAGCATCTCGCGACGGATAACCTTGTCGAGCGTACGGACGTTGCCCGAGATGTCGATTCGGTCGACGAAAGTGCGCGGCCCCTCGTTGATCTCATAGGTGATGTCGATCGTGTGGGTTTCGCGGTTGCGCGAAATCCGCGGCCGGACATCGACGAAGGCATACTGGAGATCGCCGACGGCGTTCGTCAGCTTGGTGATGGTGTCTTCCACCTTCTGGGCGTTGTACCAATCGCCTTCGGTGGTGGTCACGCTGTTCTGCAGAACGGCCGGATCGAGCTGCTTCAGCGAGGTGTTGATGTCGACCTTGCCGAACTTGTAGCGCTCGCCTTCCTCAATGGTGAAGGTGATGAAGAAATCGGACTTGTCCGGCGTCAACTCGGCGACGGCAGACACCACGCGGAAATCCGCATAGCCTTCCTTCAGATAGAAGCGGCGCAGCAGATCACGGTCGTAGGCCAGGCGGTCCGGATCGTAGTTGTCATCCGACGTCAGGAAACGCCACCAGGCCGATTCCTTCGTCTGGACGTTCTCACGCAGGGTGCCGTCCGAGAAATGCTCGTTGCCAATGAAGGTGATGCCGCGAACGCCGGTGCGGACCCCCTCATTGATCTCGAACACCAGATCGACGCGATTCTGGTCGAGCTGAATGATCTTCGGCTCGACCGTCGCGCCGAAACGGCCCTGGCGACGGTAGATTTCCTGGATGCGCTGGACGTCCGACTGCACCCGGGTGCGCGTGTAGACGACGCGGGGACGCAGTTGAATTTCCTTGTCCAGCGTCTCCTTGTCGATGCGCCGGTTCCCCTCGAACGCAATGCGGTTGATGATCGGGTTCTCGGCGACCGTCACCACCAGCACGTCGCCATCGCGCTTCAGCACGACGTCGGCGAACAAGCCGGTGTTGAACAGCGACTTCAGCGACTGGTCGATCCGGTCAGGATCGAACGGATCGCCCGGTTGGATCGACAGGTAGGAGCGGACCGTGGAGGCTTCGATTCGCTGGATGCCTTCGACCCGGATGTCGCGCACCGTACCGCCACTGAACACCTGGGCGACCATTGACCCCGTGGCACCCGTCGCCCGTCCGGGCGAGGTTGCGGTTTGGGCGTGGGCGACAGACACCGTCGTCATGGCGCAGCCGGCCAGCAGGCCCGCCACCAGAACTTTGCTCGACACCGGCAAATCACGCTCCCTGGCAAGGGGCTGGTTTTAGGAAACCAGTCCCCGGAAGAAATCGACCACGCGCAATTGAACAAGGTCGTTCCACGTGGCGAAGACCATGAGCGTTAATACCAAGGCCAATCCAATTCGGAAACCGTATTCTTGCGCTCGCGCTCCCAAGGGCCGGCCGAGCAGCTTTTCGATCCCGTAAAAAAGCAGGTGCCCGCCATCCAGCATCGGTACCGGAAACAGGTTGATCAGCCCCAGATTGACCGACAGGAAGGTCATGAACCAAACCAGCGGATACCAGCCGGACTGCGCCACCTCGCCCGACATCTGGGCGATGCGCAGCGGACCACCCAGTTCTTCCGTGCCCCGCGACCCCTGGACCATCTGACCGAGCGCCGTGAAGGTGCCGGTGATCATGCCTGCGACTTCTCGTCCCGCCTGCCACACGGCCGTCAGGGGATCGTGGCGCATCATGCCGACGCTGCCGCGGCTGATGCCCAGCAGGCCGATCTGGTGAGCGTTGCCGAGTCGGTCGGTGACAGCCTGCGAATCCGGCGTCGCGGTCAGGGTCATCACTCGGCCGTCGCGCTTCAACTCAATCGCCAACGGCTCACCGGGGCGGATCGAGACGATCTGGCGGATTTCCTCGAATCGCTGAACGCCGGTACCGTCGACCGACAGGATCAGATCGCCCGGCTTGATGCCGGCGCGCTCCGCGGCACTGCCGGGCTGGATGCCGCCGACATCCGGCGGGGTGAAGGACTGGCCGGCCGTCATGAACAGCAGGGCCAGCACCACGATGGAAAACACGAAATTGGCGATCGGACCGGCCGCGACGATGGCTGCGCGCTGCCCCACCCGCTTGTGGTGGAAGGAAACCGCGCGCTCCTCCGCCGACATGGCGGTCAGATGGGCGCCTGGCGTGCTTGCCGGATCAGCATCGCCGAACATCTTGACGTAGCCGCCGAGGGGAAGCGCGCTGAACTTCCAGCGCGTGCCGGTGCGGTCGGTGACGCCAAACAGTTCCGGCCCGAAGCCGATGGAAAAAGTCTCGATCCTTACGCCGTTACGGCGCGCGACCAGATAATGACCAAGCTCGTGCACGAAGACGAGCACGGTGAGGACCAGCAGGAAGGCCAGCACCGAGGTCCAAAAACCGCCGATTACGTCCATATCAACCCTTGCGCCTTCCAGCGCCTCGAACGCGGATCATCGGCTGCCAACCGCCATCGCACCGATGGCCGCAACGCGGCCGGCGGCATCCCGCCTTGCGTCCGCGTCGGCCTCCCGCACGGCGGCGAGATCGCGCAGCGGGCGGTGGGGCAACGCCGTCAACGTCTCCTCGACGATCCGTTCGATGTCGAGAAAGCCGATCCGGCGGTCGAGAAACGCCTGAACGGCCACCTCGTTGGCGGCACTGAGTATAGTAGGAGCGCCCCCACCGCTTTGCAAGGCGGCCCGGGCCAGCCGAAGTGCCGGGAATCGCACGGGATCCGGCGCCTCGAAAGTCAGCGTCGCTGCCTTGACCAGATCCAGCCGCTCTGCCGGAGTGGCGATGCGGGCAGGCCAGCCGAGCGCATAGGCGATGGGTGTACGCATGTCCGGAGTGCCGAGCTGCGCCAGGACAGAGCCGTCGACATATTCGACCAGCGAATGGATAACCGACTGCGGGTGGACCAGCACGTCGATGCGCTCTTCCGGAATGCCGAACAGAAAATGGGCCTCGATCAGCTCCAGTCCCTTGTTCATCATGGTGGCGCTGTCGACCGAGATCTTGGCGCCCATGTCCCAGGTCGGGTGCGCCACGGCCTGCTCCCGAGTGGCCGTCGCCATAAAGGCGCGGTCCCTGGTGCGGAACGGGCCGCCCGATGCCGTGAGGATCAGGCGCGCGACGCTGTCGGTGCGCTCGAAATCGAAGACCTGATAGATGGCGGAATGTTCGCTGTCGACCGGCAGCAGCGTCGCACCATGGGCCTTGACCTCCTCCATCATGAGGGCGCCGGCACAGACCAGCACCTCCTTGTTGGCGAAGGCAACGATGGCGCCGCGGCGAATGGCGGCAAGCGTCGGCTCCAGACCGGCGGCGCCGACGATGGCCGCCATCACCCAGTCGGCCGGACGTTCGGCGGCGGCGGCAACCGCGTCGGAACCGGCGGCAACCTCGATCCCGGTGCCGGACAGAAGCTCCTTCAACTCGGCATAGGCGCAGGGATCGGCGACCACGGCCATGCGCGCCTTCAACTGGCGGGCCTGCCGGGCCAGCAGAGACACGTTGCGGTTCGCGGTCAGCGCCTCGACAGGAAAACGCTCCGGATTGCGGGAGACGAGGTCAACGGTCTGCGTGCCGACCGAGCCCGTGGACCCGAGAATCGTCACGCTGCGCGGCGCATCCGCCGTCGCTCCCGCTTTCACCACCATGACAGAACCGATCCAACGGCCGCGTGGAACAGGGCCAGCACCGGGGCGGCGGCCAGAAGCCCGTCGATGCGGTCGAGGATGCCGCCATGCCCGGGAATGAGCTGGCCGCTGTCCTTCACATTATAGCGTCGCTTGATCGCCGATTCGAACAGGTCGCCAGCCTGCCCGACCACGGCAACGGCCGCTCCGACCGCAAGGGCAATGTCCGGACGCGCCGCCCCGAAGGCAAGAGCCACCAGCCAGCCGAACAGAGCGGACGACAGCATGCCGCCGATCAGCCCGGCCCAGGTCTTCTTGGGGCTGATGCGTGGCGCCAGCTTCGGCCCGCCGATGCTGCGGCCGGCGGCATAGGCGCCGATGTCAGTCGCCCAGACCGCAAAAAGGACGAACAGGAAGAGGGACAACCCGGCATCGGGCAGGTCGCGCAGCCACAACAGGCCGGCCATGCCGATCGCCACATAGAGCACACCGAAACCGAGCAGGCCACGGTCGGAACCACCGCCGACGATGGCCGTCAAAGCGGCAAAGGCGGCAGCCGCGCCGAATGCCGCGGCGGGGCCGGCGGCAATCTGCACCATCAGCGCGACGAGGATGCCGATGGCCGCCATCAGGCGGGCCGGCAGGCGGCGGGCGCTGGGAACGATGCTGGTCCATTCGGAAACGGCAATCACCGACCCGAAGGCGATCAAGGCATGGAAGACCCAACCGCCGGCCCACACGGCGCCCAGCACGACCGGCGCCATGACCAGGGCCGACAGCACGCGGACCTTGAGATCGCCCGCCTTGGATGACTTCGCAGGCGCGGAAACCGAACCCGGCGTGTCAGCGGGACCCGGCGGTGGTGGCGCCGAAGCGGCGTTCCCGTCGGTGGAACTCTTCAATCGCCGCCTCCAGATCGCGCTTGGTGAAATCGGGCCAGAGCGTATCGACGAAGACCAACTCGGCATAGGCCGCCTGCCACAGCAGGAAGTTGCTGATCCGCTTCTCGCCGCTGGTGCGGATGATCAGGTCGGGGTCGGGAATGTCGGCGGTGTAGAGCCGGGCCGACAGCGCATCCTCGTCGATGGCGCCGGGCGACAGGCGGCCAGCCGCCACCTCTTCCGCCAGCCGTCGCGCGGCGTGGACGATCTCGAGCCGTGAGCCGTAACTGAGCGCGACGACCAGGGTCATCACCCGGTTGTCGCGGGTCAGTGCCTCGGCATTGTCGATCAGCCGGTTGATATCCTCGGAAAGCCGGGTCCGGTCTCCGATCACCCGCAATCGGATGCCCGCCCGGTGCAGTTCGGCAACCTCGCTGCGCAGATAGAAGCGCAGCAGACCCATCAGGTCGCTGATCTCCTCCTCCGGCCGGCGCCAGTTCTCCGAAGAGAAGCTGAAGATCGTCAGAGTGCCGATGCCTAGTTCGCGCGCCGCTTCCACGGTGCGGCGGACGGCGTCCACGCCCTTTTTGTGACCGGCGGTGCGCGGCAGGCCGCGCGCCTTGGCCCAGCGCCCGTTGCCATCCATGATGATGGCGACGTGCCCGGGGGCCGTGTTGGACCGGTTGTCGTCCGCGTCGCGCATTCCGGATCAGACCTGCATGATTTCCTTTTCTTTTTGCGCAAGCGTATCGTCGACCAGCTTGATGTGCTGATCGGTCAGCACCTGCACCCTGTCCGCCTGGACCTTGTGCTCGTCCTGAGTGATCTCGCTGGCCTTCTCGGCCTTCTTCAGACCGTCCATGCCGTCGCGACGGATGTTGCGGACGGCGATACGGCACTGCTCGGCGTACTTGTGAGCGACCTTCGCCAGTTCGGCACGGCGCTCCTGCGTCAGGTCGGGCAGCGGAACGCGGATGACCTGGCCCTCGGCCTGCGGGTTCAGACCCAAGCCGCTGTCGCGGATGGCCTTCTCGACCGCCTTGGTCATGCCGCGGTCCCACACCTGGACCGAGATCAGGCGCGGTTCCGGAACGGAGACCGTCGCGACCTCGCGCAGGTGCATGCGGCTGCCGTAGGCCTCCACCATCACCGGTTCGAGCAGATTGGACGAGGCGCGACCGGTACGCAGACCGCCCAGTTCCTTGCGAAACGACTCAAGCGCGCCTTCCATGCGGCGCTTCAGATCCGATAGGTCGGGCGCAGCCACGGGCCTACTCCCTTTCTTCCGTTATGATGGTGTGCTTGCCACGGCCCTGCATCACTTCAGCGAAGGCGCCGGGCGTGTGAATCGAGAAGACCAGAATGGGGATGTGATTCTCGCGCGACAGCGCGATCGCCGAAGCATCCATCACCTGCAGCTCCTTGGTAAGGACATCCATGTAGGTGAGGCGTTCGTAATGCTGGGCCGAGGGATCCTTCTTCGGATCGGCGGTATAGACGCCATCGACCTGCGTGCCCTTCAGCAGACCGTCACAGCCCATTTCTGAGGCGCGCAGCGCCGCGGCGGTGTCGGTGGTGAAGAAGGGGTTGCCGGTGCCGGCGGCGAAGATCACCACCCGCCCCTTTTCCATGTGACGGACCGCGCGGCGCCGGATATAGGGCTCGCAGACCGTCGACATGGGAATGGCCGACTGCACCCGCGTGCTGACGCCCATCCGTTCGAGCGCGCTCTGCATCGAGAGCGCGTTCATCACGGTGGCGAGCATGCCGATATAGTCGGCCGAGGCACGCTCCATGCCGCTCGCCGCACCCTTCACACCCCGGAAGATGTTCCCCCCGCCGATGACCAGACAGACCTGGACGCCGAGCGCGATGACCGCCTTCACCTCGCTGGCGATGCGGTTCACCATCTCCGGGTCCAGACCATAGTCGCGCTGACCCATCAGCGCCTCGCCCGACACCTTGAGGAGGACGCGCTTGTAGCGGACGCCCTCGGCCGGCGCGGTGGTCCCGGTGGTTTCGACCATGGGGGGAACGCTCCCTTGCTGTTTCAGACTGCGGCGTATGGACCTTCAGCGTTGGACCTTACCGGTCTCAGCCCTGACCACCTGCGGCGGCGGCGACTTCGGCGGCGAAGTCCGACTGGGCCTTCTCGATGCCCTCGCCCAGCGCGAAGCGGGTGAAGGCGGTCACCTTGACCGGAGCGCCGATGTCCTTGGCGGCGTTCTCCACCACCTTGCGGACCTTGGTCTCGCCATCGATCACGTAGGTCTGCTCCAGCAGGCAGACTTCCTCGTAGTATTTGCGGACGCGGCCTTCGACCATCTTCTCGATGATGTTCTCCGGCTTGCCCGAAGCGCGGGCCTGCTCGGCCAGCACGTTGCGCTCACGCTCCAGCGACGAGCTGTCGACATCGGCGATGTCCAGCGCGTCCGGACGGGCGGCGGCGATGTGCATGGCGATCTGCTTGCCGAGATCGGCCAGCTTGCCGGCGTCGCCGGTCGACTCCAGAGCGACCAGAACGCCGATCTTGCCCAGGCCCGGCGCGATGGCCGAGTGGACGTAGCTGACGACCACGCCGGCCGAAACCGACAGGGTGACGCTGCGGCGCAGGTTCATGTTCTCGCCGACGGTGGCGATCAGGCTGGTCAGCTCGTCCTGGGCGGTGTGCGAGGTGCCCGGATAGGCGGCGGCCTTCAGGGCCTCGACGTCGCCACCGGTTGCCAGGGCCAGCTCGGCAGCCTTGGCGGCGAAAGCCTGGAACTTGTCGTTGCGGGCGACGAAGTCGGTCTCGGCGTTCACCTCGACCACGGCACCCTTGGTGCCGGCGGTGGCGACGGCGACCAGACCCTCGGCGGCGATGCGGCCCGACTTCTTGGCGGCGGCGGCGAGGCCCTTCTTGCGCAGCCAGTCGACGGCGCCCTCGAGGTCGCCCTGCGTCTCGTTCAGCGCCTTCTTGCAATCCATCATGCCCGCGCCGGTCTTCTCGCGCAGTTCCTTGACGAGCGAGGCGGTAATCTCGGCCATGTTGCGCCCTCTTCCTTCCAAGCGATCCGGCTGGCGGATCGGATTGAGTCACAAAGTCAAAACGGGTGGCAACCCATCAAAAAGGCAGCCCATAAAAAAGGCAGCCGGGCCATAGGTCATAAGGCCCGGCTGCCCTTGAACCGTCAGGGTCAGGCCTGGGCGGTCTCGGCGGTCTCTTCCTCCGGCAGCTGCTCGGCCGGGGCGTCCTCAGCGGCGCCGACGTCGATGCCGGCGGCGCTCATCTCGGCCTGCAGGCCGTCAAGCACGGCGCCGACCGTCAGGTCGCAGTACAGCTCGATGGCGCGCAGCGCGTCGTCGTTGCCGGGGATCGGGAAGGCCACGCCATCCGGATCGGAGTTGCTGTCGAGGACCGCGATGACCGGGATGCCCAGCTTGTTGGCTTCCTTGACCGCGATCGACTCCTTGTTGGTGTCGATGATGAAGATGACGTCCGGCAGGCCGCCCATCTCCTTGATGCCGCCCAGCGCACGCTCCAGCTTGTCGCGCTCGCGGGTCAGCTCCAGGATTTCGCGCTTGGTCAGGCCCGAAGTGTCGCCACCCAGGCGCTCTTCCATCTCGCGCAGGCGCTTGATCGACTGGGAGATGGTCTTCCAGTTGGTCAGCATGCCGCCGAGCCAGCGGTGGTTGACATAGTACTGGCCACACTTGGCGGCAGCCTCGGCGATGCGCTCCTGGGCCTGGCGCTTGGTGCCGACGAACAGGACGCGACCACCGCCGGCGACGACGTCACGCACGGCCTGGAGGGCGCGGTGCAGCATCGGGACGGTCTGCTCGAGGTCGATGACGTGCACGCCATTGCGGACGCCGAAGATGTACTGGTTCATCTTCGGGTTCCAGCGGCGGGTGTGGTGACCGAAGTGGACACCGGCTTCCAGCAGCTGGCGCATGGTGAAGGTGGGCATGGTCATGTGGAAAAAATCCCTTTTTCCGGTTGCTCCGCCGCGGGCATTGTCGACAGCACATGAAGTCCATGGCCGAAGACACCGGATCGGGCCATCGGAGTAAAGCCGAGGGTCCGCCAGCCCGCGTGAGGTTTTGACGACGGCGCTTACATAGCCCCGCACGCGCATGTTGACAAGGAAAAAGGCCACCCGGACCTGCGTCCGGATGGCCTTTTCACCAATTCGCAAAACAGCGGCAGCGAGGCCGTTACGCCTGCGGCGCGGACGGGGCCGCGACCTTCGGCTTGGGCAGGTCGAGCTTCAGGTGCAGTTCCCGCAGGCGGGCGGTGTCGACCGGCGCCGGGGCCTGCATCAGCAGGTCTTCGGCCCGCTGGTTGAGCGGGAAGGCGATGACTTCGCGGATGTTCGGCTCATCGGCCAGGAGCATGACGATGCGGTCGATGCCAGGAGCCGAGCCGCCGTGAGGCGGGGCGCCCAGCTTGAAGGCGCTCAGCATGCCGCCGAATCGGGCTTCCAGTTCCTCCGGCGGATAGCCGGCGATCTCGAAGGCCTTGTACATCACCTCCGGCAAATGGTTGCGGATGGCGCCGGACGACAGCTCCACGCCATTGCAGACGATGTCGTACTGGTAAGCCTTGATGTCGAGCGGGTTCATCGTCTCCAGAGCCTTCAGGCCGCCCTGGGGCATCGAGAACGGGTTGTGGCTGAAGATGACCTTGTTGGTCTCCTCATCCAGCTCGTACATCGGGAAGTCGACGATCCAGCAGAAGCGGAAGGCGTTCTTCTCGATCAGGTCCAGTTCCTCGCCGATGCGGGTGCGGGCGAGGCCGGCCAGCTTGGCCGCCGGGCCGGGCTGGTCGCAGACGAAGAAGATCGCGTCGCCGTCTTCGAGACCGGCCAACTCACGCAGGGCGGTTTGCGCCGCCTCCGGCACGAACTTGGCGATCGGGCCCTTGCCGCCGCCGGCCTCCATGACGATGTAGCCGAGGCCGGGAGCACCGAGACCGCGGGCCCAGTCGTTCAGCTTGTCGAAGAAGCTGCGCGGACGGTCGGAGACCTTCGGGGCGCGGATGGCGCGGACGACGCCGCCCTTCTCAAGCGTCTGCTTGAAGGCGCGGAACTCCACGTCGTCGCGCTTGAACACCTCGGTCACGTCAGTGATGACCAGCGGGTTGCGCAGGTCCGGCTTGTCGTTGCCGTACTTCAGCATCGACTCGGCGTAGGAGATGCGGCGGAACGGCAGCCCGTCGATGGCCGGCTTCGAGTCGCGGCGGAAGCCGCCGAACTCGTCGAAGATTCCGTGCAGAACCGGCTCGATGGCGGCGAAGACGTCTTCCTGGGTGACGAAGGACATCTCGAAATCGAGCTGGTAGAACTCGCCAGGGCTGCGGTCGGCGCGGGCATCCTCGTCGCGGAAGCAGGGGGCGATCTGGAAGTAGCGGTCGAAGCCGGCGACCATCAGCAGCTGCTTGAACTGCTGCGGCGCCTGCGGCAGGGCGTAGAACTTGCCGGGATGATTGCGGCTGGGCACCAGATAGTCACGGGCACCCTCCGGCGAGGAGGCGGTGAGGATCGGCGTCTGGAATTCGGTAAAGCCCTGGTCGATCATGCGGCGGCGCGCCGAGGCGATCACGCGCGAGCGCAGCATGATGTTCTCGTGGATGCGCTCGCGGCGCAGGTCGAGGAAGCGGTAGCGCAGGCGTACGTCCTCGCCGGCATCGGTATCCTGGTTGACCTGCAGCGGGATCTGCTCCGCCTCGCCTTCGACGGTCAGCTCGGCGATCTGGAGTTCGATGCGGCCGGTGGGCAGCTTGTCGTTGATGGTCTCGGCCGTGCGCTTCACCACCTTGCCGGTGACGGTGATGACCGATTCCAGCTTCAGCCGGTTCGCGACCTCGAAGGCCGGGTTGGAGGTATCGACCACGCACTGCGTCAGGCCGTAATGGTCGCGCAGGTCGATGAACAGCAGCTGTCCATGATCGCGCTTCCGGTTCATCCAGCCCGACAGGCGGACGGTCTCACCGGCATTTTCTTCACGAAGCTGGCCGCAGGTGTGCGTGCGGTAGGGGTGCATGGGTCGAAACACCTTGAAAAGGGCAGATTCCGGCGGAAAAAGCGGTCCGACACACCACACCGGTCGCGCGCGAAAGTCAAGCCGCGATAGGGAGAAGCCTTCGCCCGGCCGGGCCGGGATTGAACATTTGGAACGCCATGAAACATCCGGCGCCACCCTGTTCACCTGTTCCATCCGCCGCATACCGGCCATCTTGCGGGAGTTTAACACCGTCGGGAGCGCCGGATAATGCGGACCGGGAAAATCGGGATGCCAGCTCCATCGACCAGCCCAATTTGAACGCGTGTCCGCTCCGCGCGTCGCCGGACTTTCAAGCACCCGTTCGGTCGTGTATGAAGCAACCATGACGCTCATCACGACAACCGACGCCCTTCAGGCCTTCTGTCAGTCGCTGGCAGGGGCCGAGTACATCACGGTCGACACCGAGTTCCTGCGGGAAAAGACCTATTGGCCGCAACTGTGCCTCGTCCAGGTCGGCGGGCCCGACGGCGCGGTCGCCATCGACCCGCTCGCCGAGGGCATCGACCTGGCGCCACTGTTCGCGCTGATGAGCGACCCGTCGGTGCTGAAGGTTTTCCACGCCGCCCGCCAGGACGTGGAGATCTTCTGGCACCTGTCCGGCCAGATCCCGCATCCGCTCTTCGACACCCAGGTCGCGGCGATGGTCTGCGGCTTCGGCGAGAGCGTCGGCTATGAGACGCTGGTCACCAAGCTGGCCGGCGCCCGCATCGACAAGTCCAGCCGCTTCACCGACTGGTCACACCGGCCGCTGACCGAGCGGCAGCTGACCTACGCCCTGTCCGACGTGATCCACCTGCGCCCGGCCTACGAGAAGCTGAAGCGCCGCCTCGCCCGGTCCGGCCGCTCGCACTGGCTGGAGGAGGAGATGGCGATCCTGACCGATCCGGCCACATATCAGGTCGATCCGGAAAGCTCCTACCTGCGGCTGAAGGTGCGGACCAACAAGCCGCGCTTCATGGCGGTCCTGAAGGAGCTGGCGGCTTGGCGCGAGCGCGAGGCCCAGCGCCGGGACCAGCCGCGGTCGCGCATCCTGCGGGACGAGGCTCTGCTGGAAATCGCCGCCCACGCCCCGACCACCGTCGACGACCTTGCCCGCACCCGCGGGCTCGGCCGCGGCTTTGCCGAAGGACGCCAAGGCGCCGACGTGCTGGCCGCGGTGCGGGGCGGGCTCGATCTGCCGGACAGCGCCCTGCCCCGCGTCGAACCGCGCGAAGAACCTCCGCCGGGACTCCAACCGATCGTCGAGTTGCTGCGCGTTCTGCTGAAGATGAAGTGCGACGAAAACAATGTCGCGGCGAAGCTGGTGGCGTCCTCCGCCGAGCTGGAAGCTCTGGCGGCCGATGACGGCGCAGACATTCCGGCGATGCAGGGATGGCGGCGCGAGCTGTTCGGCAATGATGCACTTGCGTTGAAGCACGGAAAGATCGGTCTCGCGGTCATAGACCGCCGCGTCCGCATCGTTCCCGCCGGCGAACCCCGCCCGTCCGCCGACTCCACCGAATCCGAAACTTGACCTTTTCGGATGGCGTCGCTTCGATGACTAGGGTGCCTTTTGCAACAGTCCGGGCGCATGTTGCACCCGGACTTAGCCTTAAGGGCTTTTTAAAGAAAGTTACGGTTAAGATCGGTTAGATTCCGCAGCATCGGATGGATCGAGCGCGCCCGGCCGGTCTGCCAGCCGGAAAAATGCTGCCCGGCCACGGATGCCGGAATGCAGGGTTAAAGGCCGCCGAACAACGAGCGGCCGATCATACGGGTGGTTGGCAGGCGCGACGCTTGTTGTGGGAGTGAGCAAGGTATGAGCAGGTTTGGCGGCAGACCACCCATTGGACGGGACCGTGTCCGGCTTTCCACCACGGAAAAGCAGGCCGCCGTTGCCGCCGCCAAGGACCAGAAGCCGGAATTCGACAACGACAAGCTTTTGAACCTGCTGCGGTCGGCCAAGAACGAACTGCAGGGCATGCGGCTGATCCACATGCACCTGTCGCTTTTGAAGGACCGCGATCCGACCAGCCAGATGATGGTGCGATCCATCATCCAGGAACTGGCCAGCAAAGCCTCCTACCTTCAGTCCTTCAACATCTCCAACGGCGACGTCATCATCCTCTACAAGGGGCTGAAGCTGACCGGCGTTACCGACGTCTGTCAGACGGTGGAGCAGGTCTTCCTGTCGAAGACGACGCTGACGGGGCCGAACCCCTACAAGGAATACTCGCTCTATTCGATCATGGAATTGGCGTTGAACTTCATCAACGTCATCCGTTTCATAGAAGAGTTGCAGGCAAGCGAGACCGGCAGCCACGTCACCGAAACAAAGCCGCCGATCACACTGGAAGAACTCGGCAAGCTCGAACGCTCCATGCAGATGTTCGATCTGTCCCCCTTTCTGTTCAACCAGGGTATCGCCAATATTGGCACTGGCGACGCGGAGATGGAGTATTTCGAACTCTACATCTCCATCAAGCTGCTGCAGGAGCGGCTTTGCCCTGATTACGACATCACCGCCAACAAGTGGCTGTTCAACTACTTCACCGCCAATCTCGACCAGTCGGTTCTGCGGGCCTTGAACCACGGGCTGAGCTTCATGCGCGGGCGGCGGATTGGCATCAACATCAACCTGTCCACCGTGATCTCGACCGGCTTCGTGAAGTTCGACGAGCGGCTGCCGATCGATTTCCGCGGGCAGGTGGTGCTTGAAGTCTCGAAGGGCGACCTGATCGAAAACCTGTCGCTGTTCAACGAGGTGGTGGAGTTCGCGCAGGACCGCCGGTACCAGATCGCGGTCGATGGGCTGAATCCGTTCTGGGTGACGAATTTCGACCTGGAATATCTGAACGCGGATTACGCCAAGATCTTCTGGTCGAACGACATGCTGGAGATGGACCCGTCGTTCGAGAAGTATTTCCGCGACCGCATCGCCGAACAGGACCGCTGCAAGTTCATCCTGGCCCGCTGCGACAGCGTGACCAGTCTCGTCTACGCCCATAAGATGGGGATCAATCTGGTCCAGGGCCGCGCGGTCGACAACATCATGCGCAAGGGCGTCAGCGTCCGCGAGGCCATCGCGCACGCCAAGGTCGATTGAAGGCTAAGGCTTGCGCGGCGCCTGCCGCAGCAGGCCATCGGTCCAGGCTGGAGGAAGCAGGGCCAGCAGCCAGACGGCGGCCATCATCGGCCAGGGGAAGGCGATTCGCGCGGCATTGCGCTCCAGTCCACGGCGGATGACGCGGGCCGCGGCAGGGGTTTCCATCAGAAACGGCATGGGGAAGCGGTTGACCGCCGTCATCCGGCTCTTGACGAAGCCGGGGCAGATCACCGAGACACCGATCCCCTCGCCGGCCAGATCGCCGCGCAACGCCTCGCCATAGACCCGGACCATCGCCTTGCTGGCGCAATAGGCCGGCGCGCCGGGAAGGCCGCGGAAGCCGGCCAGCGAGGCCATGATGGCGATCTGTCCGCGCCGCCGCGCCCGCATTGCCGGAAGCAGCGGATGGATGCTGTTGAGAACGCCGTCGATGTTCACCGCGAGGATGCGGCGGGCCTGTTCCTCCGACTCAAAGCCGTCGCCGGTACCGGCGGACATGCCGGCATTGGCGATCAGCAGATCGACCGGCGTCGCGGCTTCTATCTGCGCGAGCCACTCCGCCATCGCCGCACGGTCGGCCACGTCGATCACCGCCGTCTCGACCCCGGCGCCGGCGGTGCGGCAGCGCTGCGCCACCGCCTCCAGCCTCGCGGAGTCGCGACCGGTCAAAGCGAGCGCCATTCCGGGCGCGGCATAGAGCATGGCCAGAGCCTCGCCGATGCCGCTGGAGGCGCCGGTGATGACGATGGAACACGGTTGTTTCATGAGGGTCCCGCCCTGTCCGTCGACCGCCATATGGCGCCGAAGCTTGTTGTGGGGTGAGGTCGCGTTTATAAGCACGACATCAATCGACACCGATTTTCAAAAGAGGCCGCCTTTGCCAGCCCATCGCCCCGTCATTGCCAGCATGACCGGTTTCGCACGCGTCGACGGGCATGGTGACGGCTATTCCTGGACCTTCGAGGCCAAGAGCGTCAATGGCCGCAGCCTGGATCTGCGTTGCCGCCTGCCGTCCGGCTTCGACAGCGTCGAGGCGGCGGCCCGCGCCGATGTGCCGAAGCGGCTGGCCCGCGGCAATGTCAATCTCACGCTGACCGTGAACCGGGCGCAGGCGGTTTCCCAGCTGCGCATCAACCGCGAGCTTCTGGCCCAGGTGCTGGAAATCGCGCGCGAGATCGAAGGCGCCGGCGCTGCTGCACCGAGGCTGGATTCGCTGCTGGCGGTCCGCGGCATCATCGAGCCGGTGGAAGAGGACGAGACCGAGGCGCGTGAGCGCGTCGAATCGGCGTTGAAGGGTGATCTAGCCAAACTGATCGACCAGCTCGTCGTCAACCGGCTGGCGGAGGGTGCCCGCATCGCCGAGGTGCTGAACGGCCATCTCGACGAGATTGCCCGGCTGGTTGAGGCGGCTTCGGCCTGTGCTTCCACCCAGCCGGAGGCGTTGCGCGAGAAGCTGCGCGCCCAGGTCGCCGCGATCCTCGGTTCCTTCCCTGCCTTGTCGGAAGAGCGGCTGGCCCAGGAGGCGGCGATCCTGATCGGCAAGGCCGATGTCCGCGAAGAGCTGGACCGCCTGCGCGCCCACATCCAGGCGGCGCGCGACATGATGGCGGAGGGCGGGGCGATCGGCCGCCGCTTCGACTTCCTGTGCCAGGAGTTCAACCGCGAGGCCAATACGCTCTGCTCCAAATCCGCGGACGTCGAGTTGACCCGCATCGGCCTGTCGCTGAAAGCCTCGATCGAGCAGCTGCGCGAGCAGGTCCAGAACATCGAATAACGACCGTTACCCAATGACCGGCAATTGCGAGTGACCGCCATGGCTGCGACCAACACCTCCCTGATCCACCGGCGCGGCCTGATGCTGGTGCTGTCCTCCCCGTCGGGCGCCGGCAAGACCACCATCGCCCGCGGACTGCTGGAGCGCGATTCCGGCATCACCATGTCGGTGTCGGTGACCACGCGGGCGATGCGCCCCGGCGAGGTCGAAGGGCTGGATTATTATTTCATCGATCAGCAGCGTTTCGACCGCATGGCGGAGACCGGTGACCTGCTGGAACATGCCCGCGTCTTCGGCAACTGCTATGGCACGCCGCGGGTGGCCGTTGAGGACGCTCTCGGTGCCGGCCGCGACGTGCTGTTCGCCATCGACTGGCAGGGCGCCCAGCAGCTGGCGCAGAACGCCCGCGACGATCTGGTCAGCGTCTTCGTCCTGCCGCCGTCGGTCAGCGAACTGGAACGCCGTCTGCGCGGTCGCGGCCAGGATTCGGAGGAAGTCATCGCCAACCGCATGGCGAAGGCGTCCAACGAGATCAGCCATTGGCCGGAATATGATTACGTCATCGTCAACAGCGACGTCGACGACAGCATCGCAGCGGTCGAGTCGATCCTGCATGCGGAACGGCTGCGCCGTCGCCGTCAGGTCGGCCTTCCCGAGTTCGTGCGCAGCATCCAGGACACGCTGTAACCACTCCCCGGATCGCTATTTGTTCGGAAACGGCTTCGCCCGCACCTTGATTTCGTGGTCGGGCGGGCCGTCTCCACCGTCCGGCTGCTTGCCGCGATAATAGCCCTTCTGCCAGCGTTCCTGTGCCGCTGTGCTGCCGGGCGTCTGAAGATCGCTGTTGAACTGGCTGCGCGAGGTCGCCCAGGCGCGGTACTGCGCCGCCGTCTCCGGATCGCTGTCGAGGTCGCGGATTTCCGGCGTCAGGCTTTCCACCAGTCCGCGCTGGATCGGCATCAGATGGGCGAAGGGCTCCCCCTTCTCCCAGGTCACAGGCCTGCCGGCTGCCGTGAACTTCCAATTCATGGTGAAGGGATAGGGCGACCAGTCGGTCTCGATGATCCCTGACAGACCCATGATGCCGTGCTTGGGGTGGTTCAGCGGGCCGGTTACCATCAGGTTGACACCGGGCGGTGTGCGGAACAGCGCCGCGACATGGAAAGTCAGCACGCCGCTGCCGAAATGGCTTGCCGGCGACAGCGGATGCAACTCATCGGCCGTGACGGTAATGGCCTCCACCCCGGTGCTGCCGTCCCACACCGCCGTGACCCGCACCGGAGAGCAGACCTCCCACCCATGCATGCTGGCAATGTTCAGTGGCAGGCAGCGGTAGCCATACTGCTCCGGCAGCGCATCGATCCAGTCGCGGGTCGGGCGGGCCGGGCGGATATCGGGCATCACACCCGAGAGCGGGTAAGCGATCAGCGTCATGGCGTCGTATACTGGCAGACTTCGCCATCATGCGTAACCCTGGCGCACCAGCGGTCACAACCGTTCAAGCCGCCATTGGGATTACCCCTGCCCCATACGTTAAGCATTGCGTCAACGATCAATACTCCAGTATGACAGGCGCGCTACATTAGCGTCGGTTTAATTAGAGGGCTGTAACATCCGGTGCCGTCAGGTACCGGAAACGGCTTCGTACGCATGGGATGGAACTGGGCAATGATCGGCAAACTTCAGAGCATCAAGGCAAAGCTCCTGATTCTTCAGGGGCTGTTCCTCGCCACCATCCTGGTGGCCGGCATCTGGTCCGCGACGTCGAAGCGCGAGACCATGGTTGAGGGATATCGCCACTCCATCGAGGCCGTGGTGCAGACGTCGCTGTCGATCATGAAGTCCTATGACACCCGGGCCGCCAAAGGTGAATTCAGCCGGCAGGAGGCGCAGGAGAGAGCCAAGGGTGCGTTGCGCGCCCTGCGCTTCTTCGGAAACGAGTATATGTTCGGCTACGAGTTCGACGGCACCAACGTTTTTCACGGTGTGCGCCCGGACCTGGAAGGCACGCGCAAGCTTGCCGATTTCAAGGACAGCAACGGCGTGCTGGTGATCCGCGGCCTGATCGAGTCGGCGCGCAGCGGCGACGGCACCCTGATCTACAACTTCCCCAAGGCCGGCGGGACCGAACCCTTTCCCAAGCTGGCCTATGCCGCGATCTACGAGCCGTGGGGTTGGATGATCGGGACCGGTGTCTACATCGACGATGTCGATGCCGCCTTCCGCCGCACGCTGATCGAAACGTTGGTCGTGACGCTGGTCGCGGCCCTGCTGCTGGGGCTGTTCGGCTTCCGTCTGGTGTCGCGAATCGGCAAGGGGCTGGACGGCATCGCCACCGCCACCGACCGAATCGCCAAAGGCGACCTGGCCGCCCAGGTCGCCGGCACCGACCGCGCCGACGAGGTCGGGGCGCTGGCGCGCTCGGTCGAAACCCTGCGCCTCAGCGCCATCGAGGCCGAGGATCTGCGCCGCCGCCATGCCGCTCTGGAACGGGAAGCCGAGGAGACCCGCCGAGCCACCATGAGGCGGCTGGCCGACGAGTTCGAGAACTCGGTCGGCGCGCTGGTCCAGTCGGTCGCCGAGTCGGCCGGACAGCTGACCCAGACCTCCGGCGCCATGAGCAGCGGGGCGGAGCAGACCACCCGCCTGATGAACGGAGCCGCCCACGCCGCCGAGACGACCTCCGGCAATGTCCAGGCGGTGGCCGGGGCGACCGAGGAACTGGCCGCCTCGATCCGGGAGATCGCCCAGCAGATCGCCGAGTCGACGACCGGCTCCGCCCGCGCGGTTGAGGATGTCCGCCGTACCTACGCCCTGATCGAACAGCTGGACAGCGTCGCCCGCCGCACGGTGGAGGTGGTCGACCTGATCCGCTCGATCGCCGAGCAGACCAACCTGCTGGCGCTGAACGCCACCATCGAGGCCGCGCGCGCCGGTGAGGCCGGCAAGGGATTCGCCGTGGTCGCCAGCGAGGTGAAGAACCTCGCCAACCAGACGGCAAAGGCGACCGACGACGTGCAGGCGCAGATCGCGGCGATGACCGATGCGACTTCTTCCGTTGTCGAGGCGATGCGCGGGGTCGGCGGCGCCATCGAAACGGTGAACAGCGTCGCCTCCAGCATCTCCGCCGCCATCGAGGAGCAGGGGGCGGCAACCCGCGACATCAGCCAGAATGTCAACGAGGCGGCGCAGGGCGTCAGCTCGGTGTCCGACAGCCTGAATTTGGTGTGCAGCCACGCCACCGCCACCGGTCAGGCCTCCGCCGAGGTGGCCGCCGCGGCCCGCGCGGTGGGCCAGCGGGCCGACCGCATGCTGAGCGAGGTGTCGGCCTTCGTCGCCCGCATCCGCCAGGGCTGACCATCAGCCGCGGTGGGGAGGAGAATTCTACCGGATGCATTCGGTAAAATTCCGCGCTATGGATGGGGCCAGCGAACTGTCGGACAGGACCCCATGACCGCCCCCTCCCCCACCGCCAACACCCTCACCGCTACCCGCCGGGGCTGGCTCGACGAGGCTCTGCGCCGGATCGAGGCGGACGTGAACCGATCCGCCGACACCCACCTGCTGCGGCTGCCGATCGCGGCGGCATCGGGAATCACGCTGTACCTGAAGGATGAATCGACCCACCCCACCGGTAGCCTGAAGCACCGGCTGGCGCGGTCGCTGTTCCTCTATGCCATCTGCAATGGCTGGGTGCGCGAGGGCACGACGGTGATCGAAGCGTCGTCGGGCTCCACCGCGGTGTCTGAGGCCTATTTCGCCCAGCTGCTGGAGCTGCCCTTCGTCGCCGTGGTACCGCGCAACACCTCGCCGGCCAAGATCGCGCAGATCGAGTTCTATGGCGGCCGTTGCCATATGGTGGAACGCGCGTCGGAAGTCTGCGCCGAGGCGCAGCAGCTGGCCCGCGACTGCGACGGTCATTTCATGGACCAGTTCACCTATGCCGAGCGCGCCACCGACTGGCGCGGCAACAACAACATCGCCCAGTCGATCTTCGAGCAGCTGGCGCAGGAACCGCATCCGGTGCCGGACTGGATCGTCTGCGGCGCCGGCACCGGCGGCACCTCGGCCACCTTCGGGCGCTATGTCCGCTATCGCCGTCTGCCGACGCGGGTGTGCGTGGCCGATCCCGAGCATTCGGCCTTCTTCACCGGTTTCCGTGACAATGATCCGAAGGCCAGCGTCGGCCGCGGGTCCAACATCGAGGGAATCGGACGGCCGACGGTGGAGCCGTCCTTCCAGCCGACGGTGATCGACCGGATGATCCGCGTGCCTGACGCCGCCAGCGTCGCCGCCATCTGGGTGCTGCGCGAGCGGCTGGGCCGCGCCTGCGGTGGTTCGACCGGCACCAATCTGGTGGGCGCCATCGAACTGATCGCCGGCATGATGCGCGAGGGGCGTCGGGGCAGTGTCGCCACGCTGATCTGCGATCCCGGCGACCGCTATATGGGAACCTACTTCAACCGCGACTGGCTGGCGTCGAACGGGATGGACATTGACCCGTGGTGTGAACGGATCGACGGCTTCTTCCGCACCGGCGCCTGGAGCGGCGACGGGCTGGAATCGGCCGAACGCTGAGCCGGGGAGGCCGCGGCCATGACCCGCATGCGGATCCGCATCGATTTTGAAAGCGGCGGTTCGATCGGGCCGGGCAAG
The DNA here is from genome assembly GCF_004923295.1 of Azospirillum sp. TSH100. Classification (NCBI taxonomy): domain Bacteria; kingdom Pseudomonadati; phylum Pseudomonadota; class Alphaproteobacteria; order Rhodospirillales; family Azospirillaceae; genus Azospirillum; species Azospirillum sp. TSH100. Next base: position 2,396,951 of record NZ_CP039634.1, read on the forward strand.
ATCGCTCTGCTGGAGCGGATTCGCGACACCGGCTCCATCTCCGCCGCCGGGCGGGCGCTGGGCATGTCCTACCGGCGGGCGTGGCTGCTGGTGGACGACCTGAACCGCATCTTCCGCGAGCCGGTGGTGAGTGCGGCGGTCGGCGGCAAGCATGGCGGCGGCACGGTGCTGACCGCCTTCGGCGAACAGGTCATCGACCATTACCGCGCGGTCGAACGCGAGGCCCATGTGGCGACCGCCCACCGGCTTTCCGCGCTGATGGCGGGGACGAACCCCGACTATGGCGCGAACAAACAGGTCGACGACGGGAGTTTCGCCAACGACCCGACGGTGGGGCCGGGCTGCGGACCGGAAAGATAACCGGGGCACGCGACAAAGAAAAAGGCCGGGCAAATCGCCCGGCCTTTTCATTCCCGCACAGCCAGCGTGGTTATGCGAATGCCTTATACGCGATCAGCGTGAAGGTGTCGCGCACACCTGCAAGCGTCTGCACATGCTCCGTCACGAAGCGACCGATGTCGTCGTCCTGCTTCAGGTAGCACTTCATCAACAGGTCGTATTGGCCGGAGATGGAATGCACCTCCGACACCTGTTCGATGAGCTGCACAGCCTGATCGGCGACCTCATAGGCACGTCCGAGATCGCATTTGACCATGACGAAGATGGTCTGCACGGGCTCAGCCCTCCTGCGACGGGTCGGTCAAGGTCTCGGTGGACGGACGCGGACGGGCCGAGCGCAGCATGAAGGCCGGCATATGATCGCCGAAACCGATCACCTGCACGTCATCGTCATCGTCGTCACGGCGTCGACGGCGGTCGCCACGGTCACGATCACGACGCGGCTCGCTGTTGCGACGGGACTCGGCGGCGGCCAGCGATTCGCGGGGCTGGCGCTCCTCACGCACCGGACGCTCATCGCGCACGGGACGCTCGTCACGGGCAGGACGGTCAGCGGCGCGCTCTTCGCGGGGCGTTGCCTCCTCGCGCGGTGCGCGCTCCTCACGGCCGCCACGGGGCGGACGGGACTCCGAACGGCTGTCCGACTTGGCTCCGCGACCACCACGGCCGCGGCCACGCCCACGGGAGCTGCTGCTGTCTTCCTCGCCGAACTCGGCCGTCTCCAGGCCGTCGATGGCGATCATGGGAATCTCCCGCTTGATGAGGCGCGTGATTGCACCGACCAGTTTCGTGTCGTCCGGCGTCGCCAGCATGAAGGCCCGGCCCTGCTTGCCGGCGCGACCGGTGCGGCCGATCCGGTGGACATAGTCATCTGGGGTCAGCGGCACGTCGAAATTGAAGACGTGGCTCAGGCCCTGGACATCGATTCCGCGGGCGGCGACGTCGGAGCAGACCAGCAGCGTGATCTCACCCTGCTTGAACCGCTCCAGCGTCTCGGTGCGCTTGGACTGCACCATGTCGCCATGCAGCGCGCCGACATTGAAGCCGTGGCGTTCAAGAGACTTCTGCAGTACGGCGATGTCGCGCTTGCGGTTGCAGAAGATGAAGGCGTTCTTCACGTCCTCGGTCTGCAGCAGATGGCGCAGAGCCTTCCGCTTGTCCATCTCGTGGACCAGCGCCAGCGCCTGAGTCACCGTCTCGGCCGGCGAGGCCGGCGGCGCCACGGTGATTTCCAGCGGTTCGGTCAGGAAGGCGTCGGCCAGACGGCGGATTTCCGGCGGCATGGTCGCCGAGAAGAACAGCGTCTGGCGGGTCTTCGGCAGTTTGCTGACGATGCGCTCGATATCGGGGATGAAGCCCATGTCGAGCATGCGGTCGGCCTCGTCGATGACGAAGACCTTGATGTCGTTCAGCATGATGTTGCCGCGCTCGAACAGGTCGATGAGACGACCCGGAGTCGCGATCAGCACATCCACGCCGCGGTCGAGCTTCTTCACCTGTTCGGTGAAGGTCTCGCCGCCGATCAGCAGCGCCATGCTGAGCTTGTGGTACTTGCCGTAGGTCTCGAAGCTTTCCGCCACCTGGGCGGCCAGCTCGCGCGTCGGCTCCAGGATCAGCGACCGCGGCATGCGCGCACGGGCACGGCCCGACGCCAGGATGCTGATCATGGGCAAGGTGAAGCTCGCCGTCTTGCCGGTGCCCGTCTGCGCGCAGCCCAGCACGTCGCGGCGTTGCAGGACACAGGGAATTGCCTGTTCCTGAATGGGCGTCGGTTGGGTGTAACCCTTGTCCTCGATGGCGCGCAGGACGTCAGGGCCAAGCCCAAGTTCCGAAAAAAGCATCCAACCTGTTTCTGTTCTGGAGTGCGCAAATCGGGCGTTCAACACCCGATGCCTGGATGAGGCCGAAGAATAGGAAGTCAAAGCTGCATGTCAATAGATCCGATGTTCCAAACCCGAAAATTGGCGCGAAAACACGCCGCGTTGGCGAAATCCGCGCCCTGCGCTAGGCTGTCGTCCGGCAATACCGCGAGTCGCGGCGCTTGCCGACGCCCTGAAACCGGGCGGTCCGCTTCAAATGGAACGGTCGAGAGCATTTGATGATTCTTCGTGCCCAGGAATCGGTGCTGGTGGTGGTGGATGTGCAGGAACGGCTGCTGCCGGCCATCCACGACTCCGAGCGCGTCGTCCGCAACACCGGAATGCTGCTGAAAGGGGCCGCTGCCCTGTCGGTGCCGGTGCTGGTGACCGAACAATATCCGCGGGGCCTGGGGCCGACGGTGGAAGCGGTGCGCGCCCATCTGCCGGCAGGCACCCCGGTGATCGAGAAGATCACCTTCGGCTCGACCGGCGAACCGGCCTTCAATGCGGCGATCGAGGACCTGAAGCGCCCGCAGATCGTGCTGTGCGGAACGGAAGCGCACGTCTGCGTGATGCAGACCGCGCTTGGGCTGCGCCAGCAGGGCCATGCGGTCTATCTGGTGGCCGATGCCGTGTCGTCGCGCACACCAGCCAACCGCACCATGGCGCTGGAGCGGATGCGCGCCGCCGGCGTGACCATCGTAACCACCGAAATGGCGCTGTTCGAGTGGATGGAGCGGGCCGGAACGCCCGTCTTCAAGGTCGTCAGCGCGCTGGTGAAGTGAGCGCGGGAGAAACCCCATGTCCTCGATCTCAACCGGCCGTCCGACCCTGATCCTGCTGCCAGGCATGCCGCTGGACGCGGCGCTTTGGGACCATCAGGTCCGGCATCTCGATGAGGTGGCCGACCCGCGGGTGATGGAGCTTGCCGACTGCGACAGCATCGCGGCGATGGCCGACAAGGTGCTGGCCCAGGCACCGGATCGTTTCGCCGTCGCCGGCCTGTCGATGGGCGGATACGTCGCGCTGGAACTGTTGCGAAGGGCACCGGAACGGGTTGAGCGGCTGGCCCTGCTCGACACCAACGCCCGCCCCGACACGGCGGAGGCGACGGCCGCACGGCGGGAAGCGGTGGCACTCGCCCGCCAGGGCCGCTACGGGCAGGTGATCCGCGCCGCCCTGCCCCGGCTGATCCATCCCGACCGGCTCGCCGACGACAGCTTTGTCCGTTCCGTTCTGGCGCAGATGGAGCGGGTCGGCGTCGATGGCTATGCACGGGAGCAGCAGGCGATCATCAACCGGGTGGACAGCCGGCCGGGACTTGCCGCCATCCGCTGTCCGACACTGGTGATCTGCGGACGCCAGGACATCCTGACGCCGCCGGCCCTGCATGAGGAAATGGCGGACGCCCTCCCGGCGGCCCGACTGGTTCTGATCGAGGATTGCGGTCACCTGTCGGCGATGGAGCAGCCACAGGCGGTCACCGCACTGATGCGGGACTGGCTGTTGCGGGGCTGACCTTCATCAGCAATCGGGTTGGTTGCAGAACAGCTCCGACCGTTGACTGGGAAACAGCGAAAAGGTCATGTCGCTGATCAGGCTGCGGAAATCGGGATCGTCCGGCCCCTGTGGCCGGTCGAGCCAGCCTGTGGCGGAGGTCAGTGCGCCACCCGACCGGCAGAACGCTCCCTGCACGACGATGGGACCACTCGGCGGAGAGGTGGGGATCGGCCCGTCGGTGCAGAGGGCCGAGTTGAGCATGTTTTCAGCGACGTTGAAGGCAAGCACGACCTTGTAATCACGCCGCGCCGTGTCGTTTGGCGTGGTGGTGAGGGTGGTCTTCACGCCCAGGACGCGGTTCTGCATAAGGGGCAGAACCTTTTCGGCGAAACGGTCCGGGGGAAGGCCGAACGGATTGCCGTGCAGAACCACGCGAAGGTCGCGGTCGTTGGCCGCATAGGCGACCTCGCTGCGCGTGTAGGCTGGGGTCGGCTCGCTGGCCACCACCCGCTCGTTGGTGCAGGCGGCGAGAGCGGAGGCCCCCAGCAGAAGGGCGGCGAGCAGCGGGAACAGGCGCATGATCGGTTCGTCCGTGGGTGTCGCTTGGCCGGATATGGGGAGCGGTTGCCCGAAGGGCGAGCGTTCTCCCGCACGACTCCATAGCTCCATGCCCCCGATCCGTCACAAATCCTTCAGCCATTTGGCGGCAGCACGGGCAATCAGGTCCGGATAGTCCGAACGCTCCGGGCCGATCAGGGGAAGGTCGAATTCCGCGACGATGCGGGCGACCGTCTCTTCCGTCAACTCCAGTCCCAGCGCGCGGGCGCGTCTGGCGATGGCGAGTTCCTGCCCCCAGACATAGACCCGGGCGGCACGGGTGTTGCGCGCCATGATCCGCGACTGCGCCATCCGTTCATCGCCGTTGATCGGTAGCCAGATGTCGGTCATCAGCGTGTCGGCCGGCTCGTCGCCGCAGTAGGCCAAAGCATCGCCGTTGACGATGTCAATCTTCGCCACGATCTCGGCGGGAAGCTGGTCGAACAGGCCGATGCGGCGGTTCACCTCGATGACATCCGGGTCGAGTTCGAGCAGCGTGACCTTCGTCACCTCCGGCCGCAACGCCGCATTCACAGTCGCCCATCCCATGCCCATGCCCATCACCACCGTATGGCCGGTGGCGGCGCGCACACCGATCTCCTGGCTTTCTATCTCCATGGGCGTCATCGACATCCAGCAACGATACTCGCCGTCCGCCTCGCGCCGGAGCAGGGCCGCGGTGTCCGTCGTCATCAGCGCCGGGCTCCAGTAGCCCGCACTCACCAGGAGCGGCGCCATTCTCAAGCGCCAGCGCCCGACCTCGCAGGACTGATAGCGCGGAACGAACAGATCGGTGACGAAAGGGGTGAGCGACGACAGTGCCTGGGCGACGAGTTCAGGCGGGACGGCATCGGCCGGAATCTCGGAACCGGAAAAAGCCAGGGGATGCATGCGCCTCCTGCGGGTCGGGGCTGGTATCCGCGAGACGGTCTCCCGGAACGACAGCGATCGGGATGATAGCCCGGGAAACGCACCCCCCAAAACAGAGAAATGGGTGTTGGTTTTTCTACCTTCCGATCGGATTTGATTGCCATCCGGCAGATTACACGTCGATGTCGTCGGCCTTCACGAACTTTGCGTTGTCCTGGATGAACTTGAAGCGCAGCTCCGGCCGCTTGCCCATCAGATCCTCCACCAGCGACCGCGTGCGCTCGCACTCCGGCTTTTCCTCCGGATCGGCGGCATTGGGCACGACCACGCGCAGCAGCGAGCGCTTGGACGGGTCCATCGTCGTGTCGCGCAGCTGGGCCGGCATCATCTCGCCCAGGCCCTTGAAGCGGCTGATGTCGGGCTTCTTGCCCTTGAACATCTTCGACAGCAACTCGTCCTTGTGGGCGTCGTCGCGGGCGTAGACCTGCTTGTTGCCATGGCTGAGGCGGTAGAGCGGCGGCAGGGCGAGGTACAGGTGCCCCTCCTGGATCAGGCCGGGCATCTCGCGGTAGAAGAAGGTCATCAGCAGCGAGGCGATGTGGGCACCGTCGACATCGGCGTCGGTCATGATGATGACCCGCTCGTAGCGCAGCTTGTCGGTCGAGAAGTCCTTGCCAACACCGCAGCCCAGAGCCTGGACCAGATCGTTCAGCTCCTGGTTGGCCTTCATCTTGTCGACCGACGCGCTGGCGACGTTCAGGATCTTGCCGCGCAACGGCAGAATTGCCTGGGTCTCGCGCTGGCGCGCCTGCTTGGCGGAGCCGCCTGCCGAATCGCCCTCCACCAGGAACAGCTCGGTACCTTCCGGGGAGTTGCGCGAGCAGTCGGCCAGCTTGCCGGGCAGGCGCAGGCGGCGGGTGGCCGACTTGCGCGTCATCTCCTTAGACTGCTTGCGGCGCGCCCGCTCCTCCGCCTTTTCGATAAGGCGTTCGAGCAGACCGTTGGCGCTCTGCGGGTCGCCCGACAGCCAATGGTCGAAATGGTCCTTCACCGCGGTCTCGACGAGGCGCTGTGCCTCCGCCGTCACCAGCTTTTCCTTGGTCTGGCCCTGGAAATGCGGTTCGCGGATGAAGACCGACAGCAGGACGCAGGCGTCGCCCATCACGTCGTCGGCGGTGACCTGACCGGCGCGCTTGTTGCTGGTCAGCTCGCCATAGGCCTTCAGGCCGCGGGTCAGCGCGGTGCGCAGGCCGGCCTCGTGCGTGCCGCCCTGCGGGGTCGGCACGGTGTTGCAGTAGGTGTGCGAGAAGCCCTCGTCATCGTCGGGCCAAGCCACCGCCCATTCCACCCGGCCCTGGCCGTTGGGGAAGTCGAGCGCGCCGGCGAAGGGCGACGGCGTCAGCGTCTTGCGCTCCTTCAGCGCGGCGTTCAGATAGTCCTGGAGCCCGCCGGGGAAGTGCAGGGTCTCCGAGGCCGGCGTGGTGGCGTCGACCGACAGCAGCGATGGATCGCAGCTCCAGCGGATTTCGACGCCGCGGTAAAGATAGGCCTTGGAGCGCGCCAACCTGTAGAGCCGGTGCGGCTCGAAATGAGCGGTCTCGCCGAAGATTTCCGGATCGGCGTGGAAGCGGATGGTGGTGCCGCGCCGGTTGACATTGCCGCGATGGGCAAGCGGCCCCTGCGGCAGGCCACGGCTGTACTCCTGCACATAGAGCTGCTTTTCGCGGGCGATCTCCACGGTCAGCCGGTCCGACAAGGCGTTCACCACCGACAGGCCGACGCCGTGCAGGCCGCCCGAGGTCTGGTAGACCTTGTTGGAGAACTTACCGCCGGAGTGCAGCGTGGTCATGATGACCTCCAGCGCCGACTTGCCCGGATATTTCGGGTGGTCGTCGATGGGAATGCCGCGACCATTGTCGCGCACCATCACCGTATAGTCGGCGGCCAGCTCCAGATCGATTCGGCTGGCATGGCCGGCCACCGCCTCGTCCATGGCGTTGTCCAGCACCTCGGCCACCAGATGGTGCAGTGCACGGTCGTCGGTGCCGCCGATATACATGCCCGGTCGACGCCGGACAGGCTCCAGCCCCTCCAGAACCTCGATGTCCTGGGCGGAATAGCTGTCGGCCTTGGGGGCCGTGTTCTCGAAAAGATCGCTCATGACGGGATGATAGGAATTTCGTCAGGGGTGCGCAAGCGCGTCCTGGGCCGCTTATACTGCGTCGCCACATGGTTTTGTGGACGAAATTTTTCTGACGCCGGAGGAAGCATGAGCGCAGCGGACGGATACGACTTCGACAACGGCCCGGCTCTGCGGGCCATCGCGATGCCGGCGGACACCAACCCGAATGGCGATATCTTCGGCGGCTGGCTGCTGGCACAGATGGATCTGGCCGGCGGGACGGTGGCGGTGCGGCGCAGCCATGGCCGCGTCGCCACCGTCGGGATCGAGGCGATGACCTTCCACAAGCCGGTCTTCGTCGGCGACGAGGTCAGCTGCTTCGCCCGGATCGAGAAGGTCGGCCGCACGTCGCTGCGTGTCCGCATCGAGACCTGGGTGCGGCGCGAGCGCTCCGGCTCCGACCCGATCAAGGTGACGGAAGGCGTGTTCACCTACGTCGCCATCGGCGAGGACCGCAAGCCGCGCGAAGTCCCGCCGGAGTGATGAGTCTTCTCAGGCCGCCGGTGCCTTGACGAAATGCTGGTGACCGTGGTCGCACTGGCCGCGGGCGTGCTTGTCGTCGCAGCTTTCGCCGGAGGTCAGGCCGATCCAGCCATGCAGCGTCGTGGGATCGAAGCCGGCCTCGCGGCGGTCGCCGACCTGGATCAGCGGCCGGCGGATCAACTCGCGGTCGGCCAGCATCGCTGCCAGCGCGGCGGTCTCGTCGAGAGCCTCGGGCTTGACGGCGCCGGATTTGACAGCGGCGGCACGGCGGTTAAACCAGCCATCGACCTCCCTCTCACCGAAGAAGGCGCGGAGATCGGCGGCGGTCAGGTCGGCGGTGGCGAGGTCGCGTTCGACCAGCGTGTGGCCGGCGGCGGCCAACTGCTGCTTCTGCTTGGCGTTCGCCGGGCAACCGGCCAGTCCGTAGAAAATCACCTCGGCCATGGGACACTCCGCTGCTGGATGGACGATCCTGATCCGGGGAGCAATCAGGACCGATTTCGTCCAGTCTAACGGCGGTGCAGCATGAAAAAGGGCGCGACAGAATGCCGCGCCCACATTTTTTCTGTGGGTATTCAGGAGTGGGCGGCGAGGCTCACTTCTGGAGGCGCTTCAGCGCATCCTCGACATACTGGTTGGTGTAGGTCTTGGACAGGTCGATGCTGGCCGACGCCACCGCCGGGTCGAAGGCCTTCAGCACCTTCAGCGCGGCATCGGCGCCGTCCTGGGTGAAGCGGCCATCCGGCGAATAGGTCGGCTTGGAATGCTCGAAGGCCTGGGCGTAGAGCGACTTGTTGCCCAGGAAATACTCCTCCGGCAGAACCTTCAGCACGTCGTCGGTGCTGGCCTTGTTCAGCCACAGCATGGTGCGGACGAAGACGTCGGCCAGCGCCTGGGTGGTCTTCGGATTCTCCTTGATGAAGTCCGGCTTCATGTAGAGCACGGCGGCGGGATAGGGACCGCCATAGACGTCGATCGTGCCCTTTTCCGTCCGGGTGTCGGCCAGGATGGTGATGTCGCCATCGGCCTGGGCCTGACTGATCACCGGGTCCAGGTTGACGATGGCGTCGATCTCGCCGCGCTTGATGGCGGCGATGGCGCTGGGCCCGCCGCCGACGCCGATGACCGAGGCATCCTCCGGCTTCATGCCGAGCGAGGTCAGGACATAGTTCAGCATGAAGTTGGTCGAGGAACCGGGAGCGGTGACGCCGACCTTCTTGCCCTTCAGATCCTTCACCGACTTGACGGTGCCGGACTTGTTGACCGAGGCCAGGACGATGCCGGGATAGCGGCCGAGCTGCGTCACCGCGACGATCGGCTGGCCCTTCGCCTGCATCTGGATGGTGTGGTCGTAGGCGCCGGTGACCACGTCGGCGGAGCCGCCGACCAAGGCCTGGAGGCTCTTGGCGCCACCGCCGAAGTCGCTGATCTCGACGGTCAGCCCGGCTTCCTTGAAGTAGCCCAGCCGCTCGGCCAGCGTCAGCGGCAGGTAATAGAGCAGCGGCTTGCCGCCGACGGCGATCTTGATGTCGGTCTTCTCAAGTTTCTGCTGGGCTGCGGCCAGACCGGCCGTCCCGAGAGTAAGGGCGACCGCGGCAGCCGCGATCAGCGATTTGAGTTTCATTGGTTGCCTCCCCAATTGGATTTCCCTACTGGATTTCAGTGCTGCCCGGCCTGGTTGTCCTGCGGGCGCCAATGCAGAAGCCGCTTCTCGATCACCGTCACGGCGGCGTCGATCAGGACGACGAAGATCGTCAGCACCAGCATGCCGGAAAAGACGCCGACGGTGTCGAACACCCCCTCCGCCTGATGGATGCGGTAGCCGAGCCCGGCGGCGGAGCCCAGATACTCGCCCACCACCGCACCGACCATGGCGAAGCCGACGGCGGTGTGCAGCGAGGAGAAGACCCAGGACAGGGCCGAGGGCAGATAGACATGGCGGAACAGGTCGCGGGAACTGGCGCCCAGCATGCGGGCATTGGCCAGCACCACGGGGCTGACCTCCTTCACGCCCTGGTAGACGTTGAAGAAGACGATGAAGAAGACCAGCGTCACCCCCAGCGCCACCTTCGACCAGATGCCGAGCCCGAGCCACAGCGCGAAGATCGGCGCCAGCACCACGCGGGGCAGCGCGTTGACCGCCTTGATGTAAGGGTCGAAGACGACGGAGACCAACGGCGCGCGGGCGAACCAGAAGCCGAAGGCGATGCCGGCCACCGTGCCGATGATGAAGGCCAGCGCGGTCTCCAGCAGCGTGATGCCGAGATGATACCAGATGACGCCAGAGGCGAAATCAGCCCAGGTGCGGGCCAGCACCGCCCCTGGCGTGCCGAAGAAGAAGGGGCTGAGAATCTTCGTGTCGGTCAGGACATGCCAGATCAGGAAGAAGGCGATCAGGACTCCCAACTGAAGCAGCAGGATGACGGGACGGCTGGGCAGGCGTTTGGCGTGGGATCTCATGATGTCGTCACCGCAGCTTGGTCTGGGCGTAGCCCTTCAGCACCTCGTCGCGCAGCTGCGCCCAGATCTCCTGGTGCAGGGCAAGGAACTGCGGGGTCATGCGGATTTCCGCCACGTCGCGCGGACGGTCGAGATCGATGCGGTATTCGCCGATCAGCCGCGATCCCGGACCGGCGGACAGCACCAGCACCCGGTCGGACATCGCGATGGCCTCCTCCAGGTCATGGGTGATGAAGACCACCGACTTGCGGTCCGCCGCCCACAGGTCGAGCAGCTCGTTCTCCATCATCTGGCGGGTCTGGACGTCGAGCGCCGAGAAGGGCTCGTCCATCAGGATGATCTTCGGATCGACGATCAGCGTCTGGGCCAGCGCAACGCGCTTGCGCATGCCGCCGGAAAGCTGGTGCGGGAAACGGTCGCCGAACCCCTCCAGCCCGACGCGCGACAGCCAAGGCAGCGCGCGCTCCCGCGCCTCCGCTTTCGACACGCCCCGGAACTCAAGCCCGGCGGCGACATTGTCGAGCGCCGACTTCCAGGGCATCAGCGCCTCGGCCTGGAACATGTAGCCGGCCTTGGGATTGATGCCGGTCACCGGCTGGCCGAAGGAGAGCGCGCGGCCCTCGCTGGGCTTCAGCAGGCCGGCGGCGACGTTCAGCATCGTCGATTTGCCGCTGCCTGTCGGGCCGACGATCGACACGAACTCCCCATCGGCCACGGTGAAGCTGGCGCCCTGGACGGCGGTGTAGGAACGTCCCCGGCCGTCGGGCGAGGGAAAGGTGCAGGTCACGCCCTCCAGCTGAAGGGCGGGCGCCGCGGCGGCGGCCTCGGCCATATCGGTGTGGTCCTTATATTTTGGCGATGAACTTTGGCGGGCGGTGTCTTTGGTTGGAGGACCATACTGTCCGAAGAGAATCCTATCGGCAACCGTTTGAGATCTCCGTGGATTCCAAAGGGAGCCATTCCGGAAATGCACCGCTTACGGTGTCAAAGAAGGGACGCGGGCCCTTATCGGTTGCCGGGGCGCCCTGCCCTCCAGCATCAATGATGTCATCTATGGCATAGATCGAAAGCCAGCCCCTTTCCCTTCGCGGAGCCGACATGCCCACGCTGCCGAAACGCCCGTTGATCGCGCTTGCCGTCCTGGCCGCCCTGCTTGCCGCGTGGCTCGGCTTTGCCGCCTGGTACGATCACCACCAGCGGGCGGAGGAACGGCCGGCCACCTACAGCGCGCTGATCGAGCAGGCCGTGCGGGGCGAGCTCAGCTCCATCACCTTCGCCACCGGCACCGGTTCCGGTCACGCGGTCGGCACCGACGGCAGCCGCTATCGCGTGATCATGCCGGTGACCGACGACCTGCTGAAGGAGATGCGCGCCCACAAGGTCGCCATCGCCTTCGACGAGGCTCCGGGCGGATTGGTGGCGCAGACGGTGGGCGTGCTGGACCGTGCCGCGCCCTTTTTGGTGGTGGCCCTGCTCATCGGCGGCCTGTTCCTGAGCGGCGGGCAGTTCTTCGGCATGGGCCGCGCCACCCGCGTGCGGCCCGAGGACACCAACACGGTGTTTGCCGACGTGGCCGGTGTGGATGAGGCGAAGGAGGAACTGCGCGAGACAGTGCAGTTCCTGAAGGACCCACGCCGCTTCGCCATGGCCGGCGCCCGCGTGCCGAAGGGCATCCTGCTGGTCGGCCCGCCCGGCACCGGCAAGACCATGCTGGCCAAGGCGGCGGCGGGCGAGGCCGGCGTGCCGTTCTTCGCCTCGTCGGGATCGGATTTCGTCGAGATGTTCGTCGGGCTGGGTGCCGCCCGCGTCCGCAGCCTGTTCAAGACCGCCCGTGCCAACGCCCCCTGCATCCTGTTCATCGATGAGATCGACGCGCTGGCCGGCAAGCGCGGCGAGTCGACCAGCCATTCCGAACGCGAGCAGACGCTGAACCAGCTGCTGGTGGAGATGGACGGCATCGTCGAGGGCGGCGAGGTGGTGGTGATCGCGGCCACCAACCGGTCGGAAATGCTCGATCCCGCCGTGCTGCGCCCCGGCCGTTTCGATCGCCACATCCATGTCAGTCTGCCCGACGTCGCCGGGCGCGAGGCCATCCTGGACGTCCATGCCGGTCGCCTGACGTTGGCCCCCGACGTCTGCACCCGGACGGTGGCGCGAGGCACGCCGGGCTTCTCCGGTGCGGAACTCGCCAACCTGACCAACGAGGCGGCGCTGTCGGCGGCACGCCAGGGCCGCGTCGTCGTCACCATGGCTGATTACGAAGCCGCCAAGGACCGCGTGCTGATGGGCACCGAGCGCCGCAGCCTCGCCCTGACGGCGCATGAACGCCGGCTGATCGCCGTCCATGAGGCCGGCCACGCCCTGGTTTCGCTGCGCTGCCCGCAAGCCGACCCGATCCACAAGGCAACCATCATCCCGCGCGGCGGCGCGCTGGGCATGGTGGTGCGGCTGCCGGAGGGCGACCGCGTGTCGGTCTCCCGCGCCAAGCTGATGGCCGACATCGCCGTCGCCATGGCCGGTCGCGCGGCGGAGGAGATCGCCTTCGGCGCCGATCAGGTCACCACCGGAGCCGAGGCCGATTTCCGCGCCGCCACCGATCTGGCGCGGCGGATGGTCACCGCCTGGGGGATGAGCGAGGAGATCGGCTTCGTCGCCCATGCGGCGGCTCAGCCGGGAGCGCGGTCGGAACGCACCGCCTGGCGCATCGACGAGGAGGTCCGCCGCATCACCGACGAAGGCATGGACCATGCCCGCCGTCTGCTGCGCAGCGACCGCGCCGCGCTGGACGGCATAGCCCAAGCCCTGCTGGACCGCGAGACACTGAGCGGCGATGAGATCGCCGCCCTGGCCGACAGCCAGACAGAACGCGCAACCGAGGCTGCTTGAAGGAGAGGCCGGTGTCGAGACTGTGCGATCGACCGCTAAGGAAATGTCCCGCATTGCGGCACGGGTGCATACGGGGGTAGACTGATCCTAATCATTTCGAAGTAACACGAGAGGGGCGCGATGACGGGGCCGCTATCCCGCCGTACGGTTTTGAGAGCCGCGTTGCCCCTCCTCTGCGCCGTTCCCTTTCTGCCGGCGCGCCCTGCCCCGACTTATGCCACTCCGGTCAATGCGAGCGCGGCGGTGGTCAGGGTCGGCGCCTATGAGTTTCCGCCCTATGTCGATGAAACGGGTGGTGGGGTCACCCGTGACCTGCTGGACCTGCTGAACGGCGCGCAGAGCGAATTCCGGTTCGAGATGGTCAGGACCGCCCCGCAGCGCCGTTACGATGATCTGGAACAGGGGCGGTTCGACATGATCGCCTTCGAGTCTCGCAATTGGGGCTGGCAGGACCTCCCGATCGAAGCCACCCGCCCCTTCCTGCGCGATGCAGAGGTTTTCATCGCCAGGGCGGCGCCAGGGATCGACCAGCATTATTTCGACGACCTGAGCGGAAAGACGATCCTCGGCCGGCTGGGCTATCACTACGCCTTCGCCGATTTCGATGCCGACCCCAAGCGGTTGGAGCAACGCTTTCGTACCCGCGTCACCGTGACGCATGAGGGCAATGTCCGCAGCGTGGTCGCCGGCCGGGCCGACCTCGCCATCGTCACCCGATCCTTCCTCACCCGCTTCCTTCAGCGTGAACCGGAACTGGCACGCCAGATCCTGGTCTCCGACCGGACCGACCAGATTTACGAGCACACCATCCTGACCCGGCGCGGCGCGGCGATCACCGCCAGCTGGCTCGAGTCGCTGCTCGACCGGCTGGAGGCGGACGGACAGCTGGAAGCGTTGTGGCGGCGCAGCGGAATCCTGTCGTGAAGCGGCGATCCTCGCTGCTGGCGCGGGTGGCCGGTGCCATCCTGCTGACGACGGCCAGCATCGGCACCGCTGCAATGCTGCTGTCGGAGCATATCGTGGAGGGACAGCGCCACCAGGATCTGCTGCGGCGGGCCGAACTGGTCGCCGCCACCCAGGCCGACGCGCTGAGTGGTCCGGTGTGGGAGCTGGACAACCGCAGCGCCCAACGGATGATCGAGGCGCTGACCGGCCGCGACACTGCCATCCGCTCCATCGCCATTTTCGAGAGCGATCGCGAGGAGCCGCTGGCGCGGACCACCGCCGGAAAGACCGGGGACGATGCCGATGTGGTGACGGTCGAACGCCCCATCCTGCTGCATGGACGCGAAGGTCGGGTGCAGACGGTCGGCCATCTGCGCATCGTCTATTCGACGGCCGAGGTCCGGCAAGCCACGTTGGACGCGCTGATCCCGGTGGCCGGGCTGCTGCTGCTGTCGCTGCTGGGTGCGGTGGTGGCGCTCGGCCTGACGCTGAACCGCATGGTGCTGCGTCCGTTGCGCCGGCTGACCCAGCTGGCCAGCGCCATGGCGCGCGGCGATTACGGCGCCCGGATGGATGCCGGGCGAATCGACGAGATCGGTGTGCTGGCGGACGGCTTCAACCGGATGGCGGCGACGGTGCAGGACCACACCAGCACTCTGGAAAGCCGGGTGCGCGAGCGGACGGAGGCACTGGCCGCCACCAACCGCGCCATCATGGACAGCATCAACTACGCCCAGTTGATCCAATCCGCCATCCTGCCGTCCGCCGACGCGCTGTCGGCCGGACTGACTGAGCATTTCGTGTTGTGGCGGCCGCGCGATGTGGTCAGCGGCGACTTCTATCTCTGCCGCGAGGTGGCGGATGGCTTCGTCGTTGCGGTGGCCGACTGCACCGGCCACGGCGTGCCCGGCGCCTTCATGACGATGACCGCCAGTGCCATTCTGAACAATGTTCTGGACCAGCTGGGCGCCGAAGATCCGGCCGCAGTGCTGGCCGCCGTCGATCGCAAGGTGCGCGCCGCCCTGCATCAGGAGGAGGGGGCGCGCAGCGGAACCGACTGTTTCGACAACGGGCTGGATCTCGGGCTGTGTCACATCCGCCCGGCCAAGGGAAAACTGGTCTTCGCCGGCGCCCGCATCCCGCTGCTGATCGTCACCGACGGTGGCGTGACGGAGTTGCGGGGCGACCGCCGCAGCCTGGGTTATCGCCCCATTGCGCTGGACTCCGCCGGAAATGGCGCCGAGCCATCTTTCACCAATCATCTCGTCGCTCTGCGGGCCGATCAGACCTTCCTGATGGGCACCGATGGGCTGGTGGACCAGAATGGCGGGGAACGCGGGCGCAGTTTCGGCCGGATCAGATTGCGTGACTTGCTGAGCCGGGGCGGCGACGGTCCGCTCGACCGGCTGAGGACCGCTCTGGAACACTCGCTGGACCAGTTCCAGGGCGGTCGGGAACAGCGTGACGACATCACGTTGTTCGGCTTCCGCGTGCGGCTGACGGACGCAGTCGCCATCCCCGATGCAGGGTCCGGCCGCCGCGCCGCGTAAAATCCCTGGACCGCAACGCGAATCTGTTACAGAGATGTCACTTATTGTGACGGGTTGTGACGCAGGGGTATCCTGGGTTCTGGTTACTACTCAAGTTTGATTTAAAATTTACACATTCTGGGGTATGTTGCACCCGCTGGAGTGGTGATAGGGAGAGCACGGCATGGCCGGTCCGACGATCGTCGTGGTCGAAGATGAGAATTCCTTGCGGACCGACATGGTCGAGTATCTGTCGAGCTGCGGATTCGATGCCATCGGTGCACGCGACGGGACGGAACTGGACGGGCTTCTGCAAACCCGCACCGCCGCCATCGTGATTCTGGACGTCAACCTGCCGGACGAGGATGGGTTCAAGATCGCGGCGAGGCTGCGCGACGGCCATGGCGCAGGCATCATCATGGTCACCGCCCGCAGTTCCACCGTCGATCGCGTCGTCGGGTTGGAGATCGGTGCCGATGCCTATCTGGTGAAACCGGTCGAGCTGCGTGAACTGGAAGCGCAGGTGAAGTCGCTGCTGCGCCGCCTGAGCGAACGCGCCGCCGAATCGGCCGCCCAGTCCGCCAACGGTCACGCGCCCATCGATGCCGCCGGAGATGGGATGGACGAGGCCCGCTGGTCGCTGGACCCCACGGAATGGAGCCTGACCAATCCCGCCGGCATCCGCATCAACCTGACAAGCATGGAAATGAAGCTGACCAGCCTGCTGGCCGCACAGGCCCGCAAGCCGGCAACCCGCGACCAGATTTCCCAGGCGCTGTACAATCGCCGCTGGAACCCGGAAGACCGCTCCATCGACACGGTCGTCGGGCGCCTGCGCCACAAGGTTGAAGGCGCCATCGGCGGTCCTGCACCGCTGAAGTCGGTGCATGGCGTCGGCTATGTCTTCTCCGCCCCGATCCGGGTGGTCGGCGCCACCCACGGGTGAACCGGTCCCATGGCGCCACGTCCTATATCGCCAGGTCCTCGACCGACAGCTCGCGGTCTGGCGTGCGGCGCGGGAAAAGCAGGGTGAAGCAGGTGCCTCGTTCCGGCGCACTGTCCACGGTGATCGAGCCCGTCAGTGCGCCCACCACCAGATTGTGGACGATGTGCAGCCCAAGCCCGCTGCCGCCACGCCCTCGCCGCGTGGTGAAGAAGGGCTCGAACACCCGGGCTCGGTGCTCCTCGCTCATGCCGAGACCATTGTCGGTGAAGCGCAGGCGGACGGTGTCGGCATCAGGGCAATCGACGGTGATCGCCATGTCCCCTGCCCTGCCGTCCGCGAACGCATGCGTCAGAGCGTTCATCACCAGATTCGACAGGATCTGCGACAGCACGCCGGGATAGCTGTCCAGCTCCAGATCGGCGGGGCAGTTGACCGCCACCGCATGGCCGGAAGGGCGCAGCTTCGGTTGCAGGCTGACCAGCGTGTCCTGAATGTATGCGGCAAGATTGACGGTGCGCCGCACGGCGCTGGCACGGTCGACCGCCACCTGCTTGAAGCCGGCGATCAGTTGCGCCGCCCGCTCGCAATTGCCGAGGATCAGGTCGGTGGTGTCGACCGCGGTGGTCAGATAGCGTGCGAACTCCGCCTTGCTCAGTTCCCCGCCAGCGGCGCGGCGGCGCATCGCCTGGGTGGCGTCAGCCAGATGCGAGGCGCAGGAAACGGCGATGCCGACCGGCGTGTTGATTTCGTGGGCGACACCGGCGACCAGCCCACCGAGAGAGGCCAGCTTTTCCGACTGTACCATCGCCTCCTGCGCCTCGCGCAGCCGGTCCAACGCCGCCTCCGCCTCGCTGCGCCGGCGTTCCAGCTCATGGTTCGCATCGCTCAGTTGAGCCTGCAACCGGTCGCTGACCCGCACAAGGCGCTGCTGTTCCCGTGTGCTGAGTTCAAAGGCGGCGATCAGTTCGCGGAATTCTTCCAGGCAATCCGGCGCAAGCGCGCCAAGCCTCTTCTCCAGCGCGCGGGCCTTGGCAAGAGCCTCTTCCTCCGCGGCGAAGAGGTTGAAGCTCATGGGGCGCCGTCGGCGGGCATCTCCCGCATCCGGAAGACGACATGACGCAGATCCTCCGCGAAGTCATCGCCCAGTTCGCGCATGGAGTCGTCGTTCTCCTCGACACACCAGGTCAGCGTCACGGGCCGACCGCCCCTCGCCACCGTCTCCAGCATCTGGAAGATGTTCATCAGGGCCTTGGCGCTGGAGCTGTTGAAGTAGAGAAGTTCCATATCGAAACGAATCGGCCCGCCATCGGGACGGTCGAGGAAAGCGCGCAGCGCCTCGAACACCGGACCGAAGAAACCGGCGACGTCGTCGGGATAGGATTCGCCGGTCATGCGTAAATGGCCGCCGGCGAAGTCGAACGACACGCCCGGCGTGCGTCCGGTGGCGGGAATGATCAGGCTGTCCATGGCGTATCGCTCGGTTCGGCCGCTCATACGCGGACCTTCAGACAGAAGAAGCTGCGGTCGGCGTCCATCGCGTTGAAATCGTAATCGATGGGATCGCTGGCCCGCCGGGCGATCTCGATCAGCCCCAGGGTCGCGCCGCGGCTGCCGTCGTCGGGATCCTCCCGAAGCTGCTCACGGTAGTAGGTCTTGATGCCGTCGCGATCCAGGCTCTTCAGATGGTCCAACCGCTCCTTCAGGCGGGGGACCTCGCTGTTGCGCACGGTGTTGCCGCAGACGATGAAGACCTTGCCGCGCTCCATGCCGATGGTGACCATGCCAGCGCTGAGTTCCACCGCACGGCCGGCGGTGCCCGACATCTTTTCCGCCGAATAGCGGATGATGTTCTGCATCTGCTCGACAAAAACCGAAAAGACGCGGCGGATGGTGGGGCCGTCGGCCGCTTCCAAGGCCATCTTTTCGCGCAGAGCCTCGCCCAGGGAATAAAGTATCCCTTCCGACAAGTATCCGCTGAATGAGAACACGATCCCCTTTTCGTCGAGATCGCGCTTAATCGACGCATACTGCTGGGCAAGCATGATTGCGGCCTGACGTTCCACCGATACCCGAGTTGCGCCGACTATGTCACTTCCTATGCCAAAGGGCCATAGACTTTCAGGCAGGAGGCTTCCGGGCGGCCGCGTCATTGCGCTGCATCATACCGGCAGCACGACCCGGAAGGTCGATCCCCGGCCAAGCGTGCTGTCGACAGCCACGGCGCCGCCATGCAGCAGGACGATCTGCTGAACGGTGTGCAGCCCGATTCCCGTCCCCGGCACGCCGGAAGCGCCCGATCCGCGGAAGAAGCGGTCGAACAGGCGCGGAAGCTCCGATTCGGGAATGCCACGGCCGTGGTCGGTGACCTCGATCACCGCCATGGCGCCGTCGGTGTGGCCATCCAGGGCGATCGGACCGCCCGGTCCGGAATATTTGACGGCATTGTTGACCAGATTGCTGATCACCAGCCCGATCAGGTTCGCGTCGATTTCCGCCCGCTGCGGCAGCCCGTCCAGAGTCAGGCGGAATTCACGGTCGGGATAGGCGACGCGGAACGGCTGTACGACGCTGCGGATCATCTCCGGCAGATCGATCTCGGCCCGTTCAAGGACGAGGGCATTGCTCTGCAACCGCTCGTCAGTGAGATGGGAATCAATCAGGCCGGTCAGGCGCTGCACGCTGCCGCGGATAACCGCCAGCCGTTCCAGCATCTCGGGCTCGACCTGCCCCGCCCGCATCGCCAAAAGCTGCGCCGCGCTGTCGATGATGGCGAGCGGCGTGCGGAACTCGTGGCTGACCATGCCGAGGAACTGGCGCTGCTGGTCACGCGCCAGAAGCTCGCTCTCCAATGCCCGTTCGACCCGCTCCTTTGCCAGGATCAGCGCCTTCTGGTTGGCGGCCAACTCGACCGTGCGGTCCTCCACCCGCTGTTCAAGCGAGCGGTTCAGCGCCATCAGCTCCTCATAGAGGCAGACATTGTCGAAGCCGATGGCGACACGGTTGCAGAACAGTTCCAACAGGCGCTGCTCGTCGGCCGCATAGGGCTCCGCCCGCTCAAGCCGGAAAATGGTGACGCCATGTTCGCGTGTGCGGAAAACCAGCACACAGCGGTCGTCATGGTAAAGATTGCGCTGGGTGGCCAGGGCATCGACCACCTCAGCAACCGCCGTGGCGGGCAGCACGTCGCCGACCGGCAAGCCGATGCTGCGGGCGAACGGACCCAGCCCGGCGACGAGTTCGACGGAGACACCGCCATCGGCCCGGGCGACCGGCCGGCAGGCCAGCACCGCCGGCGCACCGCCATGATCGACGACCTGGGCGATCTGCTCAGCCAGCCGTTCGACGAAGCTGCGCATCGGCCGCATCTCGAACAGCGGGGCCGACGCGCTGAGAATCCGCTCCAGCCCCTGCCTGTTGCGTTCGATGGTCACGATGTCGCGCCAAGCCCTCAGCGCGCTGACCAGAGTGGTGAACAGGCGCTGGGCGGTCAGCTCGCTCTTGGCCTTGTAGTCGTTGATGTCGTAGCCGACGATGACGTCCCGTTCCGGCGCCTGCCCGGGCTGGCCGGTGCGCAGGATGATGCGCATGCGGTGGTTGCCCAAGTCCTCCCGGATATGGCGGACCAGCTTCAGGCCCGCATCCTCAGTCTCCATCACCACGTCGAGCAGAGCCACCGGCAGGTCCGCCCGCCGCGCGAGGACCGCCTTGGCCTCCTCGGCCGACAGGGCGCTCACCACTTCGAACGGTCGTCCGTCAAAGTCGAAATCACGCAGAAGCACCGCGGTCATGGCATGGACCTGGGGATCGTCGTCCACCACCAGGACAGGCCAGGGCGTTCCCGACGGCCTGCCGGGCATTGGCGCGATCACCGTGCCGTCCTCCGGGCCGAACAGAAGTTCGTCGTCCAGCCCCCCGTCCATCCCCATCATCCGCCGCCCCCGTAACCTGCGCCCGAACGCCTACCCCATTCCACGATGGAACCACCTTACGGTGCAGGTTCCAAGACCCATCGGCCGAATAGGCAGCATTCGTTTCAATTTGTCGCATATGACCGAAGAGCGCTGTGGCGTATCGTCAATGTTGCTCAAGAGTTCGTTATGCTGGCTCATAACGGAAGCAGTGAAACAGATGGGTTGGTGACGGCGACAACCATGGGCCGGATACCAGCTGGGTTTTCCGATGTCCGGTTCCCTTTCGCTCGCCGACGAGATTCTGGGCTGGCCGAAACGGATCGGGTCGTCAAGTCCCCCCCATCAGCGCAACCGGCACCGGGTCCGACCTGGCGCAGGACACCCCACCATATGGTGAAGCGGAGCGGCGGTTTATCCCCACATAGTTGTCGGATGACGGAGAGCGGCGGTTGAGCTATTCTCCGCTTCCGCCCATCCTTTCCATGAACGGACCACCTCGCCACGATGACCCCTGCCGGCTTCGAACAGGATACACATGCCTCGGAAAGCCGGAACACTGGGCGGGGCGGACGCAAGGCGGCGTCGCTGGCGGTCGCTGCGCTGTTGGCGGTGGCTTTGGGCCTCACCGCAGCCCTGCTCGTGTTCTCGGGCTATCAGTACCGGGCCCAGGTGATTGCCGAGGCGGAGAACCGCAGCATCGCCATTGCCCGCGTCCTGGAAGAACATGCGGCCAAGACTCTGGGGATCCATGCCGCCACCCTGTCGCACATGGAATGGATGGTGGACGATTTGGGCTGGGAGCGGATCGACGACTCCCCCCTTCTGTACGAGCGGTTGAAAGCAATGGCGTCACAGACGCCGGAGGTTCAGTCCTACTGGATCACCGACGAGACCGGACGGGTGCGCGCCAGCAGTTACGAGTGGCCGATGCGTCCGCTGAACGCTGCCGACCGCGAGTATTTCCGCGCCCATCTGAATCCAGACGCCACGATCCATATCGGCCCGAGGCTGAGCGGAAAGATCGTGTCCGATCTTTTCTTCACCCTCAGCCGCCGGATGGAACTGCCCGACCGGCGGTTCCAGGGAGTTGCGCAGATCTCCCTGCTTCCCAGCTATTTCGCCGACTTCTATCGTTCGGTCCTGCATGGGTCGCAGGATGTGATCCTGCTGATGCGTGAGGATGGCGAGGTTCTGGTCCGCAATCCGCTGAACGCGCCGGATGATCACGCCGACATCGGTCGCTTTCCGGAATTGATCTCCACACCCGACAAGGGCGGCGTCTTCCACGCGGTGACACCGTTCGACGGCGTCGAGCGTGTGCTGGCCCGGCGCAAGGTGCCGGACCTGCCGGTCTATGTCGTCTACGGCACGGACGTCGCTTCAATCGAGACCGCTTGGCGCGACCGGGTGCTGCCTTATGTCCTGACCGCGGTTCCGGCGCTGGGCCTGCTCTGCCTGCTGGGCGGCATCGCGCTGCGCCGGTCGCGGCAGGCGGCAGACGCGCAGGATGCATTGCGCCGCGCCAACGAGGAGTTGGAGGACCGCATCGCCGACCGCACACGCCACCTCGACCAGGCGCTCGCCGACAAGGAAGTGCTGCTGCGCGACATCCATCACCGGGTGAAGAACAACCTGCAGGTCATCCTCAGCCTTCTGGAACTGCAGGCACAGCGCGCGCCGGAGCTGGAAGCGCCGTTCAGCGAGGCGCTGACCCGCATCAACACCATGGGGCTGATCCACGAGCAGATTTACCGCTCCACCGGCGTGTCGGCGGTCCGGCTGGACAATTTCGTCGAGGCGCTGGCCGGACACCTCAACAGCTTCCACAGCCGCCCCGGACGGACAATCGCGATCAGGCACAGCGTTGAACCGCTCAGCCTCGACCTGAACCGGGTGGTACCCTTCGCGCTGATCCTCAACGAGGTGGTGTCGAACGCCTACAAGCATGCTTTCACGGGCCGCTGTACGGGCACCATCGACATCGCGCTGAAGGCGGAGAACAGCTCCCTGCACCTGACCATCCAGGATGACGGAACCGGTGCCCCGGAACCGGAGCATGCCTGCACGCCGGGTCGGCGGTCGATGGGCATGGACCTGATACGGGCCTTTGCCCGGCAGATCCGCGGCGAGTATCACTTCACCAGGGCTGCGGGCACGCGGTTCGACCTTGTCTTCCCGCAGGAGGGAGACGGAATCTAGGCTGTCGCCACCGTGTGTGATTGAGGAAGCGAGCGTTTCCGCTTTGAGCGTTCACACCCTAACGCTTGCAGCGCTTGTCGGGGTTTGGTCTGACCTGAACCGGCTTCGCAGGGCTGGCGGCGACGCCGTTGATGAGGTCGTCGGATTTCGGCAGCTTCTCGGCGATGCCATAGGCAAGTTCCCGCCGCCGGAGTTCCGCCAGGACTTCATCAGGGGCGATTTCCAGATCGGCCAGCAGGACCACCAGATTGTAAAGGAGGTCGGCCGCTTCCATCACCAGCGCGCCGCGGTTGCCTCGCATCGCCTCTATGGCGACCTCGATCGCCTCCTCTCCCACCTTGCGCGCCATGCGGACACGCCCTTGAGCCAGCAACTTTCCCGTGCGGGAGGCTTCGGGAACAGCGGATGGCTCGCGCCGCATCGATTGGACGGCGTCGTACAGGCTGCGGAGGGGATCGGGACCGATATATTGGACCATGAACCTGAAGTCGTTTTTTATGAGAGCACTGTCAAGATGTTGGTTGGACGACCAATCACTTTACGCGCGCGGACGACGCAATCCGGAACTGTCCGCCACGCGGATATAGTTTGTAGAACTGATTGATTTCCACAGAGACTATTCGATGAGGAAAATCTCTGTGTAGCTGTAATTTTTGTAGCATCCAGCAATGCAGAGCAAGCGTATTTGGCATTGGGTATACCAGTGTATAGTCTCCTCAACAGCCCGATGGAGACGATCATGACCACCACCACTTTCCAGCCCGGCACCGACAACCACGCTTCGACCGATGCCCTGCACGCCGTCGCCGAATTCCCGGTGGCATGGCTCGAAGCCACTCCGGCTTATCTGGTCCTGCGTCCCGTCGGCGCCTTTCTGCGCGAATGGGTCGCCGCCACGCCCGTCGGCATCATGTTCGGCCTGCTGAACCGCTGACAGCCGGCCTGCCTCAACAATCGATATCCAATACAAAGGAGACGATCATGAGCATCCTCAGCCTTCACCACGGCGACCACCATGTCCATGGCGAGACCCCGTCGCTGCATCCGGTTCGCGATTTCGCCGCCGACTGGCTGGAAGCCACCCCCGCCGCAATCCTGCTGCGTCCGGTCGGCGCGTTCCTGACGGAATGGGTCAAGGCCACGCCGGTGGGCATCCTGCTCCAGTCCCGGCACCGCTGACCACGACCATAAAAAAAGTCTTGAGGGTTTGAAAGGCGACCGCGGCACGGCCCGATCCTTCGGGCGGCCGCGGCCTTTTCGTTCTAGGGGTCCGCTTTCTTGGGGCACGCTCAGGCGCCGCCGCGGACATCCTCTACCAGCATTTCCAACCGCGACAGGTCGCGCACCACCAGCGCATCGGGACGGCGCTCCAGCATTCCGTCACGGGTCAGATCGCTCAACACACGGGCGACGGTTTCGCGGGTGGTGCTGACACGGGCGGCGATGTCGGAATGGACGGGGATCGGCGCGATGACCGCGGACGCCCCCTGCCGTGATCCGCGTTTGGCGAGGCGCAGTAGTTCGGCATGAACCCGGTTGTTGGCGCCCAGGGTCGATAGCTCCATGATGCGGTCCGTCGCGCCGCGCAACTTGTCACACAGGCGCAGCATCATCGCCATCGCCACATCCGGGTGGGCGGTCACCAGGGACTGGAAGGGTTTCCCCGGCAGGAAGGCGATCAGCGCCCCCTCCCCCAACGCCACCACCGACGCGGAGCGCGGACGTCCGTCCAGCGCCGACATTTCCCCAACCAGCTCCCCTGCCTCGACATCGCTGAAGCTGATCTCGCGCCCGCCAGCCGAGTGGCTGAGCACCCGCACCCGTCCCTCGACCACGAAGGCGACGTCGCGTGTATCGGCCCAATGGTCGATCAGCTGCTCTTCGGGAGAGAAACGGCGCCAGCGGCATTGACGTGCGACTGCGGCACGCTGATCGGCGGATAGCGGGCGCAGCAGTTCGATACGGTCGAGGCCCGCTGCCGGCGCATCGGCCAGCATGGCGGCAACCGCGTCGGCCGGGCTGTCGGATTTTGTCATGCGGGTTTCGTCATGTCGGCCTTCGGCGCGGAAAGTTCCGGCTTCGCCCCGGACTGTATGTTGCGCCAAAGGATAGCGCGACCTGCGCAAAGGTGGAAGGCGCTGTGACCTATGGCCGGTGTCAACCCTCCGTTAACGCCGAACGCGCAGAAGGGAACAACGCCTCGCCGATCTTCCCATCCGCACCATCCACCGCTGCCGGAGCGCCGACCATGCCGAGCCTGTTTCCCGTGCCCACCGCCCACCGCATCGACCGGCAACGGCTGCTGTCGGTCGCGCTGATTCCCTTTGCCGCGGCCATCGCCATGGCGAGCACGGTCGCCGCCACCGGCTTCACCGCCAGCCCGCTGGGCGAGGCGAGCAGCACGCTGGGCTTTCTGCTGGATTTCGTGAAGTTCTGCTATCTCGCCGTCGCCATGGCCCATCTGTCGGGCGCCATCGCCGACCACACCTGCGGCAGCCTCGCCGCCGGCCTGTCGATGGACGAATACGACGCGCCGGAGCCGATCTCGCGGGATGAGTTCTGGCGTGCCTTCCCCAACCATGTCGACGGTGCCGCCATCGCCGGGGCAGCAGCACTGCTGTGCGTGATCGCCGGCTCGCTGGTCAGCTGAAGCGGTTCCCCATACGCGGCAGTTGAGAGCGGACGGCGCTTGCCCCACTATGGCGCGGTTTGACGATCGGCGGATGGGCAGGCGTGAGCGGAAATCAGACTGAACCGAAGGGTCAGCCGGCGGAACCGGGACGGCACCGCCGGGAAGGCATCGGGTTGATGGGGCGCCTGCGGGCCTATTTCCTGGCCGGCATCCTGGTGACGGCCCCCATCGCCATCACCGTCTATATCGCCTGGTGGTTCGTCTCGCTGATCGACGGCTATATCCGGCCGCTGATCCCCAGCGCCTACAACCCTGAAAACTACCTGCCCTTCTCGATCCCGGGCATCGGCGTGCTGGTGGTCATCATCGCCGTGACGCTGATCGGCGCCTTCGCCGCCGGCTATGTCGGCCGGTTGGTGCTTGGCGTCGGCGAGGGGGTGGTCGGACGCATGCCGGTCGTCCGCTCCGTCTATGGCGGGGTGAAGCAGATCTTCGAGACGGTGCTGGCCAAGAAGTCGAACGCCTTCCGCGAGGTGGTGGCGATCCAGTATCCGCGCCCCGGCGTGTGGTCGCTGGGCTTCATCACCGGCAGCGCCCATCCGGAAGTACAGGTGAAGCTGGCCGGCGAAGCTGACGACATCGTCAACGTCTTCATCCCCTGCGCGCCGCCCACAGCGGGCTATCTGGCGATGGTGCCGCGGCGCGACGTGACCGTGCTGAACATGTCCGTCGAGGATGGGCTGAAGCTGGTTATGTCCGGCGGCATCGTCGTTCCGCCCGACCGCCGCCCGCCCCTTGTCGAAACGCCAATGGTGGCGGCACCGGCCGATCGGGCCGACGATAGCGATCAGCCCGACCGCAAGGTCTTGGCCGCCGCGTCGCGTTCGAAGAGATAGAGCAGAGTCCGCAGCGCCTGCCCGCGCGGACTGGCGAGGTCGGGATCCCGGTCGACGATCAGCCGGGCGTCGTCGCGAGCCACCGCCAGCAGATCGCCGTGCACGGCGATATCAGCCAGCCGAAATCCGGGCAGGCCGGACTGACGGGTGCCGAGAACCTCGCCAGCGCCGCGCAGACGCAAATCCTCCTCGGCGATCACGAAGCCGTCCTCGGTGTCGCGCAACGTCTTCAGCCGCGCCCGCGCCGTCTCGGTCAGGTTGGAGTCGAACATCAGCAAGCAGCTCGACGGCTTGTCGCCGCGACCGACCCGGCCGCGCAGCTGGTGAAGCTGGGCGAGGCCAAAGCGTTCGGCATGCTCGATTACCATCACGGTCGCTTCAGGCACATTCACGCCGACCTCGATCACCGTGGTGGCGACCAGCACGTCCAGGCTGCCCTCGGCGAAAGCAGCCATCACCGCATCCTTGTCCGGCCCGCGCATCTTGCCGTGGACCAGTCCGACGCGGTCGCCGAAGGTGGCGCGAAGGAAGGCATGGCGCTCCGTCGCGGCGGCGAGGTCGCTCTGCTCCGATTCGTCGACCAGGGGACAGACCCAATAGACCCTGGCACCCTCCGCCACCTTGCGCTGGATGCCGTGGACCACCTCCTCCAGCCGGTCGAGGGCGATGGTGACAGTCTGCACCGGCTTGCGGCCGGCCGGCTTCTCGGTCAGGCGCGACACGTCCATGTCGCCATAGGCCGTCAGGGTCAGCGTGCGTGGGATCGGCGTGGCGGTCATCACCAGCACGTCGACCGCCCGGCCCTTGGCAGACAGTTGCAGGCGCTGGTGGACGCCGAAGCGATGCTGTTCGTCGATCACCGCCAGCGCCAGATCCTTGAAGGCGACATCCTCCTGGAACAGGGCATGTGTGCCGACCAGCAGCGGCAGTTCGCCGGACGCCAGCCGGTCGAGCACCGCCTGCCGCGCCTTGCCCTTGTCGCGCCCGGTCAGCAGGCCGATCTCCACCCCGGCCGCCTTGCACAGCGGCGCCAGGCTCTCGGCATGCTGGCGGGCGAGGATCTCGGTGGGGGCCATCAGGGCAGCCTGGGCGCCGGTCTCCACCGCGTTCAGCATCGCCATCAGCGCGACCACGGTCTTCCCGCTGCCGACATCGCCCTGGAGAAGCCGCAACATGCGCCGTTCGGCCGCCATGTCGGCATAGATGTCCTCCAGCGCCCCGGCCTGCGAGCCGGTCAGGGAGAAGGGAAGTGCCGCCAGCGCGGCGCGGCGCAGGCCGCCGTCGCCCTGGGTGGCGCGCCCGGCCAGTCGGCGCTGGCTCGCCCGCACCAGCATCAGCGCCAGCTGGTTCGCCAGCAGCTCGTCATAGGCGAGGCGGCAGCGGATGGGGGCGGTGGCGGCGAGGTCGCCCTCGTCCTCCGGCGAGTGGGCGCGCTTCAGCGCCTCGTCCCAGCGCGGCCATTGCCGGCGGGCGAGCCACGCCGGATCCTGCCATTCGTCGAGCGACGGGACATCGTTGAGAGCGGCCCGCACCGCCTTGCGCAGGGTCTTGGCCGGCAAACCGGCGGTCATCGGATAGACCGGTTCCACCAACTCCAGATCATCCTTGGCGTCGACCGGGACGACGGCGTCGGGATGGGTGATCTGGGCGGTGTCGTTGAACCACTCTACCTTGCCGGAAATCACCATGGTGGTGCCGGCGGGGATCTGCTTCGACAGCCAGTCGCCACGGACATGGAAATAGACCAACTCCAGCACGCCGGTCTCGTCGGTGCAGCGAATCTTGTAAGGATGGCGCGGGTTCACCGCCGGTGCATGCGAATCGATGCGCACGGTCAAGGTGGCGATGCGCCCGTGCGGCGCCTGCGCGATCTTCGGCGAGAAGCGGCGATCGACGACGCCGCAGGGCAGATGCCACAGCAGATCGACCACATGGGCACCGGCAAGCTTCTCCACCAGCTTGCCCAGACGGGGGCCGAGCCCAGGAAGTGCAGTGACCGGTTTGAACAGCGGGAACAGGATGGCGGGACGCACGGGCGGGACGCTACCGGGAAAGCCTTCGACGGACATCAGAAAGCCGGGTGGATCCAGCGACGTCAAGGCCGCTGAACGGCATCGACGAAAAGGGAGAGCGGGGGAAAAGGAGGGAAGAGAAGGAACGGCGGAGCGCACCCAAGGCCAGGGGCCTGTGGTGGGGGGCAACGTCGGCCAGGAAATTGGCTTGGACGCGCTCCGCCGATAGGTACCGTCCGGAGGCAAACGGGAGAACCGGACGGCCAAGTCCGATGGCAGGGAACCATCGGGAAGAGACACCAGATAAGAAGACGCTCACTCGTGACGGGCCGGTGTTTCAGGGGGGCTGGCCCGACCGCGTCACAAGAAGGACATTAGCCCGGCCGCCCTGTCCCCAACCTGACTCAACCATGAATTTCCCTTCATGAACTGGCATGGTTGAAGGCGTCGGTCAGGCCGGTGCATCGGCCTCCCGCCGCTGGGCGGCGGCGGCGAGACGGCAGAGTTCGTCACCATCGAGAATGATGACGATGCGGCCGTCGTTCAGAAGGGAAACGCCACCGACACCAGGCACTTCGGCAAGGCCGGGATGGCTTTCACGGACGAACAGGTCGCCACGGCGCAGGAGCTTGTCGATCTCAAGCCCAATGCGGCGGCTGCCCTGGCGCAGCACGACGACGAGGCACTGGCCGGGGCCGGTCGGCGGCCAATCCCCGTCGGCGGGAAAGCCCAGTGCGTCGGCAAGGCGGACCACCGGCAGCACCCGCTTGCGCCGCATGACGGTCCAACAGCCGGAGACGCGGTGGAAATCGTCAGCGGTGAAGCCGCAGACCTCCTCAACGAAGCGGTCGGGAATGGCAAGAACCTGATCATCGACCTGAACCAGCAGTGTGCGCAGGATCGCCGCCGACAGCGGCAGGTCGATGGCGAAGGCGGTACCAGCCCCTTCCCGCGTGCGGATTGCGATGCTGCCACCCAACCGGGTGATGGCGTTGCGCACCACATCCATGCCGACCCCGCGGCCGGAGGTCTCGGTTACCGTGTCGGCGGTGGAGAAACCGGGGGCAAAGATGAATTCGCGAACGGCATCGGGAGACAGGCGCAGACTGTCCTCCTCACCGATCAGTCCCTGACGCACCGCCTTGACGCGCACCCCCTCCGTCACAATGCCGCGGCCGTCGTCGGTGATCTCCACCACGACGCGGCTGTTGCGCTGGACGGCACGCAGGGACAGCGTCGCCTGGGGCGGCTTGCCGGCGGCCTCGCGGTCGGCGGGCGGCTCAATGCCGTGGTCGATGGCGTTGCGTACCATGTGCATCAGCGGGTCGTAGAGCATCTCCACCATGCTCTTGTCGATGCGAACCTCGCCGCCCTCGGTGGCAAAGCGCACCGACTTCCCCTGCACCCGCGCCAGCTCGCGCACCACGCGGGGAAACTGGTTGAACAGGGTTTCGATGGGGACCACGCGCAAATCCAGTGCAGCCTCGCGCAGGCGATCTACGGAGCGGCTGAGCTGGGTGTCGAGATCCAGCAGGTCGCGGCGGTGATGCTCCACCGCCTCGCGCAGGGCACGCAGGTCGGGATCGCCGGCCCCGAGCCGTTCGGTCAGGGAGGCGAGCGCGCTTTCCAGCCGCAGATCGTTGGCGGTGGCGTTCAGGTCGCCGGACAGCAGGACCATGCCGTCGATGCGGGCCATGAAGCGGTCGATCACCTCGCCGGGCACGCGCAGCACGCCGCCGGCGGTGGACAGTGCGGGACGGGAAGGCGGGGCGGCAGGCGGATTGGCGAGTGGAGAAACGGCGGTCGGAGCGCCGGTGGACTGCACCGCGGGCAAGCCGGGCGCTTCGGGGAGAGGAGCGTTTTCCGACGCGACCGCCTCTTCGCAGATATCGGCCTCGTCGATAGAAGGGGCGCAGGCGCGGATGCGCAGAAAGCCGCCGCCAGGATCGATTCCGGCCAGGGCGTCGGCCAGCGCCGACAGCTTCTGCGGGGAAGCGATCAGCACGCGCAGCCAGGTCTTGCCGTCGATGAATTCCGGCCAGTTGGTGATGGCGCGCACCTTGCTGCCCATCCATTGGACGAAGCCGGATGCCACCTCCGGCGAGGTTTCCAGGAAGGCGGTGACCTCGTAGAGCCGCATCTCCGGATCGGCACTGGCGGCGCGCAGGTCGGCGGTGCTGTCCGGCGACAGGAAACGCAGCAGGCCGGGGTCGAGGCCCAGGACCGTCAGTTCCTCGACGGTCAGCGGCCGGCGCGCCTCTCCGGTCTCCCGCTCCGCGGACACCGCATCGACGAAGGCGCGCAGGCGTCCTTCCAGCGCGCCGTCGGCGTCGAGATCCTCGGCCGGTTCACGCGCCGCCCGCAGCGCCAGATCGCCGAGCGCGGTGCGTGCATCGGCCAGCAGAACCGGCCAGTCTGGATGGCCGGTCGCATGGCCGGAGGGGGCGGCCCGGCGCATCACGTCGGCGAGCACCCGCAGCAGGGCGGAGCCGCGCGGCAGCCGGACGATGTCCAGGGTCGCCGCCATCCGCTCGAGCAGCCCGGCCAGTCCGGCAGCAGCGGCTGTGTCGGCAAGCCCGGCCGGATCGGCCAGCATCGCATCGGCGCGGGCGCTGCCCTGGGCCAGGATCTGGGCGTTGTGGTCGGCCAGCAGGGTCGCCAGAATCGCCGCCCCCGCATCCTTGCCGGTCAGCCTGCCAATGCGGGCGCTGGCGGTGGCGACCCCCTGAAGCTCGCGCAGGATGCCGTCGGCGTCGCGGGCGGCCAGTGCCGCGCGGAAGCGGCGCAGGGTGTCGGCGAAGGGCAGGAAGTTCAGCCGCTCACAAGCCAGCTCCAGCCGGTCGGCGGTGTCGTCGACGCTGCGGGTTCCGTCCTCGTCCAGGCTGTCGAGGTCGAGCGCGCGGGTCAGTGCCGCCATACCGTCATGCAGCAGCCCGACGAACAGGCCGAGCATCCGCTCGTTCTCATGCAGGCGCACCGGCGGGGGCGGCGGGGGAGCGGGAGCGGCCTTGGCGGCGGGGGCTTCACCGCCCAAGACATCGAGCCGGGTCAGCAGCTCGGCCGGCGCCTGTCCGTCGCGGCGGTCGCGCAGGCCGGCTTCGGCAAGGCCGCGCAACGCGTCCAAAGCCTCCAGCAGCGGTGCGGTGATCTCCTCTGTCAGGGCCAGTGCGCCGGTGCGCACGCGACCGAGGATGGTCTCCGCCCGGTGCGCCACCGCCTCCATGGCGAAGAGGTCCATGGCGCGGGCGGCGCCCTTCAGCGAATGGAAGGAGCGGAAGAGCGCGGCGATCCGCTCCGCCTCAGGCCCGTCGCCGGGAGAGGTGGACAGCAGCTTTTCCAGCAGGTCGAAATGCTCGCCGGCCTCGACGCCGAACTGCCGCCACAGGGTCTCGATCAGTTCGCTGCTCATGGATCACCGTTCAGGGGGCACCGCTCACGGATGGGGCCACGCCGGAGGATCAGGGCTTGGCGGGCGGCGGCAGACCGGCGGCGCGGCGGATGGCGGCGACGATGTCGTGGCCCTTCTTGTGGGCGAGGTCGAGGCTCATGGTGCCGGACGGCTTGGCGATGATCTCCACCGCACCCAGCGCCCGGGCCTCGTTCGCTTCGGGCGAGCCGACCTGGGCGACGGAGGAGATGATGATGACCTTGGCGCGCGACATCAGCGACAGATGCTCCATCACCTCCAGCCCCGACATCTCCGGCATCTCGATGTCGAGGAGGACGATGTCGGGCTTCAGGCTCTTGACCATTTCCAGAGCCACCTTGCCGTTTTCGGCCGCGCCGACGAGGGACAGCTCGTCGTCCGCGCGCACGATGTCGCCGATGATGGTGCGCATCAGCACCGAATCATCGACCAGCAGGATCGTCGGCTTCGCCATTGGTGAAAGGTTCCTATCTTTGCAGCGCCTGTCGGCTATCGGTTTCTGCGTGACTATCAGGAGAGTGTGAAGAGGGCGTTCAGCTTGCGGGCGATTGACGCAACCGGCAACACCTCCGTGGCGGTGCCGGCACGGATTGCCGCTCTTGGCATGCCGTCGACCGCACAGGTTGTCGGATCCTGGACCAGGACGGGAAAGCGGCGCTCCGCGAAGGCAGCAGAGCCGGCGCTGCCATCATCGCCCATGCCGGTCAGGATCACGGCGACCGGCGACTCCGCGGTCTCGGCGGCGCTGCGGAAGAGGCGGTCGGCCGACGGGTGGTAGATGGCACCGGCGGGATCGGCAGCATGAAGGGTGAAGCGCCCGGAGGCGCTGCGGCGCACCGTCCAGTCGCTGCCGCCACGCAAAATGGCGACCGCTGCCGGGTCAAGCATTTCCCCATCGGCCCCCTCGCCCACCAGCCGGTTGAGGGAACGGGCGAGCGAGGCGGCGAAGCCTGCGGTGAAGCTTGCCGGCATATGCTGCGCCACAACCAGTGGACAGGGCAACGGCCCCAGCGTGCCGAGGAGTTCAACCAGCGCCACCGGCCCGCCGGTCGAAACGCCGATGACCACAAGGTCCGGGCGCTGGCCACGCAGGGTCGAGCGCGGCGGCGGAAGCGGGTCGGGCATCGGTGCGGCAGCAGGAACCGGATCGACGGCGCGCTCTCCGGTCAGAGCCATTCGCCAGCGCCCCCAGTGGCGCACCTTCTCGGTCAGCTGTCGTTCGATCGACGCCATATCGAAGGTGATGAAGGAACTGTTCTTGCAGACGAAATCCACCGCCCCGGTTTCCAGCGCGCGTATGGTGGCGGCCGCTCCCTCCGAGGTTTCGTTGGAGACCATGATGCAGGGCGGTCCCTTTTCCGCAGCGATGGCCTGAACCGATTCGATGCCGTCCATGATCGGCATGTTCAGGTCCATGGCAACCACATGCGGCTTCAGCTTGCGCGACAGGCGCAGCGCCTCGGCGCCGTTGCGCGCCTCGCCGACGATCTCTATGTCCGCGGCCGGCTCCAGCATCTTGCGGAGCGCGATGCGGACGAAATTGCTGTCGTCCACCACGAGCAGACGGATGCGCGGATCGGTCATGGTGCGGCAATCCCTGCCGGCCGCAGTCCTGCGGGCAGAGCCCTTGTACCGTCGGCTGCGGCGGCGGTCAGCCCTTCCGGCCGCAGCACCGGAATCAGGGCATGGTCCAGACGGATGACGGCGGTCGTCAGGCGGTCCGATAGAGGATCGACATCCTCGGTGGCGATCTTGCGGATGCGCTGTACCTCATCGGCAATCACCGCCACGGTGCCGCCGTCGATCTCCACCAGGATGGCGATGCCGGGCGTGGCGGGGGTGGCGCCAATGGGCCCACGCGACAGCAAACGGCGCAGATCGAGAACAGGCAGGATGCGACCGTCCACGTCAGTCAAACCGTCGAAGCTCTCCGCCCCTTTCGGCAGACGCAGCCGGTCGCCGACCTCGACCACACGGCGGACCTTTTCGAACTCCAGCGCATAGACGCGGGCCTCCACCACGAGGGTGAGGAAGCGGCGGTAGAAACGGCGCGGCAGGCGGCTTTCCGCCAGATCGTCGTCGGGGTCGCCGCCATCCGGCACGAAGCGGCCGATATCGTCGAGTTGATCGCCCAGCATGCGCGCCACACTCCTCACGTCGAGCCAAGTGCAATCATAATCCACGATCCTGGGCGGGGCCCCCGCCTCGCCGGCGCGCAGGCGGTCCAGCGGTACGCGCACCACCCCGCGCACGCCGTCCACGCGCACGCCGACCGGTCCCCGGCGCGTCCGCAGGACGACGGCATAGCCGCCCGGCCGGTCTCCCGCGCCGAGAGGGTCGGTAACCAGGATCGACCGCTTCTGCACCCGCGCCACGCCACGGACCAGTGATGGCGCATGGGGCAACTGCCGCAGATCGCCGACCGGGAAGACCAGCAGCAGATCAGCCATCTCCAACGCCTCGGGCCGGCCGGCGACCTCCACCATCAGCAGACGGACGCTGGCCCGCTCGCGCGACGGATCCGGCGGATCGGCAGCGCCGCCGGTCAGCGCGCCGGCATCCATCAGTCCCGTCAATCCCGGAGTGGCAAGCGCGGCACCGCGCCCGAGTTGCATCAGATCGGGATCGAGCAGGCGCAGGAACCGCTCGCCATGGCGCAAACGGCCTGCCACCGGTGTGCCGCCATCCTCAGGTTCCGCCGCGGCGAGGGTCACCCGCTCCGCCGTCAGGGTACCGCCGATCCGCCCGGCGCGGAGTGCCAGCAACCCGGTTCCGGCGCGCAGAACGATCAGCAGGCCGCCACGCCGCCCGCCCGCCCAGGCAAGCCGCAGAGAGGAATAGGCGGTGATGTCCAGCACCGGCAAAATCCGGCCGGCGACATTCGCCAGCCCCTCCACCTGCGGCGGCGAGAACGGCAGACGGGTGGTTCCGGTCGGTTCCGCCACCTCTTCCACCCGGTCGGCGGCGACGGCGAATGGCGTGCCGGCTATGTCGAAGGTCAGATATCCGCAGGGGCTCATGCCACCCCTCCCCGCCGGTAAGCGATCGCGCGGTCGCCGCGGTGGCGGACGAAGCCATGGCGGTCCTCAAGCCGGTCGGTGGTGCCGAGCACCAGCCAGCCATCGGGCGCCACCGCCGAGGTCAACAGCGAGAGCGCCCGTTCACGGCTGTCGTCATCGAAATAGATCATGACGTTGCGACAGGACACGAGGTCGAAACCGCCGGCCGGTGCAGTGTCCGGCAGAGCCCCATCCATCAGATTGTGACGGGCGAAGCGTACGACCCGTCGGGCCTCGTCACGCACCCGGCGATGCAATGGCGCCTCCGGGCCGAGCGGCATGAACCAGCTCTCATAGTCGGCCGGCATTTCGCGAAAGGGGCCGAGTCCTTCGCCGCCGTAGCAGGCGTTGGAGGCCTGCCGCACGGCAATCCGGCTGAGGTCGGTACCGAGAACTTCGACGGTCCAGTCGGTTTCGAGCCCATAGGCGGTGCGTCGCGCCTGCCCGGCATCGGCCAGTGCCTCCAGCGTCACGATGGCGAGACCATAGGCCTCCTCCCCGGTGGCGCACCCGGCGCTCCACAGCCGCAGCGTACGCATGGCGCTGCGCTCGGCAATCAGCCGGGGCAGCAAATGGCGGCGGAGATGGGCGTGATGCGGCAGATCGCGAAAAAAATAGGTTTCGTGGATCGTCAGATTCTCGATCAGGCTCAGCCAGTCCGGGCTGTCGGCCGGCGCCCCTTCGATCTGCGCCACCCACTCCTCCAGCATGCTCAGCGGCATCGCCGCCAGGATGCGCGCCAGCTTGCGCTCGAGCGGACGGTCATGACGGATGCCGGCCTTGCGCCGGACGTCGTCCAGTAACCGCCGCACCAAATCGTACAGCGGGCCATCCGACCCTGTGGATGGAGGAGCAGCGCCGCCGGTCACGACGCCCGGAAGCGTTCAGCCAGACGCCGCGTGTCGTCGGCCAGCCGGGAGAGGTGAACCATGGTTGCCGTGATCTCCTCCGACGCCGCAGCGTTCTTGGAGGCGACCGTGCGGATGTTCCCGACGTTCGATTCGATCTCGACAATGTGATCCTGCTGGTTCGCCATCGCGGCGGCAACCGACTGGACCATGCGGTCGATCTGGGTCACCCGCTCGGCGATACCGTCCATCATCTGCACCACCTCGGCCGTGGCGGCCATTCCCTCCTCCGCCATCGTCGCGGCGGCCTCGACGATCTCGGCGATCTGTCGGGCGCTTTCCACCGCGTTGTCGGCGAGTTTGCCGACCTCCTCGGCCACCACCTCGAAGCCCTTGCCCTGCTCGCCGGCGCGGGCGGCTTCGATGGAAGCGTTGACCGACAGGATGTTGGTCTTCACTGCGATCTGGGTGATGGCCTCGGTGATGCGGCCGATGCGGCGGCTGTTGTCACCGATGGTCTGCGAGACTCGAACCAGTCGCGCCATTTCCGCCTTACCACGGTCGGCGAAGCCGGCGGTGACCCGCACCATGTCGGAGGCGGCGCGGGTGCTGTCGGTGACATCGGCGATGGCACGGACGGATCGGCCGACCGCGTCCACCACCCGGTCGAGATCCTCGGTCTGGATGGCGGCGCCATCGGCGACCTGCGACACCGCAGTACTGGCCTGCCCGGCGGCGACGGCGACCTGGGCCGCCTGCTGGCCGATACGCCGGAAGGAAGCGCTGGCATCTTCGACCAGCGCCACCATGTCACCATAGCGGCCGGGGAGAGATGCGGCACCCGGCGCATCTCTCTGCGCCTCGCCCTCTCCTTCCTGGGTCAGGCGGCGCAGGGTGGCGTGGAGCCGATCCTGTGTCTGGGCGATGCGAACCAGGGATGCGACGACGCCACCTGCCTCGTCACCACGGAGAGGCGGTATTGACAGCTCATCCGCCATGCCGTCGGCCAGCCGGCCGGCGGCCATCTGCAGCCGCCCCATCGCGTCGGAGAGATCGAGCGCCAGGATGCAGCCGATCAGCAGCCCCAGGGCGAGCATGCCACCCGTGACGATCCAGACGGTCTGTTTTCCGATGTCGGGAACAGCGTGCGGCAGCAGAAGGGGAATGAGTGCCGCGACCGTTGGCAGAACAAGGGCGAGTCCAAAACGGGGAAGGATCCGCAAGCTGGCCGGAAGGGACATCGCAGTACAGGCTCCTCACGAACGACCAGCGGCACCCCGCGATACCCTGCGGAGACCGCATGCCACCCTTATGACTTGCCGGATGCACCCCAACCGAAGCAAGGTGATTCCGGTACATAGTGCTCGATGCCGCCGTTCGCGTGCGGCATTCGCCGTCCGCCCATCCGCTCAACCCGGCGCCGCCTTCGCGGCGGCCTTGATTGGACCTTCGCCGGCATGTCGATCGCCACCCGCATCGCCCTGGGATTCGCCGCCGTGCTGCTGCTGACGCTCGCCGTCGCCGTCGTCGGTTGGAGCGGGCTGAACACCTACGCCTCGCAGGTGGAGATTGCTGCCCAGACCGCCCGGCTGGACACGCTGCTGTATAGCGCCCGGCAGGAAGAGGCCCGCTATCTGCTGGACGTCGACCCCTCCGCCAGCCGGCGGGTGCGCCAGTTGACCGACCAGATGAGGAGCGAGGCTGAAGCGCTGCTGGCCCTGCCCAACCATGCCGTGCCGCCCGACACGCTGCGGGAAGCGCTGGAGAAGCTGGCGGCCTACCGGAAATCCTTCGACGAGGTGGTGGGGCTGGAGGTCGACCGTTTCGCCAGCCTGGCGAAGCTGCGCAAACAGACAGCCGCCCTGCTGGTGATCGCCCAGACCCTGACACAGGATCAGACGGCGCGCTATGCCGACGCACTGGCCCGGGTGAAGGCCGATCCGAGCGACCGGGCCGCGGTGACCACGTTGGAATCCTCGGCCCTGCTGGCGACCATCGCCGGGCGGCTGATCCAGGAGACCCGCGGCGCGCTGCTGGATGTACAGCAATTCCTGATCGACCACGGCGGTGCCGGGCGCAATTCGCTCAACGGCAGCATCGATCGGCTGCTGACCATCGTCGGCGATGTGCGAAAGGCTGCCAATGACGGCGACGCTCTGCGCGAATCGGAGAAGCTGACCGCCTCTGTCATGGGGGTGGAAACGGAATTCCTGCTGGTCGCCGACATCGTCGCCCGACGCAATGCCGCCCGCGACGCCATGCGCGACGCCGCCAGGACCGTGAACGATCAGGTGACACAACTGGTCGCCGCCCAGACGGCGGAGCGGGAGGCCGGACGGTCGCGCGCCGTGCTGCTGCTGTGGAGCGGCGCGCTCGGCGCACTGGCCGTCGGCACGGTTTTGTCGATCCTGATCGCCCGCAGCCTGACCGGCCCCATCGCCGCCACCACCAGAGCGGTACAGCACCTGTCGGAAGGCGATCTGACGGTCGCGGTGCCGGGAACCGGCCGGCAGGACGAGTTGGGATCCATCGGCCGTGCCGTCGCCACCGTCATCCAGGTGCTGCACGGGCTGCATGGCGAGATGCACAGACTGTCTGGAAAGAGTGTGGAGGCCGTGGAGATGGAAAAGGGTCCGGCCTTCCATGGAGCCTATGGCGAGATGGTGGCTCTGTTGCAGCAGACCGGTGCGGCCTTCCGCACCATCGGCGAACAGGCGACTCAGGTCGCCGTCGCCGCAGGGCAAGCCAGCACCGCCATCTCCCACGTGTCGGACGGCGCATCTGAACAGACCGACGATCTGGATCAGGTGGCGACGGCGGTCGGCCAGTCGGCCCGCGCCATCGCCCATGTCACCGACAGCACGCGTGATGCCTCCGACATGGTGAAGGATGCCGCCGACTTCGCCGATGGCGGACGGGCGGACATGGCACGGCTTCTGCGCGTATCACAGACCATCGCCGAGAACAGCCGTCGCATCGGCCGCATCACCGAGGCCATCACCCAGATCGCAGTGAAGACCAACATCCTGTCGGTCAACGCCTCCATCGAAGCCGCCCGCGCCGGCGAGCAGGGCAAGGGCTTCGAGGTGGTGGCCGAGGAGGTCGGCAAACTCGCCGACAACGCGGTGGAAAGTGCCCGGCAGATCGCCGAGATCATCGAAGCCGCCGCGGCGCTGGCCGAAGAGGGCAAGACGGTGACCGAACAAGCCCGGCGCCGGATGGACGGGCTCGCGGAGCGGGTCGACCGCATCGATGGCGCCTTCCAATCGGTCGCGGTTGCCATGGAGGAGCAGCAGGCCTCAGTCCGTGAGATCGAACGGTCGATCGAAAGCGTGCGCACAGTCGCCTCCAAGAACGCCGCCGCGTCAGAGGAAATCGCCGCAACCATGGTGCATCTCTCCCGGCTGGCGGACGAGACGCGGCGTCAGGTGTCACGGTTCCAAGCCGGCTGAAACTTGGCCGTTCGCTGAAGTTCCTTGATCTGTGTCGGAACTGCAGGCTCATCAGTCCCGCTGACGGCAACCAACCGGCGTTACACAAAATATCCGAAGTGGTAATTCTTAATCCCCCAACGGGATTATTTTGCATTTAAAGTTCTTTTAACCCTATTTCACGCCTAATCGGCCTGCGGGAACGCTTGATCCCGATAAGATGCTCCACTGAACATTATCAGCCCCACCCGACACCGAGGGAGTCCCCCATGCCCGCACAGAAGGTCGCCGATGAAGTCCGACTGGCCAGCCGCATTCACGCGCGTCTGCTGGATGCCTTCATCGATTTGACAGAGCGGGAATTGGCCGGTCTGGCGCCGGGCTTTGCCGAAGAAAGCCTGATAGAAGCCCTGGAAGCCCTGCGCGCAGCCCGCAAATCCTATGGGAAGACCGCCGGGGTGATGGTTGTCTCCAACCTACAGCTGCCGCAGGCCTCGAATGCCGCCTGACCCCGGGGCCCTTCCGCTCCCGATCAGGTGGTGGTCGTCTTGCGGGTCCGAGGCTTGCGCGCCTTCGGCGGCTCTTCAGATGCCGCGTTCGTATCTGCGGTCTTCACGACGCCACGTGGCTTGGCGTTGGTGGTCTTACGCGGCGCCTTGACGACGGCCACGACCGGCGAATGGTCTGGAACGGCCACGGCTTCGGCCAAGATCGCGCGCTCGGCCTGGAGCCAGTGGTCGGCATCGCGGCCGTGAGGTCGGCCCTCTTCCAGCCAGATCGCATAGGCGCGGTCACGGATGCGCTGTTCGACATCCACGCTCATCACATCTCCCCGGGAAATGGTGGTTGGGTTTGCTGCAATGCAAAGACTGCCGAATTCCCGAGATGCGCGCAACCAATCGGATCGTTATCGGACCTACGCCCGACCGATCGGCCGTCACTCCGATGAGGTTTCGCCACGCTCGGGTTGCCGGTTCTGCTGGACCTCGCGCCATTTGGTGACATTGCGGTTATGGTCCGCCAGCGACTTGGCGAAGACATGGCCGCCGGTGCCATCGGCAACGAAATACAGGAACTCGTGCCGTTCCGGCTTCATGACCGCATGAATCGACGCCTTGCCCGGGTTGGCGATGGGCCCCGGTGGCAGGCCGGTCGCGACATAGGTGTTGTAGGACGACTCGACCTTCCAGTCGTTGCGGTTCAGCGCCCGTCCCAACTCGCCGCTGCCGTCGGTCAGCGCGTAGATCACCGTCGGGTCGGACTGGAGCTTCATGCCCGCTTCCAACCGATTGACGAAGACACCCGCCACCCGCGGGCGCTCCGCGGCGATGCCGGTTTCCTTCTCGACAATGGAGGCAAGTGTCAGCGCCTGCTGCGGCGTCTCGAACGGCAGGTTCTGATCGCGGTTCTTCCAGGCCTCGGCCAGCGCCTGGGTCATCGCCGTCTGCATCCGCTCGATCAGGGCGGCGCGGCTGTCACCATAGGCAAAATGGTAGGTCTCCGGCAGCAGG
The DNA here is from genome assembly GCF_004923295.1 of Azospirillum sp. TSH100. Lineage (NCBI taxonomy): Bacteria > Pseudomonadati > Pseudomonadota > Alphaproteobacteria > Rhodospirillales > Azospirillaceae > Azospirillum > Azospirillum sp. TSH100. The sequence continues at coordinate 2,437,533 of NZ_CP039634.1, forward strand.
GAGCCTTCCTTGGGCGGCTTCGGAACCTCACCGGTCAGGCCGGTTTCCCGAGCAAGCAGCGCCACGACCTGCGCCGAGGTCAGTCCTTCCGGCACGGTGAAGCGGTGAACGACGGTACGGCCCTGGCGCATCTGCTCCAGAACACCTTCGATGCTGATTCCTGCGGGGAACTGGTATTCGCCAGCCTTCAGTTCACGGAAGATACCGCTCAGCTTTGCTGCGGCGACGAAGACCAGCGGCGAAGCGATCACGTTGGAGTCGCCCAGCGTGATGGCAATAGCCTCCAGACCGCTGCCGCGCGGGATGACGACCGTCTCTGATTGCTCCAGCGGTCCGGGCGCCGAATAGCGCTGGTAACCCCAGACGCCGATTCCTCCCGCCGCACCGATCGCGAGGGCCAGCGTCCCCGCGAAAATTCGGAGACCCCAGCCCATCGCTCACCTCTTGAAAACGACTGACCGCAACGCAGGTGCGGCGCTTCGCTTACGCGAATTCCTTGAACACCAGCGAAGCGTTGGTGCCGCCAAACCCGAAGGAGTTCGACAGTGCTGCACGCACGCGGCGCTCCTGGGCCACCTTCGGCACCAGATTGACGCCCATGCAGCTCTCGGACGGATTGTCGAGATTCAACGTGGGCGGCACGATGCCGTGGTTGATCGCCTTGATCGAGTAGATCGCCTCGACCGCACCGGCGGCTCCCAGCAAATGACCGATAGCAGACTTGGTGGAGGACATCGCCAGGGTGTCCATGGACTCGCCGAACAGGCGCTTCACCGCACCAAGTTCGATCTCGTCACCAAGCGGCGTGGAGGTACCGTGGGCGTTGACGTAGTCGATGTCCGACGGGTCCATCCCGGCACGCTTCAGCGCACCCCGCATGGCACGGAAACCGCCGTTGCCGTCTTCCGCCGGGGCCGAAATGTGGTAGGCGTCGCCCGACAGGCCGTAACCGACGACTTCGGCGTAGATGGTGGCGCCGCGCTTCTTGGCGTGCTCCAGCTCCTCCAGCACAACGACACCGGCGCCCTCTCCAATAACGAAACCGTCGCGGTCCTTGTCATAGGGACGCGAGGCCTTCTCGGGCGTATCGTTGAAGTTGGTGGACAGAGCGCGCATGGCGGCGAAGCCTCCAACGCCGAGACGGCTCACTGCCGCCTCCGTGCCGCCGGCGACCATGACGTCCGCATCGTCCCACATGATCAGACGGGCAGCGTCGCCGATGGCGTGCGCGCCGGTCGAACAGGCGGTGACGACCGCATGGTTGGGGCCCTTGAAGCCGTGCTGGATCGAAATATGACCGGAGGCCAGATTGATCAGGCAGGCGGGAATGAAGAAGGGAGACAGACGGCGCGGACCCTTTTCGTGCAGGGTCACGGCACCATCGGCGATGCCCGGAAGGCCGCCAATGCCCGAACCGACCATGACGCCGGTCCGCTCGCGCTCTTCATCGGTCTGGGGAGCCCAACCCGAATCCTTGATTGCTTCCTGCGCCGCGGCGATGGCGAAGATGATGAAATCATCCATCTTACGCTGGTCTTTCGGCGAAACGAAGGCGTCGGCGTTGAATTCGCCCTCACCCGTTCCGCGCGGGAGCTGCCCGGCGACTTTGGAGGCCAGGTCCGAAGCGTCGAACCCCGTGATGCCGCGGATTCCCGACGTTCCGGAAATCAGCCGCTCCCAGTTCAGCGTGTGGCCGACGCCAAGCGGCGTGACCATACCGAGTCCGGTGACGACGACACGTCTCATGAGGCTGTTCCTTGACCTTTCCTCGAAAATAATGTCGACGAACTGGTCGTCGACGGCCAGGCCCCGCGCTGCTGGTGTCGCAAATGCGGTTCGCCTGGCCCTCGGGGGCTCAATGCCCGCGGCCCGATCAGGCGGCGGCGTTGGCCTTGATGAAGTCGATGGCGTCCTTCACCGACAGGATCTTCTCAGCGGCGTCGTCCGGGATCTCGACACCGAACTCTTCCTCGAAGGCCATGACCAGCTCGACGGTGTCGAGGCTGTCGGCGCCCAGATCGTCGATGAAGGAGGCGTTCTCCACCACCTTCGACTCCTCGACACCCAGGTGGTCCACAACGATCTTCTTCACGCGCTCGGCGATGTCGCTCATCTTTTAAGACCTTCCAATCCTTGAAACCGCTCGGGATAATCCGGTCGGAGCAACACGCGAAGAACGTGCCGTCCTGCCGCGAAAAGCCCCGTCCGATAACACATTTCAGCAGCCTTGACCAGCACCCGCGAGGGAGGCCGGCTGGTGCCGTTCTTCACACGTGGCGATGCCGCCCCGTCCGATCCTCATCAGATCATAGCCATGCCGCCGTTGATGTGCAGCGTCTGGCCGGTGACGTAGGCGGCCTCCTCGCTCGCGAGGTACACGACCCCGGCGGCGATCTCGTCCGGCTGACCCATGCGGCCGGCCGGAATGGCGGGGAGCAGTTTCTGCTTCTGCTCGTCGTTCAGGGCGTCGGTCATGGCCGTGGCGATAAAGCCCGGCGCGACGCAGTTGACGGTGATGTTGCGCGAGGCCAATTCGGCCGCCAACGACTTGGACATGCCGATCAGACCGGCCTTCGACGCGGCGTAGTTGGCCTGCCCCGGATTGCCGGTGACGCCAACGACCGACGTGATGTTGACGATGCGGCCCCAGCGGCGCTTCATCATGCCGCGCATGGCGGCCCGCGACAGTCGGAAAGCCGCCGTCAGGTTCACGTCGATGACCGACTGCCAATCCTCGTCCTTCAGGCGCATCGCGATCTGGTCGCGGGTCAGCCCGGCATTGTTGACGAGGATGTCGATCTTGCCCAGCGCCGCTTCGGCGTCCTTGAACAGCTGTTCGGTCGCCGCAGCCTCCGACAAGTTTCCGGGGACGACAAAGGCGCGCTCGCCGAGTTCGGCGGCCAAGGCCTCCAGCGGGGCGACGCGGGTGCCGGAAAGCGCGACGGCGGCGCCCTGGGCGTACAGCGCACGGGCGATCGATGCACCGATACCGCCGGACGCGCCGGTGACGAGAGCCGACTTGCCGGTCAGGTCAAACATGGATGGCCTCACGGGACTGATGTGTTCACAGGGTCTTCAGGAACGACTCGACATCGGCCGGCGTGCCGACCGACACCGCCGCCAGATCCTTGTCGATTCGCTTGGTCAGCCCGGCCAGCACCTTGCCCGATCCGACCTCGACCAGCCGTTCGACGCCCTGCTCCTTCATGTAGAGGACGCATTCGCGCCAGCGGACCATGCCAGTCACCTGTTCGACCAGCAGACGGCGGATGGCGTTGGGATCCGAAACCGCCGAGGCGGTGACGTTGGCCACCACCGGAACCACCGGCGCAGAGATGGTGACGTTCGCCAGAGCTTCCGCCATCGCGTCGGCCGCCGGCTGCATCAGCGAGCAATGGAAGGGAGCGGACACCGGCAGGCGCACAGAGCGCTTCAGTCCGCGTTCCGCCGCCAGCACGATGGCGCGGTCAATGGCGTCGGCGCTGCCGGAGATCACCACCTGACCGACCGAATTGTCGTTGGCGATGCTGCACACCTCTCCCTGGGCGGCGTCGGCGGCGATCGCCTGCGCCTGGTCCAGGTCGGCGCCCAGCAGGGCCGCCATAGCGCCCTTGCCGACGGGAACCGCCTTCTGCATCGCCTGACCGCGCAGCTTCAGCAGGCGCGCAGTGTCCCCCAACGAGAAGGCGCCGGCGGCGCACAGGGCGGAATACTCACCCAGCGAATGGCCGGCGACGAAGGTGGCATGCTTGGACAGGTCGGCCCCGCCCTCGCTTGCCAGCACCCGCATCACCGCGACACTGACCGCCATCAGGGCCGGCTGGGCGTTCTCGGTCAGGGTCAGGTCGGCCTCGGGTCCTTCGACCATCAGGCGCGACAGCCGCTGGTTCAGCGCGTCGTCCACCTCTTCAAAGGTGTGACGAGCGACTTCGAACGCCTCGGCGAGTTCGCGGCCCATGCCGACGGCCTGGCTGCCCTGCCCCGGAAAGACGAACGCCCTGGTCATGCTTCGGTGAAACCCTGGATGAATGCGCCCCGCCCCTGCGGCGGCACCATGGATTGGGCGACAGTCATACCCTCACTTTTTAGCAAGTCAAGCGACGCGCGATGACCAAAGCGACAATGATGCGATAAAACGCCACGTAATGAGGCACAAGGCCCACGAAAAACCGCCGTTCCGAAGGGGTTGTTCGTGGGCTCTCACAGAGGTGCCGCGCACCGGGTCTTGCGCCGTCTGCTGCGGTGCAAATCAAAGGCCTGCGTTCAGGCCTTGCCCACCAGCGCCACCCTGGTCCAGGGCCTCATCTGCGCCAGCGTCTCCAGCACCATCGGGCCGATCAGGCCGGAGAGCAGGGCCATCCAGAAAATCACGCCATCCGGCGCATCCATCAGGTGCAGGACCACCCGCGCACCGGCGGCGAACAGGGCATGATGCAGATAGATGGCGTAAGAAGACGCGCCGACGGTGCGGAAAACCCGACTGGACGGCATGATGTGCAGCAGAGTTACCGCTCCGCCCATGCCACACAGCAGGGCGACACTGCTGTTCCAGCCAAAATGCGGAAGATATCCCCACAGCGATGCCTGATGGAGAGCGACGCCGACGGCGAGCGCAGTGCCGGCTGCCGAGAGCATCGCCTGCGGCCGCCCCAGCGCGCGAAACCGGGTGACGCCCACACCGAACAGGAAATGCGGCAGCAGGAAGCAGGCCTCGTTGATCGACAGGACGTTCGAGTCGGCATGGACCGTCAGGCAGGCGGCCACCGCGGCCGCCATGGCAAGCACGAAGCCACCCGGCCGGTCCATGGCATGGAACGCATCGAGCAGAGCTGCCAGACCGAAGATCAGGAACAGAGCCTGCAGATACCAGAAATGTGCGTATGGAAAGACGTAGATCCGCCACATCGACTCGGGAACGAAGCTCCCGTTCGCTCCAGGCGCGTGGGTCTGGAGAAAATAGAAAAGGGCCGACACCACCACAAAGGGGAAGCCCAATCGGCGCAGCTTCTTGATGAAGAAGATCTTAAACCGGTCGGCGCGCACCGGGTTCAGGGCATAGACCAGCCCTGAGATGAAGGTGAAGAGTGGCATGCGGATCAGTTCAAAGCTGTCGGTGGCATAGCGATAGATCGAGCCTTCCGCCACCTGCATGCCGGATCCGGGAATGCCAACCACGTGGTAGGCGACCAGCAGGATGCAGGCCAGCCCCCTCAATTCAACGACATGGTACGGCAACATGTTCTTGCGCATGGCTACTCCAGGCCCCGGGCTGTCATCGCCGCCGGCGGTTTATGCGGCACCGGGTCGACCCGCAGCTCCGCCATGAACGGCAGGCGGAACATGGCGGCTGGCACAGTGGATTGCACTTCGGTCAAATGCGCATAACCGTATTCCGCGCGATACCCACCCTTGCACCGTCCCTACCCGGCCAACGCATGAGGACGCGCAGCGGTGTTCATCCAGGCAGCACCCCCGTCCAACCGGGCAGCACCTTAAGGCCGGTATGGATTTTCCCAAAGGCGGGGATCGGGCGAACCTGATTTTCGCTTGCCACCACCGCCGCCCTGTGCATACTGCGCCGCTTCATAACTCCTTGCCGGCGGTCCGCCGTCGGCTAGGCCCGGGCGGCTGATCCGATCCATGAGGGATGGGGCGCAGCGCCGGACCATGAACAGCCATGGGGAGTGCAATGGCACTTTACGAGTGCGTGCTGATCGCGCGCCAGGACATTTCGGCCGCCCAGGCCGAGCAGCTCTCTGAGCAGTTCGCCCAGATCGTTCGCGACAACGGCGGCACGATCGCCAAGAGCGAATACTGGGGTCTGAAGACCCTCACCTACAAGATCAAGAAGAACCGCAAGGGTCACTACACCCTCTTCAACATCGACGCGCCGGCCGCCGCCATCGCCGAGATGGAGCGGAACATGAGCATCAGCGAAGACGTGCTGCGCTTCATGACCGTGCGTGTAGACGCCCTTGATGCCAACCCGTCGGCGATGATGCAGAGCCGCAACGAGCGTGGTGAGCGCGGCGAGCGTGGCGACCGTGGTCCGCGTCGCTTCGACGACCGTGGTCCGCGTCCGCCGCGTCGTCAGGAAAACGTTGCCGCTGCCGAAGGGGAGACCGCGTAAATGTCCGACAAGCAGACCACGGGCGCTCCGGCCCGCACCGGCGGAGCCCGCCGCCCGTTCTTCCGTCGCCGCAAGACCTGCCCGTTCTCGGGCGCGAATGCTCCGGCGATCGACTACAAGGACGTCAAGCTGCTGTCCCGCTTCATCTCCGAGCGCGGGAAGATCGTCCCGAGCCGCATCACCGCGGTCTCGACGAAGAAGCAGCGCGAACTGGCCCGCGCCATCAAGCGCGCCCGTTTCCTGGCCCTTCTCCCCTACGTGGTGAAGTAAGCCCGGCAACGGCCGATCTGTTTCGGTGAAGGTTCTGCAAGGGGTTTCCATGGCCTTGGGTCCGGCCGTACCGCTGGTGATCGCCGTCAGCGGCGGTCTGGCAAGCGCATTTTTCTACCTGTCGGTCACATTCGGCGGGATGGGTGCGCTGATCCTGGGCTACCTGGCCCCCCTGCCCCTGTTCCTGACGGGACTGTGGCTGGGGGCTCCGGCGGTGACGTTGGCCGGTCTGGCCGGCGCCGGCGCGGTGATGTTGGGCACCTCCGGCAGCTTGCTGGTGGCGCTGTCCTACCTGATGACCGGGGCCGCTCCCGCGATCCTGGTCGTGCGGCAGTCGCTGCTGGCGCGGTCGCGGGAGGATGGAACCCTGGAATGGTATCCGCCCGGACGGGTCCTGATGGGCCTGACCGGGATGGGCGTGGCGGCGCTGCTCGCTGCGGTGATCCTGACGCTCGGAGAGCCCGGTGGGCTCGACGGGCTGATGCGGCAGACCCTGGCCCGAGTCGTCGAGCCGGCGTTCCGCTCGCAGGGCCAGCCAGCCCCGGATCCCGAGGCATTCTGGGTGGTGGCCGTCCTGCCGGGGCTGGTTGCGATCTCATGGCTTGTCATGACGATCGTCAACGCGGTGCTGGCGCAGGGGGCGCTGATGCGGTTCGGCCGCAACCGGCGCCCTGCCATGCGTCTGGCCGAGCTGGAATTGCCGAACTGGCTGGCGCCGCTGTTCGCGGTGTCGGTCGCTGCGGCCTCTGCCGTACCGGGGACCGTGGGGTTCCTGGCGGTCAATCTGGCTCTGATCCTGGCGGTCCCGTTCGCCTTCGCCGGGCTTTCGGTGGTTCATGTATTCGCCAGCAGCAAATCGGCGCGCACGCTGATCCTGGTTGGCTTCTACATGATGCTGTTTCTCTTCGGGTGGCCGATCCTGCTTTTGGTCGGCCTGGGCATGATCGAGCAATGGATCGGGCTGCGCCGCCGGTTTTCCCCCGCGGCCCCCGGTCAGGAGGACGAGTGATGGAAGTTATTCTGCTGGAGCGGGTCGAGAAGCTCGGCCAGATGGGCCAGGTCGTCAATGTGCGTCCCGGCTTCGCCCGCAACTATCTGCTGCCGCAGCGGAAGGCCATGCGCGCCACCAAGGCGAACCTGGCCGTCTTCGAGAAGCAGAAGGCCCACCTTGAGGCCGTGAACCTGGAGCGCCGCAAGGACGCCGAGCAGGTCGCGACCAAGATGGACAATGTGACGGTCGTCGTAATCCGTCAGGCCGCCGAGACCGGCGTCCTGTACGGTTCCGTGACCACCCGCGACGTCTCCGACGCGCTGACCGCCGCCGGCTACAAGACCGACCGCAAGCAGGTCCAGATCGACACCCCGATCAAGACCCTGGGTCTGTTCAAGCTGCGCGTCGTGCTGCACCCGGAAGTGTCGATCACGGTCACGGTCAACGTCGCCCGTTCGGCCGAAGAGGCCGAGCTGCAGGCCCAGCGCGGTGGCATGATCACCGCCGCCGACCTGCGGGACGATGACGAGGAAGAAGAGACCTACGTCGAAGAGACCGCGACCGAGGAAGAGGAGGGCTGATCGCCTTCCTGCCGCAAAAGTTCCGGAGATGCCTTCGGGATTTTTGCGGCACCGTCGTACCGCTTGTCCGAAAGCCGCCCGCCCCACCCGGGGCCGGGCGGTTTTCGCGTTCGGGGTCCGGCAGAGACATGGGATACATGACCCTGCGCATAAGTCGGCAATGCCAAATTGGGTAGCAGTTCTGACCGATTGACGGATTGCCGCACCTCGCCTTGCGCGCGATGCTTGGACGGCACCGCGGAAGGAGTTCGGCATGCTGCTGGTTCGTCTGCTTGCCGCCGCCAAGGGCGACGGAACCCTTAACCTCGTTACGGTCAACGGGAAGCATCATCGGATCGGGTCAGGTCCGCCCCATCTGACGCTTCGTCTGCATGACCGCAAGGTTGAGCGCGATCTGCTGATCAACCCACGTCTGCGGTTCGGCGAAGCCTTTATGGACGGCCGCTTTTCGATCGAAGGCGGCACCATCTACGACCTTCTGTCGATGTTGATGAGCGGCGCCGAAGTGCAGGGCGCGCTGGGCCGCGCGCTGGAATCGCTGTCGCCGCTGCTGCGCCGTCTGCAGCAATACAACCCGATGCAGCGGTCCCGGCAAAATGTGGAACACCACTACAACCTGTCACGCCGGTTCTATCAGCTCTTCCTCGACCGCGACATGCAGTATTCCTGCGCCTATTTCCCGGACCCGGGGATGTCGCTGGACGAAGCGCAGGAGGCCAAGAAGCGGCACATCGCGGCAAAGCTGCTGATCGTTCCGGGCATGCGGGTGCTGGATATCGGCTGCGGCTGGGGCGGCATGGCGCTCTATCTGGCGCGGCACACCGGTGCGCGGGTGACCGGCATCACCTTGTCGTCGGAGCAGCTGGCGGTGGCCCGCCAGCGGGCGGAAGAGGCGGGTCTGGGCGACCGGATCACCTTCGAGTTGCGCGACTATCGGGAGTTCGCATCCACTCACCGGGGGCCTTCGATCGCATCGTCTCGGTCGGCATGTTCGAGCATGTCGGCGTGCCGCATTACCATGACTATTTCACGGCGGTGCGAGAGATGCTGAACGACGAGGGCGTGGCGCTGATCCATTCCATCGGGCGGCTCGACGGCCCGGCCAGCACCAATCCCTGGATCCGCAAATACATCTTCCCCGGAGGCTACTCCCCAGCCCTGTCGGAGGTGCTGCCGGTCATCGAGCGCTCGGGCCTGCTCGCCACCGACCTGGAGGTACTGCGCCTGCATTATGCCGAGACGCTGCGCCATTGGCGCGCCCGCTTCCTCGCCCGCTGGGATGAGGCCAAGGTGCTGTATGACGAGCGGTTCTGCCGGATGTGGGAGTTCTATCTGGCTGGGGCTGAATTGGCTTTCCGCCTGCAAGGCCACATGGTGTTCCAGGTGCAGCTGGCAAGGTCTCTGGGCGCAGTGCCACTGACCCGTGATTATATGCCCAATGCGGAACGGGACCTTGCTTCCGCGTCGGATGGCCAACCGGCGGAGTTTCGGAACTCTCGCACACCGGAGTCGGCCGCCTGATCGCTTTCGGGGCCGGATTTGCGGCGTCCGCTCGGCATTCCGACGCGCGAGAAGCCCAATCCGGCCAACCGGTAATACCAATTGACCATCATGGCCGGGCGCTGGGCCGTGTTGCAAGCGGAATCGTGCGACATCGACGCCTGAACCACCGCCGTACCTTCCTTTCCGTCACGGGGCGATGCTATATAACCGCGATTGATTTCCGCCCGGGGTACCGGGGAGCCACCCATGCGGCATGCTCCCCGGCAACAAGCGCCCGCTGGACGACGCGCCCGGCTCCCAAGGAATGACAACGCCCTTACCCGTTCGGGGAGATCTCGCACCCATGACCAAGATCAAGGTAGCCAATCCGGTCGTCGAACTCGACGGCGACGAGATGACGCGCATCATCTGGCAGTTCATCAAAGACAAGCTGATCCTGCCCTACCTCGACATTGACCTGAAGTACTATGACCTCGGCATCGAGAACCGCGACAAGACCGATGACAAGGTCACCGTCGAGTCCGCAAATGCCATCAAGCAGTATGGCGTCGGCGTCAAGTGCGCGACCATCACCCCCGATGAAGCGCGGGTGAAGGAGTTCAACCTCAAGAAGATGTGGAAGTCGCCAAACGGCACGATCCGCAACATCCTGGGCGGCACCGTCTTCCGCGAACCGATCGTCTGCTCGAACGTTCCGCGTTACGTCCCCGGCTGGACCAAGCCGATCATCATCGGCCGTCACGCCTTCGGCGACCAGTACAAGGCCACCGACTTCGTCGTTCCCGGTCCGGGCAAGATGACGATCAAGTGGGAAGCGGCCGACGGCAGCCAGCAGATCGAGCATGAGGTGTTCGACTACCCCAGCGCCGGTGTGGCGATGGGCATGTACAACCTCGACGACTCGATTGAAGGCTTCGCCCACTCCAGCTTCATGTACGGGCTGGAGCGTGGCTACTCGGTCTATCTGTCGACGAAGAACACGATCCTGAAGGCCTATGACGGTCGCTTCAAGGACATCTTCCAGAAGGTCTTCGACGAGGCCTACGCAGACCAGTTCAAAGCCAAGGGTCTGGTCTACGAACACCGCCTGATCGACGACATGGTCGCTTCGGCCCTGAAGTGGGAAGGCGGTTTCGTGTGGGCCTGCAAGAACTACGACGGCGACGTGGAGTCGGACGTCGTGGCGCAGGGCTTCGGCTCGCTGGGCCTGATGACCTCGGTCCTGGTCACGCCGGATGGCAAGACCGTCGAGGCCGAGGCCGCGCATGGCACGGTGACCCGCCACTACCGCGAGCACCAGAAGGGCAAGGAAACCTCGACCAACCCGATCGCCTCGATCTATGCCTGGACCCAGGGTCTGGCCTATCGCGGCAAGTTCGACAACACGCCGGACGTCATCAAGTTCGCCCAGACGCTGGAGCGCGTCTGCGTCGAGACCGTCGAGTCCGGCTTCATGACCAAGGATCTCGCCATCCTGATCGGCCCGCAGCAGCCGTGGCTGACCACCAAGCAGTTCCTGGACAAGCTGTCGGACAACCTGGAAAAGAAGATGGCCGCTTGGTCGTAAGGCCGGCTGTTTCCTTGATGGGTGCGACGCCGCGTCCGGGTCAAACCGAAACGCGGCTCGGCTAGGGTTCAAGCGGGGGGTTTCGGCTCCCCGCTTTTTTCTTGTCCGCATCTGAAAGGGAGCGAACCCGATGCCCAACGATCTGTTCCGCGTCGCCGTCGTCGGCGCCGGCGAGACCGGAACGCCCCTGCTGCGTAAATTGCTGGCTGCCCCCTTCGTCGAACTGCTGGGTGTGGCGGACCTCGACTCTGAAGCGCCGGGCATGTTGCTTGCCAGCCACCGCGGCGTGAAGACCACCACCAACTTCCGTGATCTGGCGGGATTGGGCGAGCAGTTGGACGTGCTCATCGATGTCACCGGCGTGCCCGCGGTGCGCGAATCACTGCGCAAGGCGATGCAGGAGACCGGCAACCATCATACGGTGATCGTCCATGAAATGGTGGTGCAGCTGATGCTGTCGCTGCTGAATGGCGAACGGGTGATGCTGAAGCACGATACCCAGGACTATTGAGGCTGACTGTCGAGGCTGCGCCGGGATTTGCAGTCCCCCGAAATTGTCTCATGATGGAGCGAGGGCGTCCATGGCGACGCCCGCCATGTCAGGAGCGGCCACCGATGGAACTCGGTATTCTGGTTATCGCGGCGTTCGTGCTGGTCGTCATTCTGGCGATCACCAGCGTCCGTACCGTCCCCCAGGGCTTCAACTACATCGTCGAGCGGTTGGGCCGCTATCAGGAGACGCTGCTTCCCGGCTTCAATGTCATCATTCCGGTCATCAGTTCGGTCCGCGCCAAGGTGGACATGCGCGAGACCGTGGTCGACGTGCCGTCGCAGAGCGTGATCACCAAGGACAACGCCGCTGTGACCGCCGACGGCGTGCTGTATTTCCAGGTGCTCGATCCGATGAAGGCGACCTATGAGGTCAACGACCTGCAGCGGGCGATCCAGACGCTGGCGATGACCACCACCCGCACGGTGATGGGCTCCATGGACCTTGACGAACTGCTGAGCCAGCGCGAAGCGATCAACGCCAGTCTGCTGCGTGCCGTGGATGAGGCCACCGCTTCCTGGGGCGTCCGGGTGACCCGCATCGAGCTGCGCGACATCACCCCGCCCGATGACATCGTCGAGGCGATGGGCCGGCAGTTGAAGGCAGAGCGCCTGCGCCGCGCCCAGATCCTTGAGGCCGACGCCGAGAAGGAAAGCCAAATCCGAATTGCCCAGGGCAAGCTGGAGGCTGCCAAGCTGGAGGCCGAAGCCCGCGAACGGCTGGCAGAGGCGGAAGCCAAGGCGACACGGCTGGTGTCGGAAGCAGTGGCGCAGGGATCGAACCAAGCTCTGGGCTATTTCCTCGGCCAGAAATACATGGAGGCGCTGAAGGCCTTCGCCGCCTCGCCCAACCAGAAGACAATGATCCTGCCGGTGGAGCTTGCCGGCGTCGCCGGTGCCCTGGCGGGGCTGGGCGAGTTGGTACGCGACGCCACGCCGCCCAGGATGCCGGAGCCTCCAGCCCATACTGCGCGCAATCCCTGGTCGGTGCCGCCGACCGTGGCCTCCGCCGACGAGGAGTGAGGGATGTCACCTCTGCTTTGGGGTGCACTGGGCGCCGTGCTGATCGCGGCGGAACTGGTGATCCCCGGCCTGTTCCTGATCTGGTTCGGCGGGGCGGCAATGCTGACCGGGCTGGTCACCGCGCTATGGCATGAGTGGGGTCTGGTCAACGAGGCCGGCTTCTTCACCATCGCCGCCGGGGCGGCAGTCGCTGTCGCAATGGTCCATGCCCGGCGCCGCCATGCGTCGGCGGAAAGCGATGCCACCCAGATCAATGATCGTGCCGGCCAACTGGTCGGCCGTGCAGTGACGCTGAGCGAGCCGATCGTCAACGGCCAGGGCCGGGTGTTCGTCGGCGACACGCTGTGGGCGGTCGAGGGGCCTGACCGGCCGGCTGGCACCGCGATGCTGGTCGCCAGCCACAAGGGAATGGTGCTGGTTCTGCAAGATGCCGTGCAGGGGCGGTAGGCAACAAAAAAGCCCGCCCCCCTTCGGGAGCGGGCTTTTTTGGGTGTCGTATCGACTGGTCAGGCGGCGCCGACGTTGCGATCTTCCTCACGCTTCTTGCTGCCCGAGGCCGGCTGGTAGGCCAGGGCGGCGTGCTCCGCGCAATAGGGCATGCCCGGCAGAGCGGTCTTGCCGCAGAAGTGGAAATCCTGGTGCTTGGGGTCGCCGACCGGCCATTTGCACATCCGCTCGGTCAGAGCCAGGATGGTGGCGCCGCGCGTCGGCTTCTTCTTGATGGGCGACGGCCGACCGGACAAACCCAGGCGATGGGCCTTGCCGATGACCGCGTTGCGGGTGATGTCTCCCAGAATGTCGGCGATCTCGCTCGCGCTCAAACCCTGGGACCAGAGATCCTTGAGCTGTTGAATCCGCTCGTCCGTCCAACTCATCCCCGAGTACTCCCGATCCGGTGTCCGGTTATGCTGTGGCAAACAGGTCACGGTCTAGTGCCGTTTTCCATAAGCCGCAACATTTTGTGCCAGCCGGTGAAGAAGCTACCAGATGACGGCCGGAGACGATAGGGGGGCGCGGCAACATTCCTGTTGATAAGTCCGTGGGTAGACTCACGAATTCAGCGCGCCATACACCTCCTCGGCAACGCCGGACAGAGTATCCCGATCGGTCTCTCCGGCGACGGCAAGTGCTAACCCATTGTCCTGCCAATATAAAGCGCGGACCCCTCCATCTTGCGCGAAACGAAATGCCGAACCGGAGGTGTTGGGGGAGGGACGGATATACAACGTGATGCGACGCCCAGCCGCATCCTCGTACATGTACATTGCAACAGGTCCAGCGGAATCGGCCAAAAGCCGCCCGCCGATCAGCTGGTAGCCCCCTCTTGTGACTTTCGGGCAACGCATGTTCTTGCCCAGTCGTTTGGACAGCCAGTTGACCAGATGGGCCTCTTCGTCGACACCGATCTCGACCGGATGGCGGACTTCAACGGAGAAGACGCGGTGGGCGGCGACGGCGTCGGCGATGAAGGCGGCGGTCAGCGGTTCGGCCCGCACGCCGACGCGGTCGCGCAGCAACCAACCGCTGGCCCCACCAGCGACGAACATCAGCAGGGAAGCGGCGACGGCCATTCCCCACCAGGCGCCCCGGCCACGGACGGGAAGCAGCTTTTCCGAAGGGTCGCGCGCAATGAAGGGGGGCGTCAGGCGCTCGGGCAGCGGCTGGTCGATCAGCGGACCGAAGCTCTGGCCCATCAGGGAGCGTTGGGCGCGGTAGCGCTCGAAACGCTGAGCGACCTCCGGATTGTCGGCGAGGTGGCGCTCAATGTCGGCCAGCCGTTCCTCCGGCAATTCGCCGTCGAGCCAAGCATGCAGCTCGGCCTCGGTCACGGGATTGCGGGTGCCGCTCATCACTTGATCCTCCTGACGACCTGCTGGGTTCCACCGTCCAGCAGGACTCTCAACCGTTCGCGCGCCCGGGCCAGCCGTGACATCACCGTCCCGATCGGTAATTCCAAGACCTCCGCCACCTCGCGGTAGGACAATCCCTCCATTCCCGTCAGCAGCAGGATGGTGCGGTGTTCATCGGTCAACAGAGCGAAGGCGCGAACGAAGTCGCGGACGGCGCCCCGGTCGGCCGGCGGGGCGCTGAGCGCCAGATCGTCGGCCAGGTCCTCCACCGGCACCTCGGCCCCGCGCCGCCGCCGGCCGCGCTGGCTGGAAATATGCAGGTTGTGCAGGATCGTCATCAGCCAGCCGCCGAGCTTCGACGGGTCGCGCAGGGCATGGCGGTTGGCCAGTGCCTTCTCCACGCAATCCTGCACCAGATCGTCGGCGTCCGCCCGGTTGCCGACCAGCGCTGTGGCATAGCGCCGGAGCCGCGGCACATGCGCGGCGATGGCGCGGTCGTCGATGTCGGGCGGGCTCATGTCGGGTCCGGGTATGGCGTCGTCACCAGTCATGACGCCCTGCCCTGCCGATTTATTCCAACACTGCCGGTCACATCAAAGCCCCGGCGAGGAGAAGCCGGCCTTGCCGTCGAAATTGCTGAGATTCTCGGTCTGGGTGAAGTCGACCCCCGCCGCCGCCAGCCTGCCCAGCAGTTCGACGATGGCGCCATGCTGTACCGGACCGTGCTGCGACAGGAAACGGCAGCGCCAGTGGTCGGTGCAGAAGACGTCGGCATTGCCGTCCGGCCAGACCCGCTGCGAGCGGTTGGAGATGCTGGTCAGCTTCAGCGCGTCGGTCGACAGCGGCAGCACCAGCTCCGCCAGATCGTCGGGCAGGCCGCCGGACCATTGCAGGAAGACGTCCACGCCGACCAGTTCCTTCACCGCACGCACGCGCGGGGCCAGCCGGTTGAGGCCGTCATAGGTCGGCCGCGCGGTGGAATAGCCGACCGGCGGCATGGTGACCGGGGTCTGGCCCAGCCGCTCCACCACCGCCCCGGCGAATGCCGCGGTGCCGGCCCGCACGCGGCCGAGGCCTCGAGCATAGATGTCGGCGGTGTGGATGCCGTCCTCGATGGTCTTCAGCCACGCATTGTGGATGCGGGCAGCGATGTCGCCCTGGCCGATATGGACCAGCATCATCACGGCGGCCATCAGCAGGCCCGAGGGATTGGCGATGCCCTGCCCGGCGATCATCGGGGCCGAGCCGTGGATCGCCTCGAACATGGCACAGGTCTCGCCGATGTTGGCGGAGCCGGCCAGCCCGACCGAGCCGGTCAGCTGGGCGGCGATGTCAGACACGATGTCGCCATAGAGATTCAGGGTGACGATGACGTCGAAGCGCTCCGGCTGGTCGGCAAGTCGGGCGGCGCCGATGTCGACGATCATGTGGTCGGCCTTGATCTCCGGATAATCGGCGGCGATCTCGTAGAAGATCTTCAGGAACAGCCCGTCCGTCATCTTCATGACGTTGTCCTTGACGAAGGCCGTCACCTTTTGCCGGTGGTTGGAGCGGGCGAAGTCGAAGGCGTAGCGGACGATTCGCTCCGACCCCGGCCGCGAGATCAGCTTGACCGACTGGATCACGTCGTCGGTCTGGCGATGCTCAATGCCGGCGTAGAGGTCCTCCTCGTTCTCGCGGATGATGACCACGTCCATGCGCGGGTGCCGGGTCCGCACATAGGGGTGGTAGGAGACGCAGGGACGGACATTGGCGAACAGGCCCAGCGTGGTGCGGGCAACCACGTTCAGCGACTTGTTGCCGTATCCCTGGGGCATGGTGATCGGGCCCTTCAGGAAGACCCGCGTCCGGCGGATCGACCCCCAGCCGGCGGCATCGAGCCCGCCGGGATGGCCCCGCTTGTAGACGGCCTCGCCGGCCGGAACCTCTTCCACCTTCAGACGCGCGCCGGCCGCATTCATCACATAAAGCACGGCATCCATGATCTCCGAGCCGATGCCGTCGCCGCGTGCGACCGTGACGGGGGTGATATCGCGCATGCACTCACTCCAAGGGGACGCGCGACCGTAGACGCAAACAGGGGCCCTTTTCAATGGTTGGAGGCAGCGACGGATCGCAGCATCCGGTGGGGCCTCCCCCTGCCCCCGGCGTTGCGGGAGCAGGGGAGAGTGCGCTTTTCCGGTCAGTGATGCGCCCCGGCGACGCCGCCGCGGCCATCGGGCACGCCGATGCTGACATTCTGCATCATGCCCTGGTCCTCATGATCGAGGATGTGGCAGTGCAGAACGAACTCGCCGATGAAGCGTTCGTAGCGGGTGCGGACGGTGACCTTATAGACTCCCTTCGGGGGTTCGGTGGAGGTGAGCGCGCTGCTGTTGTCGCTCTTCACCCAGATGGTGTCCTTCCACACGCCCTTCATGCCGGCATAGTCGGGATCGCCCGAGCCGGGCTCGCTGACGTCACGCCCGTCCGGACCGATGATCGAGATGATCTCGAACGGGTTGACGTGGATGTGGAAGGGATGGCTGACGAAGTAGGATTCCAGCTCCCACTGCTGGGCGGTGCCGAGGATGACCGGCCGGTTGACGACGGCCGGCTGGTAGGCGGCGGCCCCCTTCGGGCCATAGGTGCCGTCGGGATTCTCCACGACCTCGAAGCTGTTGGCGACCTGGAACAGCGGGTTGGTGCGCTTGCCGCCCTGCGGCGGCAGGTTGATGTAGAAGGTCAGTTCCTGCTTGGGCTGATGCATCACCTCATGCTCGGTGATCGGCCGGTGGGCGGTGAACTTGCTGAAGCGTGGGCAATAGGGGGTGTCGACCATCGTCTTGCCGAAGCAGCGGGCGGTCAGGCCGTCGATAACCTCCTTGGCAACGGACGGCGCGTATTTGGTGGCGTTGACCGTCAGGCGGCGGATGGTCTCCTTCACCGGGTCCTTGACCACGCGGTCGCCCTTCACCCGGACGAAGCCGAGCACCCCGGTCGAGGTGGCGGTCTGGTCCGGGCTGGCGTTGGCGGCCGCCGGCTTGTTGACGACGCAATAGATGCCGGGTTCGGGGAAGTTGACCAGCAGGTCGTCACGATAGCCCGGCTGCATCGGCACGCTGGTGCGCACCTGCCCCTCGTTCATGGTCAGGCCGTCGGAGGCCGCCAGGATGTAGGGCACCGGCTGCCCGACGCAGCGGTCCTTGGCGAAGCGGTCCTGGTCGGCGGCCGACAGGGTCTTCTCGCTCTGGAAGAAGCCGGCAGGGTCCATCTTGCGGAACTCCACCGTGATGGGGGAGCGGACGCCGCCATGGATCAGGCGCCAGCGTTCGGGCTCGCCGGTCCTGGCGTTGGCGAACATCGGACGGACGCGGCCATTCACCGTGGTGAAGCGGCCGGACTGTTCCCAGGTGCCCGGCCCGAACTGCTGGTAGGACACCACCTCGCCCACCTCGCCGGGCGCGCAGCTCCAGTCGATGGAACCGTCCGACTTGGTCTTCAGCTTGCCGTCCTTGGTGCAGGCATAGGGGATCTGCTCGAACAGCAGGACCCGCTCGGTCATCGCGACACCCTTCGGGCTGGTCAGCAGGCTGTCGAGATCGCCGTTGGCGTCGCGCGTCGGCGGACGGTCGCCGCGGATGATCAGCGCGCCGGCCATGCCGCTGCCGACCTGAAGGGCGGTGGAGCCGTGGCGGTGCGGGTGGTACCAGAAGGTGCCGGCGGGATGGTCGGCCGGGATGTTGTATTCATATTCGAAATCGACGCCGGGATTGATCGACACCAGGACGTTGTCGCTGTTGCCGGTCGGGCTGACCCAGACGCCGTGGCTGTGCAGGTTGGTGCCGTTGAAGCAATGCGGCGTGTTGATGTCCGCCGCCGCCTGGTTGGTGCAGTTCGGATCGTCCGGCAGCTGATTGTGCAGCTTGATGCGGACCGTGTCGCCCGGCGTCGCTTCGATGGTCGGCGCGACATAGGGGTGGGCGGGATCGACGTTGGTGCCGCGATAGCTGCGCAGCCGCACCGCGTCCGGACGGCCCTGGGCCGGGTTGCGGATGTAACCGTCGGTGAAGGAGACGAACAGGTCGTAATTGCGCGCCTGTCCGGTGTGCGGACGGGCCGTCGCCTGCGGCTGGCGCATCAGCAGCGAGCCGACGCGCGGCGATTCGGAATTGGTCAGCACCGGCGGGTTGCCGAACGCCTCGCCGGCCGGATCGGCAGACTCCTTGGCCGTTGCGGTGGCCGCCATGGCGCCCGATGTGGCGCCCAGTGCCAGAGGCAGCAGCAGGCCGAACAAATATGTATGCTTCATGAAATAATCCCTCCAAACGGACCTATGGCGAGAAATATGATTCTTGATAATTGATATTTGCAACGACGATACACGTTTTACCATATGTGGTCCCGCCAGCCGGGGCGGCGGAGGCCCCGGACTCCCGATGGCGGTCGGCGCAATGCTGGGTGGCGTAACACAATTCATCACCGCTTATTGCTTGCTTGGATCAGCAAATTTCCGCTCACTGCCGCGCCTGCGACGGCCGCGTGCCGCCGTAACAGAGGCCCATTCCCAGCATCCGGACCAGACGCGACATCATGAACGACGCCTCCGATCGGAATCGGTCCGCCCGCCTTCCCACCGGTCGCGGCCGAACCCTGGCCGCATCGGCGATGATCGGGCTCATCGCGGGCATCGACAATCTGGGCAACGGGCTGGCGATCGCGGCGCTGCTGTTCACCGGGCCGCTGGCGGCCGGGCTGGGGGCCGGGGTCGGCGTGGTGCTGCTGAGCGCCGCCATCCTCGCCCTGCTGGTGGCGCTGCGCAGCACGCAGCCGAACTCCGTGGCCCTGGTGCAGGAGACGGGGGTCGCCATCCTCGCCTCCACCGTCGCGACCATGGCGGCGGGGCTGGAGGAGGCGCCGGACGGAGTGAGGGTCGCCACCGCCTTCGCCATCCTGGGCGGCAGCACGCTGGTGACCGGGCTGCTGTTCTGGGCGGTGGGGCGGCTGCGGCTGGGTCGCCTGGTGCGCTTCTTTCCGTATCCGGTGGTGGCCGGGTTCCTGGCGGGCTCCGGCTGGCTGCTGGTGGAGGGGGCGCTGGCGATGGTCAGCGGGCGGCATGGGATGAGTGCCGGCCTCGCGGAACTGGCCGATCCGATGACGGCGGTCACCGCGGCGGAGGCGGTCGCGCTGGCCGTGGTGCTGATGGTGGTGATGCGGCGCAACGACAGCCCGTTCGCCATGCCGATCATGCTGCTGGCGGCGGCGCTGGCCTTTCATGCCGGGCTGCCCCTGCTGGGGGTGACGGCGGAGCAGGCGCGCGGCTGGGGCTGGCTGCCGGCGGCGGCCGCAACAGGCGGGTTCAGCCTGCCGGTGCCGACGGAGGTGCTGGCGCTGGCCGACTGGAGCCGGGTGGCGGCGGCGCTGCCGGCGATGATCTCGGTCGCGGTACTGGGCATGCTGGGCCTTCTGCTGAATGTCAGCGGGATCGAGTTGGCCCAGGGGGAACTGGCCCAGGGCCATGACATCGACGCCGACGCCGAATTGCGCTGCACCGGGGCGGCCAACCTGCTGGCCGGCGCGCTGGGCGGGCCGTCCGGCTATGTCGGGCTGGGCATGACCCTGCTGGCCGGGCGGCTGGGCGCCACCGGGCGCGGCGCCGGGCTGGCGACGGCGGCGGTGATCCTGGGCGGGCTGTCCGTCGCGGGGTGGCTGGTGTCGGTGACGCCGGTGTTTCTCACCGCCGGGCTGGTCCTGTTCCTGGGCATCGAGCTGTTGCAGGACTGGCTGGTCGAGGCCCGCCGCCGGCTGCCGCGGACGGAGTGGCTGATCGTGCTGGCCGTGGTGCTGGCGATCGCCGGCATCGGTTTCATGGAGGGGCTGGCGCTGGGATTGGCGGTGTCGCTGGCGATGTTCGTCTACAGCTATTCCCGGCTGCCGGTGATCCGCGGCCGGCACAGCGGGGCGGAACTGCGCAGCCGCGTCGACCGCAGCCCGGCGGCCAGCCGGCATCTGGCCGGCACCGGGGCGGCGATCGAGGCGATGCAGCTGCAGGGCTATCTGTTCTTCGGCACCGCCGAGCAGATCGTCGGGCCGATCCGCGACCGGCTGGGACGCGGTGACACACGGCCGCTGCGCTTCCTGATCATCGACTTCCGCCACATCAAGGGCATGGATTCGGCGGCGGCCGGAGTGTTCCGCCGCATCCGCAACCTGATGGAGGCGGCCGGCGCGACGCTGGTGCTGAGCGCCCTGCCCGCCACGGTGGAGGACGCCTTCCGGACCTGCGGCCTGGACCCCGACCGCGACCCGGTGCTGCGCCGGGCGCCCGATCTCGATCATGCGCTGGAAGCCTGCGAGGAGGCTCTGCTGGCCGAGAGCGGCGGGGGGACCGGGGCGGCGGGGGCGGACACGCCGCTGCTGCGCCATCTGGAGGCGATGACCGGTCCGCACCCCCGGCTGGCCGATGCGGTGGCGGCGCTGGACACCCTGCATCTGGAGCCCGACGAGCTGCTGATCCGCGCCGGCGAGGCGGCGAGCGACGTCTTCATCATCGGGCGCGGCCGGGTGAAGGTGCAGATCGCCCTGCCCGACGGCCGGACGCTGCGGCTGCGCACCATGACCGCCGGGGCGGTGGTGGGCGAGATCGCCCTGCTGCTGGGCCAGACCCGCGGCGCCGACGTGGTGGTGGAAACCCCCGCCACCATCCACCGCCTGACCGCCGCGACGCTCGCCCGGCTGGAGCGCGAGGATCCGGAACTGGCGCTGGTCCTGCACCGCATCCTGGCGACGACGCTGGCGCAGAAGGTGACGCTGGCGAACCGGCTGATCGAGCAGGCGGTGGGCTGAGGCGGCCGGCCGGCGACGTGGGGCGGTGCCGATGGAACGTTTGAAACGCCGTGAACTGGTTTTCCGCGGGCGTTCCATCGTCGCATCCGCTCAGCGGCGGCGGGGGAAAACGCCCTTTCCGCCCTGACGCTCCAGGGCCGAGCCGAGATTGGGATAGGGATCGTCGGGGTTGACGGTCCAGGGATAGACGCCCTTCGGCCCCTCCGCCTCCGGCCGGGCGAGAATGGCGGCGATCACCTTCGGGTCGGGCGGCGTGTGCTCGCGGATCGCGCCGGGGACGCTGTCGTCGTCGAGGCCGGGGAGCGGGGCGGCGGGTGCCGTGGGTTCGGCGGGGTTTGCGGGCTCTGCGGAGACGGCATCGCCGGGCGCCGGTTGGTCCGGCGAGGGGGTGGCGTGGTTGCGGCCCTGGTCGTCGAAGTCCCTGAACAGGCCGAGCCGCTCGGCCAGCCAGCGCACGGTGGAGGGATCGCCGGCGGAGACCAGCCGCTCGATCTGCTCGGTCACCAGGGCACGGAGCGAGCCGAGCCGAAGTTCCGACTCCCGGTTCAGCGCCTGCCGCTCCCACCAGACGCGGTGGCGGAACGCCTGCGACCCGTAATAGGCCCGCCACAGCGTGGTGCGGCTGCACCCCATGGCACGGGCGACCTGCTGGAACGAAGCGCCGCGCGCCAGCATGCCGGCGGCCATCACCCATTGCTCCTCGTGGAACCGCGAACCGGGGACGAGGGAGCCTTCGGGCGGAACCGGCGGCTCCTCGGCCCAGCGGGGGAAGTGGTCGGCGGGGTGGGCGGCGGGGGACAGGCAGTCGGGCATGGGGCGTCTCCGGGAGGGGGTGGGTGGACGCTCCTATTTCAGCGAGAATTTCGGGATCTTGGTAGGATAATTTTCATATTTGCGAGTTATAGAGACTAGTGACCATGACCCTGCCGCCGGAAGGCTTCGAGGTGCGGCAATGAGGCAGTACCGCATGTCTCTTTGCTTTTGACGCTGGAAGACACCACCTGTAGGAATGAATGCAGTTTGTCGGAGAACGGCCATGGGCACCCAACGCAAACCGTTGGAACATCTTGGCGAGAAGAAGGTCGGCACTGTTCGCGTTACTCGCGATGGCGTAACTGGCCGTTTCGCGGTGTCTACACGCCCGGACGCTGAACCGTCTTATATGCCTGAGTCGGTTGATCGCGTGAAGGCGCTGTCGGAAGCCCCGGCTTCTGGAGAGGCGATGAACGGCAAAGACTACCTCCGCTGGTTAAACGGCTGACACCCTCATGGCACCGCCCTCTGGACCCGTCGTTGCACGCTTTGAACCAATTGACGAATTCCAGAAGCTCTACCGGCGCTACAGGGATGACCATCCAGGCATCGTCGAGGCATTATACTGACCTAACTGCATCGGGACACTCCATCGCAGCAATACTTCCCATAAAAGCAACCCAAAATGGAGATGGGACAAATAATATAGAAATCAGGTTTCAATGCGTAGAAATTGGAAGAATGGAAAAATCCAAGCAATAGAAATCACCTCCCCAACTCCCGCATAGCCCCGTCCAGCCCCTCCAGCGTCAGCGGGAACATCCGCCCGCCCATCAGGCGCTGGAGCAGGCGGGTGCTTTCCGTGTAGTCCCAATATTGCGGCGGGGTCGGGTTCAGCCACACCGCTTTGCTATAGACCGACAGCAGGCGCTGCATCCACACCTGCCCGGCTTCCTCGTTCCAGTGCTCGACGCTGCCGCCGGGATAGACGATCTCGTAGGGGCTCATGGCGGCGTCGCCGACGAAGACCAGCTTGTAGTCGGCGGGATAGGTGTGCAGCACGTCCCAGGTGGACAGGCGCTCGGTGTGGCGCCGCGCGTTGTCGCGCCAGACGCCCTCATAGACGCAGTTGTGGAAGTAGAAGTGCTCCAGATGCTTGAATTCGCTGCGGGCGGCTGAGAACAGCTCCTCCACGAGGCGGATGTGGTCGTCCATCGAACCGCCGATGTCGAGGAACAGCAGCACCTTGATCGTGTTGTGCCGCTCCGGAACCATCTTCAGGTCGAGCCAGCCGGCGTTGTTGGCGGTGGCGCGGATGGTGCCGGGAAGGTCCAGTTCGCTGGCCGCCCCGCTGCGAGCGAATTTGCGCAGGCGCCGCAACGCCACCTTGATGTTGCGGGTGCCGATCTCCACGCGGTCGTCCAGGTTCCTGAACTCGCGGCGGTCCCACACCTTGAAGGCGCGGCGGTGGCGGCTCTCGTGCTGGCCGATGCGCACGCCCTCCGGGT
This sequence comes from Azospirillum sp. TSH100, assembly GCF_004923295.1. Classification (NCBI taxonomy): domain Bacteria; kingdom Pseudomonadati; phylum Pseudomonadota; class Alphaproteobacteria; order Rhodospirillales; family Azospirillaceae; genus Azospirillum; species Azospirillum sp. TSH100. Next base: position 2,461,083 of record NZ_CP039634.1, read on the forward strand.
TGTAGCCATAGGCGCCGAACGGTGACGTGCCGGCGGTGCCGATCCATTTCGAGCCGCCCTGGTGCCGGCCCTTCTGCTCGGCCAGACGCTGGGCCAGCGTCTCCATCAGCTTGTCCCAGCCGCCGAGCGCCTGGACCTGCGCCTTCTCCTCGTCGGTCAGGAAGCGTTCGGCCAGCTTGCGCAGCCACTCCTCCGGCAGGTCGGTGACGGCGACCTCCTCGCCGGCCGGCATCTCCTCGGTCAGGCCCTTGAAGGTGGCGCCGAAGACGCGGTCGAAGCGGTCGAGGTTGCGTTCGTCCTTAACCAAGCATGCACGACTGAGATAATAGAAATCCTCGACGCGGAAGGACGCGGCGCCCTGCTTCATGGCCTCCATGAGCGTCAGGTACTCCGTCAGCGAGACGGGGACGCCGGCCTTGCGCAGATCGAAGAAGAATGACGTGAACATGGGCGCGGTCCTTCGCACAGGAATCCCCAAAGGCGGGTGTCCCCGGGGCGGAGAATAATGCAATGCCCCAGCCGAGAGAACAGCATGACCTTGCCGAACGCTTCCTTGTCGGGCGCTCCCCTCCTCGATTTCGCGCGGGCGCTGGATTTCGCCGCGCACAAGCACATCGACCAGCGCCGCAAGGGCGTGCGCGCCGAACCCTATGTCAACCACCTGTCGGAGGTGGCCCTGCTGGTGGCGCAGGCGACGGCGGGCAAGGACCCGGTGGTGGTGATCGCGGCCCTGCTGCACGACACGCTGGAGGACACCGACGCCAGCTATGAGGAGATCGAGCAGCTGTTCGGCACCGAGGTGGTGCAGGTCGTCGCCGAGACCACCGACGACAAGCGCATGTCGAAGGCCGAGCGCAAACAGCACCAGATCGACGCCGCCCCCCACGCCTCGACACGGGCGAAGCTGGTGAAGCTGGCAGACAAGGTGTCGAACCTGCGCTCCATGGCGCACAGTCCGCCCGCCGACTGGCCGCTGTCGCGCAAGGTCGAGTATTTCGACTGGGCGTACGCGGTGGTCGCCGGCCTGCGCGGGGTCGACGCCCGGCTGGAGGCGCTGTTCGACCGCGCCTATCACGACGGGCTGGCGGAGCTGCGCGGGCAGACGGTATAGACAGCCGGATATATCGACACGCGGAGTGGCTTTACCCCGCCGGTCCGAGGAGAAGAGCAGGTCATGACGATCCACCGGCAGACGCCTCTCGCCGAATCGCTGAGCCTTTCCAGACAGTTCGGAAAGGACATCCATCTGAAGATGGAGGCCGCCCAGCCGACCGGATCGTTCAAGGCACGTGGTGTCGGACACGCCTGCACCGAACACAGGAACCGCGGGGCGCGGCGCTTCGTCTCCTCCTCGGGCGGCAATGCCGGCCTGGCCGTCGCCTATGCGGGACGCAGGCTTGGCGTGCCGGTGGTCGTGGTCGTGCCGAACACCACCTCGGAACGCGCCAAGGCGATGATCGGCCTGGAGCAGGCCGAGGTCGTCGTCCATGGCTCCTCCTGGGCGGAGGCGAACGAGCGGGCGCTGTCGATGCTCTCGCCGACCGATGCCTTCATCCATCCCTTCGACGATCCCCTGCTGTGGACCGGCCACGCCACCCTGGTCGACGAGTTGGCCGAGCAGGGCGGGAAGCCGGATGCCGTCATCCTCTCCGTCGGCGGCGGCGGGCTGCTCTGCGGTGTCGCCGAAGGTCTGGACCGCAACGGCTGGGGTGACGTTCCGATCGTCGCGGTGGAAACCCGCGGCGCCGAGTCCTTCGCACGCGCGGTCGCGGCCGATCATCCCGTGACGCTTGCCGGCATCGACAGCATCGCGACCTCGCTCGGGGCCAAGACGGTCTGCGTCCGCGCGCTGGAGGTGGCACGGTCACGCCGGATCGAGTCCGTCGTCGTCTCCGACGCCGAAGCGGTCGAGGCCTGCCTGCGGTTGATGGATGATCATCGGGTGGTGGTCGAACCGGCGTGTGGCGCTTCGCTGGCCGCACTGGGCAGGTCACGCATCGTCTCGGAAAGCAGCGGACGGATCGTCGTCGTCGTGTGCGGCGGCGTCGGTGCCAGCGCCGAGGACCTGTTCCGCTGGCGGGCCGGCTTCGCCTGATGGCAACCGGCTTTCAGCGACCCGCTTGCGGCAATCGGCCTTCCGATTGACATCGCGCAATGCGGCTTCATGACGGAAGTCTTATGGAGAAGGGACGACGCTGACGCCACCCGTGCCGCTGACGGCCGAGGAAAGATGCCATGTCCCTTCCGCAAGAAGACACCACCCTCACCCGCCGCCCCGCCCCGGCAGCCAAAGCCGCCGCTCCGCCGCAAGGCGACCAGCATGAGGAGCCGGGACGCCACTGGTTCATCAACCGGCCCAAGGTCTATGCCGCTGACGTCAAGGGCCGCTTCCGCCAGCTGAAATGGGCGGCGCTGATCGTCCTGCTGGCGATCTACTACATCACGCCGTGGATTCGTTGGGAACGCGGGCCGGGCATTCCCGATCAGGCGGTGCTGATCGACATGGTCGGGCGCCGCGCCTATTTCCTGTGGATCGAGATCTGGCCGCAGGAGGTCTATTACCTGACCGGCCTGCTGATCCTGGGCGCCTTCGGCATCTTCTTCGCCACCACGCTGGCCGGCCGCGTCTGGTGCGGCTATGCCTGCCCGCAGACGGTGTGGACCGACCTGTTCATGTGGGTCGAGCGCAAGATCGAAGGACCGCGCACCACCCGCATCCGGCTGGACAAGGCGCCGATGACCGGGGCCAAGCTGGCGCGCAAGACCGCCAAGCATGCGGCGTGGGTCGCCATCTCGCTGCTGACCGGCGGCGCCTGGGTGTTCTATTTCAACGACGCGCCGACACTGATGAACGAGCTGCTGCACGGCGAGATCACCAGCGGGGTGGCGACCTTCATCGCGCTGTTCAGCTTCACCACCTATTTCTTCGCCGGCTGGGCGCGCGAGCAGATCTGCATCTATGTCTGCCCGTGGCGCAGCTTCCAGTCGGCGATGGTGGACGAGGATACCTTCCTGGTCACCTATGAGGACTGGCGCGGCGAAGGCCGCGCGCCGCTGCGCAAGTCGCAGAGCTGGGACGACCGGCAGGCGGCGGGGCTGGGCGACTGCATCGACTGTAAGCAGTGCGTCCATGTCTGCCCGACCGGCACCGACATCCGCGAGGGACAGCAGATCTCCTGCATCGGCTGCGGCCTGTGCGTCGACGCCTGCAACGACGTGATGCGGCAGATCGGCCGGCCGATCGACCTCGTGCGCTTCGACACCCAGTCGAACCAGATCGCCAAGATCGACGGCAAGCCGGAACGGGTGAAGCTGGTCCGGCCGCGCACGGTGATCTATTCGCTGATCATGCTGATCGTGCTCTGCGCCATGGGCATCGCCCTGCTGCTGCGGCCGACGCTGGACGTCAGCGTGCTGCGCGACCGGGCGCCGCTGTTCGTGACGCTGTCCGACGGGTCGGTGCAGAACGCCTATACGATCAAGGTGCTGAACAAGACGCACATCGCCCGCAGCTATCTGGTGAGCTTCGAGGGTCTGGGCAACGCGCATCTGTCGGTCGCGGGGGATGAGGCGGCCGGCAGCGGCAGCAGCCTGACGCTGAAGGCGGAGGCGGACTCGGTGGCGACCTTCCGGGTGTTCGTGAAGGTGCCGCCGGCGGCGGTCAAGTCGGGCTCGACGGACGTCGCGGTGATCGCCAAGGATCAGGCGAGCGGCGAGGCCGGCAAACACGCCAGCGTGTTCATGGCGCCGTGAGGGAAGAGTACCCTCTCCCACCCCGGGAGAGGGTATCCGAGGGGGGAGAGGCTTATTCTTCTACGCCCCCGTCACCTTCGTCCGGGTCCGCTTGACCGTCGCCGGGGGCGGGGCTTCGCTGGCGGGGTCGTCGAGCGCGCTCAACAGGCGTTCCTTGATCTTCGCCAGCTTGCCCTCATGCGTCACCTTCAGGCCGAAGACGTCCTTCACATAGAAGACGTCGATGGCCTTCTCGCCGAAGGTGGAGACCTTGGCCGAGCTGATCTGAAGCGTCAGGTTCGACAGGGCGCGGGTCAGGTCGTAGAGCAGGCCGGGACGGTCGCGGCCGTTGACCTCGATCACCGTGTGGGTGGTCGAGGCGTTGTTGTCGATCAGCACGCGCGGCGGCACATGGAAGACGCGGGTGCGGCTGGCCTGGGTGGTGCGGCGGGTCGACAGGTCGTTCAGCGGCTTCAACTGGCCGGACAGCACCTTCTCGATCATCACCGACAGCTTGGCGAGCTTGTCGCCGCTCTCGAACGCCCCGCCGCCGGCGGCGTCCTGCACCGAGAAGACGTCGAGCGCCATGCCGTTGGTCATGGTGAAGATGCGGGCATCGACGATGTCGGCCCCGCAGGCGGCCAGCGCCCCGGCGAGGCGGGAGAACAGGCCGCTGTGGTCGGTGGCGTAGATCGTCACCTCGGTCACAGCACGGCCGCGGTCGACGCGGGTCTCCACCGTCAGCGGGCGCTGCTCGCGCTCCGCCTCGCGGACGATGCGGGCCTGATGGGCCAGCGTGTCGGTGTCGAAGGCCAGCCAGTAGCCGGGATAGCCCAGGCCCCTGTGATGCTCGAACGCCTCGTCGTCGAAGTCGGTCAGCTCGGCGCGCAGCGCCGCCTGGGCGGCCTGGATGCGCCGGCCCCTGCCCTCCACCGTCATGCCGCCGGACATCAGTTCTTCGGACCGGTTGTAGAGTTCGCGGAGAAGCGTGGCCTTCCAGTTGTTCCAGCGCTGCGGCCCGACGGCGCGGATGTCGGCGACGGTCAGAACCAGCAGCAGGCGCAGGCGTTCGGGCGACTGGACCAGGGCCACGAAGTCGCGGACGGTCTTGTCGTCCTCCAGGTCGCGCTTGAAGGCGGTGTGCGACATGGCGAGGTGCCAGCGCACCAGCCACGCCACGGTTTCCGCCTCTTCCGCCGTCAGGCCGAGGCGGGGGCAGAGCTTCTCGGCGACGCGGGCGCCCAGCACGGAATGGTCGCCGCCGCGGCCCTTGGCGATGTCGTGCAGCAGGACGGCGACGTAGAGCGCACGCTTGGAGACGACCTTGTGGATCACCTCGGTGGAGAGCGGCAGCTCGTCGGCATGCTCGCGCGACGCGATCTTGTGCAGGATGCCGAGCGCGAACAGCGTGTGCTCGTCCACCGTGTAGACATGGTACATGTCATACTGCATCTGCGCGACGACCCGGCCGAAGTCCGGGATGAAGCGGGCCATCACCCCGGCCTCGTTCATGCGGCGCAGCGTGATCTCCGGATCCTTCGGCCCGGTCAGGATGTCGAGGAAGAGGCGGTTGGCCTCGGGGTCGTTGCGCAGCTTCGGGCCGATGGCCGACAGCGAGCGGGTGATGGAGCGCAGCGCCGCCGGATGGATGTCGATGTCGTTCATCTGCGCGGTGTGGAACAGGCGGATCATGTCGATCGGCTGTTCCTTGAACTGCTTGTCGCTGCGGGCGTTCAGCCGCTCGCCGTCGACGATGAAGCCGTCCACGTCCTTGCGGCGGGCGACCGAGGCCAGGCGCAGCAGGTTGAATTTCGGCGGACGCTTCGATTCCGCTTCCAGCGCCGCGCAGAAGATGCGCGTCAGGTCGCCGACATCCTTGGCGACCAGGAAGTAGTGCTTCATGAAGCGCTCGACGCCCTTGGTGCCGGCATGGTCGGTGTAGCCCATGGCGGCACCGATGCTGGTCTGGACATCGAAGGTCAGGCGGTCTTCCAGCCGGCCGGTCAGGTAATGCAGGTGGCAGCGCGCGGTCCACAGGAAGTTCTGCGCCTTGGCGAAGCGCTGCGCCTCCTCTGGCGTCAGCACATGCTTGCCGACCAGCTCGTCGACGCCCTCGACCCGGTAGAGATACTTGGCGATCCAGAACAGGGTCTGGAGATCGCGCAAGCCCCCCTTGCCGTCCTTCAGGTTGGGTTCCAGCACATAGCGGCTGTCGCCCATCTTCAGGTGGCGGTTGTCGCGCTCGGCCAGCTTGGCCTCGACGAATTCGGGACCGGTGCCGGCGACGACCTCCTTGTCGTAGCGCTTGCGCAGCTCGGCGAACAGCTTGCCCGGCCCCCAGAGATAGCGGGATTCGAGGATCGCCGTGCGGATGGTGACGTCGGCCTTGGACTGGCGGATGCACTCGTCGACGCTGCGCACGGCATGGCCGACCTTCAGCCCCAGATCCCACAGGATGTAGAGCATGTATTCGACCACCTGCTCCACCCGCGGCGTGCGCTTGTAGGGCAGCAGGAACAGGAGGTCGATGTCGGAGAAGGGCGCCAGCTCGCCACGGCCGTAGCCGCCGGTGGCCGCCACGTCGAACACCTCCCCCGAGGTCGGGTTGGCGGTGGGGAAGATGAAGCGGACGGTGAAGTCGGCCAGCGTGCCGACCACCCGGTCGGCGAGATAGCAGTTCTCCCGCACGCACTGCTCGCCCGACCCGCCGGCGTCGAAGCGCTGCCGCACCTCCGCCCTGCCCTCGGCCAGCGCCTTGCGCAGGCAGGCGATCAGCGCCGGCCGCAGCTTGTCGCCGGTGCCATGCTCGGCGACCAGATCCTCAAGCTCCCCCGACAGCTTGCGGCGGGAGATGATGGCGCGCTTGTTCGGGATGGCGGGCGCGGGCGATTCCGGCGGGGACGGCACCTTGGAACGGGACAGCATCGGTCGGGGGAAACCTTCGCTTTTGGATCGGCTTTTGAGACGGCGATTGGGCGATCGTGATATGGCCGCAACGGCCGCACTATAGCGGTAAAGCCTTCAGGTAGCACGTCCGCACTGGAAAACCAGAGGCCGGCCCCTGCTTATGCCTGCGGTTGTGACCGCCGTCACAGCGGCACCAGTATTGCGTGGTCAAACTGATCCTGTTTGGAGCGTAATACGGGAGACGGGTCATGACCGGCCGGACGATCGCGGAGCGCACGGCGAAGGAGTCATCCTTGAAGGGACGGCGGGAACTGGCGGCGCTGAACGACGCGCTGACGCTGGCCGAACGCGGGCTGGGACGGCAGACGACGGCGGCGCTGATGGCGCGGCTGTTGCGGATTGCCGCGATGTATCCGCGGTCGGTGGACGACACGCTGATGTGGCAGGTGACCGACCTCGTCACCGGCGACGATCTGTCGGACGCGGTGAAGCTGACGCTGATCCGCATGGGATGGGCGTCGATCGTCCAGGCGCAGTACAAGGTGCAGGGATTGCGGATGGTCGCCGCCCCAAGGCGTCGACAAGCCGCCGCGGCCTGAGTGATGGGGCCTGGGGTGATGGGGCCTGGGGTGATGGGGCCTGGGGTGATAGTGACAGGCTTCACGTCATAGGGACCGGCAGGATCGAACCGGCAGAAGCTGCCCGGCGGCAGAATTCGCCGCCTTCGATTGATGCCTCAAGCTTTGGAAGCCGAAGGGTTTGGCATTCGGCGTTGAATTTGCATCGGGGTTGGCGCCCAGGCACCTGCCGTCGGGCGAAGGCGCACCCAACAGCGGGATCACCGCGATGCAGGTCAACGGATACACCGGCTATTCGGCCAACCTCTACGGTCAGACACAGGCGGCGACCACCCGGAAAGGCTGGGGCAGCAGCACCGGTCCGACCACCGACACCGACGCGGTGAACGCCTTCCTGACGGAGTCGAAGAAGACCCCGGCCGAACGGATCCGCGACGACTGGCTCGCCCGCCACAAGATGACGGAGGACGAGTTGAAGGCGATGCCGGCGGACAAGCGGGAGGCGGTCGAAAAGGAAATCGCCGAGGAACTGAAACGGAAGCTGACGGGGCAGGATGCCAAGCGCGGCGTTGTGATGAACATGACCGCCTGACACCCTGTCCGCCTGGCGCCCTGCCCGCCTCTCCCTACGGTTCCGTCACCCCTCGCGCACGCTCACATGCACGTTGCCGCCGCCCTCGCGCTCCAGCAGGGCGGACGCTTGCGCCTCCTGCTCCGGCGAGGAGACGCGCACCCACAGGATGATGCCGCCGGCCTCCAGGGCGCGGGTGAATTCGTCGGGCTTGGGGTGGCTGGTCAGTTCGTCCAGATAGTCCTTGATCGCCACGCCGCCGACACCGGCGGCGACCAGGGCCGCCAGCGCCGCCTCGATCGGGCCGCCGACGATGGCGATCAGCCCGGCGGTGGTCAGGGGGAAGGCGTATTTCAGCTCGCCCACCAGACCGGTCAGCGCCTCGTCGCGCGGGCGGTATTTCGGGTCGGCTGCCTCAAGCGAGGTGTGGCTGGCCAGGACCGACAGATCGGCGCGGTCGAAATCGGCCGCGAGCACGGCCTCCACCGCGCGGTCGAACGCGGCGCGGGTGGCGAAAAGGGCAACGACCTCCCGCACCTCAGCGGGTACGGTGGCGGGTACGGTCTGCCCGGTCGATTGCGTCATGATGGCCGTCTCCCTATTTTTAAGCTTTCCCTATTGTAGCGACCGGTTGTGAGCGCCCGTCAACCGCAACAGGGACGCAGGGCCGAGTCGTTCGTGCGCGTCCTGTTGTCCCACGCTCTGCTATCCGGCCTATCCCGCGGCTGCATATCCCGTGATAGGGTGCGCGCCTGAAACACCCCACCCAAGGCTTCGTGGTTCCCGTGTCCGACATCGCAGAAATCGTCATTCCGCCCGACGCAACGCCGATGATGGCGCAGTATCTGGAGATCAAGCAGGCGCATCCCGACTGCCTGCTGTTCTACCGGATGGGCGACTTCTACGAGATGTTCTTCGAGGATGCGGTCAATGCCGCGGCGGCGCTGGACATCGCGCTGACCAAGCGCGGCCAGCATCTGGGCGAAGACATCCCGATGTGCGGCGTGCCGGTGCATTCCCACGAGAATTACCTGCAACGCCTGATCCGCCAGGGATTCCGCGTCGCCATCTGCGAACAGATGGAAGACCCGGCGGAGGCGAAGAAGCGCGGGTCGAAATCGGTGGTGAAGCGCGGCGTCATCCGCATCGTCACCCCCGGCACCCTGACCGAGGACAGCCTGCTCGACGCCCGTTCCTCCAACTGGCTGGCGGCGGTGGCGGAGACGGCGGGCGGGCTGGGGCTGGCCTGGCTGGAGATGTCGACCGGCGAGCTGGTGGTGCAGCCGGTGGAGCGGACCGGGCTGGGGGCGGCGCTGGGGCGGCTCGATCCGCAGGAGGTGCTGATCTCGGAGAAGCTGAGCCAGACGCCGGAACTGTTCGAGCTGTGGGGCGAATGGAAGTCGCGGCTGACCGTGCAGCCCACCCCGCGCTTCGACAGCGAGAACGGCAGGCAGCGGCTGTTGACGCAGTATGGCGTCGGCACGCTGGACGCCTTCGGCAGCTTCACGCGGGCGGAGGTCGCGGCGGCCGGCGCGCTGGTCGGCTATGTCGAGCTGACGCAGAAGGGGCGCGTGCCCCGGCTGTCGCCACCGCGCCGGCTGGGGCCGGGGGCGGTGATGGAGATCGACGCCTCCACCGCACGCAACCTGGAACTGACGCGGACGCTGAGCGGGGAGCGGCGCGGCAGCCTGCTCGCCACCATCGACCGCACGGTGACGGGGGCAGGCGCCCGGCTGCTCTGCGCCCATCTGACCGCGCCGCTGACCGACCCGGCCGCCATCGGCCGCCGGCTGGACATGGTGGAATTCGCGCTGACCGAGGAACGGCTGCGCGGCGAACTGCGGCAGGCGTTGCGCAGCTGTCCCGATCTGGAGAGGGCGCTGTCGCGGCTGACGCTGGGGCGCGGCGGACCGCGCGATCTGGCGGCGATCCGCGACGGGCTGCGGCAGGCCGGGCTGATCCGCGAACTGCTGGCCGGCGTCCTGCCGCTGCCGGACGGGCTGGCGGCGCTGGACAAGCGGCTGGGGGCGCATTCGGAACTGGTCGACCAACTGACCCAGGCGCTGGCGCCGGAGCTGCCGCTGCTGGCGCGCGACGGCGGCTTCATCGCGCGCGACTACAGCTATGCGCTCGACGAGCTGGTGACGCTGCGCGACGAGAGCCGGCGGCTGATCGCCGGGTTGCAGACGAAATACGCCGAGATCGCCGGGGTGCCGTCGCTGAAGGTCAAGCACAACAACGTGCTGGGCTATCACATCGAGGTCACCGCCGCCCATGCCGACAAGCTGATGTCGGACAAGGGCCGCGAAGTGTTCATGCACCGCCAGACCATGGCGAACGCCGTGCGGTTCGGCACGGTGGAGCTGTCGGACCTGGAGCGCCGCATTTCGGAGGCCGCCGACAGGGCGCTGGCTGTGGAGCTTGAGCTGTTCGCCGGGCTGGTCGAGGTGGTCGCCGGCAAGGCCGACGCCATCGCGCAAGCCGCCCATGCGCTGGCGGCGCTGGACGTCGCCACTTCGCTGGCCGAACTGGCGGAGGAGCGGCGCTACAGCAGGCCGCTGGTGGACGAAAGCCTGGGCTTCACCATCAAGGGCGGGCGGCATCCGGTGGTGGAGGCGATGCTGGACACCGCCCATGGCGGGCCGTTCGTGGCGAATGACTGCGATCTGGCACCCGACAACCGGCTGTGGCTGCTGACCGGCCCGAACATGGCCGGTAAATCGACCTTCCTGCGGCAGAACGCGCTGATCGCGATCCTTGCGCAGATGGGCGGCTTCGTGCCGGCGGAGCGGGCGCATATCGGGGTGGTGGACCGGCTCTACAGCCGTGTCGGCGCCGCCGACGATCTGGCGCGCGGGCGCTCCACCTTCATGGTCGAGATGGTGGAGACGGCGGCGATCCTGAACCAGTCGGGCGCGCGGGCTCTGGTGATCCTCGACGAGATCGGGCGCGGCACGGCGACCTTCGACGGCCTGTCGATCGCCTGGGCCTGCGTCGAGCATCTGCACGACGTGAACCGCTGCCGGGCGCTGTTCGCCACCCACTATCATGAACTGACGATGCTGGCGTCGAAGCTGCCGGCGCTGTCCTGCCACACCATGCGCATCAAGGAATGGCAGGGCGACGTGGTGTTCCTGCACGAGGTGACGGCGGGAGCGGCGGACCGCAGCTATGGCATCCACGTCGCCAAGCTGGCCGGGCTGCCGCCGGCGGTGGTCGGGCGGGCCGACGAGGTGCTGAAGCTGCTGGAATCGGGCGACCAGAACGCGACGATCCACCGGCTGGCCGAGGATCTGCCGCTGTTCAGCGCGGCGCTGAAGCGGCCGGCCAAGGTGGTGGCGGAGGTGGAGGCGGCGCCCGCGGGGCCGTCGGCGGTGGAAGTGGCGCTGGCCGGGATCGACCCGGACAGTCTGACGCCGCGGCAGGCGCTGGAGGAGTTGTACCGGCTGCGCGGGATGGTGGGCTGATTTCTTGGAGATCCCTTCTCCCCCCCGCTCACGCGCAAACTTCGTTTGCGCGTGAGCGGGGGGGAGAAGGGGATTTGGCAGGTGAGTTGTTACTGCCCCAGCACCAGTTCGCCATGGCGCTCGCAGCCGGCCTCGGCCAATTCGACGAAGCGCTCGGTCACGTCGTCGGGCTGGGCGACCTTCGTCGGATCCTCGCCGGGGAAGGCCTGGGTGCGCAGCTTGCTGGCGACCACGCCGGGGTCGAGCAGGTTGACGCGCAGGGTCGAGCCGGCGACCTCCAGCGCGTAGGTCTTCACGATCATCTCCAGCGCCGCCTTGCTGGCGCCGTAGGGCATCCAGTAATGGTGCGGCGCCTTGGCGGCGGCCGATGTCACGAAGATGGCGCGGCCGGTGCCGGACGCGCGCAGCAGCGGATCCATCGAGCGGATCAGGCGGTAGTTGGCCGTCACGTTCAGGTCCATCACCCGCGACCACAGCTTCGGATCGTACTGGGCGACCGGACCCAGCGCCTCCAGCGCGCCGGCATTGCCGACGACCACGTCCAGCTTGCCGAAGCGCTGGTAGAGCGCATGGCCGAGCTGGTCGATCTTGTCGTAGTCGCGCATGTCCATCGGCACCAGGGTCGCCGACTGGCCGGAGATCTTCTGGATGGCGTCGTCGGTCTCCTCCAGCCCGCCGACGGTGCGGGCGACCAGAACCAGATGGGCGCCTTCGGCGGCGAACCGCTTGGCGACGGCGGCGCCGATGCCGCGCGAGGCGCCGGTGACGAGAGCGATGCGGCCGGAGAGACGGGACATGGGGACGACTCGTTTCCTGGGATTATTGTTCGTTCACATATGAAAATCCCTCCCCCGTGCTCTCGGGGGAGGGATGATGGTCAGGCGCGGACCGGGACGTTCGCCTCGGCTGGCGGATGTTCCAGCGCGTCGGTCAGCGGGATCGGGTAATCGCCGGTGAAGCAGGCGTCGCAGTAGCCGAGCTTGGCCGGGTCGCGCTTCTCCTCGCCCATGGCGCGGTAGAGGCCGTCGAGCGAGATGAAGGCGAGGCTGTCGGCCTGGATGAAGTCGCGCATCTGCTCCACCGTCATGCGGTGGGCCAGCAGCTTGCCCTGCTCCGGCGTGTCGATGCCGTAGAAGCAGGGGTGCGAGGTCGGCGGGCTGGAGATGCGCATGTGCACCTCCTTGGCCCCGGCGGCGCGCACCATCTCGACGATCTTCTTGGACGTGGTGCCGCGGACGATCGAATCGTCCACCAGCACGACGCGCTTGCCCTCGATCATCGCGCGGTTGGCGTTGTGCTTCAGCTTCACGCCGAGATGGCGGATCTGGTCGGTCGGCTCGATGAAGGTGCGGCCGACATAATGGTTGCGGATGATGCCGAGGTCGAAGGGCACGCCGGCCTCCTGGGCGTAGCCCAGCGCCGCGGGCACGCCGCTGTCGGGAACCGGAACGATCACGTCGGCGGGAACGCCGGCCTCGCGGGCCAGCTCACGGCCGATGCGCTGGCGCGCCTGGTAGACGGAGGTACCCTCCATCACGCTGTCGGGACGGGCGAAGTAGATGTATTCAAAGATGCACAGGCGGCGCTGCTGCGGCTGGAACGGGCGCAGGCTGTGGACGCCGTCGCCGTCGATGACGATCATCTCGCCCGGCTCGACGTCGCGGACATAGTCGGCGCCGACGATGTCGAAGGCGCAGGTCTCGCTGGCCAGGAGGTAGGTGTCGCCCAGCTTGCCCAGCACCAGCGGACGGACGCCGAGCGCGTCGCGCACACCGATGACCTTGTTGGAGGTCAGCGCCACCAGGGAGAAGGCGCCCTCGACCTGCCGAACCGCCTCGATCAGGCGATCGACCGGCGAGCCGCCCCGGGCGGTCGCCATCAGATGGACGATCACCTCGGTGTCGGTGGAGGACTGGAACAGGCAGCCGCGGCGGACCAGCTGGCGGCGCAGCACCTGCGCGTTGGTCAGGTTGCCGTTGTGGGCCAGCGCGAAGCCGCCGAACTCGAAGTCGGCGTAGAGCGGCTGGACGTTGCGGATCGAGGTGTCGCCGGTGGTGGCGTAGCGCACATGGCCGATGGCGCTGCCGCCCTTCAGCTTGGCGATGATCGCCTCGGAGCTGAAATGGTCGCCGACCAGGCCCAGCGTGTGCTGGAGGTGGAAGCGGCCGCCGTCGAAGCTGACGATGCCCGCCGCCTCCTGCCCGCGGTGCTGCAGGGCATGCAGGCCCAGCGCCGTGATGGCGCCCGCCTGCGGGTTGCCGTAGATGCCGAACACGCCGCACTCTTCGCGCAGCTTGTCGTCGTCGAACGGATGCGTCGTCAGCATCACCAGAAGTCCTTCGTCCAAGAGGCGCCGTCGGCGCGCGTCAGCACATGCAACGAAAAAACAGCCCACAAACGTCGATAGCGCCGAAACCGAGCGGTCAAGCTCAGCGGGCGTTGTTCTGCATCAGCCTTTCAAGATCGGCGCGATCGCGGTCCTTATAACCGGTATCGGGCGCCTGCGCACCCCCGGTCTTCGCGGGGCTGGGCACCGGCGTCGACAGGCGGTCGAGCGCCTGCTTGGCCTCCATCGCCTGTTTCGCCCGCTCGCGCGCCATGTCCATCTGGCCGAGACCTTCCTTGCGCAGATTTTCCGGCACGAAGGCATAGAGCGTCTCCGCCCCCATCGCCAGGAAGGGCCGGGTCTTCGCCTGTTGCAGCCACACCGGCTGTTCGGCCTGGTTCGGCACCAGCCACAGGAAGAACAGGTAGGCGATGGAAACCAGGATGCCACCCTTCACCAGCCCGAAGGCGAAGCCGAGCGTGCGGTCGAGCGCCGACAGGGCGGATGCCTGCACCCCGCGCGACAGGCTGCGGCCCAGGAGCGACAGCACGATCAGGGCGACGATGAAGACGCCCACCGCCGAGGCGGCGTAGGCCAGCATCTCGAAGCGGATGTAGATCTGCGCGTAGGGCAGGACATGGGGCAGCGCGTAGAGCGTGATGATCGCGGCGCCGGCCCAGGCGGCGACCGACACCAGTTCGGCGACGAGGCCCCGGCTGAAAGCGAGCAGTGCGGCGAGAAGCAGCACGGCGATGACGACGGCGTCCACCGGATTGACGGGAAGGTTGTCCATGACCCTGTGCCGATTGCTGTACCGATTGATGGGATGCGGTCAGATATATTCGTCATCGCGCCAACGGCGCGTGTCGTTGTCGTCATGAGGACGCCGCGACGGCGGCCGGCCGGAGGAGCCCTGCGCCTGGAACAGCGGCATCAGCTCGCCCAGTTGCTGGAGTTCGACCGTCTTCAGCCCCCCCGTCCTTGACCAGCTGTCGCCGCGGCTGCCCTTCCTGCCGGTGCGCCGCGCCGGGAAGATGGCGGAGGAGAAGCCGAGCTTCGCCGCCTCCTTCAGCCTCGTGTCGCTCTGGCCGACGGCGCGGACCTCGCCCGACAGGCCGATCTCGCCGAACACCACCGCGTCGGCCGGCACCGGCTCCCCGGTCAGGGAGGAGACCAGCGCGGCGGCGACGGCGAGGTCGGCGGCGGGTTCGGTGATACGCAGGCCGCCGGCCACATTCAGATAGACGTCGTTGGCACCGATCTGCACGCCGCAACGCGCCTCCAGAACCGCCAACACCATGGCGAGGCGGGCGGAGTCCCAGCCGACCACGGCACGGCGCGGCGTGCCGAGCGGCGACGGGGCGACCAGCGCCTGGACCTCGACCAGCACGGGGCGGGTGCCCTCCATCCCGGCGAAGACGGCCGCACCCGACACGTCGCCGCGCCGTTCGGCCAGGAACAGGGCGGACGGGTTGGCAACCTCGCCAAGGCCGGCGTCGCCCATCTCGAACACGCCGATCTCGTCGGTCGGGCCGAAACGGTTCTTCACCGCACGCAGGATGCGGAACTGGTGGCCGCGCTCGCCTTCGAAATAGAGGACGGTGTCCACCATGTGCTCCAGCACGCGGGGGCCGGCGATCATGCCTTCCTTGGTGACATGGCCGACCAGAAGCAGCACGACGCCGCGCCGCTTGGCGACGCGGATCAGCTCCTGCGCGCTGGCGCGGACCTGGGCGACGGTGCCGGGGGCGCTGTCCAGATTGTCCATATACATGGTCTGGATCGAATCGATGACGATCACCTCCGGACCCTTGGCGTCGTCGAGCGAGGCGACGATGTCGCGCACGCTGGTGGCAGAGGCGAGGTCAACCGGGGCGGTGGCGCAGCCCAGCCGCTGGGCGCGCAGGCGGACCTGGTCGACCGCCTCCTCGCCCGAGACATAGGCGCAGCGATGGTCCTGCGACAGCCGGGCCATCGCCTGGAGCAGAAGGGTCGATTTGCCGATGCCGGGGTCGCCGCCGATCAGGATGGCCGAACCGGGAACCAGTCCGCCGCCGCAGACGCGGTCGAATTCGGCGATGCCGGTCATCCGGCGCGGCGGCGCCTCGCTGGAGCCATGCAGGCCGACGAAGTCGATGCGGCGGCCACGGGCGGCGCCCAGCCCCTTCGGCGCGCTGTCCGGCGCCGCCTCCTCGACGAGGCTGTTCCATTCGCCGCAGGCGTCGCACTTGCCCGCCCATTTCGGGAAGGAGGCGCCGCAGGCCTGACAGACATATCGGGTGGTGGGCTTCGCCAAAGGTCTGGTAGTCCGATGGGGGTAAGGCCCGCCACATATAGCAAGCCGTTCCGCCGAATCCTATGCTTGCAGGGGTGGAATGCAGGGGCTTTTTTCAGACCCTCGGCGTGATAGGTTGCTGGCGGTTTGCGAACCGACGAGACGATCTTGAGGAAGAGTCCCCTCTCCCCCCGGGGAGAGGGTTAGGGTGAGGGGGTCGCGCGGCGGCCCTCCGACAAGAATTCAGCATGTGCATCCCCCTCACCCCGCCCCTCTCCCCGGGGGGAAGAGGGGGAGGATTACTTGAAAAGAGGATTTACGTGACGGATGACGGTTTGATGGACAAGGAAGGCAAGCGGATCGTGCTGCACGGTCCGGAGGAGTTCGCGGCGCTGCGCAAGTCCTGCCGGCTGGCGGCCGAGACGCTGGATTACATCACGCCCTTCGTGGTGCCGGGCGTCAGCACCGGCCGACTCGACAAGCTGATCGAGGAGTTCCAGCGCGACCGCGGCGGCATTCCGGCGACGCTGGGCTATCACGGCTATCCGGCGTGCAGCTGCATCTCGCCCAACCACGTCGTCAACCACGGCATCCCCAGCGACGACAAGAAGCTGATCGAGGGCGACATCGTCAACATCGACGTCACCGTGATCCTCGACGGCTGGTACGGCGACAGCAGCCGCATGTATTTCGTCGGCGAGAAGGTCGGGGTGAAGGCGCGCAAGCTGGTCGACCTGACCTGGCGCTGCATGATGGCCGGCATCGCCCAGGCGAAGCCCGGCAACCATCTGGGCGACATCGGCCACGCCATCCAGACGATGGCGGAGGCGGCGCGCTGCTCGGTCGTCCGCGACTTCGGCGGGCACGGCATCGGCAAGGTCTTCCACGACGCGCCCCATGTCGACCATTTCGGCAAGCCCGGCACCGGCGTGGAACTGCGCCCCGGCATGGTCTTCACGGTGGAGCCGATGATCAACGCCGGCCGCCACGAGGTGAAGATCCTGTCCGACGGCTGGACCACGGTCACCCGCGACCGCTCGTTGTCGGCCCAGTTCGAGCACCAGATCGGCATCACCGAGGACGGCTGCGAGATCTTCACCCTCTCGCCCGCCGGCTACACCCAACCTCCTTACGGGAACGCCGCATGAGCGACGAACAAAAGCCTTGGGAGGTGCTGGGCAGCCGCGATCTGCTCGACGCCAGCCCCTATCTGAAGGTGCGGGCGGAGACGGTGCGGCTGCCCGACGGACGGACGGTGGAGAATTTCTACCAGCTCGACCAGCCCGACTATGCGCTGATGTATGTCGAGACCGGGGACGGCAAGGTGGTGATGCTGCGTACCTACAAGCACGGGCCGCGCCGCGTCAGCCTGACCTTCCCCGCCGGTGCCATTGAGCCCGGCGAGGAGCCGCTGGCCGCTGCAAAGCGCGAGCTGCTGGAGGAAACCGGCTATGCCGCCGACGACTGGACGGCGCTGGGCGGCTTCGTCGTCGGGGCGAACGCCAAGGGCAGCACCTGCCACATGTTCCACGCCAAGGGCGCCCGCAAGGTGGCGGAGCCCGACAATGGTGATCTGGAGGACATGCGGATCGAGCTGCACAGCGCCCGCGAGCTGATCGACGCGGCGGCACGCGGCGACTATGCGGTGCTGCCGGTGATCGCCATGCTGGGGGCGATGCTGCTGCCGGACCTGCGCGAGGGGCTGGGCATGGCGGCGCGGACGCGGTCGGTGTAAAAAGGCGGAGCGACCTTTCACCGACCGGGAGGACGGCCATGGCCCTGCGCAAACAGCGCCGGATGACGCTGGACGAATTCCTCGACTGGGAGGAGCGGCAGGACGTCCGCCACGAGTTCCTCCAGGGCGAGATCGTTGCCATGGTCGGCGGGACGGTTGCCCACAACCAGATCGCCGGCAACGTCTACGCCGCCCTGCGCGGCGAACTGCGGGGGTCGCCCTGCCGGGTGTTCCAGGAGACGATGCGCATCCGGGCCGACGAGTCGGTGTTCTATCCGGACGTCTTTGTCACCTGCGCCATGCTGGACGATCGCGACCGGATGGCAACGGAACCGACGCTGATCGTCGAGGTGCTGTCGGACAGCACGTCGAGCTACGACCACACCACCAAGAGCGCCGCCTACCGTACCCTGCCCTCGCTGACCCAATATGTGCTGATCCACCAGCGGGTGGCGGTGGTGGAGAGCTTCCGCCGGGCCGGCGACGGCTGGACGCACGAGCTGCTGTCGGGCCGAGACGGCGTGCTGGCGATCCCGGCGCTGGAGGTGGGGCTGCCGCTGGCCACCATTTATGAGGACACGCGGGTGTCCTTCGACCTGACCATCCTGACGGGCGAGAGCGACGATGCCTGAACACGCCCCAACCGCCGAAGCCGAGCATCTGATCGAACTGCTGGGGTTGCAGCCGCATCCGGAGGGTGGCTGTTACGCCGAGACCTACCGCGCGCCGGGGGATGGCGGGCGTGGGGCGGTGACGGCGATCTATTTCCTGCTGCGGGCGGGGGAGCGGTCGCACTGGCACACCGTCGATGCCGTGGAAATCTGGCTCTGGCACGGCGGGGCGCCGCTGGAGCTGTCGATTTACGAGGATGGCGGGACGGTCGAGCGCCACCGGCTGGGGATGGACATCGCGGGCGGCGAGCGGCCGCAGGCGGTGGTGCCGGTCGGGGCGTGGCAGGCGGCGCGGACCCTGGCCGAAGGGCCGGACGGCTGGTCGCTGGTGAGCTGTACCGTGGCGCCGGCCTTCGAGTTCGCCGGATTCAAGATGGCGCCGGAGGGGTGGGAGCCGGAGTTGAGGTAACACTGGTTTGCCGAAGCGCGCCGCCAAGGGGCATGCTGCCCCTTGGCAATCCCCTGGTACAGGCTTATCGCCCGTTCTACCCCCTCACCCTGCCCCTTTCCCCGGAGGGGAGAGGGACTCAAAGGGGAAGAAGGGATATCAGGATCAATCCTCGGCGTACGGATTCTTGCCCTTGCGCAGAAGCAGGCGCACCGGCACGCCGGGCATGTCGAAGCTGTCGCGCAGATGCGTGGTCAGATAGCGCTGGTAGCTTTCCGGCAAATCCAACGGCTTGTTCACGAACAGGGCAAAGGTCGGCGGGCGGGTCTTCACCTGGGTGACATAGCGGATCTTCACCCGGCGGCCTTCGACCAGGGGCGGCGGATGATGCTCCAGAACGCCCTCGATCCAACGGTTCAGCTGGGCGGTCGGGATGCGGCGGTTCCAGACGGTGTAGGTCTCCAGCACGCCGTCCAGCAGCGTGTCGAGCTTGTGGCCCTTCAGCGCCGAGATGGTGACGACCTTCACGCCCTTGATATAGCCGAGTGCCGCCTGGAGCTTGTCCTCGACCTGACGCAGCGCCATTGCGCGGTCGTCGACGGTGTCCCACTTGTTGACGGCGATCACCAGGGCGCGGCCCTCGGAGATCACCAGCCGGGCGATGGTCAGATCCTGCTTGTCGAGGATGGCGGCGGCATCGACCACCAGCACCACGACATTCGCCATGCGGATGACGCGCAGGCTGTCGGCGACCGCCAGCTTCTCCACCTTCTCGTCGACGCGGGCGCGGCGGCGCATGCCGGCGGTGTCGACCAGCTTGAAGCGGCGGTCGCGCCACTCCCAATCGACCGTGATGGCGTCGCGGGTCATGCCGGCTTCGGGGCCGGTCAGCACGCGCTCCTCACCCAGCAGGCTGTTCAACAGGGTCGACTTGCCGACATTGGGGCGGCCGACGATGGCGATCTGGATCGGCTTGCTGCGGTCCTCCTCCGGCTCCGGCTGGTCACCGACCGGGATGGAGGGATCGAAAGTGTCGTCCTTCTCCTCGACCTCGCCGGCATCTTCCGGGGGGGCGTAGGGCAGCAGCGCCTCGACCAGATCGGCCATGCCCTCGCCATGTTCGGCGGACAGCGGGATCGGGTCGCCCAGGCCGAGTTCATAGGACTCGAACATGCCGGGCGTGCCGGCCTTGCCTTCGGTCTTGTTGGCGACCAGCAGGACCGGGGTCTTGCCCCGGCGCAGCAGGTTGGCGAAATGGCGGTCCAGCGGCGTGATGCCGGCGCGGGCGTCGATGATGAACAGCGCCACGTCGGCACGGGCGAGCGCCTGCTCGGTCTGGCGGCGCATCCGCGCCTCCAGGCTGTCGTCGGTCACGTCCTCAAGACCGGCGGTATCGACCACCGTGAAGGACAGGCCGCCGACATGGGCCGGGGCCGAGCGCCAGTCACGGGTGACGCCCGGCGTATCGTCCACCAGGGCCAGCTTCTTGCCGGCCAGACGGTTGAAGAGAGTCGATTTGCCGACATTCGGCCGACCGACGAGGACCACGGTGAACGACATGGGGCCAAAGGCCTTTCACAACAGACGGAGGAAATCCGCGATCAGCGGAACGCGACCAGCGTTCCGTTGTCGCACAGCACATAGAGAGTGTTGTTGGCAACGACCGGAGACAAGTAGGAACCGGTGGGCAGCGAGCGGGTCACCTCGACCTTCCCGTCGGACGGTGACAGGCCGAGCAGCTGGCCGTTGGAGCCGGTGACCCACAGGCGGCTGCCCGCCATCACCGGGCCGGACCAGACGATGGGGCCGGACTTGTCCTCCGGATCGGTGAAGCGGGCGAGCGGCGCCACCCAGCGGACCTTGCCGTTCTGGCGGGCCACCGCGACCACTTCCTGGTCGTTGGTGACGGTGAACAGGTAATCGCCGGCCAGCCAGGGGGTCTGGACGCCGCCGATCTCCGTTTCCCAGATGCGGGCGCCGATTCGCTCGTCGATCGCAACCATGCGGCCGGAATGGCCGATGGCATAGACGGCGCCGCGATCGACCACCGACAGGCCGCGGATGTCGGCCAGATTGCTCAAGGCGCCGGTGCGGCGGATGTTGGCGAGGCTGTCCTGCCAGGCGACGCGGCCGTTTTCCGGACGCAGGCCGAACAGTTCGCCGGAGGAATAGGGCGAGACGACCAGCGTGCCGGTGGCGGCCGGGCTGGCGGCGCCGAGCAGGCCGGCGGTCTCCAGGATGCCCTGCTGCGACCACTGCACCGCGCCGTCGTCGGTGGACAGGGCGATGGTCTGGTTGTCCAGGGTGATCACCAGCACGCGGCCGCCGGAAACCGTCGGGGCGCCGCGAACCGGGCCGGCGATGCGCTTGCGCCACAGGATCTTGCCGCTGCCGGCATCGAGCGACAGCACCTCGGCGAAGCCGGTGGCGGCATAGACACGGCCGTCGGCATAGGCGACGCCGCCGCCGGTGGCGCCGCCGCGCTCGTTCTCCGGACGGGTGTCGATGCGCCACAGCGACTGGCCGCTGCGCTCGTTGAGCGCGGTGACGTGCGAGTCGGCATCCATGGCGAAGATGCGGCCGTCGGCGATCACCGGCGTGCCGAGCAGCGCGCGCGAGCTGCTGGACCCGGCGCCGATGTCGGCGCGCCACGCGTCGGACGGGCTGGCCGACAAGGCGAGGTTGCCCAGCACATGCTCCGGCGTGCCGCCCGGCTGCGCCCACGTCGCGTTGGCGACGGCCGGCGGCACGGTGACGGCGGTGGCGGCGAGCTGGGCATCCGGCTCCACCTTGCGCTCGCGCTGGAGGACGGCGACGCGCTTGCCCGGCAGGGGCGGTTCGGGCGTCTTGCCGAACCAGCCGTCGATGGTGTCGCAGCCGGCGAGCAGGACAGCCAGCAGCGATGCGGACAGCAGCGCCGCGCGGCGGATCGAACCGGTCATCGCGGTCTTCCCGTTCTTGTTCGTCATGACCCTGGGTCAGCCCTTGCCGTAGAGGGAAGCGAGATCGGCGGCGCGGCCGCGCACGCCCGACGGCGCTTGCTGGTCATCCGCCAGTTGCTTGTAGAGCGTGCGCGCCTTCTCGGTATCGCCGACGCGGGCAGCCAGCATCGCCGTCAGCTCGCGCGCCGAAAAGCGCCAGGGGCTGGTGTCGGCGGTCAGCGGCTGCAGCTTCGCGGTCAGCTGGGCCGGGTCGCCGCCTTCGGCGCGCTGCATCACCGCCAGCAGGGTGGCGAGGTCGCGGTATTGGGCAGGGACCGAGGCGTTGCCGGCGATGCCGTCATAGACGGTCGCGGCATCAGCAGCCTTGCCCTGCTGGGTCATCAGCGCCGCGGCGTTGAACTGGGCGATCGCGGCGAGGCTGGGATCGGCGGAGCCGGCGAAGGCGGCCAGCGCATCGATTCCCTTCTCGGGACCCTGGGCGCTCTGCGAGATGGCGGTGACGAGGGCGGCGGTCTGCGCTTGCGTCTTCTGCGCCTGCCAATGGCGCCAGAAGCTGTAGCCGCCGGTGCCGGCAACGACCAGGACGGCCGCGGCGATCATGGCGCCGCCATACTTCTTGAACAGGTGCTCCGCGCGGTCCCGGCGCAGATCCTCGTCGACTTCGCGGAAAATATCGCTCATGGCGCTGCGGTGGCGTCCCTGCGGTGGCGGCTTCGCGCACGGCCCGGATGGCGGCGCGGGTCAGGCGGAACCCTGCCGGCCGGAAAGCCGGACGGATGATTCCACAAGATCAAGAGGGGCGGATAGCATCGGGCAACCCGCGCGGTCAAGAGGCTGGCTGTTTTTGGGGGTGCAAGCCCCCCTCTCCCGCCCCGGGAGAGGGCTTTCGCTCGCCCCGAAAAGAAAATGGGCCGCGGAGGCGATCCCCTGCGGCCCAGTTCCGCGATCCGACGTGCCCCGGATCGAGTCTTCTGTATCGTTACGCCGACATGGCGGCGGCGGCGATGACCGCCTGGGTGCGGTTCTTCACGCCCAGCGACTTGAAGATGGCGGTGACGTGGATCTTCACCGTGCCTTCCGACAGGCCCAGTTCATAGGCGATCTGCTTGTTCGACTTGCCCAGCCGCAGGCATTCAAGAACCTCGCGCTGACGCTGGGTCAGCCCGTAGCCGGCGTTGCGGTCGGAGATGTCGACGGTGCGGCGGCGGGGGGCGGCGTCCATGCTGGCGGTCAGGGCACCCGGCGGCAGGTAGATGCCGCCCGAGAACACGAGGTTCAGGGCGCCCATCATCACCTTCACGCTGCTCGACTTCGGGATGTAGCCGGTGGCGCCATGGTCGAGCGCGCCGCGGATGTCGCCCAGCGCTTCCGACGCGGAGATCACCACCACCGGCACGCCCGGCTGCAGGGCCTGGATCTCGCGCAGGCCGTCGAAGCCCGGCCAGTTCGGCATATGCAGATCCATCAGGATGATGTCGAAGGTGCCGCCGGCACGGCACTGGTCGAGCACCTCGTCGAAGGTTCCGGCCTCGACGAAGCCGGCGTCGCCCTGCAACTGTTCAAGCAGACGCCGCAGGCCTTCGCGGAACAGCAGATGGTCGTCCCCGATCAGAATCTTCATGGTCCCCGTCATCCTTGCTCGCCGGCCCTTGGCGGTGCCGTCCGCTTTGCGGACGACCACCCGTCAGGGCTGTTGTCGATCTTGCCCGGTGCGCCCCCGCGGCACCCGGATCACCGATTTCCCGCCGCCTGGGCGGCTTTATACTGAGGCCGCCCGAGCGGCCTGCTGGCCTATTGGTCTGGCTGGCCCACCCTGCATCGGCCGGAAGGCTGTCTGCCGTTGTGGGCCTGTCCTTCTCTCCTGTTGAGTATCTGATACCACGATCGGAAGGGGCCCTGTATCCCGACAAGGGCCATAGGTCATTCGAAGCCGGCTTCTCCCTTCGAGGCACCGTTCGTCATGCCACCGGCAAGAAACGCCTCCGCCTAAGGTCATAGATTCTTCTGCGTCCGCGAATAGAGTGATCGCGCGGACCAATCGGATTGCTTGGAACCGAACGGGTTCATTCAAAAAGAGACCGGTTGTCTCCATTAGCGACAGGAATTTTTCTGGAACCTTGCCATCTTTGCGGCGTTCGTCAGGAAGAAAGGCGGCCAATCCCGATTCGGGCGCGAAAGAGAGAGGGAGAAAGCCGTTTCGAGACCGAAAGGATAGTCCTGAAGGATGCCTGTACCAACGCGCATTCCCGTGTGACCCGGCCAGCACACATCATTCCATAGGTGTTACCGTTTCGAAACCTGAGGCGACCAACAAGGAGACGGAAAGCGATCTTGGCTGATCATCCATCGCCTGATTTACGCCGGGCGCCGATCATTTCTAAATCACGCGGTGCGAGCAGGACTCCCCCATCCCCTGACCGGGAGGGAGGCTGCGGTCCACAGGGCAATATTTCCCATCCCCGCGATATTCACCAACGACGTGCCCCAATCCATGACGTGCCTGGGCCAACCGGCCGGTTCCTCCTCAACCCCCAGACGCAGGCGGCGATGCCCCCAGCCGGGCCGGCCGTGGATGCCTCCTCCAGACAGAGCTGACCCATGCACACACACCATGAGTACGCCCATGAGAAAGCATCTCACCAGACCCGCAACGCGGTGACTCCCATGCATGTCTGCCTGATCCTCGACAACAACGCGCTGACCGAGAACGTGGTGCAGCAGCTCGACCGCGGCGGCCGCCACCGGGTCACGGTTCTGCACGACATCGGGGAACTGACGCAGAGCGCGCTGACGCCGGATGCGATCCTGATCGGGCTGCAACAGTTCACCGCCCTGCGCGAGAACGAACCGATGGTCTATCTGCGGCTGTCGCGCCGCTCGCGGATCGTCGTCGTGCTGTCGTCGCGCGAGCTGCTGGACGCCGCCCATATCCTGGCCTTCGCCGACGCCTGGGTGTTCGAGGACCTGAACGTCGACCGCATCAACGAGCTGCTCGACCTGGGGCTGGAAGGCCATTGCCTGATGCCCAAGCAATTCCTGTCGCGGCTGGGCGTCGACGAAATCCGGCTGACGCTGCTGCCGCGCCTGTCGGACCCGGAGTTCGAGACGCTGCGCCTGCTGGGCGAAGGCATGAACAACCGGACCATCGCCAACGCGCTGGACCTGTCGGAAGCGGTCATCAAGTCGATGGTGCGCAGCGTGCTGTCCAAGCTGCATTTCCGCAACCGCACGGAGGCCGGCGTCTTCGCCGCCCGGCAGCAGGGCGCCCTGGAACCGGCGCGGACCGGCATGACCCCGCCGCATGTCCATGCCGCCGTCCGCCGGGCCGGGGCCTGACCCGGCCGAACGGGAACCGGATCAGGCCGTCAGGCGGCGACCGGCCATCGCCTCTTCAAAACGGTCGAAGCGGGCGTCGAAGGCCGGCCGGTCGATCTCGGCCAGCCGGAAGCGGACGCGCACCACCCCCTCCTCTCGGTTCAAAAGCTCGAAGGGCAAGGCGACGCCCAGGCCGTCGAACAGGAGGGTGCCGCGGGCGCCGACCCTGTCGGCCTCGCCCAGCGCCGCGCCGTGGCGCGATATGTCCAGCAGCCGCACCGTCACGCGGCCCTCCGGCCCCTCCACCGTACAGGGCGCCTCGACGCGGTAGCGCGGCACGCTGCGGCGGTCGACGTCCTCGGTCGCCGTGCGCACGGCGCGGACCAGCACATGCATCAGCTCGTCGATGCTGTGGGTCACCTCCGACGCGCCGGCGCGCAGCTCGTCGGCCCGCTCCTCCGTCACCTGGGCCTCGCGCGACACCTCGTCGATGCGGGTCGACACGTCGGTGGCCGCACCGGCGGTCTGGGCGACGTTGCGCGAGATCTCCTGGGTCGCCGACGCCTGCTGCTCCACCGCGGCGGCGACCGTGCCGGAAATGGCGTCGATCTCGCCGATGGTGCGGCTGATGTCGCGCACCTCCGCCACGCTGCGGGCGGTGACGGTCTGGATCTCCGCGATCAGGCGCGAAATCTCCTCGGTCGAGCGCGAGGTCTGGTTGGCAAGGTTCTTCACCTCCCCCGCCACCACGGCGAAGCCCTTGCCGGCCTCCCCTGCCCGCGCCGCTTCGATGGTGGCGTTCAACGCCAGCAGGTTGGTTTGCGCTGCGATGCCCTGGATCAGCTCGGCCACGTCGCCGATGCGGCTGACCGCCGAGGACAGCGATTCGATGGTGCTCTCGGTCCGGTTGCTGGCGGCGACGGCGGCGCGGGTGACGCCAGCGGCATGGCCGACCTGATTGCCGATCTCCTCGATGGAGGCGGAAAGCTGCTCGGCGGCCGAGGCCACCGCCTGGGCATTGCTGAGCGCCTGGGCCGCGGCGGCGGCGACGTTCTGGGCGTTGGAGCCGACCAGCCCGGCCGATTTCGCCATGGCGCCGGCGTTGCGGTCCATGTCCTGCGTGCGGGCGGCCACCCGTTCGACGGCGCCCCGGCTTTCCTGCTCCACGGTGTCGGCCATCGATTGCAGGGCCTTGCGCTTCTGCGCCTCGCCCTGGATGCGCTGATGCTCCTGCTCGGCGCGCAGGCGCTCCGCCTCGGCCATGCCATCGCGGAAGACCAGCACGGAGCGCGACATGGCGCCGATCTCGTCGAGCCGGTTGGCGCCCGCCACGTTGGCGGTCAGGTCGCCCGACGACAGCGCGGTCATCACATGGCTGAGCTGGCCCAGCGGACGCAGCAGCCGGCGCGACACCAGATAGCCGGGAACGGCAAGCACGACGGCGCACAGCACCACCAGCATGGTGGCGAAGCGCATGCTGTCGTCGAAGGTCTTGAACACCTCCGCCTTCTTGATGCCGACATAGAGGATGCCGATGGTGTTGCCCGACGCATCCTTGATCGGGTCATAGGCTGCGTAATAGGGCTCGCCCAGGATCTCGACCATGCCGCGGAAGGGGGTGCCGCGGCGCAGCACCGAGTCATAGGCCGGTCCCTGCGCCAGCGTGGTGCCGACCGCACGGCTGCCGTCTGCGGTGGTGACGTTGGTGGCGATGCGGCGGTCGCCCAGGAACAGGGTGGCGGTGCCCCCGGTGATGCGCTTGATCTTGTCGACCACCAGATTGTTGTCGTTCATCACGACGCCGTCCAGCAACAGCTTCCCATCGGCGACGGAGAAGCGGCCGCCGCGCTCCTGCAGCGACGACCAGGCGATGTCCATGCTGAGACGCTGCATCTCGATCGCCTGCCGTTCCAGATCGCGGACGATCACCTGACCGATCGCGAAGAGGATCGCGGTGCTGAGAACCAGCATGCCGAAGAGGTTCAACAGGGTGACCTTCGTGGAAATCGAAAGCCGGCCGACGAAGGAGCGCAGGGCGTCCATGGGTGCCATCCACCAGAGAAACATGTTGCAGATGCGAGATCACTGTCGCGCCGCACTATGCCATCCTGGTTTAGACTGCATTCATTTAAAATACTCACGACCCCTGCGGCAACTTGTCGCCTTACGATCGCCGCATCATTCAACCCTGAAGGGATGTTTTTGAATGACTTTATGATGGCAAGTTCGTTTGATTCTTTCACATCGACTTGTCAGAAAAGACGCGCCCCATCCGGCACGGCCTGATCCGGCCCGACCAGCACCACGGCGCCCTCGGCGTCGGGCAGCCCCAGGCACAGAACCTCGCTGGTGAAGGGACCGATGCGCTTGGGCGGGAAGTTCACCACCGCCAGCACCTGACGGCCGACCAGCGCGTCGGCGGCATAGTGGCCGGTGATCTGGGCGGAGCTGCGCTTTGTGCCGATCTCGCCACCGAAATCGATGGTCAGCTTGTAGGCCGGCTTGCGCGCTTCCGGGAAGGCTTCGACGGCGCGGATGGTGCCGACGCGGATGTCGACCTTGGCGAAATCGTCGTAGGAGATGGTCATGACCGATCCGATGCGGTTCTTGCGGGCGGCGCCAGGGTAGCGCGGCGGAGCGGGCATCGGAACCGGGAAGAGCGGCCGGTCACCGCAAACGGAAAAAGGGGCCGCCGGATGGCGACCCCTCTCTTCAACTCTTCCGGCGGACCGGAGAGGATCAGGCCTTCGCCTTGGCGATGGCGGCCTTGACCTCGTCCAGGCTGTCCGACACGCGCTTGGTCAGGATCTCGGCGGCCTCGGTGTTCGACTTGGCGATCATCTCGCTCAGCTCGCGGATGTTCGACAGCGACTTCTCGAAGGCGGCCTTGACCAGATCGGCCTGCTTGGCGGCCTTCTCTTCCGGGGTGCCGGCGGCCGTCAGTTCACCGACGGCGCGGTTCACGTCCTCGGCGACGGTGCGCAGCACCTCGGCCTGACGGCGGACGATGGCCTGGAAGCCCTCGAAGGCGAGCTGGTTGGCGGCGGTCACCGCCTCGATGTTGCGACGCTGGCTGGCGATGATGGACTCGACGTCCACACCCGGAACCTTCAGGTCGCCCATCAGCTTGGACGGATCGAATTCGAGGAAGGGGTTACCGCTGATCTTGGCCATGTTTCTCATCCCAGCATCGGTGTTTGCTGCCCGCATCGAAATCCGGGCATGTTGCGTCGCAACATTACAGAAGCCGACTATGCAGAGTGCCGAAAAGTTAGTCAATCCGGTTTTTTGCGCCGCAGCATAACCTTGACGGGAAAAACCGCCGGCCGCGGAACGCCTGCACGTCGCTAAATGCCTGATGCCATGGACTCTGTTCCCGACGACCTGCCGAGCGGACCGCGCCGCCGGGTCCAGCGGCAGAAGGTCGCGCCCCAGCGCTCCGCCCCGCGCAACGCGTTGTCCAGCGCCGCCATGGTGCGTGACAGATCCTCGGTGTCGTCGTTCAGGAACACCCGCATCACCCGGGCATGCACGGCGCCGAGGCCGGCGACCAGAGCCGCGCCGCCGCGCTGGTCGGGATCGATGCCGGCGGCGCGCAGCATCCAGGCCATGGAGCGGCCGAAGGCGCAGGAAAAGCCCAGCGCACCGGCCGGATCAGCCGGCAGATCGCGCACCACCGACCGCAGGCCGTCGCGGAAGGGGCGCAGCGCATCGAAGCGGCGCATCATCACGTCGAACAGCCGGTCGCGCGCCGATTCGCTGGGGTCGATGGGCGTGCTGCCGGCCAGGACGGTGGCGTCGGCGACGCGCGATACCGCCGCCAGCAGCCCGGCGCGCCCGCGATAGCGGTGATGGAAACGCGACAGCGGAATGCCGGCCCGCTGCGCGACCTCCAGCAGACCGACATTGCGCCAGCCCTTCTCGGCCGCCAGCCCCATCGCCGCCGCCGCGACGGCGCGGTCGAGGGAGTCGGGGTCCGCCGGATCAACTGTTGGGTCGGAGCGGAAGCTGTTGTCTTCAGGCTTGTCGGACGACATGTCGGACATTGCACCACCTCCAGGCGACAGGGATCGCCTGATAAGGTGGTGTGCGCAGTGGCGAACGTCACCCGTCCAACCGTGCAATCATCCCTTGCGGACGGTCTCCACCCGGCCGCCGGTCATGCTGACCAGATCGGCGGGGGTGAGGCGGAAGACGGCATTGGGGGTGCCGGCGGCGGCCCAGATGGTCTCCAGCCGCAGCAGGTCGTCGTCGATCAGCACCAGAGGCGGGACGGCGTGGCCGATGGGCGGGACACCGCCGATGGCAAAGCCGGTCGCATCGCGAACGAACTCCGGGTCGGCCCGCTCGATCTTCTCGCCGATCAGACGGCCGACCGCCTTCTCGTCCACCCGATTGGCGCCGCTGGCGACGACCAGCACCGGGCGGCCGCTCTCCCTGGTGCGGAAGATCAGCGACTTGGCGATCTGCGCCACGTCGCAGCCGATGGCGGTGGCGGCATCCTCCGACGTGCGGGTGCTGCCTTCATGCTCCACCACGCGGTGGCCGAGGCCGATGTCGTCCAGCAGGGCCTGGACGCGGGCGGCGGAGGGGCTGAGCGCCGTCATGCTGCGCGTCCCGCCCCCGTCAGCCGGCCAACTCGCGCGAGCGCCGGGCGGCGGCGGCGATGGCGGCGGTCATCACCGGCTGCATGCCCTCCGGCGCCATCAGCACCTCAAGCGCCGCCTGGGTGGTGCCGTTGGGGCTGGTCACCGCCTTGCGCAGGTCGGCGGCCTGCTGCTGCGGCGAGGCGTCGAGGAGCGCGCCGGCACCGGACACGGTGGCGCGGGCCAGCCGCATCGCCAGATCGGCGGGCAGGCCGGCGGCCTCGCCAGCCTTGGCCATCGCCTCCACCAGGAAGAACACGTAAGCCGGGCCGCTGCCCGACACGGCGGTGACGGGATCGAGCAGCCCCTCGTCCTCCACCCAGGCGACGTCGCCGACGGCGCGCAGCAGGCGGTCGGACAGGTCGCGCTGGCCGGCGCTGACGCGGGCGTTGGGCACGGCGACGGTCATGCCGCGGCCGATGGCGGCCGGGGTGTTTGGCATCGAGCGCACGACGACCGCCCCCTCGCCCAGCAGCCGCTCGAAATAGGCGATGGTCTTGCCGGCGGCGATCGACAGGAAGACGGTGCCGGGACGGACCAGGGCGCGGTAGGACGGCAGCGCCTCCTCCATCACCTGGGGCTTCACCGCCAGCACGATCACGTCGGGGACAAAGCCGTCCGGCAGGGCGTCGGCACCGGAGGCCAGCGTGACGCGGGCGTCGCTCGCCACCGATTGCGGCAGGCCGGCGCGGTCGACCACCACGACGCGGGACGCGATCCCGGCGGCGAGCCAGCCGTCCAGCATCGCCCCGCCCATCTTCCCGCAACCGACCAGCAGCAGCGACGCACCCGATTCCACCGTCATGACCGTGACCTTCCCCACTATCCTGGCCCCTTCGCCCTGGCTTCTTGTGTCTTACGCTTCGCCCATGGTGTCGAGAATGGCGGCGGACACCGCCTCCGACGCCGACTTGCCGCCCCAGATCACGAACTGGAAGGCGGGATAGAAGCGTTCGCACTCCGACAGGGCGATCTCCACCAGATCCTCCAACTGCTCCACCGCGGCGCCGCGCGAGCCGCGCAGCAGCATGGTCTGGCGGAACATCGGCGTATGCTCTTCCGAACAGACATCGAAATGGCCGAGCCACATGCGGCCGTTGACCTCGGCCAGCAGCTCGGCGACGGCGGTGCGGCGGGCGGCCTGGACCTTCATGTCGAACTGGCAGGAGAACTGCATCGCGCTGACATCCGGCTGCCAGACGAAATAGAGCCGGTAATCGCACCAACGCCCGCCGATCTCGACGACCAGCTCGTCCTCGGTGGCGCGGTCGAAGGGCCATTCGTTGGCGGTGACGATCTCCTCGACCACGTCGAGCGGATTGTGGGCGGAAGTGGTGGTCTCTACGGCAACTGCCGACATGTCCGCGTCCTCCTGGAAGGCGCTATGGGCGGTACCGTTCCCCCGGACCGAAGAGACGCGCCGGTGACAGCACGCGGTCCGGGCCAATACCCCAAGATGATGAAAAAACGGGCTGAACTGTGGGCGGGCCTGCCGCCGACGCACACCCGTCCGGCCGGGGAGAGCGGCATGGACGGGTACGACGGGAGGGAACGTCGGGTGTGTGCGGCGGCGCCGAAGCTCAAGCGGCTGGGCTCAGGCAGCCGGGTTGGCCGTGTCTTCCGGCTTGCCGGGGCCGGTTTCGGCCACCGCCGGGACGCCGGCGGGCTCGACCACGACCGGCAGCGGCGCCTTGGCGGCGCTCAGCGATGCGACGGTCGCCTCCAGTGCGGCCAGCCGCTCGGCCATCACCTCCTGCTCCTCGCGGGCCTTGGCGGCCATGGCGCGGACAGCCTCGTATTCCTCGCGGCTGACGACGTCCATCCGCGACAGAATACGTTCGAGCTGGGCACGGAGCTGACCTTCGGCCTCTTCGCGCAAGGACGAGAAGGCGCCGAGCGCGCCACCCGCCACACGGGCGAGATCGTCCAAAATCCTGTTGTCCACCTGCATCGCTCTGACTTCCGGTTACCGTTCGTTCATTATGGACGCCGCGCGCGGCGACTTCAACGCCCTTGGCCGTGTGGACAGGGCGTCATTTCGCAGGTGCGGCGGTGAAGCGGTCGCGCAGGGCCTTCAGGTCCAGCGTCTGGGTCGGGGCGGCCCAGGGGCCGGCCATGCGCAGGGTCAGCGGCGGCAGGTCGCCGTCGGCCTTCACCTTCAGGGTCAAGGCCAGATCAACCTGCTCGTCGGCCAGCGAGACGCTGCCGGCCAGTGTGCCGTCGGCCGGCGCCGTGGTGAGGCGGGCGTCCTCGGTGCGAATCACCCCGTTGTCGATGGCGAAGCGGGCGTCGAGCCGGTCCAGCTTCGTCTCCCCGCCCTGGAGGGCGCCGGCGACGGCGGCCAGCACCTCCTGCGTGCGCTCCACCCCGGCGAGGCGGCCGCGCAGAGCGGCAAGGTCGATACCGCGCAGCACGCCGCCGGACGCCACCGCCCGGCCGCGGCCGGTCAGGCTGCGCAGCAGGGCATCGCCATGGCCGCTGCCCGACAGGGTCACGTCGAGGTCGAGGCTGCCGCCGCCAAGGCCGAGGCCGGAGAGGCCGGACAGGGCGTTGCCCATGTCGGCCTTGATGACGGTGAGATCGGCGTCGAGCCTCGGGGCCTGCCCAGCCCCCTGCCCCGGTGCAGTGGCGAGACGGCCGCTGAGCCCGATCTGGCCGCCCTGCCATTCGCCGTCCAGCTGCTCCAGCGTCGCGACGCCCTTGGACAGGGTGGCGCGGAGCGCCGGCTGGGCGATGCGCTGCCCCCCGACCGTCAGCGAGGTGGAGGTCAGGCCGAGCCGGCCATCCAGCGACTGCATCCAGGCGAGATCCGACAGCGGGTCGGCCGGCGCCGCGGCGGCGGGGTCCGCGGCGGTCGCGCCGGGGCGGGCGGCGCCGTCGCCGACCAACGGGGCATTGCGCAGACGGTCGAGGTCGAGGTCGCCGGTCTGGATGTCGGCCTGGAAGGCCGGGCGTTCCGCCTTGCGGTCCAGCACCAGCTTGCCGCGCAGGGGGATTCCGGCGACCAGGCCCTGGAGGTTGTTCAGGGCGGGCGACGCGGCATTGCCGGACAACTCGCCATAAAGGTCGAGCGGACCATAGGCGCGGGCCAGCCCGGTGTCGGTGAACAGGGCGGCGAGGCGCCCCATCTCCGGATGGGTGACGCGCAGCTTCAGGTCGGCGCTGGGCGTGCGGTCCAGCCCGATCAGGGCGCCGCCGGCCTCCAACGTGCCGCCGAGCATGGCGGCCGAGGCCTCGACCGCCAGCCGCTCGCCGTCGCCGGCCAGCCGCGCCTTGGCGCTGACCGCACCCAGCCGTTCCGGCACCGGCAGTCCGCGCGGCCAGGAAACGGCGCTGGGCAGACCGCCGAGCGACTTGGCTTCGGCCGTCAGGGCGAGGTTGACGCCGCGCAGCGGGATCAGGCCGGCGATCTGGCCGTCGATGCGGGCCTGGAGGCCGGCGACATCGTCGACCTTGGCCTCGCGCACCGTCAGCGCCCCGGAGGCGACGGTGGCGTCGAGGTGAAGCCCCTGCACCGGCAGCCCGCCCACCGTCAGCTGACCGACCCGCAGGTCGAGATTGGCGTCGGCAAGGCCGAGCATGCGCTGCGGCGCCGGGGCGGCGTCGGCGGAGCCGGAGCCATTGCGCGGCCCGATGGCGCGGGTCGCCGGCTGGGGAGCGGGCTGGGCCGCAGATTGGGGAGCCGCTTGGGCTGGAGCGGCTTCGGCCGGCAGGTAGCCGTCCAGATTCAGGCGGTCGAGTTCCAGCCGGGCGCCAAAGGCGGGACGGCCCCGGTCGACATAGGCGACGGCGCCGCTGAGACGGCTGCTGTCGAAGCGGAAATCCAACCCGGACAGTTCAAAACGGTCGGCGTGGCCCTGAAGACGGCCGGACAGCGAGGCGCGGCGCAGCCGGTCGGCGGGGATGCCGCGCAGATCCAGCTTCGCCCAGTCCAGCAGAGCGCGCAGGTTGTCGGCGTTCGCCTCCATCCGCACGTCCAGCGTCGGCTGGCCGCCCGGCGTCGTCACCTCGCCCGCCGCCACGAAGTCGGAGCCGCCGGGCAGCAGCGCGCTGACCCGGTCGATGTTCAGCCGGCCACCGGACAGGCTGGCCTCGATCCGGCCCTGACGCACCACGCCGCGGTTGTAGGCGATGGCGTCGACGGCGACGTCCAGCTTCGCCTCCACCCCGGTCGGCAACACGAAGGACGGGCCGGAAGCCTTGCCGCCGCCGGCGGCGACCGCGTCACCCGCCGGTCCGGCGGAAGCCGCATTGCCAGCGGCGGCGGCGGTCCGCGCACCCTGGGCCATCCAGGCGTCGAGGTCGAGGCGGTTGACGGCGAGGGTCAGTTCGGTGCGCGGCTCCTCGCGCTTGGCCGGGTCGCCGGCGCGCAGCGTGGCGTTGCCGGTGGCGCGGGTGTCGCCCAGCTGCGCTTCCAGGCCGGTGAAGGTGGCGAGGCTGGTGCCCGCCTCCACCGTCGAGCGCAGGCTGAAGGGCTGGGCGAGCGCCGCCGGAGCCCAGGAGAATTTGGAGGCGTCGACCAGCTTGGCAAAATCGCCGCCCTCGGCGCGCAGGTCGCCCTGGACCTTCGATCCGCTCCCGCTGCCGCCGCCCCCGGTCAGGATGCCTGCGAAACGCAGGGTGGCATCGGTGTGGGGCATCGACAGGGTGGCGCGCACCGGCACCGCCGCCCCCTCGGTGAAGCGGCCGGCCGTCGCCTCGCCATGCAGGGACAGGCCGCGCAGGCGGAAGTCGCCCTGGATCTGGAAGGGGCCGTTCAGGCTGCCGGCGGCGATGCGGGCGCCCAGCCCCTCCACCGTCTCGGTCCGGCCGTTGCGGTCGTCGCGGTAGATGACGGTGCCGTTGTCGATCAGCACCTGATCGAAGCTGACGGCGGAGACCAGCCCTTC
Source organism: Azospirillum sp. TSH100 (assembly GCF_004923295.1). Taxonomy (NCBI): domain Bacteria; kingdom Pseudomonadati; phylum Pseudomonadota; class Alphaproteobacteria; order Rhodospirillales; family Azospirillaceae; genus Azospirillum; species Azospirillum sp. TSH100. The sequence goes on from NZ_CP039634.1 coordinate 2,495,525, forward strand.
GGCCGCCCCCAGCCCGTCGCCGCCGCGGGTGCCGGCGGTGGACAGGTCCCAGTTGATGCGGCCGTCCTTCAGCACCTCCACCACGAAGGTCGGCTCGACCAGCGCGATGCTCTCCACCTGGATGCGGCCGCCCAGCAGCGGGCCGAGCGCCACGCGGGCGTCCAGCTTCTTCAGCCGCACCATGTCGGGTTCGGCCGCCCCCGCGGCATTGGCGAGCCGGGCGTCGCGCACCGTCAGCGCCGGCGACGGCAGCAGGGTGAAGCCGACGTCGCCCCGCAACTCCACCTGCCGGCCGGTCGCCTGCGACACCCGCTCGGCGATGGCGCCCTTGTAGGCGTTCCAGTCGATGAGGCTCGGCGCCGCCAACAGCAGGCCGGCCGATACCGCCAGTCCGGCCAGTGCAGCGATCAGGATCTTCTTCACCGGGTTTCCGCCTTCCCTGCGACCGGCCCCGTCGTCGGCCGCGCCCCTTTGCCACGTCTAAACAAAGACTCGTTCCCCCACCCGCCGCACCGTCCGCTTCCGGTGCGCACCGTCCTTCGGTAAGCTAGCGCCCGCAGAAGAAACAAGCAATTTGGGCAATCCCACGGCCAAGTCGGAGCCAGCCCGATTTTTTCGTGATTTTTTTCCGTCCCGCCACCGGCCGGAATCGGCCGCGCGGCGCCCGAACCCCCTGAAATCAGCCATCGGAGACCGTGCCATGGGCGACGTGGTCAACCTCAACCGTTTCCGCAAGACCCGCGACAAGGCGGAGCGCGCCAGGGAAGCGGAGGCGAATCGGGCCCGATTCGGCCGCACCAAGGCGGAGAAGGAACGCGACCGCAAGGAGGCGGAGCGGAAAACTCAGACTTTGGACGGGCACAGGCTGGACGGGGAGGACTGACCGGCTGGGCCGAAGGGACGGCAAAGACCAAGCTGGCAGCTGGGAATAACCTCTGCGTTTTTGTTACTATTGGATATGCCGATAGTTCCCTATTGCGACTATCGGCGCGACTGTGGGACAGTGCCGGTCATGGGCGCCGGCGGGCGCTTTCCTTGGCTGATGGGGAGGGCCGTCATCATGGTCGACATGACGTCGTTTCGCGGTTCGGTGCAGACGCCTCAGACGCAAACCCCCAACTGGCTGCCGGCAATCCGCACGGTCGAGATGGACCGTCCCTGGGTCTGGCTCGCCTCGGCCTGGCAGGATATGATGGCGGCGCCCGGCATCAGCTTCGCCTATGGCGCGCTGGCGGTGATCTCCAGCTTCACCCTGCTGGTCGGGCTGGCGATGCTGGACATGGAATATCTGCTGCTGCCGATGGCGGCGGGCTTCATGCTGGTCGGTCCGCTGTTCGCCGTCGGGCTGTATGAGACGAGCCGCCTGCTGGAGCTGGGGGAACGGCCGACCTTCGGCAAGGTGGTCGCCGCCTACCGCCGCAACGGCGTGCAGATCGCGGGAATCGGCATGGTGCTGATGCTGGCGCTGCTGGCCTGGATCCGCGTCGCCTTCCTGATCTTCGCCCTGTTCTTCTCCGGCGAGCCGCCCGCGCTGGACCAGCTGGTCGACCGCATCTTCTTCTCGGCGGAGACCATTCCGTTCCTGCTGACCGGGACGGTGTTCGGCGGCATCATCGCGACGGCGGTGTTCTCCATCGCCGCGGTGTCGGTGCCGATGCTGCTGGACCGCGAGACCGACGTCTTCACCGCCATGGCGACCAGCATCGCGGTGGTGCGCGCCAACATCAAGCCGATGATCGCCTGGGGTTTCCTGATCGCCCTGTTCATGAGCGCCGGGATGGTCACCGGCTTCCTCGGTCTGGCGATCGCCCTGCCGGTGGTCGGTCATGCCTCCTGGCACTGCTACCGCGATCTGGTCGGGCGGTGAGTTGGGACAGGCGCCCTCTCCACAAGCGAACGAAGCCCCTCTCCCCCTGCGGAAGAGGGGCTTCTTTTTTCACCCCTTCTTGAAGAAGGCCTCGGCCGCCGATTTCTGCGCCTGCTTGGCGGCGATGGCGGCACGGGCGCGGGTGATTTCCGCCTCCAGCGTGGCGATGTAGGCCTCGATCTCGGCCACGCCCATCACGGTGAGATCCTTGGGCGCCGGCTTGGCCTTGCGCGGCTCCAGATCCTCGAAACGATCGTCGATGGCCATTGTCCGGTTCCCTCCCCTGCCGTGTCTTCGGCTTCTGGTCCGGCTTGTCAGGCCGGTCGGGCAAATCTACCTTTCGGGCCGGACATTGCCAAACAGACAAAACCGAAGGGACGACCGCCATGGGCCTGAGCCTGCCCGACAGCATGCGTTGCGTCGAGATCACCCAGCCCGGAGGGCCGGAGGTGCTGCGCCCGACAAACCGCCCGGTCCCGGTGCCCGGCCCCGGCGAGATTCTGGTCAAGGTCGCCGCCGCCGGGGTGAACCGCCCCGACACGCTGCAACGCCAGGGCCGCTACGACCCGCCGCCGGGCGCGTCGGACCTGCCGGGGCTGGAACTGTCCGGCACGGTGGTCGCCATCGGCGAGGGCGTGGAGAACCGGGCCAGCGGCGACAGGGTCTGCGCCCTGGTGGCCGGCGGCGGCTATGCCGACTATTGCGTGGTGCCGGCGGTGCAGGCCCTGCCCGTCCCCGCCCCGCTGTCGATGGTCGAGGCGGCGGCGGTGCCGGAGACCTTCTTCACCGTCTGGACCAACGTGTTCGAGCGCGGCGCCCTGAAGCGCGGCGAGACCCTGCTGATCCATGGCGGGTCGAGCGGCATCGGCACCACGGCGATCCAGCTGGCCAAGGCCTTCGGCGCCACGGTGTTCACCACCGCCGGCAGCGACGACAAGTGCCGCGCCTGCGAGGATCTCGGCGCCGACCGCGCCATCAATTACCGGACCGAGGATTTCGTCGCGGTGATCCGCGAGGCGACCGGCGGGCGCGGCGTCGACGTGGTGCTGGACATGGTCGGCGGCGATTACATCGCCCGCGACATCGACATCATGGCGGTCGACGGCCGCCACGTCTCGATCGCCTTCCTCCAGGGGGCGAAGGTATCGCTGAACATGGCGCCGGTGATGACCAAGCGGCTGACCCTGACCGGATCGACGCTGCGCGCCCGGCCGGTGGCGGAGAAGGGCCGCATCGCCACCGCGCTGCGCGAGCATGTGTGGCCGCTGCTGGAGTCCGGCGGCATCAAGCCGCAGATCCACAGCTGCTTCCCGCTGGAACAGGCGGACGAGGCGCACCGGCTGATGGAAAGCAGCGCGCATATCGGCAAGATCGTGCTGACGGTCGGGCCGGATGCGGCCTGATTTTGCGCTTTTCTTCGTCGAATCGGTGCCGTCGGGCTTGCCATAAGCAGGCAAGACAGGTTAGCAGAGGCGAGCGGGCGGCCGGGATTTCCCGGTGCGCCTGCGCAAGCATGCTTACGCGGACCGGTATTCGCCCTATATCGTGGTGACGAGAAAGGGGCGGCCGCCACGGGGATCTCCCTGGGGCCGCGAAGCCGCCCCCGCGCCGCATAACAGTTAGAACGGCCGGCCGCACCACCCGCCAGCGGGTGCGGCCGGTGAAGAGTTTGTCAGGAGGGATGATGGCACTGCCCTTGATGCCGAAAGCGACAGCCGTCTGGCTGGTCGAGAACACGTCCTTGTCCTTCGAGCAGATCGCCGCCTTCTGCGGCATGCATTCGCTGGAAGTCCAGGCCATCGCCGACGGCGAGGTCGCGGTCGGCATGGTGGGGCTGGACCCCATCGCCAACGGCCAGCTGACCAAGCAGGAAATCGAGCGCTGCGAGAAGAACCAGGATCTGCGCCTGAAGCTTCTGGTCGCCGACCTGCCGCAGGTGGCCTCCCGCTCCAAGGGTCCGCGCTACACCCCGATCACCAAGCGCGGCGACAAGCCCGACGCCATCGCCTGGCTGCTGAAGCACCATCCGGAGCTGTCGGACGCCCAGGTCTGCCGCCTGATCGGCACCACCAAGCCGACCATCGCCGCGGTGCGCGACCGCACCCACTGGAACGTCGCCAACATCAAGCCGCGCAGCCCGGTGATGCTGGGTCTGTGCTCCCAGCGCGAACTGGAAGAGGCCCTGGCGCTCGCCATCCGCCGCGGCGGCGTGCCGCGCGCACCGGAGGATGCGGCCGAGGACTTCTACGGCGAAGGCCGCGAGGACGACCGCTATTCCGAACAGGAAGACGCGCACTGAGGGGGAGAGTCCCTCTCCCGTCCCGGGAGAGGGAAGGGTGAGGGGTAGCGCAAGGAACCATGCGCTACCCGATTCTTGGATCACCCCTCACCCTCCCCGCGCCTTCGGCGCGGGTCCCCTCCCTCTCCCGGGGCGGGAGAGGGCATCATGAGGGCACAGACGATTCCATGACCGATCCCACCACACCTCCGTCCCGGCTTGTCGTCGGCATCAGCGGCGCGTCGGGGGTGATCTATGGCATCCGCATGCTGCAGACGCTGCGGCGGATCGGCGTCGAATCGCATCTGGTGGTCAGCCGGTCGGCCGAGGTCACGCTGGCCCATGAAACCAGCATGAAGGTGGCGGAGCTGCGGGCGCTGGCCGACGTCAGCTATGCCGCCGCCGACATCGGGGCGGCGGTGTCGAGCGGCAGCTTCCGCACGCTGGGCATGGTGGTCGCCCCCTGCTCCGTCCGGACGATGAGCGAAATCGCCAGCGGCGTCACCTCCACCCTGCTGACGCGGGCGGCCGACGTGGCGCTGAAGGAACGGCGGCGGCTGGTGCTGATGGTGCGGGAGACGCCGCTGCATCTGGGCCATCTGCGCACGATGACCGCGCTGGCCGAAATGGGCGCGGTCATCGCGCCGCCGGTCCCGGCCTTCTACGCCAAGCCCCAGAGCATCGACGATCTGGTCGACCATTCGGTCGGCCGGGTGCTCGACCTGTTCGGGCTGGACGCCGGCAACCTGCGGCGGTGGGGCGAGCGTCCGGGCGAGGCCTGATCCGCGGTCGCCCGACATCCGCCCCTTGCTTCTCCCTTATTCGCAATGCAACAGGCGGCTTGGTCCGCGGCCGCAATGCCGTTATACCGCTGACGATGGATTATGACGCGGAACCGGCGCCCCAGCCGGCCGGCAGAAACGGGAACCAGCCGACCATGCCCTTCAGCAGCAAACCGAGCGAGCCCATCCGCCAGCTTCTGGCAGGCATCAAGGCCTTCCGCGCCCGCTATTACGAGCGCCGTCCCGACAGCATGCGGCTGCTGGCGACCGAAGGGCAGCATCCGGAGGTTCTGCTGATCGGCTGCTCGGACAGCCGTGTCGATCCCGCCCTGCTGACGATGGCCGAGCCCGGCGAACTGTTCGTGGTGCGCAACGTCGCCAACCTCGTCCCGCCCTATCAGCCCGACGGTGCCTATCACGGCACCTCGGCCGCCATCGAATATGCGGTCAAGGCGCTGAAGGTGTCGGAGATCATCGTGCTGGGCCACGCCCAGTGCGGCGGCATCCAGGGCCTGATCCGGCTGCGCGCCGGCCAGAAGGCGGAGGATGATTTCGTTTCCCCCTGGGTGTCGATCGCCGGTTCGGCGCTCGACCCCTATGTCGGGCCCGAAGGTTCCGAACAGGAGCGCGCCGACGCGGAGAGGCTGCAGAACACCCCGGCGGTGATCGAGCGGGCCGCCGTCCGCGCCTCGGTCGACAATCTGCTGACCTTCCCCTTCGTCCGCGAAGGCCTGGAAGCCGGCACGCTGAACATCCATGGCTGGTGGTTCGACATCGAAACGGGCGAGATGTGGGCGATCAACCCGGTCACCCGCCTGTTCCAGCCGGTCGAGTGAGCCCGGCTCCCGCATTTTACAGGACCAGAAAGCATTAACCCGCGCGCCGGCACGGGACTGGCGGGCACCCTGCCCTGTTGAGGGCGAAGGAAGACACTTTCTTCGCAACCCTCACCAGGGAAAGGGACTGCCATGAAGACCGCTCTTCGTTTCGTGATCGCCGCCGCCGTGCCGCTGGCGCTCGCCGCCTGCAACCAGACCAGCAGCAACAGCGGTGGCGGCGGCCTGTTCGGCGGCGGCAACGGCGGGTTGTTCGGGTCGGGAAGCTCCGACTCCTACGTCCGCAACGGCCGCTGCGACGACCCGCGCTACAACACCTCCAACGGCGGCCATGCCGAGGCCGGGACCGACGATTACGACTGCTCGCGCTACGGCAACGGCCTGAAACGCTGAGCCAGCGATGCCAGTTCGGCGGCCATGCGCCCGGCGACGGCAGGCCAGTCGCCGGGCGCCGGCTGCCGGAACAGGCGGGCGGTCGGATACCAGGGGCTGTCGTCGCGGCCGGTCAGCCAGCGCCAGTCCGGCGAGAAGGGCAGCGCCACCCACAGCGGCACCCCCAGCGCACCCGCCAGATGGGCCGGCCCGGTGCAGGACGACACCACGAGGTCGAGGTTCGCCATGATCGCCGCTGTGTCGGCGAAGTCGGCGATCCCGCCCCCCAGATCGGTGAAGCTGTCCGGCAGGATCGTGCCGGCGAGGTCGGCCCGTCCCGGTCCCATCTGCAAGCCATAGAAGCGGCAGCCCGGCACGTCGAACAGGCCGCGCAGCCCGGCGAGCCTGGGCGACCGTTCCGCGTCGGCGGGAAAGCGCGGGTTGCCGGCCCAGACGACGCCGATGCGCAGCGCGTCCCGCCGGCCCAGCCGGTCGTGCCAGCGGGCGACGCGCGCCGGATCGGGGCGCAGGTAGGGCGTGTGTGCGGGCACGCTGTCCAGGCCGGTGGCGAAGGCACGCGGCAGGCTCATCAGCGGGCATTCGAGATCGAAGGGCGGCAGCGGATCGCCGCGGGAGATGATTTCAACGGATCCATGCTGGCCCGCCCCTTCCACCGCCGACTCCAGCAACGGCAGCAGAGGGCGCTGCACCTCCAGCACCACCCGGCCGCCGCGCGCCGCCACCAGCGGGACATAGCGCAGGAACTGGAGCGTATCGCCCAGCCCCTGTTCGGCATAGAGCAGGATGGTCCGGCCGTTCAGCGGCTCGCCCCGCCATGCCGGCTGGGGGAAGCGGCGCCAGGGCGGCTCGGCGCGGTCGTCATGGCGGCGCCAGTCGAACTCCGGCCAGCCGCGTTCGTAGTCGCCGGCAAGCAGATGGGCGAAGCCGAGGTTCCAGTGCAGGCCGGCATCCTGCGGCCGGTCGGCCAGGGCGCGAGCGAAGTCGGCCGCGGCCTCCGCCGGGCGGGCCATCACGATCAGGGCGGTGCCGCGCGCCGCGTACAGCGACGGGCCGGGGCGCAGCCGCTCCGCCATGGTGAAGGCATCCAACGAGTCGGGGAAGCGGGCGAGCTTGGCGAGGACCGAGCCCAGCACCTCCCATGCCTCGGCGGTGGAGCGGTCGATGGCCAGCGAGTCGCGGGCGGCACACTCGGCCTCCTCCCAGCGGCGCTGCGCGGCCAGGGCGGCGGCCAGCGTCGCGTGGGCGACGGCGGAGCGGGGGTTCAGGTGCCGCGAGCGGCGGGCGCAGCGCTCGGCGGACGGTGCATCGCCGCAGGACAGCAGGGCGGCGGCCCGGTTCGCCAGCGCGTCGGCATGATCGGGCGCCAGGGCGAGCGCCGGCGCGGTGGCCGACAGGGCCGCCTGTGTCTGCCCCAGCCGGCGCAGGGCTCCGGCACGGCTGGCATGGGCGTCGGCAAGGTCCGGCATCAGGCGCAGCGCCCGGCCGTAGAGCCGCAGCGCGAGGGGGAAGGCGCCGGCAGATTGCTCGACACCGGCGAGGTTGGACAGTCCGCCGGCCCCGTCGGGACGCAGCGCCACCGCAAGGCGCAACTGCCGGGCGGCCTCGGCCAGCCGGCCGGTCTGGGCGGCGAGCACGCCCAGCAACTCCATCGCGTCGGCATATTCGGGATCGGCGCCCAGGATGCGGCGATAGATGTCCTCCGCCTCCGCCAGCCGGCCCGCCTGATGGTGGTCGAGCGCGATCAGCAGGGCCTGCGACAAGGTAACCATCTGAACTCTGGCGGGATGGCGGACAGGCCGCCGGGATCCGGATCATGCCCCGACCGATCCCCGCCGGTCCAGCCGGGCGCGGTGGGAAATCGTCGCAAACGGTCACAGGATCAGGATTTTCCCTGGATTGTCACGACGCTGACCGATCGCTATTGTCCGCGCCGATAGTCGAGGAGCAATTCATGATTACCCGCCCATTCCGGGCACTCTGCCATTCCGGCATCCGCCAGGTGATTCCCGCCGCCCTGACGCTTGGTTGCCTGACACTTGGTTGCCTGACACTTGGTTGCCTGACAGTCGGTTTCGGGGTCACCGCCGCGCAGGCCAACGAAGGCGCCAAGTCGAACGGCTGCCCGTGGGCACAGGATGTGACGCTTGAGATCAACGGCAAGACGCTGACGCTGAAGCAGGACGTCTTCACCACCACCAGCGCCGAACCGATCGAGATCGAGACGTTCAAGGTCGTCCCGCTGGTCGACCAGCTCAAACTGCGCATCATCGGCCCGAAGGGGCGCGAATGGGAAGCGGCGCTGACACGGCTGGTCAGCGGCAAACGGTGCAGCGCCTTCTATGCCGGCAAGCCGGAACTGGTTTCAAACACCGTGCGCGATCCGAACGAGCTGATCCTGAACAGGTAGGGGGACTCCCTCATCGCGCCGCCAGCAGGCCCGCCAGTTCCGCCAGCGCCGGATCGCCGCCCGGCACCAGCAGCGCCATGTTGGCAAGTGCAAGCTCGGAACTGCCGCCGGCACGCGGGGTGAGAGCGCCGGCGGCGAACAGGCGATCCTGCTGCACGCGCTCCGCCTCCAGCTCGGCCGCCTTCATGCGGCGGTAGAAGGCGTCGTCCTCCGCCTTCGCCCGGCGACGCAGGACGCGCAAAGGCCGCACCACCTCCTCGCGCCAGCCGGCGACCGAGCCGTCGATGCGGGCAAGCTCCTCATCCGACAGGCGGATGCCGCAATCCAGCCCGGCCCAGGCGGCGAAGAGCAGCAGGTTCACGTCCACCCCGCGCCGGTCCTGAAGGGCGAGACAGCAGGCGGGCACCCCCGGCCGCCCGTAAACGGCCAGGGAAAAGTCCCAGAAGGGATTCGCCGACATCGCGCGCCCGCCATCGTCCGGATCAGTCGCCGAAGCTGATGTTCAGGCCGCGCGCGGTCTTCACCAGCGCGCCGTCCAGCTCGACGCAGGAGTAATGCTCGATCGCCTCGGTGATCGGCACATCGATGACGCCGCGGTTGGACCAGGCGACCATGCGGTTGAACCTGCCCTCCGCGATCAGGTCGACGGCATGGACGCCGAAGGCCGAGGCGATCAGGCGGTCGCGCGGGCTGGGCATGCTGCCGCGCTGGACATGGCCCAGCACGGTGACGCGCGTCTCGGCCCCGGTGGCGTCGGCGATCTTCTCGCCGATGTAATCGCCGATGCCGCCATAGCGCTTCTCGCCGCCCTGGAGGATCTTCTTGACGCCGGTGCCTTCCAGCGTCTTCACCGCCTCCGACACCACCACGAGGGCGAAGTTGCGGCCGGAGTCGCGGACACTCTGGATCTTGGCGGCGATGCTTTCGATGGAATAGGGGATCTCGGGGATCAGGATCACGTCGGCCCCGCCGGCGATACCGGCCGCCAGCGCGATGTGGCCGGCGTCGCGGCCCATCACCTCCAGCACCATCACGCGGTGGTGGCTGGCGGCGGTCGGCTGGAGACGGTCCAGCGCCTCCACCGCCACGGCGACGGCGGTGTCGTAGCCGACCGACACCTCGGTCTTGCCCAGGTCGTTGTCGATGGTCTTGGGCACGCCCACCATCGGGAAGCCGCCCTTCTGCGCCAGCTTGTGCAGGATGGCGAAGCTGCCGTCGCCGCCGATGCCGATCAGCGCGTCCAGCCCAAGCTCGCGGTAGCCGCCGATGATCTCGTCGGAGCGGTCCTTCAGCGTGCCGTCGGGCATCGGGTAGGCGAAGGGATCGCCGCGGTTGGTGGTGCCGAGGATGGTGCCGCCCTGGCGCATCATGTGGCCGTCGACGGAGCCGAGATCGAGCGTCTGGTACTGCACCGGGCGCTGGAGCAGCCCCTGGGTGCCTTCCTTGATGCCCAGCACCTGCCAGCCATAACCGGTGGCGCGGTGGACCACCGCGCGGATGACCGCGTTCAGCCCGGCGCAGTCGCCGCCGCTGGTCAGGATGCCGATGCGCTTGCCGGCTTTATTAGGGGCAGTCATTGAGGGTTTCCCGTCCCGTTCGCCTGTTCATTGAAATGGACCACCATGTTACCGGAACAGGAGTTTCCCGCAATCGTTGCCCGCATCCGCAAAGGGGGGATTCCGCCGCAAGCCGCCGGCCGCCGCGAGGGCGGGGATGACCAAAGGGCCGAACCGGCGGTTTGGCGGTGCCGTAACGCGGGAAATCTGGTATAGTCCGGCCCGCCCAGCCAAAGGGTCACCCGCAAGAGCACCCCCGATCCACCCGGGGCAACGGCCATTCCTAACGGGCGCGATGAACGAGCAAGAGATTTTGAAGGAAAAGCTGGCGAGCTTGCGCAGCGAGCACCGCGACCTGGACGACGTCATCGCCCGGCTGGCCGAACGTGCGCCCTATGACCAGTTGCAGATGCAGCGGCTGAAAAAGCGCAAGCTGATGCTGAAGGACCAGATCATGGTCCTGGAGAGCCGGCTGCTGCCGGACATCATCGCCTGACCGCCCGATGGTTCCCTCTCCCCCGGGGAAAGGGAGGCCAAGTCCCCTCACCCCTTCTTGGGCACGGTGAAGAACTGGATGCCCATCTGGAAGCTGCGGGCGATGTTTTCGGCCTTGCCGATCAGGAATTCCGCGCCCTCCGCCGGCAGGATTTCGTGGGCGGTTTCGCGGAACAGGCCGAGCCAGCGCTGGAAATGCGGCGGCTCCAGGCCCAGCGAAATGTGAACCGGCATCGGCCGGCCGTCGTAGCGCTGGGTCAGCAGGGCGATGGACGACCAGAAATCCATCATCTTGCGCAGATGCGGCTCCCAATCGGTGATGGCGCGGCCGAAGATAGGCCCCAGTTCCTCGTCCTTCATGATCTTGCCGTAGAAGGTGCGCACCAGCGTCTCGATCGACGCCTCGTCGATGCCGACGGCGGCCATCCGCTCCTCCGCCATCGCGGCGCGGATGTCGCGGTGCTCTTTGCGCTGATCTTCGGTGGGAACGGCGTCGGTCATGCGATGGGTCCGGTTCAAGGAATGCGCAGGGTCTATCCAGTCCATATAAGGCAGCACCATAGGTGGAACCATGTTCCGCCGGAAGGGCCGGAATGTCGCAGCCGCAGAGTAGGATTCGTGGCCGACCGGAGCGCGGACGCGGCGCCGCCTCTGGACAGCCGCCCGACTCTTCCTATAATGCGCCGCTTTCCGGACCTTGAGGAAAGCGCCAGGCCGTGACCGCCGATCACTCCCCCAAAAGCTCCGCTTCGGCTGCCGGCGTCCAGCCGCTGGTCGGCATCATCATGGGCAGCCAGTCCGACTGGACGACGATGAAGCACGCCGCCGACACGCTGAAGGCGCTGGGCGTCCCGCACGAGGTCCGCATCGTTTCCGCCCACCGTACCCCGCACCGGCTGGTGGACTACGCCACCACCGCCAAGGCGCGCGGCCTGAAGGTGGTGATCGCCGGTGCCGGCGGCGCCGCCCATCTGCCGGGCATGGCCGCGTCGATGACGCCGCTGCCGGTGTTCGGCGTTCCGGTCGAAAGCCACGCCCTGAAGGGCATGGACAGCCTGCTGTCTATCGTGCAGATGCCGGGCGGCGTCCCGGTCGGCACGCTGGCCATCGGCAAGGCCGGCGCCATCAACGCAGCATTGCTGGCCGGCTCGATCATCGCCCTGATGGACCCGGCGGTGGCCGAGGCGCTGGACGGCTGGCGCGCCCGCCAGACCGCCGCGGTGGCCGAGGCCCCGGTCGACGATCCCGCCTGACGCGATCCCGCCTGATACAGAGAAAGCCCGACCGTCATGACCGGCACCGCAACCGGCACTCCGCCCGGCGTTCCCCTGCCCCGCCTCGCCCCCGGTTCCACCATCGGCATGCTGGGTGCCGGACAGCTCGGCCGGATGACGGCCCTGGCCGCGGCACGGCTGGGCTACAAGACCCATGTCTATGCCCCCGACGCGGCGGACAGCCCGGCCGCCCAGGTCAGCGCCGCGGCGACCGTCGCCGACTGGGACGACCTGGAGGCGCTGGAGCGCTTCGCCCGCTCGGTCGACGTGGTGACGCTGGAGTGGGAGAATGTTCCGGTCGCGACGGCCGAGCATCTGCGCCGCTTCACCAACCTGAACCCCGGTCCGAACGTGCTGTCGGTGGCGCAGGACCGCATCGCCGAGAAGAGCTTCGTCAACAAGCTCGGCATCGCCACCGCTCCCTGGCGCGCCGCCAGCAGCGCCGAGGAGGTCGCCCGTGCGGTGGCCGAAATCGGGCCGCGCTGCGTGCTGAAATCGACGCGGCTCGGCTATGACGGCAAGGGGCAGGCGCGGCTCGACGCCGGCAGCGATCCGGCGGCGGCCTGGGCCAGCATCGGCGGCGGCAAGCCCGGGGTGGAGGGCATCGTCGAGGGCTTCGTCACCTTCGCCTGCGAGGTGTCGGTGATCGTCGCCCGCGGCGCCGACGGCGCGATGGTCGCCTATCCGGCGGTGGAGAACCGCCACAAGGACGGCATCCTCGACGTCACCATCGCACCGGCCGCGCCGGAGAAGGTGTCGGCAGAGACCGCGGCGGAGGCCGACCGCATCGCGCGCCGCATCGCCGAGGCGCTGGATCTGGTCGGCGTGCTGGCGGTGGAGATGTTCGTCACCGCCGACGGCGGGGTGCTGGTCAACGAGATGGCGCCGCGCCCGCACAATTCCGGCCACTGGACGATGGACGCCTGCGCCAGCTGCCAGTTCGAGCAGCTGGTGCGGGCGGTCTGCGGCCTGCCGCTGGGATCGGTGGAGCGGGTGGCGGATGCCGAGATGACCAACCTGATCGGCGACGACGTGCTGCGCTGGCCGGAGCTGCTGGCCGAACCGCGCGCCCGCCTGCACCTGTACGGCAAGGCCGAAGCCCGGCCCGGCCGCAAGATGGGCCACGTCAACCGGCTGTTCCCGCGCCGCTGACAGTTGCATTCATCCCACAAAGCCGGCCACCAAGCCGTCCCATATGTCAGGCGATGAGGCCCCGCGACCGTCAGGTCCGCGGGGCTTTTTATTTCCGCCATCCATTCGTGACGTCCGAACAGTCCGGCGATATTTCCGCCGGTGATAACCACAATCGACCGACCGCTCCGGAAAGGCATTACCGGGGTACGTCACATTCGTGAATTAGACATCCCAAATTGTCGCGCCGGCCCAGACGAAGGTCATCGGCCACCGATAGGCTTTTAACTTATGTCAATATTGGTTACCCTCTGTTGCATTCAGCCAGAAACTCTCTAAACTTTGTTGCAATTTGTAGACACATGACGATGCCCTTGCAGCAGGAAAGCGCAGGTCGTTCCCCTCCCGTGATCGGACCGGTCGTCAGCCCGGCGTCCGACACGGCCGGGCCACGCCGTCCGCAATCCAGCCGCGACCGCGACCGCTTCGTCGGCTTCGCCTTTGCCGCCGCCGACCTGCTGATCGAAACGGATGCGCAGGGCAACGTCCTGTTTTCCGCCGGCGCCCGCTGCCGCCTGACCAAGGGCGAGGTCGGCGGGCTGGTGGGCACCAACCTGATGGAGGTGGTGGCCCCCGGCGACCGCAAATACGTCCATGTCCTGTTCGACCGCATCCGGGAAAAGGCTCGGATCAAGCCGTCGCGCGTGCTGTTCCAATCCTTTGACGGCCAGCAGTTTCCGGCCCTGCTCGGCGGCTGCCGGCTCGATTCCTGTCCGGGATCGCTGTTCCTCACCGTCCTGCTGACTCCACCGGGCCGCAGCAGCAATGGCGGCAGCGCCCCGGCGCAGGGCGAACTGCGCGACCAGAGCGGATTCGCCGGTATCCTGGAGGAGCGGATCCATGCCGCCCGCGAGAAGGGGCTCGACCAGGGGCTGACCCTGCTGCTGGTCGAAGGGTTGCAGGCCATGGTGGAGGCGATGCCGGAGGGAGCGGCGGCGGAGGTGCGCGAGGGCATCGACGCCTATCTGCGCGGCATCTCGGCCGACGGCGACAGCGCCGGGCAGCTGACCGGCGACCGCTATGGCATCGTCCATGCCGCCGACATCGACGGGCGCGAGGTGCAGGGCCACATTGCCCAGATCATCGAGGCGGCGGGCGGCGCCCTGCCCGGCGGCATCCGGTCCTGGACGCTGGACATGACCGATGACCGGCTGGACGCGGCGGATGCGGCCCGCGCGCTGGTCTATACCGTGCAGGCCTTCGCCTCCGAACAGGGGGGCGAGTTCACCATCTCCAGCCTGGAGGATGGCGCCAACCGGCTGATGGCGGGTGCGGTGGAGCGGATCGGCCAGATGCGCGCCACCATCGACAACCGCAACTTCTTCGTCGTCTACCAGCCCATCGTCGACATCGCCAACGGGGCCGTCCACCATCTGGAAGCGCTGACCCGTGTCGACGGGATGGGGTCGCCGGCCGACTTCATCACCTTCGCCGAAGATGTCGGGCTGATCTACGACTTCGACCTGCTGCTGACCCGGACGGTCCTGGACACCTTGGCCGAGTTCCGCAAGGAGCCGAAGCTGCCCGACGTGGCGATCAACCTGTCGGCCAAGACGCTGATGAGCCCGATCTTCCTCAAGCAGTTCCAGTCGGTCGTCGCCCCCTATGGCGATCTGGCGGCCAAGCTGCTGATCGAGGTGACGGAAACGGTGGTCGTCACCGACATCGCCAAGCTGAACGACGTGTTGCAGAAGCTGCGCGAAAGCGGGTTCCGCATCTGCCTGGACGATGTCGGCGCCGGATCGACGAGCTTCCAGTCGCTGTACGGCATCCAGGCCGACTATGCCAAGATCGACGGCAAGTTCGTCCGTGGCGCCGTGAACAGCCCGCGCGACATGGCGATGCTGCGCAGCATGGTCGACGTCTGCCGCCAGCTCGGGCTGGAACTGATCGGTGAGCAGGTGGAGGAAACGGTGCACGCCGACCTGCTGACCGGGCTGGGCGTGGCGCTGGCCCAGGGTTTCCTGTTCAGCCGGCCGTCGCGCGACTTCGCCTATTTCGCCAAGGATTGGTCGAGAGTGCGCAGCGGCGGCAAGGTTCTGCTGAAGGGGTGAGGCGGCGGGATTGCCCGGAAGTCCGATGCCGATTCAGAGGCCGATAGCAGGGCCGATCCAGCGTCGCGTCAGGCCAGCGCCGCCGAGCGGCAGAAGCCGGGAAACATACCGGTTTCCTCGATGCTGTGGGCCTGTTCAAGCCGGTGGCGGGCGGCGTCCAGAAGCTCCCGGTTGCGGGCCAGCGTATCACGGCCGGCATAGCCGTCGCGCAGGTGGACCCGGTTAAGCAGAGCCTCCGCCTGATCGAGAGCTTCCATGATGGTCAAAGCAGTATCGGCGTCCATTGTCGCCCTCTTGTTCTCCGCGCCGCGCCGACAAGCCGTCGTGCGATCCTCGATGCACCGACCTTAGCCACTGCAACTCACCGTCAGGTAGAGGATATTTGGTCGCATGCGCAGAAAACGTGTGGGATTTTACTTATTATTTTGCTTTGCTTGAATCGTTTCTTTCCAACCACTGCGTTTGCACGCGAATGACCTTCTCCGTGGCGGAGAAGGCCTGCCGACGGGTGAGGACCAGGATGACGCCGCTGGTGGCGGCGATCAGGAAGAGCGGCCCGATGATCCAGGCCAGCGCCGCCAGTGCGAAATAATAGGCGCGCATTCCGCCGTTCAGCGCGGTGATCGCCAGGGTGAGCGCCTCGCCGATGGCCTGCGAGATCGCCTTGCGGTCGTCATCCGGCACCGGCGGCATCGGCGCCGAGCCGATCAGCGCACAGCAGTAATTGTACTGGCGCAGCGCCCAGGTGAACTTGAAGAAGCCGAAGGTGAAGATCGCCACCATCAGCAGCATCTTCATCTCGAACATCTGGTGCGAGGTCTGGACGGTGAAGGAGAGGTCGGAGACGACCTGCTGCGCCCGCTCGGCCGCGCCGAAGCTGCCGATCAGGCCGGCCAGCACCAGCATGTTGGTGGAGGCGAAGAAGGTGCAGCTGTGCATGGTGTGGCCGAACAGCTGCGCATCCATGATGCGGTTCTCGCGGTTCAGCATCCGCTCGATCCAATGGCGGCGCACGATCTTCAGATGCTGGTTCACCATGTTCCGGCCGGTCAGCAGATGATCCTGGATCACGGTGAAGCCGACCCAGGAGCCGACGAACCAGACGAAGGCGATGATGTCGAGCGTGGTGACGTCGGGCGGCATGGCGGCGGCATCTTGTCGGGTGGCGGAGGCCAGCAAGCGTGTACGCCGACAGCCGGCCGGTGTCCACCTGTGGCTATCCGCGGGATCCCGTCATTCCGCGCGTGTCTGCACCGCCTTCAGCACGTAGACGCGGATGGCGCTGGACAGGTTGCCGCTGCGGGTCTGGTCGATCTCCTCGATCAGGGCGTTGACCGACAGGCCGCGCGATTGCGCCACCGATTTCAGGGCATCCCAGAACTCTTCCTCCAGGGAAACGCTGGTGGGATGGCCGGCGATCAGGACCGAACGCTTCTTCATGGTCACTCGACGCATCGCAAGGGGGGATGGGGGTGGTCAGAGGAAGGCCGGAACGGCCGGGAAACTCACCCCCACCCTAACCCCAAGCTTAGCCGGGACCAACCATCCGTTCGGGGCGAACCCATTGATCGAATTGCTCATCCGTCAGGAGTCCGAGTTCACGCCCGGCCTCCTTTAGGCTTGTCCCTTCCTTGTGGGCTTTCTTGGCGATCTTCGCCGCATTGTCATAGCCGATGTGGGGGTTGAGCGCCGTCACCAGCATCAGGCTGTCCGACACCAGCCTGGCGATGCGCTCGCGGTTGGCCTCGATCCCCACCACGCAATTGTCGGTGAAGCTCATCGCCGCGTCGGCCAGCAGGCGGATCGATTGCAGGACGTTGAAGGCGATCACCGGCTTGAACACGTTCAGCTCGAAATGGCCGGTGGCGCCGGCGACGGTCACGGTGGTGTGGTTGCCCATCACCTGGGCGCAGACCATCGTCATCGCCTCCGACTGGGTCGGGTTGACCTTGCCGGGCATGATGGAGGAGCCGGGCTCGTTCTCCGGCAGCGACAGCTCGCCGATGCCCGACCGCGGGCCGGAGCCGAGCAGGCGGATGTCGTTGGCGATCTTCATCAGCGACACCGCCAGCGTGTTCAGGTGGCCGTGGACGTCGACCAGCGAATCGTGGGTGGCCAGCGCCTCGAACTTGTTCTCCGCGGTGACGAAGGGAAGGCCGGTGAAGGCGGCGACCTCCTCGGCGAAGGTCTCGGCGAAACCGGCCCTGGCGTTCAGGCCGGTGCCGACCGCGGTGCCGCCCTGGGCCAGCCGGTAGAGCTGCGGCAGCGCGCTCCTGACCCGGCCGATGCCGTAGGAGACCTGGGCGGCGTAACCGGAGAACTCCTGCCCCAGCGTCAGCGGGGTGGCGTCCTGGAGATGGGTACGGCCGATCTTGACGATGTCCTGGAAGGCATCGGCCTTGGCGTCCAGCGCGGTGCGCAGATGCTCCAATGCCGGGATCAGGCTGCGCACGATCTCGTCGGCGGCGGCGATGTGCATCGCGGTGGGGAAGCTGTCGTTGGAAGACTGCCCCATGTTGACGTGGTCGTTGGGGTGGATCGGCGTCTTCAACCCCATGACGCCGCCCAGCTTTTCGATGGCGCGGTTGGCGATCACCTCGTTGGCGTTCATGTTGGTCTGGGTACCGGAGCCGGTCTGCCAGACCACCAGCGGGAAATGCTCGGCCAGCCGGCCGTCGATCACCTCGTCTGCCGCCTCCATGATGGCGGCGCCCAGTTTCGGATCGAGCACACCCAGCTTCAGGTTCGCGGCGGCGGCGGCGCGTTTCTGGATGCCCAGCGCGCGCACCAGCGGCACCGGCATGCGTTCGCCGCCGATGCGGAAATTCTGCAGCGAGCGCTGGGTCTGCGCGCCCCAGTAACGGTCGGCCGGAACGTCAATCGGGCCGAAGCTGTCGGTTTCGGTGCGGACACCGCTCATGGTCTGACCTTTCCTGATGCCGCTGTTGGTCGCGGACGGGCCGGGTTGCAAACAGCCCCGTCCAGCCTGATCTTTGGGGTGGAGCCCGGAACGGCAAGGGCCGGTCACACGCAGGCCAGGGCTCCGTTCCAAGCGGGAGCTTGGGCGACTCGGCAGGGATCCTTGATCTTCCCTCGAATTTGTTCTTGTTGCGTTCGCTTTTCTTCCGTACGCTTTCCCGAGCGATCCGCCGCAGGGACGGCGGCCATCGACAGCGATTGGGGGAACAGGATGGACGATCTGGCACACGACCATATCCGCGCCTTCATTGCCCGGACGCGCGTCGCGGAGATGAAGAGCCGCGGCTGGCGGGTTCTCGGCCCCGGCGAGGAAGGCTCCCTGCTGATGGAAGGCCCGATGCTGGCGGGACGGGCCGCAGTCGTTGACGCTCCCATCGGCGGCCTGTTCGACGATCTGATCGCCCGCGCCCTGGAACGTGCCGATGCCCGCGACCGCGTCGCCGCCCGCCGTGCGGCGTGACCAACTTTTCCCGACCAACTTTTCCTGGCCAACTTTTCCTGGCCAACTTTTTCGGGAATAAGCATTTTCAGGGAGTTGCACTTGCCCAACCGGGTTGGCGGGACTGCACCCTTCGGTAGTCCCTCCCCCCAATTCCCTCGGGCGGTCTGAGCAACCGGACATAGCGGTGCGTGTTATCATGCTGCATGCTACCCGCCAGGGCATCCGACGATGGCCTGATGCGGCAGGGATCGGAAACGTCGCCCTAGACGTTGGAGGTAATCCGGTGGAGAGGCCGCAACCCGTGCGGCCATAGATCGGAAGTACCCCCGAAGATACCACCTGCCGCATAGTCGCGTTAGGAAGTCTTTAACTGGCCCGATGGCTTGATTGGTCTATCGGGAACGCTCAGGCCAAGGGAGATTTACATGATCGGCGCCGTCAACTCCAAGAAGATCAACGCTTCTTCAGCGGCCCATATCGCGCTTCTCGACCAATTCATTCGATTGACGCAAGACACCATCGTCGAACAGGACGATGCTTTTGTCCGCGACAGCCTGGTCGATCTTCTGTCCAACCTGCGAAACGAGCGTGCCGACTATGCCGAGATCATCGGCGCGTCCGCATTGAACCGCGCCGTCTGATCCATCGGCGGATCACGTCGTCCTACTCTTCCCCGGCACCGACTTCCGCCGCGAGATTGGACAGGGCGTCCCCGGTCAGCCGGTAGGGCAACCATTCCTTAATCTGGCGGAAGCCGACCCGGTCATAGAAGCCACGCGCCGGATTCCAATCCAGAACGCTCAGATCCACCCGGCGATAGCCGCGCTCCACCGCGCTCTTCGCCACCGCGGCCAGCAGCTTGCGGCCGACGCCGTAGCGGCGGGCGTCCGGCGTGACATAGAGGTCCTCGACATAAAGGCCCGGCCGCCCCTCCCAGGTCGAGAAGTTGCGGAAGGTCAGGGCGAATCCGACCGGCGCGCCGTCCAGTTCGGCGATCAGCGCCTCGAACACCGGCTGCGGCCCCCAGCCGTCGCGGCGGAAATCCTCCTCGGTCGCCTTGACCGCATCGGCCTCGCGCTCGAACTCCGCCAGTTCGCGGACGAAGCGCAGGATGGTGGAGCAATCCTCCTCGACGGCGGGGCGGATGGTGACGGTCGGCATCGGCGATGAGCTCCCTCGGCAAAGCAAAATCGGCAGGGCGAAATCGGCAGGGTGAAACGAAACGGGGAGCGGACCATAGCCCGCTCCCCGCACTTTCGCATCCCCGTTGAACGGATGCCGTCAGTCGTCGCCGCCGCCCTTCAGGTCGAGCAGGCTGCGCAGTTCCTGCACGCGGCGTTCGGCGCTGTGTTCGGCCAGCACCCGCTTGCGCGCCCGGCGACCGAGGTCGGTCAGGTGGTTGCGCGGCAGCATCATCGCCGTGGTCACGTCGTCGGTCTGGGCCGCCACCAGAATCTCGCGGCCGGGTTCAAAAAAGCTGTCCAGCCCCTCCCACTGGTCGGCGACGATGGCGGACCCGCAGGCGGCGGCCAGGAACAGGCGGTCGGACGGACACCAGCCGATTCTGCGTTCGTCGTCCCGGGCCAGCGTCAGCGCGAGGCTGGCCGAGGCAAGCACATCGGCATACCGCGCCGGGTCAAGGTCGGGGAAGGTCAGGATGTTGGGCGCGCGCGGCACGCCGTCCGGCAGATCGGCGCCGACCAGTGCGAAGCGGCGGCGGGTCAGCCGCTGGGCCGGGTCGATGAAGAAGCTGTCCAACCCCTCGCGGATGCCGTCGGGGCCACCGACGATGCAACAAAGGTCGGCGAGATACTCGCGCTTGAAGTCGCCGGGCTTGTCGACCTCCGGCACGACCCAGGGGTAGAGCGGCGCCACCGACTCGGCCCCGGCCTTGGCGCGGTAGCGGTCGAGCGCCGGCCCGCCGCAGGAGGCCAGCACCATGTCGAAACCGGCCAGCCCGTCGGCCGGCAGATGGGCCACCGCATCGCCCGCCTCCAGCGCGGTCAGGCTGACCGCGGCCTCCGGATCATAGAGCACGCGGCGCGGCGTTTTGGACTGGCGGACGAGGTCGGCGGCAAGGCGGGCGTCCGGCCCCTGCGCCACCACCAGCGCGACCCCGGCGTCGTCGGCCTGCGCCGCCGCCTCCACCGCCACATCGTCCCAGGCGCCGTAGGACAGCACGTCGCCGCCGGGAATGGTCCAGGGGATGACGGGGCCGGGGCCGGCCCGTTCGACCGCGACGACCCGATGGCCGCGGATCGCCAGCCCGTGGATCAGCGCACGCCAGCGCATGCTGTGCCTGCCCCCCTGGCGATACCCGTTGGTCAAGCCGAAGATCACGATTTTCATGGCGTCGGCACCCTTGGCGTTCCGTGGCGGGAGGCGGCCTCTTCAGCGAAGCGCCTCCAGATCAACGCGATTGAGGAAGACGGTGTTCCGGCTTTCAATCCCGTCCCGCCGGCCCCGCCGGGCATGCAGTCTGCGGGGACACGGTGCCGGAAAGCGGAGACCCGCCGGACGGGAATTGTGAAAGCGTTGCATTGGAATTTGATATGGACCGGCCGGACGGCCCTGCAAGCGTATGCCCGCCGCAATAGGGGTTTCCACCGCAGGGCTGCCCATTTGGCGCCAGGCCCGCCCATTTGCCGGTTGAGCCTTGCCGCCGGGCGCCTTAGGGTCACGGCCCGGCTTCCCTTCCGATCACGGTCGAGCGCATGCGAGTCCCGTTCCGTCATCCCGCCCGCCTCCTTCTCGCCACCCTGCTGATGGCCGGCTGCCAGAGCACCGGCGCCACCGCTCCGGTCGCCACCGGCGCCGCGGCCCCCGCCGCGTCGGCACCGCTCCAGCCCGTGGCGCAGCAGCCAGCCTCCTTACCCGAATGGCTGGCGGCACTGCGTGCCGAGGCGCTGAGCCAGGGCATCCGTCCGCAAACCTTCGACCGCGCCTTTCAGCGGGTGAAGCTGTCCGACCGCGTCGTCGAACTGGATGGCGCCCAGCCCGAGTTCACCCGGCAAGTGTGGCAGTATTTGGACAGCGCCGTGAATGAAAAGCGCGTCCAGGATGGCCGGCAGAAGTTGCAGGAGCATGCGGCGTTGCTTTCCCGCATCACCCGCCGCACCGGCGTTCCGGGAGAGATCCTGGTCGCCTTCTGGGGGGTGGAATCGGATTTCGGCAAGTCGACCGGCAACTTCTCGGTCATCGACGCGCTGACGACGCTGGCCTTCGAGGGCCGGCGCGCCGCCTATTTCCGCTCGGAGCTGCTGGCGGCCCTGCGCATCCTGGACTCCGGCGACATCCCGCCGGAGCGGATGACCGGCTCCTGGGCCGGCGCCATGGGCCAGACCCAGTTCATGCCGACCGTCTTCCTGCGCAACGCGGTGGACGAGGACGGCGACGGCCACCGCGACATCTGGGGCAGCATGCCCGACGTGCTGGCCTCCACAGCCAAGTTCGTGCTGGCCAATGGCTGGCGCCCCGGCGAGTCCTGGGGGCAGGAGGTGCGGCTGCCCGACGGCTTCCCCTATGATCAGGCGGAGCTGAGCATCACCAAGCCACTGTCGGACTGGCGCCGGCTGGGCGTGCGTCCGCTGGACGGCGGCGAACTGGGCGGAGAGGGGACGGCCTCGATCCTGGTGCTGGCCGGGCACCGCGGGCCGGCCTTCCTGGTGCGCGACAATTTCCGCGCGATCATGCGCTACAACCCGTCGACCAGCTATTCGCTGGCCGTCGCCATGCTGGCCGACCGCATGACCGGCAAGCCGGGCGTCCGCGGGTCCTGGCCGCGCGAGGAACAGGCGCTGAGCAAGCACGAGCGTGTCGACCTGCAACAGCGGCTGGCGTCGCTGGGGCTGGAGCCGGGTGCCGCCGACGGCATCGTCGGGGCGAACACCCGCAACGCGGTGCGGCGGTTCCAGGCGTCGGTCGGCGAAATCCCCGACGGCTTCGCCACCAAGGCGCTGCTGGAGCGGCTGCGGCAGCGGTCGTGAGGGTGAGACGAGCCGGGGCGGTGGCTGACACTACCGCCCGGCCATCCCCTCACCCCCGACACTGCCACGCAGCAACCCCCAGGCCGCCGGCAGCAGGACCGCCGCGATCCCGGCGCCGACCAGCGCGTCGGGTGCGCCGTCCAGCAGAAGCCAGCTCGCGCCCAGCCCGATCAGACCGGCGCCGAGCGGCAGCACGTCCTTCCGCGCACACAGCCAGATCGCCCGCAGGGTGAGCGTGCCGCGACGGCCGGCGAACAGCAGGGTCGCGGTCGCCACCGTCACGCCGATCGCCAGCAGCAGGGCGAGGCTGGCGAGCGACACGTCGGGGATCGCCATGCCGGCGATGCTGCGCCCCGCCGTCACCACCAGCGCCACCGACGCGGCGGCCAACGCCACCCCATGCAGCATCGACAGGCGGGTGCGCCGGTCCGGCCGGCGGCCCAGCCCGACCAGCGTCACCGCATGGCCGGCGGCGTGGTTCAGCACCAGCAGAGCGGCGGCCCACAGGGTGACAGCCTGCGTCGCATTGGCGGCGGCGAGCAGCAGGGTACCGAGAAGGCCATTCACCACCATCGCCATCCGCATGGTGTGCTTCAGATCCTCCGACCCGCCGGACGGACGCGACGCACCTCCGCCACAGGAGCCGCCGCCACAGGCTCCACCACCGCACCCGCCATCCATCGCACCGCCCCTCCCCATCGATCAGGGGAAATCATAGGGGCGGCAGGCGGGGGCGTCCACAGTCATCAGGATTTTCTGATATGCAAAGACCCCATCCCTGCCGCATCGAAAGAGGTGGGCCGCCGGGCGGGCTACCCTTTCGAACGGCGGCACGGCTAACCCGGCCCACCGAACGGTGCAGGGGCTGTCTCATTGGGCGCTTACCCGTCCCCCTCCATGAAAAGCGGACCGTCGAGGCGGATATCGGGACAGACACAGCCGCATCATCGGAACCACTCCATGACGAAGCGCCCCGCCTCCCCCCTCAAGATCCTGATTGTCGACGACAATCCGCTGTTGCAGCGGGCGTTGAAGGACATGCTGGGGCTGTGGGGCGTCGGCCAGATCACCGCGGTCGGCAGCGGGCAGGAGGCCAAGGACGCGCTGCGGCGCGAGGTCTTCGACCTGATGGTGACCGACTGGGTGATGGAGCCGGTGGGCGGCGCGCAGCTGATCCAATGGATCCGCCAATCGCCGGGCAGCCTGCGGCCCACCATGCCGATCATCGTGCTGACCGCCAACGCCGATCTCGCCACCGTGCGCAGCGCCTGGGATGCCGGCGCCGATTCCGTGCTGGCCAAGCCGGTGCCGGCCGCCACCCTGGCCCGCCGCATCGACGCGGTGCTGAACCGCCGCGACGGCGCCGTCCGCACCGGCGGTACGGAGCCCCGCGGCGACACCGCGCGTCCGGCCGCCAGCGGCGCAGCGCAGTTGCCGCCTCCGGCGCGCACCTCGATCATCCCGCCGACCGCGCTTCCGGCCTCCACCCTGCCGCCGGACCGCAACGCCGCCGCCATGCGCAGCGAGGATCCGAAACGGGTGCGTCTGCTGCTGGCGCTCGACAAGCTGGAAGCGGCGATCGACCGGCCGGACCCGATCGGCAGCCGGCTTCGCCACGCCCTGTCGGACCTGCAAGTCGCCACCGCGGGCGATTCCGCCGCCTCCTCCGTCGTCGCGTCGCTGTCCACCTGCGTCACCTGGGTGGAGCCGGACATCGAAGGCTATGTCGACGCGCTCCAGGCCCATGCCGCCGCCCTGCGCTGGCTGGCGGGATCGGACGGCGGCACCCAGTCGATGGCGGTGGCGCTGTGCCTGATCCGCACGCTGCGCGCCAGCGTCCGCACCCTCGCCGCCCGCGGACAATCCGACTTCGGCAATTGGCCGGAAGCCGGCAACCCGACTCCTCCGGGAAAATCCCCCCTCACCGGCCGCTGAGTCCGCCCCCATATCGTCTGGACAAGGTCTGGGCGAAAGGGGCACGGAGCGGGAATTTCCGCAAGGCAGGGCATTCCATACGCTCCGTTACGGAAGACCGGCGGTTGCCGCGCCGTTCCTTGCTTTTTGCAGGACGGCCCGCCGCAGCCGTTGCGATATAAGACAGCCTTCATTACCTTTTTGCCCAGCGAACAAATCGGCTCCCCAGCACTCCGCAACGGAGCTTGCCAGGCTGCCGACCGATGGGAGGGAAAGAAGAATGGCGGCCTCAACCGTATCGCTGGCAACTGTCTCGTTGGAAGACAAGTACGCGCTCGAACAGGGCCGTGTTTACCTCACCGGCACCCAGGCGCTGGTGCGCCTGCCGATGATGCAGCGCCAGCGCGACCTCGCCGCCGGGCTGAACACCGGCTGCTTCATTTCCGGCTATCGCGGTTCGCCGCTGGGCGGCTTCGACCAGAATCTGTGGAACGCCCGCAAGTTCCTGGAAAAGAACCACATCCGGTTCCAGCCCGGCGTGAACGAGGAGCTGGGCGCCACCGCCGTCTGGGGCAGCCAGCAGGTCGGCATGTTCAAGGGCGCCAAATATGACGGCGTCTTCGCCATGTGGTACGGCAAGGGCCCCGGCGTCGACCGCTCCGGCGACGTGTTCAAGCATGCCAACGCGGCGGGTACGTCGAAGCACGGCGGCGTGCTGGTGCTGACCGGCGACGACCACAACTGCAAGTCCTCCACCTTCCCGCACCAGTCCGAACACGCCTACATGCACGCGATGATCCCGGTGCTGAACCCGTCGGGGGTGCAGGAGATCCTGGATTACGGCCTGATCGGCTGGCAGATGAGCCGCTATTCCGGCTGCTGGATCGCCATGAAGACGATCGCGGAGACGGTGGACACCTCCGCGTCGGTCTACATCGATCCGCACCGCGTCTCCCCCGTCGTCCCGACCGATTTCGAGCTTCCGCCGGGCGGCCTGAACATCCGCTGGCCCGACCCGCCGCTGGAGCAGGAATACCGGCTGATGAAGCACAAGCTGTACGCCGCCCTGGCGTTCGCGCGTGCCAACAAGCTGGACCGGGTGGTGATGGAGAGCCCGCGACCGCGCTTCGGCATCGTCACCACCGGCAAGAGCTATCTCGACGTCCGGCAGGCCTTCGACGAACTGGGCATCACCGAGGAGATGGCCGCCGATTGGGGCATCACCGTCTACAAGGTCGGCATGCCCTGGCCGCTGGAGCGCGACGGCGTCCGCCACTTCGCCGAGGGTCTGGAAGAGATCGTCGTGGTCGAGGAGAAGCGCGCGGTCATCGAGAACCAGCTGAAGGAACAGCTCTACAACTGGAACCCCGACGTCCGCCCGAAGGTGGTCGGCAAGTTCGACGAGCAGGGCGAGTGGATCCTGCCGAGCGCCGGCGAACTGACCCCGGCGCAGATCGCCGTGGTGATCGGCCGCCGCCTGCAACGCTTCATCGAGAACGAGACCCTCGCCCGCCGCATCGCCTTCCTCGACGCGCAGGAGAAGCAGAAGGCCCATGTGGCGCGCGTGGTGCGCAAGCCGACCTTCTGTTCCGGCTGCCCGCACAACACCTCCACCGTCGTGCCGGAGGGCAGCCGGGCGCTGGGCGGCATCGGCTGCCATTACATGGCGACGTGGCTCGACCGCTCGACCGACACCTTCACCCAGATGGGCGGCGAAGGCGTACCGTGGGTCGGGCAAGCCGCCTTCACCGACGAGAAGCACATCTTCGCCAATCTGGGCGACGGCACCTATTTCCATTCCGGCGTGCTGGCGATCCGGCAGGCCATCGCCGCCAAGGTGAACATCACCTACAAAATCCTCTTCAACGACGCGGTCGCCATGACCGGCGGCCAGCCCTTCGACGGCTCGCTGACCGTGCAGTCCATTGCTCATGTCCTGCGGGCGGAGGGCGTGCAGCGCATCACCGTCGTCAGCGACGAGCCGGAGAAATACGGCATCGGCAACGGCCTGCCGCAATTCACCACCGTCGAGCATCGCGACGACCTCGACCGCGTGCAGAAGGAGATGCGCGAGGTTCCCGGCGTCAGCGTCCTGATCTATGACCAGACCTGCGCCACCGAGAAGCGCCGCCGCCGCAAGCGCGGCAAGATGGTCGACCCGGCCAAGCGCGTGGTGATCAACGAGCTGGTCTGCGAAGGCTGCGGCGACTGTTCCGCCAAGTCGTCCTGCGTGTCGGTGATCCCGCAGGAGACCGAGTTCGGCCGCAAGCGCCAGATCGACCAGTCGAGCTGCAACAAGGATTATTCCTGCACCAAGGGCTTCTGCCCCAGCTTCGTGACGGTCGAGGGTGGACAGCTGCGCAAGCCGAAGCCGGCGGCGGCGAAGTCGGCGGACGGCGCTGGGCTGCCCGCCCCCGCCATGCCCGCTTACGACAAGACCTGGAGCCTGTATGTCACCGGCGTCGGCGGCACCGGCGTCGTCACCATCGGCGCGCTGCTGGGTATGGCCGCCCACATCGAGGGCAAGGGCGTCGGCGTGCTCGACATGACCGGGCTGGCGCAGAAGGGCGGCGCCGTCACCAGCCACATCCGCATCGCCAACAAACCGGAGGATATCCACTCCGTCCGCATCGCCGCCGGCGGAGCCGACGCGGTGCTGGGTTGCGACCTGATCGTCGCGGCGGCGGGCGACGGGCTGTCGAAGATGACCGCCGGCCGCACCCGCGCGGTCATCAACACCCATGACAGCATCACCGCCGACTTCATCAAGAAGCCGGACATGGTGATCCCGGTCCGCGATCTGGTCGGGGACATCCGCAAGGCCTGCGGCGGCGAGGGCAATGTCGACGCCTTCGACGCGACCAAGCTCGCCACCGCTCTGCTCGGCGACAGCCTGTACGCCAACCCCTTCCTGATGGGCTATGCCTGGCAGAAGGGCCTGATCCCGCTGAGCGAGGAATCGATCCTCAAGGCGATCGAGCTGAACGGCGTGGCGGTGAAGCTGAACCTCGACGCCTTCCAGTGGGGCCGCCGCGCCGCCGTCGATCTGGCATCGGTGGAAGCCGCCGCGAAGCCGCAGGAGGTGGCGCCGACCGCCCAGTCGCTGCTGCTCGACCAGCGCCGCCCATCCGCCAGCCTGGACGAGGTGATCGAGCGCCGCCACCGCTTCCTGGTCGATTACCAGGACGCCGCCTATGCCGCCCGCTTCCACGCGCTGGTCGACTGGACCCGCCGGACGGAACAGCAGAAGGTCCCCGGCTCCACCGCGCTGACCGAAGCGGTCGCCCGCGCCCACTTCAAGCTGATGGCCTACAAGGACGAGTATGAGGTGGCGCGGCTCTACACCGACAGCGGCTTCGTCGAAAATGTCCAGCGGATGTTCGAGGGCGACTGGAAGCTGACCTTCCACATGGCCCCGCCGGTGATGGGCGAGACCGGCGAGGACGGGGCTGAGCCGAAGAAGAAGAGCTTCGGCCCGTGGATGCTGCCGGTCCTGCGCCTGCTGGCCAAGGGCAAGCGCCTGCGCGGCACCCGCCTCGACCCGTTCGGCCGCACCGCCGAGCGCCGCCAGGAGCGCGCCTTGATCGCCGAGTATGAGGCGGTGGTGGGCGAACTGCTGAACGGCCTGACGGCCGAGCGGCTGGAGCTTGCGGTGGAAATCGCGAAGCTGCCGATGGAGATGCGCGGCTACGGCCCGGTCAAGGCCCGCAACGTGTCGGTCGCGAAGGCGAAGGAAGCCAAGCTGCTGGAAGCCTTCCGCGCCCCGGTCGCCGCCCCGCAGCCGCTGGCGGCGGAGTGACGGCGTCGGGGTTGCCGATCAGGTGAGGCGATGCAGCGCAGCGCCCTCCCCGCCTTGTGTGGGGAGGGCGTTTTCGTTTCAGGGTCGCTTGGAACCGGCGGTCATCTTCCAGATCGCGACGAAGAACAGCGCGGTGCCGAGCAGAGCGGCATAGAGGACGACGGTCGGATGGAAGATGAAGCCAATCGGCAGGATCAGGAGCAGGACAGCCGCGCCGAGCAGCCCGAGCAGGAAAATGCCGGGGTTGAACCGTTCGTAGACCGGTGCGTTCAGGTCGATGTGGATGGCCATGATGCGCTCCATTCCGATGCCGCGATGCGCGGCCTTGAGTGAGGAATATGAGCGA
The DNA here is from genome assembly GCF_004923295.1 of Azospirillum sp. TSH100. Lineage (NCBI taxonomy): Bacteria > Pseudomonadati > Pseudomonadota > Alphaproteobacteria > Rhodospirillales > Azospirillaceae > Azospirillum > Azospirillum sp. TSH100. The sequence continues at coordinate 2,524,124 of NZ_CP039634.1, forward strand.
AGGCTAATGTTTAGGGTTGTCGCCGGCATTGCGAATTCGCAACGGATTCGTCCTGCTCCCCGGCCTGCTTTCGGCCTGATCGCGGAAAGATCGGTCCGGCCGGACAAGGGCACGCCGATCTGCCGTATTTTTCCTATCGCATAGCCATATCGTTCGCTTGCCCACTGAGTTGCGCATGATAAGACAGGCAGGACCGAAGCGGGACGCCCGTCCGGCTGGCCGATGGAGAGACCGGGTGGCAGAGCAGCAGACGGCGCTGGATGTATCGGCGCAAAGCGAGGACCGCTATCGCGCCCTGTTCAACGCTCTCGAAGACGGGTTCTGCATCATCGAGTTCAGTGAGGATGCCGCCGGCAACCTTACCGATTACATTCACGTCGAGGCCAACGACGGCTACGAGCGGCAGACCGGCATCCGGAACATCGTCGGCATGGCGGTGCGCGATCTCGCCCCTAACGAGGCGGACGGCTGGATCGAGCTGTATGGCAACGTCCTGCGCACCGGTGAGCCGATCCGGTTCGAGCGCTATTTCGCACTGGTCGAACGCTATATCGAAGTGTCGGCCGCGAGGGTGGAACCGGTCGACCGGCGTCAGGTCTCCGTCCTGTTCCGCGACATCACCGCGCGGCGCCGGGCGGAAGAGGCTCTGCGGGTCAGCGAGGCGCTGGCGCGGGAGAATGTGCAGCGCGTCCAGCTGGCGCTGGCGGCCGGCGCCATCATCGGCACCTGGATTTGGGACCTGCCCAACAACCGCTTCACGGTCGATCAGGCTTTCGCCGAAGCCTTCGGCCTCGACCCGTCTCTCGGCCGCGATGGGCTGAGCCTGGAACAGGTGACAGCCAGCGTCCACCCGGACGACAAACCCGGCCTGATCGCCGCGATCCAGGAGGTCGTCGCCCGCGGCGGCGCCTATGCCCACCAGTATCGGGTGAAGCGGGCGGACGGAAACTATTACTGGCTGGAGGCGAACGGCCGGGTGGAGCTTGGCCCGGACGGCAAGGCGTCCAGCTTTCCCGGCGTGCTGCTGGATGTTCAGGAGCGCCGTGCGGTGGAGGCGGAGCGCGACCGGGCGGCGGCGGCGCTGCGCGCGCTGAACGAGACGCTGGAGCAGCGCGTCGCCGAGCGCACCGCCGAGCTGATGCGGGCCGAGGAGCAGCTGCGCCAGTCGCAGAAGATGGAGGCGGTCGGGCAGCTGACCGGCGGGCTGGCCCACGATTTCAACAATCTGCTCGCCGGCATCTCGGGCGCCCTGGAACGCATCGCCGCCCGCGTCGACCAGGGCCGCGTCAACGAGCTGGACAAGTTCATCATCGCCGCCCAGGGCGCGGTGCGGCGGGCGGCGGCGCTGACCCACCGGCTGCTCGCCTTCTCCCGCCAGCAGACGCTGGCGCCGAAGGCGGTCAACATGAACCGGCTGGTCGGCGGCATGCTGGAGCTGATCCAGCGCACGGTGGGGCCGGGCATCCAGGTGGAGATGGTCGGAATGTCCGGCCTGTGGGCGACGATGGTCGACCCCTCGCAGCTGGAGAATTCGCTGCTGAACCTGTGCATCAACGCCCGCGACGCCATGCCGGGCGGCGGGCGCATCACCATCGAGACCGGCAACCGCTGGATCGACCATGAGGGGGCGCGGCAGCAGGACATGCAGCCCGGCCAGTATGTCTCGCTCTGCGTGTCGGACAACGGCACCGGCATGACGCCGGATGTCATCGAGAAGGCGTTCGACCCCTTCTTCACCACCAAGCCGATCGGCCAGGGCACCGGGCTCGGCCTGTCGATGATCTACGGCTTCGCCAAGCAGTCGGGCGGGCATGTGAAGATCTATTCGGAGGTTGGCGCAGGCACCATGGTGTGCCTGTACCTGCCCCGCCACCGCGGCGAGGCCGAGGAGGAGGAACCCCGCGAGGAAACGGCGGTCAGCCCGCCGGCGCGGGTCGGCGAGACCGTTCTGGTGGTGGACGACGAGCCGAGCCTGCGGCTGATGGTGATGGATCTGCTGAGCGACCTGGGCTATGCGGCGATCGAGGCGGCGGACGGCGCCGCCGGCCTGCGGGTCCTGCAATCGGAGGCGCGGATCGATCTGGTGGTGACCGACGTCGGCCTGCCCGGCGGCATGAATGGCCGCCAGATGATCGATCTGGCCCGCGTCGGCCGTCCGAAGCTGAAGACGCTGTTCATCACGGGCTTCGCCGAAAACGCGCTACTGAACAACGGGCAGTTGGAACCGGGCATGTCGGTGCTGACCAAGCCCTTCGCCATGGACGTGCTGGCGGCACGGATCAGGGAGCTGATCGCGGGGTGAGCGGCGGTTTGCCGCCCGCCGGTCAGACCGGCAGGCCGCACCCCTCGCCGTGGACCGTACGGTTGCGGCCGCTGCCCTTGGCGCTGTAGAGCGCCTTGTCGGCGCGGCTCAGAATGTCGCTGACCGACGTGTGGCGTTCGTCCAGACAGGCGATGCCGATGCTGATCGTCACGGTTATCGAATGGCCGGCTCCAAGATCGATCAAGGTGTCCGCAACCGCCTGCCGCAGGCTTTCCGCGACCGCGAACGCGCCGTTTCCGTCGGTTTCCGGCAGGATGATGGCGAACTCCTCGCCACCGATGCGGGCGAAGGTATCGGTTTCCCGCAAGCGCCTCCGAATCAGCCGGGTGATGCCGATCAGCACGGCGTCGCCGGCATTGTGTCCGTGCGTGTCGTTGACCGTCTTGAAATGGTCGATGTCGAGGATGACGAGGCTGAAGTCGCGTCTGTAGCGGCGATGGCGCGCCAGTTCGGTCTCCGCCACCGAAATGAAACGGCGGCGGTTGGGAATCCGGCACAATGGATCCGTTTCGGCCAGAACGACCAGTTCCTCCTCCCGCCGCTTCAGCGCGCGATGAGCCTCCGCCAACTCCTCATGCGCGGTCTTGAGTTCCGCGTTCATCGTCTTGACGGTCGCGTATTCCCGGAAAACCGTGTGGATCGCGACGCGGGCCGCCAACGCGGCAAGAATCAGCAGGATGGTTCCGCCCAGGCCGATCAGGTATCCCAGCAGGGCAGCCGAATTGGAACGGGCGAACGCCGCCTCCTGTTCGACCATGGCCACGACGAACAGGCCATATTGCCGCAACTTCTGATAGCCAGCGATCCGATGAACACCGTCAATGTAGCTGGTCACCTCGAACACCCCGGACTCGGGGGCTTGCGGATCCATGTATGGACGCGGCTCCACAACCTTTCCAAGATATTGCTCGTCGTAATTTCCGCCGAGCACCCGGGACAGCAATGTCCGATCCTGGCGCAGAAGCGCGATCACGTCCTTCCCGGCCATGGAAATCGACTCCGAGAATCGTCCCAGGTAATAGGGATCGATCGAAAGAACGATCACCCCGTCGAACTCGCCACGGTCGTTGAAGATTTTGCGGGTGAACTGGATCGACCATTTCTGCGAGACCCGGCCAAGCAGAGGTCTGCTGATGAACAGGAAATCCCCATCCTGTTCGAGATGGACACGGAAATGTTCCCGGTCCGAAAGATCGACGCCGTTGGTGACTTTTTGCAGATTTGAAAAGACAAGGCGACCATCACGACCGATGACCGCCACTTGGAACAGAAGATCCGGGCTGAGTACCGAGAATATCTCCTGTGATTTTGATATAATTCCCGAATTCTCTCTGACATACTCGCGCCGCAGCATCTGTGCAGCCTGATCGATCTGGCGAATTGTTCTTATAAGATATTCGTGATAGGCCTTCGCCATCATCCTGGCGTTCGTTTCCGCAACCTGCCCATCCAGATCGCGATAGGTGCTGATGTTGTGGAAGACGAAGCTCCAAAGCACCATTGTCGAGACGACGAAGGTCGCCGTCAGAGCGCCAAGCCAGACATTTCGATGACGACGACCTCTCTCCACGGATTTCAAACCCTCAAAATTCACCAACGAGAATCGGAGAAGACTGTTGACCAATAAGACTTTCGATAATCGAACCAAGTCTATTGGTATTAGACAGAAAGCCGCGATTCAGTTTCACGATGGATACATTGTTTTTATATTTTGTAATTTTTAAATCCGTCTCTTATAGGAAAAAGCCAGATCCAGATCGTTCCGAATCTAAAGCAACGATGATTAATTCCAACTCTTTGCAATGAAGGATCGGGTCTTGCCTGGACTGCCGGGATGATTGGCTGAAATCCCGTGGGTCAGGACCAGAACGGTCGGACATGAACAATCAGGGGATGTGCCCCCCCCCCTGGAGGTTGACCGCGCGGACGCCCCACGCCGTCAGATCACCGATGTCATGCGTCGAGCCGCACCGGAAAGCGCAGCAGGAACCGCGCGCCCTTCTCCCTGCCGTCCTCCAGCGCGATGCTGCCGCGCATGGTGCCGGTCATGATGTTGGCACAGATGCTGAGCCCCAGCCCGCTGGCGCCCAGGCCGCGCTTCGTCGTGAAGAAGGGGTCGAAGATGCGGGACCGGATGTCGGCAGGAATGCCCTTGCCGTCGTCGGCATAGTGCATCTCGATCCAGCCGGCCGGTTCCTCGCGGGCGGACAGCAGGATGCGGCCGGTCTCGCCCTCGTCATAGGCGTGAACCAGCGCGTTGATGATCAGGTTCGACAGCACCTGTGCGAAGGATCCGGGATAGCCGTCGACGATCAGGCCGGCGGGGATGTCCAGTTCCACCGTCACCCCGGTGCCGCGCAGGCGGGGACGCAGGCTCAGCAGCACCTCGTCGACATAGGCGGCGAGGTCGAAGGGGCGGCGCTCGCCGCTCGCCTGATCGGAGGCGACCTGCTTGAAGCTCTGGATCAGGCCGGTGGCGCGCTCGATGTTCGACAGGATCATCCGCGTCGATTCCCAGGCGACGTTGAGGAATTCCTGGAAATCGCTGCGGCGGATCCGGTTCTCCTCGAACAGGGTGCGGATGCGGCCGACCTCCTCGCCCAGATGGGAAATGGCGGTCAGGGTGACGCCGATCGGGGTGTTCACCTCATGCGCGACACCGGCCACCAGCTGGGCAAGGGACGCCAGCTTCTCGGCCTGGATCAGGCTGGCCTGGGCGTCGCGCAGTTCGGCCTCCGCCCGCTTCCGCGCGGTGATGTCCAACGCCACGGTGACGATGTGGGTGACCTCGCCGCCCTCGTCGGTCAGCGGCATCTTGGTGGTCAGCCAGTCGCGCATCGCGCCGTCGCCATCGGGCGCGCGGTCTTCGTGAAAGGGGACGCCCTGGCCGCTGTCCACCACCAGCCGGTCGAAGGCGACGGCGCGGTCGGTCGCCGGTCCGGGCGGCGGCGCGGCGGCCGGACCATAGGTGTCGCGGTAGAAGCGGTTGGTCAGCCGCACCGTGCCGTCGCGGTCCTTGACGTCGATCAGCGCCGGAATGGCGTCGATGACGCCGGTCAGGATCTCGCGGCTCTGGCGCAGTGCCTCGTCGGCGATGACGCGGTCGGTGATGTCGGTGAAGGTCCGCACCTGCCCGCCGTCCGGCAGCGGCACCACCCGCACCTCGATGAAGCGGCCGTCGCCCTGCGGGCGGGCATAGACGAACTCGCGCTCCGGCCGGCCGATGCGGTCCATCAGGTAGCGGGTCTTGGCATCGAGATCGTCGCCCAGATCGGGGGCGCCGGCCGGAAGATCGACCAAGCCGCTGGCGATCTGGTGACGCACGACATCGGACAGCGCCGGGTTGCCGCGCATCACCTCCTCCGGCACGCCCAGGATGTCCAGCGAATTGCTGTTCCAGGCGATGTAGCGAAGGTCGCGGTCGAGCAGGACGATGCCCTGCCCCATATTCTCCAGCGTCAGGCGCAGCATATGGCGCTGAAGCGCAAGCTCGTCCTCCGCCCGCCTGCGCTCGGTCACGTCTGAGTAGGTGCGGACGAAGCCGCCGGCGGAGGTCAGGCGGGTCCGCACCTCCAGCACGCGGCCATCGGGGCGGCGGTGCTCATAGAGCGGCGGGTCGGCCCGGCGGGCCCGATCCAGATGGCGGTCGGCGATGGCGTCGGGGTCACCGGGGCCATACTCGCCGCGACGGGCGAGAAACTGGATGATGCGGGCATAGTTGGCACCGGGCATGTAGCCCTGCGGCACGTCGAACATCTCGTAGAGCCGGCTGTTGATGACGCGGACCGTAAGGTCGGCATCGACCAGCATCACGCCCTGGTCCATCTGCTCCAGCGCCAGCACCGCCAGATCGTCGCCGCTCAGTGGCTCCGGTCCGGGGGCGTCGGCCGGAGGGAGAGGGTTCGTCGGCAAGTCGGGGATCCGGGCTGGCAAGGTCGGCGCGCCATCCATCGTCAAGCGGGCATCATTCCGCAGTTCCGCAATCGCGTGCCCCACTGTAACAGCCCCAACCCCTCCTGCCGAGCCTTCGTCTGCGCCATGGAGTCGCAAGATCAGGACATTTGTGGGACATTTTAAGTATTTCGGAACCTTTGCCGCGCTACCCTCTTTCGAATCGTGGGAGGTTTGTGCAAGATCGTCCGATGAGCGATACTGTGCCCCCCTCCCCTTCCCTGGCTGTTCTGAGGTAACCGCCCCTTGTCCGGACTGGCCGCCCTTCCCGCACCGACCAGCGCGATGCCCAGCTCGGGCCTTGCGAAGCTGCGTCAGATGCTGGCAAGCGACGCCGCGGCGGTCCAGCCGATCCGCCGTGTCCCCGGCGAGGAGGAGCGCAAGCGCGGCAAGGACGGCACCGAGGCGACCGGCGACGCCCTGCAGGGCAGCGGACGCGCCGATGCCGAGTCGACGGCGACACGGACGAAATCGGCGGCGGGTTCGGCGGGCGGCTTCACGATCGGCGGTGCGGCGGAGGACGCCGGCCCGGTCATCGGCGGCCCGGTGCCGCTGACAGCATTGCCCAACGCCGGCTATGTCGCGCAGAGCATCCACCAGGAAGCGATGGGCAGCGGACTGACCATCGAGCCCTGGTCCGAAGCCATCGACGCCTACCGCCGCGCCGATGCCGGGGTGAACACGCCGCTGGTGACGCAGATCGCGGTCTGAGGTTCCCCCTCCCGGTACCGGAAGGGGGAAAATCCCCTATCGCTCAGTCGTCCCCACCCGCCGGCATCGGACCATGCGGAATATCCGCCTTGCGGCCGCGGAACAGGTTGCTCATGAAGTGGCCGAAATCCTCCATGTAGAGGTAGAGCGACGGCGTGATGTAGAGCGTCAGCACCTGCGACACGCACAGGCCGCCGACCACCGCGAGGCCCAGCGGCTGGCGCAGCTCCGCCGCGGCGCCATGGGCGATGGCGATCGGCAGGGTGCCCATGATCGCCGCCATCGTCGTCATGATGATCGGGCGGAAACGCAGCAGGCAGGCCTGCTCGATGGCCTCGCGCGCCGACGAGCCGTTGCGCCGGGCCTCCACCGCGAAGTCGATCATCATGATCGCGTTCTTCTTCACGATGCCGATCAGCATCAGGATGCCGATGATGGCGATGACGCTGAGTTCGACGTTGAACAGCATCAGCGTCGCCAGCGCCCCGATCGCCGCCGACGGCAGGCCGGACAGGATGGTCAGCGGGTGGATGAAGCTCTCATAGAGCACGCCCAGCACGATGTAGATCACCAGCACCGCCGCCGACAGCAGCAGGGCCTGACCGGCCTGGGCGTCCTGGAACACCTGGGCGGTGCCGGCGAAGCCGGTGGTGATGGTGGGCGGCAGGCCCATCTCCCGCTCCGACGCGCGGATCAGGTCGACCGCCTGCCCCAGCGAGGCGCCGGGCGCCAGGTTGAAGGACAGGGTGACCGCCGGAAGCTGGCCCTGGTGGTTGACCGCCAGCGGACCGGCGGTGCGCTCCACCCGCGCGAAGGCGTCGAGCGGCACCAGCTTGCCGGTGGTGGTGGAGCGGACATAGATGCGCGACAGCGAATTGTCGTCGCCCTGGTATTTCGGCTCCAGCTCGATCAGCACCTGATAATCGTTGCTGGGGGTATAGATGGTCGAGACCTGCCGCTGGCCGAAGGCGCTGTACAGGGTCGAACGGACCTGATCGACGCCGAGGCCCAGCGTCGCCGCCTTCTCGCGGTCGATGTGGACATAGGCCTGCGGGTTGTTCAGCTGAAGGTCGCTGGTCACGTCCTGCAGGATCGGGATGCCGCGCAGGCTCTGCTCCAGCCGGCCGGACCACTGGTACAGCTCGTCCAGATCGAGGCCCTGGATGGTGTACTGGTAGAGGCTCTTGGACGCGCGGCCGCCGATGCGGAGATTCTGCACGGGCTGCATGTAGACGGCCATGCCGGGGATGCCGTTCACCTGGCGGCGCAGCTGCTGGATGATCTCCGTCGCCGATGCGCGCTGGTCGCGCGGCTTCAGCGTGATGAACATGCGGCCCTGGTTGCCGGTGCTGCCGCCGACGCCGACGGAGGAGATGACGTCGACCACCGCCGGGTTGGCCTTCATGATGGCGGCGACCTGCTGCTGCCGCTCGGCCATCGACGGGAAGGCGATGTCGGCCCGCGCCTCCGTCGTCACCTGGATCTGGCCGATGTCCTCGGTCGGGAAGAAGCCCTTGGGAATCGCCTGATAGAACAGCGCGGTGCCAATGACGGTGGCGATCATCACCACGCCCATCAGCGGCCGGTGGCGCAGGGTCCAGCGCAGGGTGCGGGCATAGCCGTTCAGCAGGGCGGAGAACCCACCCTCCAGCATGCGGCCGAACCAGCCTTCCTTCTGGTCGTGGTTGTGGGTGAGAAAGCGCGAGCACATCATCGGCGTCAGCGTCAGCGACACGAAGGCCGAGGCGCCGATCGACATGGTGACGACCAGGGCGAATTCGTGGAACAGCCGCCCGACCACGCCGCCCATCAGCAGGATCGGGATGAAGACCGCAACCAGTGACAGGGTGATCGACAGGATGGTGAAGCCGATCTCGCGGGCGCCCTTGATCGCGGCCTCGAACGGCTTCATCCCCTCTTCGACATAGCGGACGATGTTCTCCATCATCACGATGGCGTCGTCGACGACGAGGCCGACCGCCAGCGTCAGCGCCATGAGCGAGATGTTGTCGACGGAGAAGCCCAGCAGATGCATGCCGCCGGCCGTCGCGATCAGCGAGATCGGCACCGCCAGCGCGGGGATCAGCGTGGCGGACAGCCGGCGCAGGAACAGGAAGATCACCAGCACGACCAGAACGATGGTCAGGCCCAGCGTGAACTGCACGTCCTCCACCGCCTGACGGATCGATTCGGACCGGTCGTTGACCACCTGGATGGCGGCGGCGGCGGGAAGCTGGGTCTGGAACACCGGCACCAGCTCGCGCACGCGGTCGACCACCTCCACCGTGTTGGCGTCGGGCTGGCGCTGGACCGCCAGCATGATGCTGCGGGTGCCGTTCAGCCAGCTGGCGGTGCGGTCGTTCTCCACGCTGTCCAGCACCTGCGCCACGTCGCCGAGACGGACCGGCGCGCTGTTGCGGTAGGCGACGATCAGCTGGCGGAAGGCGGCGGCGTCGGGAAGCTGCGGGTTGGCGGCAATCACCAGCTGCTGCTGCTGTCCGGTCAGGGTGCCGACCGGTGTGTTGGCGTTGGCGGCGGCCAGCGCCTTCTGCAACTCGTCGATGCCGATGCCGCGCAGCGCCAGGGCGTTGGGGTTGACCTGCACCCGCACCGCGTATTTCTGTGAACCGTAGATCTGCACCTGGGCGACGCCCGGCAGGGTGGCGACCTTCGGCTGGATCAGCGTTTCGGCGATGTCGTTCAGCTTCGCCAGCGGCAGGGTCGGCGAGTTCAGCGACAGGAACAGGATCGGCTGGTCGGCCGGATTGACCTTGCGGTAGCTGGGCGGGGTCGTCATCTCCGCCGGGAGCCGGCGCTGGGTGCGGGCGATGGCCGCCTGCACGTCGGCCGCCGCCGCGTCGATGTCGCGCTCCAGCACGAACTGGATGGTGATGCTGGTGTTGCCGAGCGTGCTGTTCGACGTGATGGTGTCGATGCCGGCGATGGTCGAGAACTCGCGCTCCAGCGGGCTGGCGACCGAGGCCGCCATCGTCTCGGGCGAGGCGCCCGGCAGGGTGGCGGTGACGCTGACCACCGGGAAATCAACCCGCGGCAGCGCCGCGGTGGGCAGCTGGCGGTAGGCCGCCAGACCGCTCAGCACCAGGGCCGCCGTCAGGAGAATGGTCATCACCGGACGGCGGATGCAGAGTTCGGAGAGGTTCACGTCGCACCCCCGGCACCGGAGCCCTGGGCGACGGCCCCCTGACCGGCGGCGGGCTTGCCGCCGGCCTTCTCGGTGATCTTGGCGCCGGGGAACAGGCGCGACTGGCCGTCGACAACCACCCGCTCGCCCGCCGTCAAGCCGGAGGCGACGACGCTGAGGCCGCCATGGCTGCGCTCGACAGTGACGGGGCGGACCTCCACCGTCTCGTCGGCCTTGACGACATAGACGAAGCGGCCCTTCTGGCCGGTCTGCACCGCCAGATCGGGGATGGTCAGGGCGTTCTGCTCGACCCGCAGGGTCAGGACGGTGTCGACGAACTGGCCGGGCCACAGGCGGGTGTCGGCGTTGGGAAACTCGCCCTTCACCAGGATGGTGCCGGTCTGCTGGTCGACCTGGCTGTCGACGAAGGACAGCTTGCCCTCCGCCTTGTCGCCCCCCGGATTTTGGCCATGGCCGCCGGCGATGGAGGCGGTGACCGGCAGCGATCCGCTGGCCATCGCGGCGCGGATCGCCGGCAGATGCTTTTCCGGGACGTTGAAGGAGACGTTGATCGGGCGCAGCTGGGTCAGGGTGACCAGCGGGTTGGCGTCGGCAGCGCGGACCATGGCACCCACCTTGGCGTTCACCGTGCCGGTGCGGCCATCCATAGGGGCGGTGATGCGGGTGAAGCTGAGCGAGACCTTCGCCGCCTCGATCGCCGCGAGGTCGGCCTTGACCGTGCCCTCCAGCGCATCGGCGGTGGCGACGGCGGCGTCGTAGGTGGTGCGCGAGATGGCGCTGGTCCGCACCAGCTCGGCATAGCGCTTCACGTCGCCCTTGGCCTTTTCCAGATTGGCACGGTCGCGCTCCAGATTTGCCTGGGCCTGACGCAGCTGGGCGTCGAGCGAGCGGCTGTCGAGGGTGAACAGCGTGTCGCCGGCCTTGACCTCCTGCCCTTCGGTGAAGGCCACCGTTTCGACCGCGCTGTCGACGCGCGGCTTGATGGCGATGGCGGCGATGGGCTGGACGCTGCCGATGGTGACGATCTGTTCCGGCACGGCCTGCGTCGCCACCGTCTGGGTCACCACGGGGACGGTGCGGCCGGCGCCGGCCGGTGCCTTGGGCGCTTCCGCCGAGGCCGTCTTGCTGCCCGCCCCGTCCTTGTGCGTCGCATACCAATAGTACCCGCCGCCGCCGATCAGGGCGGCAACCAGCAGGACCCAGAAAAACCGTCTCATCCTATGGGACTCCAAACGCCGGAGCCAGGGGCCGGCACAGGCTTAGATGAAGGGGGGCAGATTGGTGATGCCGGACATCAGGATGTCGATGACGGAGCGTTCCAGCGCCTCGCGCGGGCGGTCGCCCAGTTGCATGATGCCGCCACGGACCATGCCGATGATCAGCAGCGGAACGATCTCCAGGTCGATCTTGCGGAACTCGCCGGATTCCATGCCGTCGGCCAGCACCTGCTGGAAGGCGGTGGCGGTGCGCTGGCTGCGGCGGCGCAGGATGCGGCGGGTGCGGTCGGCCAGATCCGACTGGTCGCCTCCCAGAAGCTTCAGCGTCTGCAACTGCTCGCTCAGGGTCCCGACCAGGGCGGAGACCATGGCCGACAGGCGTATGGAGGCGGAAACCTGCTGCGGCGCCAGTTCGGCGTTCAGCTTGTGCTCCAAGCCGCCCAGCGCGCGTTCCAGCGATTCCAGATACAGCTCTTCCTTGGAGGGGAAGTAGCGATAGAGCGTGGCCTTGCCCACGCCGGCCCGCTTCGCCACCTCCTCCACCTGGACAGAGGCGTAATCACGGCCTGCGAACAGCTCCGCCGCGGCGGTGAGGATCACCTCGCGCCGCCGAGCGCGCCAGTCGGGTATCTCTTCCGCATCAAGGGGCATGAATGGAACTCACGGGTTTCAAAAACTGACGATAGTCGAGTTCCTTAGAGTGTCAAGGAACCAGTCGCCAATAAAAATGAATTCGGCGTCATCTGAGGAAAACCGCGGAGTTCCGGCGCGGTTTGGCCCCTGCGCGCCGGGAAAACGGCCTGCCCGGGTCAGTCGGCAGAATGGTTGCGGGCGGGCTCCGCCGTGACCGGAGCCCGCCCGCAACAACAATGCAACAATACTGCGCGCAATCCTTCAGTTCGTGACCGCCTTGCGCGCCTTCGGACGGTTGTTGGTGCGTTCCCAGGCGTCGGCAAGGTTGAGGAGATTGCGGAACGCCTCGCCGTCCGCCAGCAGGGAGGTCTTGAGCGCGGGGGCCAGCGGCTTGGGATCGTTGTAGTCGTCCACCGGCATCTTGCCGCTGCGCACCTCGTCCAGCACCGCGTCGATGCTGGTGGCGGCGTGCATCGGGGTTTGCAGCAAGGTCAGCTTGTTCATCTTGCGATGGCCTTCCGGCTGATGGCAGACCGTGCAGTCGGCGTTGCGGAAATTGATCGCCATCTTGCGATAGGCGGCGTCCAGCGCCGGCAGATGCGGGTTGTCGGCACTGTAGGCCTCGGAGAACAGCGTCACCACCGGCTGGGCCGTGCCCTTGTCATCGCGCCACATCCATTCGCCGACGAAGGTCGGACGATCGACATGGGTGTACGGACCGCGATTCTCTTCGGTGCCGGCGTTGGAGCGCGAGGCGTAATAGACCCGCCCGTCCTTGTCGAAGTAGAAGCGCAGCTCGTTGGCCGTCTCGTAGGCATCCCATTTGTCGTTGGCGTTGTTGTCGCCGTCGGTGTGCCAGAACGGGTACGGATAGCGGCCCGGCGGCAGTTCATTGCGGAAATAGGCCTGCACGGCGATCCCGCGGGAACCGTCGGGCGCGGTGAAGACGCTGGACTTGCCGGTGTACATGTACAGCGACATATAGAGATCCTGGTACAGGTCGCCACGGAAGACCGAGGTCTTCTTGTCCTTCATGCGCTTGCCGACCTGATCGCCGCCGAACTGGAACGTATAGTCACGCATGCTCGCCTCGGCCCCCTGGCCGATGGCCTTGCGGCAGGCCTCGTGCGCGGCGGTATCGGCCGGCGATGCCATCGGGCAGGCTTTCGCCAGCGAGGCGGCAAGCGCCGCGGCGTAGGTTTCAAGGCTGTCGGCGGCGAGCGCGGGGCCGGTGGCGGGACCAGAGGCGGAGGCGAGGACGAACAGGCCGGCGGCGCACAGGCGGCGCAGCGGAGCGACGGACGGCATGGGCAGAGCTTCCTTGGAGCGCGGGTCAGGCGGAAACGCCGGGGAGGCGGCGGCTTGGCATCATCGAGCGCAGCACGCCGTCGCGGCGGATGATCGCGTGGTAGCCGATCGCGGCGCCGGCATGGGCGACGATGAGCGCCAGCAGCCCGTAGGCGATCCAGCTCTTCCAGGCATAGACCATCCAGGCGAAGGTCCGGTCGTACAGCGCGAGCGCCGGCATCTTCATGCCGAACAGGCTCAGCTCCATGCCCTTGGCATCGACGAACAGCCAGCCGAGCAGCGGCGTCACCACCAGCAGCAGGTACAGGGCCGCATGCGCACCGGTCGCCGCGAGACGCAGAAACGCCGGATCGTTCCCGTTGTGGCGCGGCTGGCGCCCGGCGGTGAACCTCCAGACGAGACGCAACGGCACCAGGGCAAGCACCGTAAGCCCGAGCGACTTGTGCAGGGCGATCGAGCCCTTGACCAGGCCGGGGAACAGCGCCAGCACGAAGATCGCAAGAACCAGGATGACGGTAATCCAGTGGAAGGCAATACTTACCGGATCATAGGATTGATCGGTCGTTGAATGGGCATTCGACGGCATGCTTTCCTCCTCTTGAGGATACGGACAATCAAGGCTCGAAGTCATCCTGGGCAAGGAGCCGGTCATCACCGTTCCGGGTTGCCGGTCCGACGGCGCCGTCGTTCATTCTGAACGGATCGATTGCAGGCAGACTTTCGGTCAGCAAGAATAAGTCACTGACATGGAACCTCCTTTAGCCACGCAATCGATAGTGCGCAAGACAGTTCGTGCAAAAATGATTACCCCTTTGGTGGCGTGAACGCATCCGTCGAACACGAAAAAGGGCGCGAGGCCCGACCCTCTCAGGCGGATTTGCCTGGAAGGTCGGGCTTCGCGCCCCTTCAACGGAACCCGATGCCTTGCGGTCAGCTCCGCGTGCTGGAGGAACGGCCGATGCCGGTGGAGCCGGTCACGCCAGTGGTGGAACCGGCCATAGAGCCGGTGCCCGCCGACGCCCCGGCCGGGCCACCGCTGGCGCTGGTGCCGGTGCCGGTGTTGCTGCCGAGCCCGCTGGCGGTGGTATCGGACCCCTGATGGTCGCCAGTCGTCCCGCCCATCGACGCGGAGGGGGCGCTGCTGCCGGCACTCGCCATCGCCGACGCGCCGGCGCCGGTGGAACTGCCCCAGCCCGTATCGGCCCGGGTTCCGGTCTGGCTGCGGACCCGCAGGTTGTTCTGCACATGCGACACGCCGGAGACGGATTCGGCGACATCCTCGGCACGGCGCTTGGTGTGACGGTCGGCGACCATGCCGGTCAGCGTCACCTCGCCGCCGCTCACCGTCACCTCGATGTCGGAGGCGTCGATGTAGGCGTCGTCGGTCAGACGGTCACTGACATCCTCGCGCACGCGCTCGTCGGAGCGGCTGTAGCCGCGCGGGCCACGGCCGCGATGCTGGGAGGCGCGCATCTGGTCCTCGTGCCGGCGGCGCTCGGCATCGTCGTCACCAAACCAGGAGGCGATCTCGTCGCCGGCCTGTTCCCAGAAGCCGCGCTGATCGCCGCGGCCACGGTTTTCCTGCGAACGGTATTCCTGGCTGCGGTACAGGCCGCCGCGATCCTCGCCCCAGGAGCGGCCGCGATAATCGTCGCGCTCGTAGCCGCCGCCGTAACTGGTGGAGGAACTGCCGCCGAAATCGCGCCGGCTCATGCCAGCACGGCCCCAATCACCCCGGTCGCGGCCGGACTCGTAGCCACCACCATAACCGCCGCCTTGGCCCGCCCCCTGCGAGCCGTAGTCCCGCGCCGCGTAATCACGGTTGCGCTGGTCGCCACTTCCATAGCCGCGGTCGCCGTAGGGGCGCACTCCGTAATCACGGTCGCGGTAATCGGCGCTGCCGACATCGCGACTGGTGTAGTTGCCCTCGGTCCCGGCATTGCCGGCCCCGGCATAGCCGCCATAGCCGCTGGAGCCGGACCGCCCGCCATAGCCGGCGCCATAGCCGCCACGGTTCATGTCGCGCCCGCCACCGAAGCTGCGATCATAGACGCGCTCCATCTCACGGGAATTGTCGCGACGGTTGTCGTCGGAATAAGCATCGCGGCCATAGCCGCCCGACTCATTGCCGACGCGCCCGCCATAGCCGGACTCTCGCCAGTCGCGGCCCTGGTCGTCCTGATGACGGTGGGGCTGGCTGCGATACATGCTCTCGTGACGGCCGTCGTCCTGCTCGTAGACGCCGCTCCGCTGCGGAGCCTCGCCCCAGTCGCGGTGCCGGTTGGGTTCGCGGTCGTCATCGCGCCAGTCACGGCCTTCGCCCCGCCACCGATTTTCATATTGCGCCATCGTGGTCGGCTCCCTCTTTTCCGGATTCTTGGATTGGCGGGCAGCGTCACGCATGGTGTGGACACACCCGTATGTCCCGAACAACAGGGGCGGCCAAACGGCGTTCCGGAATTTTACCGGCCGGTCCCAGGGAAAATCAGGAGTTCTGGCACGGCGTTTGCGAGGTGAACCGCGGTTGGTTCCACGCATCACTTACGGCTTCGGCGCTTCATGCACCGAAGCCGTTTTCTTTTGCGCCCTATTATTGGGCAGAGACTTCGATCTGCTTAATTTGTCAGCGACTGGTCGAGCAGACGGGCGACCGCCGCCCCCAACTCTTCGTTGAGGAACGGCTTGTAGATGATCTCATCAGCATTGAACATGCGGGTCATCTTCAGCAGATAGCCGGCGGGCATGTTGGGCGCGCCGCCGGACATGGCGAGGATCTTCACGTCGGGCTGGGCGCTGCGCGCGGCCTTGATCAGTTCGATCCCGTCCACCTCCGGCATCAGCACGTCGGTCACGATCAGGTCGAAGCTGCGGCGGTCGAGCGCGCGGATCGCCGCACGGCCATTCTCCGCCTCGGTCACCTCGAAACCACGCCCCTCCAGATAACCGGCAACCGACAGCCGCACGGCTGGAGAATCCTCGACGACCAGGATGTTGGGCCGAATGGCACTTCCCATCATGCACCCGGCTCCTTTTGGGAACCGCCTTATCGAAAGGCCGGCCGCAGCCGGCGGAAGTCTGCTCGCCTGTGTCATCCCTCCAACGCCGCGACGGCCGCAGCCGCGTCGGCATGGATTTGGAACAGGGACGAAAAGCCGCTGACGTCGAACATCTCGCGGATATGCGGCGCCATCGCGGACAGGACGATCGAGCCCCGCTTTGCCCGGGCCGCCTTGGCGGCGACCAGCAGGGACCGAAGTCCGGCAGAACTGATGTAGGAAAGCTGGGCCATGTCGACAACGATCCGCGTACCATCCCCGCCGATGGCAGACATTAGAACGCTTTCAAATTCGCCTGTACTGCCGCTGTCGATGCGTCCCACCGGGTGCAACACGACGACACCATTTGATGCTTGCTCGGTAATGTGCATACCCAGCCTCGCCTATTCCTACCACGTTTGAGTTTATAGCATGCCGGCAGACGCCCGACGACGCATTCACGACGCGGCGGGAAAATGTCGTCAGCGGGTCTCGCGCCGACGGCCGCAGAGCGCATACCAGCGCAGCGTCGCCCCGTCCACCGCCCCGGCAGCGGCAGCGGTAGCGGTAGCGGTAGCGGCAGGGGTACCGGCCGCCACCGAGACACGGCCCCAGATCTGGCCGCGCCCGAACAGGTCCGGTCGGGCGGTCAGTTCCTCCACCGGCACCAGTTCGGCGGTGGCGGGGTCGAAGACCGGATCGGCGGCGAAATCGCGATGGACCAGCAGCCGCACCAGATCGCCGCCGACGCGGACCAACCGCTTGGGATAGAGCCCGTGCCTGGCGAGATGGCTCCAGCTTGCATGGTTGCGGGCGCTGACCGTGGTGACGAGATGCCGGCGGCCCAGCGCGTCCGCCACCTCGATCCGCCAGTCGATCAGCCGGTGGTGCAGGCCGCGCCCGCGCTCCGCCGGATCGACCATCGCCGACGACAGATGCGCCACCAGCGGCAGCTCCGCCTCCGGCAGGTCGAGGTCGCGGCCGCGGTTGGGATCCTCGGGGCCCGGCAGGCCGAGGGCGCCATAGGCGACCAGCGTCGTCCTGCGGAAGATGCCGGCGGCCAGCCCGCGGTCGCCCAGATGGTCGGCGACGAAGCTCCCGACCTCTCCCGCCATGCGGTAATAGTCGGGGTCCTCCAGCATCGCCACCACCCGCACGCGGAAGTCGGCGAGCAGGCCGGCGTCGTCCGGATCCAGCAGGCGGACGGTCAGCCCGGCCGGCAGGTCGGCCGCCATCGCCCGCAGGCGGACGGCGGCCACCGCGCGGGCGGCGGCGGCGCCCAGGGGAATGGCGCCGCAAGGGAGGGTGGCGGGGGGCGGAACACTCATGCGTCGCAGCTCAGGACCGGTTGGCCGTTCAAGACGGGGAACTCATGATTCGATGATTTCCGCGAAGTTCAGCAGTCCGATGGGCGGGTAATATTCCAGAGCCCGCACGGTTGCCATGTTGATGATGACCGAGAAGCGCTTCAGCGTTTCAACCGGGATATCGGCCGGATCGATCCCGTCGATCAGGATCTGCGCCGCCTTGAAACCGGTGAAGCGGCCGATGCCATAGGCGCTGCTCGCCAGCGCCAGCATCGCCTTGTCGGTGCGCACGATCAGCTCTGTCGCCGAGAAGGTCGGCAGCCGCAGGCGCAACGCCTCCGTGGCGACGACGGAGCGGTTGTGGAAGGCGATGAAGGTGTCGGGACCGATATACAGCACCTCCGCCCCGCGGGCGGCCACGCGGGCCAGCGTCTCGGGGACGGCGGCGGCGATCGGTTCGCCGCGGCCGTTCAGCGGCACCGGCTCCTCCACCAGTTCCAGCCCGCGCAAGGCGCTCTCCGCCCGCAGCCCTTCGATGGTGAGGATGGAGTTGCGTTCCTGCGGATTGTAGACGATGCCCAACCGCCTGATCGGCCGATAGGCCTGGATGGTGTTCAGCTGCACCGCGATGGGCGCGATGTGGATGGTGCCGGTGACGTTGCGCCCCGGCCGGTCGAGATCGGGCACGATCTTCGCGTCCACAGGTGCGGCGACGAAGGTGAAGACGACGGGAATGTCGGTGATGTGGCGGCGCGGGTCGGCATCGTCGAAGGGGCCGACGATGCCGCGGGTCTGCGGCGTGCCGAAGCTGTAGACCAGATCGGGCCGGGTGTCCCTGATCTCCTCGACGATGCCCGGCAGCCTTGCCGGATCGCCGCCGGTGTCGCGGATGGTGTAGTCGACCTTCAGGCCGCGGCGGGCCAGATAGTCCTTGAATCCCGCCTCGTTGTCGCTCTCGCCCCGGCCCAGCACCATGGTGATGCGGAAGGTCCGGGCCGACACCTCCCCTGGCACCGCCGCCGCGAGCGGAAGGGCCGGTGGCATCAGGCCGCCCAGCCCCCCGGCGGCGGCGAGGCCCAGCAGCGAACGGCGGCGGAGGCGAGGACCGAGGCGGGCACGGTGGAGATCGTCGTCGGAACCCGTCATGGTCATGCCTCCTGCGGCCGGACGGCTGGGGCGGCCGGCCGGCGGGTGCGGAAAAGGATCCAGAACAGCAACGCGCTCGCCCCGCACAGCAGGCCGATGCCGAGCATCGCCTCGCGGTAGGAGGTGGCGACCGCCACGCCCATGGCGGCGACGGGACCGAGCGCGCCGCCCAGCCGTTCGATCAGCCGGTACCAGCCGATCGCCGCCGTTTCCGGCAGGCCGCCGTCGCGGGCGATCTGCGAGACGAGCGTCAGCTGCGGCGCGCCGACCAGCGCCTGCGACAGGCCGAACAGCGATATCGCCAGAGGCGCGCCCCACGGCGCCTGGGTGACGAGAATGGGCAGGCAGCTGGCCAGCGTGCCGATGCCGCCGGCGGCGATGAAGCCGCGCCGCGCCTGCCAGCGGTCGGACAGGCCGGCCGCCAGCGGCGACACCAGGATGAAGGCGACGAAATACATCATCTGCACCCGGCCGATCTCCGCCTTGCTGGCGCCGTCGGCGGTCAGCATCAGCGGCACGAGGCAGAAGAGGAAGGCGGTCGCGGCGATCTTGGTCGGGATGGCGCTCAACACCATCAGGGCGGAAAAGCGGAGGTCGCGGAACAGCGGCAGGGCGCTGCCCAGCGCCGGACGCATGCCGGCACCGTCCGGCCGGCGTGCGGTGGACCGGCCGCGCAGAAGCAGCAGGCTGACCGACAGGCCGGCGCCCAGCGCCAGGACCGCGCCCAGCAGGAAGGTGGCGCGGAAGCCGATCCGGTCGGCGATGATGCCGCCGCCCACGGGTCCGCAGACGCCGGCGGCCAGCAGCGCGCCGATGAACATCGCCATGCCCGCCGCCTGGTTGCGCGGCGTGGTGTGGTCCACCACGATCCCCTGCGCGGTGATCAGCACCAGCCCATAGCCCAGCGCCGTCAGGCAGCGCCACAGCATCAGTTCGTAGAGGGAGCCGGCACCGGCGGTCAGCGCCAGACTGACCGCGCCCAGCAGGGCGCCGATGGTGAAGGAGCGCGCCCGGCCCCAGCGTTCGGAAAGGCGCGCTCCCCCCGGCTGCGATAGCGCCCAGACCAGCATGAACAGCGTGATCGGCAGGCTGACGACCATGTCGGGCGTCAGCCAGGGCAGCTCGCCGGCGAAGGACTTGGCATAGGCCGGCAGAAAGGGGCGCGACAGCTCCTCCGACAGGCAGAACAGGAAGACCGGCAGCCGCAGGAAGACGAGGTTCAGCGGCGGCGGTTCGGCGGCCCCCGCCTCGCGGAAACGGAAACGGCCGGCGAGTGCGGCCAGCCCGGCCTCCGCCCGGCCGACGCGGGGGTCGTCCGCCCCCAGCCGGCGGCGCAGTTCCGCCACCTGGGCGGCCAGCCCGGCATGGCGGTCGTTCACCCGGTCGAGCGCCGCCCGCAAGCCGCTTTCCACGGCGCGGTCGCCGGTGGTCTCCGCCGGATCGGACGCCTGCGGCAATGCGGCGCGGAAATCGCCCTCCTCCACCCGATCGGCCAGCAGCCGCAGGGTCAGGGCCCGCCGCATCGCGAGATTCACCACCAGTTGCAGAACCTCGAAGATCAGCAGCACGGAGACGATGACCACCGACAGCACGTCGAGCGCCAGATCGGTGGAGGCCTTGGCGAGAAAGGCGGCGTCGATGCCGAGATGCAGCATTCCGGCGCTGGCGCCCGGCCAGCCGCCCTGGCC
The DNA here is from genome assembly GCF_004923295.1 of Azospirillum sp. TSH100. Classification (NCBI taxonomy): domain Bacteria; kingdom Pseudomonadati; phylum Pseudomonadota; class Alphaproteobacteria; order Rhodospirillales; family Azospirillaceae; genus Azospirillum; species Azospirillum sp. TSH100. The sequence goes on from NZ_CP039634.1 coordinate 2,544,606, forward strand.
ACCACCCTGGCCACCGACTGCCAGCGGCTGCGCGACGTCGACGAACCCGCGCGCCAGCCGGCCGTCGGCAGGACCGCCCAGCCGTCCGGCCGGCACGGCCGCATGGCCGTCGAGACCGTCGAGGGGACTGCCAGCCGCCGCCACGATGCGGCCGTCGGGGTCGGTCACCGCGATGTAGGCGATATCGTCATGGCGGCCGACCTCCGCCGACAGCAGGGCGTCGAGGCCGGCCATCCGGTCGAGCGGGATGCCGACGCCGAGACCCCGGTCGATCTGCGCCACGATCAGGCCGCCGACCGTCTGCGCCTTGCGCGCCAGTTCCGGCTGGAACAACGGATCGAAGCTGCGCAGAGCCAGCCAGGACGCCGCCCCCGCCGCCAGAAGCAGGACCGCCACCGTGACGATGGTCAGCCGCAGCACCAGTGCGGTGATCGGATCGCGCCGCCGGTGGCGCCGACGGTGACGCCGACGGGCCGGGTCGTCCGGGCCACTCCGTCCGGCGCCGGTCATGACCGGGCGCCCTTCGGGGGAAGCATGGCGTCCAGTTCCCGCTCCAGTTCCTCCAGGGCGCGTTCGGCCTCGGCGATGCCCCTGGTCAGGCGGCCCCGCACAAGGGTCAGCGGGGCGGAGCCGGCGGCCAGATCGTGCCGGCCGCCAACACGCCTGCCGCCACCACGCCTGCCTTGGTGCCATAAGATGAGGAAGACGCCGGCGAGCGTCGCCAGCGCGGCGAGGCCAACCAGCGCCAATGTGCCGGCATAGAGCCCCTCCTCCACCACCGCCACCCGCGCCCGCAGGCCGGCGAGGGAGGAGCGCAGGACCACCTCGCCCACGGTCTGGCCGAAGCTGTTGCGCACGCCGCTGCCGATCACCAGCACGTCGCCGTCGATGCGCCGGCGCAGCGTGCCGCCGGACTCACCGCCCCAGCGGGCGAGGCCGGACTGGCCGACGGCAGTGCGGTCGGCGGCAAACAGCACGATGCCGCGGTCGTCCACCACCTCGACGCCAAGGATTTCCCCACCGGACGCCGCGCGTTCGGCCTGGGCCTGGAGATCGACGAGTTCCGACAGGTCAAGGCCCAGCGTCAGGCCGTATTCGACCCGGCGCCTCATCTCGTCGGCGACCACGGTCAGACGGGACGCGGCGACCTCGCGCAGCTTCTGTTCAAATTTCAGTTCGGAGAGGGCGACCGACAGAAGCACGGCGGTCGCCACCGTCGCGGCGATGACGGCGCCGGTGCGCAGGGCCAGCACGCCGCCCAGCCTCATGGCACCCCACAATGATGAAAGGCCGATGCATCAGCCACGGACCGCCCAATGCTCCATCATCATCTGTCGGGCGCACCTTCGGAGGCACACCTTCGGGGGTTGACCCGTCAGATGAATCGCGATTCCGCCGGGCCTTGCAAGCGGTTTTCCAGCTTCGGCCAATGCAGCGCAGGGCGGCGGGACTCAGGCCGGCGGCATCGCGCCGGCCTGCAGCTCCTGCATCGGGCGCCGCGCCGGCCGCCACCCCACCGTCTCGCCGTCATCCTCGGCAGTGGAGCAATCTGGGGAGCAATCCGGGGACCGGCCCGGAATGGTGGTCTGTCGCAGCTCGGCCAGCGCCACCAGCGCGTCGCGATCGCCGGCCGCCGCCGCGGCTTGCAGCCACAGGGCCGCTTCGGCCGGGTCGCGGGCCAGGCCGACGCCCTCGCGCAGGCACAGGCCGAGGCGGTATTGCGCGGCGGGATGACCCTGTTCAGCGGCGGCGCGCAGCCAGCGCACCGCCTCGGCCTCGTCCCGATCGATGCCGCGGCCGTCGAGCAGCAGCAGGGCGAGGTTGACCTGGGCGGGGGCGGAGTGCTGAAGCGCGGCCAGCCGATACCACAGCGCCGCCTTGGCCGGGTCGCAGGGCACGCCGGCACCATGCTCGTGCATATAGCCCAGATTGTTCTGCGCCCCGACATCGCCCTTGGCGGCGGCGCGGCGGTACCAGGACACCGCCCTGTGTGGATCGGCCTCCACGCCGATGCCGTTGGCCAACAGGAAAGCCAGCATGGTCTGGGCCGCGACATGGCCCTGGCGGGCGGCCCGGCGGTACCAGGGAACGGACGCGGCGACGTCGGCCGTCCGCAGGGCCTCCGCCAGCCGGTACTGCGCGTCGCTGTCGCCCAGTTCGGCCTTCATCCGGGTCCAGAGCGTGGGCGTGGCAAGCGTGGGCTTGAGCGTGGCCTTGGCAAGCATGGACATGGCGCCGGCACCTTCGTCGATTGTCCCCCGGGGTCTCCCTCCCACCAACGGCACGCGAACCGGCTTTATTCCGGTCGCCCTGGCGTTGCGGTCGATCCCCTGCGCCCGAGTCTGTCCCCCCGCAGCCACCCGTTCAACCTCCCCAGCCGGTGGTCGAGGAATTGTCACGCCGGCGCCATCGGTTAAGAATGACCATCCCTTCGCGCCCCGGGATAGCCGGACGCATAGGGGAAAAAGTGTGGCCGGGAGGTGGAGCGGATGGGCGGCACGGCGGCAAGGCGCCTGGAGATGGTCCTGCGCGGCGAGTTGTCCGAACTGGGCCGGCTGGCCGCCGCGGTGGACGATTTCGTCGCGCGCAACGGCCTGCCGCCCGAGCTGGCCTTCCGGTTCAATCTCTGCTTCGACGAACTCATCACCAACATCGTCTCGCATGGCACCGGCGATCACGAGGCCGGCGGGCCTGAAATCCGGGTGCGGCTGGCGATCGACGGGGAGGAACTGCGGGCCGAGGTGGAGGACGATGCCGACGCCTTCGATCCCTTCGCCAGCACCCCGCCGCCCGACCTGGACGGCGATCTGGACGGCCGCCGAGTCGGAGGGCTGGGGGTGTTCCTTGTAAGCAGGATGATGGACCACGCCAGCCATCGGCGCGAACGCGGACGCAATCTGATTCGGCTCGCCAGGCGCATCGGCTGACTGCCGGCGTGAAGGCTCAACCACGAAGGGCGCAAATCTCCTGAAAACAGGCGTCACAAAATCGTCTTGCCTGCCTTGTCAGGCCGCGATTTCGACCTCAGGGGCGCTGCGCCGGCCAAGTCCCTCAAGTCATCATGGTCATATCGAGGGGTGGGCCAACTTTGCGCGCTTTGCATAAAATATCGCCGAATTACCTCCCATGACAATCCGGCAAAGCAGAGCGTTTCGCTCTGCAACAAACCGACACATGACAAGGGAGAGGAATTCTTGCACTATTGTGGCTAGCCCTAAGTTGCAGGGCGGGGTCGGCCGGTCCGGCGCCCCGCCGCCGACCGGGGGCCAGAGTATGAAAGGCAAACGCTAACGTGTGGAGTCGACGCATCATGACCGGGACGCAGTGCCAAGAGGCACGTTTGCGGCTTGGCTGGTCGACACGGATGCTGGCGAACAAGGCTGGCGTTCCGTGGTACGCCGTGATGAACCTCGATTACGGCACGGGAGAAGTCGACCCGGCCATCGTGGACGCGCTCGCCCGCGCCTTCAAACAGGCGGGGCTGGAGTTTCGGTGACGGAAAAGCCTTCTCCCGCGATGGGAGAAGGCATCTTCCACGACCACACAAATTCTTCGTTCAACCCGTTTCGCCGGCCTTGCCCTTCTCCGCCGGGCGGTCGATGCGCTTGGCCGATTCGGTGTCGGGGGTGATCGGTTTGCCGGTGTCGGAAACCTGCCTGGCCGCCTCCAGCGGATCGGCGATGTCGCGGTCAGGCTCGTTCGACAGGAGGTTTTCGGACTTTCGGTCTGCCATGGGGCGGCTCCTTCGATCAGACGTTACCCGGCCACAACAGCCCGGCGCGGCGGATGTCCCTGATTGCCTCCCCGCTCCCAGCCTTTCCGATCTCAGGCGCCCTTCTGCGCCAGGACCAGGAAGATCTTCTCCTCCAACTGGTCGGGCGTGAAAGGTTTGGCGATGTAACCGCTGACCTGATGGGCCAGCGCCTTCTTCACCGCCTCCAGGGTCGCCAGGGCCGTCACCATCAGGAAAGGCAGATCGCCGCGCGCCGTGCGCACCTGCTTCAGCAGGTCGAGGCCGCTCAGCCGCGGCATCATCCAGTCGCAGACGATCAGGTCATAGGCGGCGCCGTCGGCCTGGAACCGCTCCAGCGCCTCCTGCCCGTCGGCGGCGGTGTCGACATGGCCGATGCCGAGCTCCTGAAGGATGGAGACGACGAGGGCACGCGGGCCCGATTCGTCATCCACCACCAGGACGCGCTGGGCGGCGAGGTCGATGAAAGGCACGCCGACCATGCCCAGTGACTGGCGCAGCCAGCTGGTGCGCGCCGCCCGCTCCTTCGGGCCCGGCGCGTTCAGCAGGACATGGCGGACGAAGCGCGGCCGGTGGCAGTGACGGTAGAGCACGCGGGCCACCGCCAGACGGCTCTTGCCGGTGCAGAACGCCCCCTCCCCCGCCAGCCGGACAATGTCGAGAACGCTGTCGGCCGGCGGGTCGTCCTTCGCCTGAATCAGCGGGGCCAGAACACGCTGGGTCCGCAGGAAGGCGTTCTGGATGTCGTCGAGCTGGCCGCCAAGGGACTCCCGCTCCTCATCGTCGAAGGCGCTGGACAGCACCATGCGTTGCACCTCGGCCAGCCCCTTCAGCTTCTCGTTCCGGTCCTTCCAGCAGTCCAGCAGCCGGCCGGCGAAGTCGCGGCTGTCGAAGAAGCTCTTCAGGTAATCGGTCACCGCCTTGGCCGCGGTGGGCGACAGCGGCATCTTCTGGAGCACGAACAGGATGCGCAGCTTCTGAACGAAATTGCGGCCGCGGGTGATCTCCGGGACCGTGTCCTCGTTGACCAGCAGCGCGGTGCGCCGTTGCAGCGCCGCCTCGGTCCGCGCGCCGCCGACATAGGCGCCCTCGCGGTCGCGCAGGCGGGCGGACAGATCGCTCAGCGCCAGGATCTCGCGCTGCACCGCCTCGATGCCGTACATGTCGCCGGCGCTGGCGATGGTGAAGCAGGCGGGTTTCGCCATCTCGCGGCGGAAGGCGGCGGCCAGCGCATCGCGCAGTCCGGTCATCGGCACCCGGCGCATCAGCACGTCCAGCCGGCGGAACACCGGCGGCGCGTCGTCCGGCATCGGCCGGTCGGCGGCGATCAGCGTCACGATCAGATCGATCAGCGTGGCGAAGGGCGCATCCCGCGCGCAGGAGGCGGTGCCGGCGTCGCTGAGCAGGATTTCGCCCAGCAGCCGCTCCACCGGCGCCAACGCGTCCGGATGCTCGGTGGTCCCGGCCAGCGCCAGCAACGCCTCCGCCTTTTCAGCGAAGCTGCGGCCGGCGGCGATGTGCTGGGTAACGGCGGCGTCGAGCAGGAAGCGGCCGAGGAAGCCGCCGACCGACAGCAGCTCCGCCGCCGCGCCGGGATAGGCATCGGGCAGAAAGTCCGGCGGCGGGCTCTCCTTCAGCCGCTCGCGCGTCAGCCGGGCGATCTCGTTGACCAGCGGGGTGATGCCGCCTTTCCGGTCCATCGCCCGCTCGACCTGGGTCAGGATGGCGACGAAGGTGGCGGTGTTGGACAGCGCGGTCTGGTGGCGCGGGTGGTGCAGCAGTTCCGTCGCGGTCAGCGCGTTCTCGTCGAGGAAGCGGCGGCAGAAGCGGCCGACGCCATCACGGCCGGCCGGGGTGTAGAAGTCGGCCGGCTCGCGGCAGGCGGCCGGGGCCGTCGCTTCCGCCTCGTCAGCGGCCGGTTCCGTTGCCGGAGAGTCGTGGCGGAATGCCTCCATCGCCGCGCTCACACCGCCAGCAGGTCGCGGAGCGCGCTCAGCAGCTGGTCCGGCGCCACCGGCTTCATCACGATCTGCCGCCCCTCCTGCGCCGTCAGCCCGGCCGCCGTCTCTCGCGAGGCGTAGCCGGTAAGGAACAGGATGGGCAGAAACCGGTTGCGGGTCTCCAGCGCGCGGGCCAGCTCCAGCCCGTTCATGCGCGGCATCGACACGTCGCTGACCACCGCGTCGAACAGGCCGCCGGCCTCGTCGTAGCGTTCCAGCGCCTCCTGCCCGTCGGATGCCTCCACCACCGTGCAGCCGGCCTCCTCCAGAACGAGGCGGAGATAACGGCGGACCGACTCCTCGTCATCGACCAGCAGGATGACCGCCGACTCCCCTTCCGCGACGGTCAGGGGATCGAGCCGGGCCGGCGCGGAAGGCGGTTCAACGGCGGGCAGATAGAGCGCGAAGGTGGCGCCATGGCCCTCCTCCCCCTCCAGTTCGACCGCACCGCCCGACTGCTGCGCCGTACCGTAGACCATCCACAGGCCGAGCCCGGTGCCCTTGCCCGGCTCCTTGGTGGTGAAGAACGGTTCCCAGATGCGGTCACGGATCCCGGCCGGCACGCCCGGTCCCTGGTCCGCGACACGGATCACGACATAACGGCCCGGTTTCAGTCCGCCATGGCGGGCGAAGAAGGCGCCGTCCGGGGTCTCCGCCGTCAGGGAGATGGTCAGGGTACCGCCATCGGGCATGGCGTCGCGCCCGTTCAACGCGAGGTTCAGCAGGGCCTGATTCAGCGTCACCGGATTGACGAGCGCATGGGCGGTGTCGTCGTCGGCCCGGATCGCCACGTCGATGCCGGCGCTGAGCAGCGGTTTCAGGAAGACGCGCAGGTCACGCACCAGCGGAGCGACGGCCACCACCTCGCGCTCGTCGGTGACGCGGCGGTGGGAGAAATCCAGAAGCTGGCCGGTCAGCGCCGCCGCCCGTTCGGACGCCTTGGCGATCTCCTGCACACAGGTCAGCACACGCTCGGGATCGGCCGGATTGCGCGCCGCCAGATGGGCGAAGCCGCCGATGGCGGTCAGCATGTTGTTGAATTCATGGGCGATGCCGCCGGCCATGCGGCCCACCGCCTCCATCTTCTGGGCGCGCTGAAGCTCGCCTTCCACCCGGCGGCGGTCGGTGATGTCGTTCAGCACCAGCAAAGCCGCCGGCCCGCCGGCATAGACGGCCGGGCTGGCGGCGACCTCCAGCCGGCGGCGCTCGCCGGTCGGACGCAGGGCATCGCATTCCAGCCGGCGCTCCTCGCCGTCGGCAGCCGCGGCGAGCGTTGTGGCCAGCGCCTCGCCACCCGCCCCGCCGTCCTCCAGGAATCCGGCAAGCGGCCGACCTTCCAGCGCGTCGGCCGCCACCCCCAGGATCGCAGCGGCGGCGCCATTGGCGAAACGGATGGCGGAACGGTCCCAGATGACGATGCCGTAAGGAGCCAGCTCCACCAGCTGGCGGTAGCGCAGCTCGCTCTCGCGCAGGGCGCCGACCGTCTGCTCCAGCCGGGCGGTCTGGCCGGCCAGCTCCTCCTCCCGCGTCTTCAGCTCGGTGATGTCCATCAGGATCTTCACCACGCCGCCGGTGCCGGTGGCATGCTCGCTGATGCGGTACCAACGCCCGTCGGACAGCCGGCCGTCGACCGGGGCGGAATGCTGGAGATGGCGGGTCAGCCGCTGCTCCACCCAGGCGCCGATGTCGCCCTCCCCCTCGTAGCCGCCGCGCTCGGCGGCGGCGCGCAGGATTTCCGCGAAGCTGCGGCCGGGGGTCAGCATGTCGGCGATGGTGGGATAGGCGCGGCGGTACTGCTCGTTGCAGATCAGCAGCTGCCCATCGGCGCTGAACAGCACGAAGCCTTCCGACACGCTGTCGATGGCGTCATGCACCACCGCCTGCATGAAGCGCGCCTCCACCAGGGCCAGCGTCTCGGCGGTGGCGTCGACTCCGCAGCCGCGATAGCCGCGGAAGCGGCCGTCGGAACCGCGCACCGGCACGGCGTTGAGCCGCAGCACGAGGTCGCGGCCGTCCACCCCCGCAAAGCTCACCTCCAGTTCCTGGAAGGGCCGGCCGGCCTCGATGTCGGCGCGGTATTCGGCCCAGGTCGCCTCGTCGGCGACCAGCAGCCCGAGATCGAGAAGCGAATCGCCGAACACCGTCCGCGGATCGCAGCCCAGCAGGGTGGTCAACCCGCCGGACAGCGACAGGTAACGGTGGTCCGACCCGGTTTCCCAGAACCAGCCGGGCGTCACGGCGGCGAAGTCGCGGGAGCGGACGCTCACCCCCTCCAGCTCGTCCTGCGCCTGCCGCAGGGCGGCGTCGGAGCGGGCCAGCGCGCCGGCGGCGGTCCCGGCGCGCCGGGCGCTCCACAGGGCGAGGCCGGAGGCGGCGGCCAGCGCGCCGGCGACCGGCCAGCCGGCCTGCCCGGTTGAGAACAGCCCCGCAAGGGTGCCGATGCCGGTCAGTCCGGCGAGAAGGCCTGGGAGCGAAGCGGAGAGGCGGGAGCGCCCCGACAGCGGTTGAGCGGCACCCGCCATGGTGCCCGCGGCGGCGGCCGCAGCAGCACCCGTGGTGCGAAGCGGTCGGTCGGTGCCTGCAACGCCCACAGGGCCTCCGTCGGTCCAAAAGGGTGCCGGAAGGGGTGATCGTCCGGCGCCATCAGCACCGGGACGTCCCGTCTTAGGCGGTCAGGCGTTAACAGTAGGTTTAGTAGCTAAGCTTTCGCACAGGTGCGACAGCCTGAAGCGGCGGCCGCGTGCGCCGGCAGATCCGGATCCTGCCGGCGCACGTAAGAACCGGTTGGCGCCCGTTTTCCGCAATGCCCGTTCGTGATCAGATAAGGATCCTGCCATGTCCGCCGACAAGAAAGCCGACGTGATCACCTGGAGCGACCTTCCGGCCCAGGCCACCGACGGGGTCGAGCGGCGCGGCTTTCCCGGCACGGGCGCGTCGCTGAAGCACATCATCATCAAGGCCGGCACGTCGGCCCCGCGCCACGACCATCCTCACGAACAGTTCGTCATCGTCGTGGAGGGCCGCGCCCTGCTGACCTGCGAAGCGGGCCCGGTGGACCTGCGGCCGGGCATGGTCATCCGTTTCGACCCCGGCGCCTGGCACAGCGCCGATTTCGTCGAGGATACGGTGCTGATCGAGGTGAACCTGAACCCGGCGGGATGATTGACGCCGGCCCTCTCCCGCCTCCGGGAGGGGCTTTCAGACGTCGATGTCGATGTCGATCTCGCCGTCGTCTTCCGGGGCACGGCCCAGCAGCAGGTCGGCGGCATCCAGCGTCAGCGCCTCCACCTCCTCGTTGCGGTCCTCGTCGGGCAGGCGCAGGGCATGCATCAGCTGGGTCGCCAGATGGATCAGCATGGCGCGGACGCAGTCGTCTTCCGGATACTCCAGCGCGACCACGTCCTTCAGGAAGGCGCCGAGCTGCTCCGGCGAGTTCCAGGGGTGGGTGACGACGGTCTCGAAGCCGCTGGTGCCGAGGAAGACGGAGTTGAGCGCGGTGGCCTGACGGTTGATGGCGTCGACCGCCTCGTCCTGGTCCAGCTTGCCCTGGAGCACCTGGTTGAAGGCGTCCAGGCTGAGGTCGATGAACTGGCGGACCAGCAGCCGCACCACGGATTCGTCGGACAGGTCGTTGCGGGCCTGGGGCTGGGTCAGCACCGGCAGCGGTTGCAGCAGCGCCGCGATGATCGGCTTTGCGGATTGGGATTCCATCGCGGGCAACTCCTGTCGGGATCGACCCCGGCATCTGCGGGGCAAAAGGTTCACGGTTCCCGATACTGCCAGACCCCGACGCAAAACGCAAAAAGGGCCGCCCCCTCGCGGGGGCGGCCCTTTCGGCAGGCCTGACGGAAGGTCAAGCCTGCGGGATCAGCCCACCAGCTCGATGCCGGCGAAGAAGAAGGCGATCTCCTGGGCGGCGGTCTCCGCGGCATCCGAACCGTGGACCGAGTTGGCCTCGATCGACTCGGCGAACTCCTTGCGGATGGTGCCCTCGGCGGCGTTGGCCGGGTTGGTGGCGCCCATGATCTCGCGGTTGCGGGCGATGGCGTTCTCGCCTTCCAGAACCTGCAGGACCACCGGGCCGGAGATCATGAAGGAGACCAGATCGTTGAAGAACGGACGCTCGCGGTGCACGCCGTAGAACTGCTCGGCCTGGGCCTTCGACAGCTGGACGCGCTTCTGGGCAACGATGCGCAGGCCGCCGTCTTCGAACTTGGCGTTGATCTTGCCGGTCAGGTTGCGGCGGGTGGCATCGGGCTTGATGATCGAGAGGGTCCGTTCGACGGCCATGGTGGTGACTCCTGCGGGAATGGGGCTTTTCGCCAATTGAAAAACACGCAGGCGCCGCCGGAAGACCGGGGCGCCGGATGGGCGGCTTTATAGAGGCGCTTTCGCGGCGCGGCAAGGCGTTCGTTGGGGCGGGCCGGCCTCTGCGAAAGGGGGCGCTCCAAAAAAATCCGGCCGTGACGGCATCCCGCCGCGGCCGGAGTCGAGGAGGCTGCTTGGAAAGGGGTGTCAGGTCATGACTTGGCCGCGCCCAGCTTGGCCTGCGCGGCGGCAAGACCATCCTTGCCGTCCAGCGTGGTGACGCCGGAAAGCCACGTCTTCAGGACGGCGGGATTCTTCTTCAGCCAGTCGGCCGCAACCGCTTCCGGCTTGCGGCCACCGTTCATGATGCCGTCCATCACCGAATTCTCCATGTCCACGGTGAAGACCAGATTGGACAGGAACCTGCCGATGTTCGGGCATTCGGCGGCGTAGCCCTTGCGCACGTTGGTGCTGACGGTGGCGCCGCCGAAATTCGGGCCGAACCAGTCGTCGCCGTCGGCCAGATAGGTGATGTCCATCGTCTTGTTCATCGGATGCGGCGCCCAGCCGAGGAAGGCGATCCACTTCTTGGCGCGGACCGCACGCTTGACCTCGGCCAGCATGCCGGCCTCGCTGGACTCCACCATCTTGAAGTCCTTCAGCCCGAAGGCGTCGGCCTTCAGCATCTTCTCGATGATCAGATTGCCGTCGTTGCCGGCCTCGATGCCGTAGATCTTGCCGTCCAGCTTGTCCTTGAACTTCGCCAGATCCTTGAAGCTCTTCAGCCCCGCCTCGGCGGCGTAGGTGGGAACGGCCAGCGTGTATTTGGCGCCCTCCAGGTTGACGCGCGTCACCTCGACCGAGCCGTCCTCCAGCACCGGCTTGATGAAGGTCTCCATGGTGGGCATCCAGTTGCCCAGGAACACGTCCAGCGACTTGGTCTTCAACCCGAGATAGACGACCGGCACCGACGAGACGCTGGTGGTCGGCTTGTAGCCCAGCGCCTCCAGCGTGACGGAGGCGAGCGCCGTCGTCGCCGCGATGTCGGTCCACCCCACGTCGCCGAACCGCACCGCCTTGCAGGATGCCGGATCGGCGGCCTGCGCCGTCCCCGCCGGCATGGCGGCGGTCCCGACCGCCAGCATCAGGCCGACGGCGAGGGTGGAGATTTTGGCGACGGAGAATTTACCGGCAGAGAATTTCCCGAATGTCTTGGCCATGTCCCTGTTCTCCTTGCTTGTGGTTGTCGTTGTCGTTCCCGCTGTGCGGGGGAGCGGGTCTGGACGCTCGGATCTCAGGCCCGCCGCCGCTGGTCCTTCTGCATCTCCTTCTGCGTCAGGGCCGCGTCGGCGACGTAATAGGGGACGTCGGCGCGCGGCAGCGGCGGACGGCCGCGCACCGCGTCGGCCAGCTTCTCCGCCATCATGATGGTGGGCGCGTTCAGATTGCCGGTGATGATGCGCGGCATGATCGAGGCGTCGATGACGCGCAACCCCTCCAGACCATGCACGCGGCCCTGGCCGTCGACCACGGCGCCGTCGTCGGTCCCCATCCGGCAGGTGCCACAGGGGTGGTAGGCGGTCTCGGCGTGGTGCCGGACGAAGGCGTCGAGGTCGGCGTCGGTGACGCAGTGTGCGCCGGGGCTGATCTCTTCCCCGCGGTAGGGGGCCAAGGCGCGCTGGCGCATGATGTCGCGGGTGATGCGGATGCCGGCGCGGAACTCCTGCCAATCCTGCGGATCGGCCATGTAGTTGAACAGGATGCTCGGCGCCTGTCCCGGATCGCGCGAGCGGGCATGGACGCGCCCCTTGCTGGGCGATCGCATCGAGCCGACATGGGCCTGGAAGCCGTGCGCCTCCACCGCGTTGGTGCCGTTGTAGCTGATGGCGACGGGAAGGAAGTGATACTGGATGTTGGGCCAGGGCACGTCGTCGCCGGTTCGGATGAAGCCGCCGGCCTCGAACTGGTTGCTGGCGCCGATGCCGGTGCCCAGGAACAGCCATTCGGCGCCGATCGCCGGCTGGTTCCACCATTTCAGCGCGGGATAGAGCGAGACCGGCTCGCGGCAGTGATACTGGATGTACATCTCCAGATGGTCCTGGAGATCGCCGCCGATCCCCGGCAGGTCGATCACCGTCTCCACCCCCAGTTCGCGCAGCAGCGGCGACGGTCCCACCCCCGACCGTTGCAGGATCGCCGGCGAGGCGATGGCCCCGGCGCACAGCAGCACCTCCCGCCGCGCCCGCGCCGTCACCGGCGTGCCGTTGCGCAGATAGGCGACGCCGACGGCGCGGCGCCCGTCGAACAGGATGCGGTCGGTCAGCGCATGGGTGGCGATGGTCAGCCCCGGCCGCTCCCGCGCCCGGTCGAGATAGCCTCGGGCGGTGCTGCACCGCCGCCCCCGCGCCGTCACCGTGCGGTCCATCGGGCCGAAGCCCTCCTGGCGGTAGCCGTTCAGATCGTCGGTGCGGCCATAGCCGGCCTGCGCCCCCGCCTCCACCATCGCCTCGTAGAGCGGATTGACGCCCGGCTTGGCGGTGGTGACGAACAGCGGGCCGTCGCCGCCGTGATAGGCGTTGGCGCCGGCGTCGCGCGTCTCGGACTTGCGGAAATAGGGCAGGCAGTCGAGATAGCTCCAGTCCTCCAGACCCGGCAACTCGGCCCAGCCGTCATAGTCCAGCGCATTGCCGCGGATGTAGCACATGCCGTTGATGAGCGACGAGCCGCCCAGACCCTTGCCGCGCCCGCACTCCATCCGGCGGTTGTCCATGTGCGGTTCGGGTTCGGTCTCGTAGGCCCAGTTGTAGCGGCGGCCCTGGAGCGGGAAGGCCAGCGCCGCCGGCATCTGGGTGCGGTAGTCCAGCCGGTGGTCGGGTCCACCGGCCTCCAGCAGCAGGACACTGACGCCGGCATCCTCGGTCAGGCGGCAGGCCAGCACGTTGCCCGCCGAGCCGGCGCCGACGATGATGTAGTCATACTCGCGAACCGCCTGGGCGATGGAAGGCATGGCGGTGCCGTTCTCCGGCGCAGCGGCACCGGAGGTCGGTTGATTCGACATCGAACACCCCTTCTTTGAAAAGCGGGCTTCCCTGAAAGACGGACTCAGAACACCGAGGCGTAGGGGCCCAACTCGACCTGGACCGACTTGAGGCGGGTATAGTGGTCGAGTGTCTCGACCCCGTTTTCGCGGCCGATGCCCGACTGCTTGTAGCCGCCGACCGGCATCTCCGGCGGCGATTCACCCCAGGCGTTGATCCAGCAGATGCCGGCTTCCAGCCGGTGGATCACCCGGTGAGCGCGGGCCAGATCGTCGGTGACCAGCCCGGCGGCGAGGCCGTAGCTGGTGGCGTTGGCGCGGGTCACGACCTCCTCCTCGTCGTCGAAGGTCAAGATCGACAGGACCGGGCCGAAGATCTCTTCGCGCACGATGGACATGCCGTCATGGCAATCGGTGAAGACGGTCGGCTCGACATAGGCGCCGCGCGCGAAGGCGGCCCCCTCCGGCACGCCGCCGCCGGCCAGCAGCCGCGCCCCCTCCGCCTTGCCGGCCTCGATGCAACGCAGCACCTTGTCGCGGTGGGGGAAGCTGGCGAGCGGACCGAAATTGGTGTCGGGATCGAGCGGATCGCCCATGCGGATGCGGCGCACGCGGGTCAGCAGACGCTCCTCGAAGGCCGCCGCGATGCTGCGGTGGACGAAGACGCGGGTGCCGTTGGTGCAGACCTGACCCGAGCTGTAGAAGTTCGCCATCATGGCGATGTCGGCGGCGCGGTCGAGGTCGGCATCGGCAAAAACGATCAGCGGCGATTTCCCGCCCAGCTCCATCGTCACGTCCTTCAGCGTCGAGCCGCCGGCCGCCGCCATCACCCGCTTGCCGGTCTCCACCCCGCCGGTGAAGGACAGCTTCTCGATGCCGGGATGGGCGGCGAGCATGGCGCCGACCCGGCCGTCGCCCTGGACGACGTTGAACACGCCGTCGGGCAGCCCGGCCTCGCTGTAGATCGCCGCCAGATGCAGGGCGGTCAGCGGCGTCACCTCGCTCGGCTTGAAGATCATGGCGTTGCCGGCGGCCAGCGCCGGAGCCGATTTCCACAGCGCGATCTGGATCGGGTAGTTCCAGGCGCCGATCCCGGCCACCACCCCCAGCGGCTCGCGCCGGGTGTAGACGAAGGAGGTCGGGCGCAGCGGGATCTGGCGGCCTTCCAGCGCGGGCGCGAGGCCGGCGTAATATTCCAGCACGTCGGCGCCGGTGGCGATGTCGACCGCGCGCGTCTCGCTCAGCGGCTTGCCGGTGTCGAGCGTTTCGATTTCCGCCAGGGCGTCGTTGCGCTCGCGCAGCAGCGATACTGCCCGGCGCAGCACCCGCGACCGCTCCATCGCCGTCATCGCCGCCCACACCGCCTGTCCGGCGCGGGCGCTGTCGACGGCGCGGTCCACATCGGCGGATGTCGCCTGCGCGACCTCGGCCAGCGTTTCGCCGGTCGCCGGATTGACGGTGGCGAAGCGCTCCGCCCCCTCGCCTTCAGCGGGACGACCGTTGATGTAATGGGCCTGCCGTCCGAACCGCGTCATGTCCCCTCTCCCTAGATTCCGGGTTCCGAGTGGATTGGAGTTCAGCAATTTCGCTTCAGTGACCCAGCTTCATTTTTATTGATTGGTCGTTCAATTAAAAAAAGCGGCGTGGCGGTTCCATTCTCCGAAATGGTCGTGTTCAAACAAACCGGGCGGGCTATGGCCGGCCGCAATGGCGGCATTCCAGCGGCATTCTGGCGGTCCCGCGCGGGACAAAGCCGTGCCATTCGCGGGCCATCCACCCTGCCCCGCTTCAAATCGGCGCCCCCGCGTGCTACATCCTCCGCGCTATGCTGCACATCAATGACCTGACCTTCCGCTTCGGCGGCCGAGTGTTGTTCGACCATGCGACCGCCGTCGTGCCCAAGGGGCACCGCGTGGCGCTGGTCGGACGCAACGGCACCGGGAAATCGACCCTGCTAAAGCTGATCGCGGGCCAGCTGCAGACCGATGCCGGCGCCGTCACCCTGCCGGCCGGCATGCGGATGGGCATGGTGGCGCAGGAGGCCCCCAGCGGCCCGACCACGCTGATCGACGCCGTGCTGGCCGCCGACACCGAACGTACCGCCCTGCTGGCGGAGGCCGAGACGGCGACCGATCCGATGCGCATCGGCGAAATCCATGCCCGCCTCGCCGACATCGAGGCGCATTCCGCCCCGTCGCGCGCCGCACAGGTGCTGTCGGGCCTGGGTTTCGATGCCGAAGCGCAACAGCGGCCCTGCTCGGATTTCTCCGGCGGCTGGCGCATGCGCGTCGCGCTGGCCGGCGTGCTGTTCTCCCGCCCCGACCTGCTGCTGCTGGACGAGCCGACCAACCATCTCGACCTCGAGGCGACCATCTGGCTCGAGGGCTATCTGAAGAACTACCCGCACACCATCCTGCTGGTCAGCCACGACCGCGAGCTGCTGAACGCGGTGCCGACGACGACGATCCACATCGACCAGGGCAAGCTCGTCACCTACAGCGGCAATTACGACCAGTTCCTGGCGCAGCGTCGCGCCAACCAGGAACGGCTGGCCTCGATGGCGGCCAAGCAGGACGCGCGGCGCAAGCACATGATGGCCTATGTCGACCGCTTCCGCTTCAAGGCCAGCAAGGCCCGTCAGGCGCAGAGCCGCCTGAAGCTGCTGGAGAAGATGGAGTCGATCACGCTGATGGAGGACGATCCGGAGGTCGTCTTCAACTTCCCGCATCCGGACGAGCTGCCGCCGCCGCTGATCGCGCTGGAAGGGGTCAGCATCGGCTATGGCGACAAGGTGATCCTGCGGCGCGTCAACCTGCGCATCGACATGGAGGACCGCATCGGCCTGCTGGGCGCCAACGGCAACGGCAAGTCGACGCTGGTCAAGCTGCTGGCCAACCGCTTGCAGCCGATGGCCGGCGAGATGCGGCGGCCGTCCAAGCTGCGCATCGGCTATTTCGCCCAGCACCAATCCGAGGAACTGGACCTGTCGCTGACGCCGATCCAGCAGACCCAGCGCATCATGCCGCTGGCGCTGGAGGAGAAGGTGCGCGCCCATCTCGGCCGCTTCGGCTTCCCCCAGGTCAAGGCGGAGACCAAGATCGCCAGCCTGTCGGGCGGCGAGAAGGCCCGGCTGCTGCTGGCGCTGATGAGCCGGGAAGTCCCGCACATCCTGATGCTCGACGAACCGACCAACCATCTGGACATCGACAGCCGCGAAGCCCTGATCGAGGCGATCAACGACTTTCCCGGCGCGGTCATCATCATCAGCCACGATCCCCACCTGATCGAAATGACGGTGGACCGGCTGCTGCTGGTCGCCGACGGCACGGTGCAGGCCTATGACGGCGATCTGGACGACTACCGCCGCTATCTGCTCGACCGCGCCAAGGCGGAACGGGCGGCAGCAAAAAACGATGGCGCCAAGGGCGGTACCGAGCGTGACGCCGGGCCGAACAAGAAGGACCAGCGCCGGGCCGCCGCCGAGGCGCGCACCGCTCTCGCCCCGCTGAAGCGCAAGGCGACCGACGCCGAGGCGCTGGTGACCAAGCTGAGCGAGGAGAAGCGCAAGATCGAGGCGAAGATGGCCGACCCGGCGCTCTACACCGGCCCGTCGGACAAGCTGACCAAGCTGCAGATCGACCTGGGCACGGTGGAGAAGAAGCTGGCGACCGCCGAGGAAACCTGGCTGGAGGCACTCGAACTCTACGAGAGCGCCGCGGCGGAGGCCGGCGTTTGAACGCCCGCCGGCACATCGACAGCTCCGGCGCCAACGGTCAGGCGGAGATGGAGCGGGCGGAAATGGAGCATGACGGGACCATCGCCCTGCCCGTTCCCTGCGACGCGGCGGAGGAGGAACGCACGTCCGACGTGCTGGCCCGCTTCCGCGCCAACCTGCCGTCCGGCCGGGTCACGCTGGGCGACCTGATCCGGGCGCTGGGCGACCGGTCGCTGGGTACCATCCTGCTGGCCCTGTCGCTGCCGACCATCGCGCCGGTGCCGCTCGGCGTGTCCTGCCTGTTCGACCTGCCGATCGTGCTCTACACCGCCCAGCTCGCCTTCGGCCGGCGCGGGGCGGGACTGCCGGACTGGCTGCTGCGGCGCTCCATCGGCACCCGGCTGGCGGCCCGCACGCTGGACGCCGCCATGCCGCGGCTGGTGTGGATCGAGCGCATGCTGAAGCCGCGCCTGCACCGCCTCGCCCGCATCGACCAGGAACGCTGGTTCGGACTGCTGCTGTTCATCCTGACGCTGACCTGCATCGTGCCGCTGCCGCTGACCGGCTGGCTGCCGGGCTTCGCGCTGGTGCTGATCTCGCTGGGGCTGATCGAGCGCGACGGCGGCGCCATCGGCATCGGACTGGGGCTGACCGCGGCGGCGCTGGTGTTTTTGACGCTGGTGGCGAGCAGCCTGTCATACGCAGGTCATCAACTTCTGGCAGCAACTCTGCAATAGGGGCAGCCGCCGGAACCCTCGGCGAGGGCTGGCCCGATCCAGGGAGGCTCCGCCAGTGACCGAATATACCGACGCTGCACCCGCCCCGCTTTCCGAATCCTGGCTGTTCTTCCGCCGCTGGCTGGCGGACCCCCGGGCGATGGGCTCCATCGCCCCATCCTCCCCCGCCCTGCGCCGGAGGATCACCCGCGAGATCCGCCGCGAGGCGGACGAGGTGGTGGTGGAGTTCGGCGGCGGCACCGGGCCGATCACCAAGGCGATGCTGGAGGCCGGCATTCCAGCCGACCGGCTCTACAGCTTCGAGATCGACCAGGACCTCGCCCGCCACCTGCGCGCGCGCTGCCCGGACGTCACCGTGATCGTCGACGACTGCCGCAAGGCGCCGGGGCTGCTGGGCGAGACACTGTGCGGCAAGGTCGGCACCGTGGTGATCGGCATCCCGATGATCACCTTCCCGCTGGAGTTCCAGCGCGAGGTGCTGGACGCCACCTTCCGCATCCTGCGGCCGGGCGGGCGCTTCCTGCTCTACAGCTTCATGCCGCACTCGCCGCTGAACCGCGAAGCGCTGGGGCTGAGCGGCGAGCGGTTGGGCTTCACGCTGCGAAATCTGCCGCCGGCATCGGTGTGGGGATATTGGCGGGGGTAGAACGCCTGAAGTCCCCTCTCCCCCCAGGGGAGAGGGGGATTTGGGGCGGGAGAGGGAGCGCCATTGCTCCGCCCGGACCGCCCCGCTTATGCTCCGCCCTTCCCGTCCACCATCGTGAGCATGCCGGTCTTGTCCTTCGTCCTGTCGAAGCTGCTATGGGGTATCTTCGCGCCCGGCAACGCGCTGGTCCTCGCGGTGGCGCTGGGCGCACTGCTGTGGCGGACGCGGCGCTGGCAGCGCGCCGGGCGGCGGCTGGTCACGCTGGCGGCGGTTCTGCTTCTGCTGATCATGTACACCGGGCTGGGCGCGCTGGTCGCCGTGCCGCTGGAGAACCGCTTCCCGCGGGTGGAGCCGGAAGGGCGGATCGACGGCATCATCATGCTGGGCGGCGCCGTCAATCCGCCGATCACCGTCGACCGCGGCGATCCCTCGCTGAACGAGGCGGCCGAGCGGATCCTGGGCTTCGCCGATCTCGTCCGCCGCCATCCGGAGGCCAAGGCCGTCTTCACCGGCGGGTCGGGCCGGCTGCTGGCGCCGGATCTGAAGGAGGATATCACCGCCCGCGCCGCCCTGGCCCAGGCCGGTATCCCCGCCGACCGCGTGCTCTACGAGGCCGAATCCCGCAACACCTGGGAGAACGCCGTCTTCAGCAAGGGAATGGTCAAGCCGCAACCGGGCGAACGCTGGATCCTCGTCACTTCGGCGATGCACATGCCGCGGTCGGTCGGCATCTTCCGCTCCATCGGGTGGGAGGTGATCCCCTACCCCGTCGATTACCGCACCAGGCACGACGCCACGCCCTGGCTGCGCTTCGAGTTCGGGCAGAATCTGGTGATCCTGGACGATGCGGTGCGGGAGTGGATCGGGCTGACCGCCTATCGGCTGATGGGCCGCACCGACAGCCTCTTCCCGGCTCCCTGATGCCGGACGTCACATCATCTTGATCATCAGCGCGATCTCGACGAGGGCGGGAAAGGCCGGGATGACGATGGCGATCCGGGCCGCCTGATGCCGGCCGGCGGCACGGAGAAGCCAGCAGGCGATGACCGATCCGACCGCCAGGACCGGAAACAAAATCAGGAACCCGCCAAGCATCACCGCGTCGGCGCCGCCGTTGCTGAAGCCGATGCCGAGGAAGCCGACCATGGCGAAGAAGAGGCCGGGAATGGCGAGCCCGATCCAGGCTATGCTGGCGATGACGACCGGGATTCTGTCCTGCGTCTGATCCATGGATCGGTCCTGTCGTCTGCGGTCTGCCCGCCAGTCCGGACGTGAGCTTAGCAGGATGGCACCCATGGGCGAAGGCGGTCGCCGGGGCGCGTACCGTGACCTTTTCGACCCGATCCGCTGCCGCCGCGTTCGAGGCATTGGCGCGGCGATGGCAACCCGCTAGAGTGCCGCCGCCCCGGTGGTGGGGCCGGGTCGGGAAAGAAGGAAATTGTCGGATGCGTCGCTGGCGCGGGGTGAGCAGGGTCGTCGTGCTGGTCGGCGTGGCAACGCTCGCCGCCTGTGCGCAGAAGCCCGCAGGCACCGGCTCGGGCCTGCCGACCAGCGGCATCTACAAGGTGGGAAAGCCCTATCAGATCAACGGCGTCTGGTATTATCCCAAGGAAGACTACAGCTACGACGAGACGGGCATCGCCTCGTGGTACGGCCCCGGCTTCCATGAGAAGAACACCGCCAACGGCGAAATCTACGACCAGAACGAGCTGACCGCCGCGCACAAGACCCTGCCGATGCCGAGTCTGGTGCGGGTCACCAACCTGGACAACGGCCGGTCGATCGTGGTGCGCGTCAACGACCGCGGCCCCTACGCCAACGGCCGCATCATCGACATGTCGCGCCGCGGCGCCCAGCTGCTGGGCTTCGACGGTCCCGGCACCGCCAAGGTGCGCGTGCAGATCCTGGCGGAGGAAAGCCGCGCCATCGCCGCCGCCGCGCGCCAGGGCACGCCCGCCCCGATGCTGGCCGAGATCGACGGCCCGCCGCCGAAGGCCGCGCCGCGCGGCCGCATCGAGGTGAGCGGACCATCGGGACCGGCGACGACGCTGGCGGCTGCCGTTGCTCCCTCCACCGGCGCCGCCCGCCCGGCGGTGGTCGGCACCCCGATCCCGCCGCCGACCACCGTCGCCGGCAGCATGGCGGAAGGCCGCTTCGTGCCCGCACCGGTGGTGGCGCAATTGCCGGTGAAGGCGCAGGAGGCCATCTATGTGCAGGTCGGCGCCTTCGGCAGCGAGGAGAATGTGGCGAAGGCCCGCGCCCGCCTGTCCTCCATCGGCCAGCGCGCCAGCGTCAGCCAGACGAGGTCGGCCGGCATGACCCTGCACCGCGTCCGCGTCGGACCGCTGGACAGCGTCGACCGTGCCGACAGCCTGCTGAACCAGATCATCCAGGCCGGCCTTACGGAGGCCAAAATCGTGGTGGATTGATCCGGCCACCCGACTTCTACCGCGACCGCTCTTCCCGAGCGCCAGTGACCCAATGCCTGTACCGAGTGCCCTTGGAGGATTGTTGCCATGAACGCTGTTGCCGTCCGTCTCTGCGCCGTTTTCGGCCGTTCCGTTGCTGTTGCGGCCGGAATCGCGATGGCCGGGGCCACGATTGGCGCCGGCTTCACCTCGGTCCCGGTCCAGGCCGCGACCCTCGACACCATCGCCAAGCAGGCAATCCTGGTCGATCTGACTTCCGACACCGTGCTGTTCGAGAAGAATGCCGACGAGCGGATGGCGCCCTCGTCGATGAGCAAGATCATGACCGCCTACATGGTGTTCGAGGCGATCAAGGGCGGCCGCCTGACGCTGGAGAGCACCCTGCCGGTCAGCGAACGGGCCTGGCGGATGCAGGGCTCCAAGATGTTCGTGGAGCTTCACAACAACATCAAGGTCGATGACCTGCTGAAGGGCATGATCGTCCAGTCCGGCAACGACGCCTGCATCGTGCTGGCAGAGGGGCTGGCCGGGTCGGAGCAGTCCTTCGCCGAACAGGCCACCAAGCGCGCGAAGGAGTTGGGGCTGAAGAACAGCAACTTCGCCAATGCGACCGGTTGGCCCGACCCCAACCACTACATGACCGCCCGCGATCTGGCGATCCTGGCGGAACGGCTGATCAAGGACTTCCCCGAATTCTACAAGTACGATTCGATCCGGGAGTTCAAGTATCACGGCATCACCCAGGGCAACCGCAACCCGCTGCTCTACCGCAACATGAACGTCGACGGGCTTAAGACCGGCCACACCGACGCCGGCGGTTACGGCCTGACCGCATCGGGCGAGCGCGAGGGGCGCCGGCTGCTGCTGGTGGTCAACGGCCTGCCCAGCATGCAGGCGCGCGCCGACGAATCGGCGCGGCTGATCGAATGGGGCTTCCGCGAATTCGCCTCCTACACCCTCTACAGGGGCGGCGAGACGATCGAGCAGGTGCCGGTGTGGTTGGGCGAGCAGGACATGGTTCCGGTCACCGTGCCGCAGAACCTGAGCGTCACGATGGCCCGTGCCGACCGCCCGGGCATGAAGGTGTCGCTGGTCAGCAGCGCCCCGGTCGCCGCGCCGATCAAGAAAGGCGACACCGTCGGCAAGCTGGTGATCTCCGCCCCCGGCTTCCCGGGCAAGGAGGTGCCGGTGGTGGCTGCGCAGGACGTGCCGAAGGCCGGCTTCGTCGGCCGCGCCTTCGCCGCCGCCAAGTATCTCGTCTTCGGCAACAGCCTGTGACCGTGACGACGATGCCGACCGCCTCCGCCCCTGCCGCTCGTGGCCGCTTCATCACGCTGGAAGGCGGCGAAGGGGCCGGCAAATCGACGCAGCTGCGCCGTCTGGCCGAGTCCCTGCGTGCCCGCGGCATCAAGGTGGAGACGACGCGCGAGCCGGGCGGGTCGCCGGGAGCCGAGGAAATCCGCGGCCTGCTGGTGACCGGCGAGACCGGCCGCTGGAGCCCGGTGACGGAAGCGCTGCTGCACACCGCCGCCCGCCGCGACCATCTGGAACGCACGGTGTGGCCGGCGCTGGAAGAGGGAAAGTGGGTGCTGTGCGACCGCTTCTTCGACAGCACCATGGCCTATCAGGGCTACGGGCTGGGGCTGGGGCGCGAGTTGGTGGAGACCTTGCAACGGGCGGCGCTGGGCGAGTTCCGGCCCGACCTGACGCTGATCCTCGACATCGACGTGAAGATGGGCCTGCGCCGTGCCGCGTCGCGTCATGGCGGTGAGGACCGCTATGAGCGGATGGACATCGGCTTTCACCAGCGGCTGCGCGACGGCTTCCTCGACATCGCCCGGCGGGAACCGGAGCGCTGCGCGGTGGTGGATGCCGACGCCGACCTCGATACCGTGCAGGCGCGCATCCGGGACGCCGTTGCCGGCCGGCTGGAACTGGCCCCGGGTCAGGCGTCGTGAGCAAGGCGCGCCCCCCTGCCCCGGCGGTTCCCGCCACGGAAGAAGCGCTGGCACCCAGGCGCAATCCCGACCTCGTCGGGCATGAGGAGGCGGAACGGCTGCTGCTGGAGGCCTGGAACTCCGGCCGGTTGCCGCATGCCTGGCTGATCGGCGGCACGCCGGGGATCGGCAAGGCGACGCTGGCCTTCCGCTTCGCCCGCTTCGTCCTGGCGCAGGACCCGCCGGGCGACAGCCTGTTCGGTGGAGCGGCTCCGGTCACGTCGCTGCACATCGGCCCCGACCATCCGGTGTTCCGCCGGGTGGCGTCGGGCGGCCATGCCGACCTGCTGACCATCGAACGCCAGCGCGACGAGAAGAAGGGCCGGCTGAAGCGCGACATCGCCGTCGATGACGTGCGCAGGATCGGCCCCTTCCTGCGCCGCACCTCGGCGGAAGGCGGCTGGCGCGTCGCGGTGATCGACGGCGCCGACCGCATGAACCTGAGCGGCCTGAACGCCATCCTGAAGATCCTGGAGGAGCCGCCGCCCGGCGCCCTGCTGCTGCTGGTCAGCGACAATCCCGGCGGCATGCTGCCGACCATCCGCTCGCGCTGCCGCAAGCTGACGCTGAAGCCGCTGGCGGAGGACACGGTGATCGACCTGCTGGGGCAGCACCGGCCCGACATCGCCGCCGACGACCGCCCGGCGCTGGCCCGGCTGTCGGAGGGCAGCGTCGGCCGCGCCATCGATCTGGCCGATGCCGGCGGTCTGGCGCTCTACCGTGAGATGATCGGGCTGCTGTCCGACCTGCCGCGCATCGACATCGTCGCGGCGCACGCCTTCGGCGACAAGCTGACCCGCAAACAGGACGACGGGATGTTCGAGACGGCGACCGAGCTGCTGGTCTGGTGGCTCGCCCGCTTCGCCCGCTCGCTCGCCCGCGGCTCCTGGCCGGCGGAGGTGGTGCCGGGCGAGGCCGCCCTGATGACCCGGTTGGCCAACGCCCGCGGTCTTGAACGTTGGGTGGAGGTGTGGGAAAAGGTTCAGCGTCTTTTCGCGCGCGCGGAATCCGCAAACCTGGACCGCAAGCAGGTGGTCCTGAACGCCCTGTCGGCGCTGGAAACGGCAGCCGCCTAGCGTTATTTCAGAACCTGCCGGTTGACCCTGACTTGAAAGAAAGTGCCGCAAATGGCCGGGCCGAAGACCTTCTACCTGACGACGCCGATCTATTACGTGAACGACGTGCCGCACATCGGCCACGCGTACACGACGCTTGCCTGCGACGTCCTCGCCCGGTTCATGCGCCTCGACGGCTATGACGTGAAGTTCCTGACCGGCACCGACGAGCACGGCCAGAAGGTTGAGAAGTCGGCGGAGAAGGCCGGAATCGCGCCGCAGGAATTTACCGACCGGGTGTCGCAGAACTTCCGCGATCTCGTCTCGCTGATGAACTATTCCAACGACGACTTCATCCGCACCACCGAGCCGCGCCACGTCAAGTCGGTGCAGGCGCTGTGGACGGTGCTGAAGGACAAGGGCGAGATTTACCTCGGATCCTACGCCGGCTGGTATTCGGTTCGCGACGAAGCCTTCTATGGCGAGGACGAGCTGACCACCAACGGCGAGGGCAAGAAGATCGCCCCGACCGGTGCCGAGTGCGAGTGGGTCGAGGAGCCGTCCTACTTCTTCAAGCTCTCGGCCTGGCAGGACCGGCTGATCGAGTTCTATGAGCAGAACCCCGACTTCATCGCCCCGGCCGGCAAGC
The DNA here is from genome assembly GCF_004923295.1 of Azospirillum sp. TSH100. NCBI lineage: Bacteria > Pseudomonadati > Pseudomonadota > Alphaproteobacteria > Rhodospirillales > Azospirillaceae > Azospirillum > Azospirillum sp. TSH100. Next base: position 2,568,930 of record NZ_CP039634.1, read on the forward strand.
GCAACGAGGTGATGTCCTTCGTCAAGTCGGGCCTGAAGGATTTGTCGGTCAGCCGCACCACCTTCAAGTGGGGCATCCCGGTGCCGGGCGACGACGCCCACATCATGTATGTCTGGCTCGACGCGCTGGCGAACTACATCACCGCCGTCGGCTATCCCGACACCACCGGCGACTATGCCAAGTATTGGCCGGCCGACCTGCACATGGTCGGCAAGGACATCCTGCGCTTCCACGCCGTCTACTGGCCGGCCTTCCTGATGGCCGCCGGCCTGCAGCCGCCCCGCCGTGTGTTCGCCCATGGCTGGTGGACGATCGAAGGCCAGAAGATGTCGAAGTCTCTCGGCAACGTCATCGCCCCGGAGACGCTGGTCAACACCTACGGCCTCGACCAGACCCGCTATTTCCTGCTGCGCGAAGTGCCGTTCGGCAATGACGGCGACTTCTCGCACAAGCAGATGGTCAACCGGATCAACGGCAACCTCGCCAACGATTACGGCAATCTGGTGCAGCGCGTCCTGTCGATGATCGGCAAGAACTGCGGCGCCGCCGTGCCGACGCCGGGCGAATTCACCGAAGCGGACAACGCCCTGCTCGGCCCGGCCTACGGCCTGCTCGACGTGGTACGGGCGGAGATCAGGGCGCAGGCCTTCCACAAGGCGCTGGACGCCATCTGGGCCGTGGTCGGCGACGCCAACCGCTATGTCGACGAACAGGCCCCGTGGGCGCTGAAGAAGACCGACCCGGCGCGCATGGCCACCGTTCTGTATGTGCTGGCCGAGACGATCCGCCATCTGGCGATCCTGACCCAGCCGGTGATGCCGGACGCCTCCGCCCGGATCCTCGACCTGCTGGCGCTGGGGCCGGATGCGCGCGGCTTCGGCACGCTGGGTCCGTCGGGGGCGCTGGTGGCCGGCACGCCGCTGCCGACGCCGCAGGGCGTCTTCCCGCGCTACGTCGAAGAACCGAAGGACTGAGTTCCCCTGATGCTCGTCGACAGCCATTGCCATCTCGACTTTCCCGATTTCGCCGAGGAGCTGGACGCGGTCGTCGACCGCGCCCGGCAGGCCGGCATCGGGCGGATGGTCACCATCTGCACCTATATCAGCCGCTTCGACCGCATCCTCGCGGTGGCGGAACGCTATGACGACATCCTCTGCACGGTGGGGGTCCATCCCCATCAGGCGGCGGAGGAGTTCGCCATCACCACCGTGGACAAGCTGGTGGAACTGTCGCGCCATCCCAAGGTGATCGGGCTGGGCGAGACCGGGCTCGACTACTTCTATGACAAGAGCCCGCGCGACCAGCAGCAGGAGTGCTTCCGCCGGCACATCCGCGCCAGCCTGGAGACCGGCCTGCCGCTGATCATCCACACCCGCGACGCCGACGACGACACCATGCGCATCGTCAAGGAGGAAGCGGCCGGTCAACAGGTGAAGGGGCTGCTGCACTGCTTCAGCTCCGGCCGGGCGCTGGCGGAGGAGGCGGTGGAGTACGGCTTCACCCTGTCGCTGTCGGGGATCGTCACCTTCAAGAAGTCGGAGGATCTCCGCGCCATCGTGAAGGACGTACCGCTCGACCGCATCCTGGTGGAGACCGACGCGCCCTATCTGGCGCCGATCCCCTTCCGCGGCAAGCGCAACGAGCCGGCCTATGTCGCCCACACCGCATCTTGCGTGGCGGAGGTGAAGGGGGTGTCGGCCGAGGAGCTGGCCCGCGTCACCACCGAGAACTTCTTCCGCCTGTTCGACAAGGCGGCCCAAGACAAGGCCGCTGCATGAGCGAAGCCGGCGTTTCACCGGGTGCGATTCGCGTGACCGTGCTGGGCTGCGGCGGGTCGCGCGGCGTGCCGGTGATCGCCGGGGTGCCCGGCGGCCAATGGGGCCGCTGCGATCCCGCCAACCCGAAGAACCGCCGCCTGCGTCCATCTGTTCTGGTGGAAAGCGGCGGGGTTTCGGTTCTGGTCGACACCTCCCCCGACCTGCGGCAGCAGCTGCTGGATAGCGGCTGTGCACGGCTGGACGCCGTGCTGTGGACGCACCAGCATGCCGACCATTGCCACGGCATCGACGAGGTCCGCGAGATCTGCCGGCAGATGCATGCGCCGATCGACGCCTATGGCTGGGACGAGCATCTGCGCGACATCGAGGTGCGCTTTCCCTACTGCTTCGATCCGCTGCCCGACGGCTACCCCTTCTACCGGCCGGTGCTGAAGTCGCACCGCATCGACGGGCCCTTCAACGTGAAGGGGCTGGAGATCACGCCGTTCGAGCAGGACCACGGCTATATGCGGACGGTCGGCTACCGGTTCGGCAACTTCGCCTATTCGACCGACGTGGTGCGGCTGGACGAGCAGGCGTTCGACGCGCTGGCGGGGATCGACACCTGGATGGTCGATTGCGGTCGAATCGAGCCGCCGCATCCGGTGCATGCGCATCTGGCGCTGACGCTGGAGTGGATCGAGCGGGTGAAGCCGCGCCGGGCCTATCTGACCCACATGGACAACACCATGGACTACGACAGCCTGCGGCGGATTCTGCCGGAGGGGGTCGAGCCGGCCTACGATGGGCTGGTGATCGAGGTTTAGGATCAGCGAGGGAGGGGGCGGAAATCCACCCCCTCTCCGGGAAATCCTACTTCTTCTTCTCAAGCGGCGGGGCCGCGTAGACGAAGCGGTCGAAGCTGTATTCGGCGACGCGGAACCACAGATACTCCTCCTCGCGGAACTTCTTCCACGCGTCGTAGATCTTGCGGAACTTCTCGTTCTTCGCCGCTTCGTCCTCGTAGACCTCGATGGCGGCCTGATAGCAGGCCTGCATCACTTCGTTCGGGAAGGGACGCAGCTGGGTGCCGCTGGCGACCAGGCGCTTCAGCGCGGTCATGTTCTGGACGTCGTACTTGCCCAGCATGTCCAGCGTGGCGTCGGCGCAGGCCGCCTGGAGCGCCGCCTTGTAGGCCGGCGGCAGCGACTCGAACTTCTCCTTGCCGAACAGCATGGAGACCTGCGGCCCGCCTTCCCACCAACCCGGATAGTAGTAATACTTGGCGACCTTCTGGAAACCGAGCTTCTCGTCGTCATAGGGGCCGACGAACTCGGCGCCGTCGATGGTGCCCTTTTCCAGCGCCGGATAGATGTCGCCGCCACCGATCTGCTGCGGAACGACGCCCAGCTTGGCCATGATGGTGCCGGCATAGCCGCCGATGCGGAACTTCAGACCCTTCAGGTCGTCGACGGTCTTGATTTCCTTGCGGAACCAGCCGCCCATCTGGGTGCCGGTGTTGCCGGCGCCGATGGAGACGAGGTTGTGGGTGGCGAAGAACTCCGCCATCAGCTCCTTGCCGCCGCCATGGCTCATCCAGGCGTTCTGCTGGCGGGCGTTCAGGCCGAAGGGCATGGCCGCGTCGAAGGCGAAGGTCGGATCCTTGCCGACATAATAGTAGGAGACGGTGTGGCCGCACTCGATCGTGCCGTCCTTGACCGCGTCCAGAACCTGGAGAGCCGGAACGATCTCGCCAGCCGCGAAGACGCGGATCTGGAACTTGCCGTCCGTCAGCTCGGCCACGCGCTTCGCCACGAACTCCGCACCGCCATAGATGGTGTCGAGGCTCTTGGGGAAGCTGGAGGCGCAGCGCCACTTGATCTCGGGCGCGGACTGGGCGATGGCGGGGGCGGCAAGCGTGCTGGCGGCGACGCCCACGCCGGCGGAGGTCAGAAATGCACGACGTTTCATCCAGAAGCTCCCTTGTCCATTCTCGTTATGCGTTCTTGTCGCCGGGCCGGCGGACACCCTGCCAAGGGCTAAGCCGGGCCGCACCCGTCAAGGCCCATTCCCTCACGGGACCGGACGAAACCGGGTGAGCGGGGAAAGCGGGAATGGGTGGGATGCACGCTCGACCAACCCGGACAGCGCACCGCGGGAAGCCGCCGGACCGGCGGGTCTCGGCGCAAAGCGCCCCCGTCCGATCCCGCGGCCTCCCGACGTTGGTGTGCGTTTCCTCCCGTCCATCCGGGTTTGCCGCCGGCCTTCCGGCCGATCCGCCCCAGCTTTCTTTTGCTGGCCGGATTATGCAGGAAGCAAATGGTCGGGATCAAGCGCGAACGGGAATTGAGGACTGTATTTCAGAGGTTTAACGCTGCGGCGCGAAGCCGCGGGTTCCATTCAACCACCAGCCGGACCACCGGCCCGGTGGCATTCCCGCCCCCTTCTCATCAAAATCCTCGACTCAGGCGGCGGCGCCCCCATCTTTTGCAACGGGCGTGGCCGGGAACCCGGCTGCCTTGGGGTGTCGATGGGTCGGAGCAGGCATTTGCGGGTTGGACGGCCATGACCGAGGCGGCCATGAAAGGCGGGACTGCGGCGGAGACCGGGACCGAGACGGCCGCACGCGACCTGCGGCTGGATTTCTTCCGTGGCCTGGCGCTGTGGTTCATTTTCGTGAACCACATTCCGGCCAACCAGATCTCCTGGGCGACGCCGCGCAATTTCGGGCTGAGCGACGCCACGGAAATCTTCGTCTTCATCTCCGGCTACACCGCGGCGCTGGTCTATGGCCGCACGCTGGAGCGGCAAGGCATGCCGATGGCGGCGGCGCAGGTGCTGCACCGCTGCTGGACGCTGTACGCCACCTACATCATCCTGTTTTTCGCCTACACCACCCAGATCGCCTATACCGCCCGCGCCTTCGACAGTCCGCTTTTCGCGGAGGAGATGGGCATCGCCGGCTATTTCCAGGATCCCGTCACCGCCCTGACCCAGGCCATCCTGCTGAAGTTCCGGCCGGCCAACCTGGACGTGCTGCCGCTCTACATCGTGCTGCTGCTGGGCTTCCCGCTGCTGCTGCCGGCCTTGCGCCGCCGTCCGCTGGGCGTGCTGGCAGGGTCCGGCGCGCTGTACCTCGCAGCTCGGCAGTGGGGATGGAACCTGCCGACCTATCCGGACGGCGGCGTCTGGTACTTCAACCCTTTCACCTGGCAGTTCCTGTTCGTGCTGGGTGCCTCGCTGCAATTCCAGCCGGACCTGCGGGCGGCGCTGACCCGCTTCCGCCGGCCGGTGGCGGCGGCGGCCGGCCTGATCCTGCTGGCCAGCCTGTTCCTGACGCTGTCCTGGAAATTCGCCCGGCTGCACGCGGTGATCCCGGTGTGGCTGACCGAGATCCTGTATCCCATCAGCAAGACCGACCTCGATCCGCTGCGCCTGCTGCATTTCTTCGCGCTGGTCTATCTGGTGCTGTGGCTGGTGCCGGCGGGAGCGTCCTGGCTGCGCGGGCCGTTGGCCTCCCCGGTGCTCGCCTGCGGCAGGCAGTCGTTGAACGTGTTCTGCCTGGGCGTGCTGCTGTCCTTCGCCGGACAGACCGTGCTGGTCAATGTCAGCGGCTCGCTTTCCGCCCAGTTCCTTGTTACCGTGCTCGGCATCGCCGCGATGGTGCTGATGGCGCGGTTCCTGAACTGGTACCAGTCGGCGGGCCGGGCGCGGGGCCAAAGGGTCGCCGCCACGACCAAGATGAACACATGAGGGGGGTATGGCGCTAGGCCGGGTGCTGGGGCGGGTGCTGACGGTCACGGCGATCCTGCTGGCGACCGCGCTTTTCGCGTCGCCGGGCCGCGCCAATGCCGCTCCAAGCATTGCCGCGTCCGTCGATCCCGCCTGCGCCGTGCCGGAGTCCGTGCTCGCGCCCGGCAGCGGGCTGCCGCGGGTGTCGGCGCAGCTGGCCGCCGGCCGGCCGCTGTCGGTGCTGGTCGTCCATTCCGCCAAATCGCCGCCCAAGCCAGGCGCCGTCGGCTATCCCGCCCGGCTGGAAGGCGAGTTGAAGCTCCGCCTGCCCGGCCGTGAGGTCAGCACCGCCGTGCTCAGCCTTCCCGGCGAAGCCGCCCCCGCCATGGTCGCCCCGCTGACCCGGGCGGTGGAGGAGCAGCGGCCGGCGCTGGTCGTCTGGCAGACCGGCACGGTCGACGCCATGCGCAGCGTGGATCTGGAAAGCTTCGGCACAGCGCTCCAGTCCGGCATCGCCGAGGTGCAGCGCCGCGGCGCCGACATCGTCATCATGGACATGCAGTACAGCATGCACACCGCCCAGCTGATCGACTTCGCGCCCTACGTGTCCTACATGTCCTGGCTGGCCCAGAGTTCCGATGTCTTCCACTTCCCGCGCTACGACATCATGCGGCATTGGGTGGAGGACGGCCGGGTCGATTTCGCCGGCGAATCGGACGAGGCGAAGCAGCGTGCTTATGAATTCGTTCACCAATGCATCGGACAATTGCTGGCGCAAAGCGTCACGACGATGATCGATCCCCTGTCGATCGGCCGACGCACCGGAGCGAGCAATTGAAGTCTGTCCTGTCGTCCGCCGTCCGTGCCCTGTCGCTGATCGCCGCCGTCACCCTTTCCGCCCCGGCCTTCGCCGCCGAACCGGCAGCGGGCGCAGGCTGCCACTTGCCGCGCAGCGCCTCGGCGCTGTCGGTGCCCCTGCCGCAGTTGTCGCAGCGCATCGCGACGGGCACGCCGATCCGGATCGTCGCCATCGGATCGTCCTCCACCGCCGGGGCGGGGGCGAGTTCGCCCGACAAGGCCTATCCGGCCCGGCTCGACCATTACCTGAGCGAGCGGTTCCGCAACGCCGACATCGCGGTGCTGAACCGCGGCGTCAACGGCGAGACCGACGACCAGACCGAAAAGCGGATCGAAACCGATGCGCTGGGCGCCAAGCCCGATCTGGTGATCTGGCAGGTCGGCGCCAACACGGTGCTGCGCGACGGCGACCAGGGCTTGAGCGAACGCTCGGTGCGCCAGGGCGTGGCGCGGCTGCGCGCCGCCGGGGTCGATGTGGTGCTGATGGACCTGCAATACGCCCCGAAGATGCTGGAGAAGACCGGGGTCGCCCCGATGCTGGCCCGCATCGCCGCGATCGCCGGCGACACTCACATCGGCCTGTTCCACCGCTTCGAGGTGATGCGGTCGCTGGTGGAGACGCGCGGGATGACCATGGCCGACCTGATCGGGCCGGACGGCGTCCACCAGAACGACGGCGGCTATGACTGCGTCGCCCGCATGCTGGCGGCCGGCATCGAGGACGCGGTGAACGTCCACAACAGCGGACTTCAGCGGTAAAAGGCCGGGGCGGCCCGCCGCCCCATCCCCTCAGCGCTGCATCATCGCGCTTTCCTTGCCGCAGAGGAAAAACACCTTGGAGTAGACCTTCAGCAGGGCATCGGTCAACGCCTGCACCTCGGGGCTGCCCATGGCACGCGGCTTTGCCGGGTCGACATGCAGGACGCAGCTGTCCTTGACGTCGTTGAAAGCAGCCAGCGCATGGATGCGGTCGGGGCGGAACTCGTCGGGGAAATTCTCGTCCATCAGCCAGAAGCACTGGAAGTTACGGCAGGATTGCGGCCGCTCTTCATAGATCGAGCAGCCCTTGCCCTGGTCGCAGGACGCGCACCACTTCGCGGCGGGCTTCTTCAGTTCCGGCACGCCCATCAGCTTGCAGCAGAGGGTGCATTCACCGCAGTTGCGGTCCGACATCAGGCAAACTCCAAGTAACGACAGCTTGCAACGGCTTACGCCGATGCTGGCAGGACAATGTGCGCGTCCTCGGCAACCAGCAACCGCTCCACCGCCTCCGGCAGGGCCGGGCGGGCGAAGTGATAGCCTTGGGCATATTGGCACAGACCGCGCAGATACACCGCTTCGTCCGCCGTTTCCACCCCTTCCGCCACGCAATCCAGCCGCAAAATGGTGGCAAGGCCGGCGATGACCTGGACGATCGCGGCGTTGCCCTCCCCCGTCGACACCGCGCGGACGAAGCTGCGGTCGATCTTCAGCACATCCACCGGCAGCTTGTGCAGATAGGCAAGCGACGAATAGCCGGTGCCGAAATCGTCGATCGACAGCCGCACGTCCATGTCGCGCAGGCTCTGCATCAGCATCCGGCATTCGTCCGGATCCTGCACCAGCAGGCTTTCGGTCAGCTCCAGCTTCAGGCTGGAGGGCGGGATCGCCACCTCGTCCAGCAGGTCGCGCACGGCGCCGACGATGTCGTCGTCGCGGAACTGGCGGGTGGAGACGTTGACGCTCATGAACAGCGGAGTGGCGCGGGGGAAGCGGGCCTGCCAAGCCGCCAGTTGCCGCACCGCCTCGCCCAGCGCCCAGCGGCCCATCGGGGCGATCAGGCCGGTTTCCTCGGCCAGCGGGATGAACTCGGCGGGCGGGACGAGGCCGCGCTCGGGATGGTTCCAGCGCATCAGCGCCTCGAAACCGGCGATGGCGCCGGTCTCCAGCAGGACGATGGGCTGGTAATGCAGGCAGAGCTGGCCCTGCTCCAGTGCTGCGCGCAGGTCGGCCTCCATCCGCGGCGGCCATCGCCTGCCGGCGCAGATTGGCGTCGAACACGTCGATGCGCGCCCGTCCGCCGCTCTTGGCACGGTACATGGCGAGGCTGGCATCGCGCAGCATGTCCTCCGCCCGGTCGTAGCCGGTCTGGCTCAGCGCCACGCCGATGGAGGCGGTCAGGACGACGTCGTGCCCGTCCTCCAGCGTCACCGGGCGGGAGATGGCGTGGGCCATCCGCTCCGCCGCCTCCAGCGCGTCGCCGGCATCGTCCAGATCATCGACCAGCACGGCGAACTCGTCGGCCGACAGGCGGGCCAGCGTGTCGCCGGCATGGCGGCTGGTGTCGAGGCGCTTGGCGACGATGCGCAGCACGCGGTCGCCGGCGCTGCTGCCGAGCGCATCGTTGATCGCCTTGAAGCGGTCGAGGTCGATGATGATGGTGGCGAAGGGCCGGGCACCGGAGCGGCGGTTGCGGTCCAGCGCCTGCCCGATGCGGTCGAGCAGAAGCGTCCGGTTGGGCAGGCCGGTCATGCTGTCATGCACGGCGTTAAACAGGATCTGCCGTTCGGCCGTCTTGCGCGCGGTGATGTCGGTCATCGAGCCGGCCATGCGGACGGCGCAGCCCTTGTCGTTGCGCACCGCCAGGCCGCGGACCAGCATCCACATCTCCTGCCCGGCCTTGTCGCGGATGCGGAATTCATGCTGGAGGTGCGGGCGCTCACCGGTCAGATGCAGGGTGATGGCGGTGCGCAGCCCGTCCAGATCGCCCGGCAGCACGCGCTGGAACCACTCGTCGATGGTGCCGGCGATCTCGGCATCCTCGAAGCCGAGCATCGCCTTCCAGCGCGGCGAGTAGTAAATCTCGCCGCTGTCGATCAGCCAGTCCCACAGCCCGTCGGCCGCCCCGGCGGCGGCGAGCGCATAGCGTTCCTCGCTGCGGCGCAGCTCCTGCTCGGCATGCTTGCGGTCGGTGATGTCGGCGACCGAGCCGACCAGCCGGATCGGCTCACCCGCATCATCCATCACCGCCATGCCGCGGCAGACCAGCCAGCGCCAATGCGGTTTCGCGGCCGGAACGGAGTCGGCGCGGCGGACCCGGTGTTCGATCTGGAAGGGGACGGACAACCCGACCATCTGCGCCTCGAACGAGGCATGCAGCCAGTCGACGTCCTCAGGGTGGACCAGCGAGAGCCAGTCGTTCGGCCGGTTGGATTCCCGGCCCGGATCGCCCGGCGGCAGCCCGAGGAATTCCTTGAAGCGCGGGGAAAGATACAGCGTGTCGCTGCGAAGATCCCAATCCCAGACGCCTTCGGTTCCGGCCTTTTCCGCCAGCAGATATCGGTCGATGTTGGTGTTCAAGACCCCTCGTCGAACCCGTCGGCGGTCAGCGATTGGTGGGGTCTCCCACCGTTGAGCTTTCGATCATAATGGCATTTGCGTGAAGAAACCATAAATGCTCCGCACACACAGTTTATCCAGCTTGCGGAGGGTTCCTTCGGCGAAATTTTTTCCTATATTAGGATAGCTCGCCACCTCATCCGAAACCGGCACCGATGGATTGGTCCGATCAGGGAATCGTTCTGTCCGCCCGCCCGCAGGGGGAAGGGTCCGCCGTCGCGACTCTGCTGACGCGCGAACACGGCCGCCATGCCGGCATGGTGATGGGCGGGCGGTCGGTACGCCAGCGCGGCACGCTGGAGCCGGGAACCCTGGTCCATGTCCGCTGGCGCGGCCGGCTGCCGGAACATCTCGGCCATTTCACCCTGGAACCGGTGAAGGGCTACGCCGCCAACTTCTTCGACGACGCGCAGGCGCTGGCCGCGCTGATCAGCGCCTGCGCCCTTGTCGAGGCGGCCCTGCCGGAGCGGGAAGCCCACCCCGCCCTGTTCGACGGGCTGCTCGCCCTGTTCGACCTGCTGGACGGGCCGGCCTGGGCCGAGACCTATGTGCGGTGGGAGATCGGGCTGCTGGCGGAGCTTGGATTCGGCCTCGATCTCGACCGCTGCGCGGTGTCGGGGGCCAACGATTATCTCGCCTATGTCAGCCCGCGCACCGGCCGAGCGGTGACCGCATCGGTGGGGGAACCCTACCGCGACCGGCTGCTTCCCCTGCCCGATTTCCTGGCCGGACGCGGTGGCGGCGGTCCCGCGGCGGTGGCCGACGGGCTGCGGCTGACCGCGCATTTCCTGGAACGCCACGTGCTGAACGGGCCGCTGCCGCCCGCGCGTGAGCGCTTGAGAGAACGTTACGCGAACGCGGTAGCGCGCTCCGGCTGAAACTGCTAAACCCCCGTGTCATGAAGCCGCAAAACCCTGCCTCCGAAATTCTGGAAAAGCCGCTGGCCGACGCTCTCGGCGAGCGCTATCTCAGCTACGCGCTGTCCACCATCATGTCCCGCTCGCTGCCCGACGTGCGCGACGGGCTGAAGCCGGTGCACAGGCGGCTGCTGTTCGCCATGAGCCAGCTCCGGCTGGAACCGACGACACCGCCCAAGAAGTCGGCCCGCGTCGTCGGCGACGTGATCGGCAAGTTCCATCCGCACGGCGACACCTCCGTCTATGACGCGCTGGTCCGGCTGGCGCAGGATTTCTCCGTCCGCTATCCGCTGGTCGACGGCCAGGGCAATTTCGGCAACATCGACGGCGATAACGCCGCCGCGATGCGGTACACCGAAGCCCGCCTGACCGAGGTCGCCAAGGCCCTGCTGGAGGGCATCGACGAGGACGCGGTCGATTTCCGCCCGACCTATGACGGCGACGGCGACGAGCCGGCGGTGCTGCCCGCCAACTTCCCCAACCTGCTGGCCAACGGGTCGAGCGGCATCGCCGTCGGCATGGCCACCAACATCCCGCCGCACAATGTCGGCGAAATCTGCGACGCGCTGCGCCACCTCATCAAGCACCGCGACGCGTCGATCGAAACGCTGGTCGGCTTCATGCCAGGGCCCGATTTCCCCACCGGCGGCGTGCTGGTCGAGTCGCGGCAGAATGTGATCGAAGCCTACCGCACCGGCCGCGGCGCCTTCCGTCTGCGCGCCCGCTGGGAGGTGGAGAAGCTGGGCCAGGGCACCTGGCAGATCGTCGTCACCGAGGTGCCCTATCAGGTGCAGAAGGCCCGGCTGGTCGAGAAGATCGCCGAGCTGCTGCTGGCCAAGAAGCTGATCCTGCTGGACGACGTCCGCGACGAATCGGCGGAGGATGTCCGCCTCGTCCTGGTGCCGAAGAACCGGAACGTGGATCCCGAGGTGCTGATGGCCTCGCTGTTCCAGGCGACCGACCTGGAGATCCGCTTCTCGCTGAACATGAACGTGCTGGGCGCCGACCATGTGCCGCGGGTGATGAACCTGCGCGAGGTGCTCCAGGCCTTCCTCGACCACCGGCACGAGGTGCTGGTCCGCCGCTCCAACCACCGGCTGAAGCAGATCGACCACCGGCTGGAGGTTCTCGGCGGCTATCTCGCCGCGTACCTGAATCTGGACGAGGTCATCCGTATCATCCGCGAGGAGGACGAGCCGAAGCAGGAGCTGATCCGCGCCTTCACGCTGACCGACGTGCAGGCCGACGCCATCCTCAACATGCGGCTGCGCAACCTGCGCAAGCTGGAGGAGATGGAGATCCGGCGCGAGCACGAGACGCTGACCAAGGAAAAGAACGGCCTGCTGGAGCTGCTGGGCGACGAGACCCTGCGCTGGAAGCGGATCGCCGAGGGTGTCGCCGAGATCAAGAAGAAGTTCGGCAGCGGCGCGCTCGGCAAGCGGCGCACCGATGTGGCCGACGCGCCGACGGTGATCGAGGTGCCTCTGGACGCGCTGGTGGAGCGCGAGCCGGTGACGGTCATCTGCTCCGCCAAGGGCTGGATCCGCACGGTGCGCGGCCATCTGACCGATGCCGAGGCGGAGGACGTGAAGTACAAGGACGGCGACGAGCGCGGCTTCATCGAGCGGTGCGAGACGACCGACAAGCTTCTGGTCTTCGCCAGCAACGGCAAGTTCTTCACCATCGGCGTCGACAAGCTGCCGCGCGGCCGCGGCTTCGGCGAGCCGGTCCGGCTGATGATCGACCTCGGCAACGACGTCGACATCGTCGACCTGTTCCGCCACCAGCCCGGCCGCACCCTGCTGGTGGTGTCGGAGGATGGCCGCGGCTTCCGCGTCGATGAGGCGGAGGTGCTGGCCCAGACCCGCGCCGGCAAGCAGGTGCTGAACCTGGAGGACGGCAAGTCGGCCCGCATCTGCCAGCCGGTGACCGGCGATACGATCGCCATCATCGGCAACAACCGCAAGATGCTGGTCTTCCCGCTGGACCAGATCCCGGTGATGACCCGCGGCAAGGGCGTCCAGCTTCAGAAATACAAGGATGCCAGCGTCGCCGACGTGAAGACCTTCACGCTGGCCGAGGGCCTGAGCTGGAAGAACGGCGAGCGGAACTTCGTCGTCACCGACCTGACCGGCTGGATGGGCGACCGCGCCGGCCAGGGCAAGATGCCGCCGAACGGGTTCCCGAAGAACAATAGGTTTATGTGAGGGTTGGGGAAACAGACAGAGGATCCCCTCTCCCCACCGGGGAGAGGGTGTAACCGCCCCTACTTCGGCGTCGTGACCGTCGCCGTCAGCGGCACGCGCCGTTCGACCAGGGCCGAGGTGACTTCCTTGGCCTTCACCGGGTCCATCGCCGCCAGGATCGGCGCGGTCTTCTGTTCCTTCATCTTCTGGATGACGCCCAGCAGCACCGGCATGTCAAGTTCCTCGAAGATGCGGGCCGCTTCCTTCGGCTTCATCGTTTCGTAGATCTTCACCAAGCTTTCCAGCTGGGCCGACTGCTTCTCGTCGCCCTGGGCCATCAGCTTCTGGATGTCGGACTTGGTCTTCTCCATCTCCGCCACCTTCTGGTCGATCCGTTTCTCGGCGGCGGCCAGCAGGGCTTCGCGCTGTTCCATCTCCTTGGTGCGGCGCTCGATCTCGGCCCGGCGCTCGGCGAAATGCTGGAGCAGTTCCTGATTGTCGATCGGACCGAGCGGAGCCAGCGGCGCGTTGGCCGCGGCCACCGGAGCGTTCGCCGGGCCGCTCGCCCCGCCGGGAGCCGGCGGGGCGTCCTTGCCGGCCGGCTTGCTGGTCGCCGCCGGCACCTGCCCCTGGGCCATCTGGATGGGAGGCGTCGCCGGGGTGGAGCTTTGCGGCCCCTGGGCCAGGCTGACCGGGAAGTCCGGCAGGCGCGCGTCGTGGGTGGCGAGGCGCCACAAATCGCCGACCCGCACGCCCAGCATCATCACCGCGACAAAGATGGTCAGCGGCAGCAGGCGGAAGCGGAAGCCGCGCACCCGCGCCCGCAGCCGTTCGGTCAGCGGCACGCGCGGCGTCGCCGGCTTGCGCGCCTTCGCCTTGGCCTTGCCCTTCTTCGCCGAAGCCTTGGCCGGAACCTTCCCCGCCGCCGGGCGGACCGCCGGCAGTTGCGCCTGCTGGGTCTGCTGGGCGGCCAGGGTGGGAGAGGTGCGGACGCCGGTCGGGGCGGCGCCGGCCGGACGGATCACCACCTTGGCTTCGTTCCCCGCCGCAGCGGGCTTGCCGTCACTGGTGCGCATGCTCATCCGATCCCCTTGCCGGCATTCTCGATCGCCTGAAGCAGTTCGCGTTCGGCCCTGGACAAGCTTTCGCCGTCACGGGTGATCGGGTCGCGCGCCTCGGCCGGCGGTTCGGCACGGGCGGCGGCGCGGCGCGGCGGCGCGTCCAGCCGGGCCGGCGGCGGGGCGTGGTCGTCATGGGCGTGGTCGTCCTCGACCGGCAGGCTGCGCAGAGCCGGACGCGGCGCCACCAGCGGCGCCTTGGCCGGAGCGCGCGACGCCAGCGCCGGAGCCACGGCATTGGAGCGCCCGGCATCACGGCGCGCACCGTCCCGCTCACTGACATTGCCCAGGCGGTTGGCAAGCGCGTCGGCCGCCTCGATCATGAATTCCAGCTCGTCACGCAGGGTCTGCGCCTTGGTGACGGTACGCTGAAGATCCTCGCCGGTGTCGCCCGCCGTCCTCTTCAGCGTGCGCACGCCGGTCTCCGCCCGCGCCATCGCGTCGTTCAGTCCCTGGATCAGTTCGGCCATCTCGCCGCGGCTTTCGCGCAGTGCGATGATCTGCCGGTTCAGGATGATCGCGTAGGCGATGGTCGCGGCCAGCAGGCCGACCATCACGACGTCGATGATGATGGAGACCAGCGGACTCATAGCCTCATGACCTCCTGCTTGGGCAATTCCTTTTCCAGGCGGACGGCGATGTGCCCGCCCTTGCGCCCCATCCGCCCCTGGAACATCGACACGTCGCCGCAGCGCAGCTCGATGGCGCCGTCGGGGGTGGCGTTCAGCAGGATGCGGGTGCCGACGCGCCAGTTCAGCACGTCGTGCAGGGTCATCGTCACCTCGTCCAGCACGGCGGAGAGGTCGACGTCCGTCACCATCAGCTCGGAGGCCAGGTGGGTTTCCCAGATCGAGTCACGGCCGAACTTCTCGCCCATGAACATCTGGAGCAGCAGCTCACGCACCGGCTCCAGCGTCGCGTAGGGGATCATCAGCTCCAGCCGGCCGCCGCGATCCTCCATGTCGATGCGCAGCTTGACCAGCACCGCCGCGTTGGCGGGACGCGCGATGGTGGCGAAGCGCGGGTTGGTCTCCAGCCGGTCGAAACGGAAGGTGACGGGCGACAGCGGATCGAAGGCGGCGGACAGGTCGGACAGCACCACATGGACCATGCGTTCCACGAGGTTGCGTTCGATGGTGGTGTAGGGACGGCCTTCGATGCGCATCGCCGCCGTGCCGCGCCGGCCGCCCAGCAGCACGTCGACGATCGAATAGATCAGCGCGGAATCGACGACCATCAGGCCGTAATTGTCCCACTCCTCCGCCTTGAAGACCGACAGCATCGCCGGCAGCGGGATGGAGTTCAGGTAATCGCCGAAACGCACCGAGGAAATCTGGTCGAGGCTGACCTCGACATTGTCGGAGGTGAAGTTGCGGAGCGAGGTGGACATCATGCGGACGAGGCGGTCGAAGACCACCTCCAGCATGGGCAGGCGTTCGTAGTTGACCAGCGCCGAGTTGACCAGCGCCATGATGCCGGAGTTGTCGCCGTCGCCGGCGCCACCCTGGTCGAAGCCCAGCAGGCTGTCGATCTCGTCCTGGTTCAGGACGCGCGTCGACCCGCCGCCGCCCATGTCGCCGACGTCGCCGCTGTCCTCGGCCAATGCCGCCCATTCGGCGGCAAGCCGTTCTTCTTCGCTCAGTTCACCGGTGTCGCTCATCGGCCCCCATCCCCACCTGACCGGGCCCTCACTGGACCAGCATTTCCTTGAACAGCACGTCCTTCACCTTCACCGGAAATGCGGCGGCGGTGATGCGCAGAAGCAGTTCCTGGCGCAGCCGGTACATGCCGGCGGAGCCACGCAGATCCTCCAGCCGCAATTCGCGCAGATAGACCTGGAAGTTGTCGATGATGCGCGGCAGCACATGCTCCACCGCCCCGACATCCTCCGGCTTCGACAGCTGGATGGAGATCTTGATCTTCAGGAAGGCGGGACGCTTGTTGCCGGTGTTCAGGTTCACCAGCATGTCCGGCAGGTCGTAGAAGATCGGCGCCGCATGGGCGGCGTCGCCCTTGCCGGCCTCCGCCCCATGTTCGCCTTCCTTGGCCGCGGCGTGCTCCCCCTCCTCCGCCGGCTTCTCCTTCCCCAGCAGCCCATCGAGCAGGCCGGAGAAATAGACGCCCGCACCGGCGCCGATCAGCAGGACCAGGGGCAGAACGACGAACAGGACCAGTTTCTTGCCACTGAATTTCTTCCGGGGCAGGCCGTCGGTCAGTTCACCGGCGTCGGTTTCGGCAGCCATGACATCCTGGGATCGTTCGAGGTACGCGACGGCTCAGGCATCCACCGCCTGACCCTGCCAAAGCTACTTTTGGGATAGTTAATAACTCCTTTCGAGTGGGGAATGGACCGCCCCGGACGGGCGGGTTTCCCCCCTCTGTCACCTTTTCGGCACGGTTCTTGATTGGGTCTGCCCGGCAGTCCGTGCCCGAACCGCTTCCGCCATCGGATCGGAACGCGATCAGGCCCGGACTCCGCCCTCGGCCGCCCGCCGTCCCCTTTGGGATTTGTGGGGCCGCCGACCATTGCCCCGCAGCACCTCCCGTGCGGCGGGAACGGGAGAGTCTTGCCCGATGGAACCCGGCAAGGAAGGCCCTCCCCCCGGCAGATTCTGCCCGGCATCCCCTGCCCCACCCGGCGGGACCGCCCCCGGCTTGCCCGAAGCCTGAGGATTCCAGGGCCTCGGTGAAGTTGGCACGCCGCCTGCAATACCCTTTTCGCCGGTCGGACGCTGTCGTTCGATCCGTTCGCAAGGTGAAGAGGCCGCAAGATGGAAAATTCGATCTACGTCGCCATGTCGCGCCAGATGGCGCTGCAACGCCAGCTGGACGTGACGTCGAACAACATCGCGAACATGAACACGACCGGCTACAAGAACCAGCGGATGCTGTTCACCGAATTCCTGGAAAAGCCGGGCCTGCACGAGAAGGTCAGCTTCGTCCAGGACCGTGCGGTGGTGCGCGACCTGTCCAATGGTCCGATGACCCAGACCGGCAACCCGCTGGACCTGGCGCTGACCGGCCAGGGTTACTTCACCGTCGATACCGCCAGCGGCCCGCGTTACACCCGCGCCGGCAATTTCCGCCTGAACGACCAGCGCCAGCTGGTGGATGCCGGCGGCCTGCCGGTGCTGTCCAACAACGGTCAGCCCATCACCCTGCCGGCCGGCACCAGCGACGTGAAGGTCAGCGGCGACGGCACGGTTTCCACCGAACTGGGCCCGGTCGCCAAGCTGAACATCGTCACCTTCAAGACCGAGCAGATGATGACCGAGGTCGGCAACGGCCTGTACGTCACCGACGAGCAGCCGCAGCCGGCGCCGGTCGAGACGAAAGTGGCACAGGGCTTGCTGGAAGGTTCCAACGTGAAGCCCGTGGTCGAGATGACGCAGATGATCGACATCCAGCGTCAGTACATGTCCGCCCAGAAGATGCTGGACAACGAACACGAGCGGATCCGCACGATGCTTCAGCGTCTGGGCCGCAGCGCCTGATCCAGACCGACGACGAGAGGAGAAGACCACAATGCGCAGCCTCGCCATCGGCGCCACCGGGATGATCGCCCAGCAGCTCAACGTCGAGACGATCTCCAACAACATCGCCAACTCGACCACCACCGGCTACAAGAAGCAGCGGGCCGAGTTCCAGGACCTGCTGTACCAGAATTTCCGCCGCATCGGCTCGACCTCGTCCGATGCCGGCACCGTGGTGCCGACCGGCGTGCAGGTGGGCGCCGGCGTGCGCGTCGCCGCGGTGGCCCGCGTGCTGGAGCAGGGCAACCTGAACATCACCGACAACAAGCTGGACGTCGCGATCAACGGATCGGGCTACTTCCAGGTGACGCTGCCCAGCGGCGACACCGCATACACCCGCGCCGGCAATTTCAAGCTGTCGCCGGAAGGCGTGATCGTCACCGCCGACGGCTATCCGATCCAGCCGAACATCACCATCCCGACCAACGCGGTGGACATCTCCATCAACTCTTCGGGCGAGGTGCTGATCAAGCTGGACGGCCAGACGGCGACCCAGAATGTCGGCCAGATCCAGCTCGCCACCTTCGCCAACGCCGCCGGCCTGGAAGCCACCGGCGACAATCTGTTCCTCGAGTCAGGCGCCTCGGGCCAGGCGGTGACCGGCAACCCCGGCGCTCCCGGCTTCGGCCGCGTCACCCAGGGCGCGCTGGAGACCTCCAACGTCAACGTGGTGCAGGAAATCACCACGCTGATCACCGCCCAGCGCGCCTACGAGATGAACTCCAAGGTCATCAAGACCACCGACGAGATGATGCAGCAGGCCAGCCAGATGAAGTAACGGCGCAGGCCGCAACACCGCCGGCGCCTCGCTTCAGCCTTCACACCGGGAACCACCGCCATGATCCGCCACCTCGCCACCCGCCGTCTGCCCGCCCTGATCCTTGGCGCCGCCCTGCTGACCGGTGTGCCGGCCATCGGGCAGGCCGCCGCGGCGACGGCATCGGCCGTGGCCGGCACGGGTCTGGCGCCGGACGTGGTGTATGGGATGCCGCATGTGGAGGCGGTGCTGTCGGACGCGCTGTCGCGGGTCATCACCGCCGGCCGGCTGCAGATGGAACTGGACAGCCGCGCGATCGAGCTGCGCGCGCCGCAGGGCGCCGGCGGGCTGGCGGTGGAGAACCTCTATTACAGCCCGATCCAGGGCCGCTTCGCCGCCGAGATCGTGGTGACGGGAAGCCAGGTCCGCCTGCCGGTGTCGGGCCGCGCCTTCGGCGTGGTGCAGATCCCGGTGCTGTCGCGCCGGATCATTCCCGGCGACATCATCGGCCCGGCCGACATCGACTGGCAGGACGTGCGCGCCGACCAGACCACCAGCGACACCGCCGCCACCGACGCGCAGCTGATCGGCATGACGCCGAAGCGCGGCGTGTCCACCAACCAGCCCGTCCGCCTGCGCGACCTGCAATCGCCGCGCATGGTCGACAAGGGCGCCATGGTCACCATCACCCTGTCGACGCAGTCGATGACGCTGACCACCCAGGGCAAGGCCCTGCAGGATGGCGGCAAGGGCGAGGTCATCCGCGTCGTGAACACCCAATCCAACCGCATCGTCGAAGCGACGGTCGCAGGCCCCAACGTCGTCGCCGTGGCAAAGCCCGGCACCATCGCGCAGTAAGGAGAAAGCTCCAATGTCCGCCACCATGACCGCCCGTCTGATCCGCTTCGCGATGATCGCCACCGCCGCCACCTCGCTGACCGCCTGCGGCGCCGCCTCGCGCATCGCCGACATCGGCAAGGCCCCGGAAATGAGCAACATCCAGGACCCGCAGGCCAAGGCCGGGTACCAGCCGGTCAGCCTGCCGATGCCGACCCCGCTGCCGACGGAGCGCAACCCGAACTCGCTGTGGCGGACCGGTGCGAAGGCCTTCTTCAAGGACCAGCGCGCGGCCAAGGTCGGCGACATCCTGACGATCAACATCTCGATCGCCGATCAGGCCAAGCTCTCGAACGAGAGCAAGCGGTCGCGCGCCAACACCGAAAAGGCAGGCATGCCGAACCTGTTCGGCCTGGAGGGCGACACGCTGAACCGTGTCCTGCCGAGCGGCGCATCGGCCTCCAGCCTGGTGAACCTGTCGAGCGACACCTCGAACGATGGCAAGGGCTCGGTCGACCGCAACGAGAAGATCGAGCTGAAGGTGGCGGCGCTGGTGACCCAGACCCTGCCCAACGGCAATCTGGTCATCCAGGGCCACCAGGAAGTCCGGGTGAACTACGAGCTGCGCGACCTGCAAATCCACGGCGTGATCCGTCCGGAGGACATCACCGCCCAGAACACCATCAGCTACGAGAAGATCGCCGAGGCCCGCATCTCCTACGGCGGCCGCGGCCAGATCACCGACGTCCAGCAGCCGCGTTACGGTCAGCAGCTGTACGACATCATCATGCCGTTCTGAGGACGGTGGACGTGACCGCGGCAGGATGGACCGCAGGGGGAGGAGGGCTTCCCCTTGCGGCCCATCCTGCCGCTGTGACGATGCTCCGGGCATCGCTGGCGGATGGGCAATTGCTGCCGCCCGGTGGGTTGTGCCGGGGAGATGCTGCCGGGCCGTCGGGGGGCCGCTCTACTGCCCGCTGGTAGCGGCTTAC
Organism: Azospirillum sp. TSH100; assembly: GCF_004923295.1. NCBI lineage: Bacteria > Pseudomonadati > Pseudomonadota > Alphaproteobacteria > Rhodospirillales > Azospirillaceae > Azospirillum > Azospirillum sp. TSH100. The sequence goes on from NZ_CP039634.1 coordinate 2,588,995, forward strand.
TGGTAGCCGCCCTCCCGGGCACGGTCCTTGGCGGCTTCCTCCTGCGCCTTTTCGGTTTCGTCGCTGATCTTGGCGCCGCTTCCGTTGCCGGCCCCGGCAGGCTTCTGCGGCTGCCCGTCGCGCGGGGCGTCGGCCGGTTGCTGGTTGGGCTGGTCGGCCATGATGTGCTCCTCAGGTCAGTTCAAGACTGGCGATGAAAAGGCAACAGCGGCGGCCGAAGAAGATCGCGGATGGACGGGCTTGCTCAGCCGGCCGGGGGATCGCTATCGCCGCTGCCGCCGGCGCCGTCGGCACGATCGAGGGCGGCGTTGATCTGGTCCAGCGTGCGGCCGCAGCCGGTGCAGACATCGCCGTCGATGGCGCACATGCCCAGGCAGTCGGGATCGTCGCTCATGGAACTGGGGCTTCTCTCAGGGTTGGCGATCACAGGCCATCCCTAACGGAAAGACAGCGTCGCCTCAAGCTGTCCGGTTCGACGGGGAAGGACGACAACGGGCCTTCGCCGCCGTCGCATGGCCGGCGGGGCCATGACGGTGCCGGAGTTGTGATTGCCGACACCATCATCAGGTAGTAAACCTTCGGCTCGACATACCACAGGCGAAGGTTTGCATGCCGACGGCACTGCTGGTGTCCTGCGCGATGTATCGGTACGGCACCGCAAGGATGCCCGCCGCTTTGAAAGCGGCGGGATTCCGCGTCTTCGTGATCTGCCCGCAGAATTCCCTGCTTGAGTTCAGCGACCAGATCGACGGCCGCCATTGTTTCGCTCCCGGGCTGGCGGTCGAAGACCTGACCGTGACCGCGGCCCGGGCGGCGGCGGGATTCCGGGCGGATATCATCATCGGCTGCGAGGAGGCGGCTGTCCGCGTGCTCGGCCTGGCCGGACGGCTGCGGGAACGGGTGGCGGAGGACAGCACCGACGCCCGCAACCTGCGGATCATCCAGCGCTGGTACGGCGGCCAAAGCTGGGAGCAGCGACGGGCGCGCTGTGTCGAGACGGCTGCGGCGGCAGGCATCCGGACCCCCCGTCAACGCGCCGTCGATCCGCAACGCACCACAGCGGCCGATCTGGTCGGGCTCGGTGAACCTCTCCTGCTGAAATATGACGGCAGCTCAGCCGGAAACGGGGTGTTTCTCGTCTCCAGCGCCCAGGAGGCGATCGGGCTGCTCGCCGCCGCACCTGCGGAAGTGGCCGGCCAGCAGGTCGTCGCGCAGGAATTCGTGCCCGGACGGGCGGCGTCGGTTTCCTTCTGCGCCCTGGACGGGCGGATGCTCGACGGCTTCGCCTACACCGCCCTGCACCATCAGCCAGAACCATTCGGCCCGGCTTCGGTGATCGAGGTGGCGGACCACCCGGCGCTGATCGAGATGGCCCGACGGATCGTGGAGCTGACCCGCTATTCCGGGTTCGGCGGCATCGATGCAATCCTGCCGGAGGATGGCAGCCCGCCGGTCTTTCTGGAATTCAACGCGCGGCCGACCCAGACCACCCATCTCGGCAGCGTGGCCGGCAGCGATCTATGCCGGGCGATGGCGGCGGCCCTGGCGGGAGAGCCCCATGAGGGCGTGTTCGGACGGATCGCCGGCAGGCGGATCGCCCTGTTCCCGAACGAATGGACCCGCGATCCCAACAGCCGCTATCTGACATTGGCCGACCATGACGTGCCATGGAACGAACGCCGGCTGACCGCGGCGATCCTGACCATCACCCCGCAGCTCCACACCGCGTAACCGATCACTCCGGCGGCTGCTCCAGGGTCAGCTCGCCAGTGACGTCATGCCTCAGGTCGATGCCGTCGACCGTCAGCGCCATGCGCGCGGACAGGGACGTCACCCCGTCGAGCCGACCTTCCGCCAGTGCCCGGCCGACGGCCAGTTCGATTTCCCGCTGCGAGGTGACGCCGACCTGCTTCAGGAATTTGCGCAGGCCGAGGTTGAAGGCCTCATTGTACATGACCGTCCTCCAGAAATTCGTGTGCCGGTGCGAACCGGCGGACGACGGCATTGGTTCCCGGGCAGCTGGAATCGACGGCCTCCCAAAACGACGAAAGCGCCGGTCGATGACCAGCGCTTTCCGTTCCGTCGGACAGGTTCCGGATTCAGGCACGCTACAGCCCCGGTCACCGGCACCGGGTGGACGTGCAAGGCCGGAACAACGCGCGTTGTCAGTCGTCGCGCTGGGTCCGTTCCATCCGCTCGTGACGTTCCTGCGCCTCAAGGCTCAGGGTCGCAATCGGACGGGCGTCCAGCCGGCGGACGGAGATGGGATCGCCCGTCTCCTCGCAATAGCCATAGCTGCCGTCGACCAGACGCTCGAGTGCGGCGTCGATCTTTGAGATCAGCTTGCGTTCGCGGTCACGCGTCCGCAGCTCCAATGCGCGGTCGGTCTCGGCCGAAGCGCGGTCGGCAATATCCGGTTCCTGGATACCGCCTTCCTGGAGGCTGTTCAGCGTGCCGGTGGATTCCGCAAGCAGTTCCGCGCGCCAGCGCAGCAGCTTCTGGCGGAAATACTCCCGCATGATCGGGTTCATGAACTCCTCGTCTTCCGACGGGGAATAGTTCTGGGGCAGAAGCGGCGACGTCATCCGAAAGCATCCAGCGAAAAAGGGGTGATCCGGGCGGCGCGGAGTATAGGCAGGCCACGGCGCGACCGCAACCCATTGGTTCGCCCCCGCAACGACCAAACAAGCCCTTGGAATAAAAAGATTTGTCAGCGTTGCAGATTCGCCGACCCTTCGGGGCCGTCCCCAGGCGCCGCCCCTGGCCGTCGCCCGGTCGCGGGCATCGCCGGCCGGTTCAGGAAGTCAGCTTCGCCAGCTCGACCTGTGCACGCAGATCGATCTCGTCGAGAATTTCGGCCAGATTGGGATCGTCGACCTGGGCCCGGCGCGTCTGGACCACCTTCGCCAGATCGACCAGCTTCTGCATCGACAGGGTTCCGGACAGCAGGCCATGCTGGATTTCCTCCAGCCGGTCCAGCATCTCTTCCGCCCGCATCTTGCCGCGGGACGCACGCGCCGTGGCGTCGTCGGTGACATCCACCTCCTGCACGGCCAGCACCCCCGCAACCCCGGCGGTGGCGGCCGTGCCGCTGACGCCGTGGGCGGAACCGGCCTCTCCCACCAGCTGCTTGGAGAAGGCAGCGCCGGACGAGCCTTCGGCCTTGCCGGTGCGGCGGACCGAACCACTGCCGCGTATGTTTCCGGAGCCTTCGACTTTCATGATCCGTGCAACCGTTTGCAGTAAAGGATGCGTAAACGCGCACACAGTAGATGGATCAACCTTAACATCCGGTCAAGCCTTGCCGCAATCGGGCAAAAATTGCCGGCCGGCTGTGACCGAAAGGCGCCATATTCCGGGCGTTTTTCAGGACATGCGAGGAATGCCGCCGCCCCCGGCCTCTGGCACGGCGTTTGTATAGGGATGGGCACGAGTTCAGGAGTGTCCGCGTCATGATCCCCACCGCCCTTCGCCTTCTGCGCCGCCATGCCGTGCTGGCTGTGCTGACCGCCCTGCTGGCGTTTGGTGTCCAGCAGACCGCACCGGCTTTGGCCGCCTCCGCCCGTATCAAGGACATCGTCGATGTCGAGGGCGTGCGCGACAACATGCTGATCGGGTACGGGCTTGTGGTGGGCCTGAACGGCACCGGCGACAGCCTCAACAACTCGCCCTTCACCGAGCAGAGCCTGCAGGGCATGCTGGAACGGATGGGCGTCAACACCCGCGGCACCAACCTGCGCACCAAGAACGTGGCGGCGGTGATGGTGACGGCGACGCTGGGCGCCTATGCGGCCCAGGGCACCCGCATCGACGTCACGGTGTCGGCGATGGGTGACGCCAAGAGCCTGCTGGGCGGCACCCTGCTGGTCACCCCGATGCTGGGCGCCGACGGCGAGGTCTATGCCGTCGCCCAGGGGCCGATCGCGGTGTCGGGTTTCACCGCGCAGGGCCAGGGCGCCAGCGTGACCCGCGGCGTGCCGACCTCCGGCCGCATCTCTTCCGGCGCCATCGTCGAACGGGAAATCCAGTTCTCGCTGGCGGAGCTGCCGGTGCTGCGCCTGTCCCTGCGCAACCCGGACTTCACCACCGCCCAGCGGGTGGCGACCGCCATCAACATCCAGCTGCGCGGCAACCGCGCCCAGGCGACCGATCCGGCCTCGGTCCTCATCAACGTGCCGGAGACGCGGCGCGGCGACGTGGTGGGGCTGGTGACGGAGATCGAGCAGCTGCGCATCACCCCCGATCAGGTCGCCCGCGTGGTGGTGGACGAGAAGTCCGGCGTGATCGTGATGGGCGAGAATGTCCGCATCTCCACCGTGGCCATCGCCCAGGGCAACCTGACCATCCGCATCACCGAGACCCCGCAGGTCAGCCAGCCCGGCCCGTTCAGCCAGGGCCAGACCGCGGTGGTGCCGCGCACCGACATCCAGGTCGACGACCAGTCCAACAACCGCCTCGCCGTGATGAATTCCGGGGTGACCTTGCAGGAGTTGGTACAGTCCTTGAATGCGCTTGGAGTGGGACCGCGGGACATGATCGCCATTCTCCAGTCGATCAAGGCCGCCGGCGCCCTGCAAGCCGAGATCGAGGTGATCTGATGTCCATGAGCCCCGCCCTTTCCGCCGCTTCGGCCCCGCGCAGTTCCTCTCTCGTCGAACGCGCCCAGGCCGCCGGATACGGCGTGCGCACCCAGGCAAGGATTTCCGATCTGGAAGCCAAGACCGACCCGGCAAAGCTTGCCCAGCTGCGCAAGTCGGCCAACGAGTTCGAGAGCCAGTTCGTGTCGCAGATGCTGGGCCCGATGTTCGAGGGAATCGGAACCGACGAGACCTTCGGCGGCGGGCGCGGGGAAGAGATGTTCCGCCCGATGCTGATCGAGCAGTTCGGCAAGCAGATCACCCAGCGCGGCGGTTTCGGCATCGCCAATCAGGTTTACGGAGAGCTTCTTCGCGCCCAGGAGGCCAGCCATGGATAAGGTCGACGTTCGTTTCCCCCAGCAGGCCAAGCCGGCCGCCAACCTGCCGAAGAACGCCCAGGAACGCGCGGTCGCGCTGGTCGAGCTGATGGGCCGGCTGACCACCCTGCTGGAGCGCGAGGCGGCCGCCGTCCGCGCCCGCCGCCCGGCCAAGGAGCTGGCGCAGATCGTCAAGGACAAGCAACCGATGACGCTGGTCTATGAGGAGATCAGCCGCATGCTGCGCGTCGACCGCGAGGGGCTGATCGCCCTGCCGCAGGAGTTGAAGACCGCGTTGAAGGACGCGACCGGCAAGCTCTATGCCGCCACCGCCGACAATGCCGAGGCGCTGCGCATCGGCGGCGAGGCACAGAAGGTGATGGTGGACACCGTGGTGACCGTCATCACCCGCCAGCAGAAGGCGCCGACGACCGCCTATGCCGCCCATATGGGCGGAGGCCGCGGCTATTCCGCGCCGCCCAGCGGGCCGCGCACCTCGGCGGCGCTGAACACCCGGCTTTGAGCCGGTCCTCCGTCATCGGTGTCCGCCTTCATCCGTGACCGCCTTCATCCGTGATTGCCGAGAGTCTTCGGACGGCCGCCTCCTCTCCACGGAGGCGGCTTTTTTTTCATACGGCGGGCAATCGCGGCAAGAATGGTCCGCCACCCGGTCGAATTTGCCGGTCGAAGTCCCGCCAGCCGGCCGGAACTGCCGCCTATCCCCCGATCTGGGGCCAGACAGAAGGGTGCGGCGGTTGGCCCGCCCGTTGCATTGATCTCTCCGCATCGCCATCGGTGCGTTCCGCCGTCCCTAAGAGGCCCTTCCATGGAAGTCCAATCGAACAACATCGCCGCGTCCTTGTTCGACGGTCTCAGCCAGTCCCAGCAGACCCAGGGAACGGCGACGAAGAACGACCTGTTTTCCAAGATGATGGACCGCATGCTGGCCGACGCCGCCGCGCGCAAGCGCGAACAGGCCGATGCCGCCGCCCGCGATTCCGCCAAGGAGGCGGCAAAGGACGCCGCCAGGGATGCCGCCAAGGACGCCAGGGATGCCCGCGCGGCGGAGGCCCAGCGCCGGCAGCCGGTGCGCGCCGAACCGAAGCCCGACCTGACCCGCGACAAGAGCGTTCAAAGCCCCCGCCAGCCGGATGCCGCCGATTCGGCCCGTGCCGCCGAGACGTCCGGCAAAACCGATGACGACCGCCGGGTGGAGGCCCGCCACGATGATCGCCGCCCGGCCAAGACAGAGAAGCCGACGAAGGACCAGTCCAGGACCGATGGCGCCAAGGCCAGCGCCGATAAGGCGAAGGCGGACAAGGCCGACGACGCGAAGGCTGACGGGGCCGCCGATGCCGGCACCGCCGCCGCGAGCGACGACACCGTGTCGACCGATGCCGGTGAGCAGGCCGATGGTGCCGGCGGGGACGAGGCGACGTCCGGGGGCGATGCGGCCGGCGAGCAGGCCACGGGTCAGCAGGCAGACCAGGCCGCCAACCAGCCGCCGTCCCTGGCCCAGCCGGTTCCGCCGCAGCCGGTGCCTCAGGCCAGCGACCTGATCCTGGCTGGACTGATGCCGGCCGGACAGGCCGCCGCCGCGACCGCCGACGCTGGCGATGATGCTGCCGGAACCGGCGCAACCGGAGCCAAGGGGCCCGCCGGCCCCGTCGATCCGGCCGCCCAGCTTGCCCAGGCACAGGCCGCCGCGACCGCCGCAGCGGCCGGACAGACTGGTGCGGACACCGGGGCGAAGGCCGCAGGCAAGACCGATGCCGCGCAGACGGAGAACGCCGCCCAGGCCAATGCCGGCGCCGAGGCCGGCGCCCAATCGGGTGCCGAGGCCCTGCCGACCGACGATGATACCGCCCTGCCCGACCGCTTCGCCGATCTGCTGGCCGCCGCCAAGGCGAAGGCCGGCGAGGCCAAACAGACCGGCAAGCAGGCCGGCACCGAGGGTGGTGGCCGCAACGACGCCCAGGCGCAGGCGCAGACGATGATGCCGCAGCCGGCGCCAGCCGTGGCACCGGCCGCGCCGGTGGCCGAGACGGTGACCGCCGCCGCAACGGCCGGTGCAGCCAAGGCGCTGGAGGGAATCGAGGGTACCGGCAGCACCGGCGGCTCCTCCTCCGCGTCCACCACCAGCCCCCACATCCATCCGGCCCTGGCCGCGATGGAAGGAGGTCAGGGCGGCATGCCCGGTCTCGACCAGACGCAGGCCACAACCGCGACCCTCCGCCCGTCGCGCGGTGCCGGCATGCCGATGGGCGTGCACGACCAGATCGCCGTCCACATCAAGAAAAGCGTCGCCGACGAGGTCGACCAGTTCACCATCAACCTGCATCCGGCCGAACTGGGCCGGATCGACATCAAGCTGGACATCGGTGCCGACGGCCGGGTCAACGCGACGGTGGCGGTGGAAAAGGCACAGACGCTCGAACTTTTGCAGCGCGACAGCCGCGGCCTGGAACGCGCCTTGCAGGACGCTGGATTGCAGACGGACTCCAACAGCCTGAACTTCAGCCTGCGCGGCGAGGGCAACCCCTTCGCCGGTGATGGCCGGGGCGATGGCAAGGGGACCGGCTCCGGTCGGCGCGGCCGCGGCTTCGGCGGTGGCGGCGACGAGGACGGGGGCGACAGTGCCGTCTACACCGCGACGCTCGGCAACGGGCGCGTCGATATCCGCGCCTGACAACATCCGCGCCCCGGGCCGGCCGCAAGCCAGCCCTCGCATCAGAGATTTCGGCCGACAGGGCCATAAAGGACGACCGCCATGACCACGACCACCAACACGACCTCCAGCCCGACCCTGAACCAGTACGGCACCTATTCGGGTGGTCTCTCCACCGGGTCGAAAACGGCGTCCGAAACCAGCAAGACGCCCCAGACCGACGCGGAGAAGACCGCATCGGCGACCAAAGGGCTGGGCGACAATTTCCAGACGTTCCTCACCATGCTGACCACGCAGATGAAGAACCAGGACCCGCTGAAGCCGCTCGACACCAACGACATGACCAAGCAGCTGGTCGATTTCGCCAACGTCGAGCAGAACATCGGCACCAACAGCCGCCTGGACAAGCTGGTTCAGTTGCAGTCCGCCGGCACCGCCTCGACCAACCTCGCCTATCTCGGCCGCACCGTCGCCTTCGAGGGCGACAATTTCCAGTACACGCAGGGCATGACCCAGGCGCCACTGGGTTATGAACTGGCAACCTCGGCCAAGTCGGTGCGCGTCGACATCCTGGATGCCAACGGCAACATCGTCCGCTCGATGCCCGGCGAAACCACCGCCGGCACCAAGCATGCGGTGAGCTGGGACTTCAAGGACAACAACGGCCGCGCGGTGCAGCCCGGCACCTATCGCCTGAACGTGGCGCCGGTGGCGGAGAACAAGAACGACACCATCAAGACCACCACCTACACCTTCGGCACCGTCGCCGGTATCGGCAACAACAAGGACGGCGAGACGGTGCTGAACATCGGCACCAGCGAAGTCCCGCTGTCGAAGCTGACCACGGTCTACTAACCCGGATTCGTTGCACGAACCGATTGCTGCCAACCTCGACGGATGGGGTGCCGGGACCACCCTGTCCGTCCGGATGAGCAACTACCACCCGATAAAAAGTTAACCCTTTCGTTTAGGCATTTGTTAAGTGCCCGCGCATACAGTACCCCGAAATCGTGGAATCCACAGTTTGGGTTGGAGCGTCCGCGCATGGCACTCATCGAACTCGACACCGGCGATGATTCTGCAGCCGGTGCATCGGTCATTGGTCCTGAGGGGCGTCCCATGACCGAAAACGACCTTCCCCCGCCCGACACCAAGCGTTGGGTGATGCGCCGCAAGGCGGAAGTGGTCGCAGGCGTCCGTTCGGGGCTGATCAGCCTGGAGGAAGCCTGCCGCCGCTATACGCTGTCGGTGGAGGAATTCCTGTCCTGGCAACGGCTGATCGACAGCCACGGCATGCGGGGCCTGCGCGCCACCCGGCTGCAGGACTACCGCCCCGGCCAGTCCGTCCGCGACCGCGTCGGCGCTGACTGACCCGGTGCGATGAGTCGAAGAAGCGCCGCGGGATCGGCCCGTGGCGCTTTTTGCGTTTGGGGTGGTGCGGTACAGGCGGAGCATTCGTCAGCCGATTTTCCGACCACAAGCCCCGCCACAGGCGCCGTCAATCAGCGCCGCCGCCGCACTCGCCACCGCCTCGTTGCCCGGCCCCAGATCCAGGGCGCGGCCGGCGGCATAGGCGCCCTCCATCAGCAACTGCAACTGCGCACACAGCCGATCCGGGTCGTCCGCCCCCGCCGCCACGGCCAGCGCATGCAGGCGATCGCGGACCATGCGCTTGTGGCCAAGCGCCAGCACCCGGACGGGGTTGGCAGGATCGCGCAGTTCGGCGGCAGCGCTGGTGAACGGACAGCCCTGAAATTTCGGATGGTCGATCCAGTGGCCGAGGGCGGTGAACAACGCCTTCATCTGGGCGCAAGGGTCGCCGGGATGGCGAGCGGTCACCCGGTCCCACCAGGCGGCATGCTGGGCCATGTTGCGCTCCAGATAGGCGCAGACCAGATCGTCCTTCGAGGCGAAGTTGCGATAGAGGCTCATCTTCGCCACACCGGACCGGGCGATGATCGTGTCGATGCCGACCGCGCGGATGCCCTCGCGGTAGAACAGTTCCGCCGCAGTGTCGAGAATCCGTTCGCGCGCCGGCTTCCTTGCGCCCTCAGCCTCGGCCATTCCCCACCCTCAGTCCCGTATGGCCGGGTCCAAGCCCGGCATTGACCCAGCATTGACAATGATACAGACCTGTCTCTACCATCGCAACGAAGAGACAGGTCTGTATCATCAAGAACGGAGACTCGGGGGATGCGCTATTTCGAGGATGTCACGGTGGGCGACCGCTTCACCGGCGGACCGCTGACGGTCGAGGCGGCGGAAATCGTCGCCTATGCCGCGAAGTTCGACCCGCAGCCCTTCCATCTGGATGCCGAGGCGGCGAAGGACACGCTGTTCCGTGGGCTGGCGGCCAGCGGCTGGCACACCGCCGGGATGACGATGCGGATGATCGTGGGCAGCGATGCCGAGTTGGCCGGCGGCTATATCGGGATGGGCGTCGATGAGATCGGCTGGCCGCGCCCGACCCGCCCCGGCGACGTGCTGCGCATCGAGATGGAGGTGCTGGAGGCCCGGCGCTCCGCCAAGCGGCCCGACCAGGGCGTGCTGCGGGTGAAGACCACCACCTTCAACCAGAATGACGAGGTGGTGCAGACCATGACCGCCAATCTGCTGGCCCCCGGCCGACCCGCCTGAAAAGACAATCCCTGAAAAAGAAAACCCCCGCATCCGGGACGGGATGCGGGGGCGGCAGTTTCGGCTTTCCGCCGTCAGCGCTTCAGGCCGGCGGTGAAGGCGAAGTTGTCGAAGGAGTTCTCGGCCACCCGGAACCACAGATACTCGTCGTCGCGGAACTTCTTCCACGGCTCGTAGATCTTGGCGAACTTCGGATTGGCCTTCGCCGTCTCCTCATACAGCTCGGTGGCGGCCTTGTAGCACGCCTCCATGACCTCGCGTGGGAAGGGGCGCAGCTGGGCGCCGCCGGCGACCAGACGGCGCAGCGCCGCCGGGTTTTCCGCATCGTACTTGGCGTTCATCGTCAGGTTGGCCTCGAAGCAGGCGGCCTCGAGAACGGCCTTGTACTGCTTGGGCAACTGGTCCCACTGCTGCTTGTTGACCAGCAGCGAGACGTTCAGCCCGCCTTCCCACCAGCCCGGATAGTAGTAGTACTTGGCGACCTTGTTGAAGCCGAGCTTCTCGTCGTCATAGGGGCCGATCCACTCGGCGGCATCGATGGTGCCCTTTTCCAGCGACGGATAGATGTCGCCGCCGGCGATCTGCTGCGGCACGGTGCCGAGCTTGGCCAGGACCTGACCGGCGAAGCCGCCGATGCGGAACTTCAGGCCCTTCAGATCCTCGACGGTCTTGATCTCCTTGCGGAACCAGCCGCCCATCTGCACGCCGGTGTTGCCGGCCGGGAAGTTCACGACGCCATAACCGTCGAAGAACTCGCGCAGCAGGGCCATGCCGCCGCCATTGTAGATCCAGGCGTTCTGCTGGCGGGCGTTGAGGCCGAACGGCACCGTCGCATCGAAGGTGAAGGTCGGATCCTTGCCGACATAGTAGTAGCTGGCGGTGTGGCCGCACTCGACCGTGCCGTTCTGCACGGCGTCCAGCACCTGAAGGCCGGGGACGATCTCGCCGGCGGCGAAGGCGCGGATGGTGAACTTGCCGTCGGTCGCGGCGGCGACACGGGCGGCGATGGTGTCGGCCGCACCATAGATGGTGTCCAGGCTCTTGGGGAAGCTGGACGCCAGACGCCAATGGATCTCCGGCTGGCTCTGCGCGATGGCGGGGGCCGCCAGGGTGCTGGCGGCAACGCCGACACCGGCAGAAGTCAGGAAGGAACGACGCTTCATGAACGTTTCCTCATCGTTGTGGCCATGGCGTCGGTTGAACGATGACGCCATTTGCCGAACAGAAGACACCAAGGTCCCCAAACAATTCTAGAAATCGCAACGGCTTCCAGACAATTCATCAAATTGCATGGCTTCCATTCCCACCGCTATTCCGCAGAAGGGAAAATACAGCGCGGATGCACGACTGCAACGGCGACGGCCAGAGTCCGTCCCATCAAGGATTTTCAAAGCAATGCATGGCAGGAAGAATCCAGGACATGGGTCTGCTCAGTCGAGCATCAGTCAGCCCTGTCGATCAACCGCGGAACCGTCTTGCCGTTGCCTGAATGGTTACGTGTACCGATGATATATGCGACGCGCGGAATTGCACCCACCCCTACTTTCGTTCATGGGCTTGGCCGTACGGAATCCGCTCTGCCGATCGCTCCGCCAGAACGCCATTCACACATGCACAATGGCGAATGTGCGGATATTGACACAGTTCAAAGTTTCAAATTGTCGGAGGACGATTGGCATGTTTGCCGCTCGGCCGGCCCCGACCCGGCAGGATCAGCACGGCGCCCAGCAGAAGACCGGCGGCCAGCCCGCCGGCATGGGCGCCCCAGCCGACCTCCGCCAGCGGGGACTCGGCCTTCGCCGGCACCAGCGTCATCGCCGCGTTCAACAGCGCGAAAATCAGAATCGCCCCCTGGACCAGCCGCCGGGGCAGGCGCCGCGACATCATGCCGGAACGGGGACGCATCCACAGGAATGCGCCCATCAGCGCGCAGATCGCTCCACTCGCCCCGATCAGCGGAGCCATCCGGTCGACCGCCAGCAGCCCCTCCGTCAGCGCCGCCGTCACCGTTCCGGCGAGGAACAGCAGCAGATAGCGCAGATGGCCGGCGTCCCGTTCAACCACATCGCCCAGCAGCCACAGCACCGCCATATTGGACAGAAGGTGCGTCAGGTCGCCGTGGATCAGGACATGACCGAACAACCCGCGCCACACTGCGCCCGTCGGCAGCGGCCCGGCCAGTTCGACCGTTCCGAAGAAATAGGCGGGAACGAAGGCGAAGGATTCCGGCGGAAGCCGCAGGACGAACGCCAGCACGCAGACGAGAATCAGGATGCGGTTGGCGTAGGGCGGAACGGCCACGGCGGCCGGTCTCCCTCTCCCGCTCCGGCCCTGCCGGTCCAGCGCCAGCGCCATGCCCTGCCCTCACCCGTCGGTGCCGCCGTTCCGTGCCGCACAGCCATGCGCGGCGATAGGCCTCACCCCCAATGTAGGAAGGGGTATTGTGGAAAAACAGCGGTTTCCCACGGCATCCGGGTTGCTCCTATACCGGTCGGACGGATTGGAGCGCCGCCGTCCGGCTGGCACAGTGGTTCTACCATCCGGCGAAGTTCCGTTTGCCGGACAACGACGACCGGGGAAGAAACGACCATGAACGAACGTCAGGATACCGGCAGCATGACGGTGGACCGCCAGGGCCGCGTCATGGTGCTGACCATGAGCGACGCCGGCACCCGCAACGCGCTGGGTTTGAAGATGATGGCCGCCGGACGCGATGCGCTGGACGAGGCGACGCACGACCCCAACATCGGCTCCATCGTGCTGACCGGGGCCGGCGGCGCCTTCAGTTCGGGCGGGCATCTGAACAACCTCTATCACCATGGCAGCCGGTCGCGATCGGAAAACCGCGACGGGATCGAGCGCTTTCACGGCTGGGTCCGCGCCATGCGCGAATGCCCGAAGCCGATCGTCGCCGCGGTGGAGGGGCCGGCCGCCGGCGCCGGCTTCTCGCTGGCGCTGGCCTGCGACCTGATCGTCGCAGCCGAGGACGCGCAGTTCCTGACCGCCTATGTCAGGGTCGGGCTGACAGCCGACGGCGGCGCCTCCGCCTCGCTCGCCCGCGCCCTGCCGCCGCAGCTCTATGCGGAGCTGATGCTGACCGGCGGCCCGGTCGACGCAGCGCGCCTGCATGCCGCCGGCGTCGTCAACCGCGTCACCGCCCCCGGCCGGGCGCTGGCCGAGGCGATCGCCTGGGCCGGAACCATCGCCGAAGGACCGAGCGGCGCCATGGGCCGCGCCAAGAAGCTGATGGAACTGGCCTATGGCAGCTTCGCCACCCAGCTTGCCCGCGAAAGCGATCTGTTCGTCGAGGCCCTGCACCATGGCGAGGCGAAGGAGGGCATCACCGCCTTTTTTGAAAAGCGCCGACCGGTGTTCCACAAGCGCTGACGTATAAAAAGGACCGGGCGCCGCATGCGGTGCCCGGTCTCCTAACTGTCAACGAGCACCCGTCAGCGCACGAGGACGTGCGCCGCCTCCTTCGTCCGTTCGACCGCACCGGCAACCTGACTGACCGCGCTGGAAATGGCGGTGATGTTGGCGGTCACCGTCGCCACGGCGGCGGATGCGGTCTGCATGTTGGACGACATGTTCTGGGTGACGGCGCTCTGCTCCTCCACCGCCGATGCCGTGCCGGTCACATGCTCGCGCACCACCGCGACCGCTTCGCGGATGGCGTTCAGCGCGGTGGCGACCTCGGTCGAGGTCGACTGGATGCCCTCGATCTCGGCGGAGATCTGCTCGGTCGCCTTCCCGGCCTGGTTGGCGAGATTCTTGACCTCCGAAGCGACGACGGCGAAGCCCTTACCCGCCTCGCCGGCCCGCGCCGCTTCGATGGTGGCGTTCAGGGCGAGCAGATTGATCTGGCCGGCGATGCTGTTGATCAGCCCGACGATGCCGTTCATCGCCTGGGCGGCGGCAGCCAGCCGGTCGGTGCTTGCCGCCACCGCGACGGTGCGGTCGAAGGCGCCGTCCGTGGCCGAACGGGCCCGGCTCATGCTTTGGGAAATCTCGCCGATCGACGCGACAAGTTCCTCCGCACTGGCGGCAACCGCCTGAACGCTGGCGGAGGTCGATCCGGCGGCGTCGTTGGCCGAATGGGCTTCCCCCATCGACAGATGAAGCGCCTGGTCGACCTCGCCGAAATTCTTGTCGATCATGACCTTCAGGTTGTTCAGCAGCGAAACCTGCGCGGTCACGTCGACCGCGAACTTCACCACCTTGGTGACCCGTCCCTTCTCATCGAAGATCGGGTTGTAGGCGCCCTCGATCCAAACGACCTTGCCGCCCTTGCCGATCCGCTTGTACTGCGCCGCCTGGAATTCGCCACGGCGCAGGGTTTCCCAGAACCTGGAATATTCGGCACTGTCGCGATAGGCCTGCTCGACGAAAATATTGTGGTGCTTGCCGACGACCTCGTCCAGGCGATAGCCCATCACCTTCAGGAAATTGTCGTTGGCCTTGGTGATGATGCCGTCGGTGGTGAACTCGATGACCGCCTGCGACCGGCTGATCGCCGCCATCTGCGTGGCGTAGTCGAGGTTTTCCAGCCGCTCCTTGGCGTCCGCCCATTCGACGACGAAACCGATTCGCTCGGTGCCTTCCGTCAAGGGCGTCACCAGCAGGTCGAACTGATGGCCACCGACCTTGATCGTGGCACCATAGGGCTTGGTCAACGCGGCCAGCAGCTTGCGTTGGTGGCTCGGATTCTTGTGGAAGACATCGATGTTGCTGCCGACGAGACGGTTGACGTCCAGACGGGGCAGTTCCTTGCGCAGGTCGCCTTCCACCTCGCGCAGAAGCGCCGTCACCGCCGGGTTGACATGAACGATGTTCAGATCCGTATCCGCCACCATCACCTTGGCCCGCAAGGCGTCCAATGCGGCCAGCTTGCGCCCCAGCGCCCGATTGGTTTTTCCCCGTCCGAACATCACCACCCCCACCCGAATACTCACGTATGAAGAAGATCATACCGAAATCGAAACAGGGTTCCATTAGGGGAAGCACTAAATCTTGTGATAATTCTCAAACCCTCGAAAAATACCAACCTTTTACCTGGAACTATAATTACAGGTTGCATTGGTTGGCTCGACAGACAACGTTTACAGGATAAAGCATTTATTATCCGGAATTTCTTTAGAATGGTTTTAGAATACGAGGCATATGACTTACGAAGTAGATCGATCCATTCGCCGGACAATGGAACGGATGCCAATGACGGCAGCCCAACACATTGAGAAAGAAACTTCCCGACAACCTCTCCATCCATGCGAATGTATGTTGAACACGCACACCCTGAATTGTAAATATCTCCAACATGATGCAATTCCGCCGCCGCTCCCTGACCGACTCCGAACGGCTCGACTGGCTCCGCCTCATCCGAACGGAGAATGTCGGGCCGATCACCTTTCACCGCCTGCTGGAGCAATATGGCAGCGCCGCCAAGGCGCTGGACATGCTGCCCGACCTGGCGCGGCGCGGCGGGCGGGCAAAACCGCTTCGGATCGCTTCCAAGGCCGAGGCGGAACGGGAAATGCAGGCCAACCGCCGCTTCGGCGCCCGCCTGCTCTGCACCTGCGAACCGGATTACCCGGAGCCGCTGGCCGCGGTGGACGATGCCCCGCCGGTGATTTCCGTCGCCGGGCATGACCATCTGCTGCGGCGCCGCGCGATCGCCATCGTCGGGGCGCGCAACGCCTCTCTCAATGGCAAGAAATTCGCCGAATCGCTGGCGCGCGAGCTGGGAGCGGCCGGGCTGCTTGTCGTCTCCGGCCTTGCCCGCGGGATCGACACCGCCGCCCATGCCGGCTCTCTCACCAGCGGAACCGCCGCGGTGCTGGCCGGCGGCATCGACGTGGTCTACCCGCCGGAGAATGAGGGGCTGTACCGCGACATTCTGGCGCAGGGCGTCGTGGTGGCGGAAAGCGCCATCGGCACCCAGCCGCAGGCCCGCCATTTTCCGCGCCGCAACCGCCTGATCTCCGGCCTGTCGCTCGGCGTGCTGGTGGTGGAGGCGGCGCTGCGCTCCGGCTCGCTGATCACCGCGCGGATGGCGCTGGAACAGGGGCGCGAGGTGATGGCGGTGCCGGGATCGCCGCTCGACCCGCGCTGCCACGGGACCAACAACCTGCTGCGCCAGGGCGCCACCCTGGTGGAGCGGGCCGACGACGTGCTCCGCGCCATCGAAAACCTGCGCCCGCCCACATTGGCGGAGCCACAGCGCGACCTGTTCAGCGCCCCCGCCTTCCTCCCGGGC
This sequence comes from Azospirillum sp. TSH100, assembly GCF_004923295.1. Lineage (NCBI taxonomy): Bacteria > Pseudomonadati > Pseudomonadota > Alphaproteobacteria > Rhodospirillales > Azospirillaceae > Azospirillum > Azospirillum sp. TSH100. Next base: position 2,605,507 of record NZ_CP039634.1, read on the forward strand.
AAGGCCGCCGAACCCGACGAATCCGACCTTGCCAGGGCACGCGCCGTGGTGCTGGAAAACCTCGGTCCCTCGCCCGTCACCATTGACGAACTCGTTCGCGGGTGCCAATTGTCCGCTCCGGTGGTGCTGACCGTGGTTCTGGAACTTGAGCTTGCCGGCCGAGTCCAGCGTCTTCCCGGTCATCAGGTGTCTCTTGCCTGATCGGCGCCGCTTCGGTTTGGGTGGGCATACGCGAAGGGCTGGTTTCTTGCCGGGCAGCAACGTCGTCATCGTCGAATCGCCGGCCAAGGCGAAGACCATCAACAAGTATCTGGGCGACGACTACACCGTCATCGCCAGCTTCGGCCATGTCCGCGACCTTCCGGCGCGCGACGGATCGGTGCGCCCGGATGAAGATTTCGCGATGGAATGGGAGCTGGGCGACCGCTCCAAACGCCACATCGACGAGATCGCCAAGGCGGTGAAGTCGGCCGACCGCATCTATCTCGCAACCGACCCGGATCGCGAGGGAGAGGCCATCGCCTGGCACCTGTCCGAACTCCTTCGCGAAAAGCATCTGTCCGACAACCGCGACGTCCAGCGCGTCACCTTCAACGAGATCACCAAGTCCGCCGTCCAGACCGCGATGGCGAACCCGCGCGCGGTTTCGCAGGAGCTGGTCGACGCCTATCTGGCGCGCCGGGCGCTGGACTATCTCGTCGGCTTCACCCTGTCGCCGGTGCTGTGGCGCAAGCTGCCGGGTTCCAAGTCGGCCGGCCGCGTGCAGTCGGTGGCCCTGCGCCTGATCTGCGAGCGCGAGTCGGAGATCGAGGTCTTCAAACCGCAGGAATACTGGTCGATCGCGGTCGGCTTCACCACGCCGGCCGGCGCCGCCTTCACCGCGTCGCTGACCCAGCTGGACGGCAAGCGGCTCGACAAGTTCGGCCTGCCCAACCGCGATGCGGCCGAGGCCGCGGTGGCCAAGATACGCCCGCAGGCCTTCGCCGTATCGCAGGTGGAGCGCAAGCAGAGCCGCCGCAACCCGTCGCCACCCTTCACCACCTCCACCCTGCAACAGGAGGCCTCGCGCAAGCTGGGCTTCGGCGCCACCCGCACCATGCGCACGGCGCAGAAGCTGTATGAGGGTGTCGACATCGGCGGCGAGACGGTGGGACTCATCACCTATATGCGAACCGACGGCGTCAGCCTGTCGCAGGAGGCCATCGACGGCGCCCGCGGCCTGATCGGCTCGCACTATGGCGAACGCTATGTCCCGGCCCAGCCGCGCGTCTACAAGACCGCCGCCAAGAACGCCCAGGAGGCCCACGAGGCCATCCGCCCGACCGACCTGCACCGCCGCCCTGACTCGGTGGCCGGCTATCTGGAGCAGGACGAGCTGCGGCTCTACGAGCTGATCTGGAAGCGCACGCTGGCCAGCCAGATGGAAAGCGCCGTGCTGGATCAGGTGGCGGTCGACATCGCCAGCCCGTCGAAGGACGTCGTGCTGCGCGCCACCGGCTCGATCGTCGTGTTCGACGGCTTCCTGAAAGTCTATCAGGAGGACCGCGACGACGCGACCGAGGACGACCAGCAGGAGCGCCGCCTGCCCGCCATGGACCAGGGCGATGCTCTCGTCCGCGGCGAGATCGATCCGGAGCAGCATTTCACCCAGCCGCCGCCACGCTATTCCGAAGCCAGCCTCGTGAAAAAGCTGGAAGAGCTGGGGATCGGCCGGCCGTCGACCTACGCCTCGATCCTGCAGGTGTTGCAGGACCGCAATTATGTGCGGCTGGACAAGCGGCGCTTCATCCCTGAGGACCGCGGCCGGCTGGTCACCGCCTTCCTGGAGAATTTCTTCCACCGCTATGTGGAGTACAACTTCACCGCGGAGCTGGAAAACCAGCTGGACGAAATCTCCGACGGCAAGATCGACTGGAAGACCGTCCTGCGCGATTTCTGGACCGCCTTCGACGCGGCGGTGAACGGCACCAAGGATCTGACGATCACCCAGGTGCTGACCACGCTCGACAACGAGCTGGGCGCCCATTTCTTCCCCGCCGCCACCGAGGACGGCCATGACCCGCGCGTCTGCCCGGTCTGCCGCGAAGGCCGGCTGGGGCTGAAGCTGGGCAAGATGGGCGCCTTCATCGGCTGCTCGCGCTATCCGGAGTGCCGCTACACCCGGCCGCTGGCCGTCGCCAACGACGAGAATGGCGAGGCGCAGGAAGGCCCGCGCGAGCTGGGCAACGATCCTGAGACCGGCCTGCCGGTGACGGTGCGCCGTGGTCCGTATGGCGCCTATATCCAGCTCGGGCCGGCACCAACCACGGCGGTCGCTCCGCCGGAGGAACCGGCGGCGGAAGAGCCTGCTGCCGACGGCAAGAAGCCGAAGGCGAAGAAAAAGAAGAAGGATGAGGCACCGAAGCCCAAGCGGGTGTCGCTGCCCAAGGGCATGGCCGCCGCCGACGTCGATCTCGACACCGCGCTGCGGCTGCTGGCCCTGCCACGCGCCATCGGCAACCATCCGGAGACCGGGGAAGAGATCAGCGCCGGCATCGGCCGCTTCGGTCCCTACCTGAAGCATGGCAGCGTCTACAAATCGCTGACGCCGGACGACGACGTTCTGACCATCGGCATCAACCGTGCCGTCGATCTGCTGGCCGGTGCCGCCAAGAAGGCCTCGGCTCCGGCCAAGACGCTGGGCGACCACCCGAAGACCGGCAAGCCGATCACCATGGGCTCGGGCCGCTTCGGACCCTACGTGAAGCACGCCAGCGTCTATGCCTCGATCCCCAAGGGGACCGAGCCGGACAGCGTCACGCTGGAACAGGCGCTGGAACTGATCGACGCGAAGGTCGCCAAGGACGCCGCCAAGAAGGGCGGGAAGGCCGCCAAGGACGCCGAACCGGCCAAGGCCGGCGGCGGCGAGGCGGAAAAGCCGGCCAAGGCCCCTGCAAAGACTGCGGCGAAGAAGCCGGCCGCCAAGAAGGCGACCAAGGCCAAGACGGCCAAGGACGCCCCGGCGGAAGCCGCGGCGCCGAAGGAGACGGCGAAGGCGTCGTAGGCACAACAGCCCCGACGCTCTTGCCAACGCCCTCTCCCGCCCCGGGAGAGGGCGGTCCTTATCCCTCAGCGTCCCCGCTTCGCCGCCAGCATGCTGGCGATGGCCGCCCCGTTCTTCCCGGCGCGTTCACCGATCACCGTCAGCGTCTCTCCCGGCGCGGCATCGATGCCCGCGGCCTTCAGCACCTCCACAGCGGTGTCGGACGTCAGGCCAAGGGCCGGGGCGGCGGCCTCCAGGCGGGCGCCGGACAGGGCGCCGAACACCGCCCCCGGATTGACGGCGCCGCCGCCGGTCGTACCGGTCATGCCGGTGAAGACCACCGAGACGATCACACTGGTGACGAAGGCCGCCTGGGCGGCATGCCGTTTCAGATAGCCCAGGAAGGCGCGCCAGTTCTTCACCAGATGCCAGAGTGCGATGGCGGAGAACACCACGCTCAGCCATTCGTGGGAGAAGCGCACCAGTCCGGCATTCCAGTGCAGGAGCAGCATGATGCCGGTCACGGTGGACACGACGAAGGTGACGATGGTGACGGGCGTCACCACGTCGCGGGTCATTGTTTTGGAAATGGTCATCGCAATCGCCTTGAATCGGGTGTCGTTTCTTGTTGACAGCCATGATCGCGCGCCACTGTAACTGGACGATATCCACCGGCATAAGGTTGCGTAACAGTGTGTAACGCGCCGGCCGGCGCGGGTTCGGCCGCTTCGTCTCGGGACTGCCGCCGACATGCTTGGGGAGTGTCATGGCCTCGATCCAGGAAGCCTTGCGGGTCGCCATCGACCATCATGGAGCCGGGCGGCTGCGGGAGGCGGAAATCCTCTATGGTCGAATCCTCGACGCTGCTCCCGAAACCCATGCCGCTTCACATTTGATGGGCATGCTGCTGGCCCAGACCGGCCGCCTGGACGAAGCGGTTTCGCGCGTCGCCGCGGCGCTGCGTGCCCGGCCCGACATGGCCGGCTACCACCGCGACTTCGGCAAACTCCATCAGGTGCTCGGCCATCCGGCGGAGGCCGCCGCCTGCCAGCACCGCGCCTTGGCGCTGCAACCCGACGATCCCGCCGCCCTGGCACTGCTGGGCGTGGCGGCCCAGATGACCGGCGATACCAATGCCGCCATCGACTCGCTACAGCGGGCGTCAATTCTCGACGGGGAGGATCGGGAAAGCCGGCAGCGCTTGGGTCTTCTGCTGGAACTGCGCGCGATCCATCACCTGGAGCGGCAGCAGGCCGGCGCTGCTGTGGCCGACCTGTCACGCCTGCTCATGCTGGAGCCGCCGACGGCGGAACGGCTGTTCCAACTCGGCAATGCCTGCGCCCGTGCCGGCCGCCCGGCGGATGCGCTGACCTGCTACCGCCGGACGCAAGCGCTGCAACCCGACCATGTCGGGGCGTGCTTCAACATCGGCATCCTGACCAGGCAGGCCGGCGGCCTTGATCTGGTGGCGCTGGAAACAGCGGCCGCGGCGTTGGCCCGGTCGGTGACCCTGGCACCCGATTACCTCGAAGCGCGCGAGATACTCGCGATCCTGCTGTTCCAATCCCACCGTGAGGTGGACTCGCTGGCCCATTCCGACAGGATCCTGACGCAGAAAATACAGAGCGCCATGCAAAGCGGGGCGGAATTGGCCCTGCCACGCTTGCGTGACAGACCGGCCGCACCGGAACGCCGCACCCGCGACATCGTTGCCTTCAGCCTGTGGGGCGCCGCAGAGATTTACGGCCGCGGCGCCGTGGAGAATGCGCGCCTCGTGCCATCGGTTTATCCAGGCTGGACCTGCCGCATCTACCATGACGACAGCGTCCCCCCGGCGGTGCTGGCGGAACTCGATGCGCTGGGGGCTGAACGGGTGCCCATGCCGCCGGGAAGCGGCCCGGTCACCGGCCTCTATTGGCGCTTCCTGGCATCCGACGACCCGACCGTGCGCCGCTTCGTCTGCCGCGACTGCGATTCCCGCGTCGGGCCGCGCGAACGGGCAGCGGTGGAGGCGTGGATCACATCGGGCAAGTCCTTCCACGTCATGCGCGACCACGCGCTGCACAGCGAAGTGATGCTGGCCGGCATGTGGGGCGGTCTCGCCGGTCTGCTGCCTCCGCTGGAGCCGCTGATCGGCCGCTTCTCCTCGGAGGAAGCTGACCGCTGGCAGGACCAGCGCTTTCTCCGCTCCCATGTGTGGCCGCTGATCGCGGAGGATTGTCTGATCCATGACAGCCACCAGCCCGGCCATGGCCTCCCATTTCCCGACCATCCCGGTGATCCGGCGGATCATGCCGTCGGCCGACGGGTGGCCGAGGTGACGTAACCCTGTCCACGCAATCCTGTCCAAGACGACCGGAGCGGCCGCCTGTTAGACTGCGGCATGGACCAGCAATCCGCATTGACCGAGGTGTCGTCCGGCGACGGCGAGTTCGCCCGACTGTGGCGGGAGGCGCGCTTCGACGGCATGGAATGCCTGAACGCCCGCTTCCAGCGCCACAGCTACGCCCCGCATACGCACGAGACCTATGTGGTCGGTGTCATCACCGCCGGAACCGAGCTGTACCGCTGCCGCGGCAGCGAGCGGGTGGCGCGGGCCGGTCAGGTGGTGGTGCTGGACCCCGACATCCTGCATGACGGCCGGCCGGCGGCGGACGGCTATGCCTACCGGATGTTCTACCCGTCGGTGGCGCTGTTCGGTCAGGCGATGGCCGAGGCACTGGACCGGCCGGTCGCGCCGCATTTCTCCGTGAAGGAACTGGACGACCCGGAGCTGTTCCAGGCCCTGTGCCGCCTGCATCTTGGGCTGGAGGGACCGTTCCGCGAACCGCTGCGCACCGACGCCGACGCGCTGCGCGCCTTCACCGCGCTCGCCCTGCGCCATGGCGACCTGACCGCCCGCCCGCGCGACCTGGGACGCGAGCCGGCCGCCGTCCGCCGGGCGCGGGAGTATCTGGACGCCCATCTCGACAGCCCGGTCGAACTGGCCGATCTGGCGGAGGCGGCGGGGCTCAGCCGCTTCCACCTGCTGCGCGTCTTCCGCGCGGCGGTGGGAACCACCCCGCACGGCTATCTGACCGACCGCCGGGTCGCCCAGGCCAAGCGGCTGCTGGCCGGGCCGCTGCCACTTGCCGAGGTGGCGCTGGCCTGCGGCTTCTGTGATCAGGCCCATTTCAACCGGGTGTTCAAGGGACGGGTCGGCGTCTCCCCCGGCCACTACCGGCGGGGCAGCAATCCCGTCCAAGACGCCGCCGTCATCGCCGCCTAACTTGCGCCCATGACCATGGACAGCATCGCCATACCGGCGTCCCCGCGGCAGGAGTTCGCGGCGGGCGTCGTCCATTGCCTGCCGATCGTGGCGGGCGCCGTTCCCTTCGGCTTCCTGCTGGGCAGCCTCGCCGCCAAGGCCGGGCTGTCGGCGCTCGACATGGGGCTGATGAGCGCGCTGGTCTTCGCCGGCAGTTCGCAATTCGTCGCGGTCGAACTGCTGGACAAAAATGGGAGCGGGGGCAGCGCCGGGCTGGCGGTGGTCGGCGCCATCCTGCTGGTCAACCTGCGCCACCTGCTGATGGGGGCGACGCTGGAGCCCCGCTTCCGCGGCATGTCCAGGGCACGGGCCGGGCTGGCGCTGTTCTTCATGACCGACGAGCAGTGGGCGCTGGCACTCCGCCGCGGACCGGAACTGTCGCTGGCCTACTGGTACGGGGTGGCGGCGACACTTTATCTCGCGTGGCTGACCAGCACGGTGTCCGGGACGTTGGCCGGCGCGCTGATCGCCGACCCGACCGCCTGGGGGCTGGATTTCACCTTCATCGCCGTCTTCCTCTGCCTGCTGGCCGGCTTCTGGCGCGGCGCCGGTTCGCTGCCGCCCTGGCTGGCGAGTGCCGCCGCCGCGCTGGCCGTCCATGCGCTGTCTTCCGGCGGAACCTGGCATATCCTTGCCGGCGCCCTGGCCGGCGGGGCGGTCGCGGCTCTTCAAGCGAAGGGGCAAGGGAGGGCACGCGATGCTTGAGTCGCTGCAACTGGACTGGAGCGTCTTCGCCATCGTGCTGGGCGGGGCGCTGGTGACCTGGATGACGCGGATCGGCGGACCCTGGCTGATCGCCCGGGTGCGGCTGGGTCCGGCGGCGAATGCCGCGCTGGAGGCGACGCCGGGCGCGGTACTCGTCGCACTGGTGGCGCCGGCCGCCCTGTCGCGCCCGTCCGACGCGCTGGCCGCCGCCTTCGTCTGCCTGATCGCCCGCCGGGTGCCGATGGTGGTCGCGGTGGCGGCCGGCGTGGTGGCCGTGGTGGTGCTGCGCCGGCTGATCTGACCGCCGCATTGGCCACTGTTGCAAACTGCCGTCTGGTGAAGCGGACGGGGGATGCCTATAAGTCGGGGATGACCGACCCGATCTCCGCCCCCATCGCCGCGCCCGCCGCCACTCCGGCAGCCTTCGACCCGCACGCACTGCCGCCGCTGCGCGATGTGATCGCGCGTTTCGGGCTGGAGGCGCGCAAGTCGCTGGGTCAGAATTTCCTGCTCGACCTGAACCTGACGGGACGGATCGCGCGGTCGGCCAACCTGCCGGCCGGCACCACCGCCATCGAGGTCGGCCCCGGTCCCGGCGGGCTGACCCGGGCGCTGCTGGCGACCAATGCGGTGAAGGTCATCGCCATCGAACGCGACCGCCGCTTCATCGAGGCGTTGCAAGACGTGATCGAGGCCTCGCAAGGCCGGCTGAGCATCGTCGAGGCCGACGCCCTGACGGTCGATCCGGAGGAACTGGCGCCCGCCCCGCGCGCCATCGTCGCCAACCTGCCCTACAATGTCGCGACCCCGCTGCTGCTCGGCTGGCTGGCGCGGATCGAGGCCTATGTCAGCCTGACGCTGATGTTCCAGAAGGAGGTCGCCGACCGGCTGGTGGCCAAGCCTGGCAGCAAGGCCTATGGCCGGCTGTCGGTCATCACCCAATGGCGTTCCGACGCCCGCGTGCTGTTCAACCTGCCGCCGCGCGCCTTCACCCCGCCGCCGAAGGTCGAATCGACGGTGGTCCATCTGACCCCGCGCGCCACCCCCGAGCCGGCCGACTGGCGCGCTCTGGAGCAGGTCACCGCCGCCGCCTTCGGCCAGCGCCGCAAGATGCTGCGCCAGAGCCTGAAGTCGCTGGGCAGCGCCGAGGCGCTGCTGGAGGAGACCGGCATCGCCCCGACCGCGCGGGCGGAGGAGATCGACGTCGCCGGCTTCGCCGCCCTGGCCCGCGCCTTCCGTGCCCGGAATCCGCTTGAGAGTCCGGCATGATCCGGGTCAACCCCCGCATCAGCCTGGACGAAAGCGAGTTGCAGGAGGAGTTCGTCCGCGCCTCCGGCCCCGGCGGCCAGCACGTCAACAAGACGGAAACGGCGGTCCAGCTGCGCTTCGACGTGCGCCATTCCCCCAACCTGCCGGACCCGGTGCGCTACCGGCTGGAGCGGCTGGCCGGATCGCGCCTGACCCAGGACGGGGTTCTGATCCTGGTGGCCGACCGCCACCGCTCGCAGATGCGCAACCGCGAGGATGCCCGCGAGCGGCTGATCGACCTGATCCGCGAAGCCGCGGGCCCTCCCCCGCCGCCCCGCCGCCCGACCAAGCCGACCAAGGGCTCCAAGGAGCGCCGGCTGGAGGGCAAGGCCAAGCGGTCGGAGGTGAAGAAGATGCGTGGGAACATCCACGACTGACCCGGTCGTTGACGGGCATGCCCGCCATGAGGCGGGCGCATTGGACGGTTCAACCATCCCGTGCCAGCCTTGGCGTTCGCTTGCCTGTGAAACATTCCCCAATCCGGACGGGTGCGGGGCTGGAGACGTTCGATGAGCCATCCATCCGCCAGCGCCGCCCTGCCGTCGCCGACCTCGGCCCGGCTGTCCGTCGGCTTTGCCTGGGTCGGGCATTCTCTGATGCACATCGTCTCGGCCCTGTTCCTGACCATCGTGCTGGCGCTGGAAACCGAGTGGAAGCTGTCCTATGACGAGTTGATCCGGCTGTGGACGCTGGGCGCCTTCATGATCGGGCTGGGGGCGCCGCTGGCCGGCTGGCTGGGCGACCGCTGGAGTTCGGCGGGCATGATCGCCGTCTTTTATCTGATGACAGGTGGCGGGGCGGTGCTGGCCGGGCTGTCGGATGGGCCGACGATGCTGATGTGGTCGCTGGCTCTGCTGGGACTGGGGGCGTCGATCTACCACCCCGTCGGCATGGCCTGGATGATGGCGAACGCCGAGAATCGCGGCAAGGCGATGGGCTGGCTCGGGCTGTTCGGCACCTTCGGCGTCGCCACCGCAGCGGTGGTTGCCGGCAGCCTGACGCAATGGCTGAACTGGCGCATGGCCTTCATCATTCCCGGCGCGCTCTGCCTCGTGCTGGGCGTCGTCCTCGCCCTGCTTATGATGACCGGCGTGGTTCAGGACCGCCATGCCGACGTGAAGCCCCAGCCCAAGCCGTCGCGCGGCGACGTGGTGCGCGCCTTCTTCGTGCTGTCGCTGACGATGGTCTGCGCCGGGCTGATCTTCAACGCCATGCAGGTGGTGCTGCCCAAGCTGTTCGAGGCGCGGCTGGGCGGCTGGCTCGGCAGCGGCACGCTCGGCGTCGGCGGGCTGGTGACGGCGGTCTATCTGATCTCCGCCCTGCCGCAGATGATCGGCGGCGTGCTGGCCGACCGTCATTCGCTGAAGCGGGTCTACATGCTGTGCCTGCTGGCCCAGATCCCGCTGATGGCGGCGGTCGCGGTGCTGGCCGACCTGCCGCTGGTGGCCGCCGCCGCCTTCGTGGTCATCGCCTCGCAGACGCAGATTCCGGCGGAGAACATGCTGCTGGCCCGCTACACCCCGGACAGGCACCGTGGGCTGGCCTTCGGCGCCAAATACATCCTGTCCTTCGGCGCCGGCCCGCTGGCGGTGCAACTGGTCGCCTGGGTCTATGAGCGCACCGGCGAGTTCACCCTGCTCTATATGACCCTGTCGGCGCTGGCCGCCCTGGCCTTCGCCGCCGCCCTGCTGCTGCCGGACGACCGCCGGAAAGTCGAAACCGTCGCGGAGCCGCTGCCGGCGGCGGAGTGACCCGCCGCCGGGCTTGACCGGCTATGCCAGCGTCTTGTTCAGCGCCCGATCGAGGTCGGCGATGATGTCCTCCGGCGTCTCCAGCCCGATGGACAGGCGGATCACATCGGGGCCGGCGCCGGCCGAGGCCTGGGCCTCCGCCGACAGCTGGCGGTGGGTGGTCGAGGACGGATGGATGATCAGCGAGCGGGCATCGCCGATGTTGGCGAGGTGGCTGAACAGCTCGACGCTCTCCACCACCTTCACCCCGGCCTCGAAGCCGCCCTTGACGCCGAAGGTGAGCACCGCACCGGCGCCGCGCGGCAGGTACTTCTTGGCCAGCACATTGTACTTCGACGACTCCAGACCGGCATAGCTGACCCAGCTGACCGCCGGATGGCTTTCCAGGAAGGTCGCCACCTTCAGCGCGCTGTCGGCGTGGCGCTGCATGCGCAGCGGCAGGGTTTCGATGCCGTTCAGCGTCAGGAAGGCGTTCATCGGCGCCTGGCTCGGCCCCAGGTCGCGCAAGCCCACGGCATGGCCGTGAATGGTGAAGGCGAGATGGCCGAAGGTCTCGTGGAAGCGCAGGCCGTGATAGCCGGGGTCGGGCTCGCTCAGCGCCGGGAACTTGCCGGACTTGCTCCAGTCGAACTTGCCGCTGTCGACCACGACGCCGCCGACCGAGGTGCCGTTGCCGGACAAGAACTTGGTGGTTGAATGGACCACCAGCGTGGCGCCCCACTGGATCGGGTTGATCAGGTACGGCGTCGCCAGCGTGTTGTCGACGATCAGCGGAATGCCGGCCTCGTCGGCGATCTTGGCGATGGCCTCGATGTCGGTCACCACGCCGCCGGGGTTGGCGAGGCTCTCGACGAAGATCGCCTTGGTCTTCCCGGTCAGGGCGGCCTTGACGTTGCTGACGTCATCGGTGTCGACGAAGGTGGGTTCCCAGCCGAAGGCGCGCGGGAAGCTGATGCCGAGCTGGTTCAGCGAGCCGCCATAGAGCTTCTTCGAGGCGACGATGTGGTCGCCCGGCGCCATCAGCGGGAACAGGGCGAGCAGCTGGGCGGCATGGCCGGACGAGGTCGCGGTGGCGCCGGCGCCGCCTTCCAGGTTGGCGAGCCGCTCCTCCAGCACCGCCACCGTCGGGTTCGTCAGCCGGGAATAGATGAAGCCGACCTTCTGCAGGTTGAACAGCGAGGCGGCGTCATCGACATCCTCGAAGACGAAGCTGGTGGTCTGGTAGATTGGCGTCTGGCGCGCACCGGTCGCCGGATCGGGAGCGGCGCCGGCATGGATGGCGCGGGTCTCGAAACCGAAGCTCTTCTGCTCAGTCATCTGTGTGATTCCCCCAATTTTTCAGATCAGTTTCTTGAACGATTTCGTCGGCGCCCTGCGGCGCGACACCAGCACGTTGGAATTCACCCCGATCCGGCCGATCTCGCCGTAGAGGCGCTGGATTTCCATCTTCGGGCAGCGGTCCATCACCACGGTCAGGCCGGCGGCCTGGGCGCGTGCCGCCGCCTCGTCGTTGCGGATGCCGAGCTGCATCCACACCACCTTGGCCCCGGCGGCGATGGCCTCGTCCGTCACCCCGGCGGCGGCGGCGGCGTTGCGGAAGACATCGACCATGTCCGGCGGCTCCGGCAGATCCTTGAGGCTGGCATAGACCGGCAGCCCCAGGATGGTCTGCCCCGCCATCTTCGGGTTGACCGGGATGACGGTGTAGCCCTTGTCGCGCAGGTACTTCATGACGAAGAAGCTGGCCTTCACCGGATCGGCGCTGGCGCCGACCACGGCGATGCTCTTGACGCTTTCCAGAACGCCGCGCAGGAAGTCGTCGGTGTAGGCGGCCGGCTCGGTGATCTGCTGCCCGCTCATTGGCCACACCAGACCGGCGTGCGCTTGCCGAGGAAGGCGTCGATGCCCTCGGCGGCGTCCTGCGCCATCATGTTCTCGGTCATCACCTTGGCGGCGTAGGCATAGGCGCCCTCCGCGTCCAGATCGATCTGGCGGTAGAAGGCCTCCTTGCCGGTGGCGAGCGTCAGCGGCGACTTGGAGGCGATCTTGGCGGCAACGCCGGCCACCACCTCGTCCAGTTGCTCGGCCGCCACCGCGCGGTTGACGAGGCCGATGCGCTCCGCCTCCTCCGCGTCGATCAGGTCGCCAAGCAGCAGCATCTCCATCGCCGCCTTGCGCCCGACCGCGCGGGTCAGCGCCACCATCGGCGTCGAGCAGAACAGCCCGATATTGACGCCCGGCGTGGCGAAGCGGGCGTCCTCCTCGCAATAGGCCAGGTCGCAGGTCGCCACCAGCTGGCAGCCGGCGGCGGTCGCCACGCCGCGCACCTTTGCAATCACCGGCTGGCCGATGCGGGTGATCGTCAGCATCAGGCGCGAGCATTGGGTGAACAGCGCCTCGTACAGATCCCGCGACGGGGCGGCGCGCATCTCCTTCAGGTCGTGCCCGGCGCAGAAGGCACCACCGGCCCCGGCCAGGACCACCGCGCGCACGCTGCGATCCTCGTCGATGGCGTCCAGCGCGTCCTGCAACGCCGCCATCAGCCCGACCGACAGCGCATTGCGCGCCTTCGGCCGGTTCAGCGTCAGCGTGGCGACCCCGTCGCGGTCCTCACGCAGGACCAGCGGCTGATTGGGATCATGGGTGGTGACTGCGGCGCTCATGGTTGTCGTCCTCCCGTGCGTCTTCGGTTTTTGCACCGCGGGCAGCTTAACGCGCCAAGCCTGCGGGCAACACGGGGAACCTGCAAGGCCGGGAGAATGAGACGACAGGTAGCAGGGGATTTCAACAGGGAATTTTGTAGGAAGAATCTTTAAGTCTTCTCGATTGGTAGGTTTTATCAGGGCAACGCAAACCGGCGGGACTCTCCCTCTCCCCCCGGGGGGAGAGGGGATTCCTTCCGGCATCGCGAGGACGCATGCATCACGCCCCCTACTCTTCGTCCCCGTCGCCGAGCAGATAGTCGATGTCGCCGCCGTCGAGCGCGCTGACCAGTCCCTTGCCTTCGATTGTGGCGGCAGACAGGCTGCCCTTGCGGCGCTGGAGGTCGAGGATGCGCTCCTCAACCGTGTTGGCGGCAATCAGCTTGTAGACGAAGACCGGCTTGTCCTGGCCGATACGATAGGCGCGGTCGGTCGCCTGATCCTCGGCGGCCGGGTTCCACCAGGGATCGTAATGGATCACCGTGTCGGCGGCGGTCAGGTTCAGGCCGCGACCGCCGGCCTTCAGGCTGATCAGGAAGACCGGAACCTCACGGTTCTGGAAGCGGTTCACCGGTTCGGCGCGGTCCAGCGTGCGGCCGGTCAGCTCGACATAGGGAATGGTAGCCTTTTCCAGCTCCAGCTTGATGAGGTCGAGCATGGTGGTGAACTGCGAGAAGATCAGGATGCGGCGGCCTTCCGGCACCATCTCCTTCACCATTTCGGTCAGGGCGTGCAGCTTGGCGCTCGGCCGCGCCTTGCCGCCCAGGGCCGCGATGGATTTCAGCAGGCGCGGGTCGCAGCAGACCTGCCGCAGCTTCAACAGCGCGTCGATCACCGCGATGGCGTTCTGGCCCAGCCCCTTGCCGCTGGCGGCCAGCGCCGCGCGCACCGTCTCGTTCACCGACAGGCGGATCGTCTCGTAGAGGTCGCGCTGGTCGCGCTCCAGATCGATGCGGACCACCACCTCGGTCTTCGGCGGCAGTTCCTTCGCCACCGCCTCCTTGGTGCGGCGGAGCAGGAAGGGACGGATGCGGCGCATCAGCAGGTTGGCGCGGGTGTTGTCGCCGCGCTTCTCGATCGGCACGCGATACCGCTTGCCGAACTCCTTGCGGTCGCCGAGCAGGCCCGGCATCAGGAAGGCGAACTGGCTCCACAGCTCGCCCAGATTGTTCTCCACCGGCGTGCCGGACAGGCAGAGCCGGTGCCGCGCCGGCAGAGCCGCGACCGCGCGGGTCGCCTTGCCGTCGGGGTTCTTGATCGCCTGCGCCTCGTCCAGCACGATCATGTGCCAGGTCAGCCGCTTCAACAGGTCGAGATCGCGCGCCACCACGCCATAGGTGGTGACGACGATATGCGCGCGGCCGATCTCCGACAGCCGGCCGTGGCGGTCGACGCCGTGCAGAACCACCACGCGCAGATGCGGGGTGAAGCGCTCCGCCTCCGCCACCCAATTGGGCACGAGGCTGGTCGGCACCACCACCAGGCAGGGCTCGGTCAGCCGGCCCTCATGCCCTTCCATGGCGATGTGCGCCAGCGTCTGGGCGGTCTTGCCCAGGCCCATATCGTCGGCCAGGATGCCGGCGACGTTGTTGGCGCGCAGGCTCTGCATCCAGGCCAACCCGCCGCGCTGGTAATCGCGCAGTTCGCCCTTGAAGCCCGGCGGCGGGGTCATGTCGCCCGGCATCTCGTCGGCGCGCAGCCGCTGGAGATAGCCGTCGATCTGCGCCGTCTCGTCGCCGCGCCGCGCGATCAGGTCGTCGATGTCCAGCAGCGAATCGGCCTCGGCCAGCGGCACCTTCAGCCGGTCGCCGCTGCTGCGCCCGCTGTCGAGCATGGCTTCCAGAACGCTGAGCAGACGCTCGATGCGCTCGGCCGGCAGGGCCAGGACGTTGCCGTCGTCGAGAACGATGTGGGCGCGGCCGTCGATGACGCGGGTGCTCGACAAGCCGCCCTTCTCCACCAGCCGGGCCAGGATCGGCAGCAGCGGCTGGCGCTCGCCGTCGATCTCGACACCGACATCCAGATCGAACCAGCCGTCGCCGGCGTCGCGGACGGCGACCTCGACCTCGGCGCCCGGCTCGATGACACGGGTGCCGAAATCAGCGCCGACCTCGACGATCCAGCCGGCCTTGGTCAGGGCCGGAACCTCGTTGGTCAGGAAATGCTGCCAGCGCTCCTCGACGTCGCGGCCGGTCAGCCAGTGGACGCGGGAACCGCGGGCGTTCAGCGCCCCCTTGGGCGGCTCGATCCGCGCCTGGGCGAATCCAAGGCCGGACAGCCGGTCCAGTGCCGCCTGCTCGTCGGCCTTGTCGCGGCGGACGAAGGTCACGTCGCCGAACTCGTCCTCGTAGCGGGCGAACTGGCGCTGGTCGTCGGGTTCGATCTCGACCGCAAGGCCATCCTCGCCATAGTCGAAGGACAGGCGCAGCACGTCGACCAGCCCGTCCGCCGGCGTCACCACGCGACCGAGGCGGGCGATGATGCGGGGAGAACGGTCAAGGATGGCAGCGGCGTCGGCCGCCCCGCTGCGCACGCCGGGAATGGCGTTGTCACGGAAGCTGGAGGTGGCGATGGATGGCGGCGGGGTGATGCGCGGCATCGACGCCACACCACTGCGGGACGGGCCGAACAGACGGGATGGGGTGGCCTTCGACGGCACCGGCGGCGGTGGCGGCGCGGCGGGCACCGGCTTGGCCTTCGGCACCTCGACCACCTGGAGATCGACCGGGAAGACGGTGCCGGTGGCGCTGTCGACACACCAATAGGACTGGCCCTTCACCAGCACGCTGCGTTCGGGCAGGCCTGTCGGGCGCAGCTTGCGGGTGGCGGGATCGCGGAAGGTGCGGACGGTGCGGCCCGGCGCCTCGGCCAGCGGCGTGCCGTCGCGCCAGCGCAGGCGGCCGGTGGAGAGCAGGCGACGCAGCAGGCGGTCGACCGCCTCTCCCCGGCTCTTGGCGACGGGGGTGCGTTCGGTGCCGCCGCCGCCGAGCAGGCGGGCGATGGCACGGTCGGCGTCGCCGTCCAGCGAGCGCGGCGCCTTGGCCAGCACGTCGCGCGGGGTGGCGGGACTGCTGTCGGCCGATCCCTCCGTCACGAATTCCGCCAGGATGTAGCAGGCGACGTCGCCCTGCCCGGGCTCCAGCGTCCAGCGCAGGCTGCGCACCGGCTCCGGCTTCGGCGCGGGTGGGGGTGGCGGGGGCAGCGCCACGCTGCTGCGGATCGGCGGCGGGACCGGCGGGCGTACCAGCGTCAGCGGCGGCTTCGGCGGCGGCGGCTTCGGCGCAAGCGCCGTGGGCGGTGTCGGCAGACCCGGCGCGGACACGACCGGAACCGGCGGAGGCGGAGGCGGAGGCGGAGGAGCCAGCGGCGCCTTCACGTCGGCCACATCGAAGAGGGAGGCGCGGCGCCATTCCGGCCGGCTTTCCAGCGCCAGCATCGCCGCCGCCGCCATGTGGGCGCAGGCGTTGCGACCGCAGGAACAAGTCCGGTCGAGCACCACGCCGCGCTTGCCCTGCACCGGGGTCACCGTCACCGACAGCCGGCGGCCGAGGTCGCTGACCTCCGCCTCGATCCGGTCGCCGCCGGGCGCTGCCAGCGTCACCGCACCCGTCATCATCAGCGTGCGGCCGCGCTGCAACGTCTTGGCATCGAAGACGCGCGTCAGGTCGTCCTGACCGAAGGGGACGACGGCGCCACCCGATGAAGGGCCGCGCGGCAAGGCATCGAAAAGCGACATGCGGTGCGGGAGTGACCAGGCCAGATTGGACGGATTGGGCGCGGAAATGGAACGGAACGGAAACGGGGCGTCGGTATAGAGCGTTGCGCGGTGCGGCGCAAGCCTTTGACTTGAGCATGACGTGAACGGCGCCGCATCGGCCTGACCGCGCACGGCCGTCCGTCATAACACAGGATGCGGCCGGCTTCACCCTGGTTGGTGACTTATCCGCCCGTGGCGGGGAATACCCGGCCCGCCAGTTCGCACAGTCCCGCTTCGCTGCCGAGCCGGTGGGCGGTCCAGCGGATGGCCCCCTCGACGATAGCCGGGTCGCCGGCATGGACCAGCAGGACCAGCCCCAGCACCATCGCCACCGCCAGCCAGGGGAAGGCGCGCAGGCTCGGCGCCCCATGCTTGCGGCTGCTCCACAGGAACAGCAGGCTCGACAGTCCGCCGATCATCAGCCCGGCCACCACCTCCGCCCCGGAATGGGCGGCGACGGCAACGCGCGACGCGCCTATGGCCAGCACCAGCGCCACCGCCGCCAGCGGCAAGCCGATGCGGAGCCAGCGCGAGTGGGCATTGCGCGCGGCCAGCACCGACACCGATCCATAGAAGATGGCCGAGAAGGCGGCATGACCGCTGGGGCTGACGAAGCGGTCACCCGCGAAAAACGACGGGAACAGCGGAAAGTCCGGCAGGCCGCAACCATGCCCGACCAGCTTCAGCACCATCATGACGCCGAGGCAAAGCGACAAGGCAAACAGCCAGCGCAGCGCCAGCTGGGCCGAATGGCTCCGCCACAGCGCAGTCGCATAGAGGGCGGAAAGCGGAACGAGAAGGCTGCTGCTGCCCAGATGGGCGATGGCGCCGCTTGCTGTGGCGATCATCGAACCCCCACGGATGCCGGTGACAAGGAACGGCTTTGCCACATGGTGCGACGCAGCACAAACAGCAAGAGGACGAAAAAGGGGTGCGGACGTACCGTCCCTCTTACCCCTCCAGCTGGTCGGCGCGCGCGTCGGCGATGACGCAGTTGCGCCCCGACCGCTTGGCTTCATACAGGGCTTCGTCGGCACGGCGGACCAGCCCCTCGGCGGTGTCGCCCAGCCGGCCGCCGATGGAAATGCCGATCGACACCGTCACGCTGATCTCGCCACGGTCGGACGACACGGCGAAGGGGGTGTCGGCGATGCGCGAGCGCAGGCGCTCGGCGACGATCAGCGCCGCTTCCCCGTCGGTGTCCGGCAGGATGACGATGAACTCCTCGCCGCCCAGCCGGGCGACGAGGTCGAAGGTGCGCAGGTTGCGGCTGGCACGGGCGGAAACCTCGCGCAGCACCTCGTCGCCGATGGCGTGGCCGTAGGTGTCGTTGACCACCTTGAAGTGGTCGATGTCGAACATCAGCACCGACACCGGCTTGTGGCTGTCGATGGCGCGCTCCAGCAGGCGCGGCAGATGGGCGTTGACGTAGCGGCGGTTGAACACGCCGGTCAGGCTGTCGGTCAGCGCCATCGACAGGCTCTGCTCGTAATTGGAACGCAGCCGTTCCTGATAGCGCTTGCGCCGGATCTGGGTGCGGGCACGGGCCAGCAGCTCATTCCGGTCGACCGGCTTGACCACATAGTCGTTGGCGCCGAGCTCCAGCCCTTTCGCCACCTGCCCCAGATCGCCGTCGTCAACCATCAGCAGGATCGGCACCTGCCGCGTGCGCTCGTGCGAGCGCAGCTGGGAACAGAGCCGCAGCCCATCCTCGTTCAGCAGGGTCAGGCTGACCACCACGAGGTCGAGTTGGGTGCCCAGCGCACGCTCCAGCGCCTTGGCGCCGGTGTCGGCGGAGAACACCGTGTTGTGGTCGCGCTCCAGCGTCTCCCTCACCTTCTCCAGGTCGAGGGCGGAGTCCTCCAGCACCAGCACATTGGCGCGCTCGAAGGATTCGCTGAGCATGGTGCCGCTGCGCTCGATGACGCCGAACTGGCCCGACGTGCTTTCGCGCAGTCGCCATTCGTCCATCATCATCTTCAGCCGCACCAGCGAGCGGACCCGCGCGAACAGCGCGATGTCGTTCACCGGCTTGGTCAGGAAATCGTCGGCGCCGGCCTCCAGCCCGCGCACGCGGTCGGCGATGTCGGACAGCGCCGTGACCATCACCACCGGGATGTGCATGGTGGCGGGATCGGAGCGGATCTTCTCGCAGACCTCGAATCCATCCATGCCCGGCATCATCACGTCCAGAAGGACGATGTCGGGCGATTCCTTCCGCACCATCTCCAGTGCGTCCGGTCCGTTGAAGGCGGTCAGCACATTGAAGTATTCGCGCGTCAGCTTTGCCGCGAGCAGCTTCACATTGGGCAGAACGTCATCGACGACAAGGACACGCGCGGACATCGGAAGGGAAATCCTGCAGAATTGGCACAGACGAAAACGGCTTAGCTGAGAAACTTCTTGACTGTTTCGAGGAACTTCACGACCGAAATCGGCTTGGCCACATAATCCTCGCAACCACCCTGCCGGATTTTCTCCTCGTCGCCCTTCATGGCGAAGGCGGTGACGGCGACGACCGGGATGCTCTTCAATTCGGGATCGTCCTTGATCCAGCGGGTAACCTCCAGGCCCGACACCTCGGGCAGCTGGATGTCCATCAGGATCAGGTCGGGGCGGTGCAGGCGTGCCAGCCGCATCGCCTCCATGCCTTCGCGGGTCTGCAGCGTGCCATAGCCGTGGGCTTCGAGCAGGTCATGAAAGAGCTTCATGTTCAGCTCGTTGTCCTCGACGATGAGGACGGTCTTGGTCGGCTTACCACCGGTCGCCAATGGACCGCACGGCTCCGCTGACATGCATCCTCCCTGGGTGTGACCCCTGCGTTCACGCCGTCCGATGCCGCACCTTGGCACCGCGGACGCGTCACCCCCGGCCAATGGACCGAAGGCGCGGTTGCGGGACCGCAGATCCGGTATACCCCCTTTCTGATTAGGTCGCGACGGTTAAATAGTCGTTACCGGAGTGCCGGCTACGCCCCTGATCGGGCTGCGATGACCCTGTCTGCAAACGAAAAACCGCCCGCGACGGGCGCGGGCGGAGTTCGGTTGTCACGAGCGGCAATGTCCAAAGGGCGCTGCCGGGAGGGCGATGGCCGGAAGCCTCAGGCCGCCCGCTTCGTCCTGCGCTTGGCATCGCGGCGGCGGGCACCCTTGGCGCCATACATCATGGCGTCGGCACGGCGCATCACCTCGTCCTCGCTGTCTTCGGCGCCATAGGGCTGGGTGCCGACGGAGAAGCGGACGGGCAGGCTCTGGCCGCCCCATTCCACATGGGTGGCGTCGGCGATGGCGGCCAGCTGGCCGGCGCGGGCGAGGCCGCTGACGGTGTCGGTATTGGTCAGCAGCACGGCGAATTCGTCGCCGCCCAGCCGGGCGACCACATCCTCCTGCCGGACGTTGCCGACGATCATCCGCGCCACCTGCCGCAGGTAAGCGTCGCCGGCGACATGGCCGTGGGTATCGTTGATGGCCTTGAAGCCGTCCAGATCGATCATGACCAGCAGCCCGCCGGCGGTGCCGTTGCGCCGGGCCGAAGCCAGTTCACGCCGGAAGTGGCTGTAGAAGCCGCGCCGGTTCAACAAGCCGGTCAGCTCGTCCGTCATCGTCAGGCTTTCCAGGTAGGCGATGCGCTCCTGCAGCTCGGCGATCGTATCCTTCGCTTCGGCGAGCAGCGCGATCGTCTCGTCCAGCGTCTGGCGCTCGGTCCCCCGCAGAAGCCCGACGCGTGAGGCCAGCGCAACCGGTGACCAGCCGGCCGGCACGTCGAAACGGTCGGCAGCGTGATGCTTCAGGTCCAGGGCGGCGACGATGGCGTTCATGGGGTCGGCTCCTCTGATGAAGGTCGGAACACTTCGCCTTCTTCCAAGCAACCGCTGTGCCAACCCGCCACACCCCGCAGATACCAAGCATTTTATACATTTCCGGCGGATTGCGCCGTCGGATCACCGGGCGGGGGTGGAGCCTCTTTCCCATCTGACCGGCATCTTCTGCCCACTCCAACCGGTCGGAGCAGGAAATCCCTGCCGGGTTCGGGGGCGGCGGACGGGCCGGCAAAGGACTCCGGCCCCCAACACAAAGCCACCACATCCCCGGCTGTTTGTCGCGCCCCCGCTTGGCAAAGACCGCGCTTCCTTAACAAATTTTGCCATGCCTCCAATCCTCAGATGAGAACGGCAACGAGGAGGATGAAATGCCGACGATGAACATCAGCCCGCCCGAGAAGCTGGCTTCCTTCGTCGAGCAGGAAGTCGCGAGCGGCGGGTACTCATCGCAGAGCGAGGTGGTGCGCGATGCACTTCGCCTGCTCCACCGGGAACGGGCCGTTGAGCACGAGCGGCAGGAAATGCTCCGGCGCGCCGTTATGGTCGGGATCGACGATTGGAAGGCAGGTCGTCTTGACGACCGCCCCATCGATGAAATCCTCGATGAAATCGAGGACTGAGCCTTGGGCGTTTATCGCGTCACCGACGCGGCGAAGCAGGATTTCAGGGCAATCCTGAAGGAAACCGGGGAGCAGTTCGGAACGCATCAGCGGCAGATCCACAAAGGGCTGATCGCCGCTGCGGTCAAGATGGTCGCGACCGACCCCGGCCGTGGTGGCTCCTGGGACAGAGGCGGCATTGTGCCCGGCCTCCACGCGTTCCACCTGGAGAATGCGGCCGGCAAGCGCGGAGCGGCCGCGCATACGCTGTACTATGCAGTGGAACATCCACCCGGTGGCTCCCCGCGTGTCGTCATCCTGCGTTTGCTGCACGAGGGCATGGAGCCAAACCTGCACGTCGCCCGAACCGGCCTCCCCGATTACCCCTGAACAAGGGAGCACCGCGAGGCGACGCCGAAAAAGCCAAGTCCCCGGAAGGCTTCGAGTACCTTCCGGGGACTTGGGGCAACAGCTTTATGTTTAGAGGCTTCACACCACCCTGTCGGGGGCCGGCCTGCCGGCCATCACCGCATCGACATTGTCCAGCGCCTTGAACCCCATGGCGTTCCGCGTCTCCACCGTCGCACTGCCCAGATGCGGCAGCAGGAAGGCGTTGGGCAGGTCGCGATAGCCGGGATGGAGGTTCGGCTCATTCTCGAACACGTCGAGCCCGGCGGCCGCCAACCGACCACGCTTCAGCGCGTCGATCACCGCGCCGTCGTCCACCACGGTGCCGCGCGCAGTGTTGATCAGGATGGCCCCCGGCGGCAGCCGGTCGATCCGTTCGGCGTTCAGCCAATGTCGGGTTTCCGCCGTGGCGGGGAAGTGAAGCGACAGGACATCGCACACCGGCAGCATTGCCTCCGGATCGGCGTGATAGGTGGCGCCCAGCTCCAGCTCCGGCGGCAGCCGGCGGCGGTTGCTGTAATGGATGGTCATGCCGAAGGCGCGGGCGCGGGCGGCCACCGCCTGCCCGATGCGGCCCATGCCGATGATGCCCAGCCGCTTGCCGCCGACATGGGTGCCCATCAGCTGGGTCGGGGTCCAGCCGGTCCAGGCATTGGCGCGGATCATCCGCTCGCCCTCCGACGCGCGCCGCGCCGCACCCAGCAACAGAAGCAGCGCGATGTCAGCGGTGGCGTCGGTCAGGACGTCCGGCGTGTTGGTGACGGTCAGGCCGCGGGCGCGCGCCGCCTCCAGGTCGATGTGGTCGGTGCCGACCGAGAAGGTCGCCAGCACCCGAACACTCTGCGGCAGCGCCGCGATGGCGGCGGCGTCCAGCCGGTCGCCGGCACAGCAGAGCACGGCGTCGGCCCCGATCTCCGCGGCGCGGGCGGCGATCTCCGCCCCGCTGAAGGCGCGGTCATCCGGATTGAGCACAGCCCGGTAGTCGCGCGACGCCCGCGCTTCCACCGCATCGGGAAGTCGGCGGGTCAGCAGCAGCACGGGGTGGGCAGAGGAATGGGCAGAGGGGCGGGCGGCGGGACTGTCCGACTGCGTCACGGGCTGCACCTCGGCAGGGCTTGTCATTCCGGCGGTTCCCTTCCATTGATAGGACATTCGGGTGGCGGGCCTTTCGGACCGCGGCAAAAACACCCATACTCCACCAAGAGCCGTCAATCACCTGTGGATCCCGTCTTGCTCGACCGTCTTTCTGCCTTTCCGGCAACCGTTGGCGCGGTCCTCGCAGCCGCCGTTTCCGCCGGTGCGCTTCTCGCGGCCTCCCCTGCCCTGGCTCAGCCGGCCGCGACCTCGCTGGCGGCGGTGGCGGCCAGGATCCAGCCCCACCGGGCGATCTACGCCATGTCGCTGGGATCGGCGCGCAACGGATCGAAGGTCAGCGACGTCCGCGGCCGCATGATGTTTGAATGGGCCGACGCCTGCGACGGCTGGACGACGGAGCAGCGCTTCCAGCTCCGCTTCGTCTACAGCGAAGGCGAGGACATGGCGATGAACACCAACTACACGACGTGGGAGGCGAAGAATGGCCTGCGCTACCGCTTCAACGTCCGCAAGCTGGTGAATGGCGAGGTCGACGAGGAGGTGCGCGGCGAGGCGAACCTGAGCGCCGACGGCGCCGGCAGCGCCCAGTTCACCAAGCCCGAACCTCAGGAGATGGAACTGCCGGCGGGCACCATGTTCCCGACCGCCCACACACTGGCGATCCTGGACCATGCCGAACGGACCGAGCCCTTCTTCACCCGCACCATCTTCGACGGATCCGACGCCGACGGCCCGACCGAGGTGTCGACCGTTGTCGGCAAGCCCGGCGCGCCGAAGGATGCGGCCAAGGACCCGCTGCTGAAGGTGGGCAAAGCCTGGCCGGTCCGCATGGCCTTCTTCCCGGTGCAGAGCGATTCGGCGCAGCCGGAATATGAGATGAGCCTGCATCTGCTGGAGAACGGCATCGCCGAGTCCATGCAGATCGACTATGGCGATTTCACCGTGAACGCCGTGCTGGAAAAGATCGAGGCTCTGCCGAAATCGGGCTGCTGAACGGGCCCGCCGCCCGTGACATTTTACACGGCCTTTACCGGCCTGTGGGATGGGTGGCGGTTTCCCTGTTGATCGCGACTCGCGGCTGCGCTTAACTGTCGGTTGAATTTGCGCAACAGGCCGGCGACTCCATTGGGCAACCGGCCGTCCGAGGGTTTTCCGTCATGAGCAAGAAGCATGTCCAGGTCGGGCAGGTTTTCCAACCGGTCGGCAGCGCCGGCGGCCGCGGTTGGCGGGTGACGGCCACGGTCAACCTGCTGGGCATTCCCCACGCCCGCGTCGTCAGCACCGAAGACGACGGCGTGTCGAAGACCCTGAGCTGCTCGGTCCTCGCCGACACCAGCCACTACCGCCTGATCGCCTCGGCCCCGGCGGACGGGATGGCGGCGTGAGAGCGGCGGCTGAGCGGACGTTGTCGACCCTCGGCACGGCGTCCGCTTCCTACTCCTCTCCCCGCCGCTCGCGCAGCTTCGCCCAATAGTCGAGCCGCTTGCGCAGATCGCGCTCGAAGCCGCGCTCCACCGGCTGGTAGAACTCGCGTCGCGCCATCCCGTCCGGGAAATAATTCTGGCCGGAGAAGCCTTCGGCCGTGTCGTGGTCGTATTCATATCCCTTGCCGTAGCCGATGGTCTTCATCAGCTTGGTCGGCGCGTTCAGGATATGCTTGGGCGGCATCAGCGAGCCGGTTTCCTTCGCCGCGCGCACCGACGCCTTGTAGGCGGTATAGCCTGCATTCGACTTCGGCGCCGTGCCCAGATAGATGACCAGCTGGGCCAGGGCCAGTTCGCCCTCGGGGCTGCCCAGCCGCTCATAAGCCTCCCAGGCGGCGATGGCCTGGGTCAGGGCGTTGGGATCGGCCAGACCCACATCCTCCACCGCGAAGCGGGTCAGCCGGCGGGCGATGTAGCGCGGATCCTCGCCGCCGTCGAGCATGCGGCTGTACCAGTAGAGCGCCGCATCGGTGTCCGATCCGCGCAGCGATTTGTGCAGCGCGCTGATGAGGTTGTAATGCCCCTCCTGCGACTTGTCGTAGAGCGGGGCGCGGCGCTGGATGGTGGCGGCAAGCGCGTTGGTGTCCAGCACCGTGTCGCCCGGCAGCGCGAACAGCTCCTCGCACAGGTTCAGGCAGAAGCGGCCGTCGCCGTCGGCCATCGCCTTCACTGCGGCCCGTGCGTCGGCATCCAGCGGCAGCGGCCGGCCCATCTCGGCCTCCGCCCGCGACAGCAGCCTTTCCAGCGCCGCGTCGTCCAGCCGGTTCAATACGAAGACCTGCGCCCGCGACAGCAAGGCGGCGTTCAACTCGAAGGACGGATTCTCGGTGGTGGCGCCGACCAGCGTGACGGTGCCGTCCTCGACGAAAGGCAGGAAGCCGTCCTGCTGCGAGCGGTTGAAGCGGTGGATCTCGTCGATGAACAGCAGCGTGCCCTGACCCGCCACCCGGCGGGCGCGGGCGGCCTCGAACACCTTGCGCAGGTCGGCGACGCCGGAGAACACCGCCGACAGCGGCTCGAAATGCAGATCGGTGCTGTGGGCCAGCAGGCGGGCGATGGTGGTCTTGCCGCAGCCGGGCGGCCCCCACAGAACCATGGAGGCCAGCCGTCGTGCCGCCACCATGCGGCCCAGCGGACCGTCGGGCTTCAGCAGATGGTCCTGCCCGACGACCTCGTCCAGCGTGCGCGGGCGCAGCCGGTCGGCGAGCGGACGGGGAGCCGCCGCAGAGAACAGCCCGGCATCCCCGCCCGACTCGCCGCGTCTTGCCATGACTGCCGCCTCAGCGCACCGAGGTGCAGCGCTGGTAGCACTGCTTCAGCTGGTAGCTGCAGTTGTCGGTCGGGCTGAAGGGGGTCGAATCGGTGCGGTCGATGCCGCCCTGGTTGCGGGCCGCGACCGAATCCATGCAGGAATTGTGGCTGCGCTCGCACTGCGCCTGGCAGGAAGCCCCCGCACCGGTGCCGCCGTCGATCCGCAGCGACTGGTCGTCGGCGCCGGCGCGCGGGGTGGACGGTCCGGGGACGACGGTGACGGTGGGGGCCGGGCCGGCGGAGTGACGCGAGGCCGGATCGGCGCAGGCCGACAGACCGAGCAGGGCCACGGCCATGAGCGGGGCCATAAGCGGGGCGACGAGACGGACCGGACGGAACATAGCCACGACGGCTCCTATTGTTCTTGTTGTGAGGACGGCCATTGGCATGGCGGAATGCCACACCCCTCTGGACCATCCCCCGTTCGGTCCCCACTATGCCGATATCAGCAGCAAGAAGGGAATGACTGAAATGACACCGGAATCGGACGGCAGATCGCCGCACAGCCCACCGCGCCACCGGTCCTGGCGGCTGTTGCTGGCACTGCTCGTCCTTGGCCTCGTCATGCTGGGCTCGCGCGTGCTGGCCCTGCCCAACATCGGCATGGGCGAGATGATCGTCCCGCTGCTGGGCGGGCTGTTCGTGGCGGTCGCCATCGTCCTGATCGTGCGCCGCGACCGTGCCGACCGTGCCGCCCTGCCCCCGTCCCGGCGCAACCGCCAGGACCAGGGCATGCCCGACTGACTCGGGTTTTCCCCATGTGATTCACGCTTCAAGCGGTTCCGCTTGAAGCGATCACAATTTGTGTTTGGCGATCGGATTCACGCTTCAAATCGGGTCCGATTTTACGCGATCCGATCTAGACGAACTTGAAGCTGAGCAGGCCGCCGACCACCACGACCAGAAGGACGGTGGCCACCAGCATCAGCCGCTTCTCGATGATGTGCTGAACCTGCGGACCATAGAAGTGCAGCAGGATGGCGATCATGTAGAATCGGGAAAAGCGCGCGACGATCGAACAGAGGACGAAGACCGTCAAGTCGAGATGGGCGAATCCGGCGGTGATCGTCAGCAGCTTGTAGGGGATCGGCGTCACCCCCTTGAGGATCAGGAACCAGGGGCCGAATTCGGAGAACATCTCCTGGAAATGCTGGAACGACTCCTGCGCGTTGTAGAAGTCGATGATCATCCGCCCGACGCTCTCGAACAGATAGAAGCCCAGCGCATAGCCCAGCAGGCCGCCCAGCAGCGACGCGAGCGCGCAGATGTTGGTGTAGAACCACAGCTTCTTCGGCTTCTCCAGACACATCGGCACCAGCATCACGTCCGGTGGCAATGGGAAGAAGGAGCTTTCGGCGAAGGAGATCGCCGACATCCACCAGACGGCATCGTCGCGGGCGGACAGGCGCTGGAGGCGCGTGTAAAGAGAACGCAACATTTGACCGGCCACATAAGAGAAAACCCTTCCTTCGGGGAGATCCCCGAAGGAAGGGTCTAATATATCACCGATATCGGCGGTTCCGTCCTGTGCAACACGGGATACTGAGACCCGATGCCGCACAGGGCAGAAGACCGGCCCGATTGCCGGCCATGTTACTCAGCGGTCTCGCCCTCGGCCTCGGCGACGTTCTGCGTCGGGCCGGAGTTCTGGCCCTTGGCCGAAACGTCACGGTCGACCAGCTCGAACACCGCCATGTCGGCGGCGTCGCCATAGCGGAAACCGGCCTTCAGGACGCGGCTGTAGCCACCCTGGCGGTCCTTGTAACGGTCGGCCAGGACGGTGAACAGCTTGGTCACCGTCTCGTTGTCACGCAGCTGGGCGAAAGCCAGACGACGGTTGGCCAGGCCACCCTTCTTGCCGAGCGTGATCAGCTTGTCGACGATCGGACGCAGGTCCTTCGCCTTCGGCAGGGTGGTGGTGATCTGCTCGTGCTTGATCACCGCGTTCGCCATGTTCGAGAACATGGCCTTGCGGTGGCTGCTGGTCTTGCTGAACTTACGTCCCGAAACGCCGTGACGCATGGCGGTCCTCCTTCATGGCATGGCCCCCCTCGGGGAGCCGATCGTGAACCCCGCCGCCCAGTCGTAACGCTGGTACGGCTTGCGGGTCGGGCCGTGGCGGCCCTGGGAAATGCGCCCTTCCCGACCGAAAAGCAGGAAGGGCGCGGCAAACAGCGAGATGCTTAGTACGGCTCTTCCAGACGCTTGGCCAGCTCTTCGATGTTCTCAGGCGGCCAGTTCGGGATTTCCATACCGAGGTGCAGGCCCATCTGGGACAGCACTTCCTTGATCTCGTTCAGCGACTTGCGGCCGAAGTTCGGGGTGCGGAGCATTTCCGCTTCCGTCTTCTGCACCAGATCGCCGATGTAGACGATGTTGTCGTTCTTGAGGCAGTTGGCCGAACGGACCGACAGTTCCAGCTCGTCCACCTTGCGGAGCAGGTTCTTGTTGAACGGAACCTCCTCGTGCTTCTCCTCGGAGACGGCGTGCGTCGGCTCCTCGAAGTTGATGAACAGCTGCAGCTGGTCCTGCAGGATGCGGGCGGCGAGCGCCACCGCGTCGTCCGGCTTGACCGAACCATTGGTCTCCACCGTCATCGACAGGCGGTCATAGTCGGTGACCTGCCCGACGCGGGCATTGTCGACCTTGTAGGACACCTTGCGGACCGGGGAGAACAGCGCGTCGATCGGAATGAGCCCGATGGGCGCGTCCTCCGGACGGTTCTGGCTGGCCGGGACATAGCCCTTGCCGGTCTCGACCGTCAGTTCCATGTTCAGCCGCGCGCCATTGTCCAGCGTGCAGATGACCAGTTCCGGATCCATGACCTGGATGTCGGGACCGGTCTCGATCATGCCGGCCTTGACCTCGCCCGGGCCTTCGGCACGCAGGCGCATGCGCTTCGGGCCGTCGCCGCCCATGCGCAGACCCATCGTCTTGATGTTCAGGACGATGTCGGTCACGTCCTCGCGGACGCCGGGAATGGACGAGAACTCGTGCAGCACGCCGTCGATGTGGATCGACGTGACGGCGGCACCCTGCAGCGAGGAGAGCAGGATGCGGCGCAGCGCGTTGCCCAGCGTCAGACCGAAGCCGCGTTCCAGCGGCTCGGCGACCACGGTCGCGAAGCGGTCGGCGTCGTCGCCGGGCTGGATGTCCAGCTTGCTCGGCTTAATCAGTTCCTGCCAGTTCTTCTGAAGCACGGATCGACCTCAAGATGCCATCGGGTGGACACGAACCCGCAGGGCCCGGTCCGTTCCCATGCTGAGGGGGCCGCGATGGCTGCGGCCCCCTGTCCCGGAACGGTCGGTCCCCGCGGGTGCGGAAACGGTACTGAACTTAGACGCGGCGCTTCTTCGGCGGACGAACGCCGTTGTGCGGGATCGGCGTAACGTCGCGGATCGAGGTGATCTGGAAGCCGATCGACTGCAGGGCGCGCAGAGCGGACTCACGCCCCGAACCCGGGCCCTTCACTTCGACTTCCAGAGTCTTCATGCCGTGTTCCTGAGCCTTGCGGCCGGCGTCCTCGGCAGCGACCTGGGCGGCGTAGGGCGTCGACTTGCGCGAACCCTTGAAGCCCATGGTGCCCGACGACGACCAGGCAATGGTGTTGCCCTGCGCGTCGGTGATGGTGATCATCGTGTTGTTGAACGAGGCGTTCACGTGAGCGACGCCGGCGGTGATGTTCTTGCGCTCGCGACGACGCAGGCGCTGAGAAGCGGCGGAGGGCTTGGCCATTTTGCGTTCGTCCTCTTACTTCTTCTTGCCGGCGATCGGCTTGGCCGGACCCTTGCGGGTGCGGGCGTTCGTGTGGGTGCGCTGGCCGCGGACCGGCAGGCCCTTGCGGTGACGCAGGCCACGGTAGCAGCCCAGGTCCATCAGACGCTTGATGTTCATGGCGACTTCACGACGAAGATCGCCCTCGACGCGGTAATCGGCGTCGATGGTCTCGCGGATCTTCAGGACTTCGTCGTCCGTCAGCTCGTTCACGCGACGCTCGGCCGGGATCTCCAGCTTCGCGCAGATTTCCTTGGCCTTAAAGGGGCCGATGCCATGGATGTAGGTCAACCCGATCTCCACGCGCTTCTGCGCGGGGATGTTGACGCCAGCGATACGCGCCACGCTACTCTCCTCAGTCTCGATATCTCAACGGCAGCCCGTCGGGCCGCCTACACACCGAGCAAATCCCGCCCGGCGCAAGGCCGAGACCGGGAACGCACAATGTTACCCGCCACCCCTGTGGGGCAGCGAGAGGGTCGGACTATAGAAAAACCCTGCAACTTGTCAAGGCCGATCGCTGGCCGTTGGCCGGCGCATCCGTCACTCGGCCGGAACCGGCAAGCGGACGGCACCCGGCGTCGGTGCCGCCGCCTCTTCGTCGGCCCCGGCCCCGCCGCCCTGTTCGTCGACGGCCGCGGCATCATTGACCGGAACGGGCCGCAGGGGCGAGCGGCCCGAACTCAGCAATGCACGGTCGCGCAGCACCTGCGGCAGGTCCAGGCTCAGCTTCAGCTCGATGTTGCGCCAGATCTGGCGCAGGCGCTGGACGTGCAGATCCTCACCGATCGACAGCACCACCGATTCGAGATTGTCCATGGTGATGCCGCGGTCGGCCAGCAGCACATTGCCCTTCCCGTCGGTCTTCGGGCAATTCAGCGCCTGGACCAGCCGTGGACGCGACTCCGGCCGGTCCATGAAGCGCTCGACATCGAAGATGGTGCGGATGTTGATGACGCGCAATGCCTCGATCTGGTCGAGATCGAGCGCCAGAATCAGCTGCGCCTGCGCCACCCAGTCCATCGTCTCGTAGATGCCGTAGGGGGTTTCGACGAACAGCAGGATCGGGTTGGCGGTGGCAAGGTTCTGCACGTCCTCGATCTCGAACTCGGCCAGCCGGAATTTGATGGCTCCATCGATGCCCAGGATCATGTCGATCGGGTATTCGCGGATGAAGCTCTGCGCCCGCGGATCGATCCGCCGGATTTGCAGCTGCGGCACCCGGCTCAACAGGGTTTGCAGGCCCAGCTTGGGGAAGAAACCGACCAGAAAGGCGATCAGCAACTCCGGCACCCGGTCGCCCACCGTCTGTTCCGGCACCATCTGCGCCATGTCCATATAGCCATGATGCAGGGTGACGGCGGTGATGCAGGCCAGAATGATATGCCCCGTCACCCGCAGGAAGGAGATCGGCGACAGATCGTAATTGGAGATGCGGCGGACCAGGTAGTCGATCGACCACACATAGGCGCCGAAGAAGGCGAAGGACAGCACCGCCACGGTCTGGAGCTGGTAGTGCACCATGTCGATCCGCTTGACGCCATCGACGCCATACAGGGTCATGCCGCTGAACAGGGGCTGGAAATGGTCAAGCCGCTCCGTTCCCAGCAGCATGCCGCTGGATGTCAGGAAGCCGCTGAAGGACACCATGATGAAGACCAGGACCGGGAAGAAATAGGCCCTCCACTCCGACCGCTGGGTCCGGTCCGGCCCCTGCGGAAGCGCCCGGTACTTGTAGGCGGCGAACTCGAAGGAGGGGATCAGCTGGTCGTGATCCTGCCCCTCGATGCGGAAGACCGACTCCAGATCGGCGATGATCTTCTGCCTCACATTCTTGATGTTGCTGCGCCCGATGAAGATCGTCAGCGGCAGGATGAAGGACAGGCCGAGCAGCCCCAGCGCGCTCAGCACCCGCAGTTCGCCGATCACCTGGATCACTTGGTCGAACATCCCGCCCCCGTCCACAGGGCCGTCACGCCAGCCAAGGACGTGCGGTCACGACAAAGCGACCGTTCAGCGGTCGCGCCGACGATGGTTATACCTCTTATGCGAGATTTTCAGGATATATTTACGCGTAACAATCGGCGGCACGCCAGGGTGGATCAGAGGTCCCGTCCCGCCGGTCGACGGCGAAGCGCATCGGCCTGCGCGCGAACGCGGGTGAGGTGCGGGTTGATCTTTAGTGCCGCGTCGAAGGCGCGGAGCGCCGGCTTCTCGTCGCCGAGCGCCAGATAGACCAGCCCCAATTCCACCAGCGCCCCGAAATGGCGGGGTTCCAGCGACAGCGCCCGGTGCAGATCCAGCATGGCACCGCGATAATCGCCCAGCATGTAATGGGCGGCGGCGCGCTTGTTCCACCCCTCCGCATAGGATGGATCGCGGGCGACCACGGCGTCGAAGGCATGCAGGGCCGCCTCGTAATCATCGCCGTTCAGGCTGAACACCCCGGCACGCATATCGCGCACCATCGCCGGATCGGGATGGTCCAGCCAGAAGTCCCAGATATGCTCCTCCACCGATTCGGCATAGGCCGCGTCGGTGGCGGTGTGCAAAGCCTGGAAAAGACTGTCGAGACGCATGTTTCCCTGCCCTGCCCCGGCCGGCACCCCGAGGGTCAGCGTCAAAAGCACAGTCAAGGAAAAGAAGCGTCGAATCGTCATGCTCCAAATTTGGGCACGGATTCGATAAGATGCCAACTATTTTTTGGTTGCAAATCGATAATGAAATGGTCAAGGGGGCCCATGGCGACGCCTTAGGGCAGCAGACCTATGCCCCTTATACCATCAGTGCATGCAACAGGCCGGCTTGGGAACGGATGGCATGCCTCCCTGTTCACAAGCCCCCCGGATCGGCAAAATCCGCAATCGCAACCTTCATAACGGCAAACGGCCGGCGGATCGCTCCGCCGGCCGTCAGCTTTACCGGATGATTCCCGATTGCCTTGAGGGCGATCAGGCGGCCTTGTTGCGGCCGGCCACGATTTCGTCGGTGACGTTGCGCGGCACCGGCTCGTAGTGGCTAAACTCCATCGAGTAGGACGCACGGCCCGAGGTCATGCCGCGCAGCTGGCCGATGTAGCCGAACATTTCGTTCAGCGGGACATTGGCCTCGACGGCGATGTTCGAACCACGCTCCAGCTGGCCCAGGACGGTGCCGCGACGACGGTTCACGTCGCCGATGACGTCGCCCAGGTAATCCTCCGGCGTGACGATCTCGACCTTCATCACCGGCTCGAGCAGGATCGGGCCGGCCTTCGGCAGAGCCTCACGGAAGCAGGCCTTGGCGGCGATTTCGAACGTCAGGGCGTTCGAGTCGACGTCGTGGTACTTGCCGTCCACCAGGCGGGCGCTGAAGTCCACAGTCGGATAGCCGGCGAGGACGCCGTCTTCCTTCTGCATTTCCAGGCCCTTGCCGACCGACGGGACATATTCGCGCGGAACCGAGCCGCCGACCGTCTCGTCCTTGAAGGTGAAGCCGGCACCACGCTCCAGCGGCTCGAAGATGATCTTCACTTCGGCGAACTGGCCCGAACCACCGGTCTGCTTCTTGTGGGTGTAGGTGTATTCGACCGGCTTGGTGATCGTCTCGCGGTAGGCGACCTGGGGCTTGCCCATGTTGCCTTCCACGCCGAACTCCGTGCGCATGCGGTCCAGCGTCACTTCCAGATGCAGCTCGCCCATGCCGCGCAGGATGGTCTGGCCGGTTTCACGGTCGGTCTCCAGGCGGAGCGACGGATCGGCGCGGACCATCTTGCCGAGCGCGATCGAGAACTTCTCCTGCTCGCCCTTGGTCTTCGGCTCGACCGAGACGCTGATGACGGGGTCGGGGAAGCGCATGCGCTCCAGGATGACCGGGTGGGCGGCGTCGCAGAGCGTGTCACCGGTCTCGGTCTCCTGCAGGGAGACGAGCGCGATGATGTCGCCGGCGCGGGCTTCCTCGATCGGGTTGGCTTCCTTCGCGAACATCTCGACCATGCGGCCGATCTTCTCGCGCTTGCCGCGGGTCGAGTTCAGGATCGACATGCCCTTGGTCAGCACGCCCGAATAGACGCGGATGAAGGTCATCGAGCCGTAGGTGTCGTTCAGCACCTTGAAGGCCAGAGCCGAGAAGGGCGCGTCGTCGGAGCTGAGACGCTCGCCGTTCGGGTTGCCGTCCTCGTCCACCGTCTTGATGGCCTCGACGTCGGTCGGGGCCGGCAGCAGATCGACGACCGCATCCAGAACCTGCTGGACGCCCTTGTTCTTGTAGGACGAGCCGCAGAGGACCGGGGTGAAGGCGCTGGTGATGGTGCCCTTGCGCAGGCAGGCGCGCAGCACGTCGGCCGACGGCTCCTCACCCGACTCCAGATAGGCTTCCATCGCCGCGTCGTCCTGCTCCAGGGCGGTGTCGACCAGCTCAGAACGCAGCTGCGGTATCAGCGCGATGTTGTCGAGGTCTTCCTTGACCGTCAGGTTGAGCTTCTCGGCGAGATCGTCGGTGATCTCCCAGATCTCCCACTTGGCGTCCTTGTCGTCCGAGAACCAGACATAGGCCTTCATCTCGACGAGGTCGACCATGCCGCGGAAGTTGTCTTCCGAGCCGAGCGGAACCTGGATGCAGACCGGACGGGCGTTCAGGCGCTGACGGATCATGCCGACGCAACGCTGGAAGTTGGCGCCCGAGCGGTCCATCTTGTTGACGTAGCAGATGCGCGGAACGTTGTAGTTGTCCGCCAGACGCCAGTTGGTCTCCGACTGCGGCTCCACGCCGGCGACGCCGTCGAACACCACCACCGCACCGTCGAGGACACGCAGCGAACGGTTCACCTCGATGGTGAAGTCGACGTGGCCCGGGGTGTCGATGACGTTGATCTTCTTGTCGCGCCAGAAGGCCGAAACCGCGGCGGACTGAATGGTGATGCCGCGCTTCTGCTCCTGCTCCATGTAGTCGGTCGTGGTCGACGTCTTCAGATCCTTCGTCTCGTGGACGTCGATGATCGTGTGCTTGCGACCGGTGTAGTACAGAATGCGTTCGGTAGTCGTCGTCTTGCCCGCGTCGACGTGGGCGATGATGCCGATGTTCCGAATGTCAGACAGTGGCGTTTGGCGCGGCATGTTGCGGTTCCATTGCAGTAACGCGACAACCGAAGCGCGACCGTCAGGGGTCGTCCGCTTCGGCGGCAGAGGTTGGTCGGGGTTTTACGGGCGATCTGTTAAGGCGTCATTAACATTCCGTAAACCGACAAGCAATTTGTCGGAATATTGAAGCGCGCGGCCCTCACAGCGTTCGGGCCACGCCGGCACACCCCAACCGAGGCTGCCGGGTCGCCCCGTTTCCGCCGCCTTATTTAGCAGCGGTGACCTGAATTTCAACGAGATACTCCGGCGCGGCCAGCTTGGCTTCCACCGTGGCGCGGGCGGGCGGATTGGCCGGGTCGACCCAGGCTTCCCACGCCTTGTTCATCGCACCGAAGCTGGCGATGTCCACCAGATAGATGGTGGCCGACAGCAGCTTGCTCTTGTCGCTGCCCGCTTCCGCCAGCAGGGCGTCGATCTGGGCCAGGATCTGGGCGGTCTGACGTTCGACGTCGGGCGTCGGCTCGTCGGCGACCTGACCGGCGAGATAGACCGTGTCCTTGTGGACAACCATCTGGCTCATGCGCGGTCCGGTGTGGAAGCGCTGGATCGACATTGCGGAAAGACTCCGGGTTCCGGGGCTGAAAAGACGCGGGTACGTCTATGCCATTCGGGGCCGCGCGCGAAGAAAAAAATGCGCCCCCGCGGCTCAGGGCTGCCCCGCAGCGCTTTCCTTCGCCAAAAGTGGGGCGAAACGCGCGGAGGGGACTGCAAAATTGCGCACGGCAGGCGCGTTCCCGGCAGCGACGCCGACTCCGGCAACCGCCCATCCCCCGCCCTGCGCCGTCCTCGCCAGCAGCGGCCCGCCGCTGGTCCCGCGCGTGGCGTCACAGTCATGCACCAGCAGCCCGCCGCTCTCCCCCAGCAGATGGCAGTCGCGGTCGGCCATCAGGATCTGCGCCCGGTCCTGGCTGTAGCCGCCGAGCATCAGCGGCGCGCCGGACCGCAGCGGCTCGGCGCTGACGGGGAGCGGCGGCACCGAGTCCGGCGCCGGATCGGCCAGGGTCAGCACCGCCCAATCGGCGGCGGCCATCGGCGCCGCGGCGGCCGGGTCATAGGCCGGATCGGTCGCCACCTGCGCCACCCTGACATGGCGGGTGTACGCACCCCGGTCGTAACCGAACAGCACATGCAGGGAGGACGCCTGGAGGAAGCGGCGGGTGCGCGGATTGAACAGGCAATGGCCGGCGGTCACCACCGTGCTCCGGCCGACCAGCGCCCCGGTGCAACGCCCGGCCAGATTCGTCTGCACCCGCACCACGCTGCGCCAGGGATCCGCGGCCGCATCCACCGGCGCCCGCCGGTCGTCCATCCCGACGCCGGGCAGAAGCGGCCGTTCCGCATGGGCGGTGGCCGCGCCGGCCAGGAGCGTGAGGGCGAGAGCGGTTACGGCCAGACGGCCGGGACCGGCCTGCCGTCGGCCGCGCGCATGTTCTTGCTCCGTTTCCCTCAATCCCGTATCCTCCGGCGCATGGCGACGCTGATCATCACCGAGAAATCCAGCCAGGCGAAGGACCTGCGCGCGGCCCTGGGCGACCGCTACGGCCGCATCCTGCCGGCCGAGGGCCACCTGTTGCGGCTTGCCGAGCCGGATGAGGTCGATCCCGCCTGGAAACGCTGGTCGCCGACCCTGCTGAAGCCGGACGGGCTCTATCCCACCCGCCCCGACCAGGGTGGCAACAAGGCGGCGAAGCTGCAGGCGATCACCGCGGCGCTGCGCGCCTGCGACGAGGTGATCCTCGCCACCGACTGCGACCGCGAAGGCCAGCTGATCGGCCAGGAAATCCTGGAGCATGTCGGCTATCGCGGCAAGGTGCGGCGCGCGCTTTTCACAGCCCAGGATCCAAAGACCCTGCGCGACGCCTTCGCGGCGCTGAAGCCGAACGACTCCATGCGGCCGCTCTACGAGGCGGCCGTGGCGCGCCAGCAGGCCGACCAGATCTTCAACCTCTCGCTGACCCGGACGGCGACCAAGACCCTGCTCGCCCCCGGCACCCGCGGCGTCATCGGCATCGGCCGGGTGAAGACCCCGACTCTGGCCATCGTCTGCCTGCGCGAGCTGGAGATCCGCAACTTCAAGCCCGAGGATTATTTCGAGGTGGTGGCGACCGCCAGCGTGGCGGAGGGCAGCTTCCAGATGCGCCACGCCCCGGCGCCGAAGGACCGCATCAAGGACCGCGCCGCCGCCGAGGCCATCGCTCGCGCTGCCGACAACCACCGCGGCCCGCTGACCGTGACGGTGGAGGAGAAACGGCAGGCGCCACCCAAGCTGTACGACCTGCCGTCGTTGCAGAAGACCTGCGGCCAGCGCTGGGGCTGGACCGCCGACCGCACGCTGGCGGTGGCGCAGGAGCTGTATGACGGCGATGGCAAGAAGCTCATCACCTACCCACGTGCCGAGGCGCGCTACCTTTCGGAGAACCAGATTGCCGACGCGCCGGCCATCGTCGGGGCGCTGACCCGGCTGCGCGGCTTCGCCCATCTCGACATTGCCCGCCCGGTGATTCGCAAGGGCAAGTCCGGCCATTTCTGCGACAAGGCGCTGGAAGGCGTGTCGCACCATGCGGTGATTCCCAACGTCAATGTGCTGGACGATCTGGAGTCGCGGCTGGTACGGCTGAGCGACGACGAAAAGCGGCTGTTCGCGCTGATCTGCCGGTCCTACCTCGCCGCGGTGATGCCGGATTACGAGTATCGCCAGACCAGCGTCACCATGCCGGTTCCTGTGCCATCGCCAGAAGGGATCAAGCCGGTCGCCTTCCGGGCGGTCGGGCGCATTCCATTGAAGCTGGGCTGGAAGGCCGCCTTCGGCTCCGCGGAGAGCGATGACCGGTCCGGCGGCAAGCCGGAGGAGGAAGCCGAACAGACCCTGCCACCGCTGACCGACGGCGAATTGACGACTCTGAGCGATCCGAAGGTAGAGGCGAAGCGCACCCAGGCGCCGCCGCGCTACAACGAGGGCACGCTGGTAGACGCCATGCAGAACGCCTGGCGGTTCGTCGAGGATCCGGCTCTGCGTGACCGGCTGAAGGAGGCCAAGGGCATTGGCACCCCGGCCACCCGCGCCGAGGTGATCAAGGGGCTGCGCAAACAGAACATGCTAGGAGCCGACGGCAAATGGCTGGTGCCAACCCCGGCCGGCCTGCACCTGTTCGAGACCCTGCGCGCCGCCGCCCCGACGCTGGTCGATCCCGGCACCACCGCGCTGTGGGAGATGAAGCTGGACGAGGTGGTGACCGGCCGCGCCGATTTCCGGCGGGTGATCGACGCCATCGCCAGCGAAGCCGACCGGTTGATCGGGACGCTGGTCGGACAGCGCGGCGTCGCGCTCGATCTCGGTCAACCCGCCGCCAAGGCGCGATTCACCCGACGGGGCACGACGGGACGCGGCACTGCAGGGTACGGCACAGCAGCACGCAGCGCCGCGGCGGCGCGTGGTGACACCACAAAGCCGGTGCGCCGGCGGACGCGCAAGGCCGCCGCACCCACCGATGGTGAGCCGACGGCACCGAAGCCGCGGCGTCCCCGCAAGACCAAGGCCAGCCCTCTTCCGGTGGATGTGGTTGCGGAGGGCGCGTCAGGCGCCGACATGCCCCCGCCGGAAGCGTGGCGCCGCCGCGAACCAACCGAGCGGATGGTTGCCTTCGCCCGCAGTCTTGCGGAGCGCAAAGGCATCGCCCTGCCCGATTCCTGCCTGCGTGATTTCGACCAATGCCGGAGCTTTCTGGACCAGCACGCCCGGTAATTGCCTGAAACGGCCACGCTTCAGGTTGCGGTTTTGAGAAGATTTACCCGATTTCGGCGACATTGATTGCTGGACACGCCTCGATCGGCTGGCAATTCTAGCAGCAGCCTCAATCATTGCTGGGCGCTTCCCATGAGATTTTCCGGTCGGACCTCGCGCACCGTCACTGCTGCCGCGCTGACTCTGGTCGCGACAGCTCCCGCGCTGGCCCAAAGCATGCTGAACTATGGCGGCATCAGTGTGGCGCAATGCATCCCCTTCGCGAATTTCCAACCGGTGTCCTTCACCGATCCGCCGAAGTTGAATTTCAGCATCGCCGGCGACAGCGCCATCCACACGGTGACGATGGACACCGGATCGGTCGGCGTTGCCATGTCAGCCACCAACATCCCCAACTACGAGACGCTGAAGACGGCGCCGGGGGCCAGGCCGGGCACGCAGTTCCTGTCGAGCAGCAAGATTCTGTGGGTCGGCACCTGGGTGCCGATGACGGTCACCCTGTATGACCGCGTCCAAAAGCCGGTCGCGACGTCGGAAGTCTTCATCCTTGGCGTGGAGAAGTCCGGCCGCTGCGACAGCTACCAGACCGACCAGCAGATCTGCCCCGACCTGCCGGCGCCGGCCAAGCCGGTGCTCTATATGGGCGTCGGCTTCGGTCAGGAAGCCGATTTCCAGCCGCAGGGCACGCCGGACAAGAACGTGCTGCTGAACCTGCGCAGCGTGAACGGCCAACCCATCGCCAACGGAACGCTGAACTCGGGCTACATCATCGGCCGCCAGGGCATCCAGGTCGGCCTGACCGCCGACAACACAGCGGGCTTCCGCTTCGCCAAGTTGGTGCCCTATGCGCAGTATCCCGGTGATTGGATGATGCCAAGCGGCTGCATCTCGGTGAATCCGGAAGTGAACCGCGATGCCAATGGCCCGATCTGCACGCCCGCCAACATCCTGGTCGATACCGGCATCCCGCAGAGTTACATGACGCTGCCGCCCACGATCAGGTTCGACACCGTGCAGCAGCCGGACGCCAGCGAACCCAACAAATCGGTCGGCGTTCTGGCGCCCGGCACCTCGGTCGCCGTCAACATTCCTGATGCCGCCAGCCCGATAGCCGTCGACTCCTTCATCGTCGGCGCCGGTTCGCCGAACGAGCCGCAGCAGGTGATCCCCTGGAGCACCGACAAGCGCCCGCCCTTCATCAACACCGGCCGCCATTTCCTGCGGCAATACCAATTCCTGTACGACGCGAAGCAGGGCTATGTCGGCATGAAAGACCAGCCGAACCCCTGCGGCGAACAGTGAGGAGAACGAGGGGCGCCAAGCCGGCGCTCGTCACCACGCACGCATGAAAAAAGCCCCGGAACGGGGCCTGATCACAGGAACGACAATGGGAATGGTGGGCGATGAGGGGATCGAACCCCCGACATTCTCGGTGTAAACGAGACGCTCTACCGCTGAGCTAATCGCCCCAACCGGGTAAGGCCTTGCAGCCAAACGCAAGCCGGCCGGGTGGATGCCCGGCCGGCCGCACTATGCCCTGAACGGGCCAGAAACTTCAAGCGCCGTAAGCGCTTAGTTCAGGGCGTCCTTCAGGGTCTTGCCAGCCTTGAACTTCGGCTGCTTGGACGCCGGGATGTCGATCTTCTCGCCGGTACGCGGGTTGCGGCCCTCGGTCGCGGGACGCTCAGCCACCGCAAAGGTGCCGAAGCCGACCAGACGGACCTCATCACCGTTCTTCAAGGACTCGGCGATGCTGTCGAACACGGCGTCGACGGCCTTCGTGGCGTCGGTCTTGGACAAACCGGACGCTTCGGCAACATGCGCCACGAGATCGTTCTTGTTCACGCAATCCCCCTTCGAAATTCAGCAAATACTGAAAGACAAAAGCCGCCCCAGGACTTTTCGTCCACGACTTTTTGGAAGCAAAGGATAATCACAGCGCTTGCCGCCCGTCAATTCCCGACGGGCGGCAAAGCCGCTCTTGTCCTAAAAGTCACGCCATCCGGCGGCGGTCACGATCCGATCGCAACCGCCGGTGCCGGATCAGTGACGCAGGGCCTCGCCGTCGGCACCCTTCTCCTGGGCCTTCGCCGCGGCCGGATCGACCTCCGGCTCGGTCCATTCGATCGGCTCCAGCGGACGGACCAGCGCATTGCGCAGAACCTCGTCCACCGTGCCGACGGGCATGATCTCCAGCCCGCGCTTCACGTTGTCCGGGATGTCGGCCAGATCCTTCTCGTTGTCCTTCGGGATCAGCACATGCTTGATGCCACCGCGCAGCGCGGCCAGCAGCTTCTCCTTCAGGCCGCCGATCGGCAGCACCCGGCCGCGCAAGGTGATCTCGCCGGTCATAGCCACGTCCTTGCGCACCGGAATGCCGGTCAGCACCGAGACGATGGAGGTGGCCATGGCGACACCGGCCGACGGGCCGTCCTTCGGCGTGGCGCCTTCGGGAACATGGACGTGGATGTCCTTCTTCTCGAACAGCGTCGGCTTGATGCCGAAGGCGATGGCGCGCGACTTGACGTAGCTCTCGGCCGCCTGGACCGATTCCTTCATCACGTCGCCCAGCTTGCCGGTGGTGGTGACGCGGCCCTTGCCCGGCAGGCCGACGGCCTCGATCGACAGCAGCTCGCCACCGACCTCGGTCCAGGCCAGACCGGTGGTGACGCCCACCAGATCCTCCAGTTCCGCCTCGCCATAATGGAAGCGGCGGACGCCGGCATACTTGTCCAGATTGCGGCGGGTGACCGCGACCTTGGCATTGCCCCCCGACTTCAGCAGGATCTCCTTGACCGCCTTGCGGCAGAGGTTGGCGATCTCGCGTTCCAGCGAGCGGACGCCGGCCTCCCGCGTGTAGTAGCGGACCAGATCGCGCAGCGCGTCGTCGGAGATGGTGAACTCGCCCTTCTTCAGGCCGTTCGCCTCGATCTGCTTCTCGATCAGGTGGCGCTTGGAGATCTCGACCTTCTCGTCCTCGGTGTAACCGGCGACGCGGATGATCTCCATGCGGTCCAGCAGCGGCTGCGGCATGCGCATGGTGTTGGCGGTGCAGACGAACATCACGTCGGACAGGTCGTAATCGACCTCCAGGTAATGGTCGTTGAAGGTGCCGTTCTGCTCCGGATCCAGAACCTCCAGCAGGGCCGACGACGGGTCGCCGCGCCAGTCGGCGCCGAGCTTGTCGATTTCGTCCAGCAGGAAGAGCGGGTTGGAAGACTTCGCCTTCTTCATGCCCTGGATGACCTTGCCGGGCATCGAGCCGATGTAGGTGCGGCGGTGACCGCGCACCTCGGCCTCGTCACGGACGCCGCCCAGCGACATGCGGACGAAGTTGCGGCCGGTCGACTTGGCGATGGACTTGCCGAGCGAGGTCTTGCCGACGCCGGGCGGACCGACGAGGCAGAGGATCGGCCCCTTGACCTTGTTCATCCGGTTCTGCACGGCGAGATACTCAAGGATACGCTCCTTGACCTTCTCCAGACCGTAATGGTCGGCGTCCAGCACCTTCTGGGCCAGCTTCAGGTCCCGCTTCACCTTGGTGCGCTTCTTCCACGGAATGGACAGCATCCAGTCCAGGTAGTTGCGGACCACGGTGGCTTCCGCCGACATCGGGCTCATCGACCGCAGCTTCTTCAGCTCGGCGAGAGCCTTTTCGCGGGCCTCCTTGGAGAAGCGGGTCTTGTTGATCTTCTCTTCCAACTCGGCCGACTCGTCGCGGCCGTCCTCGGTCTCGCCGAGTTCCTTCTGGATCGCCTTCAGCTGCTCGTTCAGATAGTACTCGCGCTGGGTCTTCTCCATCTGCCGCTTGACGCGGTTGCGGATGCGCTTTTCCACCTGAAGAACGCCGATCTCGCCTTCCATGAAGGCATAGACCCGCTCCAGACGCTCCGACACGGTGGCGCATTCCAGCAGCTGCTGCTTTTCCGGAATCTTCAGCGCCAGATGCGAGGCGACGGTGTCGGCCAGCTTGCCGGCTTCCTCGATCTGGTTGATCGAGACCAGCACCTCCGGCGGGATCTTCTTGTTCAGCTTGATGTACTGCTCGAACTGGGAGACGACGGCGCGGCTCAGGGCTTCGAGCTCCTGGTTCTCGCCGGTCTTCTCCTCGACCAGTTCGGCCTGGGCCTGGAAGAACTCCTCATTGTCGGCGAACTTGGTGATGGCGGCGCGCTGGCCGCCTTCCACCAGCACCTTGACGGTCCCGTCCGGCAGCTTGAGCAGCTGCAACACGGTGCCGACGGTGCCGACGCTGTAGATGTCGGCCGGAGTCGGATCGTCCTGCGCGGCGTTCTTCTGGGTGACGAGCAGGATCTGCTTGTCATCCTTCATCACGTCTTCCAGCGCGCGCACGGACTTCTCGCGCCCGACGAACAGCGGCACGATCATGTGGGGGAAGACCACGATGTCGCGCAGCGGCAGGACCGGGTAGAGGGCACCACGGGAGAGTTCGATCATCGGCAGGGCCTCAATGAATGGATCGCCGCCAGCCCGGAATGGGCCTGACACAGCCCCCGCCTCGGGTTGAGCGCGGGGATCCGCCTACGGCACCGGACTAACGTGGCACACGGCCCTGCGGCCTTCAAGGGGCTGGACGAGGCGACGGGCGGTTTCCAGCCTGCAACCCGGCCGGAAACCGCCGCGAACCACCCCCTTTTCGTCCCATCACGCGGTTTTGAGACTGCTTACATAGCCATCGACCGTGTTCCGCAGCGTTCCAGCCTCTTCGGAAAGGCCACGCGACGCGGTCAGCAGTTCTCCGGATGCGATCCGCGTGCTTTCCGCCGTGCTGGCAACCTGCCCGATGCTGCCGGACACCTCGACCGTTCCCTGGGCGGCGGCGTGGATGTTGCGGGCGATCTCCCGCGTCGCGGCATTCTGCTCCTCCACCGCGGCGGCGACTGCGGACGCGGCTTCGCTGATCGCGACGACCGTGCGGCTGATCGCATCGATGGCGGAAACGGCGCTGCCGCTGACCTCGCGGATTTCGCCGACCCGGACCTGGATGTCCTCGGTCGCCTTCGCGGTCTGGCCGGCCAGGTTCTTCACCTCGCTCGCCACGACGGCGAAGCCCTTGCCGGCTTCGCCCGCCCGCGCCGCCTCGATGGTCGCGTTCAGCGCCAGCAAATTGGTCTGGGACGCGATGGAGCTGATCATATCCACCACCGACCCGATCCCCGCCGCGCGTTCGGCCAGGGTCGCGACGATGTCGGCGGTGCTGCCGGCCTCGCGGACGGCGTCCTGGGCGATCCGGGACGCGTCGTCGATGCGGCGGCCGATCTCGCCGATCGAGGCCTGCAGCTCCTCCGCCGCGGCCGCCACCGTCTGGATGTTGCCGTTGGCGAGCTCCGATGCCGCGGCGACGGAGGAGGAGAGCGACGACACATTCTCGGCGTTGGCCGAAACCCGTTCGGAATTGCCGCGCACCGACTGGGCGGTGGAGGAGAGCTGGGCGACGATGCTTTCCAGCTTGGACACGAACTGCTGGGTCGCCCGCTCGAAATCGTGGCGGCGGCGGTCGCGTTCCTCACGCTCGCTGTGGCGCCGGGCCTCCGCCTCGTCGGCCTCGCGTACGCGGGTCTGCAGGACATCGACGGCACCGGCCATCTCGCCGATCTCGTCGGCCCGCCCGGCATGAGGCACCGCGAGATCGCGCCGCCCGCCGGCAATCGCGCCGATCACGCCGGCCAGTTCGACGACCGGCTTGGACGCCCGACGGTTGATCGCGATGGCCGCGCCGATCAGCGCACCGATCGACACCACCGCCAGGACGATAGCCAGGGACAGGCGGCGAAGCGCGGCGCCATGAACGTCGTCGGCCAGCCGGCGCGCCTCGATCACCGCAGCGTCGCGGACGGCCAGAATATGCTGCAGCAGCGGCGATGCCGACTTGCGCCATTCCGCGACGTCGAGATCGTAGGGCTTCCCGGCGTAGGACGCGCTGAGCAGGCGCTTCTTGAAGCTGCCGAACTGCTCGACATAGCCGGTCCGCAAGGTCTGGAGCGCCGCCTTCAGCCCGGGCTCCATGTCGCCACCGACGATGTCATCCTCCATCCCGGCGATCGCCTCGTCGATTTTGCCTTCGATCGTCAGGATCTGGCCCAGCAGATCGGGCGTCATCGGCTTTCCCGAACCGAGCGCCCGCAGGAACAGCACCGACTGCTGCCCCGCACGCTCGCGCAGGGTCGAAGAGCGGACGGCGAGATCGGCCCGGTCGCCGACGCGCGAGTTCAGTTCGTCAAGGTCGTGGCCCAGCCGGACGACAGTCTTCTGGATCGGAAGGGTGATCCGGCTGACTGCATCGAAGTAGAGGGCGACCGGATCGGCCGGACGGCTCGCCGGGTCCTTCGCCAGCCACTCGTCGAGCTGGCTGCGCACACCGGAAATCAGGCTGCCAAGCCCCTCTGCGTCCTTGACCGCCTGAACGTCGCCGCTGTCCTTGACCATGGCGACATAGCGGACGAGGGCCTGGTCGACCTGCTGCCGTCCCCTGGCAATGCCTTCCCGCATGGCCTGATCCACGGCCGTCCTGGCGGACAGGGGCTGGTTGGCCGTGCCGCGCTCAAGCGCGACCAGTTCATTCAGGGTGGATGCGCTCGCAACCACTTCGACAATCGCCTTGGCGGACGCGGCGCGGCTCGCCGCACCATATTCCTGAACCGCCAGCCACGCAGCCGGAACAGCCGTTACGACTCCAACACATGTCAGGCAAGTGTATAAAAAGCCGCGTATTCTCATTGCATCTTCTCACAGAAGCTTTCTTATAATTCCGGCATGCGGAAAAAGATCGGACTGAAGGAAAGCGA
This sequence comes from Azospirillum sp. TSH100, assembly GCF_004923295.1. NCBI lineage: Bacteria > Pseudomonadati > Pseudomonadota > Alphaproteobacteria > Rhodospirillales > Azospirillaceae > Azospirillum > Azospirillum sp. TSH100. Next base: position 2,650,215 of record NZ_CP039634.1, read on the forward strand.
ATGACGACTTACGGTCCTTTAGTCCTTTTTTCTGGAGCATATGCATATTGTTTCGGCAAATCTACCACCTTGGTATAATAACCTCCAAGGGTTGCAGCTTTGCGGAAATTTCTGCCGCGAGAACGACGCATCTCCTGCGGAACACGCCGAAATGAAAAAGGAGCGCCGAAGCGCTCCTTTTCAAAACGACTCACCATGGGGGTGGCCGGCCTCCTCTGGGAAGAACCGGCGCCCGGGTCAGGCCCCAGGCGCTTCGCTGCGCCGTTCGGCATGGACGTAAAGCGGCTTGGCCCGCCCTTCGACCACTTCCTTGTTGACCAGAATGCTCTCGATGCCGGTCAGGCCCGGCAGGTCGAACATCGGATCGAGCAGGATGGCCTCCATGATCGACCGCAGGCCGCGGGCGCCGGTCTTGCGGGCGATCGCCTTGTGGGCGATGGCGCGCATGGCGTCCTCGGAGAACTCCAGATGGACATCCTCCATCTCGAACAGGCGCTGGTACTGCTTGACCAGGGCGTTCTTCGGCTTGCTGAGGATCTCGACCAGCGCCGCCTCGTCCAGGTCGGACAGGGTTGCAAGCACCGGCAGACGGCCAATGAACTCGGGGATCAGGCCGAACTTCAGCAGATCCTCGGGCTCGACCTCATGCAGGATCTCGCCGGTCGCGCGTTCGTCGGCGGAGCGGACATCGGCGCCGAAGCCGATGCTGGTGCCCTTGCCGCGCTGGGCGATGATCTTGTCCAGGCCGGCGAAGGCGCCGCCACAGATGAACAGGATGTTGCTGGTGTCGACCTGCAGGAATTCCTGCTGCGGGTGCTTGCGCCCGCCCTGCGGCGGCACGGAGGCGACGGTGCCTTCCATGATCTTCAGCAGGGCCTGCTGCACGCCCTCGCCCGACACGTCGCGGGTGATCGACGGGTTGTCGGACTTGCGGCTGATCTTGTCGACCTCGTCGATGTAGACGATGCCGCGCTGCGCCCGCTCGACATTGTAGTCGGCGGCCTGGAGCAGCTTGAGGATGATGTTCTCGACGTCCTCGCCGACATAGCCGGCTTCGGTCAGCGTCGTGGCGTCCGCCATGGTGAAGGGAACGTCGATGATGCGGGCCAGGGTCTGGGCCAGCAGCGTCTTGCCGCAGCCGGTCGGGCCGATCAGCAGGATGTTCGACTTCGCCAGTTCGACGTCGTTGTGCTTCGTCCCATGGGCGAGGCGCTTGTAATGATTGTGGACCGCCACCGACAGCACGCGCTTGGCGTAGGACTGTCCGATGACGTAATCGTCGAGCACCGCATGAATGTCGCGCGGAGTCGGAACCCCGTCGCGGGACTTCACGAGGGTCGTCTTGTTCTCCTCGCGAATGATGTCCATGCACAGTTCGACGCATTCATCGCAGATGAACACCGTCGGACCGGCAATCAGCTTGCGGACCTCGTGCTGGCTCTTGCCGCAGAAGGAGCAGTAGAGCGTATTCTTCGAATCGCCGCTGCTGGACTTGCTCATCGGTACTCCGTCATCTCGCGGGAGGCGTGGACCCCTAGGACCATGCCCGTTCGCGGCGCCCCCCGACGCCGGTCCTACTCAGGTTATCGCGGACGGCGTCCGCGACAAGGTCATGCGCCGTTTTGCGACGCATCACGATCCACATGGCGGACATGCCCCAAGGGGCTCGTCCTATGACCGGATCGTGTCACTGCCATTCAACAACAGCGTCACGACCCGATCAACCCTTTGTTGGGTGGGCTCAGGACCGGCGGCTCACGAATGATGGTCGGCGCCGGGGCGCTTCTCCACCACCTCGTCGATCAGACCGAAGGCCTTCGCCTCTTCCGGGGACATGAACTTGTCGCGCTCCATGGCGGTCTCGATGGTGTCGAGATCCTGCCCGGTGTGCTTGACGTAGATGTCGTTCAGGCGCGAGCGCAGCTTCAGGATTTCCTGGGCCTGGATTTCGATGTCCGAGGCCTGGCCCTGGGCGCCGCCCGACGGCTGGTGGATCATGATGCGGCTGTTGGGCAGCGAGAAGCGCTTGCCCGGCGCACCGGCGGCCAGCAGCAGCGAGCCCATCGACGCCGCCTGCCCCATGCACACCGTCGACACCTGCGGACGGATGTACTGCATGGTGTCGTAGATGGCGAGGCCGGCCGAGACGTAGCCGCCCGGCGAATTGATGTAGAGCGCGATGTCCTTGTTCGGGTTCTCCGACTCAAGGAACAGCAGCTGCGAGCAGATCAGGCTGGCGACGGCGTCGTTCACTCCGCCGATCAGGAAGATGATCCGCTCCTTCAGCAGGCGCGAATAGATATCGTACGCGCGCTCGCCCCGGTTGGTCTGTTCGATGACCATCGGGACCAGAGCATTCATCTTCGGCTCGAAGTCGTACATGTGTTCTTCCCTGCCCCCGCAGTTGGCTGAACCGGTGATCGTCGCCGGTACGGAACCACATATAGGAACCTATGGGGGCGGATGGTAGTCCGCCCCCACTCCTTTTGGGAGTTTAGGCGGCCTCAGCCTCGTCCTCGTCCTTCGTCAGCTCTTCGACGCTGACGGTCTTCTCGGTCACCTTGGCCTGATCCAGGATGTGATCGACCACCTTGTCCTCGAAGATCGGGGCGCGGAGGTTCTCCAGAGCCTGCTGGTTCTGCTTGAAGAACTCGAACACCTGGCGCTCCTGACCGGGGAAGCGGCGGGCTTCGTTGATCAGGGCGCGGTTCACCTCGTCCTGGGTGACCTGGATGTTGTTGCGGCGGCCGACTTCCGACAGCAGCAGACCCAGGCGGACGCGGCGCTCGGCGATCGAGCGGTACTCGGCCTTCAGCTCGTCCTCGGACTTGTTGGCGTCCTCGCCGGCGGTGCCGTTCTTGATCTCCTCCTGGAGACGCTCCCAGATGCCGCCGAACTCGATGTCGACCATGCCGGCCGGCACCTCGAACGAGTGGGCCTCGGCCAGCTTGTCGAGCAGCTGGCGCTTCACGCGCAGGCGCGACAGGCCGTCATACTCGCCCTTGATGCGGTCGCGGATGGCTTCGCGCATCTTCTCCAGGCTCTCCATGCCGAACTCCTTGGCGAGTTCGTCATTGACCTCGGCCGGGACGTTCTTGCGCAGCTCCTTGACGTCGACCTCGAAGACGGTCGCGGCACCCTTCAGGCGCTCGTGCGGGTAATCTTCCGGGAAGGTGACGTTGACGGTGCGATGCTCGCCGGCCTTGGCGCCGACCAGCTGCTCCTCGAAGCCCGGGACGAAGCGGCCGGCACCCAGCTCCAGCGGGTAGTCCTTGCCGTCCATGCCTTCCAGCGCCTCGCCGTCGACCGTGCCGGCGAAGTCGATCACGGCGATGTCGCCGGTCTCGGCGGCGCGGTCCTCGGTGACCGGAGCCTGGGTCGAATGGGCCGACGCCAGACGGGCCAGAGCTTCCTGCACCGACTCCTCGGTGACCTCGGCGACCGGCTTCTCCAGCTCGATGCCGGTGAAGTCGCCCGGCTCGACGTCCGGCAGCAGCTCGACGGCCATCTTGTAGGTGAGGTCGCCGCCGTCCTCGTACTTCTCGACTTCGATCTTCGGCTGCAGGGCGACGCGCAGGCCGCGCTCGCTCAGCGCCTGGCGCGAGCTGTCGGAGATGGCGTCCTCCAGCACCTCGGACAGCACGCCGCCGAAATAGCGCTGCTTGATCACGGTGACCGGCACCTTGCCAGGACGGAAGCCCGGCAGCTGGACCGTGCGGCGCAGCTCTTCCAGCTTGCCGTTCACCTTCTCTTCGATGTCCTTGGCGGAAATGACGACCTGAAATTCGCGCTTGAGGCCGTCGGTGCTGGTCTCGGTGATGTTCATCGGAACGAAAGCCTATCTCGTTGTTCCGGCCCGGCGGCGCCCGTCCGGGCGGCCCGAATCCGTGTTGTCCATGCGGTCCAAGGTGTTGCCATGGTGCGGGCGAAGGGACTTGAACCCATACGACCGAAGTCACTGGAACCTAAATCCAGCGCGTCTACCAATTCCGCCACGCCCGCGTTCATGGCAAAGGCAGCCGCGACGGGTGCGCAAACACCCGCCGGACCGCCGGCGAAGTCCGGTCTATAGCACAGCGCGCCGGAAGCAAACAGGCAAAATGGCCCCACTCAAGAGAGTGAGGCGCGCGCTTTTCGCCTCAGCTGCCTGCCTTCCCCAGCGAGCGCACCGCCGAGGAGGTGATGATGCGCCCCTCGCCGGTGTAGGCCTCGTGGTTGGCGTCGATCTCGCCCAGCCGGTAGCGGTAGTTGATCATCATTCCCAGCGACTGCTTCAACCCCTTGCCCGAACGGTCGGCCAACCAGTTCAGCCGCTCCATCCGCGCGCCGTTGGTCAGGTGGAAATGCGCCACCGGGTCCAAAGCGCGGGAGCGGCCATGGCCCTTCGCCTCCTGCACCGTCGTCAGGTAATGGACGCCCAGCCGCATCAGCGGCCCGCGCAGGCGCTTCTGCAACTCCTCGTCCTCCGCCCAGCCGGGACGGGCGAGCGCACGGGAGAGCAGCGGCGATTCGTCGGTGCCGATGCCGCCTTCGGTGGGTGTGCCCACCACGTCGGCCTGTTCAAGCTCGCTCAGCCGTTCGGCAATGCGTTCGGCCTCGGCGTTCGTCAGCAGGGCGTCGCCGTCACGGTCGAGCGCGCGGTCGAACCAGCGGCGGAAGCCGGGGATCGGCGACAGGGTGGCGTAGCACTTGATGTTGGGAAACTCGGTCGCCAGCCCATCGACCACCCGCTTGATCAGGAAATTGCCGAAGCTGATGCCGGCCAGACCGACCTGCGCGTTGGAGATCGAATAGAAGATGGCGCTGTCGGCGCTCTTGGGATCGCAGACCGGCGCGGTCGGGTCGAGCAGCGCCTGCACGTTGTCCGACATGCCCTGGACCAGCGCCACCTCGACGAAGATCAGCGGCTCGTGCGGCATGCGCGGGTGGAAGAAGGCGAAGCAGCGGCGGTCCGAATCGAGCCGGTCCTTCAGATCCTGCCAGCCGCTGATCTCGTGCACCGCCTCATACTTGATCAGCTTCTCCAGCAGCGAGGCCGGGCTGTCCCAGGTGATGCGGTGCATTTCCAGGAAGCCGACGTCGAACCAGGCCCGCAGCAGGTTCTTCAGATCGTCTTCCAGGGCCTGCAGCAGCGGTTCGCCGCGTGCCATCTCCATCAGCTCGGCGCGCAGGTCGACCAGGAACTTCACCCCTTCCGGCAGGGCGTTGAACTGGGTCAGCAATCGCAGGCGCGGCGGTTCCAGCGCGCGCCGCAGGGCCCGTTCCGCATGACCGCGCGCCACCGGATCGGTCGCCGCCTGAAAGGTCGCCATCGCGTCCATCACCGCGTCGCGGTCCACGTCGAAGTCGCGCGCGAGCATTAAAAGGAAATTGCGCCGCCCCTGCGGATCGAGCGCCAGATAGGTGCGGCCAAGCTGGGCGGCGCGGGCGCGGGCCGAGACCTCGCCGCCGCGCGAGTCCAGGCAGGCCTCGATCTGCTCCTTCAGACGCTCGGCGTCCTCCTTGGGCAGATGCGTGCGGGGCGGCGCACCGACGGCGCCACGCGCCGAGGCCGCGATCTCGCGCCAGCGGGTGCGCAGGTTGTCCAGCGCGCGGTCGAAGAAATTGGGCTGCGCGGCCTGGGATGGCGGCACAGGCTCCAGAGTGGTGGTGTCGGGTGCGTCGCTCATGCCCCGGAGTCTGGCCCTGCCCGGCCGGCGCCGCAAGTGGGCGCGCGGACGCAGCGGTCCGGAGTACCGCGGACGCCGGCCATCGACCGCTCTTGGGCAGGCTCTATCCCTGCGCCTTCAGCGCCTTGAGCACGCCGGGCAGCGCCCCCGCCAGATCGTCGGAGATCAGACCGGGGCCAAGGGCCCTCCCGGCCTCGCCATGCAGCCAAACGGCGGTGCAGGCCGCCTCGAACCCGTCCATTCCCTGCGCCAGCAGGCCGAGCACGATGCCGGCCAGGACGTCGCCGGTGCCGGCGGTCGCCAGATCGGGCGGCGCATTCATGTTGACCACCGCCCGGCCATCGGGGGCGGCGACCACGGTGTCGGCCCCCTTCAGCACGACGACCGCGCCGGACCGCGCGGCGGCGGCACGCACCCGCGACAGCTTGTCGCCGTCCATGCCGACGGAGTCGCCGAACAGGCGGGAGAACTCCCCCTCATGCGGGGTCAGGACGCAGCGCTGGTCGAGCCGGTCGAGCAGCTCGTCGGCCGACTCGGCGAAGCTGGTCAAGGCGTCGGCGTCGAGAACGCAGGCCCGGCGGGCATCCAGCGCGGCCATCACCGCGGCGCGGGTCTGCGCGCCCCTGCCCGCCCCCGGCCCGATCAGCACGGCATTCCTGCGCGGGTCCTGCAACAGCCGGCCGAAGGCGCCGGCATCCTCGAGCGGGTCGACGATCACGCTGGCACAGCCGGCGGCATAGATCGGGAAGACCTCCTGCGGGCAGGCGATGGTGACCAGCCCGGCCCCGGCGCGCAATGCGGCGACCGAGGCCAGCCGCGCCGCCCCGGTCATCCGCGCCCCGCCCAGCACCACCGCATGGCCGCGGGCATATTTGTGGCCGTCCAGCGCCGGCCACGGAAAACGGTGGCGCCACAGCGACGGCTCGTTGACCGCGGTCTGCGGCGCGATGCTGTCAAGCGCCCGGTCGGGAATGCCGATGTCGGCGACCACCACCTCGCCGCACAGGGTACGGCCGGGCAGCAGCACATGGCCGGGCTTGCGGCGGAAGAAGGTGACGGTCAGCGCCGCCTGGGGTGCGGCGCCCAGCACCCGGCCGCTGTCGCCGTGCAGGCCGCTCGGCACGTCGACGGCGACGACGGTGCGCCCCTCCATCGCCTCCACGATGGCACGGGCGAGGCCGTCGAGCGGCCGGGACAGGCCGGCGCCGAACAGCGCGTCGATGACCAGGGGGTTGCCCTTCAGGATGTAGGGATCGGCCGCCTCGATCGGACCGGGCCAGCGCTCCGCCGCCACCGCGGCATCGCCGGTCAGCGCGGATCGCGTGCCGAGCAGCGCCAGCCGCACCGGCCAGCCGGCCTCCAGCAGGAGCCGGGCGATGACGAAACCGTCGCCGCCATTGTTGCCGGGCCCGCAGAGCACGGCGGTGGGATGCGGCGCCCAGCGTTCGCATACCGCGCGGACCACGGCGGCGCCGGCGGCCTCCATCAGGGCCGGGCCGGGAACCCCGGCGGCGATGGCCAGCTGGTCGGCCCGATACATCTCCGCGACGGACAGAAGCTCATCCATCCCCCACTCTCCCCGACCGTGGCCCTGGCCGACCCTGGCCCGCCTTGCCGTTTCCCGGGCGGGCGAGGACCAGCACGCCCGCTCTACCCGTAGGCGATGTCCTCACCCTGGAAACTCATACGGACAAGCATAAACGCCCGCGAAACGGCGTTTAAGCCGTGCGGGCGTTTATCAAACAAAATTTTCGCTGGACGCGAATAATAGGATGGGGCGATGGATGGGACTCGAACCCACGACCGCTCGGACCACAACCGAGAGCTCTACCAACTGAGCTACCACCGCCGCCGTCAGCGTTTCCGCCGTCGGGAGCCGCGTTATGCTCCACCACGACTGCCCGGTCAAGCGCCTTTTTCACGAAAAGCGAAAAAACTTCTTTCGGAGCGGAGCAGCACCCCTTTCGCCCGGCTGATGGGGCTTTCAAACGCGCGCCACCGCGGAGCGCTTGCGCCAGTTGCACAAATATTGTTCACTCCGCTGAATCCTTCGGCAGCACCCTGCCCCATCGGACGGCATCCGACCGTCTTATGACCAGCGTCGATGCCGCCGGACCGGATTGGCCGAATGTGGCACGTTCCATGCTTACCGTCGTCGCTGTCGGCAGTGCCGTGGACGGTGCCTGCCGGCGTTGGCACCTCGTACACGAGAGACCCATGAAGAAGATCGAAGCCATCATCAAGCCGTTCAAGCTCGACGAGGTGAAGGAAGCCCTTCACGAAGTCGGGATCAAGGGGATCACCGTCACCGAAGCCAAGGGCTTCGGCCGCCAGAAGGGCCACACGGAGCTTTACCGCGGCGCGGAATACGTCGTGGACTTCCTGCCGAAGGTGAAGATCGAGGTGGTGATGGAAGACTCCCTGGTGGAACGGGCGATCGAGGCGATCCAGCAGGCCGCGCACACCGGCCGCATCGGCGACGGCAAGATCTTCGTCACGCCCGTGGAGGAAGTCGTCCGCATCCGCACCGGGGAGAAGGGTGCCGACGCGATCTGATCGCGCAACCGCCCGACATCCCGACCGTCCGACCGGATCGCTTCCGACCAGCACCCGCCAACATGCGCCGATTTCCCCTCCCCCTCACGCCGGCCCCGGCCGCACCCCTCGCCGAACGGCCGAAGGCCGCCTATGGCGAACGTGCGACTTTTTGGGTTGGCGCGTTGTGCGGGGAAGAAAGGCGTGAGATAACGTCCGCCGCGAGCGCCGCACTCCGCCGCCAGAGCCCCTTCGGGGCTTGGGCAGCGGCTTGACGCAGCGGGATCCAACCCTCTTAAAGCGTGGAAAAAGAGACATGTCCGACATCAGCAAGGTCTTCGACCTGATCAAGGAACACGACGTCAAGTACGTGGACCTGCGCTTCACCGACCCGCGCGGCAAGCTGCACCACACGGCCCAGCACGTCTCGACCATCGACGAGGACGTGTTCGAAGACGGCATCATGTTCGACGGTTCCTCGATCGCCGGCTGGAAGGGCATCGAAGAGTCGGACATGATCCTGAAGCTGGACCCGACGACGGCCGTCATGGATCCGTTCGCCGCCCAGCCGACGCTGAACATCCTCTGCGACGTGTACGATCCGGGTACCGGCGGCGCCTATGCCCGCTGCCCGCGCGGCATCGCCAAGGCCGCCGAGAAGTACACCGCTTCGGCCGGCATCGGCGACACCGTCTTCTTCGGCCCGGAAGCCGAGTTCTTCGTGTTCGACGACGTCAAGTACTCCGTCGACATGAACAAGGTGTCCTACGAGTTCGCCTCGGACGAGGGTTCCTACTCGTCGGGCAAGGATTATGAGGACGGCAACCTGGGCCACCGCCCGGGCACCAAGGGCGGCTATTTCCCGGTCGCTCCGGTCGACAGCTGCAACGACCTGCGCGCCGAGATGCTGAGCGTCCTGGCCGAGATGGGCGTTCCGGTCGAGAAGCACCACCACGAGGTGGCTGCCGCCCAGCACGAGCTGGGCATCAAGTTCGACACGCTGGTCCGCACCGGCGACAACATGCAGTACTACAAGTACGTGGTGCACAACGTCGCCCACGCCTATGGCAAGACCGCGACCTTCATGCCGAAGCCGGTCTTCGGCGACAACGGTTCGGGCATGCACTGCCACCAGTCGATCTGGAAGGACGGCCAGCCGCTGTTCGCCGGCAACCAGTATGCCGACCTGTCGGAGCTGGCGCTGTACTACATCGGCGGCATCATCAAGCACGCCAAGGCGCTGAACGCCTTCACCAACCCGTCGACCAACAGCTACAAGCGTCTGGTCCCGGGCTATGAGGCTCCGGTGCTGCTGGCCTATTCGGCCCGCAACCGTTCGGCGTCCTGCCGCATCCCGTACGTCGCCTCGCCGAAGGGCAAGCGCGTCGAGGTCCGCTTCCCGGATCCGTCGGCCAACCCGTACCTGGCCTTCGCCGCCATGCTGATGGCCGGCCTGGACGGCATCCAGAACAAGATCCATCCGGGCGACGCGATGGACAAGAACCTGTACGACCTGCCGCCGGAAGAGCTGGCCAAGGTCCCGACCGTCTGCGGCTCGCTGCGCGAAGCCCTGAACTCCCTGCGTGAGGACAACGAGTTCCTGCGCAAGGGCGACGTCTTCTCGCAGGACATGATCGACGGCTACATCGACCTCCGCACGGAAGAGATGATGGCCTTCGAGACCATGCCGCACCCGATCGAGTACAAGATGTACTACTCGGTTTGATGGTGCCGCGCGGCGTCCGACAACGGGCGCCGCGGCCGGTCACGCATCATTCGAAAGCCGCTCCCGGTTCGCGCCGGGGGCGGTTTTCTTTTTGGGCCCGCTCCATCCAGACACCGACATCGGGCGGCGCACATCCCTTGCGCTCCGCACAGTCCGCCTTGGCGCAGGTGCAGGCCGGGAACAGGCAGCCGTCGCCGTTCAGGTCGGTCGCCCGCACCGCAAGGTCGTAGCGCACCCCGCGCATGATGGCGGGGCCGGCGGTGCTGTGGCGCTCGTAATGCTCCACGACATGGCGGACGCGGGTAAGCAGTTCGCGCCGTTGATCGTTCCCCGGGTCCATGCCTTCGCCCCCAATCGCCATGATTGCCGACATCAACAGGGACGCCGGAAGACCGTCTCCTGTTCCGCCATCCAAGCGCAGTACGGCGCATGGAGAAACCGACGCACAGGAATGATGCGCCGGCCCGGCTGTTGCCACCGCAATGATCAAGATGGATGAACAAGACTGGAGAGCATGATGGATCGCGATCGGCTGCACCGCGTCGCCAAGGCGCTGGGCGACGTCCGTCTCTACGAGAAACACCACACCGGTGAGTTCATCACCATGCGCCTGCGCGACTCCCTGGCCGACAACCCCGGCTATGACGAGGAGGAGGTGGACAGGAAGCTGCTGGAACTGGCCCGCGTGGCGCTTGAGGCCGCCGAATAGCCGGAACCAAGGGTGACGAAGCGGCGGGCGGTCTGTTGGTTGAGGTGAAGCGAGCCAACAGAGGGAGACAGCCGCCATGGCCGAAGGGAAGACGCAGCAGACCGATGGTCCGGCGACCAAGCCGATCCCGGTGAAGCCGGCGGTCGAACCGATGAGCGACAAGGACGAAGCGCCGCCGGGCACGCCGGGGACGGGCGAGACCATCGATCCGAAAACTGGCGAGACCTATGTGCAGGGCATCGGCGGGGCGTAAAGGCGTCCGCAGCGTCCCCCCAAAACGAAAAGGGCCGGCTCCCGTGAGCCGGCCCTTTCGCTGTCATGCTACCCGCGTCACGCCACGAAGGGCGGAAGCGCGGTGACGTTGGCGGCCTTCTCGACGACCTGTCCGACGCGCAGCAGCGTCTCCTCGTCGAACGGGCGGCCGATCAGCTGGAGGCCGAGCGGCAGGCCGTCGACGCCCAGGCCGGCCGGGACCGACATGGCCGGCAGGCCGGCGAGGTTGATCGGAACGGTGAAGACGTCGTTCAGGTACATCTGCACCGGATCGTCCATCTTCTCGCCAATGGCGAAGGGCGTGCTGGGGGCGGTCGGCGTCAGGATGACGTCGCAGCTCTTGAACGCCTCGTCGAAGTCCCACTTGATGCGCGTGCGCACCTGACGGGCCTTGTTGTAATAGGCATCGTAATAGCCGGCCGACAGCACATAGGTGCCGATCAGGATGCGGCGCTGCACTTCCTTGCCGAAGCCGGCGCCGCGGGTGTTCTCGTACATCTCCTTGAGGTTGCCGCCCTCGACCCGCAGGCCGTAGCGCACGCCGTCATAGCGCGCGAGGTTGGACGACGCCTCGGCTGGGGCGATGATGTAATAGGCGGCCAGCGCGTATTTGGTGTGCGGGAGGCTGACCTCGACCGGCTCGGCGCCGGCCTCCTTCAGCCAGGCGATGCCCTGGTCCCACAGCGCGGCGATCTCGGCCGACAGGCCCTCGACCCGGTATTCCTTGGGAATGCCGACGCGCAGGCCACGGATGTCGCCGGTCAGAGCGGCACGGAAATCCGGCACCGGCATGTCGACCGAGGTGGAGTCCTTCGGATCGAAGCCGCACATGGAGCGCAGCATGATCGCCGCATCCTCGACCGTCCGGGTCATCGGCCCGGCCTGATCCAGCGAGGAGGCGTAGGCGACGATGCCCCAGCGCGAGCAGCGGCCGTAGGTCGGCTTGATGCCGACGGTGCCGGTGTAGCCGGCCGGCTGGCGGATCGAACCGCCGGTGTCGGTGCCGGTGGCGCCCAGCGCGGCGCGCGCGGCGATCACCGCGGCGGACCCGCCCGACGAGCCGCCGGCGACGATCTTCTTCTCCCAGGCGCCGGGAGCGCCGGGGCTCCACGGGCTGACCGTCTCGCCCTGGTGGGCGGTGATGGTGGCCGAGCCCATGGCGAACTCGTCCAGGTTCACCTTGCCCAGCATGACGGCGCCGTCGCGCCACAGCTGGGAGGTCACCGTGGATTCATATTCCGGCTTGAAGCCGTCCAGGATATGGCTGCCGGCGGTGGTCGAGACGCCCTTGGTGCAGAACAGGTCCTTCACCGCGATGGGCAGGCCGTCCATCGGCCCAGCCTCCCCCTTGGCACGGCGCTCGTCGCTGGCCTTGGCCATCGACAGGGCGGCGTCGGGGGTCTCGGTGATGAAGATGTTGAAGGGACGCACGGCCTCGACCGCGCGCACATGCGCCTCGGTCAACTCGACCGCGGTGAAGTCCTTCTTGGCGAGGCCGTCCAGGGCCTCCGCCATCGTCAGATGCGTGAGCGCCGTCATCACTCGACCACCTTGGGCACGACGTAGAAGCCTTCGGCCGTTTCCGGACCGTTCGACAGGACCTGCGCGGCGTAACCGCCGTCGGTGACCTCGTCCTTGCGGCGGCGCAGCTTCTGCGCGGCGACGCTGGTCATCGGCGGCACGTCCTTCGTGTCGACCTCGTTGAGCTGTTCCACGAAGGTCAGAATCTGGCTCAGTTCCCCGGCCAGGGATTCCAGTTCCTCGTCCGGCACCTTGATGCGGGCCAGATGCGCGATCTTGGCCACCGTGGCCTTGTCGAGCGACATGCCTCTACTCTCTTCCAAAACATTGGAAATCGGCCGCGAAGCTAGCACCCGCCGGCTTCATCCGCAACGATTGCGGCCATTCCGCCGCTCAGAAGGCGCCGGCATCGCCTTTCGCAAGCCCGGCGGCCAGTGCCAGCGGACATCCGCAGGACGGGCATTGGGTGCGTTGCAACGCCTCCACCACCCGCGCGTCAGGCAGAAGGACGCCCAGCGTCTTCTCCACCGCGGCGATCTGGCGCTTGTGGTCGGCGCTGGCACCGCAGGCGGCGTCCAGCATCGCGCCGTAATCCGAACTGGACTGCGCGGTGATGGCCTTCGCCCCTCCGGCGGCAAACAGCCCGGCACCGCCACTCACCAGCCCGGCAAGTCCGGCCAGCACCGCACGCCGGTTTGCATCCGCGCCCATCCTGCTCATCCGTCCGCTCCGTCGATCTGGCTCATCAACCGGCCGTCGGTCATCGGCCTGGATGCCGACTATACGCCGCACCGGCCGGTCCGCCAGCGGTGCAATCATTAAATCTTCGGAAGGACGTCAGGCGGCGATGGGAGCGGCGGAGCGCCAGCCGGCGCGGTCCATGCGCAGCTTGAACAGGGCGATCGGCTCGCCCCAGGGCGTCACCCGCGTCTCGAGCCCGATCGGTGTCATGCCCAACTTGGCATAGAGCAGCAGGGCTGGCGTGTTGGTGTTGAAGCAGTAGAGCGTCAGTTCGGGCAGGTGATGATGGTCGAACGCGCGGTCGATCATTGTCCGCACCACATATTCGGCGATGCCGCGGCGACGCAGGGCCGGATCGACGCTGACATTGCCGATGCTGGCGGTACGGCCGTCCTCAAAGGTGGCGTAGTTGGCGTAGCCGACCACGCGCTCCCGCCCATCCTCGGTCAGGGTGACCACGGTGGGATCGCGGCGGATGCCGAGCGTCGCGCGGACCTGATCAGGGGTCAGCGGCCAGACCGCGCGCGGGAACAGGAAATACAGCTCTTCGGCGCTGCGGGGAAAGCCGCAGATCGCGGGGATGTCGGCGTCGGCCAGCGGCCGGTGGGACAGGATGGTGCGGGAGGGCATGGCGATCATACTTAGGAAACTAAGTATCTTTTGCAACAACTCAAGCGATCTTGCGGTGACAAGGCTGCGGCCCTATGGTCGGATGATGATCCACACCCTCTCCGAACTCGCAGCCCGGCTGGGCAAAAACCAACGTTTGCTTGGTCTTGACGTCGGCACCAAGACCGTCGGGCTGGCGGTGGCCGATCCGGGGCTGATCGTCGCATCCCCCATCGGCACGCTGAAGCGCACCAAATTCACCCAGGACGCGCGCGAGCTTGGCAAGACCATCCGCGATTACAGCATCGGCGGGCTGGTGGTCGGGCTGCCGCTGAACATGGACGGGACGGAGGGGCCGCGCGCCGAGTCGGTCCGCGCCTTTGCCAACAATCTGCTGGAACGGTCCGACCTGCTGGGCTGGGAGGCGGAGATCGCCTTCTGGGACGAACGGCTGTCGACCTCGGCCGTCGAACGCTTCATGATCGGCGAGGCCGACATGACCCGGAAACGCCGGGACGAGGTGGTGGACAAGATGGCCGCCGCCTACATCCTTCAAGGCGCACTCGACATGCTGGCGAACCAGCGCCGCCTCGCGAGCGAAGCGGATGAGGACGAGCGGGACGACGAAGACCACGACGACCGCGACTGACCCAGGGTCAGTCCTCCGCACTCAGGCATGAGCGTCCGGCCGCAGCAGTGCGGCGCGGTGCAGCAGCTTCGACGGGTCGATTCCCTGCACCAGCAGCAGGGCGCTGGCCTTGACCAGGGCGGCCGGCGTTCCGGGGGCGAGCGCCAGCGCGCGGCAGTAAATCCCCTCCGCCAGATCGGCGTGGCCGGCCGCGGCAAGCGTCTCCGCCGCTGAAAGCAGGCCGTTCATCGCCATGGCGAGATCGCCGTCGAGGTTCAGCGCCCCGGCGAATGCCTGCACGGCACCCGGCAGATCGCCCTGGCTTTCCATCACCAGCCCGTAGGTGGCCCACCAGACGGCGACGCCGGGGCGGGCGGTGATGGCCTGGGCGATCAGTTCCTGCGCCTCGGCCCAGCGTCCGGCCTGCGCGGCGATCAGGCCCTGGCGATAGATGCTTTCGGCCTGATCCGGCGTCATCGGTTCGGGTCCTGTCTCAGGCTTCGCTGCGGCCGAGCTGGTCCATCAGCTCGCGCCATTCGCGCTTGGACAAGCCGCTGGCCTCCTGCGTCACCGGCTCGCCGGCCAGCAGACGCTTCACCACGTCGAGGCCTGTGCGCGACAGGTGGGCGCCGCCCATGCGGTATTCGGTGAAGGACTCGAAGACCGCCGGGACCCAGCGCTTCACCACGTCCAGCATCGCGTCGGCATAGACGCGGATTTCATACTGGGCATGGCTGTCGGCGCGCAGCGACAGGAAATGCAGAAGGTTGTGGAGATCGACTTTCCAGTACCATTGCGTGTAGTAGTTCAGCGACAGGTTCATCCGCGCCAGCTCACGCGCCAGACCCTGGCGGGAGGGGTCGATGACCGTGCCGTCCTCGCGGTGGTTCAACATCTCCTCATAGTGGCTGTAGGCGCGCTCGGAATCCTCACGCAGCAGCCGCATGACGTTGGCCGCCTCCTCGCCCTCCAGCACGTCGCCGCGGCCCTGGCGGTTCACCACCGCCTGGGCGCCCAGCTGTTCCGGCGCCGGCACGTAGAACTCACGGTCGAGGATGGAGTAGCGCGCCGAATATTCGTTCACGTTCGCGGTGCGGTGGCGAATCCATTGGCGGGCGACGAAGATCGGCAGCTTCACATGGAACTTGATCTCGCACATCTCGAACGGAGTCGAGTGGCGATGGCGCATCAGATACTTGATGAGGCCGGAATCCTCGCTGACCTTCTTGGTGCCCTTGCCATAGGACACGCGCGCCGCCTGCACGACCGCCGCATCGTCGCCCATATAGTCGATGACGCGGACGAAGCCGTGGTCCAGCACCTCCAGCGGCTGATAGAGGATGTCCTCCAGGGCCGGGACGGTGGCGCGGCGGGTGGTGGCGGTGACGGCGCGCAGGCGATCGATTTCGTCGCGCTGCTCGGGCGTGATCGGCATGGTGACTCCGGGGCTGCAACGGCCGGACTCTTAAGCAGAGCAGGTCGCCGGTGCAAGCCGACATTCTGGAACCGCCCGCGTCACGGCAACGCATTCGGCGATGATGCCACACAGCCCCTTCCCTTGCCGGGCGGGAGTGCCTATATTCGCGACGTCGGTTCGCCGACTATGGCGATAAACGCCTTGTGGAATAAGCGTTGTGGACCCGGGGGCGGTACCCGGCGCCTCCACCAACCACACACCGGACTCGTTGACCGGGGTCGTTGGGGGCGAAACAGGATCGACACGCGTGGTAAAGGCATGGTTTTCGCTCGGCATGGTTCCGCCGTTATCGGGCCGTTGCAATAGTTGCCAACGACAACGTTGCTCAGGCTCGCCTCGCTGCCTAACGGCGGCTGGTAGCCTAAACCTAATCCCCGCGGGTTAGCGCCCAAGGGTGGGGCCGTGGGCCGCCTAGCAACAGAAGGCCCACACCTCTTTTCCCAGCGTTTCGTGCCGGCCCTTGCCAAAGCGGAGCGCTCAAGACCGATCGCGTTACCAGGGACCCGCCCAAGCATGCCGAAAGAGCAGCTCCGCTATGACCGTATGGTCGAGACCGCGTTGCGCGGCGTTGTCCGCGACGCGCTGACCGAGGTTGCCGAGCGCGGCTTGCCGGGCAATCACCATTTCTACCTGACCTTCCGCACCGGTTTCCCCGGCGTCGAGATCCCGGATTATCTGGCCTCCCAGTATCCGAACGAGATGACCATCGTCCTCCAGTTCCAGTATTACGGCCTGGACGTGACGGACGACCATTTCGAGGTCACGCTGAGCTTCAACAATGTGCATGAGCGGCTGGTGATTCCGTTCGCCGCCATCACCACCTTCGCCGACCCGTCGGTGAACTTCGCGCTCCAGTTCCAGCCGCTCGCCGCCGCCGAATCGGCGGAGGTCGCCACCATGCCGCCCCGCGCCGCCGAGCGTGCCGAGGAGAAGGTGGAGGAAAGCGCCCCGGCCGAGGAGCCGAAGCGCGGTGAAGTGGTTGCCCTGGACGCCTTCCGCAAGAAGTAACCCTCCAGACCGATGCCCGCCCGGCCGCCCAGCGAGTATGTCTCGACACTCTGCGAGATGCTGGCGCCGCTGGGCGATGTGCGCGTGCGCCGCATGTTCGGCGGCTATGGCCTGTCCATCGACGGACTGACCTTCGCACTGATCGCCGATGAGATCCTGTATCTCAAGGCGGACGAAGTGAACCGCGCGGCGTTCGCGGATTTGGGCCTGGAGCCCTTCCGGCCGATGCCGGACAAGCCGACCACCCTCTCCTACTACCCACCGCCCGACTCGGCCTTGGACGACCGCGACGAGTTGCTGCCCTGGGCCCGCTCTGGATTCGAGGCGGCGCTGCGGGCCGCAGCCAAGAAGGCGGCGAAGACGAAGCGGAAGTAGGGCTCCGCCCTCGAAGCGGGAGACGGAACGCCATCACTCACGCGCCGTGACGGCTCGGCGGCGCCACACACCAGCGACGTCATCGAAAGCCACTTCCCCAGACAGGAAGGGGCGTCCGGCGCGCAGTCACGGACGCGCCCCTTGATTGCATATACTCGCAAAACTCTGCTGATCCGCTGCGGCGGTTACCAAGTGTTGTTTGACGCCGACAGGGTCAGGGTTTCAACCGCGTTGTTGCGGTCATATTTGACTGTCAGCACATTCGACTGAACGATCTTCCGCTGATAGCTGGTAAGAGAATACATATAGGTCTGGGTCGATGTTCCGTCCGAACTGGTCGAGGTTGACATCGGCACGCCCAGTGACTGCATGACGGTCGATTTCTGCGTACCCTTCGGGAACATCGCGTTTACAGCGGCGTCGTTGATGTTGGCGAGCACCGCCGGACCGCTTTGCTTGTCGGCCAACGCGCCGCCCGGCCTATACATGGCCTGCTCGTCATACATTGTCGGAGGAACGCAAGCGGAAACAGCGACGCCAGATACAAAAAGCGCGACGAAGGCGAGTTTCTTCATTTTGCGACCCTATGCATTCTTTCAAAGCGGCGGGAGAGGCTTTCATTGCGCGTCACACCACCATGGCTTGAAGTGAAGCATCATTAAAGTGTTTTCACAATGCTTTCGGATACACGGTATTCGTTCAGTCTTCCATCGAGCCGAATAAGTCTTGAAACTGCCGTTCAGATTTTGTCCGCCATGTGGATCGTCGCATTGCTCGCCTGGGCGCCGGCGGTGCGCTGGCGCATCTGGCGGGCGAATCGCAGCGGGTTGGGCAGGATGTTCAGCATCGAGCCGAGCTTGCCGACCGACGAGGTCGCCTTGCCCACCGCCATCACGTCGGCCAGGCGGCGGTCGATGAAGGCGCGGGTCTCGGCATGGTCGTCCGACTTGTCGTCGAGCCAATAGAAGGTGGAAGAGCTGACCACCGCGGCCAGCAGCGCGCGCTTGGTATAGTGGTTGTAATCGGTCGCGCTGTCCCCGGCGGCGAACCACATCGCATCGACCGTGCGGTAGAGCAGCCGCAGGCCGAGCGTCACATTCTGCGGCATGGCCAGATAGGAGAGCTGCCGGCGCTTGGCCTCGCGATAGGGCTCCAGCACATCGAAATAGGTGCGGACGGCCAGCGAAATGCGCTCGCGCACCTTCATCTCGGCCAGCGGCATCGACTCCAGCCGGTCGAGCATCTGTCGGTCGGCCCAATCGGCGAAATGCTCCACCGCGTCGGTGACGCCGCCGGGGAAGGCGCGCAGCAGGGCCGACGGCTCGTGCCCCGCCATCTCGGTGCCGTCGCGCAGGGACTGCAGGCTCCAGCCGTCGAAGACGACGTTGGGCAGGCTCGCCACCAGGATCTCGTCGCGTAGCGTGTCGATGCTCATAGCCAACTCTCCCAGCGTCCGCCCTCAGCTCCGGGGCGGCGCGTCCTTGGCCGCGCCCGGCGCGGCGATGATATGAGTCGCCGCGGCGAGCGCGGCGTTGATGTGATGCATCTCCTCGGTGCAGACAAGAAGATGCAGATCGTCCATGCGATCAAGATAGAGCACGCCATCCAGGTGGTCGACCTCGTGCTGGACCACACGGGCATGGAAACCGGACGCCTCCCGCTCGATGCGGGCGCCGTCGAGACCATAGCCACGGTAGCGGATGCGCGTGTGGCGCGGCACCAGACCGCGCAGGCCGGGAATCGACAGGCAGCCTTCCCAGCCCAAGGCCTTTTCGTCGGTCAGCGGCTCGATCACCGGATTGACCAGGACGGTGTTCGCCACCTCCTCCCCCTCGCCACGGTCGGCGGGGACGCGGAAGACGATGATCCGGCGCGACTCCGCGATCTGCGGCGCGGCGAGACCAACTCCAGGCGCGTCCAGCATGGTGGCGATCATGTCGGCCGCCAGCCGGGCTACGGCCGGATCGGTCGGGTCGGCGATGGGCTCCGCGATCTGGCGGAGCACGGGATTGCCCATCCGGGCGATTGGAAGCACTGGCATGCCGCTATATCTGGAGTGTGCTGGCGGGTGGAGCAACCGATTCCTGTGGGTGTGGCCGGGCTTATGGCCGAGCTTATGCGGATGAACCGAAGACTCCCCTTCACAAAGGTGCAGGGGCGTGCTACACACTGCCCCCACACAAGGGGTGCGCCTGCCGCGCATACCTATTTGTTGCCTTGGCGCAACATGCTTCACTTGGAAGGGTGACGGTTAACGTGCAAGTTCTGGTCCGAGATAACAACGTCGATCAGGCCCTCCGCGCGCTCAAGAAGAAGATGCAGCGCGAGGGCATTTTCCGTGAAATGAAGCTCCGCCGTAACTACGAGAAGCCCTCGGAGAAGCGCGCGCGTGAGAAGGCTGAAGCGGTGCGTCGCACCCGCAAGCTGCTCCGCAAGCGGATGGAACGCGAGGGCTACTAATCGCCGGTCGCGCCTAGCGACTGCGAAGGGCGCGTGTGATGCGCGCCCAAGACCCCTTGTGTCTTGCACCCGACCGTCCCGCGAACCTCGCGTGGGCGGTTTTGGTGTATCTGCGCCGTTTTTCTTGGTCCGACTGTGCGTCGGCCAAGCGTATTGAATGGTCAGCGAGCTGGATCGCCCCCCTTCGGCCCGCTGCCGCCTGCCTTGGAAAGGCCCGATCATGAGCGCTTCCAACCTCACCGCCCGCCAGTCGGTTCCGGCATTGCGCGCCCGCAAGGGGGGCGAACCCATCGTCTGCCTGACCGCCTACACCGCCCCGGTTGCCCGGCTGCTCGACCCACATGTCGATATCCTGCTGGTCGGTGATTCGCTTGGCATGGTGGTCTATGGGCTGGACAGCACGCTGCCGGTGACGCTGGACATGATGATCGCCCATGGCGCCGCCGTGGTGCGCGCGTCCGAACGGGCCTGTGTCGTGGTCGATCTGCCCTTCGGCAGCTATCAGGAGAGCAAGGAAGCGGCCTTCCGCGCCTCGGCCCGCGTGATGGCGGAAACGGGCGCCCAGGCCGTGAAGCTGGAAGGCGGGCTGGAGATGGCCGAGACGGTGGCCTTCCTGACCGCCCGCGGCATCCCGGTGATGGGGCATGTCGGGCTGACGCCGCAATCGGTGAACACGCTCGGCGGCTACAAGGCGGTCGGCCGCGATGCCGAGGCCGCCGAGCGGATCGCCGCCGACGCCCGCGCGATCACCGAAGCCGGCGCCTTCACCCTGGTGATCGAGGGCACGATGGAAGCGCTGGCCCGACGCATCACCGAAGAGGTGGCGATCCCCACCATCGGCATCGGCGGCTCGCCGGCCTGCGACGGTCAGGTTCTGGTCACCGACGACATGCTGGGCCTGTTCGGCGCCTTCCAGCCGAAATTCGTCAAGCGCTACGCCAACCTGGGCGAGACCGTCAGCGAAGCCGCCGCGACCTACGCGGCCGAAGTGCGGACCCGCGCCTTTCCGGGGCCGGAGCATTGCTTCGGGGTGAAGAAGGCTGCGGTGTAAGGCCCTCATCCGCACTTCGTTCTTCCTCCGTTCCAGGCGATCCGTTACAGTCCGACCGCCATGGATGCACCCTCCCCCGCCCCGATTCCGCCCAACGTCGCCGCGTGGTTCCGGTCGCGCGGCTGGGCGCCGCACCCGCATCAGGTCGCCATGGTGGAGGCTGCCGAGCGGAGGGAGAGCGCGCTGCTGATCGCGCCAACCGGCGGCGGCAAAACGCTGGCCGGCTTCCTGCCCTCGCTGATCGAACTGGCCGAGCGGCCGCGCGAGGGGCTGCACACCCTCTACATCTCGCCGCTGAAGGCGCTGGCTGTCGATATCCAGCGCAACCTGGAACAGCCGATCGCCGAGATGCGCCTGCCGATCCGGGCGGAAACCCGCACCGGCGACACGCCGGAGGCCAAGCGGAAGCGCCAGCGCACGCACCCGCCGCACATGCTGATGACGACGCCGGAAAGCCTGGCGCTGCTGCTGTCCTACACCGATGCCGACCGGCTGTTCCGCAATCTGCGTTGCGTCATCATCGACGAGTTGCACGCGCTGGCGGGATCCAAGCGCGGTGACCTGCTGGCGCTTGGGCTGGCGCGACTGTCGCGCCTCGCCCCTGCCGCCCGGCGCGTCGGGCTGTCGGCCACGGTTGCGGAGCCGGAGCGGCTGCTGGCCTGGCTGTCGCGCCGCGGCCGATATGACGGGACGGACTCCGACGATGTGCGCCTTGTCCTTGGCCGCAGTGGCGCCCAGGCGGAGGTCGAGATCCTGACCTCGCAGGAACGGGTGCCCTGGGCCGGCCACATGGCGATGCACGCCATGAAGGAGATTTACGAGCGCGTCCGCCGCCAGCGCACCACCCTGCTCTTCGTCAACACCCGCGCCCAGGCCGAACTGGTGTTCCAGGCGCTGTGGCGGGTCAACGACGACAATTTGCCGATCGCGCTGCATCACGGCTCGCTGGCGGTGGAGCAGCGCCGCAAGGTCGAGGGCGCCATGGCGCGCGGCGAGTTGCGGGCGGTGGTCGCCACCTCCTCGCTCGATCTCGGCATCGACTGGGCGGCGGTCGATCTGGTGGTGCAGATCGGCGCGCCCAAGGGGTCAAGCCGGCTGGTCCAGCGCATCGGCCGCGCCAACCACCGGCTCGACGAGCCGAGCCGCGCCCTGCTGGTCCCCGCCAACCGCTTCGAGGTGCTGGAATGCCGCGCCGCGCTGGAGGCGGTGCACGACCACACGCTGGACGGCGAGGCGCCGCGCCCGGGCGGGCTGGACGTGCTGGCCCAGCATCTGCTCGGCATGGCCTGCGCCGCCCCCTTCCTGGCGGACGAGTTGTATGAGGAGGTGGTCTCCGCCGCCCCCTATGCCGCGATGACGCGCGACGAGTTCGACGACGTGCTCGATTTCGTCGCCACCGGCGGCTATGCGCTCGGGGCCTATGAGCGGTTCCAGCGGTTGAGGCTGCGCGAGGATGGCCGGATGGCGGTGGCCGGTCCGGCGGTGGCGCGGCAATACCGCATGAATGTCGGCACCATCACGCAGGAGGCGCTGCTGCGCGTCCGCCTGAACCGCGGCCCGGTGCTGGGGGAGGTGGAGGAGTATTTCATCCAGGGACTGACACCCGGCGACACCTTCCTGTTCGCCGGCCAGCTTCTGAAATTCCTCGGCGTGCGCGAGATGGAGGCCCAGGTCGCCAAGGGCGGCACCGGCGATCCGAAGGTGCCCGCCTATGCCGGCGGGCGTCTGCCGCTGACCACCCATCTGGCCGAGCGCGTGCGCGCCATGCTGGCCGATCCGCGCCAGTGGGACGGGCTGCCGGAAGACGTGCAGGAGTGGCTGCGGCTTCAGCGTTACCGCTCGGTCCTGCCCAACCGCGACGGGCTGCTGGTGGAGACCTTCCCCAAGGCGGGCAAGCAGTTCCTCGTCGCCTACGCCTTCGAGGGGCGCAATGCGCACCAGACGCTGGGCATGCTGCTGACCCGGCGGATGGAACGCTTCGGGCTGGGACCGCTCGGCTTCGTCGCCACCGACTATGTGCTGGCGGTATGGTCGTTGAGATCGCCCACCGACATGGACACGCTGTTCGATCAGGACATGCTGGGCGACGATCTGGAAGCCTGGATGGACGAATCGTCGATGCTGCGGCGGACCTTCCGCAACGTGGCGCTTATCGCCGGGGTGATCGACCGCCGCCATCCGGGGCAGGAGAAGACCGGGCGGCAGGTCACCTTCTCCTCGGACCTGATCTATGATGTGCTGCGCAAGCACGATCCCGGCCATGTGCTGCTGCGGGCGACGCGGGCCGATGCGGCGGGCGGGCTGACCGACATCCGCCGCCTGTCCGATTTCCTGGCACGGGTGCGCGGACGGATCACCCACAAGGGCCTCGACCGCATCTCCCCCCTGGCGGTGCCGGTGATCCTGGAGATCGGCCGCGAGCGGGTGGAGGGCAGCGCCACCGACGAACTGCTCGCCGCCGCCGAGGCCGAACTGCTGGCCGAGGCGATGCCGGAGTTGGCGCCCGTCAAACCGGCTGCCAAACGTGCCGGACCGCAACAGGGCCGGTTGATCCTGTGATGCCCATGACCGAAGCCATGAACCGCGCGGCGCTGACGCTGTGCGGCGCCGAGTTGCTGGCCGATCCCTCGGGGGCCCTGCTGTGGCCGGCGGAGGGCATCCTCGCCGTCGCCGACCTGCATCTGGAAAAGGGATCGGCCTTCGCCGCGCGCGGCCGGCTGCTGCCGCCCTACGACACCCGGGCGACGCTGGACCGGCTGGCCGAATTGATCGCGACGGCGCGACCGGCGCGCGTGCTGTGCCTCGGCGACAGCTTCCACGACCGCCGCGCGGCGGAGCGGATGGCCCCCGCCGACGTGGAGCGGCTGCGCGGCCTGACCGCGTCCGTCGCCGACTGGGTGTGGATCACCGGCAACCACGATCCCGAACCGCCGCAGGGGCTCGGCGGCCGGGTGGTGGCGGATCTCTCGCTCGGCCCTCTGACCTTCCGGCACGAGGCGCAGCCCGGCGCGGTGGGCGAGCTGTCCGGCCACCTGCATCCTGCCGCCGCGGTCGCGCTGGGCGGGCGGCGGGTGCGCGAGCGCTGCTTCGCCCATGACGGCGCCAGGCTGATCCTGCCGGCTTTCGGCAGCTTCACCGGCGGGCTGAACGTGCTGGACGCCGCCTTCGACGGGCTGCTGGCGCCGGGGTTCGAGGTGCTGATGACGGCGCGCGGCCGGGTCTATCGCTTCCCCTGCGCCCGTTTGTCGCCGGACCGGGCGCGCTGACACTCTGGCCGAAGCGTGAGCGCGGCCTATATCGGGTGGGTCCGGAGACGAACAACCGAGCACAGCGTATGTCCGCCCCCATCATCGTCTGGTTCCGCAACGACCTGCGCCTTGCCGACAATCCGGCGGTGACCGCCGCCGCCCAGGCGGCCGGAGAACGCGGCGCAGCCGTCATCCCGCTCTATATCCTGGAGGAGCAGACGGAGGACGACTGGGGGTTTGGCGGGGCGCAGCGCTGGTGGCTGCATGGCAGCCTGGAACGGCTCGCCACCTGCTGCGCCCGCCACGGCTCGCCGCTGGTGCTGCGCCGGGGCGAACCGGCCGCCGTGCTCGACGCGCTGATCGCCGAAACCGGGGCGGGCTGTGTGCTGTGGAACCGCCGCTACACACCCGCCCAGACCGCCCGCGATTCGACGATCAAGGAGCGGCTGAAGGCGCGTGGCGTCGATGCCCGCAGTTTCAACGCCGCCCTGCTGGCCGAACCCTGGACGGTGCGTAACAAGAGCGGCGGCCCGTTCAAGGTGTTCACCCCTTTCTGGCGCCATCTGTCGGCCACGCTGAACCCGCCGCTGCCGACCCGCGCGCCTGCTGCCCTGAGGACACCGGATCCCTCGCCGGCCAGCGACCCGCTGGAAAGCTGGGGCCTTCTGCCGACCAAACCCGATTGGGCGGCCGGGCTGCGCAAGCGCTGGGTGCCGGGGGAGACGGCGGCGCTGTCCCACCTCGCCGATTTCCTCGACGGGCCGGTCGGGGTCTATGCCACCGAGCGTGACCGGCCGGACCGTGCCGGCACCTCGGCCCTGTCGCCCTATCTGGCCTTCGGCGAGATCGGGCCGCGGCAGGTCTGGCATGCCGCCCGCCATGCCGCCGATGCCCGGCCGGAACTGGCGCCCGGAATCGACGCCTTCCTGCGTGAAGTGGGCTGGCGAGAGTTCCAGTATCACCTGCTGCACCACGCGCCGGAGTTGCCCGACAGCCCGCTCGATCGCCGCTTCGCCGATTTCCCCTGGCGCGAGGATGCCGCCGGGCTGCGGGCGTGGCAGCGCGGGCGTACCGGCTATCCCATCGTCGATGCCGGAATGCGCCAGCTGTGGGAAACCGGCTGGATGCACAACCGGGTGCGGATGATCGTCGCGTCCTTCCTGGTCAAGGATCTGCTGCTGCCCTGGCAGGAAGGCGAACGCTGGTTCTGGGACACGCTGGTCGATGCCGATCTGGCCCAGAATGCCGGCAACTGGCAGTGGGTGGCCGGCTGCGGCGCCGACGCCGCCCCCTTCTTCCGCGTCTTCAATCCGGTGCTGCAGGGCGAGAAGTTCGATCCCGAGGGTGACTACGTCCGCCGCTATGTGCCTGAGCTGGACCGCCTGCCGCCGCGCTGGATCCATCAACCCTGGGCGGCGCCGACCGAGGTGCTGCGGCAGGCCGGCGTCCGGCTGGGCGACGATTACCCTCGGCCGATCCTCGACCATGCCTCCGCCCGCGACCGGGCGCTGGCCCTCTACAGCGACCGCAAGGGCAAGGTGGAGGCGGCGGACTGACCGCTGATCTTCACCGAACGGTCACCGCGACGCCGGCAAACGGTCATGCAGGCGGACTATTCTTCACAGAGCGGCCCGGTGCGGCCGCCCGTCCCAAAAAGCCGTCCCAAAAAGAAAGAACAACCGCCACCTGAAAAGGCGGAACTGCAAGGCGGCCCTTCCCGCGGGGCCGCCTTTTTCCTTGTCGCGTTGCATCGGCCGGAAGAGTGTTATAAAGTAACACCCATGTCCGCGCTTCACGACCATACCCACTGCATCGCCGATGCCCTGACCCGTGCCGACGCGCTGTGCGCCGAACGGGGGGCGCGGCTGACCTCGTTGCGCCGCCGCGTGCTGGAGCTGGTGTGGTCCAGCCACCGGCCACGCGGCGCCTATGCGATCCTGGAGGACCTGAGCCAGCAGGACGGCAAGGCGGCGGCGCCGCTGACCGTCTACCGCGCGCTGGAGTTCCTGGTCGAACAGGGACTGGTCCACCGCATCGAATCGCTGAACGCCTATGTCGGCTGCGCCGCGCCGGGGGCTGTCCATTCCGGGCAGTTCCTGGTGTGCGAGGCCTGCGGCGATGCCGCCGAGATCGACGATCCGGGGGTCGGCGCCGCCATCAAAGCCGCAGCGGCCGGGCACGGCTTCCGTGTCCAGCGCCCCACCGTCGAAGTGCGCGGCCTATGCAAATCCTGTCAGGAGACTTCCCGTTGAGCGCTTCCGCCGCCCCTCCCGCCCGTCTTCCCGTCTCGGTGCTGACCGGCTTCCTCGGCAGCGGCAAGACCACGCTGCTCCAGGCGCTGCTGCGCAACCCGGCCATGGCCCGCACCGCCATCGTCATCAACGAGTTCGGCGAGGTCGGGCTCGACCATCTGCTGGTCGCCAAGGCGTCCGAGAACATGGTGCTGATGGACAGCGGCTGCCTGTGCTGCACCATCCGCGGCGATCTGGTGGATACGCTGCGCGACCTGTTCCTGAAGCGGGTGAAGGGCGAAATCCCCGATTTCGACCGGGTGGTGGTGGAGACGACCGGCCTTGCCGATCCCGCCCCGATCATCCACACGCTGATGTCGGACCCGCTGCTGGCCGCCCGCTTCCGCCTGGACGGCGTCATCGCCACGGTGGACGCGGCGCACGGCTCGCTTCAGCTCGACCGCCAGCCGGAAAGTGTGAAGCAGGCCGCCGTCGCCGACCGCATCGTGCTGACCAAGACCGACGTCGCCACCCCGGCGGCGACCGTCGCCCTGATGCAGCGCCTCGCCGCCATCAACCCGGCCGCCCCGGTGATCCCTGCTGCCCATGGCGAGGTCGATCCGGCCAAGCTGTTCGACGCCGGCCTGTACAATCCGGAGACCAAGAGCCCCGACGTCGCCCGCTGGCTGCGCGAGGAGGCCTATCGCGACGAGCAGGCCAAGGCGCACGAGCATCACCACCACGGGCATCACCACCACGGGCATCACCACCACGGGCATCACGATCACGGCCATGAGCCTCATGACCATGACCATCATGGGCACGATCATGACCACGACCATCACGACCACGGGCATGACCACGGGCACGGCGACCATTGCGGCCCCGACTGCGGTCATGACCATCACCACCATGACGCCAACCGCCATGACGACCACATCCGCGCCTTCTGCATGGTGATCGACCGGCCGGTTCCCTGGAACGGCTTCGTCGACTTCATGGAAGCGCTGATCGCCCAGGCCGGCGAGAATCTGCTGCGGGTGAAGGGGCTGCTGAACGTCCAGGAAAGCGACCTGCCGGTGGTCGTGCACGGCGTCCAGCACATGTTCCACCCGCCAGTGCGGCTGGAGGACTGGCCGAGCGACGACCACCGCACGAAGCTGGTCTTCATCACCCGCGACGTCGGCCAATCGGTGATCGAGCCGCTGTTCAACGGTCTGGTCTGGGGCGAGGGGAAATAAGGGTCACGGCAGGGAGGGAGCATCGTCAGTCGAGGCTTCCTCCCTCACCGCTCCACCACCCGCCGCAACGGACTGTCCCCCACGGGCCACACCCCGCGGTCCGCCGCCTTCGCGCCGTCGAACACCAGCCAGCTCTGCCGCCCGTAATGCGGCAGCGGGCGCACCAGCGCGGTCAACGCCTCGGCATCGGCGCCCGACACCACCAGCGCCGTCCGCCCATCCGCCGCGCGCGACACCCACACCCGCGCCGTGCCGCGCCCGGCCAGTTCGGCCGGCGCCGGCGGCAGTCCGCGCCGCTCCAGATCCCGGGCCACCGCCGCATCGGTCCCGACCAGCAGCAGCGGCACCGCACCACCACTCCCCTCCTTGCCGGCACCGTCCATCAGGCGCCCGGCAAGTATCCGCGCCGCCTCCGCCGCATCGCCATCAGCGGCGATCACCCGCTCGGCCTCCGGCCGCAGGGTGACGTCGCGCAGGATCGGCGGCGCCTCGCCCGGCGCCAGCCGGCGGAACAGGTCGAAGTCCGGATCAACCGACACCGCCCGCACCGCCGCCTTGGCGGGCACCCGCAGGGTCGCCTGCCGGCCGTCGAATCGAACGACATGGTCCTCCACCCCGGCCGCCGTCTCCAGCCGCACCGGCACCGACAGGGTGTAGGGCGCTTCGGCCTCCTGCCGCAGGGTCAGCAGCACGCCGCCGCCATCCGTCCTGTCATCCGCCCCGACATCCACCAGCGTCAGCATCGGCGCGCCCCGGCGCTCGACCCACTGGCCGAACAGCCTGCCGAGATCTTGGCCGGACGCCGCCTCGAAGGAACGGCGAAGATCGGACCAGCCGGCGTTGCGGAAGGCAAAGCCGCTCCAGAACCGGCGGATGCCGGCGTCGAAGGCCTCGCGGCCGATCTCCGCCTCCAGCATGTGGAACAGCATCGCCGCCTTGCCATAGCCGACGATCTGCGAGGCATCATGCGTCTTGGACAGGAATTCGGTCAGCGGACGGTCGCGCTCGGCCGGCAGGGCGGCATAGTCGCGCAGCCAATCCAGCCGCATCGCCCGCGCCGCATCGGTGCCGCGCGCCTGGGCGGCGGCATAATCGGCCATGTAGGTGGTCAGTCCCTCAGCCCAATTGCCGGGCCAGTTGCCGCCCTCGCCGACCCGGACGCCGTTGCCCCACCAGTTGTGCATGATCTCGTGGGTCAGCGACTGGCTGCGGATGAAGGGCAGCGGCAGCACCGCCCGGCCGATGGCGGTCAGGCCGGGAAAGCCCAGCCCGACCGGCGGCGGAACCGAAACGATGCTGAAGCCGTCGAAGGGATAGGCACCGATGCGGGCGGAGCCGTCGGCAATGGCCTGCTGCGACAGGCCGAGATAGCCGTCGGCCAGCCCGCCCTGTTCCGGATGGCGGTAGAGCCGCAGGCGCAACCCGTCCGCCATCCGTTCGTCAACCGTCCAGGCCCCGGCGAAGACGGAGGGTTCCTCGACGCTGCGATCCTCGGAGAACACGGCACGATAGCCGGCGGCGTCGCGCCCCTCCTCGACCAGCCGGCCAGTGGCGACGGCGACATAGGGCGCCGGCACCCGCACCGACAGGCGCCAGGTTGGTGGCTCGTCGGCCGCAGTCGCCGGATCCGGCAACCATCCGCTTAGCCCCGGCAGGAAAGCGCCGTCGCCATCCAGCGCCAGAGCGGTTCCGACGGCGAAGCCCGGCAGCCGTCCGCCATAGCGGATGGTCACCGCTTCCCCACCCTCAGGCACCACCAGCCGCAACCCGCCGCCGCGCCGGTCCACCGGTATGAGACGGTCGCCGGCCCGAACCTCCTGCACCGCCAGGGCCGGATCCAGCCGCAGGGACCGCGCCCCGGCGGGCAGGTTGAGCCGGTCCACCACCTCGATCCGGCTGGCGGCAGGATCGAGCGTCAGGTCGATGTCATGATGAAGAGGTGCGGCACCGGCCGGAGCAACCACGCCCAGAACCAGCCCCGCCAGGGCCATGGCCCGGAAGCACGGGATCGTCATGGCCAAGACTATAGCGCTGAAACGGCAGGGAACCAGCGGCAGCGGAAACCCTGCCCGTGCCGCGGCGGCTCAGGCCGCGCGGATACTGGTCATGAAGGTCTCGACCTCACTCCGCAGCTTGTCGGCAACTCCCGCCAGCCGGTCGGCCTCGCCCAGCATCGCCTCGGCCTTGCCGCCGGCATCGGCGGATGCCTCGTTGGCGCCGGCCACGTTCAGCGACACCGCCTGCGCGCCCTCCGCGGCGTTATGGACATTCCGCGAAATCTCGTTGGTCGCCGCACCCTGCTCCTCGACGGCGGCGGCAATGGTGCCGGCGATGCCGGTCATCTGGCCGATGATGCTGCCGATGTCGCGGATCGCCACGACCGCCGCGTCGGTCGCCTGCTGGATCTCGGAGATCTTCCGCTGGATGTCCTCGGTGGCGCGGGCGGTCTGTCCGGCCAGCCCCTTGACCTCGCTGGCGACCACGGCGAACCCCTTGCCATGCTCCCCGGCGCGGGCGGCCTCGATGGTGGCGTTCAAGGCCAGCAGATTGGTCTGGCCGGCGATCGAGTTGATCAGGTTGACGACCTCTCCCACCTCGTTGGCGGCGCGCACCAGACCATCCATGATCTCATTGGTCTTGGTGGCCTCGTCGACCGCACGATGGGCGATCTCGCTCGACACGCCGGCCTGCTTGCCGATCTCGCTGATCGAGCAGGTCAGTTCCTCCGCCGCCGCGGCGACCGATCCGATGCTGGACTTCGCCGTATCGGCGGCCTGGAAGGCGGCGGTGCTGCGGTCGGTGGCGACGCTGGCGCTGTCGGCCAAGGTTCGGGCCGTCCCCCGCATGGTGCCGGCCGATGCGGTCACCAGCCGCACCACCTCGCCGATCGAGTGCTCGAAGGAATCCGCGAGCGATGCCAGCAGCGCGGCACGATCGGCCTGCGCCTTCACCCTCATTTCCTCCTGCTGCAAACGCAGGCTGTGATTCTCGGCGGCGCGTTCCTTGAAAACACTCATCGCGGCAGCCATCTCACCGACCTCGTCACGCCGGCCGGCATCCGTCACCGCGACCGTGACGTCGCCGTCGGCAAGGCGGCGCATGACCTGGGTCAGCCGCGTCAGCGGCTTGGTGATCGAACGGGCGATCAGCAGCGCCATGATCGCCGCCATGCCGCCCAGCAGAGCCGCGACCAGTCCGGCTTCGATCGCATGCGCCCGGAAATCGGCCTCGATATGGTCGACGAAAACGCCGGACCCCACCACCCACTTCCATCCGGGCGACATTGCCGCATAGGCGACCTTCAGAAGCGGCGTCTCCTCGGCGGTCCTCTGCCAGGAGAAATACACATGCCCACCGCCGGCGCGGGCCGCCTCGCCCAGCATCCGGGCATAAGGAACGCCGTTCACATCGCGGACCCCGTCGAAGTCACGGCCTTCCAATTGCGGCTGGACCCCGTGAACCAGCAGCTTGTTGTCCGGGCTGGTAATGAAGAAATAGTCCGACCTGCTGCCATAGCGCATGGTGCGGATGACATCGCGCGCCTTGGTCTGGGCCTCCTCGGCGGACATCTCTCCCTTGGCCGCACGGTCCTCGAAATAGCGGACGACCCCCAACGCAACTTCCACCACGGCGCGGACCTTGTCCTGGTTCGCCGCCTCCTGCGAGCTCCGCATCGACTGAAGCAGAAGTCCGCTTCCCATGATGAAAGCCAGAAGCATGACGATCGGCAGACTGATCAGCTTCCGGTGTATGGTAATTCTCAATTTCATTTGAGACCCTTAACAAAGAGGCGGCCGTTTCGAGACCATTATAGGCACCTTCTCCCAGGGCGAAGTTGATTTGAACCCTTATTCCTTATGGAAATTTTGTCGCATACACCGTGCGAAAAGATATTCTGCCGGAGCGACAGCAATCTTTCAGTCGTCGGAATTTCGATTGCCCCGATCCAGCACAAGTGCCAGAAGCCGTGCAAGACTGCCGTCGCGGATTCCCAACTCTTCCAGATGCTCGACCGTGTTGGCGAGGTACTCGATGTTCGGGCCGCGCTGGCCACGGCAGCCCGCCAGACGGCGAATCAATGCGGACTCGTCCAGGCCCCGGCAATATTGCGGATGGCCGCGGTCGACGACGAAGCAGCAGGCGTTGACCGACTCCAGCCCTGCGGCCGAACGACCGTCACGCAGGCGGACCCGCAGCATCCTCGGCAGATAGACGCGGCTGTCCATCTCCCGCTCCCACAGGTAATCGAGCGCCGCCGGCACGTCGGCCGCAGCCACCCGGAAGACGATGCCCCGGCAGGATCCGCCGCGGTCGAGCCCCAGCACCAGCCCCGGACGCTCCGGCGTTCCGCGATAGCGGAGGGAGGAGACGCAGAAGCTGCGGTGGTATCCCGGCAAAGTCGCGGCATGCCGCTCGACAAAGGTGAAACCCGGGTTCCACATCAGCGAACCATAACCGAACACCCACAGGTCGGCACCGGGCTCGACGGAGATGTCGCGGGTCCAGGCGGGATGCGGAAGCGGGGAGTCGGGGGCCATGGATAATCGCCGGGCGGGATCGCTGGAGAGAGTAATGGGAAAAACGGAACCGGATCGGTGGCGACCGAGCCTAGCATGCGGGTTCGGGGGTCGCTATAACGGTACGGAGATGGAACGGACATGCCACCGATGCGACCCAACACCAATTCCCAAGCCCCGCGCCGCCTGCTGACCGGGCGCCGGATCGCGACCATCCTGGTGCTGATGGTCGTGCTGCTGCCGGCCATCGCCTATTCGTTGTGGTGGTGGCAGGCGGCCCGCACCGTGCGCGACGGGGTGGAAAGCTGGGTCGCCGACCAGCGGGCGAACGGTGCTGTGGTGGAGCATGGCGGACTGACCATCCACGGCTTCCCCTTCACCCTGCGGGCGGAGCTGGACAAGCCACATCTGGCGACGCGCGGCGCCGACTGGCAAGGCGCGCGGCTGGTGGCGGAGGCAGCGCCCTGGAACCCCACGCACATCACGCTGACCTTTCCCGGCGAACACCGCCTGTCCGTGGTCCAACCCGGCCAGCCGCCGGTCGACATCCTAGCCCCGACCGGGGGAAGCGGCGACGTTACCATGCGGATGTCCGGAACGCTGGAGCGGCTCGCCCTGCGCTTCACCGGGCTCACCGCCCAGGTCGCCGGCCAGCCGGTGCCGGTCGCCGCCCTTGATGTCACCGCCGCCCAGCCCGACCAGCCGCCGGCCGAACGCGGTGCCGCCGGCCTCACCCTGACCCTGACCGCCGACGGGCTGACCCTGCCCGACGGCATGCCGGCGAACCTGGGCCGCGAGGTGAAACGGACCGAACTGACGCTGCGAGTCATGGGAACCCCGCCGCGGCCGGAACCGGCCAGCCTGTCGGCCTGGAGCCGCGACGGCGGCACGGTGGAGGTCGACCGGCTGGCGCTGGACTGGGGCCCGCTTGCGGCAGTCCTGTCGGGCACGCTGGCGCTGGATGCCCAGTTGCAGCCGCAGGCGGCGCTGACGGCGGAGATCCGCGGCGCCCCCGCCATTCTCGATGCGGTGAAGCCGATGATGCGCCCGAACGAGGCCGCCATCGCCAAGACCGTCCTGACCATGCTGGCCCGTCCGACCGGTCCCAACGGCGAACCGGTGGTCACGGCGCCGGTGACGGTGCAGGACCGCTCGCTGTTCGTCGGGCCGCTGCGGGTCGCGGCCCTGCCGAAGGTCGTCTGGTGACAAAGGCGGGGTGGGGCCCCCTGCCTGAACGGTGGGTCTGAACGGCGGAAATGCAACACCTGCCCGGATGCATGACGGTTCCGTGACCGGCGCATCTTGTTTCACACCGCGCGTCGGGGCAAATTGACGCAGTCCTTGTCGCGGCTGCCATGGTGCGTCGGTCGATGTGTCGGTTTCTTGCCTATTGCGGCGAGCCTGTGTTCCTGGAAACGCTGGTCTGCACGCCCTGCCATTCCCTGATCGAACAGTCGATGCACGCCGCGGAGGCGAAGACCGAAACCAACGGTGACGGGTTCGGCGTCGGCTGGTACAGCGAGCGGACCGAGCCGGGCCGCTATTGCGAGATCCGCCCGGCCTGGTCGGACGAGAATCTGCAATCGATCTGCAGCCATGTCCGCTCCCACCTGTTCTTCGCCCATGTGCGGGCGGCGACCGGCACCGCGGTGAGCCGGGCCAACTGCCACCCCTTCAAGGCAGGGCGCTTCCTGTTCATGCACAATGGGCAGGTCGGCGACTGGCCGCGCCTGCGCCGCCGGGTGGAGGCAATGATCCCGGACGAGCTGTACAGCACCCGAACCGGCACCACCGACAGCGAGGCGATCTTCCTCGCCGCCCTCGGCGAGGGGTTGGAGCGGGATTCGGTCGGCGCCTTCCAGCGCGTGCTGCACGCCATCCGCGACGAGATGCGGGCGTTGGAGATCACGGCCCCCTTGCGCTTCACCGCCACCTGGACCGACGGCGACCGTGTCTGGGCGGTGCGCTGGGCCTCGGACGACAAGCCGCCGAGCCTCTACTGGCGCCGCGCCGAGAACGGCCTGATCGTGGTGTCGGAACCGGTCGACGCCCAGCGCGACCAATGGCGTCCGGTCCCCCCCAGCGGCGGACTGATGGCGCGTATCGGCTCGGCGCCGGAGATGTTCACCTTTCATTGAGGGGAAGCGGCGGCACGGATGCCGCCCGCGTCTCACAGATCCAGCAACCGGTCCTTCGGCAGCAGGATCGTCACCGCCGTGCCGCGGCCGGGCGCGCTGTCCAGTTCAACGCCGCCGCCATGCAGCTCGGCGAAGCGCCGCACGATCGGCAACCCCAGCCCGACCCCCTCATGCTGGCGCACCAGCGAGCGCTCGGCCTGGGTGAAGGGGTTGAAGATGCGTCCCATCAGCTCGGTGGGGATGCCCGGTCCGTCGTCACGCACGGTCAGCCCGACGAACTCCCCGCGATCCACCACCGCAACCCCGACATGACCCTCGGGCTGGGTGAACTTCACCGCATTGTCGAGCAGGTTCAGCACCATCTCGCGCAGCCGCCGCCGGTCGACCCGCATGCGGAAGGACGGACAGGGCTGGACGGTCAGGGTCACCCGCTTGCCCGCCGCCTTCGGCCCCAGCATCTCGGCGCAGCCGGTCAGCAGTTGCGGGATGTTGACGTCGCTTTCCTGGATTTCGATGGAGCCGGTGGAGCCCCGCGTATAGTCGAGGATGTTGTTGACCATGGTCAGCAGCGACCGGCCGCTTTCTTCGATCAGCTTCACATATTCCAGGTAATCGGGATGGCCCAGCTTGCCCATCCCCTCCCCGGCCAGCACGTCGGCGAAGCCGATGATCGAGTTCAGCGGCGTGCGCAGCTCGTGACTCATCACCGCCAGGAAATCCAGCTTGGCACGGTCGGCCTTGCGCGCCGCCTCCAGGGCGTCGGACAGCTCGGCCGTGCGCTCCGTCACCCGGTGTTCGAGTTCGCGGTTCTGTTCGGCGGCGCGGCGGTAGAGCTTGCGGATCTCCACCATGTTGCGGACGCGGTGCAGAAGCTCCCAGGCGATGAAGGGCTTGGTCAGGAAGTCGTTGGCGCCGAGCTCCAGCGACTTGCGCCGGGTCTCCTGGTCGGTCTGGGCGGTCAGCACCAGGACCGGCACGTAATCGTCGCCGAAGACCGGCTTCAGCCGCTCCATCAGGTCGAAGCCGCTCATGTGCGGCATGCGGATGTCGATCAGCAGCAGGTCGAACGGCTCGGCCGCGCACAGGTCCGGCACCTTGCGGGGGTCGGTTTCCCCCCGAACCCGGCTGTATCCGTCATGGCTGAGGATTTCACGCAGCAGGTCGACGTTGGACGGGTTGTCGTCCACGATCAGGATGCTCGCGTCCTTGACCTGCTGGGCGAGCGCCGGGTCGAACTGGCTCCTGTTCATCGGGAGCATGCACCTTTGAACCGTCCGCTTGGGAGATAAGGTTCGCCTCTGAACGGATCGAATGCAATGGAAATGAGCGGACAACTTTACAAGGTTCCGCTCAGGCCCGCTTCTCCCAGCCGCCGCGGTCGGTCTGCTGCCAATAGGTCAGGCTGTGGCCGGCCGCCTTGCAGGCCCTCCAGCGCTGGCGGGCGGCCAGCACCGCCTCCTCGTCATTGCCGTCGAACAGGTCGCAGACGAGGTCGAAACTGTCCATCCGGTCGCTGACGCATCCGTCCACCGTCACCAGCACGGTGGCGTTGTTCGGGTTCTCGTCGGCATCGGTCAGCCATACCGGCTGGCGCTCGGCGAAGCCGTCGCGCGCCGCCCCATGCGGCAGGAAGGAGCCGGGATCGTAGGTCCACAGATGCTGATTCAGCATGTCCACCCGCTCCGGAGAGCCGGCAAGCACGACGGCACGCCAGTCCCGCTCAAGAACCTTCTCCAGGATCTTGGGCAGCGCCTGTTCCATCGTGCGCCGTTGCAGGTGGTAGAAGCGGACTTCGGTCATGGCTCCTTCACGCACGCATCAAGCCTCTGGCATCAGCCTTCGTGGAAGTCCGCCACGAAGCGGTCGAGCAGGCGCACGCCGAAGGCCGACGCCCCCTTCGGAACCGTGGCGCCGTCCTTCTTCGCCCAGGCAACGCCGGCGATGTCGATGTGGGCCCACGGCACGTCGTTCACGAAGCGCTTCAGGAACTGCGCGCCAACGATGCTGCCGGCCCCGCCGCCCGACCCGGTGTTCTTCATGTCGGCGGCCGGCGACTCGATTTCCTTGTCGTAATTGTCGCCCAGCGGCATGCGCCACACCGGCTGGCCCACCTTCAGACCGGCAGCCGTCAGGTTCATGGCGAGGTCGTCGTTGTTGGCGAACAGGCCGGCATGCTCATGACCCAGCGCGACGATGATGGCGCCGGTCAGGGTGGCGAGGTCGACCATCAGCTTGGGCTTGTAGACGTCCTGCGCGTACCACAGGCAGTCGGCCAGCACCAGGCGGCCTTCGGCGTCGGTGTTGATGACCTCGATGGTCTGGCCCGACAGCGAGGTGACGATGTCGCCCGGACGCTGCGCCGTGCCCGACGGCATGTTCTCCACCAGGCCGACGATGCCGATGGCGTTGACCTTCGCCTTGCGGGCGGCCAGCGCGTACATGGTGCCGATCACGGTGGCGGAGCCGCCCATGTCCCACTTCATGTCTTCCATGCCGGCCGCACCCTTGATCGAGATGCCGCCGCTGTCGAAGGTCACGCCCTTGCCGATGAAGGCGACCGGGCGCTTGTCGTCGGCGTCCGGGTTGCCGTTCCAGCGCATGACGACCACGCGCGGCTCGAAGGCGC
The DNA here is from genome assembly GCF_004923295.1 of Azospirillum sp. TSH100. NCBI lineage: Bacteria > Pseudomonadati > Pseudomonadota > Alphaproteobacteria > Rhodospirillales > Azospirillaceae > Azospirillum > Azospirillum sp. TSH100. The sequence continues at coordinate 2,686,998 of NZ_CP039634.1, forward strand.
TGCCCTGGGCGACGCCCAGCAGGGCGCCCATGCCGATCTTCCGCAGCTTCTTCTGGTCGAGAATCTCGACCTCGACGCCGAACTGCTCCAGTTCCTTCGTCTTCTCGGCGAGGCTTTCCGGATAGATGACGTTGGCCGGCTCCGACACCAGATCGCGGGTGAAGCGGATGGCGTCGGCCAGCGTGTCCAGCTTCTTGAAGGCCGACTTGGCCGCACCCTCATCCTCGACCAGCAGCGTCAGCTTGCGCAGGCTGGGCTTCGGCTCCTTCTTGTCGGCCTTCCGGTCGTTCGTCCGGTACTTGTCGAACTTGTAGCTGCGCAGCTGCGCGCCGAAGGCGATCTCGGCGGCGGCGGCGGCCGGCGACAGGGAAGCGCCCTCCGGCAGTTCGACCAGCAGCGCCGCCTCGTCGGCAGCCTTGTCCAGCGCCACGGCGATGGCGCCGCCGGCGGACTGGAGAACCAGATCGGTCAGGTCGGCGCCCTTGCCGATGCCGACCAGCAGGACGCGGTCCAGATCGGTCCCGGCCGGGGCGAGCAGCGTCAGCGTCTCGTCCTTCTTGCCGTTGAAGCGGGCAGCGGCCATGGCGCGGGCCAGCGCCCCGCCGGTCTTCTGATCCAACTCGCGTCCGATCAGCCCGAGGCTGCGGTCGGCGGCGACGGTCACGGCGAGCACGCCGGAGGACGGCAGGGACGGCTTGGCGAAGGAGAACTTCATCTGGTCCTCTTGAGGGGGGGGTGGGCGAATACGCCCGGATGATGTCAGCGGCGGAAAGCCTACCCCACCGATAAGGAGCGCGCCACCCCGGCTGTCAAGGGCGGGGAGGCCGAGACCTCCCCGACCCAGCCTCACTCAGGCATCGATCGCCTTGCCCAGCTCGACCGGATCGACCTCGCCCTGCTCCAGTGCGACATCCGAAACCGTCTCTTCCGCACGACGCTCCAGCACGGCGGCGAAGAAGCCGTCGGTGTCGTGCTTCGCCGGAGTCAGCCGCAGATACGGACCCTCGACCGGCGGCGGCGCGCCGGCCTCCTCCTCCGCCCACACCTCGGCGACCGGCTTGACGATGAAGTCATGGTGCGTTTGCAGGAACGCCTCGACCTGCGCCTCGTTCTCGTCATGCAGCATGGAGCAGGTGGCGTAGATCAGCCGCCCGCCCGGCTTCACCAGACGCGCGGCGCTGTCGAGGATGTTCGCCTGAAGCGGCAGCAGCTGCTCCAGCCCCGGCCCGAGCTGGCGCCAGCGGGCGTCCGGGTTGCGGCGCCATGTGCCGGTGCCGGAGCACGGCGCATCGACCAGCACGCGGTCGAACTTGCGCTTGTGGCGCTTCACCCAGGGATCGCGCTCGCTGGTCAGCGGATGGGCCTCGATGTTGTGCAGGCCGGCGCGGCGGAACCGCTCGGCGGCGCGCTTCAGGCGCTTGTCCAGCACGTCGCAGGCGACGACCCGGCCCTTGTTCTTCATCAATGCAGCGACGGCCAGCGTCTTGCCGCCGGCGCCGGCGCAGAAATCCACCACCTGATGGCCCGGCTTCGGCGCGACGGCCAAGGCCACAAGCTGCGAGCCCTCGTCCTGGATCTCGACCAGACCGTCCTTGAACGCCTCGACGCTGCCGAGCGGCGGACGCCCCTTCACCCGCAGGCCCAGCGGCGACCATTGCGTGGTCTCCGCCGTGATCTGCGCCTTGGCCAGCGCCTTGATCGCGCTCTGCTGGTTCGCCTTCAGCGGGTTGATGCGCAGGTCGAGCGGCGCCGCCTCCAGCAGCTTCTCCATCTCCACACCGAAGCGGTCGCCGAGCGAGGCGCGCATCGGCGCCTCCGCCCAGTCCGGGCATTCCACCCGCACCGTCTCCGGCATGTCGGGATGGTCCATCGTGTGGCTTTCCAGCTTGCCGACCATCGCCAGCTCGTCGTCGGTCAGGCGGGCCGGGGCGAACTTGCCGCCGCTGAACATCTCCAGCACGACGCCGGCGTTGCGGCTCTCTTCCAGCAGCAGATAGGCCAGGATGCGGGCGCGCGGGGTGGGGCGCTCGTAGCCGCCGCGCTCGATCCACCAGCCGAGCCGGGCATGGCGGCGCAGGATCGCGTAGGCCATCTGGGCGATGGCGGTGCGGTCCTTCGAGCCGATGTAGCGGCGGTTGCGGAAATAGGCGCTCATCACCGCGTCGGCGGGGCGAGGGGTCTCGTCGATCTCGGTCAGCAGATCGATGACCGCCTGGAGGCGGGCGGCGGGTGTCATGGCGTCTGGTCCCTTGGGGTGTCTCATGGCGGCGAACGGGACCGGCAGCCCGCATGTTCCCCCGAACACCGGGGACGGGATGCAAACTGCGGACGGTCCTACGCGTATGGGCTGTCGATACCGCGTTTGCCGCGTCCTGTCACGCCTTGCCGCCGCGCGGCTGCCCCGCTTGCCCCCCGGAACCCTCCCGCCGGGCCCCCGCCCGTGACAAGCGGCCGCGACCTATCCGAAAGTGCAGGTCAGGGGTTGACGACTCGAGGTAACCACCGGCACAAACGGGAGGGTGATGTGACCTTATCGTGACCGGACCGCGAGCGCGTTCAAACGGTCCGTGGGTCTTCGACGGACAGATTTGATGCTGGGGACGGAGTGCGCGATGGCGGCTGCGGCTGGGGTGGCGTGTGCGCGTGACGTGAAAAAAGCCGTACGGCGCAGCCTGAGGCTGGCGCTGATGGGCGGTCTGCTGGCGATGCTGGCGGCCTGCGCCGGCACCGATCCCACGGTGGATGGTCAGCGACGGACGGCCCAGCGCCCGACCTGGGATCAGGTCTCGCCCGACTTCCGTCATCTCGCCGGCTGGATCGACGACGATCATGCCCAGGCGGTACCCGCCGTGCAGCGCACCTGCGGCTGGGTCAAGAACCAGCCGCCGGGCAAGCCGATGGGTCAGCTGCGCGCCGCCGGCACCACCGACGACTGGCGCGCCATCTGCGCCGCCGCCCGCGACCTGCCCCCCGGCGACAGCGAGGCGGCCCGCCGCTTCTTCGAGAGCTTCTTCACCCCGCGCGACGTCAGCAACGGCGAGAGCGGCCTGTTCACAGGCTATTACGAGATCGAGCTGCACGGCAGCTGGACGCCGAGCGAGCGCTACAACGTCCCGCTCTACCGCATGCCGGCCCGCGGCAAGAACGGCCTGCCCAGCCGCGCCCGCATCGAGAACGGCGCGCTGAAGGGCAAGGGATTGGAGCTGATGTGGGTGGACGACCCGATCGACGCCTTCTTCCTTGAAATCCAGGGGTCGGGCCGGGCGATCATGGCCGACGGGTCGGTGGTCGGCATCCATTACGCCGGCCAGAACGGTCACAGCTATTACCCGATCGGCCGCCATATCATCGACATCGGCGACGCCACGCCGGAACAGATGTCGTTGCAGACGATCCGGCGCTGGCTGAAGGACCATCCGGCCGAGGCCCAGCGGGTGATGAACCTCAACCCCTCCTACGTCTTCTTCAAGGTGAAGCCAGAGGTCGGCGCCCGCGGCGCCCGCAACATGGAGCTGACCCCCGGCCGCAGCCTCGCCGTCGATGCCGACCATATCCCGCTGGGCGTGCCCCTGTGGCTGGAGGTGCGCGACGCCCCGGTGCCGGGCGGCGCCATCAACCGGCTGGTGGTGGCGCAGGACACCGGCGGCGCCATCAAGGGTCCGGTGCGCGGCGACCTGTTCTGGGGCCACGGCCCGCAGGCGGAGGAAGGGGCCGGCGTCATGAAGGCGCGCGGCCACTATACCATGCTGGCGCCGCGCAACCTGTCGGTCCAGACCGCACAGCGGAAGTAACGGGGCGGAAGTGATGGCGGCGGGCGAGGAAATCCGGCTGGAACGGCTGACGGATTTGCCCGACCGGGCGATGGCTGTGGCAGCCCTGGAGGAGATCTTCTTCGCCTCCACCACCCGGACGGAATTCGCCTCCGCCGCCGACCGCGCCGCCTTCCTCGCCACCTGGACCGGCTGGTTCGTGGAAGACGCGCCGCGGGACATCTGGATGGCGGTGGCGGCCGATGGTCGGATCGTCGGCTACCTCACCGGCTGCAAGGACAGCGCCGGCTCGGCGGAACTGGCCCGGCGCATTCCGAAATACGAGGTTTTCGCCGACCATTTCGCCGCCTACCCCGCCCATTTCCACATCAATGTCCGGCCGGGCTGGCGGGAGCATGGGCTGGGGCGCCGGCTGCTCGACCGCTTCACCGAGGATTGCCGGGCCGACGGGTTGGCCGGCGTGCATCTGGTCACCGCCGTCTTCGCCCGCAATGTCGAATTCTACCGGCGCGCCGGCTTCACCGACGCCTGCCAGCGCGGCCCCCTGCTGTTCCTCGGCAGGCGCCTGTGCTAGGCAGGGGCGTTCCCCTCCCGGAAAGCCCCCTGCCGGAAAGCCTGCTGTCATGACCCGCCCGCCCCTGCTGATCGAAAGCCCGCAGAACCCGCAGTTCAAGCTGTGGGAATCGGCGCTGGAAAGCCGCGGGCTGAAGAAGAACGGCAAGTTCCTGCTGGCCGGCCTGAAGACGGTGCCGGAAGCGCTGCGCCAACATCCCGAGCGATTCGAGCGGCTGCTGTTCACCGACCCCGCCCAGATCGCGGGGTGGCGCCTGCCGCCGGGTGTCGAACCGGTACAGCTCGCCCCCGCCCTGTTCCGGACGCTGGACGTGTCGGGCACCGGCTTTCCGCTGCTGGTCGGTGCCGTACCGAAGATGCCGGCCATCGACCTGTCGCAGCCGCCGCACGGATTGGAACTGCTGTGCGCGCTGGGCGATCCCAGCAATCTGGGCGCCCTGCTGCGCAGTGCGGCGGCCTTCGGCGTGTCGCGGATCGTCCTGCTGGAGGGGGCGGCGCATCCCTTCCACCCCAAGTGCCTGCGCGCGGCCTCCAATGCCCAATTCGCGCTGACCCTGTTCCGTGGCCCGCGCTGGAACGCGGTGAACGAGGCGGCGGGCCCGCTCTATGCGCTGGACGGCGGCGGCGAGGATCTGACCCGCTTCGACTGGCCGGCGGACATGCGGCTGATCCTGGGCGAGGAGGGCCAGGGCGTGCCGGCCGACTGTCCGGCGGAGCGGCTGTCGGTGCCGACGACCGGAACGGTGGAGTCGCTGAATGCCACGGTGGCGGTCAGCGTGGCGCTGTTCGCGCGGTATGCGGCCATCAAGGGGTAGGCATTCCCTACCCCATCACCGACGCCAGCACCTGCACCACCTGATCCGACCCGTAGGGCTTCTTCAGCACCGGCACATCCGTGAAGCGCTCCGGCACCGCGGCGAACTCGCCGTAGCCGGTGGCGAACACGAACGGGATTCCCAACTCCCGCAGCCGCTCGGCCACAGCGACCGAAGTCTCGTTGCCGAGATTGATGTCCAGCACCCCCACCACCGGCGGGTCCTCGTCGATCAGGCGCAGCGCGTGACGGACGCCGGCGGCGGTGTTGACACGGCTTGCGTTGAAGCTCAACAGCACGTCCTCCGTCGCCATGGCGATGATCATGTTGTCCTCCAGCAGCAGGACCGGGCCGCCGATGGAGAAATCGGCCGCCGGCACCGGCAGGCTGCGGCCGCCGCCGCCCGGCAGGCTGTCGGCGATGGTGACGAACCGGGCCGGGATCATGAAGCGCGCCCGCAGGCCGGACAGGGCATAGGTCACCTCCGCCTCGCCCTGCAGATCATGGGGAACCGAGCGTTCGATCACCGTGGTGCCGAAGCCGGTCCGCGACGGCGCCCGCACCGGCGGGCCGCCATTCTCCTGCCAGTCGATCAGCAGCCGCCCGCCCTCGTCGATCGACCAGTCGGCCTCGACCCAGCCGCCGCTGTCGCTGAGCGCGCCATATTTGGCCGAATTGGTGGTCAGCTCATGCACCACCAGTGCGAAGACGGAGAAGGCCTGCGGCGCCAGCAGCACCTCCGGCCCGGACAGGCGCACCCGCTCGCTGCTGGCCGACAGATAGGCGCCGACCTCCGCCACGATCAGGGCGCGCAGCGAGGCCGGTCCCCAATTGTCGGCGGTGATCTGGTCATGGGCACGGGCCAGCGCCTCGATGCGGCCGGCGACGATGGCGACGAACTGCTGCACCGTTTCCGCCCCGCTCTCGCTCTGCCGCACCAGCGCGCGGACGAGGCTGAGGATGTTGCGGACGCGGTGGTTCAACTCGGCGATCAGCAACTCCTGCCGCTCGGTTGCCTCCTTGCGGGTGCGGCCGGCGACGTCGGCCAGCCGCAGCACCACCTCCAGCAGGGTCACCCGCAGGGATTCGGCATTGCGCTCGTCCAGTTCGGTCCAGGGCTTCGACCGGCCGCGCACCGTCTCCTTCCACGCCTCGAAGCTCTTGCGCGGAGTCAGGCGCGGACCATTGGGGCCGTATTCCGCCGGCTTGGTCGGGTCGCCGCCCCAGGTGATGGTGCGGACCAACTCCTTGCGGAAGAAGACCAGATAGTCGCGCGGCGTGCGCGACACCGGGATCGCCAGCAGGCCGCAGGCCCGTTCGGTGAAGTCGCCGGCCGCCGGATGGACGGTCCCCAGCTGGTCGGTCAGGTAGATCCTGCTGGGCGGCGTCCGGTGCAGGAAGCGCATGACGCCCAGCACCTCCTCCCGCGTCGGCGTCTCGCCTTCCATGTGCAGCTGGCCGTCGATGCAGCAGGCGAAGCCGTCGCAGTCGATCAGCGTCCGCAGCTCCATCGCGAAGGAGACGAGGCTGTCCAGCGGCGACTCGCTGTCGGCGATCATCGACATGATGCGGACATGGGCGCGGCGGGCCTGCGCCTCCTGCTGGCTCTCCTGCTCGCGCTCACGCCCCTCCAGCAACAGCGAGACCATCTGGCCGAACAGCTCGGCGGTGGTCCGCCGCTCGAAGGACAGCGAGCGGGCATGGCGGTGATGGCAGGCGAACAGGCCCCACAGCTTGCCGTGCCGCAGGATCGACACCGACAGCGAGGCATTCACCCCCATGTTGCGCAGATATTCGACATGGATCAGCGACACGCTGCGCAGCAGGCTGAGCGACAGGTCCAGCGGCTGCCCCAGCGGATCGACCGCCGGCATCACCGGCACCGGCGCCGCGTTGACGTCGCCGATGCAGCGCAGCCAGCTGCGTTCATACAGGCGCCGGGCCTGCTGCGGGATATCGGAGGCCGGATAGCGCTGACCGAGGAAGCTGCCAATGCCGTGCACCGCCGATTCCGCGATCACCTCCCCCGCCCCGTCGGGGGCGAAGCGGTAGACCATCACCCGGTCGAAGCCGGTCAGCGCCCGCATCTGCCGCGCCGCCTCGCGGCAGAACGCGTCGAAACCACGGGTGTTCTGCACCCGCGCGATCATCGAACGCAGCAGCGATCCGGAATCCTGCGGCCCCTCCCCTTCGCTCGGTTCGGCCTCGATCACAATGGTGGAGCCGGACAGGTGGACCGCCACGTCGCAGACCGGGGCGACGTCCGACAGATGAACCCCGAAGGCACGCTCGACGCTGCCGTTGATATGGGCGATCTGCAGCCGGCCGCGAATGGTGTGCAACGCCTCGCCCGTGATGACGCGGGCCAGCGGATGCCCCAGCAGGTCATCGGGCTCCACCCCCAGCCAACGGCCGATGTTGGCGGAGACATGGACGACGATCCAATCGGCCGTGACGGCGATCAGGAAACCGGTTGGTTGGATAAGGCCCAGCTGGTGGATGGGCTCCCGGTCGCAATCGGTGAGGTCGACTGACCCCGAAGGAACCGCGCCGCTCATCGAGCAAAGACTTCGGACAAACGCGACCTCTAGCGGAAGCTGGACCGGCGTCGTTTGTCACGCACAGCCAAGGGATTTCAGAAACAATCTAGGCAGGAGGATGGATCGTCGCAACGATCCAAAATGGCTATTCCTATGTTCTGATTAAGAGACGTTAACTTAACATAGGATAAGATTTTGGCCGGATTGGAGCGCGATCGAGTTCATCAGGCTTTGGCTGCGCGGGAGGCGCCGCCATTACGACACAGCACTTTTTCAACTCCAAATGAGCATTGGAACCTGGAGTTGGCGCCTCCTCCCAAGGGACCCCAAAAATTCCGTACCGGACCCATTCATCTCCGGCGGGCTGCCCGAGAGCTGGCCATGGTCCAGGGTGATGGCCATTCCATGACCACCGGGATCCGCCATGACAATCCTTTCGCTTGCAAACGACTCCACTGCCGAGGACGAGCGCATCCGCATCCGCGACGTCACGCTGCTGTCCGACGACTGGTATGTGCTGAAGAAGACCACTTTCGACTATCGCCGCCGCGACGGCAGCTGGCAGACCCTAAGCCGGGAGACCTATGACCGCGGCAACGGGGCGGCTCTGCTGCTCTACGATCCGACCCGCGGCACCGTCCTGCTGACCCGGCAGTTCCGCTTTCCCGCCTATGTCAACGGCCACGTCGAACCGCTGCTGGAGGTCTGCGCCGGCCTGCTCGACGACCGCAGTCCGGAAGACGCGATCCGGGCCGAGGCCGAGGAGGAGCTCGGAGTGACCATCCAGGCGCCCCGCCGGGTATTCGACGCCTTCATGAGCCCCGGCTCGGTAACGGAGCGGCTGGCCTTCTTCGTCGCCGAATACCGCGCCGCCGACCGCAGGGACGGCGGTGGCGTCGCCGAGGAGGGCGAGGACATCGAGGTGGTCGAGTTGACCTTCGCCGATGCCCTTGCCATGGTCGGCAGCGGGGCGATCCTGGACGGCAAGACCATCATGCTGTTGCAGCACGCCGCCCTTCACGGCCTGCTGCCGCGGTGACGGCAACCGCCCGCCCCGCCGGACCAGGAGATTGGGAGCCGGGCGATTCGGACGGGGACTGGATGATCGACGACGCGGAGTTAGATTGGGAGGATATCCGCGCCTTCCTGACCACGGCGCGCTGCGGCAGCCTGACGGCGGCGGCGCAGCGGTTGCGGTTGAGCCAACCCACCCTCGGCCGCCGGCTGAAGCGGCTGGAGGAGGCGCTGTGCGGCCCGCTGTTCGACCGCTTGCCCAACCGGCTGGAGCTGACGCCGCTCGGCCGCTCGGTACTGGACAGCGCCGCGGCCATGGGTGACGCCGCCGCGGCCTTCGCCCGCAACGCGGACCGGCTGGCCGCGACAAGCCAGCCGGTGCGGGTGACGGCGACCACCTCCGTCTCCGCCTTCCTCACCCTGCATCTGCCCGACCTGCTGGCGGAGACCGGGGCAGAGACAGGGGGGGTGGGCCTGACCATCCTCAGCACCCGCAACGCCCTGAATCTCGCCCAGCGCGAGGCCGACATCGCGCTGCGCATGGACCGGGTGCCGGCCGAAGGCAATCTGGTCACCCGCCGGCTGGGGCGCTTCGGTTTCACGCTCTATGCGGCGCGGGGGGTGCGTGACGACTGGTCAGGCCGCTGGGACGGCGCACCGGTGGTCGGGCTGCCGGAGACCCGGCGGCGGCCGTCACAGTCGGGATGGGTGGACGACACCGTTCGGGAACGCGGCGGCCGCATCGTGGCGCGGCTCAGCGAATTGCCGATGCGGCTCGACGCCGCCCGGCGCGGGATGGGGATGACGCTGCTGCCCTGCGTGCTGGGCGATGCCGAACCCACACTGGTCCGCGTCATCGATCCTCCGGCCGTCCTGCGTGAGGATGTCCATCTGCTGGTCCACCGCGACCGGCGCGACGCGCCGGCCGTCGCCGCGGTGGTGGATGCCCTGGTCCGCCTGTTCCGCCGCCATGCCGACGCGCTGGCGGGAGAGCAGCATTCCTAATCGCAGCGTATGCTCCGGGCCTCAGCCGCGGCCGGCGATCAGGCTATCGGCGGCGGCGCGGGCCTCGGCGGTGACAGTGGCGCCGGACAGCATGCGGGCGATCTCCTCGCGCCGCTCGTCGCCGTCCAGCTCGGCGACGCCGGTGGTGACCTGCTCGCCCTTCTGAGACTTCTGCACCTTCAGATGGACGGCCCCACGCGCCGCGACCTGCGGGCTGTGGGTGACGACCAGCACCTGGAGGCCATGGCCCAGAGTTTCCAGCCGCTCGCCCACCGCGGCGGCGACGGCGCCGCCGATGCCGGTGTCCACCTCGTCGAACACCAGCGTACCGACGGTGGAGGTCTGGGCCAACACCACCTTCAAAGCCAGCATGAAGCGCGCCAGCTCACCGCCAGACGCGATCTTGTTCAGCGCCCCCGGCGGCGAGCCGGGGTTGGTGGCGACCTGGAAGGCGACGCGGTCGATTCCGGACGCGCTCCATTCCGATTCGTCCAGCGGCTCGACCAGCGTGCGGAATTTGGCCTTTTCCATCTTCAGCGGCGCCAGTTCGGCGGCGACCGCCACGTCCAGCCGGCCGGCGGCCTCGCGGCGGGCAACGCTCAGCGCCTCGGCAGCCTTGTGGAAGGCGGCGCGGGCCTGTTCGGCCTCCTTCGCCAGCTTGGCCAGCAGGTCGCCCTGATCCTCGATCAACAGCAGGCGGCCGGCCATCTCCTCGCGCAAGCCGGCCAGCGCATCGACGTCGACGCCATGCTTGCGGGCGGCGGCGCGCAGGGCGAACAGCCGCTCCTCCAGCTTTTCCAGCGCCCGCGGGTCCATGTCGACGCCGCTGGAGACGGCCTGGAGAGCGGCGATCGCCTCCCCCGCCTCGGTCGCGGCGCGGTCGAGGGCCGCGATCACCGGGTCAAGCGTGCCACCGGCCCGGTCGGCGATCCGGCTCAGCGTGCGGATGGCGGAGGACAGGGCGCGCTCGACGCCCCGGTCGCCGGACAGCTCCGCATAGGCGGCGTTCATGCCGTCGACCAGCTTTTCCCGGTGCATAAGCACCGCGCGGGTCTCCGACAACTCCTCCTCCTCGCCGGCCTTTGGAGCGAGCGCATCCAGTTCGGCCACGGCGTGGCGGAGATATTCCTCTTCGGAGCGGGCGCGGGCGATGTCGGCGGCGGCGGAATGGCGCGCGTCCTCCACCTGCCTCCAGGCGCGGTGGGCGGCGGCGACCTGCGCCGCCTGGGCGGACAGGCCGGCATAGGCGTCGAGCACGCCGCGGTGGGTCTGCGGATTCAGCAGGCCATGGGTGTCGAACTGCCCATGCACCTCGACCAGTTCGCTGCCAAGCGTCTTCAGCAACCCGACGCCGACCGGCTGGTCGTTCACCCAGGCGCGGCTGCGGCCGTCGGTGTTGACGGTGCGGCGGATCACCAGTGTTTGGTACCCGGCCGAGCCGTCAGCCGAATCGGCGTCCAGCCCCTGTTCCTTCAGGATGGCGAAGACCGGATGATCGCCCGACAATTCGAATTCCGCGGTCACGGCGGCCTGATCGGCGCCATGGCGGACCAGCCCCGATTCCGCGCGCGCGCCGAGGGCCAGCCCCAGCGCGTCGAGCAGGATGGACTTGCCCGCACCGGTCTCGCCGGTCAGGGCGCACAGGCCCTTGCGGAAGGACAGGCTCAGCCGCTCGATCAGGACGACGTCCCTGATCGTCAGCGACACGAGCATGGAGCGTCCTAGAACAGGGAGTTCCAGGCTCGATTGAGCCACGACTTCTCGTTTCGCTCGGGACGCAGGTTGGCGTCCACCAGCAGTGCGTAGCTGTCCGTGTACCATTCGCTGCCGGGGAAGTTGTGGCCGAGCACGGCCGCGGCGGCCTTCGCCTCGTCGGTCACGCCCAGCGCCAGATAACACTCCACCAGCCGGTGCAGCGCCTCAGGCACATGGGACGTGGTCTGGTAATTTTCAACGACGGCGCGGAACCGGTTGATCGCGGCGGTATACTGGTGCTGACGCAGATAGAAGCGTCCGACCTCCATCTCCTTGCCGGCAAGGTGATCGTTGGTCAGGTCGATCTTCAGCTTCGCGTCGCGGGCGTATTTGCTGTCGGGGAAGCGGCGGACCACCTCCTGCAGGCTGTCGAGCGCCCGGCGCGTCATCCGCTGGTCGCGGCGGACGTCGGTGATCTGCTCGTAATAGCACAGCGCCCGCATGTAATAGGCGTAGTCGACATCCGGGCTGCCCGGATGAAGCTGGATGAAGCGGTCGAGCGCCAGGATGGCGTCGTCGTACTTCAAATCCTGGTATTGGGCGTAGGCGGCAAGGAGCTGGGCCTTGCTGGCCGCATCCGCATAGGGATGCTGGCGCTCCACCTCGTCATAGAGCTTCGCGGCCTTCTTGAAGGACTCCTCGCGCATCGCCGCGTCGGCTTCCGACATGAGCTGGTCGGCCGGGCGTTCGACATACGCATCCTCCTTGGTGGAGGAGCAGGCGGACAGAGCGGCGGACAGGAGGATGGCCGTCAGCGGCAGGCGGTACGGGCGAGGAAGCATCGTCGTCTTGGGCGCTTTCGAAGTTGCCCCTGTATAGCACGCCGGGGTAAGGGCGCCGCAAGCGGTAACGCGGGGGTGGGCGATATGCCCCTCCCCGCTGCCGGCGGAAAATGGATGGAAAGCGCCTCAGCCGAACAGCGCGTCGATGTCGGCCTGGCTGATGTTGCCGCTGTCGGGCGTGGCTTCGGCCGGGCCGTGCAGGTCCAGGTTCTCGTCCTTCTTGGTGACGGACGGCGGCAGCGGCATCGCCTCGAATTCGCGCTTGTTCCACAGGCTCATCATCGCGTCGACACGCTCTTCGATGAAGGACATGGCGCGGACGACCTTGGTGATGCGCTGGCCGGTCAGATCCTGGAAGTTGCAGGCCTCATAGATGCGGACGATCACGTCGACCATGTCGTTGACGCGGTCGTTGTGATAGCCCTCCGGCAGCGATGACTTCAGCTCCGACACCACCTCTTCCAGCTCTTCGGCGCAGGCCATGATGGTGTTGGTCGCGGCCTCCGTCGCGGCGACGACGGCGCCCAGTTCCTGGCTGGCCTGCTGGAACTTGTCGTCACCGGCGAGCGGGTGGCGGATGGCGGCCATCTCCACCTTGGTCGCCTTGATCCGGCCGGAGATGTCGGCGATCTCGACCTGGATCTGGTCGATCTGCGCCGCGTCCATGGCAAGGAAGCGGTCGAGCTTGGCGCCAAGTTCGCTGACGGCCCGCAGCACTTCGGTGTTGTCGGCCTGGACCACCTGGGTCGGCGCCGGAAGAGCCGAAGACGCCGCGGCGCCATCTTCGATCAGGGCCTGGAACGGGTGCCCGGATTTGCGGGCTTTCTGAAGCTCGGCCATGAAGGGCTTGGTCATCTGCTTCATCCTCGGTCCCGCCTCTCGGAAACGGCCGGCTGTGGCCTGTGGTGATGGATGTCTGGTCGCGCGTCTGTTCTGCGTTCTGATCGGTTGACCGCCCTCCATCCGGCCATCGGCAGGCTGGGTCGGTCAATCCGGGGAAACCCATGAGGCTCTTCGGCCCCGGGACCGCCGGCACGGCGGCCCAAGCCCGTCGTTTAGCCGAACAGGGCGTCGATGGCGGCCTGATCCAGCGGAACCGGGGGCTCGGCCGCTGCGGGTGGTGGCGGCGGCGGGGCGGGCTTGGCGGCGGCCTTGGCCTTCGGGGCGGCCCCCGGCGGCTTCGGCACCGGCTTCTTGGCCGGAGCCGGGGCAGGCGCGTCGAACATGCTGTCGATGTCGGACTGGCTAGCCACCGCGGGGGCGGGCGCCGGCGAATCGAACATGCTGTCGATGTCCGCCTGACTGGCCTTCACCGGAGCCGGAGCGGGCGCGTCGAACATGCTGTCGATGTCCGCCTGGCTCGCCTGGACCGGTGCCGGCGGCGGCGGAGGTGGCGGCGGTGGCGGCGCGACCGGAGCCGGCGCCGGGCTGTCGAACATGCTGTCGACATCGGCCTGGCTGACGCCGTGACCGTCCAGCTGCGGACCGTTCAGCAGATGGGCGTCGGGACGGGTGTCGGTCTGCTCTTCCTTGACGATGATGCCGGCCAGCCCATCCTCGCCCCAGATGCTGATCATCGCCATCACGCGCTGCTCGATGTAGCGGAGCGCGTTGACGACCTTGCTGGTGCGCTGGCCGGTCAGATCCTGGAAGGAACAGGCGGTGAAGATGTCGTTCACCTGGGTGTCGATCTCGCCGCACATCGCCGGATCGGCGCCGCTGGCGCGAAGCTTGCCCGCCAGATCCATCAGCCGCTCGGCGGCATTCAGGATCTCGAAGGACGCGCGCTCGGTCGAGATGACGATGGCGTCCAGCTCGTTGGTGGCCGACAGGATCTTGTCGCCCGAACCGTCAGGCGGCCGCAGCGCCGCCACTTCCCGCCTCGCCTGCTCGATCGAGGCGGCCATTTCCATCAGTTCGCGGCGCAGGACGCCGACATGCTTGCCGGCCTCCACCGCCTCGTTCTGCCGGTTCCAGGAGTCGCGGAACTCCTGAAGCATGGCGCGCACTTCTTCCGTCGCGGCCCCGAGGGACCGCCGGTGGAGCCGCCGCAGGAAGGCCCTGCCCTTCGCCGATCGGGCGATGGCGTCCTCGATCTGCTCGAACTCTTCATCGGACAGCTGCGGAAGCTGCTCCAAACCGGTCCACTCCCCAAACTGAATGCGCCGGCCGCCGCACTGACCCGGACGGCCGAACCGGGCGCCGGACGGCTGCGGCCGTCCCTGCTGCCCCACATCGCAAACCCGAAGATCAGCCGCCGATGACGGCCTGGATCTTCTGCTTCAGCGTGTCGGCGTTGAAGGGCTTGACGATGTAGTTGTTCACGCCGGCCTGCTTGGCGGCGATGACGTTCTCGGTCTTGCTCTCGGCGGTGACCATGATGAAGGGCGTTGCCGCCAGCTTCGCATCCGCACGGATTTCCTTCAGGAGCTGCAAGCCGGTCATCGGCTCCATGTTCCAGTCGGAGATGATGAGGCCGAACTTGCTCTCACGCAGCTTCGCCAGCGCCGACACGCCGTCGCCGGCCTCGTCGATGTCGGTGTAGCCGATCTGGGTCAACAGGTTCCGCACGATGCGCCGCATGGTGGCGTAATCATCGACGACGAGGATCTTCATCTAGACGTCTCCGCAATAATCCGTTGCCGGTGTCTGTCCGGCCGTTACGCCCACCCGGCGCGGGGGCTGCGCCGTAATCCGGGAAGTGATGCCGACTGTAGTGCCCTAACTGCCGCCAAAAGTCATCCCCTTGGGTCACACTGAAGCAGCTGGGTAAAGAACGTGTTACCACGGGTGGCAACATCTTGCGGAATCAGGGGCGCCCCCAGCCTCCGGCCGACAATTGATACAGCCGCCCGCTCCGATCACAGCGGAGCGGTCGCCTGCGCCAGCCAGGCGTGGGCCGCATCATCCAGCAGCGGCGCCAGCGATTCGCGTACCCGCGCATGATAGGCGTCGACCCAGGCGGCCTCCGCGTCGCTCAGCAGCGCCCGCTCGATCAGCGCGCGGTCGATCGGCACCAGGGTCAGCGGCTCGAACTCCAGCACCGGCCGTTCGGCCCCGGCCAGCTCGCCAGCCGCTTCGCCGACCGGTTCCACCGGCCGGACGACGATCAGGTTCTCGATCCGGATGCCATAGGCGCCGGTCTTGTAATAGCCCGGCTCGTTCGACAGGATCATGCCCGGCTGCAGGGCCACGCTGTTGCCGACCTTCGACACCCGCTGCGGCCCCTCATGCACCGACAGGAAACTGCCGACGCCGTGGCCGGTGCCGTGGTCATAGTCCAGGCCGGCCTGCCACAACGGCAGCCGCGCCAGCACGTCCAGCTGCGAGCCCGTCGTGCCGCGCGGGAAGCGCACGGTGGACAGCGCGATGTGGCCCTTCAGCACCCGGGTGAAGCGGTCACGCATCTCCGCCGCCATCGCCGGATCGGGATCGCCGACCGCCAGCGTGCGGGTCACGTCGGTGGTGCCGTCCAGATATTGCGCACCGCTGTCCAGCAGGAAGATGCCGCCCGGCTCCAGCCGGCGGTCGGTCTCCGGGGTGACGCGGTAATGCACGATGGCGCCATTCGGTCCGGCCCCGGCGATGGTGTCGAAGCTGACGCCACGGAACCGCTCGTTCTCCCGCCGGCAGGCCAGCAGCCGCTCCACCACCGCCAGTTCGGTCAGCGTGCCCTTCGGCGCCTCTTCGGAAAACCAGTGCAGGAAGCGGACGAGGGCGGCGCCGTCACGGACATGCGCGGCACGGGTGCCGGCCAGCTCCGCCGCGTTCTTGCAGGCCTTGGGCAGGGCGCAGGGGTCGCCGTCGCGCTCCACCTTCGCGCCGGCCAGATGCAGCCGGTCGACGATCCAGGCCGAGGTGCAGGTCGGGTCGGCCAGCACACGGGCGGAACCGCGGGCGACGGCGTCCAGCGCCGGCCCGAACTCCTCCACCGGCCGCACCCTCACCTGATTGCCCAGATGGGCACGGGTCTGCGGCGCCAGCTTGCGCGGGTCGAGGAACAGCTCAACCGACGCATCGGCGGACAGGATCGCGAAGGACAGCGGCAGCGGCGTGCAGGGCACGTCGGCACCGCGGATGTTCAGCAGCCAGGCGATGCTGTCCGGCTGGGTCAGCACCGCGGCGGCGATGCCCTTCTGCCCCAGTTCGTCGGCCAGCCGGGCCCGCTTGTCGGCGGAACTTTCGCCGGCGAAGGCGTCATCCTGGGGCACCACGGGGGTCAGCGGGGCCGGCGGCTGGCCCTGCCACACCGAATCGAGCGGGTTGTCCTCGCACGCCACCAGCAGGATGCCGGCGCGTTCCAGCGCGGCGCGGGTCTTCTCCACCCAGCCGATGGTGTGCAGCCAGGGATCGAAGCCGAAGCGTCCGCCTTCAGGTAGGGCGGCGACGATCCAGTCGGTCAGCGGATCGTCGATCAGGTGCTTGTACTCGTACAGATCGGCCGGAACCTCGCTGCGGACCTGGAGGGTGTAGCGGCCGTCGACGAAGATCGCGGCATGCCGGGCGGTCACCACCGCGTTGCCGGCCGATCCGGTGAAGCCGGTCAGCCAGCCCAACCGCTGGGCGCGCGGCGGCACATATTCACCCTGATGCTCGTCCCCGCGCGGCACGATGAATCCGTCGAGATCGCGGCGCTTCAGCGCGGCGCGCAGGTCGGCCAGCCGCTGCGCGGGGCCTGGTCCGGCCGTCGGCGCCTCGCCGGCCAGCAGCGCCTTCAACGCCTGGAGCTGTTCGGCCAGCACGGGCGGAAGGCTTTCGCCGACCAGCAGGGTCCAGGCGGCGGGCTCCTCCCCCTCGGGCGCCGCCAGCACGCCGGCCAGCAGGGCGCGCACATCGGCGGGCGACCGGCCGGTCCCGGCCTCGGTCAACAGGGTCGCAAGGGCGTCGTCGCCACGATAGGCAGCGGAGGGAATCGCGCTGGGCACGGAACCTGTTCCTCGGAAGAGTGAATCCTATCGCCACAGGCTAGGCACCCCGCCGGCCGGGCGCAAGCGGCGGGGTGGCGGCTATGCCGGTCGGGGTGGGCTACCCCACCCCGTCAGACCGGCAGCCCCGCATCGTCCGGCAGCCCGAGCCGCTCCAGCACGCGCTTGCGCGCCTCGCCGCGCTCGACGTCGGAGACGTGCAGCAACCCGCCGATCCGCCGCAGCAGGCTCGATTCCAGGTCGTTCAGAACGCCGTCGGCGTAGGCGACCTCCCACAGCATCTCGATGATCCAGAGGCGGTGGCCGGGCGGACAGCGGTCCATGATGACGCTGACGTAGCGGAGGTAGGGCGACACGTCCTCGGTGTCGAACACCGCGGCGGACAGCAGGTCCTGCGCCTCTTCCTCGCTCAGCTTGAAGTGACGGCGGGCGACCGAGAGGATGCGGTCGCGCTCCGCTTCGGAGATGGTGTCGTCGGTGCGTGCGGCCTCGACCATCAGGGCGGCGGCGGCGGCTTGCAAGGCGTCCTCGCCCGGATCGACGCCGTCGTCGCCCGTGAACAAGGACCGGATGCGGTTCAGCATGGTGGCTCCCCAGAAACGTGTCTGACCATCGTCCCTAGGGGAAGTCGCATCACGGCCCTATGGTTTCAACGGCCCCCGGATTAACGCTTGACCACAAGAGTGGTCCACTCCCCGACCGGAATGCGGGCGACCAGCCGCAGTCCCTGGTTGCGGTGGGCCTGGATGACATGGCGTTCCTGCCGGTTCAGCAGCCCGGCCAGCACGGCATAGCCACCCTTCTTCAGATGGCGGCGCAGTTGCGGCGCCATCCGCGACAGCGGGCGGGCCAGGATGTTGGCGGTGATCAGCGTGTAGGGCTTGTGCCGCCCGACGATCGGGGTGTGGTAGCCGTCGCCGCCCTGGGCGCGGATCATGGTCTTCTGCCCGTTCAGCGCCGCGTTGATGCGGGTGACGCGCACCGCTTCGGGGTCGATGTCGACGGCGGTCACCGGCACGCGCCAGCGCTTGGCCACCGCCAGCGCCAGGATGCCCGAGCCGCAGCCCATGTCGAGCGCGCCGCGCCGTCCGCCGCGCGGCAGCTTCAGATGGCGCGACAGCCGGTCGAGCGCCTGGAGGCAGCCGTTGGTCGAGCCATGCTCGCCAGTGCCGAAGGCGGTGGCGGCGTCGACCAGCAGCGGGATGCTGCCGGCCGGCACGATGCCCTCATGGTGGGAGCCGTGAACGAAGAAGCGCCCGGCGCGAATCGGCGGGAAGCCCTGATAGCTGTGCGACACCCAGTCGATCGGCGGCAGGTTCTCGATCGCCAGCCGCGGTTCCTCGATCCCCAGGGCCTTGGCCAGCACCGCGACGCGGGATTGCAGGCGCGCCTCGTCGGGGGCGCCGTACAGGGTCGCCTCGACCAGCCAGTTGCCGCCTTCCTCCAGTTCGAAGGTCGACACCGCATCGGCATGGTCGCCCACCGCCTCGGCAAAGGCGGGCGCATGGGCTTCGGGAACGACCAGCGCGATGCGCCAGAGCGGGGTTTGCGACATGACAGGGGCTTTCCGACGACGACGCGAGAACAGAAGCGGCGTTTTTAGCATCAAGCCGGAAAGAGACCAAGGATTCCGGAGGCCTCCTCGCTTCGCTGAGAACCCCTACCGGCCCGTCAGCCGGTCGGCGATGTCGTGCATGCCCTGGGCGCGCAGCACCGACTGGCGGTGGCGCAGCAGCCGGCGTTCCAGCGCCCTGTCCATCGCCGCGCCGCCAAGCGTCGTGCCATCGGCCCCCTTCAGCCGGTCGGCGATGTCGCGGGTCAACATCCCGTCCGCCTTGGCGTCGCGGCGGTCGAGCGGCTGGTCGCCGGCAATGCTCTGGCGCAGCCGTTCCAGCAGGACGGTCCGGCTCTGCGGCGCCCGGCCTTCCAAAGCGAGCCGGCAGACCCGGCGCAGCGAGGCGGCCATCGGCGCCAGTGCCGGCTCGGGATCGCGGTCGAACAGGGCGTCGGCCAGCACGCACAGCCCGGCATGCAGGCTGGGCTGCGCTCCCAGCAGTTCCTTCACCGTATCGGCGGACCCCATGATGTCTGCGACCACCCCGTCCAGCAGGGAGAGATGCCGCGGTTCGGCATCCTCGCCCATCATCGCCAGCAGCAGGTCCAGCTTCCCGGCCAGCGCTCCGCCGACCTCCAGATGCTGGGACAGCAGCACGAGGAACAACGCGTCATGGCCCTCCGCCCCCACCGCCTCGTCGATGGCGCCGCTGGTGCCGGGCAGGTCGGTGGAGTCGAAACGCGGCAGCCTGCGCCGTTCGGCCAGCGTGTCGCGGGCGAACCCGCTGACCGCCTCGACCAGCTGGCGCAGTTCGCGGGCGCGGCCGGCATGGGAGACGCTGTGGAGATCGGCATGATGGCGGGCGACGGCGTGGATGGCAGCGCCCAGCAGCGCCCCCTGCTCCTCCAGCCGGCGGAACAGCGGCCAGGAATGCAGCAGCTCGGTCGGGGTGATGCGCTGGGCATCCAGATAGGGGCGGAGCAGCCTGCCGATCACCACCCGGCTCTCGAAGCCGCGGAGGTCGTCCGGCGTGCGGCAGAGAGGCGCGCCGTCCGCCGTGCCGCCCAGGGTCAGGCCCTTGCGTTGGGGCTGGGGAACGGTCTTGTGCAGGATCACGGTTTCCAGCGAGAGGCCGGCGACGGTGCGGAACTTCACCACCTTCGCCTCCTCCACCCCGGAAGCCGCCAGCTGCGAGCGGGCGGCCGAGAGCGCCGACTCCTGGTCGGTATAGGCCCCTTCGATGCGCCAGCGGCCTTCGCGGCGGCTCTGAACCTCGTAACTGACGCTGCCCGTTCCGAACACGGTGGATGGCCTCCGGCTCCGTTTTACCGCCGCAATCTTCGGCGGTAACGGCTGCCGCGGCTGTGACGGCCATCACAGTGCGGCAACCGGCCAGCCTGTTTGGTTCAGCCCGCCCCGTCGGCGGGCTGACCTCGCTTTAGCCCGCCTTGTCGGCGGGGACCACGAAGCTGTCCATCACCTTCTTGCTGCCGGAATGGTCGAAGTCGATCTCCAGCTTGTCCTCCGACACGCCGACGACGGTGCCGTAGCCGAATTTCTGGTGGAAGACCCGCGCCCCCTTGGCGAAGGGCGCATCGGGCCGGGGCCGCGGCGCCACCGCGTAGGCGCCCTGGTCCAGCGTGATCGTCTTGGGCGCCGGTGCCTGCCGGGTAGAGCCGCGGAACTGGAAGCCGCCGCCGCCATATCCCCCCGCCCCGGCCCCGCCGAATCCACCGCCGAAATTCCCACGGCCGCCACTGCCGGCGAACAGGCCGTTGGCGGCCTCGGCCTCGACATTGTCCTGCGGGATCTCCTCGACGAAGCGCGACGGCACGGCACTGACCCAGTTGCCGTACAGCCGCCGGTTGGCGGCATGACTGACATAGGCGCGGCGCCGCGCCCGGGTCAGGCCGACATAGGCCAGCCGCCGCTCCTCCTCCAGCCCGGCGATGCCGGTCTCGTCCAGCGCGCGCTGGTTGGGGAACACGCCCTCCTCCCAGCCCGGCAGGAAGACATGGTCGAACTCCAGCCCCTTGGCGCCGTGCAGGGTCATCACCGTGACCTGCTCGATGCCGGCGGCCTCGGCGTTCTCCATCACCAGCGCGACATGCTCCAGGAAGCCCGGCAGGTTCTCGAACTCCGCCATGGCGGTGATGAGTTCCTTCAGGTTCTCCAGCCGGCCGGGGGCCTCGGGCGTCTTGTCCTCCTGCCACATGCGGGTGTAGCCGGACTCGTCGAGGACGGTGCGGGCGAGCTCGGTGTGCGGCACCGTCGCCATCAGCGTCCGCCAGCGGAAAAAGTCCTGCAGCAGCCCGCGCAGGGTGGCGCGCAGCTTCGGCTTCAGCTCGTCCGTCTCGGTCAGCGCCCAGCCGGCCTCGGTCAGCGACAGCCCGCGCGCACGGGCGGCGGTGTAAAGGCTCTGCATCGCCGCCGGACCGACGCCACGCTTGGGCAGATTGACGATGCGCTCGAAGGCGAGATCGTCGTCGCCGGAATTGACCACGCGGAAATAGGCCAGCGCGTCGCGGATTTCCTGCCGCTCGTAGAAGCGCGGACCGCCGAGCACCTTGTAAGGCAGGCCGAGCGTGATGAAGCGTTCTTCAAACTCGCGGGTCTGGAAACCGGCGCGGACCAGCACGGCGATCTGCGACAGCGGCGTGCCCTTGCGCTGGAGCGTCTCGATCTCCTCGCCGACCCAGCGCGCCTCCTCCTCGCCGTCCCACACCGCCTTGACCTTGACCGGCTCGCCGCCGTCCGCCTCGGTCCACAGCGTCTTGCCCAGCCGACCCTGGTTGTTGGCGATCAATCCGGATGCCGCCGCCAGGATATGGCCGGTGGAGCGGTAGTTCTGCTCCAGCTTGATGATGGTGGCGCCGGGGAAGTCGGTCTCGAAGCGCAGGATGTTGCCGATCTCGGCACCGCGCCAGGCATAGATCGACTGATCCTCGTCACCGACGCAGCAGATGTTCTTGTGCGCCTGGGAGAGGATGCGCAGCCACAGATACTGCGCGACGTTGGTGTCCTGATATTCGTCGACCAGCACATACTTGAACTTGCGGTGATACTCCGCCAGCACATCCGGATTGTTCTGGAAGATGGCAAGGTTGTGCAGCAGCAGATCGCCGAAGTCGCAGGCGTTCAGGGTGCGCAGGCGCTCCTGATAGGCGCGGTAGATCGCCACCACCCGGCCGCCGGCCACCTCGCCGCCATCGGCGTCGCCCAGCCGGTCGGGAGTCAGCCCGCGGTCCTTCCAGCGTTCGATGGCGCCCAGCACCTGACGGGCCGGCCACTTCTTCGAATCGATGTTCTCGGCTTCCAGCAACTGTTTGATCAGACGCACCTGATCGTCGGTGTCGAGGATGGTGAAGTTCGACTTCAACCCGACCAGCTCGGCATGGCGGCGCAGGATGCGGGCGGCCAGCGCGTGGAAGGTGCCGAGCCACCAGCCCTCCGGCTCGATCCCCACCAGATGGGCGACGCGCTCGCGCATTTCGCGGGCGGCCTTGTTGGTGAAGGTCACCGCCAGGATCTGGAAGGCGGCGGCGCGCCGGGTCATCAGCAGATGGGCCAGACGGGT
The DNA here is from genome assembly GCF_004923295.1 of Azospirillum sp. TSH100. Classification (NCBI taxonomy): domain Bacteria; kingdom Pseudomonadati; phylum Pseudomonadota; class Alphaproteobacteria; order Rhodospirillales; family Azospirillaceae; genus Azospirillum; species Azospirillum sp. TSH100. Next base: position 2,709,308 of record NZ_CP039634.1, read on the forward strand.
GGTCAGCACCCGCGTCTTGCCGGTGCCGGCGCCGGCCAGCACCAGGACCGGACCGTCGAGCGCCTCCACCGCCGCCCGCTGGGTCGGATTCAGCCCGTCCAGATAGGCGAAGCGCTGTGCCGCAGCGGGATATCCGGCATCCGAAAAGCCCGAGGCAGCGGCGGGAGCGGCGTGGCTCAACGGATCATCATCATAAGCGTCTGACATGGCGTCCCGGCCTGGGGATGGACGAAAAAATCGGCGAGAGCATGAAAATGCGCCCTCGCGGCTGGAACGTATACAGCACAGAACGGCCCCGCACGACCCCCGTCAGTGGCGGCACACCCGGTCGGAGCGCACGAAACGATACGCCCACGCTTATGCCAAAGGGCGACTTTCCCGGATATAGGCCCCCAACGATCGGGCGATGACGTAGTTCTGTCCCGGCGATGCCGTTCGGCAGGAAAGTCACCGGACACTGTAGTCCGGGACCACGACGAAGTCACAGACCCGCCGTTAACGTTTTCCCCTTTTCTGTCACAGGCAGTTATTCCAACTGACCATAACTATCCCCGTTATGTCCTCATCTTGTCTTATGCAGGCTTACGGCATATGCCCATTGCTCGACGCGAAATTTACCTAAGCGAAATTTTGCGCCGCGCAAATCGGGGGTATCTATGGATCACAACGAGGCACCCCCGAACCCTGAGGGGGAGCGGACCGGACGCGGGAGCGGAAGGTCGGGGATGCCTCCGAAGCGCCATCCGGCGCCACTTTGATCGGAACGGAACAAAAGGCGGGCTGAGACCATGGATGCCATCAACGTTTTCCTCATCGATGCCAACAAGCTTTTCCGTGAGGGCATGAAGCGTCTGTTCGAAGGCACCTCGTTCAACGTCGTCGGCGAGGCCGGCAGCCTGCGCGAGGGTCTGTCGACGCTCGGCACCGGCAAGACCCCGGACCTGATCCTCATCGACCTGCCCAGCGGCGCCGACGAGGAAGTCGATGCGATGCGCAGCCTGCGTGAGGATCACCCGTCGATCCGGATCGTCATTCTGACCAACGATCTGGACACCCGCCGCCTGTCGGCCGCGCTTGGCGCCGGTGCCGGCGGCTATCTGCTGAAGGACATCGCCTGCGAGGCGCTGATGCAGTCGCTCAAGCTGGTGATGATGGGCGAGAAGGTATTCCCGACCCATCTGGCCGAGCTGCTGGTCAGCGGCCGCACCGAGGACATGGGTGCCGAGCTGCCGACCCGCCGCAAGGGTCTGTCGCAGCGCGAGGTGCAGATCCTGCGCTGCCTGCTGAACGGCAACAGCAACAAGATGATCGCCAACCACCTGAACATCACGGAAGCCACCGTGAAGGTTCACCTGAAGAGCCTGCTGCGCAAGATCAACGCCTCCAACCGCACCCAGGCCGCCATCTGGGCGCTGAACAACGGCATCGGCGATCAGGCCGCCGAGACCGGCGTCGCCGCCACCGTCTGATCCCCACCCGATCCAGCATACCGCTCTGCCGAAAGGCCCCGCCCGCCTTCCGTTCCGGCCGTCCGCCCCTTCCATCCGGGGCAGGCGGCCGGCGGAGCGGAGCGTTGCCTTTTGCAGCGCATTTCCGTTTGCCGCGCCCGGAAAGGGGCCGCGGACGCAGGCATAGAGGAAGCGGTCTAAGACCAAAAGCGAACTACAGCGCGGGAATGGCGGTGCCTATGTGAACTGCGGGCCGATGACGCCATCCCGGTGTGAGATCGCCGCAACCTTCTGGAAATGCCCGCGATGAACGTGCTGATCGCCGACGATCACCTGCTGTTCCGAGACGGTCTGCGCCGGCTGCTGGCGCAATTCGACGCCGACATGACGTTTTTCGAGGCCAGCACCTATGACGAGGTGCGGGCGCTCTGCGACGGCACCAGACCCTTCGACCTGATCCTGCTCGATCTCGGAATGCCAGGCTGGACCGGCTTCTCGGCGCTCGGCGACATCCATGCCGGCCTGCCGAAGGCGCTTCTGGTGGTGGTGTCGGGGTCGGAAAAGCGCTCCGACCTGCTGGCGGCGCTGGAGAATGGGGCTGCCGGCTACATTCCGAAATCCTCCAGCGCCAAGGTGCTGCTGGGCGCCCTGCAACTGGTGCTCGCCGGCGGCATCTACCTCCCCGAACAGGCCATTCGCGGCGGTGACCGTGTCGATCAGATGCATGGCGGGGGCGGCGGCTATGGCGGGCACGGCTCCGGTGACGCGATGGACGACGGCGCGGCGCTGGGCAACGGTGCCGGCGACCAGCTGACGCCGCGCCAGCGCGATGTGCTGGCCCGCCTGCGCGACGGCAAGTCCAACAAGCAGATCGCCCACGAGCTGGGATTGACGGAAGGCACCGTGAAGGTCCACGTCACCGCGATCCTGCGCCATCTGGGTGTCCGCAACCGCACCCAGGCCGCCTTGACCGCGCAGAGTTTATGACGCTCACCAACACACCGTAAAAGTCCCCTACCGCTGCGCCCGCTCCACGGCGGATACCAGCGCCAGCAGGGCCCCCCGCAGTTCGGTGGCATGGGTCCGCGGCCGGATGGCGGCGGCGTCGGGGACGGCGACCACCGTCAGCGTCCGGCATCCCGTCAGTCCGCTTTCGAGACGCGCGAACAGGCCGGCCGGGTCGCTGCCCTGCATAAGGGTCACCGGCACCCGTACCGCCGGCAGTTCGGCTTCGAGATCCCCCAACTCACCGGACAGCGCCGCCGGCAGCGGCTGGCGGAAACAGGCGGCCAGCGCGTTCCAGCGCCGGCGCATCGGCGATTCGGCACCGACATCGTCGACGATCATCACCCCACCGAC